>NZ_JOMI01000003.1 GCF_000711235.1 Prevotella sp. 10(H) | reverse complement strand
ACTTTTATGTTATCTCCCCATCCATTATTACTAAAAATTACGGATAGTTTTTCATTAATAGGACGTGCCAATCCTTTCTCCATTTTTATATATTCCAAATGGAGTGATTCAATTATTTCATTATATAATTTTTTTCTTTAAGAATACTAATTGCATCTAGATGAGAAAATTGATGAAGAACCCTCATAATCTATAGTTTTTTTATTGTAAATCCATTGAAAGTTAACTAAACCGTAAATTTATAAAATGTTTTTATCTTTATCCGTATTTGTTGTATATACTTTATGATTTCTATATGATTTGTAATTATCGTATTATTAAAAAAATACATTAAATAGCTATTATCCCCAAAAGTAAATCTTCAAAACAGCAGAAAGTATCACTGCACTTCTGCTAAAACAGATTGATCTTCTTGTCAATCTTTTGAGATGAGTTCTAAGTGTCAGATTGTGTCTTTCGATATGATTCGTTCCACGATTAAACGTACTATGAATTTTTCCATTTATTAATGACTTGTAGCCTCTCCATTTATCTGTATATATTTTTGTTGCATTAGATAGATCAAGAGTTTTAGTAACTACTTCTAATGTAGCATTTGTCCTATTCCCCACATTGTAGCTTACAACCTCTTTAGTTTTTCGGTTTAGAGCATATACTATCCATATAAGATTTTTTTTGCATTTTACAAAGCTTTTAATTTCATCTACTTCATAAACCTGTTTGGATATTATAATAGGCTGTTTTATGTTCTTAGCAATTGAAACTATTCGATTAAGTAAAGTTGTAGTAGATATTTTCAGAAGTCTTGCAGCACTTCTTATTCCAATCCCCTCTTTTGTATAAGTTATAATAGTGCTATTTATTTGCGGATTGTAAGCATGATATTTATATGCTTTTTGTTGTTTCTTTTTACACTCTTTACATTTATATCTTTGACAACCATTTCTCTGAAATCCATCCTTTTTGCACTTACCGTTACAATATTTACAATTCATTAGCCCCTAATCTGATACATGAAGGTCAATTACAAGACCTTTGATTCATTTTATTTCAATTTTAAGGGCACAAAAATAAAAAAAGATGACTGAATAGCCATCTTTTTTTATTTGTTTTTGTAAATCCTGTAATGATTATCAGACTATTAACTTACTAGCCCCTAATCTGATACATTACCCGGCGGTATGGACGGGACTCGAACCCGCGACCCCCTGCGTGACAGGCAGGTATTCTAACCAGCTGAACTACCACACCGTTTCTAGGAGTTGCATTATCTCTCAAATGCGATGCAAAGATAGGACAAGGATTTGAATCCTGCAATAGGTTTAGAAAGATTTTTCACATTAAAATGAAACTTTTTCGATCCGAATTCTATATAGAATTCATTTCTAAACAATTAAACAAAAAGCCTGATGCATATTATTTCATCAGGCTCTTGAGATATAGAAACTTTGCTTGATCTATTTCAGATATTCATCAAACCAACGGAAAAATTCCCGTTGAAACAATATCCCGTTCTGAGGCTGTGCTATCCAATGATTTTCATTTGGGTAAATAAGCATACGCGCTGGAACATTCCTCAATTTAGCAGCATTGAAAGCCATCATACCTTGTGAAGCCAGAATACGATAATCCAACTCGCCATGAGTAACCATAATAGGCGTATCCCATTTCTCAACGAATTTGTGAGGGGAATTAGCATAAGAACGTTGGGCTATAGTATTGCTTCTATCCCAAAATGATCCGCCCAAATCCCAATTCGCAAACCAGATTTCTTCGGTTTCTAAATATTGAGCTTCCAGATTGAAGATACCGGCATGAGCCAGAAAAGCCTTGAATCGCTTGTTGTGATTTCCTGCTAACCAGTAAACAGAGAAGCCTCCATAGCTGGCACCTGTACAGCCTAATTTATCAGCATTCACATATGGCTCTTTTGCTACAGCATCGATAGCCGATAAATAGTCTTTCATATTCTGACCACCATAATCCTTGCTTATCTGTTCCAGCCATTCTTGCCCGAATCCTGGGAGTCCTCTACGGTTAGGGGCAACAATAATGTATCCGTTGGCCGCCATCATTTGCAGATTCCAACGGTACGACCAGAACTGGCTGACCGTACTCTGTGGTCCTCCCTGACAATACAATAGTGCGGGATATTTCTTATTCGGATCAAAGTCCGGAGGATAAACGACCCATGTTAACATACTCTTTCCATCAGTAGTAGTTATCCAGCGTTCTTCTACTTTGCCCATTTTTAGCTGACCCATTATTTCTTTATTTTCGAAACTTAATTCCTGAGCCGCACCGTCAGATGTATTTACTGAATATATTTCGTTAGGGGCCGACATAGAATGGCGTAGGGCGATTAATTTATCCCCGGCTATGCCAAACGATTCATAATCATAATCGCCTTTTGTTATCTGATTGATTTCTTTTGTATGAACATAAACCTTAAAGAGATGTGTTTTAGCTTCTACGCACGATACAAAATAGATGCTCTCATTATCGTTCCATACCAGATAATCTGTATTATAGTCAAATTTCTCTGTAACGTATATTTTCTCATTTGTCGCAAGGTTCATGACAAATATTCTGTTCTTATCCGATTCGTAGCCGTCCCGCTCCATACTCTGCCATGCAATGTATTTACCATCGGGGGAAAAGACAGGATTCGTATCATACCCCATCATACCCTCTGTGAGATTCTTGGTTTCTTTTGTATCGATATTGTACAAATAGATATCCGAGTTAGTAGACAAAGCATATTCCATACCTTTTTTCTTTCGGCAAGTATAGGCTATAGATTTACTGTCCGGACTCCATGCCAATTGCTCCATACCACCGAATGGCAGCATAGGGCATTCATATGGTTCATCGCCAAGTATGTCAATACCTTCCGCCATTTTGCTTCCGTCATAATCGGCAACAAAGCTATGAGGTATTTCTTCCACCCATTCCGACCAGTGCTTATACATCAGGTCTTCTATAATGCGACCCGAGGCATTCGGTAAGTCGGGATACTTATCCGATGTACGTTCACCAAATTTGATATTTTTATAATACAAAATTTTCTTTTCATCAGGCGAAAAAGCAAAACCGTTTACCCCTCCTTCTATATCACTGATTTGCATTCGTCCAGTACCGTCGGCATTCATTTCCCAGATTTGAGAAGAACCGCTTTCACTACTGAGAAAGGCTATTTTTGCACCGCCTTTAATCCATACCGCATTATTTTCACTCTTCGGAGTCTGGGTTATCTGCTTTTTATCGGAACCATCCACATTCATAGTAAACAATTCCCTATTAGTTTTATTTTGCTCCACACTCACATACGTAACTCCATAGAGGATTTTTGATTTGTCAGGAGAAACCTGTATGTCGGATACCCGCCCAAAACTATAAAGGATTTCGGGAGTCATTATTCCGTTTTCTGCTTTAATCGCAACCTTACCTATAATAGGCGCTTCCTTTTCTGTTTCTGCTTTTTTATCAACAGAGTTACAGGATAGTAGGGACGCACCAAGAAATAATGCCATAATAAATTTGTATTTCATATATTTAATTAATTTTATGGAATCAAAGGTATTAGTTTTTTGTAATCCGTACAACTAAAACAAAAGGATGAAAAGATATGTATACCTTATAAATTATATATTAAGAAATATTTATTAATAACATTTGATTATGTTGTTTCAAAACATTACCTTTGTTGAACAATCGTTCAACAATAAAATATGGATACAAAAGACTTGATATTAAAAAAGACATTCAGCCTTCTATTGCTTAAAGGTTTCGATGCTACATCTATTACCGATATCCAGCATACGACCGGATTGTCGAGAGGACTTTTGTATCATTATTTTAAAAATAAAGAAGACTTGTTTATACAGGTAACCGAGAAATATTTTGTCCAGATTTTCGATTTTGAGTTACGAAAAGTAAAAGATCTCACGCTAAAGGAATTTACGGAATTTATCTGCAACCGATTCGATAAGATAAACAAAACAATAGCTGATATCGTTAATGAAACAGAAATTGTGAAAGAGGCCTCTATGCTGAATTACCACTTCTTATTCTATCAGGTAATGCAAAGAGATACCATATTCCGCAACAATTACCGGATAACAACAGAAAAAGAACGTACCGGATGGGAATATGCATTAACAAATAGTATTTCAAAAAAAGAAATAAGAGACAATATAGATGTGAAGATATCTGCAAACGAGCTATTTACAATAACGGATGGTATCTGGTTTCAGATCATTTTTTCATACGAAGGTCAAAATATGATACAAAATCTCGAAAAATCACTTAGCCATTATATTGAACTATTAAAATAGGATATATTTTTTATTCATATATTGAACGATCATTCAATGAAAATCAAATTAAATAAAAATATTATGAGTTGGGTTTATTTACTACTAGCAAGCTTATTTGAGGTGGGGTTTACATTTTGCATATCTAAAGCAAAAATAGCACCCGCACCGACATCGACATACTGGTATATAGCTTTCGCTGTATGTCTCCTTTTGGGAATGGGATTATTAATAAAATCTACTCAAACTATACCGATGGGAACAGCCTATGCCATATTTACCGGTATCGGTGCGGCAGGTACAGTACTTTTAGGAATAGTCGTATTTAAGGAACCGGCAAATCTGATGCGGATATTTTTTATATTTACATTAATAGCATCAGTTGTAGGCTTGAAAGCCGTATCACACTGATTATATTAATTTAATCTGAAAGTATCACAAAAATATATTTATGTGAAAATATATTAAAAAAGACAAAGACTATCTTTGTCTTTTTTGTTTCACTTATAAGCATAATGGATTTATTTTATTTTTGTAAAAATAGACATTACTTTAATGATAACCTGACAAACGAATGCGCAAATATTTTACCATAATTTTACTCCTTTTCTTAATTCCTATTTGCGGGTATTCACAAATAACGATGCGTCATCAAACAGCAAAGCCCAAGATAGCAGATTCGATAGATATAGCCTACTATTCTAAAAAAAACTGGTACCGTGCCGGGGGGATTACAGTCGGATTCAACATAGGTTTATGGGCATTCGACCGATATATAAAAAAGGGAGATTATGCATACATCAGTATGAAGTCGGTAAAAAGAAATTTCAAAAAAGGCTTTATCTGGGATAATGATAATATGGAAACCAATATGTTTGCGCATCCGTACCACGGTAATTTACATTTCAATGCCGGACGTGCCAACGGTTTCAGTTATTGGGAATCCGGAGGTATTGCCTTAGCCGGGAGTGCAATGTGGGAAATGTTTATGGAAAATGAATATCCTTCCACAAATGATATTATAGCTACTCCTATCGGAGGGATGGCTATTGGTGAGGTTTTTTACCGTACATCCGATATCATACTGGATGACCGGCGTACTGGTGCATCCAGATTCGGTCTCGAAGCTGCAGCATTCCTAATATCCCCCATGCGTGGTCTTACCCGTATCATGACGGGAGATGCGTGGAAAAAAAGGTCTACATCAGGAAAGCAATTCGGCGTACCCGATATAAGCGTAGAGGTATCGATGGGTGTCAGGGTTCTGGAATTGAAAGATGAAATATTCGACCAAGGGATCGGATTTGCTACGAATATAAATGTAGAATATGGCGACAGGTTCGAGGCGGAAACCAAAAGGCCCTTCGATTATTTCACTTTCAAAGCCAATATAAACGGACAGGGAGCCCAACCGATGCTCAGCCAATTAAATATTATGGGACGCCTCTATTCGGCAGAACTCATAGATAATTCTAAAGATTTCCTAAGTATCGGAATTTACCAGCATTTCGACTATTACGATTCTGATACGATATCGGATGTTTCCTCGCGTGTGCCTTATAAATTCTGTGCTCCTGCCTCATTCGGAGCCGGACTTATTCATAAAAGCAAACGATTCAGAAATTTTGAACTCTCTTCATTCGCACATTTTAATGGAATTATTTTGGGCGCATCCCTTAGCGACCATTATGTACTAGATGACCGCATATACAACCTTGCCAGCGGCTTCAGCTGGAAGCTCGGGGGAAGTCTTTCTTACAAAGATAAAATAAGTGTATCGTTAAGTGATGAAGGATACCGTATGTTCACATGGAAAGGTTATGACCAGAATATAGATTGGGAAACAGTAAATGAAAAAACCCTTAATGCACAGGGCGATCATTCACAGGCTATATTGCATGCACTTTGCATACGGGTAGATCTGAAACTGAAAAATCAATGGTACCTTACCGGAATCGGTTATAACTATACCCGGGATACAAATTACAGGTATTTTGAAAATGTCTTTTCCAAAACATCCGAAGCACGCCTTATGGCAACTTATAAGTTTTAGTGTCTTCAAGGATATTAATCTCTCTTTACCAAAACTTTGTCTATACGGGCGCCGTCCATATCTACTATTTCCATTGAAAAGCCTTTCCATTCAATTTGCTCACCCGTTTTGGGAATATGCCCGAGTAAATCAAGTATCAGACCGCTTATAGTATTATATTCATATTTTGAGTATAAATCTCCTTTTTTGAAATAAGTTAGAAAATCATAGAACGAACATTGCCCGTCGACAAGACAGCTGCCGTCTTGTCGCTGAACTATGTCAGGTTCTTCATGAGGATCAAGTATGGTTCCCACTAATGCTTCCAGAATATCTTTCAATGTAACTATACCCTTTACAGTCCCGAATTCGTCACACACAAGAGAATACTGCATATGCTTCTCCTTCATTTCTTCCAGTGCACTGTAAACTTCCATATTCTCATAAAAATAATGAACCGGACGCACAATATCCAATATATTAAAATCCGGACTATCTATTTTACCAAACATATCCGTGATATGTGCAATGCCTTCAATATGATCGAGGTCTTTAGTTCCTACAGGATATTTATCAAAAGGATAATCGTGAATAATATTAATGATTTCTTCGTTTGTCATATCCGTATCTATCCATACAATATCTCCACGATGCGTCATTATCGATTCCAAGTCTCTGTCGCCGAGTGTAAATACACGCTCAACAATATCCTGCTCCACTATCTGCACTTCACCGTCTTCCGCACCTTCGCGAACCATCGATTTAATTTCTTCTTCGGTAACTTTCGTATCACCGGACTTTACACCCAATAAACTAAAGATTAACGATGTGCTTTTTGACAATATCCAGACAAAAGGCGAAGCGATAATTGATAGTATATGCATCGGACGAGCTATAAACTTGGATATTTTCTCCGAAGCACTCATCCCAATACGTTTTGGAACCAACTCTCCAAAAACAATTGTAAAATATGTAACGACTACTACTATGCTAACTTTGGCAACAGTAAGCACATATGGATCGGGAATACCTGTTTTACTCAAGATTTTAGCAAAATCATCGGCCAATACATCACCGGAATAGAGCCCTGTGATTATCCCTATGAGGGTAATACCAACCTGCACAGTAGATAGAAACCTGTCAGGATGATTGGCTAGATTCAATGCTGCCTGTGCAGATTTATTTCCTTTCTTAGCTTCACTGTTCAGGCTTGATTTACGGGCTGAAACTACAGCAATTTCTGACATAGAAAACATCCCGTTTAGTAAAATCAATATGATTATAATCGCAATTTCCATATTTTATCATTATTAAAAGCATAAAGATATTTGCAATTGTTATCCTATCCAAATCTATCGTCAAAATAGATTATCCCTCTCCTACTCTGTTCCCTACATATACATTGCTTAAAAAATCTTATTTTTCTGTTTTTTGATTATGTTCGTTATTATAAAAAAATATCCGAGCCGGAAGCATTTAATTATTGATAATCAGACAACAATAATTATAACATATGCGAAAGGCTAATAGTTAAACTCTATATATCAGCCGTTTATCTATTATTAATAATATATAAATACAAGTTGCCATATAATTGAGATAAACACTTACATAAGAAAGTATATTATCTTTGTGATATAAACCTTATTAAAAACAAAACATATTCACCTATGAAACCTTTTTTATTAGTGCTGTTACTTTTACCGCTATCTCTTTTTTCTCAGAATAAGGTAGCTCATGTAAACGCAGATGAAGTATTTTCAAAAATGCCGGAACTGAAAGATGTGGAAACTCAAATGAACAATAAGGCAGAGGCTGCGAAGAAAAATATTGCGGCAATGGAAGCTGAATACGATGCCATGCTCAAAAGATTTGGAGAAACACCCACTGACAGCCTTACTGAAGCGGTTCTGAACGATAGGCAAAAGCAAATACAGGACTTTCAGGAAAGATACCGTACATATGTACAAAACAGCCAGCAAGAAATAGAAAAAGAGCAGCAAACTCTTCTTGCTCCCCTTCAACAGAAACTGATGAAGGCCATAAAAGATGTCGGCGATGAAAACAGCTATACTTATATAATAAGTGCAAATGCATTATTACATGTAGGTACAGGAGCTATCGATGCAAATCCGCAAGTGAAAGCCAAATTAGGGATTACTAATTAACTGATAAACAAATAAAAACAAAGGTTTAAGAATGATTCTTAAGCCTTTGTTTTTTATATATCTGCAGATCAGATATTTTCCATATTTCGTTTTACAAAATCATTCAAAGCTTCACCTTTCAACATACCATTAGATAATAAAGCCAAATCTATCAGCTGGCGGATATTTGAGTTTTCTGCTGCATATGCATCCACGGCTTCTTTTTCCTTACCGTCTACTTCTCTCATAATATTTTTGATAAGAGGATGCTCTACATTCAATACCAGATTGTAGCTATTCGGCATCTCACCATAGAATCCCATTCCGGTTTGCATAGCCGACATTTCCTTCATACGGCGCATAAACTCGTTCTGAGTTATCTGAATCGGCTGAGCTTTCTCGTCTAACGCTTTATAATCTACTATAAATTCAGTCTTATCTATTGTGGGTATTTGTGATATAAAAGCTTCTTTAAGCTCTTCTTTTTGTCTATCAGTCAGGGTCACCTCCTTACTATCTTCCTTTGGAATCAAATTATCGATAGTATCGGCATCAACCCTTACAAAACGGCTCTTTTCAAATTTTTGTTCCAACATGCCTGCCATGTGGACATCCAGTTGTCCGTCGAAAAGAATAACGTCATATCCTTTATCTTCCGCCGTACGGATATATGAGTATTGCTCGTCTTTATTATTAGCATACAGATAAATAATATTACCGTCTTTATCCGTCTGATTGGACAATATTAATGTTTTATATTCTTCAAAAGTGAAAGCCTTACTGTTCACATTCTTCAACAGGCAGAATTTCTGTGCCCTGTCATAAAATTTATCATCGGTAAGCATACCGTATTCTATAAACAGTTTCAGGCTGTTCCACTTTTCTTCATATTGCGTACGGTCGTTTTTAAAAATCTCTTCCAAGCGGTCTGCTACTTTTTTAGTAATGTGATTTGAAATCTTTTTCACATTCTGATCACTTTGCAGATATGAACGTGACACATTCAATGGAATATCAGGTGAATCCAGCACCCCGTGCATCAAAGTAAGAAATTCAGGTACAATACCTTCTACCGAATCGGTTACAAACACCTGATTGCTATATAGCTGAATCTTATTACGATTCATATCTACATTACTCTTTATCTGGGGGAAATAAAGAATACCTGTCAATTTGAAAGGATAGTCTACATTCAGGTGTATCCAAAACATCGGCTCATCTGAGAAAGGATATAAATCTTGATAGAATTTCTTATAATCTTCATCTTTCAGGTCGGCAGGCTTAAGTGTCCAAAGCGGATTTGTATCATTTATTACATTATCTTCATCAGTTTCAACTGATTTTCCGTCTTTCCATTCTGTTTTTTTACCGAATACGATAGGTACAGGAAGGAAGCGGCAGTATTTCTTCAATAATTTGTCTATCTCTCCTTTTTCCAGAAAGTTTTTGTTTTCATCGTCTATATATAATATAATGTCTGTGCCTCTGTCTGCTTTTTCGACTGTTTCAATTGTATATTCCGGAGAACCGTCGCAACTCCATTTCACCGCATCCGTCCCTTCTTTAAATGACTTGGTTACGATTTCCACTTTTTTAGAAACCATAAAAGAAGAATAAAAACCAAGTCCGAAATGCCCTATAATGGAATTTGCATCTTTCTTATACTTATCAAGAAACTCATTAGCAGAAGAAAACGCAATCTGATTGATATACTTATCTATTTCTTCACTGGTCATTCCTATACCTTTATCAGATATTGTAAGAGTACCGTTATCCTTATCTATCTTCACAGTTACAGAGAGTTCTCCCAACTCGCCTTTAAACTCGCCCAAAGAAGCATAAGTCTTTAGTTTTTGTGTAGCATCTACGGCATTAGAAACCAGTTCGCGTAGAAAAATTTCATGATCACTATATAAAAATTTCTTTATTATGGGGAAAATATTCTCAGTAGTAACCCCGATTTTTCCATTTTGTTGCATGATTATTAATATTTTAGTTGTATATTTGTTTTCGGAGATGATGACAAAATAAATGCCAAATGAGTCAGTGATGACATTTTGTCGTGGACAGAGAAATATTATTTATATGTTTTTTTAATTGATAGAAATTATTTATGACATATATAAGCATTTTTAAATTTTACTAACCATTTAAAAATAAAATACTTACCAATTCAGAATAAGCTATTTTAACATTTTTGAACCGCCACAATATTTTTTTTTAAGTTAAACCTGAAAAAGTAGATACCTTTGTTTCAAGCAACCAGAGAAAGAAATAAAGCGTTATTAAAATAGATGGTTGTGACTATAATAAATAATTAAGATTACGCCAACTTAAAACACATATAACATGGCAACTATAAGTAAAAATAACAATGGTTTTGAAGATAAGTTAATTGACTTACAGAATAATATGATGAATTTTGCACTCACTCTTACATCAAACAGAGAAGAAGCAAAAGACCTCTTACAGGAGACAACATTAAGAGCTCTTGACAACAAAGAAAAATATTACGAAAATGTGAACTTCAAAGGTTGGGTGTTCACTATAATGCACAACATTTTCGTTAACAATTATCGCCGGGTAGTTCGTAGCCAGACTATGATCGACCAGACTGAAAACCTGTATCATCTGAATATGCCACAGGATTCAGGATTCGATACCCCCGAAGGTGCATATACCGTATCTGAAATAACTAAGGTGATAAACAGCTTTTCAGATGAATATAAGGTACCTTTCTCAATGCACGTTACAGGCTTCAAATATGAAGAAATAGCTCAACAGCTAAACCTGCCTATCGGTACGGTAAAGAGCCGTATTTTCTTTGCCAGAAAACGTCTGCAAGAGCTATTAGCAGATTATAAATATCAGGACAGAGAATAAATACTTAGAACTTGCCATATACAATACAGGCCTGCAATTATTTGCAGGCTTTTTCTTTTGATTTTCTTCATAATCTACACTGTATATTACAGGCCGTCAGCTAATATCTTCACTTCCCTGCATAAATCCAATATAGGATCATTCTCCGGATACAACAAATCATAAGGAATGCCGTGAAAGTCCTTTCCCCAGAAAGATTCATCGTTTGGTATTTCAAATTTGGCTACAAGCCGGTTATTGAAATCCAGTTCTCCTTTGGTTTCATACTTATCTGAAATGCCGTCGGTGCCCACAAGATATGCCTCCTGAAAATATGGACGGAAAGCTGTTGGCGGGCATATACTGAGCAGGCGTATATTGATTATGTCATGCTCCGAATTGATGCTGATACGATTGGTAAGATAAGGCATGGCAAAAACAAATACATAAGCTTTTTCTGCCGGATTATTTAGAATAGCAAACGAACAGGCAACACGCAAAGAGTGTGTAATATCGAGAAAAGGCGTCGCACAGACCTCGTAATGTTGCAGAATACTCCATTGCACATTCCTTCTTTTCTTTATTTCCCTGTGCCCTTCTATTTTTTGCTTTTCTGACAAGTCGGAAAGAATCCGTCCTGCTTCTTTCAGTTTTTTGAAACGCTCTGTCAGTTCTTTTGGTGATAAACGATCACCCCGATAGATACTGGGATAAAATGTAGACACATTAGCTTTATTCCTGTAATCATCGTTCTGGCCCCGATAATACAACAAATGATCTTTGTTCTTAAAAGATAATCCGGCAACATGCTCTACTAGTTCCCTGAATGTTTCTATACGGTAAGCAGGCTTATCCCCTATTCTTTCCTGACGTGGATTTCCAAAATGATCAAACAGGCTGGCAGTTAGTTCTGGTGTAATGTGCCTCATGGTATATATGGTTATGTACAAAATTAACGACTAAGTTCTCATTTTCTCAATAGTGTTTGCCGGATCTTCACCCGCTTCCTCAAACGGCAGGCGAAAGTTACATCCCGATTTCCATTCGGAACATCCATAGGCGGTTTTTCCTTTCAGGACGGTTCCTTTCTTACAGAACGGACAGATAAGTTTCTCAGGGTTAATAGTTTGTTGGTTATCCAAAGCAACAACCTTTTCTGCTTTCTCTTTCTTTGCCCTCGGTTTTCTCTCCGAAGCAGGTTTCTTTTCTTTAGGCGCCTTTTTGGGTCTTTCAGCTTCCACTTTCACTGCTTCAGTTATTGTAATCCGGCTACCCCAGTCACTTTTCACATTCGCCACAATTTCAGTAAGCATTTGCTTCAACTCATCAATAAACTGCCGCGGGTCGTATTCATTCTTTTCTATCTGACGCAGTTTTTTTTCCCAAAGGCCGGTGAGTTCTGCAGACTTCAACAATTCCTCTTTTATCGTTCCTATCAGTTCCACACCTGTCTGGGTAGCATAGAGGTTTTTCCGTTCTTTGCGGATATAATTCCGCTTAAACAAAGTTTCTATTATTGCCGCACGTGTAGACGGGCGCCCTATACCATTCTCTTTCAATGCATCTCGTAGTTCATCGTCTTCAACCAGTTTTCCGGCAGTTTCCATTGCCCTC
Organism: Prevotella sp. 10(H); assembly: GCF_000711235.1. GTDB lineage: Bacteria > Bacteroidota > Bacteroidia > Bacteroidales > Dysgonomonadaceae > Dysgonomonas. Next base: position 862,617 of record NZ_JOMI01000003.1, on the reverse strand, counting down.
AATAAGGTCGCTTCGGTATAATACTTTGGCGGTTGTGTCCATTTTTCATTTAAGGCGGGTTCGTGAGGGCCGACTTCTCCCTTTACAAAGGCAGGTAATAGGTTTTCATCCCCTTTATCGTTTTCTTCCTCTTCCTGATTCGGATTATTAGACGGCTTCTCGAATACTACACGCCACCCCGGCTCCAGTATCTGCTTGCCTGTAACTTTAAATTCAACTTTGGCGGCTTCACCCAATACGGTAGTAGTTGCAATCTTACAATTCGGATAGAAAGCAGCGATAAAGCGGCGTGTGATAAGATCGTATACTTTCCTCTCCTCAGCCGATATATTATTTGCCCGTACTCCGGTAGGGATAATGGCGTGGTGATCTGTCACTTTACTATTATCGAATACTTTTTTCGTTTTCGGTATTTTGGGTAAAGCCAGCACAGGCTTTGCCAGTTCTTCATATCCTGCCAGTCCGCGCAATATAGCGGGTACTTTTGGATACATATCATCGCTCAGATAAGTTGTATCCACACGTGGATAAGTAGTCAGCTTCTTTTCATATAACGACTGTATAGTCTTTAGGGTATCTTCTGCCGAGAAAGCAAATTTCTTGTTACACTCCACCTGTAAGGCTGTGAGGTCGAACAGTCGTGGCGCAAGCTCTTCGCCATTCTTTGTCGAAACATCGGTTACTTCAAAATCGGACTGCTTAATTTCTTCAAGAAATTTTTCACCCTCTTCCTTTACGGTAAAACGTCCTTTAGTAGCAGAAAATGTCGTATCTCGATATACAGTCTTCAATTCCCAATAAGGCTCGGGCTTAAAGTTTTCTATTTCCAGTTGACGGTTTACAATCAGTGCCAGAGTCGGCGTCTGTACCCGCCCGATGGACAGTACAGACCTGTTTTGTCCATACTTTACAGTATATAAGCGTGTGGCATTCATACCCAGTAGCCAATCCCCTATCGCACGGGAAAGCCCTGCTTCATACAACTTATCAAATGCCGATTGATCTTTCAGGTTATTAAAGCCCTCACGGATAGAATCTTCGGTAAGGGATGATATCCAAAGACGTTTCACCGGAATTTTGGTTTGCGCCTTTTGCATTACCCAGCGCTGGATAAGTTCGCCCTCTTGTCCGGCATCACCGCAATTGATAACTTCTTCCGCTTCCGAAATCAGCTTCTCTATTACTCCGAATTGCTTCTTCACACCTTCGTTTTCTATCAGCCTTATCCCGAAACGGGGCGGAATCATAGGTAACAGATCGAGTGACCATTGCTTCCACTGCGGAGCGTATTCGTGCGGTTCTTTCAAGGTACAGAAATGCCCGAAAGTCCATGTTACCTGATAGCCATTACCCTCGAAATATCCGTCTCTGCGGGCATTAGCTCCCAGTATTCCGGCTATTTCGCGTGCTACACTTGGTTTTTCGGCTATACAGACTTTCATTTTTTTATAGAGTTAGAAAAACATAAATTACATTTTTTAACCATATATAGTTAAAAAGTAACGAAAGTAACGGAAATTTCAGTTGACAAGTAAACAAGATACAAGATAAAAGTTAAATAACTCGTTTACTTATTTACCTGTTTACTCGTATCTATTATTTTACATTTATTAACTATACGTAGTTAAAAAGTAACAAAGGTAACGATTTTTCCCCTCTTTAAATATTCAATTCTGAATTGAACATCCGGAGAGCTATAAACTAATATATAGATAAATTTTAATAGCTTTCGCTCTCGTTTGGAAAATCAGTTGTCTTCACGTCTTTAATGTAATTCTGCACAGCTTCCGTCATTACCGTATATAAATCGGCATAACGGCGTAAAAATTTAGGTGAGAAATTCTTATTTATCCCCAACATGTCATGTACAACAAGTACCTGTCCGTCGGCATAGGGGCCTGCTCCGATACCGATAGTCGGGATAGTCAATTGACTGCTGACAGTCTTCGTTAGTTCGGACGGAATCTTTTCCAGCACCATACCGAAACAGCCTACTTCCTGAAGTAAAAGGGCATCTTTTATCAGTTTATCAGCTTCGGCATCGTCTTTTGCCCTGACATTGTATGTACCGTATTTATTGATAGACTGCGGCATTAATCCCAGATGTCCCATTACAGGAATACCCGCATCGATAATTTTCTTTATATCCGGGATAATCTCTTCCCCACCCTCTATTTTGAGAGCATCGGCTCCGGTTTCTTTCATCATGCGGATAGCATATTCCAACGATTTCAACGGATTGCCCGAAACCGTACCGAATGGCATATCTACAATCACTAAGGCACGTTTCACCGCATTCATTACCGAACGCCCGTGATATATCATCTGGTCGAGAGTCATCGGCAGGGTTGTAATATTTCCCACCATAACATTAGAAGCCGAATCTCCCACCAGTATGACATCCATTCCGGCCTGATCGATAATAGAAGCCATAGAATAATCATAGGCTGTGAGCATCGATATTTTTTCGCCGCGCTGCTTCATTTCTGTCAGGCGGCGTGTTGTAACCTTGCGGTTGTCTTCTGTGTATGTTGACATTTTTTCTTTTTTTACGTGAATAAATCTGCGCAAAGTTATAAATAAATATAGGAATGACTGTGTAAAACAGTATGTCAATATTGCAGATTATCGCTGTATATTTTTTAATGCATATCGGGGGTTGAAATAAAATGCTCTATTATCTCTATCAAATTTTCATCTTTTGTTTGACATTCAGTCTTTATCTCATTTCTGCCGCGCCCTCCCGGGCTTGTCCATCCTTTTGGCATTGCCCAAAAGGATGCAAAAAGCTAGTGCTTCGTTCCCCGTCGACCTGTCAACGGCTTGTCGGCTGAAAGTGACAAACGGGCTTCGCCCCCTCCCTTTCTACGCCGACTGCACCGGACAGGTGCCCGATTTGGGAACTAATGCACGGAGAGCTGACGCACAAAAAGAATTTCATATTTTTTTATTGAATAGAACAATATTTTTAAGCCTAAACTCGCATGAATAAAACAGAAGGCCAGCGAATAAACTTATCCACTAGCCTCCTATTCCAAATTATATAATGTTTTACTTACTTCTTTAAAATCCTCATCGAATAGAATGAACGGTATACAAATACAAGTGCAGCTGCAAGGAATACCAATCCCGCCCAGTGGCAATAATCAGGTAACTCGATAGCTATTTCCACCGCCAGCAATCCAAACAATGTAGAGAATTTAATTATCGGATTCAATGATACGGAAGATGTATCTTTATATGGATCACCTACAGTATCGCCAACTACTGTAGCTTCATGTAGAGGCGTATTACGTTCTTTCAGTTCTACCTCTACGATCTTTTTGGCATTGTCCCACGCACCTCCGGCATTAGCCATATATATGGCTTGGAACAGACCGAACACTGCTATGGATATAAGGTAAGCTACAAAGAAATTAGGGTCGATAAAGGCAAAAGCTAAAGTAATGAAAAGTAATGCCAGAAATATATTCCACATACCTACCTGAGCGTATTGGGTACATATTTTTACAACGGCCTTAGAATCCTCGATATCAGCCTCATCCTTATCCAGTTTAATATTCTTCTTTATATACTCCACTGCACGATATGCTCCTGTAGTAACCGCCTGCATAGATGCTCCGGAGAACCAATAAACAACTGCTCCTCCACAAATAAAGCCTAATAATACAGGGGCAGCGATAAGATCGATATTGAGTAATCCCAATTTCTCCAACACAAGGATTATAGAGAAGATCATTGTAGTAGCACCAATTACTGCTGTACCGATAAGTACAGGTTTGGCTGTTGCTTTGAAAGTATTTCCTGCTGAATCGTTTTCTTCAAGGAATTCCTTACCTTTTTCAAAATCAGGTTCGAAACCAAAATCTTTCTTTATTTCCGAAGATATTTCCGGCAGATGCTCTATACGCGAAAGTTCAAAAACCGACTGGGCGTTATCTGTTACCGGACCATAGCTGTCGACAGCGATAGTAACGGGCCCCATACCAAGTAACCCGAAAGCGACAAGACCAAAAGCAAAAATAGAAGGATGCATCATTATATCGCTCAGTTCCTGAGTAGAGATAAAATAGGCTGCAGCCATAAGTGCTGCGATAGTCAGCCCTTTCCAGAATGCGCTGAAATTACCGGCTACCATACCCGAAAGGATATTTAAAGACGGGCCTCCCTCACGCGAAGCTATCACCACTTCTTTCACATGGCGCGATGCCGAGCTGGTAAATGCTTTTGTAAGTTCCGGTATGACTGCTGCGGCTAATGTTCCGCAACTTATTATAGAAGCGAGTTTCCACCACAATCCGCTAGGCATTTCTTTCAGCATGAAATAGCTAGCAACATAGGTCGCTATGATAGATACCACAGAAGTAATCCATATAAGGGCAGTAAGAGGCACTTCGAAATTGAACTTTGAGGCAGCTTTATATTTAGCTGTTGCTATACCCTGATTAATATAATATGACAATATAGAAGTGAATAGCATCATCAGACGCATAACGAATATCCATACAATAAATACAGCCTGATATTCTACATTGAGTACAGCAAGTATAATAAAAGAAATTAAAGCAACGCCTGTTACTCCGTATGTTTCAAAACCGTCGGCTGTCGGCCCTACACTATCTCCGGCATTGTCTCCGGTACAGTCGGCTATCACACCCGGATTGCGCGGATCGTCCTCTTTGATGTTGAATACTATTTTCATAAGGTCGGCACCGATATCAGCGATCTTGGTAAAGATACCACCGGCAATACGCAAAGCGGAAGCCCCCAGCGATTCACCGATAGCAAAACCGATCAAACAGGCACCCGCCATATCTCCGGGAACAAAGAGCAGTATAACAAGCATCATTATAAGTTCGACCGTAATAAGCATCACTCCCACACTCATACCGGCTTTCAGAGGTATACTTACTACATCCCACGGACGCTTGCGTAGTGAAGCAAATGCGGTACGCGAATTAGCCAGCGTATTGATACGGATACCATACCATGCCACACCATATGAACCCAGAATACCTAACACCGTCCAGAAAAGGACGAAGGTAAGGAACATAGCGCGACTGACTTCTCCCGAGGCCACTATTTCAGGACTGGAGAGGAAACCGAAGTAAATAAGCATAACTACCGATATGATTATCAGTAGATAAAATAAAAACCTTCCTTGTTGCAGCAAGTAGGTCTTACATGTTTCAAAAATTGTTTTCGATACAGCGAGCATCGATTTATGTGCAGGCAATTTCTTAATGTGAAAATACTGCACTAAGCCAAACGCAATGCCAAGCAACAGAATTAAAAGGCCCCAAAGCAGAAGATTGTATCCACTTCCCAGATCAGGAACTTTTAAGTCTGCTTCACTGGCCATAAGGCTCATTGGAAACAAAATTAAAGATAGGGTTAGAAGTTTTTTCATGCGTATTAATTTTTTTTGATTAATATTCACTTTTATCACATTGTCAACAAACGAAGCAAAAATATAATAAAAAAGGCCGTACAAACTTTATAAAGTGATATACTTACTTTATTTTATGATTTTATTGCTCTTGTTATTACCGACTAAGAGGCAAATATAACATAATTATTAACAAATATTATCTTTAGGTAATATTTTTACCGAAATTATTCGAAACAAATTCTGGGTATTCCGAAAATAATAGAAATAATTGGTTTGAAAATCTTGTTACTACTCTATAAATCACTCGCGAACAAATCAAATGCACAGATTACACAGGGGCATAACAAATCGGCACAGATAACTTGTATTCTGCAAATATATATTATTTGTTGAATAAACAACAGATAAATGTAAAAAATTGATTAATTGATCAGAGCTTTTTATTCATTATGTAGTCTTCCATAAGGAATCCGTTGCCGATGTCGATATCTTCTGTTTTTACAATTTCAAATCCCATCTTTTTATAAAAATCAATGGCTTTATTCAAGCGGTTAACATTTAAAGATAATTCTTTATTACCGTTCTTCATCGCTATCTCACCGACAGTATTTATAAAGAAACAGCCAACGCCTTTACCATGCAGTGAAGGCAAAACATATATCTTATGTACTTTTGTTATATTCTCTTCTTTATAATTAGTTTCGTAGGATACGAATCCTAAATATTCGCCGTCTTCCTGAGCCAGCAGATAATGATGATTTAACTCTCCCATCTGCTTTTTCAACGAATCGGTGCTATACATCATATCCATCATATACACAATCTGCTCTTCGGTAAGTATATCGGCAAAAGTAGGCGGCCAGATTTTGTCCGAAAGGGATTGAATAATAAACAGGTGTTCTTCGGTAGCTTCTACTATTTTCATCAGTCTTCCAGTGTAAATGATTTCATTCCTATACGGTTACCGTCTGCAAATATATCTACCCTGTATGTGCCGGGCATAAGGTATTCTTCCACATTCCAGTACATAGTAACAGGCACTTCTTCTCCTCCGTATTCGATAATTTTCTTTATAGAATAGTTTATATCCTTATTTTCGAATGGGAAAACATTTGTTCTACTCTTGGTTAACACATCGTTATCGGGTTTCATTATGCGTAAGAATAATGTACGCTCACCCGGCTCGGCTGTTATATTTTTAGTGATAGTAAAGTTTATAATCAACTGTTCTATTTTCTTTATCTTTTTCTGTACTTTTCCCTTATTATTGGTTGCCTGCACACTTATACCTGTGGCATCCAGTTTAGCTGCCAGCGTAACTTTCTCTGTCAGATTTTGTTTCTGCTGAGAAACTTCATTCAACGATCGCGTAGCTTCCTGGTATTTATTTGTAATTTCTTTTTTCTCCAGCCTCAATTGCTCATTAGCCTTATTAAGTGAGTCGATCTGTATTATATAAGATTTCAGGACTTTCCGCAGGGTAGCCAATTCATTGTTCAGGCGGTTAATTTCAGCCTTATTATCTGCTTTTACGGTTTTCAATTCCTCAAGCAAACGCTGAACCTTAGCCTGTTCGTTAGTCAGCCTTTGAAGTAAGGAGTCGTTCTTGATATTCAGTTTGAAACCTTCATACTGCATCGACAAACTTTCATATTCATCTTCCAGTTGTTGTTTACTCAGGCTGTTTTCTTGCTGAAGTTCGTCTATCTGAGTTTTCTGACTAAATATAAAATAACCACCAATGGCCATAGCCGCAAGCAATAATACTATAATGATTATTAATATTTTAGAATTATCCTTCTTTTCTGTGTCCATGATTATGTTAAAAATATTACGCGACTACAAATATATATGTTTTTGAGTATAATAAACAATAGGACAGCAGGCTTTCGCTTTTTTTAATAAATCAGGGCATTTTTGAGTATAAAAATCTTCTTTATATCAGAATAAGCATGTACATTTGCTAGTCTTTTTCAGACACATACTATATGATAAACGGGATATGGCCGACTATTAAAATACCAGAATCAAAGTTATTCATTTACAATATAAAAAAATAATATTATGTCAAAAGTAACAGTCGTAGGAGCCGGAAATGTTGGTGCTACATGTGCAAACGTACTTGCATTCAATGAAGTAGCAGATGAAGTGGTAATGCTGGATGTAAAGGAAGGTATTTCGGAAGGAAAAGCTATTGATATGAACCAGACAGCCCAGTTATTGGGTTTTGATTCCCGTATCAAAGGTGTAACTAACGATTATGCAGCTACTGCAAATTCAGATGTAGTAGTTATCACATCAGGTATACCGCGCAAGCCGGGTATGACAAGAGAAGAACTGATCGGTGTAAACGCAGGCATTGTAAAAAGCGTAGCTGAAAGCATTCTTAAATATTCACCGAACGCCATTCTCGTTATCATTTCCAATCCTATGGATACCATGACATATCTTGCTTCTAAAGTTACCGGACTACCTAAAAATCGCGTCGTAGGTATGGGTGGAGCGCTCGACAGTTCACGCTTTAAATATTATCTGAGCGAAGCACTCGGTTGCAACCCGAATGAAGTAGAGGGTATGGTAATCGGGGGACATGGCGACACTACAATGATACCGGTTACACGTCTTGCCACATATAAAGGCATTCCTGTCTCGGAGTTTCTTTCTAAAGAAGTTCTGGATAAAGTGGTGGCCGACACCATGGTTGGAGGCGCCACTCTTACAGGTCTGCTGGGAACTTCAGCATGGTATGCACCCGGAGCTGCCGGAGCATATGTGGTAGAATCTATCCTACACGACCAGAAGAAAGTTATTCCATGTTGTGTAACACTGGAAGGTGAATACGGACAAAATGATATTTGCATCGGTGTTCCTGTAGTGCTCGGCAAAAACGGTTGGGAAAAGATTATAGACCTGAAACTCTCTGCAGAAGAAAAAGAAAAATTTGAGGCATCGGCAGCAGCAGTTCATAAAACCAATGTCATATTGAAAGAAATAAAAGCTATCTAACAAAATAATAGCATAAAGTTACAAGTAAGGCATATATCCGTTTCGGATATATGCCTTCTTCTTTACATTTTATTACATATCAATATTTTTAATATTAAATATTTTTTATTTATAAATTACTTTCATACTTTTGTGAAATTATTTTAAAGAATGTTCAGTAATAATTGTATTGGATTTACAATTATATAAAGGATGAAATGTGTTTTTACTTTGACTATTAAGTAATAATTGAGCCCAGATCTAGACTTCTTTAATTACAGATGTTTGGGTAATAATGATTTTCTAAGTTTAGAAAATAAGTTGATAGCCTGTAGTGGCATATAGGCAGTGTGCTAGTTTCTAATAATAAAAATGTTAAAAAGGATTTTTCTTAATAACATAAATGGAACACAATAAAGCAATAATGAAATCATACAAGCTTAAAACCTTCAATAGAAAAGCCTTAATAATAAGTGCTTCGTTGATACTCCTGGCTTTTCTGACCGCTATTATCTGTTTATCTCAGACTATGTTGGATAATGGCATTGAATCGTTCCTTCTCATCACAATCCCTGCAATAATAATCTTGTATTTTTTGCTTAAGAAATATTTTGTAAAAACATACGTCATAAATATTTCTAATGCAAATCTGGTTGTAACTCTGCAAAACAAGATGATTTATTCCACTCTCTTAAACGAGATAGTTATGTTTAAATATATCAGGAAAGAAAATATAGATACACTCATTTTCTTTGCTACAAACAACCAGCAAGCATCATTCACAATAGAATGTACCGACCAGCGCAAAAAGTTTCAGAGAATTGTAGATGTGATTAGCAATAGTGGAAATTATACTTCAAACATCCAAAGCGATGAGGTACGCACGATATGGACTGATTATATAAATCAGGATATTATCGTGAAAGACGCTGCTACTAAAAAGCGGACATTGCAATATTACCAGCAGATACCGCTTCCGCAATACTCTAATTAACGAATAAATAACAGTTATAAAAAAGACCGGATTCTGTTTGAATCCGGTCTTTTTATTTTATAGATAATATCTTCTTAATTATTTTCAGGACGTAATTTTCTGACAACTTCTCCTGTACGCCACATTTCGCTTTCACGAAGCGCTTTCAATTCCTCTTCCAGTTTCTCGCGGTAATCCGGTTGAGAGTTCGTATCTATAGAACGTTGAGCTTCGTTTCCGCAAGCTACTTCGTTATACAATTTCTCGAATACAGGCTTGGTCGCATCATGAAAAGGCCCCATCCAGTCGAGAGCTCCGCGTTGAGCTGTAGTAGAACAGTTGGCATACATCCAGTCCATTCCCTTCTCTGCAAACAATGGCATCAACGACTGAGTAAGTTCTTCTACCGTTTCGTTAAATGCTTCCGACGGAGTATGTCCTTTTTCTCGCAATACTTCATACTGTGCAAGAAGGATTCCCTGAATGGCACCCATCAATGTACCGCGTTCACCTGTAAGGTCAGAGTATACTTCGCGTTTGAAATCCGTTTCAAATAAATAACCTGAACCTACGCCGATACCAAGAGCGATAACTCTTTCCTTAGCACGGCCTGTAGCGTCCTGGAAAATTGCATAGCTGGAATTCAATCCGCGTCCTTCAAGGAACATACGGCGAAGACTTGTTCCCGAGCCTTTTGGTGCAACAAGGATAACATCTATATCTGCCGGAGGAATAATTCCTGTGCGTTCTTTGTATGTGATACCAAATCCGTGAGAGAAATATAAAGCTTTACCTGCAGTCAGATATGGTTTGATGCGAGGCCATACTTCTATCTGGGCAGCATCGGACAATAGATATTGTATAATAGTACCTTTCTGTACTGCTTCTTCTATTTCGAAAAGTGTTTCACCCGGAACCCAGCCATCGGCGATTGCTTTTTCCCAAGTCTTACCACCTTTACGCTGACCGATGATTACGTTGAAACCGTTATCGCGGAGATTAAGCGCTTGTCCCGGGCCTTGTACACCGTAACCGATAACCGCGATAGTTTCATTTTTCAATACTTCTCTTGCTTTTTCCAATGGAAATTCTTCGCGGGTGGCTACTTGTTCTACAACGCCGCCAAAATTCATTTCTGCCATTTTTCTGTTTTGTTTAAATTGATTAAGAACTATAATTTATTATTTCAAGTTTCAAGATTATATCACTTCCATATTACTTTTGCCGAACAGACATTGGTATCGCCGTCCCGCATTTCCAATATAAATACTCCTTCGGATTCTTCCCTTTTCCTGATATCGAGTTTCGTACCATATTTACCTTCCGATACATAATTGATTTCAATACGCCGGATTTCCTTTTCCCTGAACATATCGATATCGAATACATCTACAAAATGCTCTATATACTTCATACTGTTCAAATGCTTATTGATATCCACATCACTGTATTTGACTACAAAGTCTGTGGCAAGTTCATAGTTGTCTTTGAGTGCCGGAATTTTTGATAAGCCTTCTATCGGGCAATCCTGATTCTGATACACATAGTCGGATAGACCGTCCAGTTCAAGTAAATTGGTCGGCTTTCGGTTTTCCAGATCGATTGAGGCCCACAGAGACCGTGCAAATCCGATTAATTTCCCTTCAGAATCTTCCATTGCGAAATGGCGCTCCGTGAAAAGCCTGTTGACGCTCACAATCCACGATTTGATAATCATAACGGTATCGTTCTTCGGGTATTCAAACACCTCTATCGCCATACGCGAAAGTACCCATACCCTCTTTTGTGAAGTCATGGACGAATAACCGAAGCCGCGCTCGTCGGCATGTTTGGTAGCTGCCTGCAGCATAAATCCCCCAATCATGGGAAGAGTTGCTTTTCCTCTGAAATCCGTCAGGTATGCATCTATAGTAAATTCGTATCTGCCGATAAAGTCAATCATGAGAATTAAGAATTAAAGATCCGGAACACAAAGTTAGCTAATCTGTATTAACGATTATTGATAACTATTAATTATTAATAGGTTGGTTATGCTTCTTATCCAGTTCGGTAAGCATATCACTCAGCCGTTCTATTTTCGACTTAGTTATAGCTACACGTCCCGAGCGGATAAACTGAAGTACCCCTATCGTTTTTCCCAGTTCTTCGAATAAATCCTGCGTTTCCTGATAGTGGCCTGTCTTTTCCAAAACAACACTATTTTCATTAATATCCAGGATGCGGGCATTGTATTTCCGTATAAGCCCCTCTACCGACTCTATTTTAAGGAATTCGGCAGTAGACAGTTTATAGAGTGCTATTTCCTGAAATACCAGTTCATCGTTGGTATTAAAATATGATTTCAGGACATCCACACGTTTATCGATCTGCAGGACAACTTTCTTTATCGTTTCCTCGTCACAGAATACTGTAATCGTAAATTTATGTATCCCCTGCAATGCCGACGGAGAAACAGAAAGGGTTTCAATATTCAGTTGTCGGCGGGTGAAAACACTGGTTACCTGACTCAACAAGCCAACTGTATTTTCTGAAAATATGGTAATGGTATATAATGTTTTGTCCATAGCTTTTTAATTTGAATATTTGAAAATTAGCATATTAGCAAATAATAAAAATACAATATATCTTAAAATCATTTTCGAATTTGCTAATATCCAAATTTACTAATTATTTATTCGTTGCCCAGCAATATATTAGTAACACAAGTTCCGGCAGGAATCATAGGGTAAACCATACCTTTAGTTTCAACCTGTACATCAAGCAAGTAAGGCCCTTCGTGGTTTAGCATCTCTTGAATAGCTGCATCCAACTCCTCACGGCTTTCCACTTTCTTCGACGGAATATTGTACGCCTCTGCTATCTTAGTAAACTCAGGATTTTTCATTACCGTTTGCGAATACCTTTCTTCGAAGAAAAGCTCCTGCCACTGGCGTACCATACCCAGAAAATGATTATTAAGTATTATGATCTTAATATCGATACCTGTCTGCATAATAGTACCCAGTTCCTGAATCGTCATCTGTATACCGCCATCCCCTGCAAAAAGGCAAACTGTACGATCAGGTACACCGAACTTGGCACCGATGGCAGCAGGCAGGCCGAAGCCCATTGTTCCCAATCCGCCCGAAGTTACAAGACTGCGGCTTTTATTATATTTAAAATAACGTGCTCCCAACATTTGATGCTGCCCTACATCGGTGACAAGCACAGCTTCATTATTTGTTGCTTCCGATACTTTATTTATTACTTCACCCATTTTTAATTGGCCCGATTCGGGATATAATTCGTCTTTAATTACAAAGTTATACTCCTCTTCATCGCATACCTTAAATTCGGCAAGCCACTCGGGATATTTATTACCTTTTAGCCTTTCTGTAACCAATGGTAACGACTCCTTAACATCACCCAATACCCGTGCTGTTACAGGTACATTTTTATTTATTTCGGCTTTATCTATATCGAAATGTATGATTTTAGCCTGCTTGGCATAGGTATTCAAATCTCCTGTTACACGGTCATCAAAACGCATACCGATAGCTATCAGCACATCGCACTCGTTTGTTTTCCTGTTTGGCCCTATGTTGCCATGCATGCCAAGCATGCCAACTTGCAGAGGGTGGTTTGTTGGAATAGCCGAAAGCCCCAATATGGTAGATGCTGCAGGAACTCCTGATTTTTCGAGAAATGCAAGTAATTCCTTTTCGGCGTTACCGAGTATTACACCCTGTCCTACTAATGCCAGCGGTTTTTTAGCTTCGTTTATTATTTGTGCGGCAACCTCTATTTCAAAAAGTTTAACTTCCGGTTTAGGCTGGTAGCTACGGATGAATGTAGCTTTCTTATATTCAAAATTCTCAACCGGGCCGAACTGTGCATCTTTCGCCAAGTCTAATACAACCGGGCCGGGCCGGCCTGTGGAAGCAATATAGAATGCCCGTGCTACTGCCCATGCAATATCTTCGGGACGGCGTATCTGGTAAGCCCATTTCGATATCGGCTGTGTGATACCTACTACATCGGCTTCCTGAAAGGCATCGCTACCGAGCAATGAAGAAACTACCTGACCTGAGATAACAACAATCGGCGTACTGTCGAGCATCGCATCGGCTATACCTGTAATGGCATTCGTTGCACCAGGTCCCGAAGTAACCAGAGCCACACCGACTTTACCCGAAGTGCGTGCATATCCTTGTGCAGCATGGGTTGCTCCCTGCTCGTGGCGAACAAGTATATGGTTCACTTCTTTCTTGAAATCGTATAAAGCATCGAATACGGGCATAATAGCACCGCCCGGATATCCGAATATGGTATCTACTCCTTCATTGATCAATGAACGGATAAGAGCTTCACTTCCTGTTATTTTTGTGTTATCCATATGTTACCTTTTTTTATATTATATTTTCCAGTGCTGGAATCTTTTTTTATGTCCATATATTTCGGCTTTTTCAACCCTAATACGTATAGTACCTTTCTTTTGTAATATCTGAATTTCCTGCTTAGGCTTATATTCGGCCAAGCTAAAGCCTCTTCTTTCCAGGGAGAGAGATTTTTATATTTTATAAACTCTCGATTCAATGGATGCATGCTTAGTCTGAGCCAAGGCTTTTCGGGTGAGGTATAATGAATGATTACCGGATCTGCCAATGCCCTATATACTTCATTTTCATGACCGTTTATATCATTATTCACTGTCATATAATATGAATTAAGAATATTAAACTTTATCGGCAAAAACAACTTGCTGTCGTATAATGTTCCATTGATAACATCCTGATCATGGAATGCAAGATTGTCATATTTTTCTCTGATAAAATTAAGGAAAACATCTATCAACTTTTTCTCTCTCCAGTATTTCAGATTAATAAGCAATACTCCGGCATTTACATAACCTTTTATACTGGAGTAATCTAATCTATCAAAAGTATCCGGACGTGAATTGCATATATAAAAATCCTGAACTCCGGCAATTGCATAACCATCTATGTTTGTATTCCATAATTCAGACAAATTGTTAACAACTATCAGATCGCAATCCAAGTACAAAACTTTATCCACATCATGCGGCAACATATTTTCAATGAAAAGTCTGGCATATGTGGCTACACTCAGGTGTTTGGAATTTTGCAAGGATAATTTATATGAATCTAGCAACTCTTTTTTTACATCGTAGAATAATATCGATGCATTACGATACCGGGAACAAATGGATGATAGCTTTTTTTTTGATTCTTCTTTTAGTTCCAAACCTAATGTATGGAAAGTAATTATATCGTCTTTATGGTTTTCCAATAAAGAAATCATTGTAACCCCGCAAGGCATAATATAATTATCATCTATACAAAATACGATGTCCATTCTCTTGTTTAGTGTGATAGTATTGGCTACTTGACCCATTGCTCTACCCAATTTATATCCGAATTTATTCTATTATCCTAACTGCACCCAAATCTGCCGAGCTTACCATACTTGCATATGCTTTAAGTGCTTTGGATATTACACGCTCACGATTCGGTTTGAATGCGTCTTTACCTTTCGCCAACTCTTCTTGACGGCGTGCATCGAGTTCAGCATCGGATAATTTTACATTGATCGAACGGTTCGGTATATCTATTTCTATAATATCTCCATCGCGAACCAAACCGATAGCACCGCCTGAAGCCGCTTCCGGAGAAACATGCCCTATAGATAATCCTGATGTTCCACCTGAAAAACGTCCGTCTGTAATCAAGGCACATTCTTTGCCCAAGTGTTTCGATTTGATATAGGATGTAGGATAAAGCATTTCTTGCATACCCGGACCTCCTTTAGGGCCTTCGTAAGTTATAATTACCACATCTCCTGCAACAACCTGTCCTTTAAGTATGCCCTCACAAGCAGCATCCTGCGAATGAAAGACTTTAGCAGTACCTTTAAATTTAAATATGCTTTCGTCTACACCTGCAGTTTTCACCACACATCCGTTCAGGGCAATATTTCCTTTCAATATAGCAAGCCCACCGTCTTTGGTATAAGCATGAGCCATATCACGGATACAGCCGTTTTCCCTATCTGTATCGAAAGTCGGGAAATAATAATCCTGTGAACCCATTTCTAAGTTGAAACGGTTAGCCGGAGCCGCTTTATAAAGCAGTTCAGCTTCACGGCTTATAATCATTTCTTTAGTGATATCGTATTTATCGATAGCTTGTGCTAGCGTCATCCCGTCGACACGCGGCAAAGAAGTATCAATCAAGTTACCTTTAGCTAGTTCGTTCATTATACCGAGAATACCTCCGGCGCGGTTTACATCCTGTATATGATATTTTTGAGTATTGGGTGCCACCTTACACAGACAAGGCGTTTTGCGGGAAAGCTTATCAATGTCATCCATTGTGAAATCTACTTCGGCTTCCTGAGCAATAGCCAAAAGGTGAAGTATCGTATTTGTAGAACCTCCCATAGCTATATCGAGTGTCATTGCATTTAGGAAAGCCGATTTAGTCGCTATTTTACGCGGAAGTACCGTTTCGTCGCCATTCCTGTAATAACGGTATGCATTATCGACGATTTGCTTGGCTGCTGTTTTGAATAACTCCATACGGTTAATATGTGTAGCAATAACAGTTCCGTTACCCGGCAGAGCAAGCCCGATAGCTTCATTAAGGCAGTTCATGGAATTTGCTGTAAACATTCCCGAACACGAACCACATGTCGGACAGGCCGCTTTCTCTATAGCCTCTACTTCTCTGTCCGATACAGTTTCATCTGCCGATTTTATCATGGCATCTATTAGGTCGAGTTGTTGTCCTGAAAGTCGTCCGGCTTCCATAGGACCACCGGAAACAAATATAGTCGGTATATTCAATCGCATGGCTGCCATCATCATACCCGGTGTAATTTTGTCGCAATTGCTGATACATATCATTGCATCGGCCTTGTGGGCATTTACCATATATTCTACGCTGTCGGCTATCAGGTCGCGCGATGGAAGTGAGTACAACATGCCGTCGTGCCCCATAGCGATACCGTCATCAATAGCTATCGTGTTGAATTCGGCAGCGAAACATCCCAGCGCTTCTATCTCCGCTTTAACTTTTTGCCCTATTTCGTGGAGATGAACATGCCCCGGAACGAATTGTGTAAATGAATTGACAATAGCGATCAAAGGTTTTCCCATCTGTTCCTCTTTCATCCCGTTTGCCCTCCATAGAGCTCTTGCTCCGGCCATCCGCCGTCCTTGTGTGCTCGTTGAACTTCTTAATTCGAATCCCATACTTTTCTATTTTTGACTGTCGATTCAGTTTCTATTTTAAAAACCCCATTATATAAAAAAACCTTCCCCAAGAATGAGAAAGGCCTATATTTTTGTTCCTTATATTATCATGCTGATATACACACCTTTCTCATTTATTCCGGCCGACGAGGAGAATATCAAGAATGAGGACATGTAAAAAGCAATTTGTCATATTTTTATACCAAAAAGTGAACACAAAGTTATAAACTTTTTTTTAAATACAAATTTTATCATCACTTTTTTAGATATAATAAAGATTATATAATATAAAAGATTTACTACATTTACAGCCTTAATAAATCATATACGATGAAAATATTTTTAGTAAGTGCCATTGCCCTATTAAGCTGCAATGCTTTTTTTGCCCAAAACAAGGAATCATGCAAACCACAAAATCTCAGTTGCGAACACCTCACCAATCCTCTTGGTATAGATAATCCAAATCCGAGATTATCATGGATGATAAATGATCCGAGACAGGGAGCTACACAAAACGCCTATCAGATAGTGGTAGGAAAAGATTCTCTTGAAGTAGTAAATAACAAAGGAAATATGTGGGATACCGGCAGGAAAAATGCCGATGCCATTCTCGCCACATATGCCGGGAAAACGCTGGAACCGTTTTCCCGATATTACTGGAAAGTAAATGTATGGGATAAAGACGGAATACAGTCTTCGTCTGATATTTCTTCGTTCGAAACAGGTATGATGAACATGAAGAACTGGCAGGGAGCATGGATAGGCGACGGCCGGAATAAGGACTATAAGCCTGCACCCTATTTCAGGAAAGTATTCGATACACAGAAAAAGGTAAAGTCGGCAAGGGTATCCATTGCCGCAGCCGGACTATATGAATTATATATAAATGGTGAGAAAATCGGCAATCATCGCCTCGACCCGATGTACACCCGATTTGACAGGAGGAATTATTATGTAACATTTGATGTCACTCCGCAGGTACAAAATGGAAAGAATGCCATAGGAGTATTACTTGGCAACGGTTGGTACAATCATCAGTCGATGGGTGTATGGGATTTCCATAATGCCCCGTGGCGTAATCGTCCTGCATTTTGTATGGATTTGAGATTAACATATGAAGACGGAACAACAGAAGTAATCCCATCCGAAAGAGATTGGAAAACGTCCTCAGGTGCACTTATATTCAATAGTATATATACTGCCGAACACTACGATGCTCGCCTTGAACAGAAAGGCTGGAATACCGTGAATTTTGACGATTCGAAATGGGGTGGCGTACGATACAGGCCTGTACCTTCGCAAAATGTAACAGCGCAGCAAGTACGACCGATCAGAAATGTAACCAGATTTGAAGCAAAGACAATCAATAAGATAAACGATACAACCTATGTATTCGACTTCGCTCAGAATATGTCGGGGGTTACCCAGCTAAAGATTTCTGGAGAAGAAGGAACAGTATTAAGGCTGAAGCACGGTGAAAGACTTTATGATAACGGGCATATAGATATGTCTAATATAGATGTTTATCACCGTCCGGTAGACAGTTCCGACCCATTCCAGACTGATATAGTTATATTGAGTGGAAAAGGTGAGGATGAGTTCATGGCCCGATTCAACTATAAAGGATTCCGCTATGTAGAAGTTACCAGCAGTAAGCCCATCCAACTCGACAGTAGTAATCTCGTTGCTTTCTTTATGCACAGCGATGTACCTCAGGTGGGAGAGATTAATACGTCCAGCGATTTGGTCAACAAACTTTGGTGGGCAACCAATAATGCTTACCTGTCTAATCTGATGGGCTTCCCGACCGATTGTCCTCAACGTGAAAAGAACGGCTGGACAGGCGACGGACATCTGGCAATCGAAACAGCACTCTATAATTACGACGGTATTACAGTCTACGAAAAATGGCTGGCCGACCACCGTGACGAACAACAGCCGAACGGCGTATTACCGGATATCATCCCGACAGGCGGATGGGGATACGGTACCGAAAACGGTTTGGACTGGACAAGTACGATTGCCATTATCCCATGGGAAATATACATGTTCTACGGTGATAGCAAGTTACTTGCCGATTGTTATGAGAACATGAAGCGTTATGTAAATTATGTTGACCGCAGAAGTCCGGAGCATCTCACATCGTGGGGACGCGGAGACTGGGTTCCGGTGAAATCCCGTTCGAATAAGGAACTGACGTCATCAATCTATTTTTATGTAGACACCAAGATTTTAGCTAAGGCTGCAAAACTGTTTAACAAACAGGATGACTATATTTATTATTCGGCTTTAGCCGAAAAGATCAAGGATGCTATCAATGCTAAATACCTCAATAAGGAAACAGGAATCTATGCAAGTGGTACACAGACCGAACTGAGCGTTCCTTTACAATGGGGAGTCGTGCCGGAAGAATCAATAAGCAAAGTAGCCCAAAGCCTTGCAGATAAAGTTAAAGAAGCCGGATTCCACCTCGATGTAGGTGTTTTAGGAGCAAAAGCTATCCTGAATGCGTTAAGCGAAAACGGTCATGTAGAAGCAGCATACAAAGTTGCGGCTCAGAATACATACCCTTCTTGGGGCTGGTGGATTGTCAACGGTGCTACTACCCTACTTGAAAACTGGGATTTGAAAGCCGAAAGAGACATCTCGGACAATCACATGATGTTCGGTGAAATCGGCGGCTGGTTCTACAAAGGTGTGGGCGGAATCTTCCCTGATGAAGCACAACCGGGATTCAAGCACATTATCTTACGTCCGAACTTTGTTGAAGGCCTTAATCACTTTGAGGCTAAGCACAAATCGCCTTACGGTTTGATTGTTTCGAAGTGGGAACGTAAGAAGAACACAATCACTTATACTGTAGAGATACCAGCCAACAGCTCTGCTACACTCTATTTACCGGACTATGTAAAAGAGAAAGGAACACAAAAGCTGGAAGCCGGCAAGCACAGTTTCAAATACACACTAAATAAAAGATAAACAGACTGATATACAAGCAAAAGGGCAGGATTATATAATCCTGCCCTTTTGCTTCTTATATAATTAAGATTACTTTCTTACCTCGTAGCCGGCTTCTTTAGCATATTCAAGCTGAGCAGCTGTCAAAGATTCAAATGATTTCGAATACTCATCCACTTTAGCCTGATATGTTTCCTGTAACTTGCTAACATCTTCCGGAGCAGAATCCTTAGTCAGAGAAGCAAAGCCTTTGCCAGCTTCAACAACACCCCTCAGACTTTCGTAAGTCTTCAGAGCCGCTTCCTTGAAATCTGCACCACCTTTCGGTACATCCAATGCTTTTACAATAGTGATCTCTGCATCGATTTTAGCCAGAGCACTATCTGTTTTAGCAGCAATAGCTTCATAGTTTTCAGTATTTACAGCGCTAGTAAGGTCGCTGTCATACGATACGCTCACCTGAGTAATAGTAGCATTTGCCTTAGCAATAGCATCATTAAATTTTACGGCATCCGGTCCGCCACAAGAGGCAAAGACAAACAAAACAGCCAGTAAGGAAAGGGTGATTTTCTTCATGTTAAGTTTAATTTAGTAGTTTTAGATAAATTTGACTTTTTGGCAAAAATAAGTAAAAATACTAGAAAAACAATACATTAAGATGTTAAAGCCCTCTTCTTTGCCAGAAACTCTTTAATGCCTCCGATATGTTCCCGCACCTTTTTATCAGAGAATTCAAAGACCTTAGTTACCAGTCCGTCAAGGAAATCACGGTCGTGGGAAACGAGAATAACAGTCCCGTCATAATCAAGCAAAGCATTCTTCAGAACCTCCTTTGTTTTCAGGTCGAGATGATTGGTCGGCTCATCCAGGATCAACAGGTTTACAGGCTCAAGTAATAATTTGATCATTGCCAAACGCGTACGTTCGCCTCCCGAAAGCACCCTCACTTTCTTATCGGAGTCGTCCCTGTTGAACATAAAGGCTCCCAGTATATTTCTGATCTGAGTACGGATATCTCCCTCAGCTACCTGATCGATAGTTTCAAATACAGTAAGGTCTTCATCCAGCAAATCAGCCTGATTCTGTGCAAAATATCCTACTTCGACATTATGCCCGAGCATCATTGTACCGTCGTATGGCGTTTCGCCCATTATACACTTTACAAAGGTCGACTTTCCTTCACCGTTCTTTCCGGCCAACGCTATCTTTTCGCCTCGCTCTATCATCAAGTTGGCATTCTCAAATACCAGATAGTCATCGTATTTTTTAGTTACCATATCCACTGTCAGCGGATAATTTCCCGATCGCGTTGCAGGTTGGAAACGAATGCGTATATGCGACTTGTCTTCTTCATCGATTTCTACCCTTTCCATCTTTTCCAACTGGCGGATACGACTTTGAACCAAGACAGCCTTTGCTGCCTGTGCCCTGAACCGCTCTATAAACTCTTCTATTTCAGCAATCTGCTTTTGCTGCGCCTCCCAGGCATGTATCTGTTGCATGCGGCGTTCCTGACGGAGTTCTACATATTTAGAGTAGTTTACTTTATAGTCATATATACGCCCCATAGTCAGTTCGATAGTACGGGTAGTGACAGCATCTATAAATGCACGGTCATGCGAGATTAGCACTACAGCCTTTGCCTGTGTATTGATAAAGTCTTCGAGCCAACCGATAGATTCTATATCGAGATGATTTGTAGGCTCATCCAACAGCATCACATCCGGATTTCTTAGCAAGAGCTTTGCCAACTCTATCCGCATACGCCATCCGCCGCTAAATTCACTTGTCTGACGATCTAAATCGGTACGCTTGAAGCCTAAACCCAAAAGCGCTTTATCCACTTCTCCTTCAAAATTTACGCCCTCTACCATCGCAAGCCGTTCATGAGCATGCGTAAAATCATCTATCAGTTTGGCATAATCATCCGATTCGTAATCGGTACGGGTTTCCAGTTGCTTATTCATATCCTCGATCTGCGCCTGCAAGTCGAAAATATGGGAGAATGCTAAAGATGCTTCTTCACGAACTGTGCGGCCATCGGTAATTTTCATCACCTGCGGCAAATATCCTACTGTAACACCATCGGGCCCTGTTACCGAACCTTTATAATTTGAGTTAACACCGGCCAGAATTTTCAGCATTGTACTCTTACCTGCCCCATTTTTGCCTACCAGCGCTATTTTGTCTTTATCGTTTATTATATAGCTGATATTGTCAAATAAGACTCTATCCCCTAATTCTACTTTCAGACTGTCTACAATCAACATTTGAATTTTTCCTTTAATTTTTTCGAGGTGCAAAGGTAACAAAAGTAACGGAAACTTCAGTTGACCAGTAAACAAGATACTAGTTGAAAGACTTGTCTACTTGTTTACCGTTTACTTGTATCTAATTGAATAATTTACATTAATTAACTATATTGAGTTAAAAGGTAACGAAAGTAACGCAAATCCTCAAAATCTAATTATACTCAAATACTCATTTCAAAGACCTAAAAGCCAACAGCTAAATACTACAAAATTCCATTATATAGATAAAGTTGTTAATGAAAACAACAGTAAGAATTTTATAGAAATTCTTTTTTTTATTACCTTTGATTCTGCAAAAAGAATATACTCAAACTTATATGAAACTTAGGACCTTATTATTTTTAATAACACTTCTTAGTGTGCAATTTGCTGTTGCACAAAAATATACATACAGTTCGGTTATATCCGATGAAGAAATCTATAATTTTCTGAACTGGATGACAGAAAATGACAAAAAAACCGAAATAAAATTTCTCAAAAACAATAAAAAGGTATCTTACAAAATAATGCCTTGGGATACAGCCAATTTTATCAGCAAATATGTCGGCCAGTATGATATTAGCCATCTTGAACCCGACAATAAATATCTGTTTAAAAAATCATCGGGGCTCGACACGCTTTTCAATCAGGAAGAAAGGAACTTTTTCTACGAACAATATATATCCATCAAAGATTCCGTATGGCATCAAGGTATGTCAGGTAAAAAAATGATTTCAGCAAAAAAGAAAGACGACACGAACGTTAATTATTATTCGATCCCCCTCTTTTCCCGAAACAAAGAATACGTACTTATATATAAGGTGTACATTTGCGGATATGAATGCTCGTATGGCAAATACTACCTCTACAAATTCGATGTGGACAGATGGCGGTTTCTGATGTCGCTCAATCCGTGGAGCAGGTAACGATTGTTATTTTCTTCCGAAATCAGCAGGGATTTCTCCCCATTCATCCGTTTTCCATTTTATTATAGTAGTGGTATACGTATTCTTACGCAGCCATTTTTCGGCACGCTCGATCATGTAAAACAGTGATTCGTTTTCAGGCACCCGTTCCAATTTAGTCTTACATTTTTTATCCTTTACCCATTTTATGGCATTCACACTGTCTGAATAAATAGGTATATTGAATTTCTTTTGCTTCAGCAAGGCCAGTCCATGCACCAAAGCCAGGAATTCGCCTACATTATTCGTGCCTTTTTCAAATGGCCCCTGATGGAAAACCTGTTCACCGGTCTTAACGTATACACCGCGATATTCCAGTAAGCCCGGATTACCACTGCAAGCAGCATCGACAGACAAGCTATCTTTTATTATCTCAGGAATGTTATTAATGGATACCTTCTTCTTTGCAGCATTTTTACCGATATATTGCCACGGATTATCGTTATAAGCCTTCTCGGCTTCCTCTTTTGTCGGGAATGACTTATAAATAGCACCTTCGTAACCCTCGATCTGGGCTTTTGCCTTACTCCAGTCCGAATATACTCCGGGCGTTACCCCGTTCCATACTACGTAAAAGTTCTTTTTTGCCACCTATATTATATATATTTCGTTGTTATTCCCGTTAATAGTGCAAATTAACAAAGAATAGTGCGAAAAAGAAATAGCATAGTGGATTATAATAAAATGATAATTTTTACGGGAAATGCTATTTCTCTTTATAAACCAATAGCTTCCATAGCAAAAAATCATTTCGTAATATTTTAAAATATTTTTTAACATTAAAAATAGTGGCTAATTAAATTTAATATTGCATTTTTGCATTGTGAACGATTGTTCACTTATTAAAAGAAGTATAATTCACAATATGAAGTATAGCAGAGAATACATATTAAGAAGAGCGTTTGATGTTTTTATGAACATCGGATACGATAGCGCTTCCATTTCAGTGTTGCAAGAAGAACTGGGTATGTCCCGCGGGGCAATGTACAGGTATTTCAAAAACAAGGAAGAATTATTCTTTGCCGTGATAGATGAATATTTCTTCAAGGTATTTGAAAAAATATTGAAAGGAATTAAGGACGACCTGACAGTAACAGAGTTGATAGAGGTAATCCACCGTCTGCAAAAGCTTATTGCCAGCGCATTTATGAGAGCCGGTGTAACACACACTACCTTTTTGAACTATACCGGGCTCATGATTCAGGCGGCAAAACATTACCCGGACTTTGTCCACCGTTTCAGCGTTATCAACGGGCACTTCCTCGATCATTGGAGAAATGCATTGAGAAAAAGCATCGAGATGAAGGAAATCAGGAGTGACATTAATATTGAGATTATGTGTATACTATTCAACAATGCAGGAATCAAAGAATCTTCCGATGATGCATGCGACAAATCTCAATTTGTAAAGAATGTAAACAGGCAAATGGATCAGAAAAAGGAAGTCCTTGATTATTTGTATAGTCTGATCAAAATCTAATTTTTTTCAAAAAATAGTGAACGATAGTTCACTATTTAAAAAAGCCAAACACTAATTATTACGCACTAAACTAGTGAACAATTGTTCATAAACTAAACAATAAGGACATGGAAAAGATAATAGCTATACTCACTCAAAAAGGAGCATTAAGCAAAGGCATACAAGAAAACACGACAGTAAATTTATTCGAGATAGAAGGCAACAATGTAAAAGGTGTAGAAAGCGTTAAACTGGAAAGTACGGAGAATAATTATTTTTCTCTGTTGATGGCCTTGAAAAAAGTAACACTCATTTATACTGACAGTATAAGTACAGATCTTAAAAATATCTTATACAAAATAGGAATCATTACAAAATGCAAAGATGAAATAACGGATGACAGATTTATCAATCAATTCGTTTTCGACTAACAACGGTGCCCGGCACCACACTAATAAACCTAACGTAACTAAAAAGTGAGGGATCACAGAGCTGATTTCAAATTATGCGAAAAGCTTATTTAATCATATTAACGGTTGTTATATCAA
Organism: Prevotella sp. 10(H); assembly: GCF_000711235.1. Classification (GTDB taxonomy): domain Bacteria; phylum Bacteroidota; class Bacteroidia; order Bacteroidales; family Dysgonomonadaceae; genus Dysgonomonas. The sequence goes on along the minus strand of NZ_JOMI01000003.1, from coordinate 837,794 downwards.
TCAACTTATCCGCCCAGGATGATTTGATATATATCACTAATGACAGTATCAGGGAACAGTATACCAAAGCAATGGAAGACCCTAATATTTTCAAGCCTAAACACTTGGAAATATCAGAAGAAGAAGCTATAAAGGTAGCAGATAAACTTCCTGCTTTCGCAGTTTATAAAGATACTTATTTTGTAACAGGAGTACCTCTGAACAGGGAGATAACATCATCTTCGGCCGATGCCACGTTCCAGATCAGTATAAGGCACCGCCTGACCCGAAGTGTGCTCCCCCTGAAGTCATTCTTATATCTGACATATACCCAGCGTTCGTTTTGGGATATATACGCAGAATCGAGCCCCTTCAGGGATACGAATTATAATCCCGGACTCGGACTGGGGAAATATGTATTCCACGATAATAAACTGGTAGGCGCAGCCTTCGTTCAGCTGAAACATGAATCGAACGGACGTGCAGGCGATGAGTCACGCAGCTGGAACTATCTCAGCCTGTCGATGAAATATTACTTTAATGCACGGTTCAATATTTCGGGTGAGTTCTGGGTGCCGTACGTTGACGGGGGAAACAATAAAGACTTACTCGATTTCAGAGGATTGGGATACTTATCATTCAATTATACAAGTAATAAGCACCTTTGGTGGCTTTCGGCCGATATAAACCCGAGAAAAGGGTTTGGAAATGTGAATACGACACTGACTGCAGGCTTCAGGATATCGGAAAGATCGAATCAATATCTGTTTGCCCGTTTCTTTCAGGGATACGGGGAGAGCCTGCTGGATTATGACAAATACACGATGAATATCCGTGTAGGGATATGTATTAAACCGGATTTTTACAGCATCTTTTAAAATCATGAGACATGAAAAATTTCAGATTCAGAACATGGCATTTTGGCCTGATGCTTATCACATTGATCATTATTACCAACATTCTGGGTACGCAGGCTGTTAACAGCATTCCCTCTCGTGTGGAAAACAGCCGATTTGTAGAACTCAACGAGGCGACATTCAACGAAGCACTCTCTTCAGGGATCGATTTTGTATTTTTTCACAAAAAAAATTCAGATCTGTGCAATAAAATGGAGTATAATCTCAACAAATTACCTGATGAGTCAAGTATTAAGTATTATAAATTAAATATAGATGAATATCCGGACAAAGGAATAGAGCATCAGATATCCGGAGTGCCGAGTGTGGTAATATTTAAGAATGGAAAGGAAATAGAACGAATGGTGGGTGTGATACCCGAATCCAATTTGAAAATCATATATAACAGGATAACAAAATGAAAGTACAGATAAATCCCGGATATAGCGAGCTTTTGGATTTCATATATTCTGTTCCTGAAATATTCTCGCAAGAAGGTGAAATGATATACAACGCCCGCAATACAATAAAAGTATTCCACGTAAACGGCTATGATATCAATGTAAAATCATTTAAGAAGCCGATATGGATAAACAGGTTTGTATATAAGTATCTCCGTAAATCGAAAGCGGAAAGATCGTTCCTCAATGCTCTGACAATCCTCGAACGCGGAATCAAAACACCAAAACCTATAGCGTATATAGAGATATACAAAAACAGGTTGTTAGCGCAATCCTACTATATATCAATACACGAAAAGGTAGAGGGAACAATGAAAGAGGTGTACAATCAGACAGAAGAAGAAAGCAAAGAACTGATTCAGGCCTTTACGATGTTCACTGCCGAAATACATAAGAAAGGAATATTCCATAAAGATTATTCGCCCGGAAATATCCTGTACAAGACTACAGACAAGGGATACGAATTTTACCTCGTAGACCTCAACCGGATGAGCTTTAAGAATATAAATATGATGGACAGCTGCCGAAGTTTCAGCAGGCTGAAAGCTAACGACGATACGTTAAACTATATAGGTGAAGAATATTCAAAAGTTCGTAAATATGATGAGAAAATATGCCAAAACTTAATACAACTGTATAATCGCCGTTTCTGGAAAAAGTATTTATTACGGCATCCGGAATGTGAAAATCAATATTGAGCAATAAAAAACATCGAATATGTATATTAATGCAACCGGATATTATATCCCCCAAAAAAGGATTTCGAACGACTACTTCACGGAAGTAAACGGTCTGACAAGCGATTGGATATTGCAGCGAACCGGAATCAGCACCCGATCGAGGGCTTCTGATAAAGAAACTATAAATTATATGTGCGCAGAGGCAGTAAAGGATGCCCTGCCTCAATTGACTTATGATATAGAAGATGTAGACCTTATTATATTTGCCTCGTACACACCGTCCGATACTATAGCTACGGCAGGCCACTATATACAGCGCGAATATAATATATCGGAAGCAAAAGTGTTCCACATATCTTCGGCATGTTCTTCGGCTATCAATGCAATGGAAATTATATACTCGTTCTTTTCTTCGCAGATAGCCAGCAAGGCTCTGATGATCTGTGCCGACCGCAACTCGACATACTCGGACGATACGGACTGCATGTCGGGTCATTTATGGGGCGACGGGGCAGTAGCATACTTCTTCTCGGACACCTCTTGCTCTCCGCAAGATGCCCATGTACTCGATATTACGACACAGGGGCTGGGACACGTAGGTTTAGGCCCTCAGGGAGTATATCTCGATCCTAAAAACTGCGGGCTGCAGATGCCTTACGGAAAGGATGTCTTTATGTATGCATGCAGCTATATAGCCCAGAATACGAAAGATATAGTAGAATTTAATGGTTATTCGCTCGGCGACCTGTCTTATTTCATTGGTCATCAGGCAAATATGAGGATAATAAAAAACGTAACTAAACGTTTGGAACTAAAAGATGATGTGATATTATCGAATATAGAAGAATTAGGTAACACAGGCTCGGCAAGTGCTATGCTTGTATACGCACAGAATACAGACAAATATAAATCGGGAGATTTGGTGTGCATCTCTGTATTTGGCGGAGGATACTCGGCCGGTGCGTGCTTATTGAAGATGCCCTGAATATAAACAATTAAAAAAAGATTTGTTATGGTTAATCAAAGAACATTGAAAAGAAGTTTCTCGCTCAGCGGAAAAGGGTTGCATACAGGGTTGAACATACACATAACTTTCAATCCTGCACCGGAAAACCATGGTTATAAAATAAGACGTACCGATATACCCGGACAGCCTGTAATAGACGCTTTAGCTGAAAATGTAACGGCGACCCAGAGAGGCACTGTCCTTTCGGCAAACGGAGTACAGGTTAGTACTGTAGAGCATGCTTTGGCTGCGCTCTACGCCTGCGAGATAGACAATTGCCTGATAGATATAGATGCACCCGAAGTTCCTATCATGGATGGAAGTGCTATGGCATTTGTAAGTAAGATAAAAGAAACCGGAGTACAATTCCAGAATGCTCCGAGAAAATATATAACTTTCAAGCGTAAAAGAATTAAGGTCGTGGACAAAGCTACCGGCTCGTCTATGCTGCTGTTGCCTGACGATTCGTTCAGTATCCAGTCGCATATCTCTTTCGACTCGGCTTTGCTAAGAAGACAGGATGCCAGCCTGAACGATCTTTCAGAATTTACAAGGGACTTTGCCTCTGCGCGGACATTCGTCTTCGTACGCGAGATAGAGCCTCTTTTACAAAACAACCTTGTAAAGGGTGGTGATCTGGACAATGCTATCGTAATATACGATAAGCCTATCGAACAGGAGAAATACGATCATCTCGCCGATTTGATGGGTGTACGCCGGAAGGATGCAAACAAGCTCGGATATATAATGAACAAACCCTTGCTCTATCCTAACGAACCGGCACGGCACAAGTTGCTGGATATAATAGGCGATATTGCACTGGTAGGGCATTTTATAAAAGGAAAAATTATCGCCAACTGTCCCGGACACCGTATAAATAATATGTTTGCAAGAGCTATACGCGAAGCTATGGTAGAATCGAAACCAAGAGCCACAGTAAAAATGCTGGCTGAAACTGCTCATACAGGACAACAGTATTATTGGAAACATGGATAAATAAATACATTATGGAAAAGCTACATATCTTTCTTACCAACAATGGGACTGTCATATTGGGCATGTTGTTAGGATTAATGGTTGGTTTTGCACATTGGTATTACTTCGGATGCTACTGGGGCACTTATCCCTTGTCTTCCGAATGTTGGGTGAATTGTAGTTTCGGTATCATTGTGGGCGGGTTTATTTCCTGCCTGTTAAGAACTAAAAAAATTTAATTTATTTATATAAACTTTAAACTACACAATTATGCTGAAAAGTGATATTGGAATCAATGCAGGTATAATTTGGAACTTGCTGGCTGAAAATGGAAAACTAACGTTAAGGGAAATCGGTGAACTTACAAATTTTAAGGACTCGCCGATAAATATGGCTCTGGGTTGGCTGTCGAGAGAAAATAAGATACGTTTCTTTAGCGAGAACGATCATCTCTACATCGAGTTAAACCACTCCGTATCAGAAACATATTATTGATTTAATTTATTCGTAATAGAAAAAAAGCGTTATCGTTGTGATAGCGCTTTTTTTGTGCTTAAATGCAGGATTCCAGTTTGTTAAAAAAGTTCATGGAGGCAAAACTGTTTCATTTCTTTAACTTTCCCATTTAAACAAAAGTTAAACCCTCATGTTAATATAACCAAAGATGTCGGGAACATCTTCATCTATCCGCACTTCATCACACTAGACAGATCTTATCATTTCATTTAGCTAACCGAATTTTAATTATAAAATGAAATGAAGAATAATTTTTTAATTTATTTACTGTTATTTTTCGGACTCTATGCTTGTACCGACGACAGTAACGATGTAGAAATGGCACACTTCACTATATCAGCAAAAAACGTAGCAACTAACGAGTTGATTAGTGGAGGAACATATCAGGTATTGAATATCGACAATCAGGTGGTAGCGACTTATACACTCGATAAAGGAACTGTAGAAGTAACTAATTTGCCTGCTAAAAATTATACGATTGTTGAAGTAACTGCTCCGAAAGGATATGTAGGTGAAGAAAAACAAATGCAATATCTGTACTTCAACCGTAATTCTAAAGACTTCATTTTTCAATATATAGATGAAGAAACAAGAGAACTTCCTGAATCGGTGAAAGTAAAATTCTTTTCAACCGAAGCTCGTCAGGTGTTAGGAGAATATAATGCAGTACGTGTAGGCGAATATTACTGGGTAGACCAGAACTTCAATCACTTTGTGAAATGGGGCAACGACTTCGAAAATATTTTCCCTATTACACAGGATGTCCTTAATAAGTATCTGGAACGTATACGGATAAATCCTTCACAATTCCAATTACAGGATATCAACAATTTCGAAAAATACTACGGCAGATATTACAGCTATCCGAGCATTCTGTATATGAATAAATATGGTGTAATGCGCGACCAGAACAATAACGATATAAAAGGCTGGAAGATACCTGCACCCGAAGATTACAGACAATTGTTTGCCATGTCGCCGTTCAATACGACAAACGATGCGCCTCATACAAGACTCAACGAACGTGATGTCCGTTTTGCCCTGAGCCCGCGTCCGAATGAAAATCCGATGGCTTACAACATTGCCGATCCTAATGGAGGCTCAGTATATAAAACATATTGGTTCGACCAGAAAAATAACACTAACAAATATAAATTCAACCTGATGCCCGGAGGAGCCCGCTTGAATGGCGACGGACCGTGGTGTAATGGTTTGGGACCTGTACATGGCTGTTATCCTGACGGTAAGAAAGGGGATATCTATCACTTATTCTATACTGCATATATGGCTGTACAACTCTGGAACGATGAACTTTCTGTAGGTGCTGTCATGTTGCACGATAATGTAGATACTAAAGAAGCATTAAGCTACCATCTGCTGAATGTACGCTGGTGTAGAAGACTTTCCGATATCGAACTCGGTTATAAATTATACATTAACGATGCACAGACAGATATAAAGAAACTGGATATGGATGCTCCCGCTCCTACAGGATACAAAGAATTGCCTCACGGATACGTTCGCGGATTCTATGTGCAATACATTTTGAATAATCCGGGAACAAGCATCACAGTGAGTGATATTGTACATTACGCAAGAAATGTAGAAGATAATTATACCTACGAAAACAGGGCGAATACAGATATCATATTCTAATCCAGAGTAAAAATAATTTAAAAAGCAGGGTATTAATATCCTGCTTTTTTTGTGAATTAAATCAGAATTGAAATAAAATATCCGATAAATACTTCTTCCGTTGCGAAACAATATACATGCCTGCTTGTTTATTTTATAAAGTTCACAAAATACCAATTTAAGTTAAAACCAATTTATGGAATGGATAATAAAAACTATGCAAAACTCGCCGGAAATAGCCATATTCCTGACTCTTGCACTGGGCTTTGCCATCGGGCAGGTTAAGATCAAAGGGTTTGGGCTGGGGCCTGTAACGGGAGTTTTACTTATGGGAGTTCTTATCGGACAATTGGATATCACCATCTCCCCTACCGTAAAATCTACATTCTTCTTAATATTCTTATTTGCAGTCGGCTACAGTGTCGGCCCGCAATTCATTCACGGACTCAAAAAAGAAGGATTGCCGCAAATAGCCTTTGCAGCCATAGTCTGTGTCTGCTGTCTTGCAACCGCATGGATAGCCGCCCTGATAGCAGGATTCGACGTGGGTAATGCCACAGGATTGCTTGCCGGAGCAAATACAATTTCAGCAGTAATAGGTGTAGCTACCGACACAATAAATCAGTTGTCGATCAGTGAAGACCAGAAACATACTTTTATCAATCAGATACCCGTTGCATACGCTGTTACCTATATTTTCGGAACAGCCGGAACAGCATGGTTCCTTGCTTCGATAGGCCCTAAATTATTAGGTAAAGATGTTGCGAAACAAACAAAAGAGTATGAAGCTACACTAGGCGGTTCTATTCACGAAGCCGATGCCAGTGAAGAAGCTGCATACGACGGCACAACATTCAGGGTTATAAAGGCAAGTAGCGATTTTTTCAGTCAGGAAAGAACTGTACAGGAAGTCGAAGATATGCTTGTAACGAACGGATGGCCGGTATATATCGAGCGCATCCGCAACGGGAAAGGCGAAATAAATAACGAGCCGAAACTCGAAGATAAAATCAATAAAGGGGATAACCTCGTCCTCAATGGCCCTATAGACACACTCATCGAAGATGAAAATTCTATCGGTCAGGAAGTAGCCGACGTAGAACTGTTGGACTTCAGTTCCGAAGCTCTCAGGGTTATTGTAGCCAACAAGGCAGTAGAAGGCAAGACCCTTCGCGAGATGAAAACAAGCAAGGAACGTCACGGTGTAATCATCAGAAAGATAACCCGGGGCAAAGCAGCCTTACCATTGCTCAAAGAAGTACAAATTCAGCGTGGCGATATAATTGAAGTGGAAGGACGTAAAACAGACGTCGACCGCTTTGCCGCATATCTCGGTTTTCCTGAACGCCCGACTAATATTACAGACTTGCTGTATGTAGGCGCAGGTATATTCCTCGGGGCAATGCTAGGTTCACTTACTCTCCGCACAGGCAATGTACCGTTGAGCCTTAGTGCCAGTGGTGGTGTACTCATTATGGGTATCATATTCGGATGGCTACGCTCATTACGCCCTACATTCGGCGCCGTACCCGAGCCTGCTATCTGGCTGATGAATAACCTCGGGCTGAATGTATTTATCGCAGTAGTGGGTATAAATGCAGGGCCGGATTTCATTGCCGGATTGAAAGCAGCAGGGGTAAGCCTGTTCGTAGCAGGTATATTTGTAAGCCTTGTACCGATGCTCATAGGTCTTCTCCTTGGAAGATATGTATTTAAATTCCAACCAGCAATTACTCTTGGCGCTTGTGCCGGAGCACGTACTACAACCGCAGCACTCGGCGCATTGGAAGATTCACTTAAAAGCAGGGTTCCTGCCATATCATATACAACGACTTATGCAGTAGGCAATACATTACTCATCATCTGGGGTGTAGTCATAGTACTCCTTATGAGTTGATAATCAGAATTTCATAAACAATAAAAATAAAGATCATGGATATTGATAAATTAAAAACAACGCGGAAACGTGAACAACAACTCGAGCATTTAAGCCCGTTCGAACTAAAAGATAATCTGATAACCCTCGCTTCCGACCAACAAAAGAAACCTATAAAAACCATGCTAAATGCCGGAAGGGGAAACCCTAACTGGACAGCATCGGTGCCTCGCGAAGCATTTTTCACTTTAGGACAATTCGGTGTATCGGAATGCAGGCTGGCAATGGATAATCCTTCAGGTATATCGGGCATCCCGCAAAAAGCAGGGATAGCAAAACGCTTTGAAGATTTTTTATCTCAAAATAAACAATTGGCAGGAATCGACCTTCTTCAAAAAATGTATGAATATGGCATTCAGAAGCATAATTTTGATCCTGACAGCTGGGTATTCGAATTGGCCGAAGGTGTTATAGGCGATCAATATCCAAGTCCGGTAAGAATGCTGAAACATGCTGAAATAATCGTTCATGATTACCTGATACAGGAAATGTGCGGTAATAAACCTGTACGCAACGGTAAATACGATCTGTTCGCTGTTGAAGGAGGTACGGCAGCAATGTGCTACCTTTTCGACTCACTTATGGAAAACGGCCTGCTTAAGAAAGGCGACAGAATTGCACTGGGTGTTCCGGTATTTACTCCATATCTGGAGATTCCCGAACTGGCTCGTTACCAGTTTAAAGTAACTTATATCCATGGTTCGGCCAAAGATAAAGATGGTAATTCTAACTTCCAGTATCCGGATGAAGAACTGGATAAGTTGGGAGATAAATCTATCAAAGCTTTCTTTATCGTAAACCCTAGTAACCCTACATCTGTAGAAATGGCAGATGCCAGCAGAAAATATCTGGTAAAGGTTGTAAAGAATCTGAATCCGAATTTGATGATACTTACCGACGATGTATACGGCACTTTCGTTCACGGCTTTACATCGTTGATGAACGAACTGCCTCAGAATACATTATGTGTCTATTCTTTCTCTAAATATTTCGGAGCTACAGGCTGGCGTCTGGGTGTTATCGCTCTATATGAAGACAATATTTACGACGATATGCTTTCTGCAATTCCCGAAAAGGAAAAACAAAAACTGGCTACCCAGTACGAAAGTCTTACATTAAGCCCTAATAAGTTGAAATTTATCGACAGGCTTGTTGCAGACAGCCGTCAGATAGCACTCAATCATACAGCAGGATTATCTACACCTCAGCAGATGCAGATGCTTCTGTTTGCTTCATATGCACTCCTCGATACAGAAAATGTATATAAAGAGGATTGTATAAAACTTCTTCATCATCGTTACCAGCTTCTATGGGACGGTATGGCTTTCCCTATCTATCCGGATATTGAAAGAGCAGCATATTACTGTACAATCGATATTTACGAATGGGCAATGAAGAATTACGGAAAAGATTTTATTACATTTCTTGAAAAGAACTTCGAACCTGTAGACATCGTATTCCGTCTGGCTGAAAAATCATCTATTGTATTGCTGAACGGCGGCGGATTTGCAGGCCCTGAATGGTCGGTACGTGTTTCCCTTGCCAATCTTGAAGATGATGATTATAGTGTCATAGGCAAGGAACTTCATGAAACAATGATGGAATATGTAGAAGCTTGGGAAAGTACTAAGAAAAAATAAAAGAGAAATTAAAACATATATAGTTATGAATAAAAATTCAATAAGAAAAGCATTCAGCCTCATGCTGGTAGCTTTGTTTGTTTCTGTTGTGATCAGTGCACAGGCAAAAAAAACGGTTTACATTCTGGCTACCGGAGGTACTATTGCCGGACAGGGTGCAACTGAAGTTACAGCCGGATATAAAGCCGGAGCAATTACCGTAGATGAATTATTAAGTGCCGTGCCTGAGATTAAGAATATAGCAGACATCAAGGCCGAACAGGTAGCCAATATCGGAAGTCAGGATATGAACGACGAGGTATGGCTGAAGCTGAGCAAACGTGTAAATGAACTATTGAGCCAAAGCGATGTCGACGGAATCGTGATTACTCACGGAACAGATACACAGGAAGAAACCGCTTATTTCCTTAATCTTACTGTGAAAAGCGATAAGCCTGTCATCCTTGTAGGCTCTATGCGCCCGTCAACAGCAATCAGCGCCGACGGTCCACGTAATATTTACAATTCTGTGGCTACAGCCGTTGCTCCCGAATCGGTAGGCAAAGGTGTAATGGTAGTGATGGATGATAAGATATTGGGTGCCGATGATCTGGCAAAAACCAATACCCTAAGTGTGGGTACTTTCGAAAATCCAAATTACGGCCCGTTAGGTATCGTTTATAATGGTAAACCGATATACACCCGCCAATCGGTAAAACGTCATACTTCAAATTCGGAATTCGACATTATGAATCTGAATCAACTACCAAGAGTAGAGATCATTCTCAGTTATTCGAATGCAACAGCCTTATTTGTAGATGCTGCCGTAAAAGCTCATGTAAAAGGTATTGTTACTGCCGGTGTCGGTAATGGTAATCTGACTACTCTTATGCAAAATGCTTTGGAAAAAGCAGTGAAGAATCACGGTATTGCAGTGGTACGTTCATCACGTATTATGACCGGGCCTACTGCACAATGGGACGAAGTAGATGACGATAAATTGAATTTCTCCGCATCGTGGTTTATAAATCCTTACAGATCGAGGGTACTTCTCATGCTGGCATTGACCAAAACAAAGGATTATAAAGAGATACAACGTATGTTCTCTGAATATTAAAATATTTGTCATCCCGTATGGTGACTATACGGGAAGGCATACCTCTCAAACTCACAAATCAGATGAAAAAATTATACATCATTTTAGGGGCTTTATTTCTAAGCCTCGGAGGCTTCGCACAGCATAAAGAGAGCCAGAATATACTCGATAAGCTCCTCCGGGACGATAAAATGCTGAATATTATGCTCGACACACGTGTCGATTTCCAGACAACCTTTAACAACAATGATTTGGATGAAGCCACATTCCACGGGCAGACATTCAAACTTTGGCTGGTAGGTGAAATTATTCCCGGTATCCGTTACCGTGTTCGTCACCGTTTGAATAAACCTCAGACGCCTTTGCGTGAGGGTTATTCTGCTGCTACCGACCAAGCATGGGTAGCATTCGATATAGGTAAGAACTGGACAATTACAGCAGGAAAACAATCGGTACAGTTCGGTACATTCGAATATGACTACAATCCTGCCGATATTTATCAACCAACCATGGCTTTCAATGATCTGGATGCTTATAAAACAGGTATCGATGTAGCCTATAAATTTATCGGACAAACATTGCACCTGCAGGTTGTCAATTCCGATGCGCCGCAATTTGCCAGTGATGATTATAAAAATAAAGCTTTGGCTGTGAACGTATTGTGGGAAGGCAGCCTCATGGACGGAAAGATAAAGACACGTTGGGGATACGGGGCTTTCCAGCATACAAAGAGTAAATTTTACCAGTGGATTACACCGGGTATACAACTCAATCTGGGCAAATTCTCAACTGAACTAGACTATTATATGGGCAACCGTATGATGGACTACAGCGATGTTACAGAAAATACAGACTTAGGTGAAAGGTATGTACGTGACCAGTCCGTATCTTTAAATCTTAAACTGAATTTAGGGAAATGGAGACCATTCGTAAAAGGCACATGGAATCAGCGTTTCGATAAAGAATTCGATAACAACGCTTACGAATCGATGGGTATTCAGGCAGCAATGGAATTCTATCCGTTCACCAATCCTTTAGTGAAAGATTTGCGTTTCCATGCCCTATATGCCTATGGAAATACCAATTTTCAGGGTGAATTTGCAGACAAAAACAACAAAGATACTCACATGTTGCTGGTGGGTACAAGATGGTTGTTCAAGGCAAAATAAGAAATCGTATTATCATATAAAAAATAAAAGGTGCTGCATTCAGTACCTTTTATTTTTTATATAGTATTCATTATAAAACACATACCAAAATAAAGCTGTAATAAAATTTTATTTCCACGATTTTAACTCTTTATATCCGTTAACTTGTATATATTTGCCGCGTTTTAAGCACAACTGTATAAGACATGAATAATGCTTCTAAGCTACTGCAAATAACAGGTTTGATTATATTGTGCCTGTTTGTATCTTCTGTCTACGGACAGAAGAAATCCAATCTTAAGAAAGAACCAGTTATCGCCAAAGTCGATTCAACGGAAATCGTTCTAACTCAGGCAAAGGGCGCTCCGGTAGCTCCGTTTATCGATACGTTGTTTATGATACACGGCGGTGTCGGCTCATTTACCGTAGAGCAAAGGGCTGCCGCTATCGAAGATAAAATCCGGCTATTGGAAGAATATCCCCATTATAATTCCGATTCGCTCAAACTGGTTGAATTCAGCGACCAGATCAATATCACATATGACGATCAGAAATATGAGCATCCAAAGACAATAGCCAGCATCGACACATTGCAGGCTCAGATATACGGAAAATCGAAATTGGAACTGGCTGATTCGTATCGTAATATCATTGTAAACGCTATAGAAAAAAGACATTACGATACGAGTTGGAAACGGATAGGATTGCAGATTTTATTCGTTGTGCTCATTATTGCAGGAGAATATTTCTTTCTGCGAGGCATGCATTACGGATACCGCAGGCTGAAGATTTTCATCCGCAAGCAGCGTTATAAAAGGATAAAAGGCTTATTTAACATCATAGAAGCCGAGAAAGAAGAGCAGATTATATTCTTTTTGATTAAGCTGCTGCGTTTAGCCTTGATTATTGCATCATTATTTACATGCATTTTATTATTTTTTAAAATATTTCCGCATACAACCGATATTTCGGATCAACTGCTCGACTATGTAATATCTCCGGTTAAAAAAGTGGTGATAAGCTTCAAGAATTATCTGCCTAACTTATTTACGATACTAGTCATAGGATTAATATTCAGATATGTAAAGAAGTTCCTACGCTCCATTACCGATAAGATAACAGAGAATAAGATAACATTTAAAGGCTTCTATCCCGATTGGGCTAAACCGACCTATAATATCGTTATCGGCATATTAATGATATTCACCTTTATTCTGATTTTTCCCTATTTGCCAAACTCTGATTCACAGGCATTTCAAGGAGTATCGGTATTCTTAGGACTTATGATTTCATTGGGCTCGACTTCTGTTATAGGAAATATCATAGCCGGATTCGTTATAACTTATATGAGGCCGTTTAAGGTGGGCGACCGCGTGAAAATGGATGACAGTGTAGGCAACGTAATAGAAAAGACTGCACTTGTAACACGTATAAAGACGCCAAAGAATGAGATAATTACCATACCTAATTCCAGTGTAATGAGCACCAAGACCGTAAATTACACGTTCTCGGCAAGCCAGTACGGACTGATTCTTTATACCACTGTAACAATCGGATATGATGTGCCGTGGCGGCAGGTGCACGAATTACTTCTTAAAGTAGCTTATAAAACAGAAAACCTGAACAGGAAACAGAAACCTTTCATCTTACAGGCGGCATTGAATGAGTTCTATGTAGAATACCAGTTGAATGTGTACACCAAAGATGCCAACAAGATGAACGATATATATTCCGATTTACGTAAGAATATACAAGATGTATTCAGAGAGGCGGGAATAGAACTTCTGTCACCGCACTACAGGGTAAATAAAAATGTTCATGAGTTTAACGACGAAATTCAGATGAACGAAAAACCTCCTGTAAATGAATAATTAATTATCTGAATGATGCAAATTTAAGGCAAACAGGCATATCCAGTTTTATATCCTTAAATGTATCTTCCAGCAATCCGGTATTCTTATCGATCAGGAAAATCTGAATAAGGCCGCTATCGCGGCTGGCTGACAATAAATATTTTCCATTAGGCGTTATAACAAAATTACGGGGATGTATGCCAGTTTCCTGATAACCGACTTTTGTCAGTTTCCCGTCATTTTGATCAATTGAAAAGATAGCTATGCCGTCACCTTTCAGGCGATTGGATGCATACAGGAATTTTCCGTCAGGTGATACATGAATATCCGCACTACCTTTTGCTTTAAGCGTATCGGCCTGGACAGACTGTATTTCTGTAAGATTACCATTTGCACTCTCGTAATTGAAAGCTATCACCGCCCCTGACAATTCGTTAATCAGATAAACGTATTTACCATTCGGATGAAAATCGAGATGACGCGGTCCAGAGCCGTCTGCAACCTTGAATGCAGGCGGATTTCCTGCAGTCAGGTAATTACCGGATGATTTATCGTTTACATTAAATTTATGTATCTTATCCGTGCCCAGATCATCAGCAAATAAATATTTTCCGTCGTGAGAAAACATTACACTATGCAAATGAGGTTGTTTCTGGCGCTCGGCATCGACTCCCCTGCCCTGAAAATTTATAACCTGCCCTGCCTTATCCAACGAGCCGTCTTCTTTTACATCGAATACAGAAATATTACCGCCCATGTAATTTGCTGTGATAACATGCTTTCCCTGTTCATCTATTGTAATATAACAAGGTGCTGTACCATTGGTTAACTGGGTATTGAGGTGTTTTAGTTTTCCCTCTTTTTTATCGAAACTGTAAGCGTTTGCAGCCGCAGTCTGTTTGTCATTCGTTTCCGATACCGCATATACAAATTTTTCATCTTTACTGATTGCCAGATATGAAGGATCTGTAACCTTTATCATGCTCTTAAATACGGAATACCCCGATACCGTATCGAACTGATATACATAAATTCCGTCACTCTCACCCGATGTGTATGTCCCTACAAGCAGATACATGCTTGCATCGGCCGATACAGACTCCATATTTATTTCTGTCGAATCCGTCATATTATTAGTTGAATTGTTATTATTACTTTTTTTATTACTGCATGAAAGCAGGGCGAAAGCCACAATAACCGAAGTTATGATTAAATTGCGCATAATATCCGTTAAATTATTGACAAAACAAAAGAAAGCAAAATTTATCAGTTTACTGCACGTTTTAAGAATAAAATTCGGGTGAAATATTTTGTTTTAATAGTATAAAAAGCCTATCTTTGTCGGCTGAAAAAGAAGAAATAACTTAAACTACTATAAAATGAAGAAAGATATTCATCCAGAAAATTACCGTCCGGTGGCTTTCAAAGATATGTCAAACGATGAGGTATTTATCTCACGCTCAACTATCAATGCGAAAGAAACTATCGATATAGATGGTGTAACTTATCCGCTGGTTAAGCTTGAAATTACCAGTTCATCGCATCCTTTTTACACAGGTAAACAAAAACTTGTGGATACTGCAGGACGTGTTGATAAGTTTATGAGCCGTTACGCAAAACGTACTCAGCCAAAGAAATAAGCGGCAAGTATATGCCGGATTGAAAAAGCCCTGTAAATATTACAGGGCATTTTTATTTATATCAGGAAATAATTAATTATTGGAAGTCCTCTTGTTTTTTGTCTTGGAAATCAGCTTACCCTTCGCATCATATTCTTTCCATGTTCTGATCTTATAACCTCTTATATAAAGACCCTCTGCCTTTAATACGCAGTTTTCGTAATAAGATTTATAATTTCCGTCATGGTAACCATCCAATGTATTATATTTCTCTTTCAGATTACCATTCTCATAGTAATACCGGGTTTTCCCCCTTTTACTTTTATCATTATAATATAGCTCTGATTTCAGGTTACCGTTTTCATAATATTCTTTTTGTACTTTATAAGAGCCGTTTTTTCTGTAAAAATATTCAGACCGGATATTTCCATTCGGATAAAAGTACTTCTCACATGTCCTTTTACTATTTCCCCGGTACCATGTTTCCCGTGTGATGCCCCCCTTATGATCGAATATTCTGTATACACCGTCCCTGTTTCCGTTTTTATAATTTTCTTCCTGTATCAGTTGCCCCTTATCATTATAAGATTTTTGGACTCCGTGCCTTTTATTATTCTTATAATTGGATTCGGAAACTAAACTACCATTCTGCCTGAAAGACCTTGATAAACCCTCCAATTTATTATTTTTATAATTCGCCTCATATATCAGAATACCGTCCTTATTATAGGTTTTATATTCTCCATGAGGTAATCCGTTCATTTGATCTCTTATATCCTTTAACTTCCCGTCAGGAAAATAAGCCTTAAGAGTTCCTGTTTTAAATTTTGCTTTCTTCGCCCAGATAAACTCTTCACGCATGTGATAGATATTCTCCGACGTGATATATGATTTCCATACACCTGTGCCCAGACCATTATCATAATGCCGTTCCTCATTCACTTTACCCGTAGTGAAATATGACATGTATTTTCCATGCATTTTACCGTTCAGGTAGGATATCTCGGTTTTTAATTCCCCATTGTCATGATAAGTTTTTCGCAGCTCTAGTTTATTGCTTATAGTTTGTGACAATAAAAAAGCAGGGATAAAAAGAAGTATGTAAAGTATGTTCTTCATTCAGGTTGTTTTGTATTACATCATAATAAATACATAATCCACAAAACTAGAAAGATTTGCGGATTATATCATATAAATCAAAAAGAAAAGTTATACAATAGCTTTTTGTAAACGTTCTATTGTATCATTTCCCAGTTTTGTTTTTGTTTCTATGTGAGTCAATACGACTTTTACAAAAGCATTCTCTTCAAATACACCGCGTACCTGCTCAAAATCATCCTTTTGTTGAGCCCTGTCGCCATCGAGCCCGAATCCGGTACGCGAGGATAACGAGAATTCTTTTTTAGCGTCGTCGTATATCATCTTGTCGAGGCTTATTACCGCTTCCTGCCATCTTTTGACGATATTAATAATATCGGCGGCTGTTATAGTTTCCAACGACAGGTTATAATATTCCTGTATCTTTTCCCATGCCCATGTCCATTCCAAAGAATAATAATCCTTATGAAGCTGCTCGAATACGGCATTTATTTCGCTTACCTGCGTTATCTTTCCGTATTCGATATCACATATAAGCTTATCTATTTCAGAACGGGGAGCAAGCATTCCGCCTATATCGCTCCATACTGAAAGGCCTATATCCGTATCAGGTTTGAGACATTTTCTTATTTCATCATTACTTTCAAGAGAACAGTTTGCCAAACGAGAAATTATAGAGTTACCCAGAAACTTATTGATAGCCATATCGTATAATTTCAATCCTTTTTTCAAAGATGAATTCTTGATACGGCAACCTTTATATGAATAAAAATCGCTCGCCTCTCCGCAGGTATCCAGCATACCTTTCAATATATCAATCGCTTTGAACATTTTCTGAATAGTATACGGACTTAAGAGATTGAAATTAATCTGATCCAGCTTCTCCGGATCTTTACGCATATCGCGTTTCGGAAATTTCTGGGCATCGCGGATAGTACCTACACTTCGCAGATTTACACCCGGTACAAGCACTGTTTCATTCTTATCTTCTATTAAGTATGAGAACGGCATATTGGAGGTATCCGTATTATGATAATGTCGTCCCATAATCAGGGAAAAAGCCCCTATTCTCGACGGCCACAATATATACGAATCACTGGTTGTCTTACCGCCTCTCTCTACTATTCCCTGATGTATCGGCCCCAGCTTATACATATGGTTGCTCTGGTTCGAACCCGAACCCGCATTCATAAAAGAGAACATACCGGCAATTAGCAGAGTAGACTTATGATGAGTCACTGTATATGGCCCGGCAAACAAGGCACAGGCTTCTCCATTTTCGCCCTGACAATTACTAAAGAATAATGAATCACTGGCAGAATAGGTATGTCCCAACTGACAAGCCTGCCCTACAAAACAGCGGGAAAGCATTGTCCCGTCTTCTACTCGCGAGCCGGAACAAATAATAAAATCATTGGCTATAACGCTGTATCCTATATGAACAGGGGCATACTCATTGCTATTAATCGTGCCGTTTTCGAGATGACGCGCCCCTTCTATAACGGCACAATCGCCTACGCAGACATTTTTTATTGCACCTGCATTTACTATTTTTACATTGTTTCCTATTACACCCATCGAAGAAGTACACTCTTTAGCATAATTCATAACCATATCCTGAAGCTTTTTCGTAAGTACAGGCCTATGACGGTATGCTGAAAGAATATAAGCAAAGTGAGCGCTCAACTTATTATATATCAGCACTTCACGCCCTCCAGTCTCGTTTAAAGCCGAAACTTCTACCCCATTACCAAACGAAGACTCACCGTCGACATATAGATAATGTATATTCTGAATATGCACATTATTACCTATCTTATAATTAGCAATATAGTTCTGGATATTTTCAATAAGCACATCATCACCCACTTCACAATTATGAAGACAAGCATGGTGAATACCCGAATGTTTCTTCAATCCGCCGGGCAGTGAAAGTTCCTTTTCAAATTTTCCCAACCGTATTTTTCCCGAAAAGTTTACATGCTTTATATAGTCAGGGTTAAAATCAGTGGCGACTGTTATATTATCCCAGTTATCTGCAGTACAATCCTGTGATTTCATTACATCTATTTCTTTGGGCATCAGAAGTCTGTAACTCATGTTGTTAAGATTTTATTTCTTATTATTATTTTTAGATCGTACAAAAATAATATTTTGAGGCTTATTTACCTTCTGAAATAGCAGAACAATATTTTATTTCTTAAAATTATTTTATTTGTATATAAAAAAATACCCCTGACTCATATTATGAATCAGGGGTACCACGATTATTTATAATAATTTATTATTCTTGTGTATTTTCCTGAGCAGGCATATCTTCAATCGGAATCTCCGATGCAGCTGCTTTACTTTCCATCTGATCCTGCAACTTGTACTTGCGTACCAATCCAAAAATTTCAGGATCGAGTGGAGCACGGTATACCTTAGTCGGATCTAATTCACATGCTTTCAACAAGTGAGTTATAGCCTGATTGTCATTACCGGCCCTGATAGAAAGTATCGCGAGCAAGTACTCAGTATTGCCTGTTTGTTTCAGACCTTCCAGCAGTTCCAATGCCTTGGCATTGTATCCCATACAGACAAGACACAGAGCTGTATTATAGTCAGGATAAGCCTGCAAGATATCCAGTGCTTTCCAGTATTCCCTGTCTTGCAGATAACGGAGTGCCTGAGCATAATCAGGACGGATTTCGGTATTCACCTTAACCTCTTCTGTCATTCCCGGACGGGTCATGTTAAATACTATATCAGCCTTATTCAGTTGAGGATAAATCGAATCTACTATGATCTTGTAATCAGTAGGATAATTTTTCTTTATTTCCAATTCCGACTGATCCGGATTTACTGCCTGAGTCAACATATCCAATATTTCGGACTTGTTCTGCATATCTGTTCTCTTCATAATCAGGCGGGCCATAGTATTCCAGTCCTCACCGCTGTAGCGTGTCTTGAATATCATTGCCATTTCGGCTTTATTTCCTAATGTTTTAGAGAAATAATCCTTCAAAGCATTTGCACGTTTCATTGACAGTTCAACATTATCGTCATACGAACCGTCAAGAGAAGTTGATACCCTTATAACAACACTATCCATAATCAATTTTCCCTCACCGGTAAATGTACGGTAAGTGTTCAGCACTTTCTCGGTCTGGTCTTTATTGTCTTTATAGTTGATGTTGAAGTTAGCTCTTCCCGGTGCAAACTTAGGATAAATAACCATACTGTTATATACATCGCGGTGCACGGTAGTTGTCTTAGCTATCAGAGAAGAATCAGCCAACTGCGATAAAGAGGATATAAAATAAGATAATGTATCGGATACCGATGGTACAAACTGGCTCTTATCTATAGCATCTACTTTAGAATCCATCACCAGACGAAGCCTTCTCATACCCGGTGTCACCGGATAATCCTGCTTGTAATAATATACAAAATCCCTATCCGTTGTGACAACACTGTCGATACGGGTATCTTCTTCGTAAGGGAATATAATTATTTCTTTTCTTTTTTCTTCTTTTCTCTCTCTCTTCATTTCATTGATAGCTATTTCGTCATATTTATAACGGCTTTTAGCTATCTCGACCGAGTCTTTTTCTGTCAGGTACTGATTCTTTATCTCAGCCATATTACGGCCTTCACGGAATATATCCCGGAATCTTTCCGGAATCTTATCCATATCGTCTCCTTCGAGCATCAAAGTTTTCAGATTCTTATCGAATCCTTTCATGTAACGGGCATAGGCACCTACTGTGTCCTTACCGGCCGCCCAGTCGCGCATTACCTGCTCTTTTGCCCTGTCGGAATATTCTTTATAGAAATCGAGGCGGTAATCATTCTTTTGCTCTACAACCTTACGACCTTTCTTCAAATCGCCGGGTTTTGATACACTCTTCATATAGCGCGCAAAGAAGCCTGTGGTATCTTTGCCTTTAGCAACTTCTTTCATTGCTTTTTCTCGTGCCTTGCGAACATTCTCGTAGTACACTTTTTGATCATAGCCTGTTTGCCTTGCTATCATCAATGCTTCAGCATCATCTTTACTGGCTTTCCATTCTTCGAAATCGGCCTGACGGCTCCATTCCTTATGATACTGGTTGTAATAAAAATTCTGCTGAAATTCCATATCTTGTTTCACACCGTCATAGTCGACAAAAACACTGTCGTAATGAGCACGGTCTACTATCGAATTCAAAAAAGCTTCGTAATCGGCATATGACTGTTTTTGTTTATTTGAGAATTCCTGTCCTTTAATTACCACATCTTTGAGAGGAACAACAGAATCGTTGTGCAAAAGCTTTGGTGAAACTATCATGCGGAAATTAGTAGAAAGCAATTCTTTAGGCACCCTGACAATAAAATCGACGTTTACCTTTCCGTTTTGCTCCGGAGTGAAACGGGATTTTGCTGTCACTATTACTTCATTCAAATGCTGTACTTCGCTAAGGTTTGTTACTTTATTTGCATCCGGTTTAGATTGGGATATACTTTCCGCATTCGTATAAGTTACTTCTTCCGAGACAATAACTGATCCCTTGTCCATACCTTCTATATAAGGCAGTTCTATATTAGGGCGTTTTGCCTGTGAGTACATAAACAGTTCTTTTGTCAAAGCATCGTCTTTTGTTACAGGCACTTTGACTTTCACAGTCTGTGGTATTGAATTTGGATACTGTTCGCGTGAAGCACGTATCTCCCGAACAGATTTTGATGTAGAACAGGAAAACATCACAGTAAACGCCACCACCGACAAGGATAAAGCATGAGTAAACGATATTCGCGGCAATAGTTTGTAAGTTTCTTTCTTCATAAAGTTAATTTTTTCTCGAGAATCGTATATCGTAAAGTTTTGTAATATAATAGCTTTAGAAAAACGGTGCAAAGATAGTTATAATATGCCAAATCTCAGACACTTTTTTGTTTTAATTTTTGTATTAAAACATATTAATAAAGTAAATATTTAACAAATACTTCTTTATTTAACACTTTAGTAAGCATCCTGATAACATTATAACTTCTTCTTCCGACTCCACAAACAAAAGATAGTTATTCTAACAACTTAGTTTAGAATGTAAAGATAATAAATTTACTCATAATTCTTTATTAAAAATTCAGAATATTAGTCCTTAGTATATTCATAAATACATATCCAAACAGATCGACGTATACCGTCCACACTCATTTGCTTTCTAAATCCGGTTTATGGGCTGTTGTCGAATTGTCACTTTAAAATTGTATATTTGCATCTGATAAGGAAATTCAGCCTCATAAACACTGGGATTAGTTTATGAAAAAATATAAAAACCTTGTATTTTACACATCTATCATAGGTATATTTTCTGTTCTGATATATATTATTGTCAGGATGGGACGGCATAATCTGGAAGCAAAGCAAAATGTATACGGCTTAGCTTCTACCTCATCTGCATGGAGTGACTTTATACGCCACCTTACAGATGATCTGGCTGCGCCAATGGCTATTTTATTACTTCAGATTGTAGTTATTCTTCTGGCAGTAAGAATATTCGGATGGCTATGTCAGAAAATAGGACAACCGACCGTAGTTGGAGAAATATTAGCGGGTGTGGTCTTAGGCCCGTCTTTGCTTGGGCATTATTTCCCTATGGTATCCGAATTTATCTTTCCTGTCACCTCTCTCGAAAACATAAAGTTCCTTAGTCAGATCGGGCTGATACTTTTCATGTTTATTGTGGGAATGGAATTAAACCTGAAAACGATAAAAAGCAGGGCTAATAATGCCTTAATTATAAGTCATACAAGCATAGCGGTATCTTTTACATTAGGGGTATTTGTTGCTTATTATCTGTTCGGACAATTTACGCATCAGAATACTATTTTTCTTCCTTTTGCTTTGTTTATGGGTATAGCGATGAGTATCGCGGCCTTTCCCGTCATGGCGCGTATTGTACACGAAAAAGGTATAAATAAGACACCTCTAGGAGCAACCATAATTACCTGTGCTGCCATAGACGATATTACCGCATGGTGCCTGCTGGCGGCGGTAATAGCAATTGTAAAAGCCGGTTCTTTTGCCAGTTCATTATTTATAATTGTTCTGGCAATATTATATATTCTGGTTATGTTCAGGGTAGTACGACCATTCCTTAAGCGAATAGCTGACCTGCAATCATCAAACAGAACGATAAGTAAATCTGCTATCGGAATATTTTTCCTCATTCTTTTCCTTTCGGCATATGCTACTGAAGTAATAGGTATTCATGCTCTCTTCGGAGCATTTCTGGCAGGTGTAATTATGCCACCAAATCTTAGCTTCCGCAATCTGTTTACAGAAAAAATAGAAGATATAGCCCTCGTTTTATTACTCCCCCTATTTTTTGTATATACCGGACTTCGCACACAGATAGGATTACTGAATGAGCCCGGCATGTGGATGATTTGCGGAGGAATCGTATTCCTTGCCATAATGGGAAAAACAATGGGAAGCGCTATTGCTGCCCGGTTTGTCGGCAATAACTGGAAAGATAGCCTCACTATTGGTGCACTCATGAATACACGCGGACTCATGGAACTAGTAGTGCTGAATATTGGATTAGACTTGGGCATACTTACCCCTGAAGTATTTGCCATGATGGTCGTTATGGCGCTGACAACTACTTTTATGACTTCTCCCCTGCTTAGCCTCATTGATAAAATATTTAAAAGGAAACAGGATAAAACCGAGATTGCTGTCGAACGAAAATATAAGATACTGGTTTCATTTCAGAACTCAGAAATGGGGCGAAAGCTTTTATTTATTGCAAACAGCTTTATTCGTAAAAGACAGGCAAATTCGGAAGTTACAATGCTGCATTTGTCGGAAGGTAACCTTCTCTACCAGTATGGCATAGAAGAGGAAGAAGAAGAAATGTTCAAACCTGTAGAACAAGAAGCCCGCAGCCTGCAACAAAATTACATCCCTATGTTTAAGGTGGTAGGCGACCCGAATACCAGTACTGCCAAAATAGCAAATAAAGGTGAATATGATTTTCTTCTTATCGGCTATCAGGGTTCAGTACTTTCTAATAATTTTCTGGGACGCTTCTTGGGATTTTCCAACAGATTGCTGCACTTACCCAACTTTTTACTGACAAAACTGGGTAATCAGAAAAAATGGCGGAGAATGCTGATGGCTCCCCTCGATGAAGGCACCCGTACCATGGTATCGAAGAGCGATATGCCGGTTGGCATATTTATTGATAAAGGTATTGCAAAGGAACTGGTGAGCGTGCGTAACATTTTCGTTCCAATTCTTGACGAAGACGATATATTCGTCGGCGAATTTATGGAACGTCTGGCTGAAAATTCTTATGTCAGGATTACTTTATGGGATGCTATCGGACTGATGGACAATTCGATAGACTTTATAAAATCGGTCCGTGCAATCAAGGCAATAAATCCTTATTTGTTTCAACTCTGGAATAATAATATACCGATTGGTGCAGATATACTGAAAAAACAGGATTTGATAATGATAAGCCTCAACAGCTGGAAAGAATTGGATAGCAGAAACCCGAAACTGATGAAGGAAGCGCCTTCTACACTGGTTCTTACAAACTAATTATTGGTAAACAGAACAAAGAGAACACTAAAGATGAACAGCCGGGATATAATTTCATTAAAAAAAGACATTTTACAAAACCTGTCAAAAAGACAGTTAAAAGATGCCTTTGAATTATTAATGAAGCTAGTCGTGAACACACAAGACTGGAAAATTTCAGAAACCTTAAGCGAACTGGAAACAAATTATAAATTCATGCTTCATTACCTTTTCGAAGGTGTGGAAGACCCTGAGAGGGAGAATGTATATCGCAATCTTTTGCGGTCGTTATATGAATTAACGGACGATTCCGCCGATGAATTGCTGAAACTGGAATCTCCGAATATATTCTTTGAAAAACTTCGTACAAATGCACTTCGAAGTGATTCGATAACCGACTATCATTCGCAATTAAAAGATATTATCGACTCCATAGCACTGGTTGATTTGCTGGAAAACAGAGAAGAAAAGACAAGTAGAAAAAGAGAATTATCGGTAAAACGTGAGCGTATTGGCTCCGATATGTTTTATGCAGTATATGTATCTCCGCGTGCCGAAGATAAAGACCTCAAAGATTATTTATCCTTCATCAGCAACATAGACTTGCCTGTACGGGAAAACAATATTTTCCTGTCGGCTATCACACTTAGCCTGTTTCATCGTTTCGATGCAAAAAAAATACAAGTGCTTATGCAGGCTGTCACATCTGACAACATACAATTGCGTGCAAGAGCAATTGTCGGACTGGTAGTTATGATGCAGATGTATGATGTCCGCTGGCCACTATATCCCGAACTGCAGACACAGCTGGATGCTTTATCTGAAAAACCGGATTTCCGGAAATCGGTGTTACGAACTATCATACAATTGATACGCTCCCGCGAAACCGAACAGATAACAAAAAAGATAAAAGAAGAAATTCTCCCCGAAATGATGAAATTCAACAATCTGGCAGGGAGGAAACTCAATATGGATGAACTGATGGGCGGCGACTCAGACTTTTCAGAGAAAAACCCCGAATGGCAAAAAGAACTTGAAGAATCCGGTTTAGGTAAAAAATTGCAGGAATATTCAAATCTACAGATGGAAGGGGCAGATGTATTTCATTCAACCTTTTCGAGTCTCAAACATTTTCCGTTCTTCTCCGAAATCAGCAACTGGTTCCTACCTTTCGATCCCTCATATTCGGAATTTTCTATATTATTTCCCGAGAATAACACAAGCGACCTTTTAAAGGCTGCAGTTGTCGATTCCGGACATATGTGTAATTCCGATAAATATTCCTTCTGCTTCAGTCTGCTACAGATACCTGCCGCTCAACGCGAAATGATGCTGGGCCGCATGGGAGCCGAATCGGAAGAAATAAAACAATTGCAGAAAGAAGCACAGGAAATGAACCCGACCGCCGATGAAGAAGTTGCATCGAACCAGTATATACAAGATCTCTACCGTTTCTTCAAGCTTAATCCGTATAAGAATAACTTCTATGATATATTCAAGCTAAGCCTCAATTTCTATGACAAAAAATCCATAGCTCCTCTTATATCGGATATCGACAGTATGAAGAAAATCGCACTTTATTGTTTCGAAAAAAATAATTTTAGTGAAGCTCTGGATATTTTCAACAGATTAATTGCTATAGATGACCAAAGCGAGGATATCTGGCAGAAAATAGGCTATTGCCGGCAGATGCTCAATAATCTTGATGGTGCATTAGAGGCATATTTACAGGCCGATCTCCTGAAACCAAACAATTCGTGGATAATAAAGCGAATTGCCCAATTGTACAGGACTCAGAAAAAACCGGATCTTTCGCTCGATTATTATAAGAAAGCAGCTAAGCTGACCCCCGACAATATAAATATAGAATTGAATATCGGACATTGTTATCTCGAACTCAACGATTACGAACAGGCATTGAATACTTATTTCAAAGTAGAACTTCTGGATAGCAAAGGAACAAAAGCGCAACGCCCTATTGCATGGACAGCATTCCTTATGAAAAAGTACGATACGGCTCTGAAATATTATAAACAGATCCTGTCCGGAAAACCGAATGTACATGATTATCTTAATGCTGGACATGTTGAACTATGCATAGGCAATAAAAAGGAAGCTATTGAACATTACAAGAATGCTTTGTATCAGGATAATGATTTCGAACTGTTCCAGATGCTTTTTGATGCGGATAAGGCAACACTGGTCGATCATGGTGTGAATGAGCAGCTGTTTCCATTCCTGTTCGATCAGGTAAAATATGCAGCTAAGTAATCATCTGATTATTTAATGCTTTGAAAATCACAGGCAAGAAATAACTGTTTATAACTTTATAAATATTTTCTTCTTTTCTCTGATTATCCCTATTCAAATTTTACTATTTTTGTTGTTTGCATAAAACTTGTTATTACAACAAAAAATATAATAAAAACTAAAGGAAACAAGGATGGAAAATAATGATTTGCTAATGCAAGTGACTGCCAAGGCCAAAATGTGGCTTTCCGATAAATACGATGAGCAAACGAGGAAAGAAGTGCAAGCATTATTAGATAAAGAAGATAAAACAGAGTTGATCGAAGCTTTCTATAAAGACCTCGAATTTGGTACAGGCGGCCTGCGTGGGATAATGGGAGCCGGAACCAACAGAGTTAATATATATACAATAGGTGCAGCCACTCAAGGACTGACAAATTATTTGCTGAAAGAATTCTCTGCCCTAAAACAAATTAAGGTGGTGATCGGGCATGACTGTCGTAACAACAGCCGTAAATTCGCAGAGATTTCTGCAGATATTCTTTCTGCTAACGGAATCAAGGCTTATCTATTCGAGGACCTTCGCCCTACACCAGAAGTATCTTATGCTATCCGTAAACTGGGATGCCAGAGTGGTATAATGATCACCGCTTCGCATAACCCGAAAGCATATAATGGATACAAGGCATATTGGGAAGACGGTGCACAGGTTATTCCGCCACACGACAAAAATATTATAGCCGAAGTAAACCGTGTAAATGTCGAAAGCATCAAATTTAAAGGCAATAAGAAACTGATAGAGATATTAGGTAAAGATATGGACGATGCTTACATTAAGGATTTAAAAACGATCCTGCTTTCTCCAGATTCTATCAAACGCCATAATAATATAGGTATCGTATATACCCCTCTCCACGGTACAGGATTTACAGTTATCCCGAAGGCTTTGAAAGCCTGCGGATTCGAAAACATTATCAATGTTCCCGAACAGGACGTATTGAGCGGTGATTTCCCCACGGTGGTATCTCCTAACCCCGAAGACCCTGCAGCGATGGCTCTTGCCGTGAAAAAAGCGGAAGAAACAAATGCCGAACTTGTATTTGCTACAGACCCTGATGCCGACCGTTTCGGTGCCGGTATCCGCAACGATAAAGGAGAATTTATCTTGCTGAACGGCAACCAGACAATGCTCATCCTTATATATTATATAATAACAAGGAGAAAAGAACTGGGATTGCTTACAGGCAAAGAATATACCGTACGTACCATTGTTACCAGCGCACTTACACAAGTGGTTTCTGAAAAGAACGGTGTGGAAATGTTCGAATGCTACACAGGCTTCAAATGGATTGCCGCCGTTATGCGTGAACTTGAAGGCAAACGCCAATATATCGGCGGAGGTGAAGAAAGCTACGGCTTCCTTGCTGAAGACTTCGTACGTGATAAGGATTCTGTTTCTGCAGCCATATTATTCGGTGAAATTGCAGCATGGGCAAAAGACAATGGCAAAACGTTGTACGAAATGCTTCAGGATATCTATGTAGAATACGGTTTCTCTAAAGAAAAGGGAATTTCTGTAACTAAAGAAGGAAGAAGCGGTGCCGAAGAAATTGAAGCCATGATGAAAAATTTCAGGGAAAATCCTATTAAGCAACTTGCCGGATCGAAAGTGACCCTTATAAAAGATTTCGTGACTTTAAAAGCACAGGATTTAAACATAAATGAGGAATATACCTTGGAGATGCCAACGACATCCAATGTACTGCAATACTTCACAGAAGACGGTACAAAAATATCGATTAGGCCTTCAGGTACCGAACCAAAGATTAAATTCTATATAGAAGTAAAAGCAAAACTTAAATCGAGGGCAGACTATGATGCGGTGGACGCAAACACCGAAAAGAAAATAGAGCAAGTTTGTAAAGATTTAGGAATCTGATAAAAATAAGAGAGCCGGATGTATATCCGGCTTTTTTGATTACCGTTTTACAGCACCACTAATTTCTTCTTAATATACAACACATTACAATGGTTTTTTATTTACAAACTTCAAGAAACTAACCTACCAAATTCTTCAAAAATATGTTTTATAGCATGTTTTTTCGTAAAAAATGTTAAGAAAGTAAATTTTACTTACTATAGTGCGTACTTATTATAAGTACACTTATTATATTTGCCAGCAAATCAAAATTTATATTAAATGGATGGAAATTGCAAATTAGGAAATCCGACTGAGGATGTAGGATATTTAATATGGCGTGTTTCCAAATACTGGCAAAGAGGCAAGCACAAAGTATTGGATGAATTCGGACTCACCTCGTCGCAGATGGAATTATTAGGAGCTATCTATCATATGAGCAAGCATAAGATGGAAGCTACGCAAATTATTCTGTCGCAGGAGACAGATATCGATCCTATGACAACTTCTACAATATTAAGGAACTTAGAAAAAAAGGGACTGATAAGCAGAAGGGAAAGTGAAACCGATACAAGAGCCCGTATTGTAGAAACAACTCCTGCGGGAGAAGAACTATTTGAAAAAGCTATCATAAAACTAAAGACAGAACAAAATCGTTTATTCAAAAACATTGACATGGAAGGTCTGAAAACTCAACTGAGTATTCTATTACAGGAAATGGACAGAATAAGTAAATCAAACAATTAAATAAATTTTTAGGTATGAATGTAAAGAAGATTGTTTTTGGAGCACTTGCTCTAACTGTAATGGTTTCTTGTGGGAACAAGAATGCCAATCCTTTTGGAGAACAGGATGATACTCCGAAAGAATATCCTACGAGGGTATTAAACGAACAGAATGTTCAATTGGAAACAGTATATCCCGTAACCATAAAGGGACAGGACGATACAGAGATAAGGCCGCGCATCGATGGTTTTATCGAAGCTATGTATGTTGATGAAGGTGCAGTGGTAAGAAAAGGACAGGCCTTATTCAAAATCAATTCACCAAATGCAGAACAGGCAGTAAGAACAGCTCAGGCAGCAGTAGAAAGTGCAAAAGCTCAGGTAAGTACAGCACAGCTGAATGTAGACAGATTCAGACCGCTTGCCGAAAAAGGTATTGTGAGTAAGGTACAATTGGATACTTACCAGAATACTTATCTTGCTGCAATGGCCACTTTGGCACAGGCAGAAGCACAACTGGCAAATGCTAGAGCTCAGATAAGCTGGACAAATGTATCCAGTCCTGTAGACGGAGTTGTGGGATCGATCCCTTATCGTCTCGGTAGCTTGGTAAATAATGCGAATGTACTGACAACTGTATCCAGTACAGGAAATGTATTTGCATATTTCTCTATCAACGAAAAAGAATTAGTAAACATGTTGGATAAATTATCCGGAAAAACTCAGGCAGAGAAAATCACAAACCTACCGGAAGTTTCTCTAAAAATGGCTGACGGTACTATCTATGAAGAAAAAGGAAAAGTAAAAACCATAACAGGACTTGTAAATGTTAATACAGGTTCGGTTACGCTAAGAGCTGAATTCCCTAATCCTCACGGAGTACTGAGAAGCGGATTCAGTGGTAATTTGTCTATTCCAAGGAATATCGACAGCACTATCCTTATTCCTCAGAAATCAACATTCACACAACAAAACAAATATCTGGTATATAAAGTACAAGGCGACTCTGTAGTATCTACACTGATTTCGGTTATCCCTACCCCTGACGGAAAAAATTATGTTGTGACAGATGGACTTAAATCCGGTGACCGCATCGTAGAAGACGGTATCATAACATTATCTAACGGAAAGAAAATCATTGTGAAATAATAATATAGGTTCCTTCCTTTTATAGCAGGCTTTCTCCCTGGTTATGGGAGTAAGGAGGGGTTATATAATAACAAAAAAATACAGAAAACAATGTTAAAAACATTTATAGAAAGACCCGTACTGTCAACCGTTATATCAATCATCATCGTTGTATTGGGTATAATAGGTCTGGCTACACTACCGGTTGAGCAGTATCCCGATATTGCACCGCCGACAGTGCAGGTATCGGCCACCTTCCCCGGAGCTAACGCGGATGTGGTAATGAATAGTGTCGTTATACCGCTCGAAGAACAGATCAACGGGGTGGAAGGTATGACATACATGACATCTTCGGCTATGAACAACGGTATGGCAGAAATCAGGATATTCTTCAAACAAGGAGTTAATCCGGATATTGCTTCCGTTAACGTACAGAACCTTGTTGCCCGTGCTACTCCGCTCTTACCGCAGGAAGTAACACAAATCGGGGTTACAGTACAAAAGCAACAGAACAGTACAATACTCGGTTTTACGCTTTCCACTGATAATCCTGACTATGATGGAGAATTCCTTCAAAACTATGCAAATATCAATATCTTACCTCAGATCAAGCGTGTATACGGGGTAGGTAATGCAAATGTATACGGGGCAAAAGACTATTCGATGCGCGTATGGTTAAAACCTGATGTAATGACTGCTTACAAAATATCTGTACAGGAAGTTATTGCTGCACTACAGGATCAGAATATCGAAGCTGCTCCGGGTGAGTTGGGGCAGAATAGTGACCAGTCGTTCCAGTATACATTAAAGTATACAGGTAAGCTGAAAACACAGGAACAGTTTGCCGATATAATTATCCGTTCGCAGGGCGACCAGATATTAAGGGTTAAAGATGTGGCCGATGTAGAGCTCGGATCACTGAACTATAGTGTATATTCAAGAACAAATGGCTATGAGGCGGTATTCGTTGCTATCAGTCAGACTGCCGGGTCGAATGCACAGGAAGTTATCACGAATGTAAAAGCCGTTTTGGATGAATCTCAAAAAACTTTTCCTAAAGGTATATCTATAAATTACCTGATGGACTCCAGTGAATTCCTCGATGCTTCTATTGAAAAAGTAATACATACACTGATCGAAGCCTTTATCCTTGTATTTATTGTAGTATTTATATTTCTACAGGATATCAGGTCTACCATTATTCCGGCAATTGCCGTTCCGGTAGCTATTGTAGGTACATTCTTCTTCCTGCAGGTATTCGGATTCTCCGTAAACTTGCTTACTCTCTTTGCATTGGTACTCGCTATCGGTATTGTGGTGGACGACGCCATAGTCGTCGTCGAGGCCGTCCATGCGCAGTTGGATGCAGGAGAAAAGGATGCGAAAGTGGCGACAATGACGGCGATGAAGGAAATTGCCCCGGCTATCGTTTCCATCACATTGGTTATGTCGGCCGTGTTTATTCCGGTCAGCTTTATTGGAGGTACTACGGGTATATTCTTTAAGCAGTTCGGTCTGACACTTGCCATATCGATCCTTATCTCGGCTGTGAATGCCTTGACATTGAGTCCGGCTCTCTGTGCGCTGTTCTTAAAGCCACATGACGAAGAGCATAAGAAAAAGAATTTCATGCAGAAGTTCTATTATTACTTCAACATGACCTTCAACAGTGCCACTCAAAAATACAAAAAGAGTCTTCACTTTTTAGGTAGACGAGGACATCGCTGGATTACAGTAGCTATCATCGTTGTTGCATCGGGTATTTTGTTCGGACTTATGAAGATGCTTCCAACCGGATTTGTACCTCAGGAAGATAGTGGTGGTGTTATGGGATTCGTAACATTACCTCCCGGCTCATCTCTTGAAAGAACCGATTCTGTGGTAAACGAAGTAATTAAGATTGCAAGAGAAATAGACGGTGTGCAATATGTAACCAATATCACAGGGGTGAACTTTATGGCCGGTCTGGGTAGTTCGTATGGTACTATGATTGTAAAAATGCAACCATGGAGCCAACGTAAACTCTCCACAAATGAAGTATCGGCTATACTGAAAGAAAAAACAAGCAATATAAATAATGCTACATTCTTCTTCATGGCTACTCCTACCCTACAGGGATTCGGTCTTGGAGCCGGTGTGGAAATGCAGTTGCAGGACAGAATGGGTGGTGATATAAATAAGTTCTACGAACTCACAACCAATTTTGTATCCAAAATCCAGCAACGGGAAGAGGTGATGATGGCTATGACCAACTTCAACCCTAACTTCCCACAGAAGCTTGTAGAAGCCGATATACCTAAAATAAAAGCTGCAGGATTAACGCTCAGTCAGGTAATGAATACATTGCAGGTAAATATCGGTAGTTCGTATATATCTACTTTCAACCTGTATGGTAAGCAGTTCCGCGTAATGGTGCAGGCAGCCCCTGAATACAGAAGTAAGCTGGAAGACCTGAATGGTATATTTATCCAGACAGGATCGGGAGATATGGCTCCTATCACAGAGTTTATCCATGTATCCGATGTTACTGCTCCTCCTACACTGGACCGTTTCAATATGTACCAGTCTATGGACGTAACCATAATACCTAATATGTTGAGTGGTTACAGTACGGGTGACGTCCTCAAAATCGTAGAGGAAATGTCTACCGATAAAACGATCTTCCCTGACGGTTATACTTACGAATATGCAGGTATGACGCGCGAGGAAGCCGGTAGTGGTAGCCAGACAGTATTGATTTTCGGCATCTGTATCATCTTCGTATACCTGTTGTTATGTGCCTTGTACGAAAGTTACATTATACCATTGGCCGTACTGTTCTCATTACCGGTCGGTCTGGCAGGTGTATTCATCTTCCTGATGATATTCGGAGTATCACAAGGTATTGTAAACAATATCTATGTACAGATATCCATGATCATGCTCATCGGACTCTTGGCGAAGAATGCCATCCTTATTGTGGAGTATGCATTGCAGCGCCGCCAACAGGGTATGAGTATTGTAGAGGCAGCCGTTAACGGAGCCGTGGCCCGTCTTCGTCCTATCCTTATGACATCTTTTGCATTCATCGCCGGATTGCTTCCGCTGATGTTCGCTTCGGGTGCAGGTGCTATCGGTAACAGGTCTATCGGTATCAGTGCCGTAGGTGGTATGTTTATAGGAACAATGATCGGGGTGCTGGTTATACCTTCCCTGTATATCATATTCCAATCTATTCAGGATAAATTCAGTAAATCGGGAATGGTTAATTCGAATGATGAATTCATCAATAAAAAAGATAAATAATTATGACTAGAAAATATACAAAAGGCATCGTTCTATTGGGAGTAACACTCTCAATGGGGCTTGCCTCCTGCGGGGTACTGAACTCAAACAAATACAAAGCTCCTGAAGTAAATACGCAGGATATGTTCAGAGATGAAAACCCGACAGATACGACTACTATAGCCAATATCCCTTGGAGAGAGTATTTCAGCGATCCTGATCTGCAATCGTTAATCGATGAGGGATTGACTAACAACTATGATCTGCGGATTGCTTATACACGTATTCAGCAGGCTGAGGCAGGACTTCTTATCGCCAAATCGGCTTATTTTCCAACCCTAGCCCTTGCAGGAAGTGTACAGCATAGACAGGCAAGTGTAAATAGCAGCGGTAGAGAAAAAGTGCTCGGTTACAATGGCGGTGACACATGGTCGCTAGGTATTGCAGTACAATGGGAAGCCGATATCTGGGGCAAACTCAATAGCAGGTCTAAAGCGCAATATGCCAATCTGGTAAGCACATATGCCTATCGCAACCTGATACAGACTTCCTTGGTTGCAAATATCGCTACTACTTATTATACTCTTCTGGCACTTGATGAACAACTGAAGATCACGA
Source organism: Prevotella sp. 10(H) (assembly GCF_000711235.1). Classification (GTDB taxonomy): domain Bacteria; phylum Bacteroidota; class Bacteroidia; order Bacteroidales; family Dysgonomonadaceae; genus Dysgonomonas. The sequence goes on along the minus strand of NZ_JOMI01000003.1, from coordinate 803,819 downwards.
AAGAGACTATCGGCTTATTGACAGAGAGTACTCAGACTATGAGTGATATGATGCAGGCAGGACTCCTCAATCGTGCAGGTGTAAAGCAGAGCGAAGCATTATTGTATAATACAATGGTAAGCGTTCCTACATTGGAGAGCCAGATCAGACAGTTGGAAAATACCCTAAGCGTGCTGGTAGGCCGTAAACCGGGACCTATTGCAAGGACATCTATCGACAATCAGAATGTTCCTACATATCTCGATTTTGGTGTTCCAGCGCAGATGCTTGCTAAACGCCCGGATGTGCAACAGGCAGAAATGGGATTCAGATATGCATTTGAGATGAAAAATGTGGCGCAGCGCTCATTATATCCTTCTCTCACATTAGGTACAGGATCTTCTGTCGGATATGCATCAAATACGCTGACGCAATTCTTTAAACCTACAAATATTCTGGCTAATATTGTCGGAGGGCTTACACAACCGATATTTGCAGGTAACCAGTTGAGAGGCCAGTTGAAAATAGCTAAAGCCCAACAGGAAGAAGCATTGCTTACTTTCGAGCAAACTGTATTGAAAGCAAGCCAGGAAGTATCGGACATTATGTTTACATATGAGTCTTCACTCCGCAAGAATGAAGACAGGGCAAAACAAGTAGATGCCTTATTTACAGCAGTAGACGATACTAAAGAATTACTCACTGCCGGCGAAGCTAATTATACAGAAGTATTGAATTCTGAACAAAGCCTTTTGCAGGCGCAACTTGCACAGGTGAATGATAAACTCGAACAGCTACAGGCCTGTGTAGATCTATACAGAGCACTGGGAGGAGGCATCGAGTAGAACAATCGATTTACATATACAACAAAGAAGGGATATTTCATACGAAATATCCCTTCTTCTATTTATTATCATAATAAATTTCACTTCGATTCTGTCAGTTCATTTATAATTGTATTTGCGCGTGCAATCGCGATATTGATATTATCACAAATATTTATTTCACCTATCATCCCGGGTATGTCTGATGTCTTTATCATGGCGTGTACATTAGGTCTTACACCCGATAAAATGACTTGAATACCGTCTTTCATCGATTTAGTACAGAGGCTTTCCAAATTGTGAAGTCCTGTCGAATCTATAAACGGTACTTTACGCATACGGATGATACGTATCTTCGATTTATCCCCTATTATACGCATGCTTTCTTCGAATTTATTAGCAATACCAAAGAAGAAAGGGCCGTCGATTTCATATACTTCAACACCATCGGGTAAAGTAAGGATTTCTTCATCCTGTGTAAATTCGCTTTCGTCTGTCAGGTCGAGTTTATTCTTTATAACGGAAACATGCGTTACTTCATTAATACGTTTCATGAAAAGGACAACAGCCAATAATAAACCTACTTCGATAGCAATGGTAAGATCGAATATAACGGTCAGGAAGAAGGTAATAAGCAAAACAGCTACATCGGATTTTTGATTTTTCAAGAGTGCCTTAAATGTACGCCATTCGCTCATATTATATGATACAATGACCAATACACCTGCAAGGCAAGCCATCGGGATATATTGAGCCAAAGGCATCAACAATAAAAGTATCAGTAACAGAACTACTGCATGAATAATACCCGCAACAGGAGTACGCCCGCCGTTATTTATATTTGTCATCGTACGCGCAATAGCACCGGTGGCAGGAATGCCGCCGAATAATGGCGTGATAATATTGGCAACACCCTGTGCAATCAGTTCTGTATTGGAATTATGCTTCTCCCCTCCTATTACACCATCCGCAACCGTTGCCGACAGTAAAGATTCGATTGCTCCAAGCATGGCGATAGTAATAGCGACAGGTAATAAATCCGTTATGGCAGCCATATTGATATCAGGAATTTCGGCATCAGGCAATGCGGCATTAATTCGGAAGCGGTCTCCAATAGTATCGATAGCTGTGATCCCCAAATGTGTTTTCAGAAAGTAAACTATTACTGTAACCAGAATTATAGCGACCAGTGATCCCGGAATCTTTTTCATTAGTCGCGGAGTAAATACAATAATCAGTATGCTGCCTATACTTACTATTGTATTCCACCAGTTTATTGTATCAAGATGTCTAAAATATATAATCCATTTTCCGATAAAATCTCCCGGAACTTTTTCTCCTCCGAAGTCCAGTCCGAAAATATCGGCTATCTGAGTCGTAAAGATTGTGACTGCAATACCACTGGTAAATCCGACTATAATCGGATATGGGATAAACTTTATAATCTTACCCAATTTAAATACACCTAAAAGAATAAGAATTACTCCCGCAATAATTGTCGCTATCAGCAAACCCTTGATGCCATGCGTTTGCACCACGCCATACACGATAACTATAAACGCACCTGTCGGCCCCCCTATTTGTACACGGCTTCCTCCCAGAAAAGAGATAATAAATCCGGCTATTATAGCTGTGATTATTCCCTGTTCGGGCGTGACACCTGATGCAATACCGAAAGCCAATGCCAGAGGTAATGCTACAATACCCACTATGAGACCCGCCATGAGGTCACGAATGAATTTTTCTTTATCGTACGTCTTTAGTGAAATCAGCAATTGAGGCGTAAAGTCCTTTAAGAGATCCTTTTTCATAATAAAACCGACAAAACTATTTAGAATTAATTAGTATTTACCGAATCGACATCCAATATATTAATATATAGCTGTTTATCTACCCCTCATATCGACCAGTTTAGAACAGGTCTAATTAACGCGCTTAAAAACAGCTCCTTATTATACTTTTTTAAGGCGGCAAAGTTACAAAATGATTTGGTTCGATTTCCTTTAAAACACAATAAATATTAATTTTGTGACAACTATCAATTTAAACTATCGAAGAAGTTATGGAAAAAAGTATTAAAGGCACGGAGACTGAAAAATGCCTGTTGAAATCATTTGCAGGTGAATCCCAGGCAAGAATGCGATATACGATGTTTGCAAGTGTAGCTAAAAAAGAAGGATTCGAGCAGATTGCAGCTATATTTTTAGAAACAGCTGATCAGGAAAAGGAACACGCAAAACGTATGTTCAAGTTCCTTGAGGGCGGCATGGTGGAAATTACAGCTATGTATCCTGCAGGCAAGATTGGAACAACAGCCGAAAATCTCATAGAAGCTGCAGCCGGAGAACATGAAGAATGGGCTATAGATTACCCTGCATTTGCAGAAATAGCTGAAAAAGAAGGATTTAAAGAAGTAGCAGTAATGTATCGTATGGTAGCAAAAGTGGAAAACATGCATGAAGACCGTTATAAAGCACTTCTGGCTAGGGTCGAGAGCAATACGGTATTTACACGTGAAGAACCGATCGACTGGCAATGCCGCAATTGCGGGTTTGTAATTAAGAGCAGGATGGCTCCAAAAATGTGTCCGGCATGTTTACATCCTCAGGCATACTTTGAGCCGCTTAAGTGGAATTTCTAATAAGAATATATTATGTAATATGAGAAGGGTTGCGGAAATGCAACCCTTTTTTATTTTGAGCATATGAGACGGTGTTAATTTTCAATAATCATTTATTACATTAACAAATTATATATAGTAATCTCATGAAAAGCGCCTGTATGGTTTTAACCTATTTTATATTCTTAGTCTAAATCATATATACTAATATATCAATTAGTTTAGGATAGAATCATTTAAAAAATTCACTTTTAATTACACATTATCAACTATTTAAGTTAAATTTTAACATGAACTTTTCATAATGGTTTTTGTTTTTAAGTTTTAGTAGGAGTATGCCTGATAACGGAGATTTCTAAACAAATTAGGTATTTAATGTAAAATAAAAAAATTATGAAAAGAAAATTCTTATCATTTGCTGTAATTGCATCATTCTTATTGACAGGTGCTGCATTTACATCTTGTAGTGATGACGACGATGATGATGTTTATTATGACACAGAATCTACCATCTTATTCGAAAATGTTACACCACTTAAAGAGTTTGTCCAGAGTGGAAAATTCGCAGGAGTAGCTGTAGGTGAATCGGTTACTGTAAAATTCCATGCTGCAAAAGGTCAGCACCTGATGTTTGCAACAATGTACGGTTATTCTAACGACATGTTCTTTGCACCTGAAAACCCGGGGCTTAAGTTATTCAACGATGACGGAACTGCGATAACTGGTGATGTATCTTCTGAAATGCAATTGTGGGATAACGGAACAAGGGTGAATGAACAGCCTAGTTCAAGTTTAGAACATCCGGGTGTAGCTGATACAGGAACAATACAAAAAATTCTAACGCAAGATGCTCAGGGTAATCTTTACAGACCGGCGGGAGAACTTGTAAAACTGAATCTGGCTTTTAATGCCAACACTTCTGAATTTACGCTGACTATCAGGAACAATAGTGGAGGAACTATTAATGAAACCCCTCTTTCTCCGGGAGTATGGGCAGTTTCGAATGTATTAGGTGGTAATCTGGTGAAAGCAGAACCATTCTTCAAATTGAACGAAAAATCATCTGCACAACTTACTGAATTAGTTGAAAAAGGTAATAATGCTCCTCTTGGAGAATTAGTTACAGATATGACTGGGATCATAACAGGTCTTTCTCCGGTATTAGTAGTTGTATATAGTGGCGATATCAACCCTATTTATCAATTAGACACTAAGGACAAAAAGATCGGTTTGAAAGAACTTACACAGAAAGGTGATGCCTCTGTATTGAAAGCTTCTCTCGAAGGTATGACAAACGTTAGACACGTCTACGTAATAGGTAACAGTCTGGCACCGGGCGAAAGCAACGATGTACGTTACAAAGCATGGAAAGACGATAATATCGCTTATGCTACTATGTTCGGATATTCAAATGACTGGTTCTATTCAAACAGTGAAACAATCAAAGCTACCTCTAAAGGTGATATGACTGCTAAAACTGTATTATTGGATAGCGGAACAGGTGTAAACCAATATCCGGGAGCAGGAAACCATCAGGCTCTGTTTGGTGGAACACCACAAGCAGAAGACGTTGATATCAAGAAAGTAGATACTACATATCCTGTACCTCAGGTATCAAATGTTATTAAGGTAACTATCAAGTAACTATACTGATATACTTTCAGAAAAAAAATAAAAGAGATTGCTAATTAGCAATCTCTTTTATTTTTTATAATCTTGTATAAGCACAACTTAATTATAATAAAAAATATAACCATTCAGATAAGTTGCAAAAACAATCCATAACATATATGGAATGAACAAGTATGAACTAACCTTTAAGATGCGAAATGTAGTTATTATATATACGGCAACAAGAATATCAAGAATTAAAATATTAGCTAATCCCAATAACGGATTTTGTAAATAGAAAAAGCTGATACTCCACGTGAAGTTGAATATCAATTGTATAATAAACAAAAGAATGATATTTCTTTTGTCTCTGATATTACTATTCAAACCAAGACCTATTGAAATACCCATCAGTAAATATATTATGCTCCAAGCAATCGGAAATGCAATATTAGGGGGTGTAAGCGGTGGTTTATTCAATGTCGGGTACCATGTTTCTATTGAATCACTCTGAAAATAGCTTGCAGTCATTCCTATCAGGAAGCATATCAGTACCGGGATAATTATATTTAATATTTTTCTCATACTGTTTTATATTTATTTTTTAATAAAAACGCATCCTCTTTATGTATTGTTTATTGAATTTATTAGTTTTCTCATTAACTTTATTCATAATCTAAATATTAAGCAATGAAAACATATACAGATATTGCCCTCGAATATGTTGAAGCGATAAATAATGCGAACGTTGACAAACTATATTCTTTGATGACTGACAATCATCTTTTTATCGATGCACATGACAACAACGTGATTGGTAGAAACGATATGAAACAATCATGGATAGATTATTTTAAGATGTTTCCCGATTATAAGATTGAAGTACAGGATATACTAGAAAAGGATAATCTTATTTGCCTGCTTGGCTATGCCAGTGGAACATACAAGAATTTGAAAAACAATGAGAACTCTAATTATTGGCGAATTCCGGCAGCTTGGACTGCCATAATAAAGGATAATCAGGTAAGCAAATGGCAGGTTTATGCAGATAATATTATTGTAATGGATATTATAAACAGGGTTGATAAATGTATATAGTCTTACTTAACTATTATATTATGTATTAAGCATCCTGAATTTCTTTTATCATAATATATGAATGCATGAAAAGAATTTTGGAATAAATTGTTAGCTTTATAAATCTAATTAAACAATCAGAATACAATGAAAAAAGCCATTCATCTCCTTTTATTAGCATGTCTATCAATAAATACGAGTGCTAACCCCCTGAATGATAGCGCTAAAATACAGATTCTGAGATACCCTTCTTCTTTAAATGATTTACTTAGCCAATATAGAGGGAAAGTGATATATATCGACGTAATGGCATCATGGTGTAAGCCTTGTATTGTGGAGCTGAAAGAGTCTAAGAATCTGGACTCGTTTTTTGAGGATAACGACATTATTAAAATATATATATCCATAGATCAAAGGCAGGATATAGATAAATGTTTATCTCTTTTAAATCAATATAATGCTAAAGGATACTTCGTGCCATATCAGCCTCCTCAGGATGGTGCTGCAAACTTTGCTTCAGATGTTGAGACCTTATTTCTCAAAAACGACAAAGGCGAATATGATATATCCATACCAAAATATGCCATAGTGGATAAGGATGGTAATATTGTGGTAAAAAGAGCAGAAAGGCCTAGTAATAAAGAAGGTTTAATAAGTCAATTGAAAGAGTGGGTGAAGAAATGAAATCTTCCAATATTTTTATTGGTGAAATATTGATTCCCTTTAAGAATAGCACCAAAGTCTCGAACTCTTTTTGTGAGGATTGTTAGAAAATGGTAGATTTATGGAAAATACAAATAAATTCTATGCCAATAAATATTTATAAACGTAATTATGATCGTATTGACTATCTATGCGAAGGTATTTGGGATTTGCCGGGTCAAATTGATTCATTAGGAGAATGGCTTAAAACAAAAGGCATATTACTACCCAAAGATTCATATGTTGCTGATATCGGATTTGATATCAGAAAAGAAGCCGCAGGGGGCGGAGCCGTATTAAGTTCTGAATCTATGAAAATAATGGCTAAAATCGGAATGGATATTTATTTTTCAGAATATCCTGAATTAACGGAAGATTGATATACAATAATCCCCGCATTTTACAATGCGAGGACTATTTATTTGTGGAGCACATCGGACTCGAACCGATCACCTCAACACTGCCAGCGTTGCGCTCTAGCCAGATGAGCTAGTGCCCCAATTCGGATACAAAGATAGTATTTTTTGTTATCCGCCAATATCTTTTTCAAATATCTACTACAAATTTCTTCAGTTCCTTATTCAACAAAGGCTGAGGCACCGATTTCTTTATTTCAGAAATGATAATATCGAGTACTCTCTCGCGTAAAAATTCACGACGGGTCACAAGGCTGATTTCTCGTACAGGCGATATTCCTTTCAGCGGACGTATATTTCGTTTCTGTTTCTCAGTAAGTTCATCTATAGCCATCTCAGGAATTATTGTTAAACCGCTATTGTTGTCGACAATGTTTATCAATGTACCTATACTTCCGGCCTCATATGAAAATAAGGAATGCGAACTCTTACGCTTACGCATATTACATATACGCAGTATCTGTCCGCGGAAGCAATGTACTTCTTCGAGCAACCAAAGACGATTGATATTCAAGTCCTCTTCTTCCAATTCTTTCTTGGCATATAAAGACGTCTCGCGAGGAGACACATAGGCGTAGAAGCGTTCGTAATATATAGGATGCTCTGTAATCTTTTCGTTCTTCAACGGAGTTGCCAATATCGCACCATCCAAAGCCCCGTTCAACAGTTTTTCTATTATCTGCCCTGTTGTAGTTTCTTCTATTACCAAAACGATATCGTATCCGTTCTGATCGTGCATCTGCATAAGTTTAGGCAAAAGATATGGCGCAATTGTAGGAATAATTCCTAGTTTGAAAACACCCTGTACAATACCTTTCTCTTCCTGTATTATTTCCTTTATCTGCTTTACCTGCGAAACTATAACCCGTGCCTGATTGATAATCTGGGTACCGATTACAGTCGGCTGAACAGGCAGCTGGCTGCGGTCGAATATTTTCACACCCAATTCATCTTCCAGCTTCTGTATCATCATACTCAATGTAGGTTGAGTAACAAACGATGCCTCAGCTGCTTTAGCAAAATGGCGATGGTTGTCCACTGCTATAATATACTCCAGTTGCTGTATATTCATATTTTTTTATTTTGTGTTAATATTCGCGATCACCAAAGATAGAAGACCCTACCCTTATCATCGTTGAACCTTCTTCTATTGCTATTTTATAATCTCCCGACATACCCATAGATATTTCGCAGAAATCGTTATTATCCGAAAAGTAATCATTTTTAATCTCATCGAAAAAAAGTTTTAAACTTTTAAACTCTTTTCTGATCTGATTTTCATCTTCCACATTCGATGCCATACCCATTACACCGCCGATATATGCGAAATTGAATTCCCGCCATTGTTCTCCGGCAAGAAGCTGTCTGCATTCGTCGAAAGAAAGTCCGTATTTGGCATCTTCCTGCGCTATATATATCTCAAGCAGGCAACGTATCCGCTTTCCTATTCTCGATGCATACTTCTCTATCTCTGAGAGAAGCTTCCAGCTATCGACGCTATGTATCGTATGCGTATAAGGTATAATCGATTTTACTTTATTTGTCTGCAGATGACCGATAAAATGCCATTCGATATCCTGAGGCAATAAAGGATATTTCTGGCTGATCTCCTGCATCCGGCTCTCTCCAAAAATATGCTGCCCAGCCTCGTAAGCAATCCTGATCGCTTCCACCGGATGGAATTTAGAAACGGCTACGAGCTTTACGCCTGCCGGCAGCCTGTCTTTTATCACATGTAAATTTTCAGATATACTCATATCTGCAGGATAATAGCTTAAACCAGTACTACTTTCTTTTTCTGATCTTCCGAATATGGAAATACATCCATTATTGTAGTTTCCGATAGTGAAGCGATTGCATAGTCCGCCAAAGTGCCTTCCATCCCTTTTTCTACAACTTTGAGTGCTTCCTTCAGGTCAGACGCCTGTGCTAGCATTTGCGCAGCTGTTTTCTTCTCAGTACCGCTCTTTTCATCCAAAGTAATAAATAATACTTTAGCTTTGAAAAAGCGGTCGCCATTGTCATTAAAAAACAATTCCGACAGCTTTGCCCGCTTAATATCTGTTATAGTAAATTCGCCTGTTATATAAGGCTTTATTTCTTCAATAATACGTGCTTCAGCTTCCGTAAAAGATAAAGCATCTACAAGATAGGGTTCAGTTACCTTTTTCTGCATGCCGTTTTCCAGCATTTTTTCATAACTGACTTTACATTCAAACCAATTGTGCATATATACAAGTCCTTATTAATTTAATCTATATTTTGACGCTACAAATTTAACAAATTTAATTCATAATATCTATTGTTCAATAAATTATGTATATGGTTTATTAAATAATTTTCTTGAAAACAGAACGAAGAATGTGTAAAAAAAGTATTTTCCGCAATATAGAAGATAAATTAAATAACCTTCATACATTTGTTCTCTATTAATTAAACCAATGAAAAAAAGAAGCGTTTTAATCGATCTGAGATATCTGGAATACCTCACTAATGGTTTCGGCCAATTGTCATTAAACTATGGCAGCTATATAAAAAATAACGCAGACAAAATACAAGATCTCGATATCACACTGCTTGTACCTAAACAATATATAGGTAAGTTTGGCGATCATATAAAATATCTGGAATTTAAACGCAAGTATAAATTTTATCCTTTCCTTCTCCCCCATTACGATATTTGGCATAGTATAACCCAACAGGTTAAATGTATTTCCATTGACAGTAATACAGTGAGGGTTATTAGCATACATGACCTGAACTTTCTTTATGAAAGAAGTGCCTCAAAAGCTAAAAGAAAACTGAAACGCCAACAAGCCATTATTGATATTGTCGATGCAATCACAGCTATATCACATTTCACAATAGGTGAAATTGAAACACATCTCAATCTAAAAGGGAAAACAGTGCAATTAAATTATGTGGGGGAACGTAGTATCGTCAACGATAAAGCCGAAACACCGAACTGGGCAGATACAGACAAAAAATTCTTTTTCACCATTGGTCAGATAGTAGAAAAGAAAAACTTCCATATATTGCTGGATATGATGAAACTCATGCCCGAATATAATTTATACATATGCGGCGACAACAGTTTCGAATACGCGCAATATATCCAACAGCGGATTACCGACGAAAACATTGAAAATGTATCCCTTACAGGAACAATAAGCGCTGAGGAAAAAGTATGGATGTATAGATACTGCGAAGCATTCCTATTTCCCTCTAAATTTGAAGGGTTCGGTTATCCCGTCATCGAGGCTATGCTATTCGGTAAGCCCGTGTTCTCTTCGTCATGTACCAGCTTACCCGAAATCGGAGATAAATATGCCTTCTTCTGGGAAAATTTCGATCCTGAATATATGAAAAATATTATAACGGATAATATACAAACTTTCTACAATAATGATGCATTTATTGAAGACCAAATTAAATATGCCAACTCATATACCTTGGAAAGACATATGAGTTTTTACTTAAATCTTTATAGGAGTATCCCTATCAAAAAACGGAAAAATCCACTAACTTCAATCTACAATTATTATAAATTTCTAAAAAGTTAATATTGAAGTGCCCCCCCAAAAGTTGGACAAAATAATTAATTATATTTAGATTGAGTTCGGTATTTTACCGGACTCAGTTTGTTTAAAGACAATTTAATTCTGTCATTATTATAATAATAGATGTATTCTTCCAGCTCCTTTTTGAAGTGTGGTATTGATTCAAACTTGTGCAAATATAATAGTTCGGATTTTAAATGTCCAAAGAAATTTTCCATAACTGCATTATCTAAACAATTAGCTTTTCTGGACATACTTTTAGCCATCCGTGCTACTTCCAATATGGATGAAAGTGGAAAGGTAAGCCTTAAATCCTGGATGGATTCTGCCCTTTGTTTTTCTGTGTTAAGGCTTATAACTTTTTTAGATATTCATTTTCGAAGGCATTAGGGTATTACAGAAAAAGTAACATGGGGTACAGCACGCAGTTGTTTTATTACGAAGCTGATTGATGAGGGATACCATCCTTTACAGATAACTGAACAGGTGGGCAATAATCCGCAAACTATATATAAATACTACTATGCCAATACCAATAAGGACAAAATGAGGAAACATATGAATGAATTGTTTTAGCAATATTATGTAGGAAAAGTGATTGTATGTAATACAGTCAATTATAAAGGATAAACTGCTATCTGCTATACATAATCTTCATGTTTAATTTTTGAACAATTATATAGTTATTTTCAAAAAATAGAAAACAAAAGCAGGAGAGTCAATAAGACTCTCCTGTTTAATTCAAGTAATATCTATATACATATCAACATGCTATATAACTTACTTAAAATCCGCGGGGAAAAATATTCCGGCAGGAAAATGGGTATAATTCTGATAGTTATTATCCAGAACAGGAGTTGTACTTTCCAGATCGAAAACACTTATATTATTAATAAGAAAATCCCAGCCAAAGGCTTTTATTGTATTAAGATATACTTTGCCTGTTCTCGGATGTACAGCAATATTATTATAAACAATATTAGCATTATCAACATAAGTTTTGGCATCAACCATTAACTTAGACTCTCCGGTAGTAAAAATATGGCGGTATATTTTTGTTGAAGCTCCACTATAGTATAACGTATCTCCTTTTGCTGTAATGCCCGGAGTAGCAGCCGATCCCGCACTAACTTTTCCTTCTGTTATATCATTTGCTTTTATAACAGAATAGGTCTGACTGTTTATTTTTGATATCTTATGGGGCGACCCTGTTGTAGATACCCATATATGCCCGTCTTTTGACTTTACAACACCACTGATAGTTGCGTCCATTTCTATGGTTTGAGATATTTCGGTATTACCGGCTTCCAGTACAAATATTTTTTTACCGGCAGGAACGAAAACTTTATTGTTTACAACAGCCATCCTGTTTTTTGCAGCCCCTTTTGTCCCGTTAACGAACTTTAATTCCTTGGATGTACTGTTAAATAAATGTACTCCACTATTATCCCTGATGAAAATGTTTTCTTCATTCAGGACTCCAAGATGTGTTGGCCAGCTTAAGATAGATAGCTCATCATTATACGAAGCTTCTTTTTTCATTGTTTCGCTATTGGCAACGATCAGCATTCCGTCATTAACAAATCCGGTACCGATAGGATTCTTTCTACCGTTTTGAGAAATAAAATATATTTTCCCATTGTTAATAAACATATCCTGTTCTACATTTCCGAGTTCAGTTCCATTCATGTTCGCATAAATACGGTCATATAATTGTCCGTCAGGAGAAATATAGATAAGAGAACCATTCTCTGTAGTCATATTGCCTTCATTTAGAATAAAGACACCATCAATTGCAGAAAATCCACTCCCTGTAATACTAACCTTTGCTATAGCCAAAAAGGTCAATCCATTTTTATCTAGCCCCTGAAGCCTGATTTCTCCTATACCATGACCTTCTTTGGGAGCTACGACATTTACATATTTATCAGGAATGTGAATATTCGTTGTCCATCCTTCAGGTTTTGATATGATTTCCATCGATTGGATATTTGCAAACTTAATCCTTAATCGTTTAGCCTGATTCGGATTAAATACGAATGAAGGATTACCGTCTTCACTTTCGAACATTAAGAATGTACCTTGGGATTTAGGTATGATGATTTCACTATCATCAGCTAAGACAAAAGTCACGGTTGCTTCATCTTCTACAATTTCTTTAAAGAAAGAGTCCCCTTGTGCTTTTACATAACTATCATTTGCATCTTTGATACGAGTACCGTTTATAGTCCAATAACCTTCCGAATCAATGGCCATTTTAGGTGATTCGCCGTCTTTGCCCGAAACTTGCAATTTATTGCCGTCTTTATCCGTCAGGAAATCAGTTTTGCCGTCAGTTGTTATTGTCCAATAATATGTTCCTTGCGAATCCGCAACACCAATGACCGGAGCTTTTTCTCCATTCAGGACTTCAATTGATGTTCCATCGTTAAATGTGATCTTGTGTCCTTTATTATCGCTTAGAGCTTCCACCCCGGTGATGACTTTTCCTTTATTTAGAGCATCTACAACACTCTCTACTGATGTAATCTGTTTTTTCAAGGATTCGATATCCGTTTTAATTTTATTGATCTCTTCTCTAAGGAAAGAATCGTCATAATCATCGCTACAACTGTTAAATATAATTACACAGCTTAATAAGATAAATAGATAATTTACTGCTTTTTTCATTATAGTATATATTATTTTATAGAATAGTTTTTAGTTTGGTAATGCTGAGGAGAATTTCCGGCCCAATTGTCTGCCTTCCCATTCAGTCATATCATCGAGGAAAGACCAACCATCCCAACTTCCGTTTATGAGTTTCCGGCTTGATGCTCCCCAATTGGAATATTCCCATGCTTCGGTTCCGGAATCTTTCACAAAGTAGCTCCAATATCCGCTGTACCATCCGGCACGCCAATGATCGGCAGAATCAGAATAAGTCCAACTATCATAATTATATGCATCCGTATAAACGATCCCGTTTACAGCATATCTAGGATTACTTGTCTGGTTGTCATATATCAGATAATGATTACCTGTCTTATTAATATTATAACCAAAACCAGCTATTGTATATCCCATCGGTCCCGTCATGTGCGTTAAAAATATTAACCTTGGATCAGCTTTCACTATTTCGCGTATCATATCGATACCATAAGCATCTCCATCCCATTTATACCCCCAAACTAATGCATCAGGACTTTTACCATCATGCCATTCGATTACCATTGCTGCTTTATTAGTCCCGGTTCCGACCCAGAACTTAATGTCTTTCATTGTAAAATTAGGGTCTCCGCCATTTGAGGTATCAGTTGATTTTGTAGAATACGTTGATTTGATACCCTTAATTGTTGATTTTGATAAATCATAAGGTTGTCCTTGTACAGTAAATGCATTCTCTGTTGCAACGGATAGATTTGAGTTATCCATAATTGCATTTTCTTCCGAACAGGAAGAAAATACTATTAGAGAAATCAGCACCAGATAAGAAAATAGTTTTTTCATTGTGTTTGTTCTTTGTTTATATGAAAAATAAAATAATATTATTTGATTGTTTCTATACTTTTTCCAAGCATATGCAAGTCTTCGCCACGTTCTATCTCCGTCGAACATTCTCCGAGCCAGCCGTTTTCCTTATTTACACCATTATAGACTTTCACAAAATCAATGCCCGGCAGGTCAACCTTATTACCGTCTTTATCTATAGCCCAATCTATATCAATACCAGAATTGTCGTGTATATTAGGATAATTGTCTACATAGCCGTACCTGAAGCCGTAAAGAACATAGTAGGTGCTGCCCTCATTGATTCCGGGAACATACTTTCCTTCATTAATCCCGTTTTCGGGTAAACGTATTCCTTTAAAAGTAAGCTGGTTGTCTTTCAGCCAAGCCGGATAATAGGTTTGTTGATGATAAACGTTTTTTATTTTATATCCGTTGTTATTTTTATTATCCTCCCAACGGATATATTTTTCTATTGTCATATATGCATTAGGGTTGTCCGGCTCTCCGATAATTTCAGGAGCTTCTTTAGTCGGTTTGTAATAAGTCATTTGATAATCACGATAGACCTTAGTATCGTTTCCATTTTCAACGGCATAACTGTACCAAGGCTCTTTTTCTGCCGAAAAGTTACTACTGCCTTTAATCTCGTACCATTCATCATCATCTGGTATTCCATTTTTGTTCTTGTCATAGGCGACCATGATTATACCCGGTTCGCAACTTCCTCCAAAAGGAGCCCCCGGACGTCCATAATCTGCGCCAAACGCATTTCCGTTGATGCGAAAATCACGTTTGCCCGGAATGTTTAAAATCGTATGGTCAAAACCAATAGTTACATATCCTCCCCAGCCTCCAAGCGTAATCATCCATGCATCTTCACCGACCAGCCACTCCTGTGCTTTTTTCACCATATCCGCATGCGTATCTCCTTCTTTGTATTCCGGGAGTACATTTACAAACTGACCGGGAGCCGGGAGGTAATCAAATACTTTTGATATATAAGGTGATTGTTTCTTTACTGACTTTTTTACTATAACTTTCATCGTACTTTTAATTTCTCCATCAGTTACCAGTAACTGATATTCACCTTCTTTTCCGGCAATAAACATAGGAGTCTTAGTATTCTTATCTGAAAGCCTGTACAACTCTGAAGGAGAATTTAAAAGCTCCCACTGAATATTCTCCGAATCCGTCAGGAATGAAGGTGTTTCAAGAGATATAATAGTGTAAACAGATGTTTCGATATTAGCAATTTCCCCGTTTACAATAATGGAAAGTTCTTTCTCAGATACACCCTCTTTATTAGTTGCTTTCAGAATTAACTTGTATTTTCCGGGTTGTGATACTTTGAATATATATTCTTTAGTCTTAGCCACTTCCTTATCATCCATGAACCAGGAATAGCTTACTTCACTATCACTGATAACCGAAGGGTTAAGCTTTAATTCGGTACCGGCATCAACTGAATATTTTTCTTCCAATTCTGAAATAACGGGAGGAGAATCCCTTTTTACTACTGTGATTGAAGTTTCTTTTCTAGCACTTCCTCCTTTGTTCACTACTTTGAAAGCGAGAGTGTAATCCCCTTCTACAGTTGCTTTGTAGGTGTATTTCAATGTACTTGCAGCTTCTTTGCCATCGATTTGCCAACTATAATCCGAATAGTTATCATTTGTGACAACAGGAGTAAATTCCAATTCGTCTCCTTCCAATACGGTATACTTGTCTTCGATACCGGAGATAACAGGCGCTAATAATTCTTCATCATCGTTACTGTCTGAACATCCTGCAAATAAAATAAGCAGGAACATTAACGGGATTAAATAATTTTTTTTATTCATAATATAAGAATTTGGTGTTTTTTATTCTTCTTTATATATAGGGTTCAGGGCAAAATGTCCCGGGATATTTCCCGAACGGACTACCCATTTCTTTTTGCCGTCTTTGTCGAAACAATACAGTAGTCCCGGTGTAACATAGTTTCCCGCATCAGTTATGAAAATATCTTTCGTCTCGGGATGTACCATGATTCCGTAAGGCTTTTCTATTTCTTTGTCTGTACCGTCAGTGATGATATTCTTTGTTATAATCTCATGGGTGCGGGTATCTACAATACTGTATGAAATAGTCCAGTCGTTTGTTATGTAACTCCATTCTGTGCCATACACATAGAGATAATCATCATCAATCCAATAATTAGTCGCAGCAATTGGAATTGTATCTGTTATTTGTTGCTTTTCAGCATCCAGAAAGAATAAGCGTGCCGGTAGCCCTTTGTAGTCACCACGCGAACTAACCCACATATTGCCCCGCTTATCTGCTTTTATGCGTTCCAGGTTATAGGCGACATCTATCCGCTTTTCTTCCTTGAAAGTTGCAATATCAATTACAGAGACAGTCCGCTCATAGCCTTCAGTGTGTCCTGCACCCATATATCCACCTGAATTTGCTACATATATTTTACCATTAACTATTTCCAATTCATCAGGCTGAAATCCGACTTCACATCGGGCAACTTCTTTAAGGGTTGTAGTATCTATTTTTGCAACAAACCCGATTTGCTTATATTCAGGATCAATCATTACCGGACCGGCATAGGATGTTACATAAGCATATTTATGGTGGAATTTGATAAATCTACAATTTGGTATTTCTATCTGTACAATCCGTTTAGTTGTTGCGGCTTCCATTATTTCCACTTTGTTAGAGCAGTTGATAACAGCATAGAGCTTACTTCCGTAAATACCAATATCATTACCTACATCACCTAATTCTTTGGGTACTGTTGGGTTTATTTCTGCATAGATATTCCTTTTGTAAATTCCGGTTGAAAAATCATAGTAGTCAAGAGTAGATTTATTACTCCCCATATTTCCTTCATTAAGTAAATAAAACCCCTTATATCCAATTACTTCTTGAGGTTTACCTATAATCTCTTCCTCTGAAAGAATTATTTCCACATCGTCTCTACATCCGGTAACAATAAAGAGAAATGTGATAACAAACATTAATAAGTGAACTGACTTTTTCATAATTCGATTGTTAAGGAAATCTTATAATTGCGCTTTGGCATCGGATAGTTCAGTACGACTTCATAATCCTGACTAAACAGGTTATTAATCTCAGCAGCAATACGCATATTCGTTTTATTAAATTTGAAATTCTTAATGATTGCCATATCATGTGTATACCAAGGTTGTTCGTAATCTTCCCTGATATTTGCAGAACTATGGTAACGTTCGCCTACATAGATGAAACTATAATTGAGTTGCCAGGATTTATGGGTTACACTGGTAATTACCGAACCGCTATGCCATGGAATGTAAGGTATCTGTCCGCCGTACGTCAGCTTCTGTAACTCTTCACTTTTTCGTTTAGTGAAATCCTGCGCTTTCTGATACGTATAAGCAAGTTTAAGATTTAATAAAATATCGGAAGGTAATCGGAAAGTGCCGGAAGAGGAAGCCTCAAGTCCCCGTATTTCCACATATCCCAGATTGATCATCATCCATCGGTACTGTCCGCTTCCTTTTGGGACAGCGACAATTTTGTCTGTGACTTCATTGTAGTACGTATCTGCCTGTAATTGCCATTGTTTCACTAACCCTTTATTGTATGATTTGCTATACTGGAATCCGACATTATATTGATGTGTAAATTCGGGCTTCAGAGCTATATTACCAATATCTGTATAATACAAGTCGTTGAATGTCGGCATTCGGAAGATTTTTTTATAAAAAGCCCTTATATTAAAGTTTTTATTTCGAAAGGGTTTGTAGGAGATAAAAAAGGCTGGTGTAAATTCTTTTTTGTTAGGGGCGGCTTTAACAGAGTCATCCCTTGCTGTATTTCCCGAATTTATCTTCTCATCAATAAATGTTGCGAGAATACTACCTTGCATTTTTACTTTTCCAAGTTCCACAGCCGTTGCAGCTGCAATCAAAGTAGAGACTCTCTTCGGAAAGACAAAACCTGCCATATTTGAGTTTAGGGTATTATACTGAATGTCTGTGGAGAGTGATATATCCCAATTCTTGATTATGGAATATTTGTTGACTAAAGACGCATATATTTCTTTTTGGCGAAAAGTATTATCAATCAACATTAGAGTGGTATCCGGATTGAGATAATGCATATAATCATAGGCATATTTTATATTGGCCTGCATTTCATACTTTTTTGAAATGTTTTTTTGGAACGATCCTTGTGAGAAAAAACTTCTGTCCCATTGACGTTGTGAGTTGAGCCACCGGTTATTAACTATAGCCCCGGGAATTCCTTTATTTGAGTCATAATAGTAAAGTTTTACTTTCCAAAAGCCATCGGGAATATTACCATACAAACCACCTTCTATTCTAAATGAAAATATATCTCCATTCTTTCTTACTGCTGTAGTGTCATACATCACTTGATTCGTGCCCGGGTAAACCCTTTTATACCGGAATTTATATTTTCCCGATGAATTTATCAGCTCGGTATTAAATGATGCGCTTATATTGTTGTTTATTTTGTGCTCGTAAAGAATCGAAGGGTTGATTAAATCGAACGAACCTGTTTTAACTGTAGCTTTAAGATTGAAGTTCTTTCCTTGCATGAATCGTGGCGTTCTCGAACGCAGATATACTGACCCTGATGACCCGAAATCTTTAGCCGGTTGGAAAATATCGCTTTTTTGCCCGTTATACAGCGATATTTCCTCCATGTTATCAAGTGAGAATTTCCCTAAATCTATCTGCCCGTTTTGAGCGTTTCCGAGTTGTATGCCATCATAGAAAACACCGACATGATGAGTTCCCAAACTGCGAATATTTACAGTCTTAAGCCCTCCGATACCGCCATAATCTTTAACTTGTATACCCGAGAAATAACGGATTGCATCGGCAACAGAGAAGCTATTTAAGGCTTTCAGATCGTCCCCTGTAAGTTTTTGAGCAGGGATAACCTCATTAAATGTTTTAGCGGTTACTACAACTTCTTTGAGGTGTTGAAGACTGTCCAACTTACTTTGAGTATAAGCAAATTGGGAAAGAATCAATAGTAAGACTATTGAATTGAGCTTTTTAGTGTTAAACAAATACATTCTTTGCTAAATGATCGTTATCAAATAGCTTACTGAAAATGGTAAATTGAAGATTGAGTGAATAAGAAATCAGTATACCTGATGTAATTATAAAGATTGATTTCTTTTCAGTGTTCTTCAGCTTTATTTCCCGAAAGCTTTAAACTAATCAATCTTGGCAGGTCTTCTGACTTACTCCATCTTTGAACGCCCTTCCCATTCATTACTGAACAGTGGTTTTGAGTATTGTTCAAAGACTTTGGCGGAGCTTACAGCAGCGGGTCTGTTCAGGATTTACACCTGATTCCCTTTTCATCACTTTTCCGAAGTTGCGGAATTATGACACCAAAATCTGGTGCAAAGGTAAATAATTGTTTTTATATGAAAAAAATATTAAACGATAATTATGCTATGCAAAAAAGATACTAGGGTTAAATTAGACTGCTAACTCATTATGAATACAGAGAGAAAATAAGTTCAATTGAATTAAAAAAGATTCGAGATATATAAAATAGGGGTATAATTAAAATATATAATCAAAAAATGAAGAATAAATTACAGTGTAGATAAATAAACTTATTCGAATAAGGCAGAAAGCCGATAAATGAAAAGATTTAGAAGTCTTTCATTTATCGGTTTTTAATTAAAACAAACTGTATATTTGCATTCATATAAATGTAGTAATAACCAAGCCCTTGTGTAGGCATCTATGCAGGATAAGGCAAAAATCACAAATATTTACATCTGATATACAGACTATTACTCCTTAAAAGGGCTATTCCGTACATGACGGCCTTTTCTTCAATATAATAAATGTATTTTATACTGGTTTACTTTGTTGCATCTTACGTGCTCCCTTAAATATTTCCTGACGTTCTTTTCTGAAATTCTGCCGCAGGTCTGCTATTTTTTGTTTTTGTGCATCCGGAGCAATACGGCTACGCTCTACCGCGCTTTTTTCTTTCTCAAAATTTTCTTTTAATGATTTGAGTTTGTTTCTACTTGCTTCATCCAATTTCCCCAAGCCTCTTTTACCATGGGCATGGTATGCAAAACGGCCGTCTTTATTGAAATCTTTTCTGAACTCTTTCAGTTTGGCCTGCTGTTCGGGAGTGTATACTTTATTTAGTTCTTCACGGTGCTGTTTTGCCAATTCTCTTGATTTAGCTTTGAAATCTTCATTCAAAGCTTTGATTCTTTGCTTTTGATCGTCCGTAAGATTAAGCCCTTTCATACGTTGACCTTTATCGGCTCTCATTTTCATATCACGACCATCTTTTTTACCTTTCATAGCCATGCCTTTACCTTTTCTGTCGCCTCTTTTAGCTTTCATATCTTTAATCTTGGCCTGCTGCTCAGGGGTAAGGATACTATTTACAGAAGCCTGATGCTGCTCCCGCAATTCCTTTACTTTAGCCATCTTGTTATCTTTCGAAAGGTCAGATTTACTCTTTAGGTCTGCAAGTTTTGATTTGAAATCTTTGTTTACAGACTCCATCTTTTGTTGCTGTTCAGCAGTGAGATTAAGTTCTTTCTTGAAATCAAATTTACCTTTACGGCCTTTTGCTGCGTCCTGCGCACTTACCGATGCATTAAACGATATACACGCTATTATAGCTAATGATAATAATAATCTTTTCATAATGTCATTTTTAAATGTTTCATGAATCTTAGATTCTATTTTAACCATGAGGTTTAATAAGTATTTACTATTTAACCTTTTATTACATTTTTTGACATTGAGTGTTTACAACACAATGAATTAGTTAAGAAATTCAGGATGAATACCTAAAATTATATTATTATCTTGTTTTCTAAAACAATACAGCGTATTTTTGCATATTGAAAATATACTTGACAAATGAAAAAAATAATTACATCAATGGTTCTGACATCCCTCATTGCAACCTCATGTGACAAAAAAACAACTCAAAATAAGGCGGAATACTCCGGTGAAGACATATCGAAAGATGTATCTATTATAAGGAGCAAATCAGATAAAGCTGCAACCTTGCAAATTTATACGCAGGGGAAATGGGCTCTTTATGGAGGAACATCTGTGAACAACATAGATTTTTCGCAGCCCATAGCACAAGGTGTCGACAGCGGTACTTTTCCGTTAAATGTTCCTGATGATGCCCGATCATATTTTGAAGTGGAAACCGAAAAGGGTAAGGCAATCGTTTCTGACAGGCATCTGCCGATGACAGGCGGTTATAATTTTCGCGATATGGGAGGCTATAAAACAACAGATGGCAAATATGTAAAATGGGGTAAAATATTCCGTTCGGATGATCTACACAACCTTACCGATGCCGACTTGAATTATCTAGCTTCGATTCCATTGACTTCGATAGTCGATTTCCGTTCGGAAGAAGAGACGCAGCAGGCACCTGATAAAAATCCGTCTTCAGTAAAGATGAATTATCCTTTGTCAATCAATCCGGGCGACCTGATGGCCGCTGTAAAAGAGGGAATAGATAAAATAAAACCGGAACAGGCAGATCAGATGATGATGGATATGAATGTACTTCTCGTTACCGATTCGGCATGTATAAATCAATACAGAGAGTTTTTCAGGCTATTGCAGGATGAAAAAGAAGCGCCTCTCATGTTCCACTGTTCGGCTGGTAAAGACCGTACGGGAATGGGCGCAGCATTGGTTCTTTCTGCAGTGGGTGTCGACGAACAGACAATTATAAAAGATTACCTTTTATCTAACGTATATCTGGCCAACAAATACGCAAGTTATAAAGCCCAATATCCGGCCATTGCTTCCTTATTTGAAGTAAAGACTGAATTTTTGCAGGCCGGGCTGGATAGGATTAAAAAAGACCATGGCTCGGTAGAAAATTACCTGACAAAGGTATTAAATGTGGATATTCAGAAAATGAGGGAAATGTATTTGGATTGAATTATTTCGGATTTAAAATTTCAAGGACAAAATCTGCTCTTTCTTTTATAGGTAACAACGGCACTTCGACGGGATTATATCCTAATTCTTTATAAATCTTTATCATGATTTGGTAAGTATCGATAGCCGTTTGAAAATCCTGCTTCCGCTCGTTATCCGTTTCATATATTTCTCTCCACGGAGGTAATATAAACACCGTCATATTATATCGATATTGTTCAACAGCTGATTTCAATATTTCATCCATTTCGAAATGCATTAATACTTCATATCCGTAGGTATCAGGAATCCCCCTATCGAAAATATATATATCTTCTTTATCAGAAAGACGAATAAAATCATTAATAGAACATGAAAGCATCAAATCGGAATACTGTCGTGTATCACCCCATGGCAATGCATTCCCACCCGATTTTATTTGCTCTTTTATAATATTACGTGCGACTTCGGGAACACAATTATATCCCCGCGATTCCAGTTCATTTAATAGAGTGGTTTTACCTACACCGGGACCTCCGGTTATGATATAAAAATTATCTTTTGTTTTCATGTTGCATAAAAGTTAATATATTAATTCATATTGAATTATGGCGTATAGAACATACATCGAGAAGTATCATTTTCAAAAATTGAGAGAAGAAGGGTTGAAGGGAATAATGTATGTGATGTGGTAATACAAAGGAACATATTTATTCAGAGAAAACAAAACAGGTAAAGCAAAAATTAAAAATCGCTGCTTTGCTTTAACCTTGCGCTCTCCGATGCTAAAAAGTTGACATATCTTTTGTATATTTGCACTCTAATTTGGGGTAGTATATCTATTCCGGTTTGAAGAGTAATAAAAGAACCAAATTATATAGATGAATAAAATACGAAATTTCTGCATCATTGCGCATATAGACCACGGTAAGAGTACCCTGGCAGACAGGCTTTTAGAATACACAAAAACCGTCGAAGGGAAAGACCTTCAGGCACAGGTGCTCGACAATATGGATCTGGAACGCGAGCGCGGTATTACCATTAAGAGCCATGCCATACAGATGGAATATATGTACAAGGGTGAAAAATATATACTCAATCTGATTGATACTCCCGGACACGTCGATTTTTCATACGAAGTCTCACGCTCTATTGCTGCCTGCGAGGGCGCATTACTTATTGTGGATGCAGCACAGGGAATACAGGCGCAGACAATTTCCAACCTGTATATGGCTATTGAAAATGATCTGGAGATTATTCCTATCCTTAATAAGATAGACCTTCCAAGCGCTATGCCTGATGAAGTGGAAGACCAGATTATTGAATTACTCGGGGTAAAACGTGACGAAATTATCCGTGCCAGCGGGAAAACAGGTGAAGGCGTCTATGACATCCTCGATTCCATTATAGAACGTATCCCTGCACCAAAAGGAGATCCGGAGGCTCCGTTGCAAGCTCTCATTTTTGATTCCGTTTTCAATTCTTTTCGTGGTATAATTGCATACTTCAAAGTTGTAAACGGTACAATCAGAAAGGGTGACCGCGTTAAATTCTTTGCTACCGAGAAAGAATACGATGCTGACGAAATAGGTGTACTGAAACTCGAAATGTCACCTAAAAGTGAAGTATCCTGCGGGGATGTAGGTTATATAATATCCGGTATAAAAACTTCTAAGGAAGTCAAGGTGGGCGATACAATCACCCATGTAAAAAATCCATGTAAAGAGGCAATCGATGGATTTGAAGAAGTAAAGCCGATGGTTTTCGCCGGAGTATATCCTATTGACAGTGAAGATTTCGAAGACTTGCGTGCATCGCTTGAAAAGCTTCAGCTAAATGACGCCTCACTGACATTCCAACCGGAATCGTCCGTAGCGTTGGGATTCGGTTTCCGTTGCGGATTTCTCGGACTTCTGCACATGGAAATTATACAGGAGCGTCTCGACAGGGAGTTTAATATGGATGTAATAACTACCGTACCTAATGTATCATATATTGTACACGATAAGAAAGGGAATACGAAGGAAGTGCATAATCCTGCCGGATTACCAGACCAAACACTCATCGACTATATTGAAGAGCCATATATACGTGCCTCTGTGATAACCAATACGGCATACATTGGGCCGATTATGACGCTTTGTCTCGGTAAACGCGGTATCCTTATCAAACAGGATTATATATCGGGCGACCGCGTAGAAATTATCTACGATATCCCATTGGGCGAAATTGTTATCGATTTTTATGATAAACTGAAAAGTATATCGAAAGGTTATGCTTCGTTCGATTATCATATGCACGATTACCGCGAAGCAAAACTGGTTAAGCTCGATATCCTGCTCAACGGTGAATCGGTCGATGCACTTTCTACACTGACACACATCGACAATGCTGTGACTTTCGGTCGCCGTATGTGTGAGAAGTTGAAAGAACTCATACCTCGCCAGCAGTTTGATATCGCCATACAGGCCGCTATAGGGGCAAAAATCATTGCCCGCGAAACAATCAAAGCGGTACGTAAAGATGTAACAGCTAAGTGTTACGGTGGTGATATTTCACGTAAGCGCAAATTATTGGAAAAGCAGAAAGAAGGTAAAAAGCGAATGAAGCAAGTAGGAAATGTGGAAGTGCCTCAGAAAGCGTTTTTGGCAGTGTTAAAATTGGATTAAAATAAAAAAAATGAAAAAGATTATCCTTACCCTACTATTCTCTTACCTTATCGGCTATATTAATGCTCAGGAAACAATCACCATATCAGGCCGGGTGACCGATTTTGACGGGAATCCGATCGATAGCAGTATAGTAAAGCTGAATTATCCTGATTTTTCGACTGCTTACGAAACTTATACGGATAAAGATGGATATTATACACTAAAGGGCGTGAAAAAAGGAAAATATACTTCTTTATTCGCCATGCGGTTCAAAGAATACCCCCGTTCGAATGGAGTACCTGAAAAAGATATGCGACTTGAGTTCTGGGGCTGGAATATAATAGCAGACAGAGACCTTACTATCAATCCGCGATATCATAAACTGGAAACTTACGGTACTACGGTCTTTCAAGAATTTGGCGGGTCTAGCGGCCTTTTTGTTTACTTCAGGCCAATGAGTGTAACAAAATATATTTCCTATTCTAAAGAAGTATATCTCAATAAAGCCGAAGCCGAAAGACAGGTAGATATATCTATTGCTCCCGAAAATCTGGATGTAAAGGTTTTCGCCGATGAAGAACCATTGAAAATAAATTCAATCAAACGGGTGGATGTTTTTATGGGGAAAGGAATTTCTGAAATAGCAGGATATGTACTTCAGGTAGACAATCCTACAAAAAAGACAGATAAACCCTATATTATATTCAGGGTAGAAGCTGAAAATAAAGAATATAATGAAAAAGGTGAGAGTATTTACTTTTATGAAATACCTCAATTCAATGAAAGAACAAATAATTAAATAATGGAAAAGTTTAAAGAAACGAATATAAAAAACTATCTTTCAAACCCATTTGAACTTAAAGACAAATGGATGCTGATTTCCGCTGCCAAAAACGACGGCACAGTGAATACGATGACAGCCAGTTGGGGTGGTTTCGGCGTGATGTGGAACAAAGAGGTCGTTTTCATCGTTATAAGACCACAGAGGTATACAAAAGAGTTTGTAGACAATAGCGATACTTTGTCGTTGACTTTCTTTGATGAAAGCCATAAAAAGGCGCTTGCATATCTGGGAAAAGCTTCTGGCAGGGATGAAGATAAGATTGCTAAAACAGGCTTATCCGTTGCAAAGGATAATGATATTCCTTACTTTGAAGAAGCAGAGAAAGTGATTTTTGCGAAAAAACTTTTCGTTCAGCCTATCCACGAAAGCGCATTTCTTGATAAGCATTTGATTAACAAATGGTATGCAGAAAAAGATTTCCATTATCTCTATATCGCCGAAGTTACTAAAATATTAGAAAAGGAATGAAATACGAAGAGGTCACTCTGGATAAGTTTACAGTGGTAGGTATTTCCGTCAGGACTACCAATCAAAATCACCAATCACAAGATGATATTGTGAAACTGTGGCAGGCTTTTTTCAGAAATGGCATCATACAGTCGCTGCCAAACAAGGTATCTGATGATATATATTGCATCTATACCGACTACGAAAGCGACTATACAGGCGAGTATACTACAGTCATAGGCTATAAGGTAACCGATGCGGAAAGCATCCCTACCAACTTAAGCCTGACTATTAAGCAAATCCCCGAAAGTAAATATTACAAATACATATCCGAAGGTGAACTGCCTTACGCAGTGGGCAGGACGTGGGCGCACATCTGGCAATCGGATATCGACAGACGATACTTGGCTGATTTCGATGTATATGGCGAGGATGCAAAAGACCCGGCCAATGCACGGATCACAACTTTTTTATCTATTAAATAATTTTTTATCACTTAACTAGAAGAATGAGAAAATGGCGCATCGAAGACTCATCCGAGCTGTATAACATCCCGGGATGGGGAATTAATTACTTTTCTGTCAACGAGAAAGGTAACGTTGTCGTAACTCCTCGCAAAGACGGAGTGGCTGTTGATTTAAAGGAACTGATGGACGAATTGCAACTTCGTGATGTATCGGTGCCTGTGCTTATTCGATTTCCCGATATTTTGGATAACCGTATCGAAAAAATATCGACCTGCTTCAAACTGGCAGCTGAGGAGTACGAGTATAAGGCACAGAATCATATCATATACCCCATAAAGGTGAATCAAATGCGCCCTGTAGTTGAGGAACTTATCAGTCATGGGAAGAAGTTCAATATCGGGCTAGAAGCCGGTTCTAAGCCTGAACTTCATGCCGTTATCGCTATCAATACCGACTCAGATTCCCTTATTATATGTAACGGATATAAAGACGAAAGCTATATAGAACTGGCATTGCTGGCACAGAAAATGGGCAAGCGCATTTTCATTGTGGTGGAAAAACTGAATGAACTACCGCTCATTGCCAAGATAGCTAAACGGCTGAAAATAAAACCGAATATAGGTATCCGCATTAAACTGGCTAGTTCGGGAAGCGGCAAGTGGGAAGAATCGGGAGGTGACGGCAGCAAATTCGGACTGAATTCGAGCGAACTGTTGGAAGCTCTATCTTACCTTGAAAAGGCAAATATGCAGGATTCGCTTCGCCTTATTCATTTCCATATCGGTAGCCAGATTACGAAAATACGCCGTATTAAAACCGCTCTGCGTGAAGCTGCACAGTTCTATGTACAGCTGCATACAATGGGCTTTAAAGTGGAATTTGTGGATATAGGCGGTGGACTGGGCGTCGATTACGACGGTACTCGCTCGTCATACAACGAAAGCAGCGTGAACTATTCCATACAGGAATACGTGAACGACTCTATTGCCACCATGGTAGATGCAGCGGACAAGAATGACATCCCTCATCCGAATATTATTACCGAATCGGGCCGCTCCTTAACAGCACACCATTCCATACTTGTTTTCGAAGTATTGGAAACCGCTACATTACCCGAATGGGATGAAAATGAAGAAATATCGGAAGACGACCACGAACTGGTTCGTGAACTTTATGATATATGGGATAATCTTAGCCAGACGCGTATGCTCGAGGCTTGGCACGACGCCCAGCAAATACGTGAAGAGGCGTTAGACCTGTTCAGTCTTGGGTTATTAGCACTGAAAACAAGGGCTCAGGTAGAGCGTTTATACTTCTCCATTGCCCGCGAAATATTTCATATTGCAGGCCGGGCGAAACATGCGCCGGAAGAATTGAAACAGTTATCTAAATTGTTGCCGGATAAATACTTCTGTAATTTTTCTTTGTTCCAGTCCCTACCCGACTCATGGGCTATCGATCAGGTATTTCCCATAATACCTATTCACAGACTGGACGAGAAACCGGACAGAACGGCTACTTTGCAGGATGTAACGTGCGACTCTGACGGTAAGATAGATAATTTTATCTCTAACGGAAATCAGTCGTCCTATCTGCCTGTACATACAAAGAAAAAGAACGAACCGTATTATCTCGGAGTATTCCTTGTAGGAGCTTATCAGGAGATATTAGGTGACTTACATAACCTGTTTGGTGATACCAATGCCGTTCACATTTCCGTAGACAAAAACGGATATGAAATAGAACAGATGATCGACGGTGAAACTGTTGCCGAAGTTTTGGATTATGCACAATATAATGCCAAGAAACTTGTCCGCACTGTGGAAACATGGGTTACCAGCAGTGTTAAGAAGGGTTCGATAACTGTAGAAGAAGGTAAAGAATTCTTATCCAACTATCGTTCTGGTCTTTACGGCTATACATATCTTGAATAAATATAATATTATAATCCCCTTTGTTTGAACATAACGAAGGGGATATTTTAAACTATCTGACTATGAAAAAAATTACATACATCATTTTATTTTTAGCTACTTTATTTATCAGCAGTTGTTCAGTCTATGAAGATATTTATTTTATGGAGAACGGCAGCGTAAAGTATCAGACAGCTATAGATGCAAGCGAGTTTATGGCCTTATCGGGAAAATCATCTGTGGATATGAACGGTAAAATGCCGGAAGATACACTGATATCTTTCTCTGAACTGCTGAAAGACACATTGAAAACGATATCACCCGAATTAGAGCAGGATATAAAGAATATAGAACCTTTATTTATGCGGATGGAGAGCAGTAAGGAACAACAAACTTTCAAAATATCGATTTATGGGGATTTCAAAGATGTTCAGTCTTTATCCGACGCTTTTAATTCAATGAATAAATTACAGAATTACATAAAAGTACAGCAAGGTAAAAATCCCAAACTATTTTCTAACGATTATTTCAGTCACACCCCTTTTACATGGGATGGAAAAACGCTAAAAAGGAATGTAATTGTTTCCGATACAAAGGATGAAAAACCTTTGGATGAAGAAAATGCTGATGGATCATCAGGCAATTTAGATGAAACGATGTCAACTTCATTCAAAAGATTATTCTCTCAAGGACAAATGATTGTAAGATATCATTTTCCTACAAAAATTAAAAGTATAAGCAACGATAAGGCAACATTCTCTATGGATGGCAAAACGGCTATTATAAACTATCCCGGTCTGTTATTTATCGAACCCGAAGAAGAATTAGGCATTGAAATTGTAACGGAATAATAAACAGTATAATCAGCTCTCTTATTTTTTATAAATGTCTAACTGATTTATTGATATAAAGATGGCTAAACATAAAATAAGGAAAAGTAAAACCTGTCTGAATTGCGGCTCGTTTGTACATAAGCATTATTGTCCCCATTGCGGTCAGGAAAACAGCGAAAGCCGTCAGTCTTTTCATCATTTGTTTACCCATTTTGTTTCCGATTTCCTACATTACGACAGTTCGTTCTGGCGCACTATCAAATATCTGTTTCTATATCCGGGCAGGCTTTCTATTGAGTTTATGAACGGAAAGCGCAAGGCATATGTGAATCCGTTCACGCTTTATATATTTATCAGTTTCCTTGCTTTTTTTATACCGTCTGTCCTACCCGATCCTGAGCCTAAAGGTGAACAAGTAATCATTAAGGCAGAAATAGATGAGGCCATGCGCAATAAAGACAGCTTGATCGCAGCAAATCCAAAAGATAAAATTACCGCATCAAAGCTGGATTCCACATACAGAGCACTCTCTCAGGAAGATCAGATCATTTCTCCTGACGGGCTTCCATACAAGATAGGTATGGCGGCAATTGAAAAATCCAATGATAAGCATATGAAGCAAAAGGCTGTAGAATATTTCATACACAATATCCCGAAAACCCTTTTTGTGTATATGCCTATTTTTGCTTTCCTGTTGTGGCTGCTCCACAATAAGAAGAAGCGGTATTATTTCGACAGCGGAGTCTTTACCTTACATTTCTTCTCAGTGGTTTTATTTTCTGTCACTATCTGCATAATACTGAGCAATATATGTAATTGGATTGGTATCGATAGCCTTAATAAATGGTTTTGGACAATAATGATATTATATATAACATTCTACTTCTTCAAGGCTTGCTACAAATTTTACGGGGAAAGCAGATTCTTATCAGGACTAATATCATTTGCCCTGATCATGATAAATACTCTCATGATCATATTAATTACAGCTCTTTATGCAACCCTGGTTTTCTATATGGTTTATGTGAGTAACTGATTACTTCATAAAGATTTCATAATCGGCAGAAGCCTTTTTTATAAGGTTTTGCAAAGATCTTTCCGGAGAAGAAAAGTAATCGGTATCTATTACCATTCCATCTTTGCCAACTGTTCTTTTCCACAGACCTATTACCCTGCCATTGTGAAAGACAGCCGGTCTGAAAATACCATTTTTGGTAATTACTTTTTTGTGATGTTCTACAGACAGTGCTTCTTTCCGGTCTCTGTAACTCACTAATAATTCATCGAATGCAGGAAGAAAGTGTACCATATCCTCCTTATGCTTATAGTCTAAAGATGTTTGGTGAAATATATATGTCTGGTTACCTATCGTCTGAAATACAAAATTAGGCTTTATAAGAGCCAGTGCTGTTCTTGCTTCTGTCCCTGTCAATCCCGACCACCAGATAAAATCCTGCTGAGTAGCCGGGCCATGGCTTTGGAAATATTTATAAGCCAGTCTGTATAAAGTTTCATTGAGATTATTCACCTCGGTTTTGGGCACTTTCCGTTCTAAAAGGTCATAAGTCTGAACCTTTTCCCTTAAGGTGCCGCTGCATATCAGACCATTCAGTTCTGCATGAAACATAATATGGCTCATCCGGCGGCTGCTCAGTACTATACGTGCTTCTTCCAGCGCTTTAGCCAGCTCAGGACGGGTTTGATTCGGCTCTTTTTCCAATGATTTACATATAATAGAATGAGCTTTTATCAACACATCGTCAGTAAGACCGAGCTCCCTATCGACCGATCGTGCTGCAAGTCTTACCCTTGGAGCGCTTAACTGGAGTATCCAGTGAATATCGTCCCGGGACACGAAATGCCATGTAGGCCGCAGGATATGTGTACGTATAATATCTCCATTGTTCACAGCCTCTTCTATCTGTTTATCGGTAGTGCCCGGTAAACGTACTCCGATACCCCATTTAGCCATGCTGAAATCCTGAGCCTGCATAGCGCCCATCCACGAAACTATTTCACGGGGAGTTTTGAATTTAGTATTCACCAGCTGCTGGTTGGCAAGCCTAAGTGTAGCGATATCTATTATATCCATAGTTTGTCTGTAAATTATTAAATAATGAGGAATTTATATAAGGTTGTAGGTTGTCCGCAATCTCTTGCTAGTACATATTTCTATTAATAGAAACTCTATTGAGCATCTAAAGGTACTAAAAATCCAATAGTATTAGGATTATTTAATCAAATATTTTTAACATTTTATTTTTACGGGAATACCCGATACCATCAGGTAAACTTCATCCGATTTATTAGCGATATACTGGTTCAGCCAGCCTTGCAGATCGGCAAATTTGCGCTGCAGCTCGTTTTGAGACATTTCGCCCATGCCTATTTCGTTGGTAACAAAAATGAATTGTGCATCTTGTCCGATAAGCTTGTCAAATTCTCTTTTCAGGGCATCCAAAGCAGCCTGTACGTCAGATTGCAAATCGAAAAAATAGTTTGTAGCCCATAAGGTAATACAATCGACCAGTACTATCTTGCCTGTATAATCATGTATACTTAATTCTTTTTCTTCCTCTATATTTATCCATTCTTCACCACGCTCGGCCTTATGCCGATCAATACGCCTACGATGCTCCTCATCCCATATCCGCGATGTAGCCAGATATACAGGATTGTCGGAAGCCGATAAAGCCAGTTTTTGGGCATAATTGCTTTTACCTGAGCGCTGACCTCCGGTTATAAGGATAATTCGCTTAGCCATTGTTATTTTTCTTTCTTTTATACAGGAAATCTTTCCATCGTTCTTCTATATTACCTGCCTTATACATCTCATAGCGTGCCATTGTAAAAAACAAATCGGACAACCTGTTGATAAACCGCATCACCGAAGCAGGCACTTCGTCCTGTTTATTCAATGCCCACAAGCGCCTTTCGGCACGGCGTGCTATTGTGCGGGATAATTGTAATTGCGAAGATACCAGCGTGCCTCCCGGCAAAATAAAAGATTCGCTCGGCCCCATTTCTTCTGTCATTTTATCCATTTGTTCTTCACAGAACTTATCCAGATTTTCGTCCAGTACATTTATGTTGGTCTCTCTGATATTGGAAGGTGTAGCCACCTGCGACATAACCGTCATTATTTCCGTTTGTATTTTGAACAGAAGCTGCTGCCATTCATGATTGGCAGGCAAATAAGCGCGTACAACACCGATAGATGCATTCAGTTCATCGATCGTGCCGTTTGCTTCGATACGGATATCGTCTTTATCGACACGCTGTCCGCCGAAAATTCCGGTTTTCCCTTTATCACCTCCTCTGGTATATATTCTCATAGCATTTTGAAATTTATATAGTAAACCGCTTCGATTATCATTACTAAAATAAGCATGAGTAATTCTGCCCGTATATTTATTGATACTGCAGTTCGCATATCTGCAGAAGTCAACTCTTTATCCTGATAGCCTATATAAGGTTTATCGACCACTTTCCCGAAATATACGTTAGGACCACCAAACCGGCAATTTAATATACCCGCAAGGGCAGCTTCCGGATATCCCGAATTTGGACTGGCATGTTGCCGTCCATATTTCTCAACGAATAAAAATAGAGAAAATTTGCCGCTTACAATAATCATCAATAATGAAGTTAAACGGGCGGGTATATAATTGGCGATATCGTCGATACGTGCAGCCCAGCAACCAAATTGCATGTACCGTTCATTTTTATACCCTATCATCGAGTCAAGGGTATTTATCATCTTATAGGCAAACATGCCGGGCACTCCCAGAATCATATACCAGAAAAGCGGAGCAATAACTCCGTCGCTTAGGTTTTCTGATAATGTTTCCAAGGCTGCAGCACGAATTTGCTGCGGGGAAAGATTTGAAGTATCACGACCGACAATACGAGAGACCTGTATCCTACCCTTTTCAACGGAAGAATCGACTGCAATAAATACGTTCTTCACTTCTTTTACCAACGTTTTCCCTGCAAGGCAATAGAATACTATGATTGCAGAAAAAGCTATAGAAAGATAGGGATTGAGCTGATTTAATCCTTTTATAATATAATAAATAGAAGCATAACTCAACGCAATAAGGATAACAGCAAGAAAAGCGCCTTTCAGCATTCTCTTCTTTCCTTTATTGAGCCTCTTTTCACCAAATGCTATTACCTTCCCCATACACACTACAGGATGTGGCAACCACGACGGGTCGCCAATGAGACGGTCGGCAAGCCACCCCAGTAGTAAAGGGAGTAAAATAAAGAGCAGATTTATATCCATCTATTTAATGCTTCTATCAATGTATTATTCTCTTCAACAGATTGGGTCGCAATACGGAAATATGATTCGTCCAGTCCGTAAAAATTAGATGCATCACGAATTAGAATACCATATTCTTCAATCAGATATGTTTTCAGTTCCGAGGCTTTCCTTCCTTCAAATTTACATAAAAAGAAATGAGTATCAGTCGGATATACTGTTATTCTTGATATTTTTTTTAACTCGTTTTGCAATCGTGCGGTTTCATTCAGATAGTTATCAATATCTATACTATTAACATTTTCCTTTATCAGATATTTGCCGGCATCGATAGCTAATCCGTTTACAGACCAAGGCATACGGTACTTCTTAATAGACCCTAATGTATCTTCATGGGTAGATATGTAACCTAAACGCAAACCGGGAATAGCATATCTTTTCGTCATCGAATGCAATAAAATTACATTATTGTATTGAATGGCTTCTTCTACAGTAAATAAATCTTTTTTTGTAAAATGCTCATAAGACTGGTCGATGATTATATTCTGTTGCGGATGCTTTTCTATATACTCTTTCAAAGTATTTTTATCCGTTACCTTCCCTGTAGGGTTATTTGGATTGCATAGCCATAATAAATCAGTATCATCGTTTATTTCGTTCAAAGAAGATACTAATTGTACCATATATTTGTTTATGGAACAGGCATCAGCATATTCACTAAATGTCGGTGATAATATTGCTGACTTTCTTCCGGCAAAAGCCTGAGCTATGAGATATATCGCTTCTGTAGCACCATTGGTTACAAGAATATTATCATTTTCAACATTATGCTTTTTGGCTAATAACTTTACTAATGAAGAAGCATCCGGTTCAGGATAGGAATGAATAGCATCGATATGCAGGCGCAAATAATCCTGTAATGCCGACATATCCTGCCGTCCGTATACATTGGAACTGAAATTGCTTATTATCTTCTTCCCGTCCACTGCGTACAAATCATCTCCGTGTCCCAATATCATACCACGCCTTCCTCCATTATTCTGTATACCAAATCCATATCTACATGCTTACGCACATGCTCTGCCAGTTTATTATATTGCTCTTCCTTAAAAGCCTTGAAATCGAATGTTTTTTCCGAAAGTTTATCTGCATAAGGTGCCAGCAGATAGTCTATAACGGCACTATTATCAAGTATACCGTGAATATAGGTACCGAAGCATTTTTCATTCAGAAAATAGCCGTCGGTTCTACCGTCTTTCAGATTGTTCAGAGGAGATGCTTTTGCATCTTCTACAGGAACAGTCGCACCCATATGTATCTCGTATCCTTCGCATATGCTATCTGTATCCAGAAATGAGAACTGCACCTGACGAGTAACTTTCTCTCCCTCCATCTGAGTAGTAATAGGCAGCAAACCCAGTCCCGGCAAGCGGTCTATATTGCTTTCAACGTGATTAAGGTCGCATACCTCCTGCCCCATTATCTGAAAACCTCCGCATATACCGACTACTGTAGCCCCGTTTTTATGAGCTTTTATAATACTTTGAGCCACGCCGTTTCTCCTGAGTTCATAGAGGTCGGAGAGCGTACTCTTGCTGCCGGGAATAAGCACAATGTCGGCTTTCTCGATTTCATCGGTATTATTCGTATAATAAAGATGTACCCGGGGATCACGTTCCAGTACATTGAAATCAGTAAAATTAGACAAATGACGTAACAGAACAACGGCTACATTCACCTTGCCATGTGTCGCCTGCAAATTCTTTGTCTGCAACATCACGGAATCTTCTTCCTCTATATAAATATCTTTGTAATAAGGAACAACTCCGATAACAGGTATTCCGCATAAATCTTCGATTATTTTCACACCTGATTCAAACAGCCGGATATCTCCCCTGAATTTATTTATCAGTATTCCTTTTACATATTTGCGTTCCTCTTCCGTGAGCAGCATCACCGAGCCGTATACAGAGGCAAAGACTCCTCCACGGTCAATATCGGCTACCAGTATCACATTTGCTTTCGCGTGCATTGCCATCGGCATATTTACAAGGTCGACTTCCCGCAAATTAATTTCAGATATACTCCCTGCACCTTCCATCACAATGGGATTATATCTTTCTTGCAAGCGGTCGAAAGCGCTATATACCTCCTGTCTTAACTCTTCCCGTCCTTCTTTCTTAAAGTATTCGTACGCATGCTGGTTACCAGTCGGCTTCCCGTTGAGCACTACCTGACAGACTTTATCTGTAGTAGGTTTTAGCAGCAAAGGATTCATATCGGTATGGCACGGTATACCTGCCGCTTCGGCCTGAACTGCCTGTGCACGCCCGATTTCCAAACCATCAGGTGTGGCATAGGAATTAAGCGCCATATTCTGAGCCTTGAAAGGTGCCGGATGATAGCCGTCCTGCAGAAATATACGGCAAAAAGCCGATGTAATGATACTTTTACCTACATCGCTGCCTGTTCCGGCAAACATCAGAGGGTGCAATTTCTTTGAAGTTTTCTCTTGTTGAGACATTTTATCGATTGTTTATAACCGCATTCCTGACCCCGGAAATATTCGGCAAATATTAATGTCCGGCAGGTTTCCTGACTTGCTCCTTTTCTAAGCGCCTTCCCGTTTCTTTACGAACAGTGGCAAGAGGAATGCTTAAAAAAATTAATGGAGACCACAGTAGCGGGCACTGTTCCGGATTCGCACCGGATTCCCTTTTCATGCAAAGAGACGATTGTCTGTTCGCATCACCAAAACATGTGCAAAGATAAAATATTTATCGGGCTAACAGGAAATGTATACAGGTAGATTATATGCAATTATTAAAAATCGTACCTTTGATAAATTCTTATCTTAATTTTTAGGTAAAAAATGATAACAATATGTGTTTCGGATGAAATAAAAAATGCTTGTTCGGCTTTTGCGGGAGCTGCCATATATGCCAAGGTAAAAAATACACCTCATAATGAAAAGTTATGGGAGCAAATAGATATTTCTATCAATGAATATAAGGCAAATCATCAACTTGAGGATATAAAGAAAAATCCTGTGATTGCTGCTACCCGGGCAGTTTATAAAAAACTGGGAAAAGACCCGAACCGCTATCGTCCTTCTGCGGAAGCATTATGCCGCCGTATAATCAGGGAGTTAGGTTTATATCAAATAGATACGCTGGTCGACCTTATCAATCTGGTTTCGATAAAGACGGGCTATTCGATAGGTGGATTCGATGCAGATAAGATAGAAGGCAATGTACTTACTTTAGGTGTCGGAAAAGAAAACGAGCCGTACGAAGCTATCGGGCGCGGCATGATGAATATAGACGGACTTCCGGTTTACCGTGATAATGTAGGTGGAATAGGTACTCCCACAAGTGATAACGAACGTACAAAAATAGAACTGAATACGACTGCTTTTTTCGCACTTTTCAATGGATATAATGGGAAAGAAGGGTTGGTAGATGCAGTGAACTATATGAAATCTTTACTTGTTGAATTTGCCGAAGCAGAAGAGATACAGGTCATTTACTATTAAAAGATTCTCCTATGAAAATACTAACAGGTACTCAGATAAAAGAAGCCGACCGATATACCATTGAAAATGAACCGATAAGTTCTGTCGATTTAATGGAGAGAGCATCGAATGCTATCGCGCAATGGATAAACAATAATATCGATAAACAGCAGCCTCTTTTCTTCATTATCGGTAAAGGGAATAACGGCGGCGACGGCTTAGCTGTTGCCCGTATACTTTATCATTCGGGATATAACTGTTCGGTGTATCTGCCTTTCGATAAAGAGCAGCTTTCGGAAGAAAGTTCTTATAATCTGAAACGATTGCCTAACGGAGTTAATAATAAAGAGTTAGATAATATCGGCACGGATACTATTATAATTGATTGCCTGATGGGTACGGGGGTAAAAGGAGAACTGAAAGAGCCTTTGGCTTCGGTTATAGATAAAATAAATTCATTAACAAATACAGTTATATCAATAGATTTACCATCCGGTATGATAAGCGAATTCGGCAATGCAAATCAAAAGATTGTCAAAGCTGATATTACGCTAACATTAGAATTTCCCAAATTGGCTATGCTACTTCCCGAAGCGGGTGAATATTGCGGGGAAATAAAAATATTACCTATCGGACTGGATAAAGAATTTATCAACAATGCAAAAACCAGATACAATTATATAACAGAGGAACTGATAGAAAACATAAAACTAAAACGGAGTAAATTTGGACATAAGGGTACATACGGACATGCCTTACTAATTTGCGGTTCGAAAGGAATGGCAGGGGCGGCAGTTCTCTCTACAGGTGCAGCTTTGCGGTCGGGCTGCGGGTTAGTTACGCTTCATATACCCGAAAGTGAAAGGTTTGCCGTTCAGGCAACCTACCCATCGGTTATTTTAAGCCTTGATAGTGGT
Organism: Prevotella sp. 10(H); assembly: GCF_000711235.1. Taxonomy (GTDB): domain Bacteria; phylum Bacteroidota; class Bacteroidia; order Bacteroidales; family Dysgonomonadaceae; genus Dysgonomonas. The sequence continues at coordinate 765,733 of NZ_JOMI01000003.1, read as the reverse complement.
TATCAGTTTTCGGAACTACCGCCAAACCTATCGGCATATACATCTATCGGCATAGGCCCGGGATTGGGGCAATCCACTGAAACGACAGAGGCTTTACGGCAGACATTAAATACAGTTTACAATCCCGTAGTTCTCGATGCTGATGCCCTGAATATAATTTCGGAACATTACAAACTCAGGCCAAAGATTCCGGCAGGTTCTATACTGACTCCACACCCGAAAGAATTGGAACGGCTTATCGGGAAATGGCAAAACGAAGAAGAAAAGTTGGATAATGTGAAAAGACTGGCCGCCAATCTCAAATCGATTATCGTAGTAAAAGGTGCGCATACCATGATATACATGCCTGACGGCCGTTGCTACTTCAATTCGACAGGAAACAGCGGAATGGCAAAAGGCGGCAGTGGCGATGTACTTACCGGATATATCACAGGATTACTGGCACGCGGCTATAAAAGTGAACATGCAGCTATCCTCGGGGTATATATGCACGGACTGGCAGGCGATAAGGCCGCTGCAAAATACGGGTTGGAGGGAATGAATAGCCGCGATCTGATAGATGATTTAGCTATCTGAATCAATATTTGAATTCATATTCGTAGCTGCTTTCATTTCCGCAGGCATCTTTAGCCGTGAAAATAAGCGTATGAATTTTTCCTTTTGTCAATCTTTTGGGGTCGAATTTATACGAATATACCGGAGATTTTACATCGTTTTCGAAGAGCACAAACTGCCCGTCTATCGTTCCTCTATAAGATGAAATGCCGCTTTTATTATCTGTCAGCCTTATCTTTATTTCACCCTGAGTAACCCATTTGGCAGGTAAGACAGGCGTAATGGTCGGAGCCTGCGTATCCGTGCTGACGGCATACGTACCGCCCAGTTCCCTGATACGAGCCGTTATAGCACCGTTATTATATTTTCCGCCTACCCACGAATCACGGTTACCGTTTATCCGTACAATACCGTATTGGGATTTATTTATCATAGAATCTTTGGTCAATTTTATTGTCATCTCGCAAGGCTTATCTAAAGGAACATATTTATCCGCTACTTTATAAGTTGCAGATTTATAATTGGCAGAAGGAGTACGTGCTACATTAAAGCAAAGGTCGGTATATAATGCGCCTTTAGGCAAGGAGATAGAGAACATATTGCCATTGTAATAGTTGTCTTCGTTCCAAGCCATCATCTGTTCGCAATTTTCCTGCTGCGGTATATCCTGCTTCTTCCCGTATATATTAAAGCTGTATGATGTTTTATTACCGTATAAATCTTCAAGTTCATATTTCAACTTATATTCCTTTTCTTCGTTGATATCGATATATCCATTATCAACAGCCTGATAAATCTGAAGCGTATTTCCCGGTTCGATAAACGATTTCATATAGAATATTTTCTTTCTGTACCAATAATCGAAATCGGTCATACTGTTTATCATCCTTGTTTTGTCGAAATCGACAGAAGAAACATCGGATGAGAATATTTCTTTCCCGTCGCATGACAGCCGTACAATTTTGACCCCGTATATATTGTTCGTTCCCGTCATACGGTCATTTGCATATACACCTGCACCAATTTTACCCCAAACGTGAATCGAATCAGGCTTAACTTTTGCCCCTTTCTTTTTAGGCTGTACCGCACCGATTATTTTACGGTAAGGTTCATTACTATTATTTACGACACCTTTTCCTGTGACAGGATATACCGCTATACCTTTTACTACCGGAGAAGTATTATCATTAATTCTGTCTTTATAGTATTCGAGGGCATCGAGTGCCACCTGATCTTCGGTATTCCTTATTTCGAAATGAACATGAGGACCTCCGGAAGATCCTGTATTACCGCTGTAAGCAACCAGATCGCCCGCTTTTACCGGAAGTTCTGTCGCCTCTAAGGATAAATCGATTCTGTAAGTTTCCTGCTCATATTGCTTTTCTTTTACATACTCCACTATTTTGGGTGCGAACTTTTCCATATGCCCGTAAACACTTGTCTGCCCTGTGGGATGTGCTATATATAAGGCTAAGCCGTATCCCGAGGGAGAAACAGAAATACGCGATACATAGCCGTCACCAATAGAGTATACAGGTTTATTAATAACGCCCTGCGTCTTGAGGTCGATTCCCGAATGGAAATGGTTGGGGCGGAGTTCGCCGAAATTGGCACTTAGAATAAGAGGTATATCGAGCGGAGATCTGTAAGTGACCTGAGCAATCGAATTTATCGAATATATAAGGAAGAGAAGCGAAATGATCTTTTTCATCTGTCTGCATTAATTGTAGAATTCCATGCAAAAGTAGATGATTTAGACGAGTATTCAATAACTTATCTATCATGATTTATTAAACAATCTTAATTCAAATCTTAAGATTATTCTTTTTATATTTCCATGAAAAGAACAGAATTAATGAAAGCAATGTACATATTCCCCCTCCTATATAGCCTACCGTATTAGAAAACTGAAAACCTTCGGGAGCAATTAAAATATAGGTGGAAACAACCATTGTCATAAACATGGCAGGCAGTAAAGTTATCCAGAAACACTTCTTCTCACCTACCAGATATACCGTTATCACCCATAGTGTTGCTGTTGCCAGCATCTGGTTCGCCCATGCAAAATAGCGCCACAACACATCGAAGTTGACCTGTAGTAATATAAATCCGACAATAAACAACGGAATAGAAATATATAATCTGTTTTTCAGTGGTTTCTGGTCGAATTTAATAAAATCGGCAACAATCAGGCGCGCCGAGCGGAATGCCGTATCTCCCGATGTAATGGGAGCCGCAATTACGCCTAGAATAGCAAGAAATCCTCCTACTTTGCCAAGCCAAGATTCTGTGATTTTATCCACTACTACAGCAGCATTGTTGCCGTTTTCAGCAAGGAATAATTGCAAGCCCCCAACCGATCCGAAAAAACTCATAGCCGCAGCAGCCCATATCAAGGCGACAAGACCTTCGGCAACCATTGCACCGTAAAATACACGCCGCCCCAGCTTCTCATTTTTAAGGCAGCGAGCCATTAAAGGCGATTGAGTCGCATGGAAGCCCGATATGGCACCGCAGGCAATCGATATAAACATCATGGGAAATATCGGATATTTATCCGGCGAAGGATGCATATTTACCAGATTAGCGGGAATGATTTCAGGCACCGGAGCGCAGTAATAAATAATCGATCCGGCAATACCGACAGCCATAAAAAGAAGTGCAAAACCGAATACCGGATATATTTTACCAATAATTTTATCTATAGGTAATAAAGTAGCCAATACATAATAAATGAAAACGACTATCGCCCAAAAGGTAAAATCGAGATATTCGGGCGTAAGCTTAGCCAGTAATCCGGCAGGCCCTGCAATAAAAACCGCACCTACCAAAACCATAAGAAACAAGGTAAATATCCTCATAAATTGCTTAAAGGCCGTGCCCATATATTTTCCGGCGAGTTCGGGCAAACTGATACCATTATTGCGCAGCGACATCATTCCCGAAAAATAATCGTGTACCGCTCCTCCGAAAATCGTACCGAAGACTATCCACAGAAAGGCGGACGGTCCATATACGGCACCCATTATAGCTCCGAATATCGGCCCCAGACCTGCAATATTAAGAAACTGAATCAGGAATATTTTACTCCAGCCCATAGGTACATAATCAACGCCGTCCTGCAAGGTATAGGCAGGTGTCTGCCTGTTCTTATCGGCACCGAATATACGCTCCATTAACGAACCGTAGATGAAATATCCGCCAACCAGAATTACTATCGCTATAAGAAATGTTATCATATTATAAGTGTGTGCGTTTTGACTATTTACCGTCGTATATAAGATTTTTGAGCATAAATATACAAAAAATGCGATTTAACGGACAAAACTATTGATTTCTTATCTCTTTTATGTTTCGTCTACAAAATGACGAAGTTCATCTACCTGAAAGCCTGTTTGGTATATTATTTAAAATCATATATGCCGCTAAAATTAATTTTGTTACAGTTCTAAAATAAAAGCTTTTAAGCAAATGCTAGAGGGTAACTTCTTATCTGTAAATAAAAATAAAGTATTAAATTCGAAGCTTATTAACGTATGCGGTATATGTTCGAAAACACAAAGAAAACTTTCTTATATAAACTACTGGCAAGCCCCCGGTTAAGGCTCTTAAGACATATGTTGCTTCTTGTTGCTTTGGGAGCCGTTTCATCTCAGCAAATATTTGTAAATTATGAGGCCAAGGCTGATGATGTAGGTAACTGGATATACCTGATTGCATTCATTGCCTTCCTAACCTATCTGGCAGTAACTTATACAAATATCTATAAACTGGTACCCACACTCTTATTAAAAAAACGATATCTGAAGTATGCAATCTTCTTTTCGCTGTCTGTTTTGATGATAGTGCTCGTACAGATCGTAATGGAATATGTCGCTTTTTCTTTGCTGGGGACAGGACACCGTCGCGAACATTACTTAAATCTGCCTGTGATTATCGATAGTTTTTCTACTTTTATGCTCACTCTGATATGCATATCCGGCTCCTCGATAACCGTATTACTACGATACTGGATGATGGAAAGCGAAAGGGTGAACGAACTGGAAAAAATACATATACAATCGGAAGTGGAACAACTTAAAGACCAGATTAATCCGACCTTCCTTTTCAATATACTCAGCAGTACATCTGCATTAGTCAAAGTCAAGCCGGAAAAGGCTTCGGATATGTTATACAGGCTAAGCCAGCTGCTAAGATATCAGCTATACGATTGCAGCAGGGATAAAGTTCTGTTGAGTTCGGAAATAAAATTCCTGAATAATTATCTTGCTCTTCAAAAGCTGTATTCCGATAACTTTTCTTTCTCTGTTTCTGCAAATGTCGAAAATATGAATCAAATATTTGTTTCACCGTTGCTATTCATTCCTTTTATTCAAAACATTGTAAATAAGACAGAAAAGGATGAGGTTTCTTTTATCCAAATACATTTCGAAACAAATAAAAATATTCTAATTTTTACATGCAGTAGCTCCCTAAAAGAATTGAATGAAGAGGGAATATCGCGTATCAAACACAGGCTTGACCTACTGTACAAAGATAATTACACTTTGTCTGCGCGAGAAAATAAAATTGAACTGAAATTAAATTTATAAAGCATAATGCTTGAAAAAAAAGATATAGTTCCCGAGTTCCTGTTAAATCCAAAATATAGAATCTACAGGCACTTATTATTGCAATTTATCATTTTTGCAATTACAATGAGTATATTTTTCATCAAGCCCGATGAAATGATTATAACCTCAGACAGGGTTTATGGCTGGGCCGGTCAGTTTCTGTCTTTCAATCTGGTTATTTACTTTAATATGTACGTGCTTGTACCCCGTTTGCTTCTGAAAAACAAGCTGCTTATTTATCTCATAGCAGCGTTGCTTTTGGTATGGGTCACAATCGCAGAAATTGTTATCTTACAAAATTATTTCTGGGGATCGGATGACGGAAACCAGATAGAGAATCCCAATTCATCGGCATTACTGGGTATAATTTCATCGACAATAACTATCGGGCTGATGCTCGCCGGAACCACAACAGTCCTGCTATTTAAACACTGGATGAACAACAGCCGCAGAATAAGCATGTTGGAATCGGCCACACTGGAATCGGAACTGAAATTCCTGAAAAGCCAGATAAATCCGCACTTTCTTTTCAATATGCTGAACAATGCCAACATAATGGTAAAAGAAGACCCCGAAATATCATCGCAGATATTGGTAAAACTCGAAGATATGCTCAGGTACCAGATAAACGACAGCATACAGGATAAGGTACTGCTGAGCGCCGATATACATTTCCTGACAAAGTTTCTCGATCTGGAGAAAACCCGTCGTGATAAGTTCGACTTTAGTATTAAACAAAAAGAAGATATGGATAATTTAGAAATTCCACCGCTATTGTTTATTCCCTTTGTAGAAAACGCAGTAAAGCATAACTCCGACAGCGAAAACACTTCTTACGTCCACATCTGTTTTTTAGTAAAAGATAAACAGCTTATCTTCGAGTGTGAAAATTCAAAGCCTAAAAAACCCTCTCAAAGAAAAGTCGGTGGATTGGGACTGGCTAATATAAGGCGACGACTCGACCTTTTATATGGAAATAATTATTCACTGGAAATAAAGGATGCCGAAACGACTTATACCGTCAGCCTTCAACTTACTCTATAAGACTAAAATAATGAATAACAACTAAATAAGAACTTATGAAATGCATAATAGTAGACGATGAACCTATTGCCCGCAAAGGGATGAAAAATCTGGTAGACCAGATTCCCGAACTGGAACTACTCGACAGTTTCAACAGCGCCGAAGCGGCCTCCATGTATATGCTCAACCACCCTGTAGAACTTATCTTCCTCGATATACAGATGCCGGGGATCACAGGGATCGAATTTGCTAAAAATATAAGCAAGGATACATTGGTTATTTTCACGACGGCATATTCGGAGTATGCGCTCGACAGCTACGAAGTGGAAGCAATAGACTATCTGGTGAAACCGATAGAAGCCGACAGGTTCAGAAAAGCAGTTGACAAAGCGATAGCCTATCACAGCCTGTTATTGTCTGAAGAAAAGAAAAGCGTAGAAAATGTTGAAGATGACTATATCTTTGTAAAATCAGACAGGAAATACTTCAAGGTAAACCTTAAAGATATCCTCTTTATCGAGGGGCTAAAAGATTATGTTATCATCCAATTGGACGGGCAACGAATAATCACCAAACTGAACCTGAAAACCATACACGACATGCTGCCTAAAAGCGCTTTTCTGAGGGTAAACAGGTCATATATAGTTAATAAGAATCAGATAGAATCGTTCGACAATAACGACATTTTCATTAAAAACTTTGAGATTGCTATAGGGAACATGTACAGGGATTCGTTTTTCGAGGATTTCATGTCAAAAAAATCCTGAGTATATAGCTGTATGAAAAATTTTAGTTTTTTGACGAAAACAAACACAATTGAAAATCAACGGCATAATAAATACGGACGAAGATTTTTCAAAAAAACATATTCAAAAGTTTGCATGTAATCAAAAATCAATTACCTTTGCATCCGCATTCGAGAGGAGAAACGAACTGATAATACAGAAAAGACTCCACAGGATGGCCCATTCGTCTATCGGTTAGGACGCAAGATTTTCATTCTTGAAAGAGGGGTTCGACTCCCCTATGGGCTACAAATAAAAAGAAATAAAATACTCTTAAAAAAGGATTAGTCAACATGGCAAATCACAAATCAGCAGAAAAAAGAATCAGACAAGCAGAAGTAAGACGCTTGAGAAACAGATATTCAGCAAGAACTACCCGTAATGCAGTTAGAAAGTTCCGTACCCTGACTAGCAAGGAAGAAGCAGAAAAGCTATACCCTTCGGTATGTTCTATGCTCGACAGATTAGCTAAAAAGAACGTTATCCACAAAAATAAAGCGGGTAATTTAAAATCAAAATTAGCTGCTCACGTTAAATCGTTAGCATAACGTTACTAATATAAAACTGTTACTATATAAAGAGAAGGTTGAACTTAAAAAAGTTTGACCTTTTTCTTTTATATATACTGCAATAAAAAGCAAATATCGGATGATTTATTAAAACTTATTCCTATCTTTGCACCCGCTAATTACAATTATGTATAATTAAAAATTAACTAAAGAAAGAAAAATGGCTACAAAGATCCGTTTACAAAGACGAGGACGCAAGGGTTACCCTTTCTACCACATCGTCATTGCAGATAGCAGAGCTCCACGTGATGGAAAATTTATTGAAAAGGTGGGTTCTTACAACCCGAATACAAATCCTGCTACAATAACTATAAATTTCGATAGGGCTTTGTACTGGTTGCAAGTTGGTGCTCAACCTACCGACACTACACGCAACATACTTTCTGAACAAGGAGTTTTATTGAAGAAACACCTTCTTGGTGGTGTTGCTAAAGGTGCGTTTTCAGTAGACGATGCAGAAAAGAAATTTGAAGCATGGAAAGCTGAAAAGGAAAAAGGCACTCAGGCTGCTATCAACAAAAATGAAACTCAGGCGAAAGCTGAGGCAAAAGCACGTTTAGATGCTGAAAAAGCAGCAAACAAGGCTAAAGCTGATGCTGTAGCACAAAAGAAAGCTGAAGCGAATGCTGCACAAGCTGAAGCTGAGGCAGAAGCTGCTCCTGCAGTAGAAGAAAGCGTGGAAACTCCGGCTGCTGAGGAAACTCCGGCTCCTGTAGTTGAAGAAGCTGCTGAAACACCTGCACCAGCTGCAGAGGCTCCGGCTGCTGAAACTGACGCTCCTGCTGAAGAAGAAAAAAGTGCTGAATAAGATTTAAAATTGATATACAGCATAAAAAAATAGCTTCGAAATTTTGAAGCTATTTTTTTATCTTGTTTTATCCACCCACATCAGGTCGCTCATTATACCGTCTGAGATGAAAATACCTTTACGTGTTAGCTTGAGTATATTATTATCGTTAGTAACGAATCCGTCATCAATGTATTTCCTGACATTCTTCAAACAATAATTCTTTTTATCAGTTCCATATCTTTTCTCTAATTCCGTGAGATCGACTCCCCACATGGTACGCATACCTGTCAGTATAAAATCATTGTAGCGGGTATTATCGTCAAGAAATTCTGTTTCTAAATCAAGACTACCCTGCCCTATTCCTTTTATATACTTGGATATAGAAGCTATATTCCAAGCCCTGTTCCGGCCGTCATATGAATGAGCGGCAGGCCCAAGGCCGAGATATTTCTCTCCCAACCAATATGAACTGTTATGCTTTGAATAAAGTCCGTCCTTAGCAAAATTGGAAATTTCGTAATGTTCGAAACCGGCTTCACCGAGTTTATCTATCATCACTGAAAACATTTCCACACTCAGGTCTTCATCCACAGGTTTTACTTCCCCTGTCTTAAAAAGCTTATATAAACGTGTGCCCTCTTCGTAGATGAGATGATAAGAAGAAATATGCTGTATACCGAGTGCAATAGCCTGCTCAAGATTCTTATTCCATATTTCCATTGTCTGGTTCGGCAACCCGTACATGAGGTCGATACTGATATTATTATAACCTGCCGACTGGCACCGTTTTACCGCTTCGATAGCTTTAGCGGCAGAATGTCTGCGCTTAAGAAATCTCAATTCGTTATCATCGAAGCTTTGGATACCTATACTCAGGCGGTTAAAAGGCAATTGTTTCAATGTTTCGATATATACAGAATCAAGATCATCAGGGTTAGCCTCTAATGTTATTTCTGCATTCGAGGCTATTTCAAAGTTATCTGCTATAGCAGCAAATATCTGACGGAAATTATCATATGATAATTGTGAAGGCGTCCCTCCTCCAAAATAGATAGTTTTTATAATTTCACCGGAAAGATAATCTTTGCGGAGTTCTATTTCAAGACATATTGCAAATACATAATCGTCTTTAGGCGACATATCGGTGCGGGTATAGAAATTGCAATAGATACACCGCGTTTTGCAGAATGGGACGTGTATATATATGCCTGCCATTTATTTAGTTGATAATAGATAGTCAATAGTGGACAATGAATAAGAGCTGTCAACTTATTCTTTGTACATTTTATCTATGATGTCTTTATATTTCTCTGCCACGAATTTACGTCTGATCTTTAGTGTATTTGTCAACTCCCCTCCATCCATTGTGAAAGGTTCGGGCAGAAGCCAGTATCTCTTTATCTTTTCGTAAGGGGCAAAGTTCGCTTGTAGCAATTCAATGCGACCGTCGAGCATACGCAGGATATCTACATTGGAAAGCAGGTCTTCAGTTTTAGTATAATGTATATTGTGCGTTTCGGCATATTCTTCCAATGCTTTGTAGTCTGGTACGATTAAAGCACTCACAAATTTACGCTCATCTGCAATAACGGCAATCATATCGATAAACTTATCTTCAGACACCTTGGTTTCTATAGCCTGCGGAGCTATATATTTTCCGTTAGCCGTCTTAAATAAGTCCTTTATACGTTCTGTCATGAACAGAGTATTTCCTTCAAGTCGTCCGGAGTCTCCGGTACGGAAGTATCCGTCTTCGGTAAATACTTTGGCTGTTTCTTCGGGCTTATTATAATACTCGCGCATCACAGTCTTACCTTTTACCAGTATTTCATTATTTTCAGGGTCTATCTTTACATCCACTTCCGGCATTACCGTTCCGATGGAGCCGATCACAAAATCCCTCTCCGGATAAAAACTCACGGTAGCAGAAGTTTCTGTTAATCCATATCCAACAATAATAGGAATATTCACCGATTGCAGAAATTCATTGATAGAGTCCGATAACGGCGCTCCCGCACATGGAAAAACATTCCCGTTCTGGATACCGACTACCATCTTCAAAATACGGAATACGGTATTATTATAAAGAAAGAATTTTACCCGCGTACCGAATGGCGCGCGTATATTATTATTTTTATAATCGAGATTATATCTTTTCCCTGTTTTTATAGCATTGGTATACAGCCATTTCATAAATCCTTTCGAATCGGATATCTTCTCATTTACACCTGCATATACTTTCTCCCAGAAACGGGGTACACTACACATAATAGTAGGTCGAACCTGCTGTATAGACTTCTGTATCTCCTTTGCATCCTGATTGATCGCTATCGTCATCCCTTTATGGATAGCATAGCATGTCCATGCCCGTTCGAAGATATGTGCAAGCGGCAGGAAGTTCATCGATACATCTTTATTCGATGTCATGGTCAGGCGTATGTCATGTATACGGAATACCTGCAGGAAGCATGAATGCGGAAGAACAACGCCTTTGGGCTCACCCGTCGTGCCCGAAGTGTATATGATACAGGCGATATCATTTTCCTGTCTCGACTTCATACGTACACGCACGATAACTTCTGTATTCGAATTTTCTCCCGAAGCGATGAAATCATCGAAATATATTGAAGTTTTATCTTCGGGATGGAATTTTACTTTATTATCGAATACTATAATTCTTTTCAGCGGTGATGAAGCCTTTTGCTGCACCTTAAATGCATTATTATACTGGAATTGTTCGCCAGCAAAAAGCAGTTCCACATTCGCATCATTGATAATATATTCTACTTGCGTAGGCGAAGAAGTTGCATAAATAGGTACCGATACGCAACGGTTGGCATAGGATGCGAAATCGGCAAAGAGATATTGCGGCATATTCTGCGAATAAACAGCTACTTTGTCACCCTCGTTTACACCTATCTCGGCCATAGCCCAGGCTACTTTCATTACATTTTCCGAAAATTTCTTCCACGAAATATTTTTCCATTTCTTTTCGTCCTGATTGCGGTACTTTAAAGCTGTTCTTTTTCCATACCTAAGTGCCTGGCGATGTACCAGAATAGATAAGTGATAATAGTTCATGGGACTTCTCTTTGATTCGTTTAATATATACAAAGGTAATTTTAAATATGGAAATTATGTAATGTAATTGTATTTTTTATAGTTGCATAAACACCTATTGGCGTGGTAATTATCTAAGTAAATAACAGTATAATAATTATATATGCAAAAACAGGGCGATATGCATTTTCATATCACTGAAAAACTATAACGGATAAACTGTAACTGATAAGTAATTTTAGTACTTTTGTAGCCAAATATATACCTATGGCTGGAAGTGGAATGAAGAGTTTGGCAAAAGATACTGCAATCTACGGATTGAGCAGTATCCTAGGTCGATTCCTTAACTATTGTCTTGTTCCGCTACATGTATATATCTTTACAAACCCTGCCGAATACGGGAAAGTCGGCTATATACAGGGATTTACCGCTTTAGCATTTGTATTGCTGACATACGGAATGGAAACGGGCTTCTTCCGTTTCATGAACAAACAGGATGAGAATCCGTCGAAAGTATATTCCACATCGCTGATTTCGTTAGGAACGACTTCATTATTATTTATCCTATTGTGCTTCAGTTTCATCAGTCCGATTGCCGATCTGATGAATTACGACCACAAGGAACATATCATGATGATGGTAATAGTGGTTGCCCTGGATGCTTTTATGGCAATACCGTTTGCCTATCTGCGGTATCAGAAACGTCCGCTGCGGTTTGCAACATTGAAACTGTCATATATATTTTTCAATATATTTTTCAATCTGTTTTTCCTTGTTATTTGTCCGTTGGTATACAAAAACTATCCCGATTTTGTATTAAGCAAATATTATCACCCGGGCATAGGTATAGGATATATCTTCCTTGCTAACTTAATATCGACATTAGCCGTTCTTATTTTACTGATCCCGAATACAATGAAGGGATTGAAATTCCGGTTCGATAACGCACTCCTGAGAAGGATATTAAGATACTCATTTCCGCTATTGATACTTGGTATTGCCGGAGTTATCAATCAGACAGTTGCACAACTCACCTACCCTTTTCTGTTCGAAGATAAGACACAGGCTTTCCACGAACTGGGCGTATATACAGCTTGTATTAAAATCACTGTTATAATTACCGTATTTACACAGGCTTTCAGATATGCATACGAACCGTTTTTCTTTAGTAAGAATAAAGAGAGCGGCAGTACAAAGACTTATGCCGATGCAATGAAGTTTTTCATCATCTTTTCATTGCTGGTATTTCTAGGGGTAATGTTTTACCTCGATATACTGAAATATATTGTCAGCGGGAACTATACCGAAGGGATTATCGTTGTTCCTATAGCGATGATGGGCGAAATATTCTTCGGTATCTATTTCAATCTTTCCGTATGGTATAAGCTGACTGACAAAACCAAATACGGGGCATACTTTTCTATCTTAGGGTGCGTGATACAGGTGGCTATGAATATAATCCTTGTGCCGATATACGGATATATAGCCAGTGCATGGGCTACATTTGTCTGCAACCTGATTATTATGGCGATTTCGTATTTTATAGGACAGAAGTACTTCCCTATCAAATACGACCTGAAGAATATATTCCTTTATTTTGCTCTGGCAGTAATATTCTATGCTGCAGCCATGTATCCACAGATAGACAATGAAGTGCTGCGTCTGGCATACCGTACGCTATACCTGATTGCCTTTGCTGCAATCATCATAAAGAAAGACCTGCCGCTGAGCGAAATCCCCATTATCAACAAATACTTTAAAAAGAAGAAATAACAAATTATATTTATAAATAACACTTGAACAAATGAGAAAAATATTTCTGTTTTCAGTCCTCTTTCTCGCGGCTCTTCTGGTAAAAGCCGACGAAGGGATGTGGCTGCTCAAAGAACTGAACAGGCAGAGTCTTGCCCGTATGAAAGAACTTGGTTTTTCCTTTTCTACCGACAGTATTTACAGTGAAACAAACCCTTCGCTAAAAGATGCCGTAGTTATTTTCGGCGGCGGATGCACAGGCGTTGCAGTATCAAACCAAGGTTTGATTTTCACCAATCATCATTGCGGATATGGAAACATCCAGAAATTAAGTTCTGTAGAACATGATTACCTGAAAGACGGTTTCGTAAGCCATAACTTTGCGCAGGAGTTACCTGCAGAGGGCCTAATGGTTGCTTTCCTTCAAAAAACGGAAGATATTACCGATTTCATCCTATCGGGCGTATCTGCTGACGACACGGAAGATGTACGCGACCAGAAAGTGGATTCTATGACGAGCGTATATCTGGAAAAGTATAAAGGAAATGATTTTATACGGGCACAGGTAGTGCCTTTCTATGCTCACAATAAATATTATGCCGTTATCTACGATGTATTCCGCGATGTAAGACTGGCTTTTGCTCCGCCGTCATCTGTAGGTAAATTCGGAGGTGAAACCGACAACTGGATGTGGCCGCGCCATACCGGTGACTTCTCGGTATTCCGCGTATACGCTGATAAGAGCAATCAGGCTGCATACTACAGCCCTGATAATGTGCCTTATACTCCCAAATATTCCGTACCTGTATCTATTCAGGGCTTTAAGGATAAAGATTATGCAATGACAATCGGCTATCCGGGAAGCACAGAGCGCTATATGTCTTCATGGGGAATAAATCAAATGGTGGAATCTACTCACAAGCCCCGCATAGAAGTACGTGGTGCAAAACAGGATATATGGAGAGAAGCAATGAATGCCAGCGATGCTGTCCGTATTAAATATGCATCGAAATATGCAGGCAGTTCGAACTACTGGAAAAACGCAATGGGTATGAATGAAGCTATTGCAAAGTTGAAGGTCATACAAGGTAAGGAACAGCTTGAAAATAAATTCTCGCAATGGGTTGCTTCATCCAATAATTCTGCGAAATACGGCGATGTACTGGCAATGCTTAAGGATGGTTATACCTCTACAATGGACGTTGTCAAATTGCAGACATATTTCTTCGAAACATTCTACAATGGTATCGAAGTTACACGCTTTGCTAATACTGCACTCTTCGTTTCCAAAATGGATAAAAGCGAACGGGAAGAAGAACTGAAAGGAAGAATGACGAATGCTTATAAAGATTATGAGCCTTCATTAGACCGCAAAGTGATGCCTGTATTATTAAAACTATATGCAGAAAGAGTGTCTGCTGCCTATCGCCCTGCGGTTTATGAAACTATAAATAATAAATTTAAAGGAGATTACGATAAATATGCCGAATGGTTCTATAAGAATACGAAATTCACAACCCTAGACGGTATGATAAAACTTATCGTAAACGGTAGTGAAAAAGATATAGCGAAAGATCCTGCAATGGAATATGCCAGATCACTGGAGCCAATACTAAAGCTTCTGCAAAAAGAATCCGCTCCTTACCTGTCGCAAATAGACAAAGGAGAACGCTTATTCATGGCTGGATTAATGGAAATGGAGCCTAACAAAACATTCTCTCCGGATGCAAACTTCACCCAACGCCTCAGCTACGGCTCTATCGGAGGATACAATCCGGCCGATGCCGTTACTTACGATTATTATACAACATCGAAAGGTGTATTGGAGAAAGAAAAACCGGGTGATCCCGAATTTAATGTACAGGAATATATTCTCGACGACCTGCGTAAAGCCGATTTCGGACAATATGCCGATGCTGACGGAACAATGCATGTCAACTTCTTATCGAACAACGATATTACAGGAGGTAACTCGGGTAGTCCTGTGTTCGACGGAAAAGCGCAGTTGATAGGATTAGCTTTCGACGGAAACTGGGAGGCTCTGAGCGGCGATATCGTATTCAATCCGGAAGTACAGCGTACAATCAGTGTGGATATCCGTTACGTACTTTACATTATCGACAAGGTGATGAAATGCCCGCGATTGATTGAAGAACTGAAAGTGGTAAAATAATTACAGAGTAAATTATACAGAAAAGGCTGCCGATAAAAAATTGGCAGCCTTTTTATTTTCAGATGTTTTTACTTGATTTTATCAATAAGTTCTTTATTCATGCGGTGCAGTTCATCGATTTTTTTCTCAAGCGACTCTACCTTTTCTACCAGTTCATCGTTATTGTCCGATACCATTTCGTCTACAATCAGCGAAGTGAAGAACGACATCCCCAGCATACCGCCCAAAAAGACAAACAAAGAGAAGAACAGACGTATCAACACCGAATATGTATAAGGAATATCTTCCGCCATAAAATCGGGAATTTCATACCAACCCTCGATAGTCAGCATGCGGAAAACGGTATAAGCCGATTCGAAAGGATTGCCGAAAAGCGTCGGATAGGCATCTTTGAACATATAGGTAAGTATAGTGCTGATAATGATCATCATTACCAGTGCTCCCACAATAAGGCTAAGTGAAGCCTTTACAGCCCGTCCCAAATCTCTGATCAAGCGGGAGAAATTAGGTATGAATTTGCCGAATCTTATAAACTTAAATATCCTGAAAACCCTTAGCAATAATATATAGTTATAATCGGCCGGGTCGTGCTCGCTGAACAGGAAGAACAGCGGCAGGGATGCTACAAGTATTATTACCAGATCGAATACATTCATCCTGCTCTTAAAGAAATCCTTCTTGTAAACATATATTTTATAGAATATCTCTACAAGGAACAGGATTGTTATCGCGTGGTCGAGGATGCGTAAAAGTCCATCTATCGGCGTATTGAATGTCAATAGTATGGTGACTATGGCATTGAGTAATATAAAGGCACCGATAAAACGGTTATTGAGTAGTATTTTCAGCATGTGTTTATATTGTAATATGGGAATTTATCTGCGTGTGAGGTCGGTAATCATCAGCGGATTTGTTTCCCTTATTTCTTCCAGTATTTTCTTTACTTCTTCGAAAGCCGACTCCGATGCTTTTATGCGCTCCATTTCATTTGATGTAAGCCCTACCATTTGCAGGAAAGCCACTTCACCGTACGGAGTTTGTATCTTTCCCAGTTCTGGGTCGAGTGTAAACGCCACACCTACGATATCAATTTCTATTTTACCTCCTATACGGATAGGACCGTTAGCGGGTATAACATGATTTTCTTCAAACCAGCGCTCACTTTTTATTACATAACGTGCCAGATTATTCATCAGGTTAACTACCCATGTCGGGTCGTCCGCATCATCTTGGAAAGGCTTTAGGCGAAAAGTAAATTCAAAGCCCCATTTACTGAATTCGCCTCCTACGACTTCTTCGTTATAATAAAGCTCCGACATGCCGTAACTTATAAGATGACGATGAAATTCCTGCTTTTCAGAATCGAATATGCTTACGCCGTCCAGCGGGTCTTCCCCTCCGAGCATATAATGGAGTTGCGGGGCATAATGACGTGGTTCTACATTGCCGTATATCTTTTCTATAGCCTTGTCTATCTCCCACCATCCAACGGGATTTTCTTCTTCGTATAGTTCCTTGTATTCTTTTAGTGTCATGCAGTAGTTAATCGGTTCAAGGTTTAAAGATATAAAAAATCAGAAATAAATTTCGGAGAATGTTCCCATAACTACATTAATCATCCAGTGTTTTCGATATCTTATCTATGTTGAGGCTGCGCGCCATAGCATCGAATATCTCTTTATAGGTGCCGTTCTGATGGTATATATCTTCATGAGTTCCGGACTCCACTACCCTCCCGTCTTTCATCACATAGATACAATCCGAGTCGATAATCTGTGAAATACTATGCGAAATAATAATGACTGTACGGTTTTGCTTTATGGCATCGAGGCTGTTCTTTATCTGTTCTGTCGATACTGCATCGAGGCTGGCAGTCGGTTCATCGAGAAATATAACCGGCGGATTTTTAAGGAACATGCGTGCAATGGCAATCTTTTGCTGCTGTCCGCCTGATAAGGCGAGCGCCGAGGTCTGATAGCCATTTTCGAGCAGCATTATCTGGTCGTGGATATAGCTTTTCTTTGCAGCGTCCTCCACTTCTTGAAAGGTTGCATTCGGCTTCCCGTATCGGATGTTCTCTTCCACCGTTCCGTTAAATATATGGTTCTTTTGCAGTACCAGTCCGATATTCTCACGGAGATAGGCAGTATCATAATCCTCAAGAGAAACACCATCCAGTAATATATCACCCGAGTCGGGTGCATAAAATTTATCGAGAAGATTTATCAATGTACTTTTTCCTGCCCCCGAAAGTCCTACTAAAGCTGTTGTATGTCCCGGCAGGATTTTCATATTTATATCGTACAATGTTGGGCTTTCATTGTCGGGATAAGTGAAATTTACATTCTTTATCTCGAATTTACCCTTGATACGGTGCGGCCTGTAATGTCCCGAATGCTCTATCTGATGATCAGCTTTCAGCACGTCGAAAAAGCTTTCGGAATATATAAGCGCATCGTTCATCTGGTCGTAGATACGGTGCAACTGGCGGATAGGTGCAGATACATTATTAAACAAAAGGATATGGAACATAATAGCGCCGATAGTCATTTTGCCGTCCAGCACAAAATAAGCTGTAAGTATAATAATGATAACTATCCCTATCTGTTCTATGAAGCTTTTCAATCCGTCGAATATAAAGCTCATTTTGCGGGTTCGCATCTGGGCATCTGTCAGATTGTTTTGTAGTGCCATCTGTTTATCGCTTTCGATATTTTCCCTGATAAATGACTTTATAACTGTTATGGATTCTAGAATACCCAATATGCCCTGACTTTTACTTTCGCGCAAATCTTTTATTACACGCCGTGTGCCACTCATGCGTACAGCCTGCCGCTGGCTTACAAAATAGTATATAGGAACTATACACAATCCTACAAGCCCGACATAAAAGTTAGCGTTGAACATCATTGCTAAAGCGACAATAGAATTGGCAAATAAGGGAAGGATATCAATGAAAAAATTCTGAACAAGGCGTGTCAGGCTCTCCACTCCCCTGTCTATACGCGCCTGCATTTTTCCCGGCTGGTTGCCACCCGAGCTAAAGAAAGCCAGCCGATAAGTAAGTATTTTATCTATTACGGCTTGTGCAAGGTCTTTGGAAATAAAGATACGCAGCTTTTCCCCGTAAAACTTTTGCCCAAACTGTATAAAAGAATTGATAACCTCTTTACTAATCAATATGACAGTGATAGTAACTAGGATATTAATCCCTTCCTGCAAACCCTTATGTGCTTCTACCAGCCCGTTGATCTCGTCCACTGTATACCGCAGCACCCATGCATTGACCTGTGCGGTCAACGAACCGATCAATGTGAGCAGCAACGTAAGTATCACCAGCCAACGGTAAGGATGTACGTAAGGACGAAGGTTTTTAAATAACTGGAACAATGTCATTTGTATAGTTTTTAAAACATATATAAACTGAATATTTCTTCCTGAAATTTATCTATACTACAGAAACATCCGGTTTTATTAGTTCTTTGAAATAATAAACTCAAAATGTCGTGAATTTGTTCCCGTAAACCTTAAAATGCGGAAAATAAAAATGTGGAAAACTCGTTACATTTGTTACCTTTTAACTAAACATAGTTAATATTTGTAAAATACAGAATAAATGATTCTCTCTGTTAAGGATCGCAAAGAGAACATTTAATTGTTCATTGTTAATTATTAATTGATTTCCGTTACTTTCGTTACTTTTTAACCAAATATGGTTAATATTTGTAAATGCAGAAGCGAATTAATTTTACTCTTACATCTTACAGTTAACCAACCTGATATTAAAAACTGCCAAATATTTGCTATCTTTGATACCTCATTTCAGAGACTTTTATGAATCAAAAATATCCTTCAATATTATTAGAAAATGCGGTAAATGAATTTGCCCGACTACCGGGAATAGGCCGAAAAACAGCCTTAAGGCTTATCCTTCATCTTCTTCGACAGGACGATGCAATGGTGGACGGATTCGCCCAGTCACTTGTTGCTTTAAAGCATGAGGTGAAATACTGCAAAGTCTGTCACAATATCAGCGATGCCGATGTATGCCCTATATGCCTCAATAAATCGCGCGATGCTTCTACAATTTGCGTTGTGGAGAATATAAAAGAGGTGATGGCTATCGAAAATACAATGCAATACAAAGGTTTGTATCACGTTCTTGGCGGCATTATCTCTCCTATCGACGGTATAGGACCTGCAGACCTCGAGATAGAGAGCCTTGTGGAAAGGGTAGCAAAAGGTGATATCGGTGAAGTTATCCTTGCCTTGAGTACTACTATGGAAGGAGATACGACAAACTTTTATATTTATAAAAAGCTGGCGGCGTACGATATAAAGGTATCGATGATTGCACGGGGAATTTCTATAGGCGATGAAATCGAATATGCCGATGAGGTTACACTTGGACGTTCGATACTGAACCGCACCCTGTTTAACGAATCGTACAGGATGTAATATCGGATAAATCAAACAGATTCAGTATAAATACATTATATTTGTATTGAATACACATTGAACAAAACGATCATATAATACAAAAAGACATGGTAATTGCAGTAGATTTTGACGGAACAATAGTGGAACATGAATACCCTAAAATAGGGAAATCTATACCTTTTGCAATAGAAACCTTACTGCAATTGCAAAGAGACGGTCATATACTGCTCATGTGGACTGTACGTACAGGAGAGATGCTGCAGGAAGCTGTCGACTATTGCGAAAAGAAAGGCCTGAAATTTTATGCGGCAAACAAGAATCATCCTGACGAAGATGTTGCTAATGCTTCGCGCAAACTGAATGCAGACTTGTTCATCGACGACCGTAACCTCGGCGGATTACCCGATTGGGGCGTTATCTACCATGCGATAAAAGCAATGGAAAAAGGAGAAACCTCTTTCGAGCGGATAATGATGTCGTCTGGAGAAAACCAACGTGTAAGACGCAGAAAAAAGAACTTCTTCATCCGGCTGGGTGAGATGTTCGAAAATAACGGATACTAAACATGTTTGAATGAAATAGTACGGGGCTAACTCATAATTAATTATTCATTCATACCTCATAACTATATACATATGCTTCTAAAAAATTCACAGATATTATTGCGGGCAGTGGAACCCGAAGATCTGGATATGCTGTACAGATGGGAAAATTCAACAGCCTTATGGGTGCATGGAAATACGCTGGCACCATATTCGAAACTTGTCTTACGACAGTATATAAACGATGCTTTGGAGATGGATATATTTCAGAGCCGTCAATTACGCCTTATGATCGATCTCACGGAAGATGCTACAACTGTGGGTACAATAGACTTATATGATATAGATGCACACAATCGTCGTGCAGGCATAGGTATTCTGATCGATGAGGCGTACCGCAAAAGAGGACTGGCTTCGGAGGCGCTGCAACTGATGCAGGAGTATGCTTTCGGATTCCTTTATCTGCACCAGCTATATGCGTATATATCGGTCAGCAACGTAAACAGTATTGGTCTCTTCAGAAAATCCGGTTACAAAGAAGTAGGTATATTGAAAGACTGGGTACAACGCGGCGATTCATTCGAAGATGTCCAACTATCGCAATTGCTAAACCAAATATGAACGAAGATATAAAGAAGGCATTCGATATATTGGTTGCCGGAGGACTTATACTCTACCCCACCGACACAATATGGGGAATAGGATGCGATGCAACAAATGAAGAGGCTGTACGCAAAGTATATGAACTGAAAAAGCGGACAGACAGTAAGGCGCTCATTACCTTACTTGACAATCCGGTAAAGCTCGATTATTATATAAACGGTGTGCCTGAAATTGCATGGGATCTGATAGAACTGGCCGATAAGCCGCTAACTATCATATATGATAATGCACGTAATGTGGCTACTAACCTGATCGCCGAAGACGGCAGCCTAGCCATACGCATTACAAAAGAGACATTCTCGCATGAGCTTTGTAAACGTTTCCGCAAAGCACTGGTCTCTACTTCGGCGAATATCAGCGGAGAAACATCTCCCGCCAATTTCAGTGAGATAAGCGAAGAAATCAGAAATGGCGTCGATTATATTGTAGAATATCGGCAAGACGATACAAGTAAATCGAAGGCATCGAGCATTATAAAGCTAGGGAAGTCTGGAGAAGTAAAAGTTATCAGGGAATAATGGCTATACACGAAGATAAAGTATTGGAAAACATCTCTTATATAGGAGGATTGAATAAGGAAGTATTCGATCAGTGCACCTTTACCAAATGCGACTTTTCAAATGCCGCTATTATCGGCAGTAGCTTTACCGATTGCATTTTTGCCGACTGCAATTTGTCTATGGCAAATTTATCACAATCTACACTGAACAACAATGAGTTCAGAAACTGCAAGATACTAGGTGTAAAATTCAATCATTGCCACGACTTTATATTTCAGGTTGGTTTCGAAAACTGTATACTGGATTACAGTTCATTTGAAAAAAGGAAGATGACAAAAACACATTTTAAAGGCTGTTCGCTGAAGGGTGTGGATTTTGTTGGTACAGATCTGAAGCAATCGAGATTTACCGATTGTGATCTCAACGAAACAATTTTCCAGAATACTAACTTGCAGGAGGTTGATTTCACCTCAGCCGTTAACTATACAATAGACCTGAGTCAGAATCAGGCAAAGAAAGCCAGATTTTCGAGAGACGGGTTAGCCGGTTTGTTAAATCAGTTTAATATCATAATAGAATAAAACTTGTGTTAACGTTTGTTTAGCAAACTTCTTTAAGTATCTTTAGCACGCAAATATTAACTAAATAATCTAAGAGACAATGAAAAAAGCCCTACACTTAAGCTTAGCCGCGTTCTTCTTTTTGTTTTTAACAATCGCATGTAGCGACGATGATGACAACAATCCGCCTCCACCGTCTGCCGGTCAGAAACAAGTAGAGGAAATTGTAAAAGAACTTGAGAAAATTACAGATGTATCGAACTTTACGGATGCTTTGAAAAGAATTACACCCGATCTTGATTTCGATGAAAATAAACTGACTGTACTGGCTGTAAAAAATCCAGAGCCTAAAAAAGCAACGGAAAACACAAGTGGCTTTAGTAATGAGACACTTAAACGTCACATTGTAAAAGGTGTTCAGGATTTCAGCCAACTAGGCAGTGATACCCTGATACTTAAAAGTATATCTGATGATATCCTGTATGCAACAAAGTTGAACGGGGAAATTCTCATTAACGGGATTCCATTAGCTTCTGCTTCTCCTACAAAAGTCGGTGACAGTTATATATATATTATTACTGCTACCGTGCCGGAAATCAAAGACATTCCTGTAAAAAAATATAAGATAACTTTCAACATACAAGAATGCAATGAAGAATGGAGTATAGAAAACAATAAGGAAAGTTCTCCGTCGGAAGGAGCCTATGTAGTTTTCTATAAAAACACTAATGGAATATATACAGCAATAGACAGTATAAAATCTGATAATAAAGGTGTTGCTGTTTACCATCATAACGAAGCGGATGGCGTAACTTATATGGTTAAGAAAGGCGAGAAAAGAGCCCTTTATTATGACTATCTGGTGAAAGGCGTATTCACAACTCAAGCGGAGATAGATACTTATCCTCAATACCAAACAGGTACCAGTCTTGACTATACAAAACCCGGAACACTTAAACTCGCCGACCTTGACGGTGACGGTATTATCAATGCCGGAGATAAAATGCTATCGGAATATTTATATGCAGAAAGTAATTCGCAAGAGGATGTCTTCATTGTTACCCCAGGCGACCTATTTGCTGAAGAAATTATTAAACTGGAAGACATTCCTCAAATTAAGATCCAACTTAATAGTCTGTTTACCTCGTTTATCTCATATAATTATACAATGGATCGGAAACTGATCAAACCGGAAGTGACATATCCTTCTCTACCGGAATTAAGTAATGATAATATAATATGGGGAACAGGTTACAATTTTATAAACAGGATTCACGCCATATATGAAATACTTAACAGGCCGAACAGCCCTGCAAACGTAAAGACAGAATGGGAGAAAACTGCCGGAGAGCATTGGGCACAATATGCGCATGTTTATACTACTCTGGCAAGCTATTTCGGAAATATAATATTAGTTACAGAAGTAGTGAAACCGGAACAAGTGGGCAATCTTCGGCAAAATACAAGAAAGGAAGTAATTCAATATATAGAAAGCCTGATTCCGCAAGTAAGCCAGCCTTATGCCGATGCAGTGAAAGCCCTTACAGCTCGCTTGTGGGCCAATGAACGAGAGTTTGCAAAAGCAGCAAATCTGTCCAAAGAAATCATCACCAAGGGGGATTACGCTCTTGTAGCAGATAATAAACCGCTGGATACACCGTCAAACAAAGAAGTTTTATTGGGTGGATATACTCCGGAAAATATCGACCTGAAAGGTAAATACGCTCATCCTGTACGCTACAGAGAAGTATTGCTTACCTATGCCGAATCAGTGTTGGAGTCTGGAAATATACAAGAAGCATTACAATATGCAAACCAGATATTAGCTGTGAATGGCAAGCCAATGCTAAATGCAAGTATGACAAAAGAACAGCTGAGAGACGCTATACAGGATATATGGATCGACGAACTTAATGAAGAAGGAATAACCTATATGCTTATTAACAGATGGGGTAAGCTTCTTTACTTCTTAGGCGATAAAGGGGCACGGGATTATAACAACCTCTTACCTATACCATTCGATGAGATAAATAGCAATCCGAATTTTAAACAAAACCCGGGTTATTAAAAACATTGAAATAACTTTAAGCAAAAGACAGCCTTTATGGTTGTCTTTTGTTATTTTATTGGATGAAGATAATAGGCAAAAGGAAATAACTAACATCATAATTATACTTTAAAGCATTTTTTATACTTTTGTCGCGGTAATAACAAATATGTCATACACCCGTGAAAAGATACCTCTTCTTTGTTTCTCTGTCTTATTCCTACACTATATTGCGTCCTTTACAGGATGAAATATGGCGAAGAGGTAGCGATGTGGCATGGTATATTGAAAATTCTGCTCCCGTCTGTTTACATAAAGGAGAAAAACATCTGAAGACAATAAAAGAAGTAATGGAGTATAACCCCATAGCTGTCTTTGTGCCGGGAGTACGTGTATATGATTTTTTTCCGGGGGTAAAAGTCGAAGTATTTCACGGCTTGTATTATAAAAGGGGAGACTACGGAGATCATTATAAAATACGTGGATTCTTCGATATTTATTGTACTACCAGCCCTATGTTTACACCAAGATTTAAAGAGCTGGAAAAGAAGTACGGATTCTTTAAAGTATATGAAACCGGATGGAGTAAATTTGACGGATGGTTGCCTGTTAACAATGAAAAAACACCTAATGAAAAGCCAGTTATTATCTTCGCACCGACCTTCACAAAAGGCATAGAATCAGCCTCTGTCCTTCATGGCAAAATAGAAGATCTTATAAAAGATAGGGATTGGATATGGCTATTTTCTTTCCACCCTAAGATGGATAAGGAAATCTTAGACAGATATAAGGAGCTGGCAGAAAAATACGACAATGCAACTTTCTGCGAAACTGAAGATAAGGCAGAACTATTCCGGCAGTCAGATGTAATGCTGAGTGATAATTCATCCGTTATCTACGAGTTTCTATGGTTCAACAAACCGGCAGTAACCTATAAAAATGCATTTCCCGACAATCATCTTATCAATATCGACAATCCCGAACAACTTGAACAGGCAATAGACAAAGCACTGCAACATCCTGAAGATTTAATGGAGAATATCAGAATTTTCATGAATCAGGTGCATCCGTTTCGTGACGGAAAATCGTCTGCACGCATTCTCGATGCTGTGGACGACTTTATTACAAATTATAAAGGTAAATTAAAGAAAAAGCCGTTGATCCTTTACCGAAAACTGAAACTACGAAAAAAAACCGGTTATTACCCCTTCGGTCCACGTTACAAAAACAAATAAAGATTATCTATATATTAAGTGATATCGAAAAGACAGAACATCTGTTATTTTTTAAAAATAGTGCAATATAGAGCCTTTGCAATATCTTAAATTTCAAAATATTTCCTTACAGATTAAATAAATTTGCATTATATTTATTATTTTTGCTAAACTATGAATATATAATATTAAAACTACTTACATATACACACAAATAATGGCAAAAAGTTGGTTAAAGAAGCTTATTTTTGAAGACGATGGCACTGAAGAACCTGAAGAGCCTGTAAATAAGACTGAAAACATCAAGACTAATAATAAAGTGCAAAAGGAATCACCTGCACCTGTTGCAACACCTGCACCTTCAGCTCCGCTTTCAAGTAGCTTTTCCGATATTCCTAAAATGGAGGCTATAGACCCGTCTCTTATTTATGGGAAAATAGATCAGGAATTGCTGAATAAGTTATGCGAGGTTCTGGACAAGCAGACGGTAGAGGGTATCGACTATCTGAAGTTTAAAAAGTCGGTAGACTCTCTCAAAGAAATACAGCCTGACGAAACCGTACGTTTTACCGTTGCATATCTCACACTGAAAGCCACATACCCTTCTATGACAAGGGAAAATCTGAGCCAGACTATCGATCAGTATATAGTACTGATGGAACAGGAACGAAAGAAAGGCTTGGATCAGCTTAACAACCTTCGCAAACAAAATGTAGACAAAAAAGAAGAGGAAATCAAAAAATCAATCGCAAACATAGACAAGATGAAGGCTGAAATACAAAAGCTTACTGCTTTTGTTACCGAAGCCAATATGGAAATCGTTAATAAAAAGAATGAATATGCTATTCAGGAAGCAGACTTTAACGCAACTGTAGACAAAATAGTAAATCAGCTTAAAGGGGACAAGAATAAAATAGAAACTATAATAAAAACAAACTAGAAACAAATGTTACAACTTGATGGAAGTAATACTCCCAAAAAGAAACTATGGGAACAACCCGGGGGTAAACTGGGAATTGCCGTCATGGCCGGATTAGGCGTGGGTGCATTAGTATTTCTTTACAAAATCTTACCTTATCTTATTAAGTTAGCAGAAAACACCTTATACTTCGGCTTACTGCTGCTGATAATAGGATTAATTATATTCTTACTTTTCGATAAGAAATTCAGGCAGGTAGTGAGTGTCGGTTATTTCCTTCTGATGCGTAAGATCACATCTTGGTTCGTAGATATCGATCCTATCGGGATTATCGAACGTCGTCTCGGAATGATGGAGCGTTCCATCCAGAAAATGAACGAAAGTATGGGACGGCTGTTAGGTCAGATACGCAAACTGGAAGGCTCTATCGCATCTAAAAAAGAAGAGATGGAGAAGCTTCTGCAACGCGCACAAGTGTACCGCGCAAAGGGAAATAAAGATGCTGCCGTAATAGACGAGCGTCAGATAGCCCGTCTCGAAAAGTATATAAATAAACTTTTAGGGTTGCTAAAAGATTCGAAACGCTGGTACGAGTCCCTCGACAAACTTAGCCAGATGGCCAAACTTACCGTACTGGATACCCGTAATGAAGTAAATATGCAGAAAGAAGAATATGAAATGGCTAAGAGTCAACATAAGCTTTTCAAATCTGTAATGTCTGTTATGGAAGGAGATCCGGACGAACTCGCCTTATTCAATGAAGCACTCGAAGCCATGCGCACCGATATAGAGATGAAACTCGGCGAAATGGAACGTGTCATCAGCAGTACAGGTGGATTGATCGATCAATTCGAGGCCGATAATGAAGTGGCTTCATTCAAAGGAAGTGAACTGATTGATAAATATAACGAGATGGGTATAGAAGGTATCTTTAAAACTTTCGAAAACAACGTCAAAATAACAAACGACAACAACAAAACGATATACCTCGCACCTAACGAATATAAAACATTAGAACAGAAAAGAGATTCTGACAGTGGAGATAAACAATATTTTGGAAAATAACAATTGAATTTTAACATTTATACTTTATAAAAAATGGGTAATGTAAGACCTTGGGTTAAAGTAGCTTTAACCGTTTTAGTAGTAGCTTTGATAGCTGGGGGAATCATATTCCTGCGCGATAGTGGAATCATGGGAGGCGACTCCGACTCTTCGGGTAGTAAAAGTGGTGGTTTATTTGGCAATAAGATGCCGACATATACAATTGGTGTAAACACTTATGCGGGATTCACACCGATTATCTGGCTTAACGGAGGTTTGAAACCGAATGAAGAATCTAAAATTGCCAAAGAATACGGTATTATGCTAAACATCGTTATTCAGGATGACTTTATAGCCGGTCGTAACGGGTTGAAAAAAGGTGAGATAGACATGATATATTGTACTGCCGACGCACTCCCTACCGAAATGTCGGAAAGCGGTGATATGACTGATGTTCGTCATTTCATGCTGCTTAACTGGTCGCGCGGTGCGGATGCTATCGTAGTGAATAAATATATAAATACAGTTGCTGACCTTAAAGGTAAGAAAGTGGCTGTAGCAGAAGGAACCGCTGCACATACATTATTGATAAACACGCTGGAAACAAATGAAATAAATCCGGATGAAATATCTATTATCAAAGTTGAGAACGGAATCGAGGCCGCACAAATGTTCAAAGCATTGCAGGTAGATGCATGTGTAACATGGTCGCCGGACGATATCGATTGCGTGGAAGCAGTTAAAGGCTCAAAAGTATTGATTAGTACAAAACAAGCAACTAACATAATCTGCGACGGACTTATTGCCAAAGAAGAATTCCTTGATAAGAATCAGGAGAATGTAGCAAAAGTTGTAAGCGCTATCCTATATGCCAACTCGAAAATGAACGACGATCCCGCAGCAGTAAGAGAAGCTGCCGCATACTTTGCTAAAGGATTCGGAACAGACGAAGCATTTTGTATCGAAGGATGCAAGAATATCCGTTTCGCAACTTTAGGCGATGAACTGAATTTCTACGGGCTGAATACTAACTATACAGGTGTGAAAGGCGACGACCTCTACAGCAAAATGGCGCGTGTATACGAATCTCTTCGCCTGACTAAAAAGCCTATGCCTTGGAGACGCGTTTCTTACCCTAAAGTGATAGAGGCTATAGAAAAAGCCGGAAACGTAAAAGGTGATCAGGATGCAGAAACAGGTGCAACATTCTCAAAAGCATCAGCTGAAGTAGAAAAGAAAGAAGCGATTTCGAACAAGAAACTGACTATCAACTTCGGTGTTAATCAGTCTATGCTTTCGAACGATGCGAAAGCCCTTATCGATCAGGAATTTGTAAACATAGCCAAACAATTCAGCGGAGCACGTATCCGCGTGGAAGGAAATACAGACAATACTGGTAATTATGCGGCCAATGTAGCATTGTCGAAACAACGTGCGCAGTCTGTAGTCGATTATCTGATCAGGGAATATAAATTCGATACTAACCGCTTTATTGTAGTGGGCAACGGCCCTAAACATGCAGTAGATGCCGGAGTAGTAGGTTCGAACGTAAATTATCGCACAACTGACTTCCAGCTTGTAACCGATTAATTACCTCGCATATAGAAGAAAATACACAAAATGATAAATTTTAAAGGATTATTTAAAATGGGTGGAAGTGTGAACAAACTCACTTCCACCGTTATTGCTTTAATAGGGCTTGTCATACTTCTTGCCCTGTGGTATTTCCTCACCGCAACGGGAGAAATAATACCTAGCAAGATTTTGCCTAACCCCGTAGCTGTAATAAAATCTTATGGCGAATTGTTTACCGATTATGAATTGCTGGGTAATGTATGGTATTCGGTACAGCTTAATATTTACGGGTATGTGACAGCTATAGTATTAGCTTTGCCGATCGGCTTTTTCATCGGTATGTTCCCGATTGCAAGGAGTTTGTTTAGCCAGTATATCGATGCCTTCCGCTTTCTGCCCCTGACTGCCATTACAGGGATATTTATTGCATGGTTCGGCATCGGTTTCGATATGAAAGTATCTTTCCTGTCGTTCGGTATCCTCATTTACCTGTTGCCTGTTATCGTTCAGAGAATTGCAGAGTTGCAGAACCCGTCGAACAGTAAAGACTATGTATATCTGCAAACGATTCAGACATTAGGTGCAACTAACTGGCAGAAATTCCGCCATGTATATTTCCCTTATGTAACTGAAAAGATTTCAGAAGATATACGCGTATTGACTGCTATATCGTGGACATATATCATTGTAGCCGAACTATTGAACAAAGAAGGCGGTATAGGTGCAATGATCTATACATTGGGACGCCAATCGAGAACTCCGGAAGTGTTTGCTTTATTGTTCCTTATCATTCTGATAGGCTTCTTGCAAGACCGCCTGTTCAAAATGTTGGATGTGACATTATTCCCGTCGAAATACAATAAAGAGAGCTTTCTGAAAACTCTTTTCTTCAAACCGGTACAACCTAAATAATAAGCAAAGATGGAAGATATAAATTCAACAGCCAATATATTCAGTCAGGATCCGGAAGAAGAGAAAAAAGCAGAAGAGCAGAATTTCGTGGAAGAGGTACAGGAAGAAGCAGTTATTGCTGAAGCGAATGTAGTTTTCAATGCGCCAAAAGATGAGAGATATGAAGATGTAGACGTTATAAACCTTCAACATATTTCACAGGTTTACGTAGGTAAGAAAACGGATTTTGTGCTTTTCGAAGATCTCAATATGGACATTAAGGACTTCCGAGATCAGGGACAGTTCATATCTATTCTCGGAGAATCGGGATGCGGAAAATCTACTCTTCTTCGCTATATATCGGGATTACAACAGCCTACAAGCGGAAAAATCCTTATTTACGGAAAAGAAAAAACTGAAAAAGATACCATTCCTATGGTTTTTCAGCAATATTCTTCTTTCCCGTGGAAAACAGTTCTCGACAATGTAGCTTTACCGCTCAGGATGAGAGGCATATCGAAAGAAGAAAGTTACGAAAGAGCTAACCAGATGCTGAAGACGGTCGGATTGGAAGGTCATGAACATAAATGGGCCAAGTATCCACTACTCTCCGGCGGACAGCTGCAACGTGTAGCTATTGCCCGCAGTCTCATAGCATCACCACAGATATTGCTGATGGACGAACCGTTCGGCGCTCTCGATATTGCAACGCGTACAAGCATGCAGAATACACTGCTCGACATCTATAACAGCGCAGAACTCGACCCGACAGTCATTTTCGTGACACATGATATAAATGAAGCTGTGTTACTAAGTAACCGCATCTACATTATGGCGGCAAATCCGGGAAGAGTACATACAATCGTAGATATCGACCTGCCTCAGGTTCGTGATGCATCGTTGAAAAAAACGGAGAAACTGAATGAGTATGTTAATTATATTGACGGCATCATGACTCAAATGAGTAAAGGAGATTAAATACGCAAAGGATGAAAGAGAAAATGAAAGTAACTTTGAAAGAAGCAAAGACTTCATTGGAATATGCTCTTTCGATACTGATAATATTATGGATAATCCGGATAGTGCAGTCACTGTTCGGATTAGACTTTTTTTATACACTGGGAGTTTACCCGCGTGAAACTTTTGGATTAGCTGGTATAATCACCGCTCCTTTGATACATGGTAATTTCGAGCATCTTATTGCCAACACGCTTCCCATGTTCTTTCTCACATTCCTGATCTTTTTCTTTTACAAAAAGAATGTATTCCTCATCTATCTGCTGACATGGATTACTTCGGGATTCCTTACATGGCTGATCGGACGGCCGTCGTGGCATATAGGCGCCAGTTCGGTGATATATGCAATGGCTTCTTTTCTTATTTTCGGAGGTATTTTTAGTCGCAATTTCAAGCTTATTATAGCATCTGTTATTGTCGTAGTTCTCTATTCCGGTCTAATATGGGGCATATTCCCTAGCAACAACGGAGTTTCTTGGGAAGGGCATCTTTCCGGTGCTATAAGTGGTCTGATATGGGCATATATATTCCGGAAACAGCTGCAAAACATCTGATCGGAAATAATTAAAACTCTTTTTCCCTATCTTTGTAAGAAATAAGCATTTGTTTATGTATAAGTATAAACATGACCTTTCTGATGTAAAAGAGGAAGATGTGCGGATAACATTCATACTTCCTTTTAAGCCTCGGCGTCCGGCGGGCGGGTTCAGGGTCATGTATGAATATGCCAATCGTCTGGCGCAGCGCGGTTATAAAATACATTTGATATACCCGCTAAAGACAGCATATATGAAATATCGCCTACCCTATTTCATCCGTCATATTTTATCAAAGATAGAAAGCTTTAATGCAAATAAGTGGTTTCATTTCGAACCCTCTATTACAATGTCATATGTGCCTGAGGTAAAAGATAAATATATACCTGATGCAGATATAGTTATAGCTACATGGTGGTCTACCGTACTTGAAATGGGTGCCCTTAGCGAAAAGAAAGGAAAGAAGATAAACCTTATACAGGGCTTTGAAAACTGGGAAGGCCATGAAGACTTATTATTCGCATCATATAATATAAAGGATACTTTAAACATTGTAGTTGCATCTTACCTGAAAAAGATTGTTGCCGAACACACTACAAACAGAATAGAACTGATTGAAAACGGAGTTGATAACACCAAATATCATATTACAAACGACATAGCTAAGCGTAAACCCGCGACTGTAGCCATGAACTATTCCATACAGGAAATAAAGGGTTCAAAATACGGGTTACAAGCTTTAAAACTTGTAAAGGAAAGAATCCCTGAACTGCAAGTGGAAATGTTCGGCATCTCTCCCTTCCCCGAAGGATTGCCCGAATGGATAAAATATTACAGAGAGCCGGATAACCTTTGCGACCTATATAACCGCAATGCTATATTTATTTCGAACAGCTTCACGGAAGGTTTCGGATTAGTTTCGGTAGAATCCATGTTTTGCGGTTGCGGATTAGTTTGCACAGATATCGAAGGTCATCAGGAATATGCATTCGAGGGTAAAACAGCCTTACTTGTTGAAGTAAAAAATGTTCAGCAAATGGCAGAACGTATAATTTTTCTCATAAAAAACAATGACTGCCGCATTTCACTTGCCATGAGTGGAAACGATTATGTACAGCGCTTTAGCTGGGATAATGCTATCCATAAAATGGAAAGTATTATTAAATATTTATAATTATTTAACAATTTATTTTTAACGTCCGGTGAACTATTTGATAATACGGGACGTTATAATTTTGTGTTTTTCATAGTATTAGATTTAAGGTTAACAATGAAGATTGGTTGTCGGGATGACAACCATTTCTTTTATTAAAACTAATAATAAAGGTCGCTAAATAGCAGCCTTTATTTATGTAGGGTCCTTACAGATATATCCTTTATCTTATTCTCATTGTTACATTTATCTGTAGTCGCCTATTTATTACAATCCATCTTCCAGTTTTGCCTAAAATGATAAAGTAAAAAATGAACAATGTTGTTGTATGACTAGTTTGTAATTGTTACTTTTAAGTCGCATATCGCTTCATTTATTTGCAACTTTATATTATTATTAGCCCCTGTTGCTGTTCTATTGACAGGTGACTGCCCCGATAGTTTGACTAAGATTGTTCCGGAGCCGGGAGATAGCACTGCTCCGGGTGTATCCATATCTACTCTAAGATGCCTCGTATTAGTAGTAGTACAAGCTCTGTATCCTATAAAAGAAGAAGCAATTTTTTCCGAATCGCTACCTGTTAGGGTATAATTCAGGCTGATGGTCTGATCTGCAATATTTGTATTTCTTTTCAGGCTAATAGTACCGGCCGGACAAATTATTTTAAGATTGTTCGTAGTAAAAGTAGATTCGTCGGTAGGAATATCGATACGCATCGCATAAAAATAAGATTTCCCTATCCAAGACTCGTCCACAGTTGTAGAACCTCCTGCATTACTTGTTCCTGCCCTGACAATATACTGATGTGGTTCCTTGATATTTACATAATGCATAAGATACGGTGTAGCATAAGACATGCCCCACCCTGCATTTTTCTTTTCAGGGTTTGCTCCTGCCATTGCAACATCCGAATAAGTCGTCTGTCCTTTTTTTCGGGCAGATAAATGAATCCAGTGA
The DNA here is from genome assembly GCF_000711235.1 of Prevotella sp. 10(H). Classification (GTDB taxonomy): domain Bacteria; phylum Bacteroidota; class Bacteroidia; order Bacteroidales; family Dysgonomonadaceae; genus Dysgonomonas. The sequence goes on along the minus strand of NZ_JOMI01000003.1, from coordinate 732,355 downwards.
TACATCCCGTCGGGTGAGGCAGTCATATTGGAATTATACTTTGCAAAGATCAGCCATTGTCCGGCAGTTAGTTCCAGATAGCCGTTCGTTATATCCACAGTAGTTGTTGCAAATATCTTGCTATTATTTAATTTCGCATCCAATAATGTTCCCAGAGGCCTTAATGCACCCCAGTATGCATTTCCTTCATTATCGGCAGCGAGAAGACGTCCCTGCGCCTGATTGCCGTCGGTATAGCGGAAATGTTTTTTAATGCTGGTCCGGTCTGCTTCACTCATGGTGAAAGTGCTGTTATTTACCGAGAAATTGCCCGGACGGATATCCACAACTTTTCCCCTTATATCGATTACTGTATCATTTACAGTAAATCTGCGCGCAGGACGGATATCAACGACTTTATTATTTACCACAACCATCGTATCATTAATCATAAATTTGGCAGCAGCACTATTCTTAAAATTGAAAGCCTTGTCATCCATATCTATGGTAGTCACCGGTTGATTTAATGGGCCCCCAAGTCGAATTTTCCGGTCTTCTTTTGTAAGCCCGTTGTCAGCCCCAAGGTTATTCATCAGAATAATCCACCTATCACCATCCCAATATTCTATTATACTGTCTACAGTATTATAAATAACAAGTCCGCTGGATTTAGGATTACTTCTTAATGAAGGTATCATGGCATCCTTTTCTACATCCGTCAATCTGGGAAGCCTTATACCACCATGCGATCCCTCCACTTCTACAATACAAAAGTCTTCCGGCTGCTTATCGCCGCCGACAACAATCTGCGCATTAAGCCCTATGGCCATAGTAAGGGCCAGAAGCATTATTATAATATATTTACATCCCATAGTCATTGTTTTGTGTGTTGTATTTCTTCCGGTAACAGCTAATCAATTTCTGTTTATTCTAATCTCCCTCCGAATAATCTTCAATCATCAAGGCAAAGAAATACGGCTCCCCGAATTTCAAATCACCATACTCTTCTATAAGCCATGACTTATCGTTGGAAGTACCTGCTTTTATAAAAATCTTTGTATTACTTTTCACATCCATTAAGTATGCCAACTGAGGCGACGATGTCTTGGTATCGTCCTCCACATCGGCACCTATGGTTGCTGTGGGATCTGTTTGCCCGGGAATAAACAAATGCGACCACGTAAACATCTGCTGGGCCGTATAGTCTGTTCTTGTAGCAAATTTTGAGAATATCATCCATTTTCCGGGAGTCAATGTAAGTGTGTCGGATATAGACGGGTCATATCTTTTAGGTGAATCGTTAGAGCCAATACCAAGAGAATTATTCCTTACCCATACCGTATTATTGCCTGTTCCGGCTCTTTTTATATTACCTTTCAGGAACGTTTTACCGATTTCAATATCCGGCTTAAGTGACCCCCAGAACGCATCTCCGGTTAATTTCGAGATCAATACCTTATTATTTATATTTGCCTTACCGGTGTTGATCGATAATTGTCCGTGAAGATATACACTATCGTTACTCACACGCAGGTTATCATCCTTTACTTTAACTTTGAGCGTGTTAGCCACAGTAACACTGCTACCGTTTTCTTTTACTTTAAGAGTATTCCTATTAACATTGAAAGCATCCGGTTTTGAACCTACTACCCTACCATTAACAACATATACAGTATCGTTAACCGAGAATCCATGGCTATTAGCATCTCCCGTAAAAAGTTCCAGCTTATTACTGTTCAGATTTATTTCGGTAGGTAGCTCCAACTTACCGCCAAGTTTAACCAGCTTATCCGAATTATCTTTATATATACCGTTGTATATCCTTATCGTATCGCCGATCATCGACCATTTCACACCATCCCAGTACTCGATAGACTTGCTGGTATCATTAAATATAAGAAGTCCGGCCGATGTGTCATCTACACCTAGATTATCCCTTTCAGTTTCAGACAGTCGGGGCAAGCGCAGTCCGCCGTTATTACCATCTATCTGTAATGCCGAGAAGTTTTCGGGCTTGTCAGTAGAGCCTATTGTCACCTGTCCGTGAAGCGGTGTAATAGAAAACAGTAAGATTATCCACAATATGTTATATAGTTTATATATGCTAGTTTTCATAAAGTCCTGTTTTTAATCATTCAATTTAATAGCATAGAAATACTGGCTTCCTCCGATATTAAAGTTTGAACTATTATTGTAAGCTGTACGCCATGTGTTCTTCTTCTTAGTCTTAAATTCGATATGATATGTGGCACTATCGGAAGCATCCAGATAATATATCATCTGCGGAACACTGTACGATCCCCCATTTTCATTACCTCCTGTCGATTTTCGTTCGGGCAAAGTGGAAGATGTATATAAAACTGTTCCCGAACCTGAGTCGTCCTTTACTAGCCTTATATAGCTCATATAATTTGCATAATCGCCGGATGACTGGTTTGTAGCGTAACTGGAATAAACAGCCAGACGTCCTATTAGCAGCCATTTCCCTTTTTCCAATTGCAGGTTATTCGTTATCTGATGCCAATAATCCGGCAGGAAATTTGGTCCGGTACCTGACTGATCTCCAATGTTCCACGTAATCCTGAAAGGCCTGTTTACTACAGAGGGTAGCAACTCTTTCCAGTTTGACTTACCTGTAGTACTCTTGCTGCCCAGTATTATATTGGTGGTGGCTGTTGCCAAATGCTCATTTCCATCACGATACTGGAAATTGTTATTTATCCTTACAGAATCATTTACAATTCTTAGTGTATTGTTGTTTACAGAGAAGCCGGATTTTCCGGTATTAAGGGCCACATCCTTTTTATTTTTCACAGTAAATACTGTATCGACATAAAATTCATCCAGATTGTTGTTCTTTACATCGAGGCTATCGACATGCAAAGCATCTGTATTAATGGTTAATAAGCCTCTGCGGGTACGGAACGACATATTATATCCCTGCTGGTCGATTTGGGTATCTTCTGTCAAATCATTTCCCAATTTTGCCGTATTGCTTTCTAGGCGTAGTCCGTTTGAAAGATTGAAAGGGCTACCGAATACATACCATTCATCGCCGTTCCAATATTCAATCCTGCCATATGTAGTGTTATAAATAACCAAGCCTTTAGCTGCCTCTTTCTTAGCTGTAGAGATGGTTATCAGATTATTGGTCATCTCATCCCTTTGGGCTTGAGTCAACCTCGATAAACGTAAACCCTTGTCACTACTACCGTCGATTCTCAGGATTTCATAAGATTCTGTCGGAGTATTCGATCCGATTGTAACCTGAGCCTTTATAGTAAGAGATATAATTCCAAGAAGGGCAAGTAATAATAGTTTCTGTGTGTTGCTTGTAGTCTTCATTTTTACTGTACTTGATTCTTAAGTTGAAATCTGTCGGAGCATCAGTATATCTGTCATGTATAAAATATAGTTAGGTCTGAACATTATTATTCTATCTTTTATCTCATAAAAACAGGATCCGATACGTCGCTTAAAGCGGGCAATAATACTATTGCCAGATACTTTCACAAGCTGCTGGATAGAGAGCGAAGACAATTTAGAAGACAAGCCCAAATTATAGATAAGTAGCTTGGGCTTCTTCACCGCCGTAAACTTGCACGGGATCCTGTATTTTATAATTATTCTGCATAATAAAGCCTTGATACAGACAATTTGTATTTTAAATTGATTTAAAAATGATTGGAATAATATAAAACTCGTAGTTTCTTTTGCAGAAATAACAAAATCCTTTCCCAAATTTTCAAACAGAGAAATAGCAGGGCAAGTTGTAGTTTTTTGTAAAAAAATGAGCGTTAAAAACATCCCAAAGATTGTCTTTTGTCTTTATTTGTCCTATATGTCGTTGTATAGATTGCCTTATCTGTGGCAAATATAGGAAATATTTAACGAATTATACAAATATATTTTTGATAAATTAAGAATAAGAAGCTGATTATCAAAATCAAGTTTCATACGATGGAATTATATAGTAATTCTTTTTAAACTATTTAATAAATGGAGAGTCTAAATAATAAACCTAAAAATCATATTAATTATGGGAAAATATGCATTCATATTATCGATCTCTCTATTGTTCGCTTCCTGTGCCGCAGTTTATGGCCCAAATTTGGAAAAAGAGGTTCAACGGCTTGATTTAGGAATGACCAAGCAGGAAACAATAAATATAATGGGAAAAAATTATTTTGTAGAATCAGTATCGCAGGTTGAAGAAGGGAAATTAGAGGTTTTGTTTTTCCGTTCGACTTATTATCCAAGTTATCTGTTGTATTTTATTGATGGCAACCTATCAGAGTTTCACCGCTATATACCGCCTACACCATACCAGCAGGATGTGCGGATAATAAAAGAAAAATCCGATGATTAAATGTATATTTAATGACATAGAAAGAATCACAAAATTGTGGTTCTTTTTTAGTTAGTCATTTTTAATTGAAAAAGTATTGCTATATTTCCTCAATAAATAATATTAAAATGATTAAGAAAGTTACTTTAAATGATGATTTCAGCATCTATACAAAGCTATTGAATGATTCTTTCCTTACTGTTGCTACTGAGTTTGACCTGACAAAAGAAAACAGTCCGACTAATAATGCTTTCATCACAGAGGAACAATTAAGGTTTCAATTAACAGAAAAGGAAAGACAATTCTTTTACTTTGAAGAGAATAATACTATCATAGGATTTATTGCAATTGAAAAGTCATCGCGTAATGGGCAGCTTTTTTATATAGAGAAAGTTGCTGTCCATCCTGAATTTAGAAAAAAAGGAATCGGAAAACAATTAATGGATTTTGCCACTCATAAAATTACAGATCTGGGCGGTGAAGAAATCTCTATCGGATTAATTGATTCAAATACCAAATTAAAGAATTGGTATAAAGAACAGGGGTTCATGGAAGTGGAAGTGAAATCTTACGAGCACCTTCCATTCAGGGTTTGTATGATGAATAAGTATTTAGAATAGAAAAGCAAACGGAAATCCGGTTACTTTTCCTTTCAGCTATATTTTATTTACCTTTATCCACGTCAATTTATGCCATATATATTCAAGTGGACCTTGTCTATGTTTTTGAAGCCACCACTTGCAGAATGAAACTTGCATAAGAAATATTAGAATACCAATCAGCAAGCTTATTGTATAACCACAATATGGGGCAAGATACAAACCTATCGGAAAATAAATAAAAGCTCCCAAAATAGATTGTGTAATGTAATTTGTTAAACTCATTTTTCCGTAATAACGAAGTTTAGATGTAAGAGCCTGAAAGGATTGCTTTTGGTACAATAATACGAAAGATGAGATTAGAACAATAGTAAATGCTAATTTTTGCCACATATCCAATATTACACCTACAGTATTTTGAATAATAGGTTGTTGTCCATTAGCTGTAAGTTCCATTTTTAGCTGGTATAAGGGTGCAAAAAGAATAGCTGCAATAATTAATGCTCTTATCCAGAAACGGATATTCTGTTCGGAAGCGATGAAGAATTGCTTTCTGCCGATTAATAATCCCAGTAAGAAAAGCCCTGCAGTCTGAAAAATCCGGCCTGCTCCAATTGCCCAGAATAAACTAGCCTTCTGTCCTAAAGTAATATTCCCCAAAAGAAATTTCCCCCAATTACCCTCTTTGGTATATTCGGCTACTTCCTCATACATCGCCCCGACACCTAAATCAGGCATGGCATGGTCTGAAACGGTTAAACTCATAATATAATGATACCATTCGACAGGTTGCAAAAGAAAGATTATAGCCAGAATTAAAATGGTTTTGTTACTCCACTTTCTAACAATAAATAATACTACTCCCATAATAGCGAATAAGAGCAATACATCGCCAGCAGGAAAGAAAGCTGCATTTATGGTTGCAAACCCGACAAGCAAGATTAACCGCCAAAGAAACCGATAGCCGAAGTCTTTACCCTTATTTTGTTGATTAGTATATTGTATATAAAACGTAAATCCGAATAATAAAGCAAAGATTGCATATGCTTTTCCGGCAAAAAGAGAAAAGATGACACTCATTACTCCTGCATCCAAGGTATTCAGCCAAGCCGGAACAGAAGACGCATCCGGATAGACAGGAAAAATAAAATGCTCTAAGCTATGCACTAGAAGAATTGCCATTACTGCAAATCCCCTCAAGGCATCTACTACTTCTATTCGGGAAATTTTTGAAATTTGATCTTGTTGCATAAACTGGTATGTTTTCCTGGATAATCGAGTTATAGTTTCTAATATAACGAAGAAATGGGGCATTATAACTCACTAATGGGGGAAAACTATTATTTCGAAATTAGAGAAATAAAAAACTCTTTTCTGTAATCTTTTCCCCTTCACTTCTCACCTATCAAGATATTGAGGGATTTATTAAGGACTTGAAATCAGCATCTCAATTTTTTATAAATGAATAATGCTGTGCTACGGCGATCCATTTATTATTTTCAAAGATAAGTGTATATAAGTCCCTGCAAGAAAAAGATTGAATTTCATCTGTAGCAGTCCTTATCTTTAATGTATTTTTATAATTTACTATAGCTGTTTTGTTATCGTTATAAAGATGTATCATAGGCTCTGTCTCTTCCATACTTATAGTTTCTGCATATTCCGCATACTTCCTATATGCTTGGATAATGCTATCTTTCCCATAAGTTGTCCCATCAGGAGAAATAAGAACCATATCGGGATGTATAAACATACTCAAGCTATCCATATCTTCTGTAATAGCCCAATGCCTGTTAATATTTCTAACCGTATTCCATGCTTCCTTTTCAATATCTTGCTTGTTTACTGAATTGTGCGTTTCAGAATTTTTACAGCTGAATACAAAACAAGAAAGAATGATCAATAGGATAGTTTTCATAATATTTTAATTTAAAATGAAGTTTAAAGATAAATATTTATCCATATCTTCCAATTTATTTATACAAGAAAAAGCAACCGATATTTCGATTGCTTTTCCTTTAGTTGCGGAGACCGGATTCGAACCGATGACCTCCAGGTTATGAGCCTGGCGAGCTACCACTGCTCCACCCCGCGATATTGTGAGTGCAAAAGTATGGAATTTATACTAACGCTCCAAATAAAAACGGCATTAATAAATAAAAAAAATTTTGCTTTGAATCCTTCTTGCTGATTGAAAAGGCGTTAAGTATAAAACTTTTTTCACCAAGTATAGTATAATCCGAAGCCTACCCGCTGGTAGTACGAGAAATATCCCCATTTTGTATCTTTTCTATCAAATGGAATATTATCATCATATTTAATATATAAGTATAAAGAGGTACTGAAATAGCTATTCAGTTTGAAATTTACAGAGTTCTCGAACTCAACATATACCCGCTCATAATTAGTAAAGTATTTGATACGCGAATTAAAATTCGTATATCTGTTGCGGCTATAACTAACATTCAAATTGTACGTAGAACCATACTCTGTTTTGGCTTTATCACCCTCATCAATTCCAAACCAAACTTCTTTTACTTTATCACTTCTTACATACTTATAGTTAAGAGATAGCACGGAAAGGTCTGCTGTAATATTAAATTTTCTGTACTTATCAGCTTTAGATACTATTTCTTTTGCATATCTCATACCGACCCCGAGATTCAGTTCGAAAGGCGAAAGGAATGCACGCTGTCTCTCTTTATTCGGATCATTTACATTATATCGGTTGAATAAAGGTGTTTTCATTTCGAGGTTGGTAGAATAAGACCAATTCTTATATGCATTCACACCAAAAGTACTGTATGTCCTGAATAAGTCATCCAGTATATTCACCTTATTCACTGTATCAGCTTTCATTTGTTGAATGCTAAGACGCCATTCAAACAGGTTGTTGAAATATATTTTATCCTTTTTATAATTCAGGTTTACCTTGTGTTCACTATATATATTGAAGTTGTTCTCTCCTGCCCAATTATCAGAAAAACTATTCTGGCTGAGATCAAGTTTATGAGTACCATTCTTCAGCCAATATACAGGCTTAATTCTGATCTTTTCTATCTCAGGAGCACTGAACTCTACCGGATTATCGGCTGTTATAAGTTCTTTCCATGGATTACGCTGCTCTACCACTTTTTCATCAATCACCGTCGCATCTTTGAAATTTAATGCATTCAGTTTTATACGCTGCGGATTATTTATATAATACATGCGCCGCATAGCCTCTATTTCTTCTACACGTTTCAGCATAGGAGCAAAAGTACTGTCAGGAGATATCAAATGAAACTCTTCGGATTGAGTTTTGGTTTCATCTTTCGTTGTGAAGTCCAACCGTGGTGGTAGTATTTTCCCGTCAAAAACAACAGGAAGGAATGCAGGTTCAAAAATAATTGTATCCCGGAACGACATATAATCGCTGAAAGGAATCCAGTCCTTCTCCATAATCAGCAAACCGTTGGCATCTCTTGCCGGCTGCAGATTGGCTTCATTTATCTTGTAAACATACGCAGTATCGATGACAAGCGGAGCCGAAAACCCTTTTGTAGTATCTTTGGTTGAAAATTCTTTCAAGCGGGTATCGATATCTGTTATTTTATTCAACAGACTGTCCTTATTGGCTCTGGGATTATTTCTATTCTGGGCAATACCCGTAGATGCGAAGGCAATAAAAAATACAATAAGACTGAAAAAGAATTTGAATTCTTTCATTTTCGATTCTCTTTTTTCGATGAAGAATTTAGACAGCTTTTTACTAAGCTGCAAATTTAGCAATTTAATCTTAATTTTCATTTTAATTTATATTAAATGCTATATATTGTTATAATTGACAGATTTCATAACAGCAATGCTAAAATAAACTATTTGAATGCCATTTGAATATTTTGATGTAAATTTGTAAAATATTTCAGAAACGAAAACAATGAATACATACGGTAATATCTTCAGACTCACTTCTTACGGTGAATCGCATGGTGCTGCAATTGGCGGAGTTATAGACGGTTGTCCTTCAGGGATCGACGTAGATATGGAGTTTATACAAAACGAACTGAACAGGCGTCGCCCGGGCCAGTCGAAAATAACCACTCCACGCAAAGAAGCCGATGAAATCGAGTTTCTCTCCGGCATATACGACGGCAAAACTACCGGAACACCTATCGGTTTTCTTATCCGCAACAGTAATCAGCATTCATCCGATTACGATAATCTGAAAGATATTTACCGTCCGTCACATGCCGATTATACCTATTCCCAAAAATACGGCATACGTGATCATCGCGGCGGCGGCAGGTCTTCTGCACGCGAAACCATAGCACGGTGTGTAGGAGGTGCTTTAGCAAAACTTGCACTACGTCAGTTGAATATAGATATCAAGGCATTTACTTCACAGGCAGGACCGATAAAACTGGAAAAGAATTACGATCAATACGATCTTTCCCTGATAGAATCCAATGAAGTTCGCTGCCCCGATCCCGAAAAGGCAGCAGAAATGATATCGCTTATAGAAGAAGTAAAATCGAAAGGCGATACTATAGGCGGAGTTATAACCTGTGTCGTAAAAGGCACTCCTGCAGGTTTGGGCGAGCCTGTATTCGGCAAATTGCATGCTGCATTGGGCAATGCGATGCTTGGCATCAATGCCGTGAAAGGTTTCGAATACGGCGATGGATTCGACGTTAATCACCGCGGATCGGAAGTAAATGATGTATTCTACAACGATAAAGGTAAGATAAGCACCCGCACAAATCACTCAGGGGGTATACAAGGCGGCATTTCAAACGGACAGGATATTTACTTCCGCGTTGCATTCAAGCCTGTAGCTACAATACTTATGCATCAGGACACCGTAAACAAAGACGGAGAGAATACATATTTGAAAGCTCGCGGACGCCACGATGCCTGTGTACTACCTCGTGCTGTACCTATTGTAGAGGCTATGGCTGCAATGACTATTCTCGACTATTTTTTATTGAGTAAAATAAATAAAGCGTTGCTATAATCAGCATCACTTTTTGCAGATATTTGTGAATATACACCATTTACAGGCTTCTCCGGTAGGAGTCTGTATAAAAGGTGTTTGCGGATCGAATATCTCTTCAAGGCAAGTATCGAAATATCCTTTAAATTCATCCTTGTATTCCGCAAAATCAGTTATGCGGCAATCTTCTTTACCCTGTTTGCAGATAACACCCGGATGGAACCGAGTATCGAACAGATTGCGCAGGTAATATATTCCCGGTTCCAGTATCTTATCCGGATTATCGAGTAAATACAGATGCGAATACATGAATACCTGCATCACAGCTTTGGGACGGTCTTTCATCTCTTTATCGAAAAGGTCTTTCATATCCCGATAGCGCAATACGCCTTTTCCCGTTTTATAATCGATAATACGCGTATGGCCTTTCACTTCATCCACCCGGTCGATAATACCTTTCAGTGAAATAGTTTTTCCCGACGGCAAAGTATAATCCTTTTTTATCCGCTCCTCCGAATCCAGATAGATAAAAGGAGTATTCTTAGCATCTGTTGCCAATACCTGACGGATATATTTCCGCAGAACCTCACCCGTCAGATAATTCTGACCTGTCAGTCGTCTTATTTTCTCCGATTTAAAATAATTTTCGGCAAAAGAGCGTTCTATTACTTCTGTCAGCAATTTATCATTCTTACTTATATTGTGCAACAGATCGGCCGTTACCATTTTCCCTTTAAACGGTTCATACAGCCATTCCATCACGGAGTGGAAAATAGTACCGAAAGTACTGGCTTCGATTGTTTCTGCTATTTCATCCTCTTCGGCCATACCTTCCACCACCGAAAAGTAAAATTGTAAAGGGCAATTTATATATGTATTGATAGAGCTTGCCGACAAACGCTTATCCCCTCCCTGCAGGAACACATTTATTTTCTCCATTATCTGCGGGGTCTTTTGAACTGATATGGCAAGGCTTTCGGTAGATGTAACTTTATACACGGCAAGTTTTTCCCTTATGTCGAACGAATCGGCATACAAATGTTTTATCTGGCTGTAGTAGCGGCTTACTTCTCCGGTTTGTAAACCTTCGGTACGGGTATCGTAAAGGAGGTATATCCGTTTTGCTCGGTTTATCATCCGGTAGAAGTGGTATGAAAAGATACTGTCCTGATGCTCATAGGTAGGCAATTCGAAACCTTTTCTTAGATTATAAGGAATGAATGAACTGGCGGCTTTCTTCAACGGAAATATCCCTTCATTCATCGACATAATTATCAGATTATCAAAATCGAGCGCACGGGTTTCCAATACCCCCATTATCTGTAGGCCGGATAATGGCTCCCCGCTGAAAGGCACGCTTATCCCGGCAATGAGTTTGCGGAGAAGTTTAAAATAAGTATCGACAGACATTTCAGGATAAACATTCTTCAATGATTCATCCATTTTATTTATTGTCTTGTAGTATTCTATAATGAATTCACATTCAATATCGATAGATCGTGCATTTATATTTTCCTGATCTCTTTCAAGCTCATCATTCACCGATAGTTTTATCCTTAATGCAGATAAAATATCCCGTAAATAATCAGGTATGGATTTCCAGTCTGTGATTGGCTGGAATATTAATCGTAAGAAAGGGTGTGACTGCAAATCTTCATACGAAACATTCGTCTTGTTATATTGAATAATGTTTTGCTTCAATAGTTTTGCATCATCGCCTGCAATGTTCGATATATACCTGTGATTCAGTATAGCCAGAACGGGCTTATAATAAAATCTGGTATAATTCTCCGACTTACGGATATTACGCTGAAGTTCGAAAATCTGTTCCATTAATCCTGATACAGAACTATTCATCAGGCTATACCCCATCGTTACATTTATCTTATCTATCTCCTCCGGAATAGAATATAATGTAGGTAACAACAAGTTTTCATCAGGTAATACCAAAGCCGTATTCATTGCATGGTCGGAAGATGTTATCTGTCCTTCATCGAGCAATGATTTTATAATCGTATGTACATATTTCGCCTGTCCTACTGCCGAAGGTATCCCGACAACTTCCACTATAGGCAAATCTATACTCAGCTCTTCCGGCTCTAAAGATAATTGCGACGGGAAAAGCATCTTATTACGGTCGATAAAAAATGAAGCCTTATTATTGGGATCCCTCACCAATGGAGAAGAGTAATCCCAGTAAAAATCGGCTATACCACATTTGTGTATAAAACGCAGTAAAGTTTCTTCCGATTTGCTATGCCCGTTAAGTCCAACAAATATGATTTTTTCGAACGGCAGTTTATAGTCCTCATCTTTCCACACGCGCTCCACCACATCGCGAAAAATCATCCCTTCGTATGCCTGTCCACGGCTTTGAAGCTGTTCCCGTAACAAGGTATATAGCTGGAAAAGGACTTCCCACATTTCCAGAAAGTCTTTTTTCTTATCGTTTTCGCCAACAGGAAGAAAATTAGACCAGAAGCGGCGTATGGCTTCGATCTGGCTCTCTGTGAGAAAGCCGAAACCCGCATCTATTTCTTTCAGGTCGCGTATATTACGGAAAAGCTGTTGTGCATCAACAAGATATTTATCTACATCATCGAAATCGTTGAGCAGCATCTCTCCCCAATAGACGAATTCATCGAAAGTTTCGGCTGATGAGCTTATCTTCTTATATATATCGAATAAAAGGAAAAGCATCTCTATCCGGTCTGCCTTTTTATAAGGGCTCAGCTTTTCAAACAGATCGGTAACGGTTAGTATCTCCGGTGAAAAAATGGGCTTTCCCACAATCTGCGACAGATAATGCTGGAAGAAGATTCCGGCCCTCCGGTTGGGAAAGACGAAAGTATAACGGCTGATATCTTGTCCGTAAGCTTTGTAATAAGCCTGAGCAACATTATAGAGGAATGGGATCATTATCCTGTTTGGTTTTCTTTAAGTGTATACAAAAATAATAATTAAAATAATAAGACCTGTATAGCCAAAATAATATAGTTATATTATGCAATATTCATTAAAAGATATACTTTTGTCTTATTAAGTAAAATTTACCACGAGAGAATATAATCAAGCGTGCCCGTTCCGCTCTATTTTTTAAGATAAAAGAGTTTGAACTTATATATGACATTGGTTGTTATTAACAATAAAATAATTACAAACCATAAAATATAATTATGAAGAAATTTCTTTTCGTTTTATTTATGACCATTCTGCTTTCGGCTTGTGGTACAGCTTACAACACTCAACTTAAACAAGTAGAGTTAGGGATGACTCAGGATCAGATTGTATCTCTGATGGGTGAGAAATACACGGTAGTTGAAGAAAAGAACTACGCTAACCAGACCATCATGTACAAGGACAAATTTAAGAACTTGTGGTATTTCCAGTTTGTAGACGGAAAACTCTACAAATGGTATAAGGAACAAGAATAATTATTATCTCTGCTAAAATATAAAAGGATCGAAGATTTCGATCCTTTTTTGTTTTTGATAAAAGTCGTTATAAAGAATATCTTTTTATAGGAAATAATCTTCACTCATTCAAAAATCGGTATATTTGCAATCAAACAAAAACTGATATAATATGAAAAATATTTTTGGATTGCTGCTTGCGGGTTTGCTCTTCACTACGGCCAATGCACAACAATTGAATCTAAGGGATATAAATTCGGGAAAATATTATGCACGTGGCGTACAATCCGTAACTTCCTCTGCCGACGGCGAATCATACTTTCAGGCCGACAGGGAAAACAAAATGATAATCAAATACTCCTATAAGACAGGATTGCCTGTCGATACGATTTTCAATGTAAAAACGGCACGCGACTGTACATTCGATTCGTTTCAGGGATTCCTTATTAGCCCCGATGAAAAACGATTAGTTGTATTTAACGATTACGAACGTATATACCGCCATTCTTTTAAAGCGAATTATTATTATTACGATGTTCGCCGTAATCTGGTACGCAAGCTTACTGAAAATAAAGGCAAGCAGTCGATTCCGACTTTTTCTCACGACGGACGTATGCTTGCCTATGTAATTGACAATAATATATGGCTTACCAAATTCGACTACGATACCGAATCGCAGGTAACAAGGGACGGCGAAATAAATAAGATAATCAACGGAGGTACCGACTGGGTGTATGAAGAAGAATTCGGAACAACCCGCCTTATGGATTTCTCGGCTGACGGACGCCTGTTGGCATTTGTCCGTTTCGATGAAACCGCAGTACCGCAATACAGTATGCAGATGTATGAGAATAAGCTATACCCTTGGCAGTTTACATTCAAATATCCGAAAGCCGGAGAGCAGAACTCGGAAGTAACCTGCAATGTTTTCGATATCGATTCCAAGACCATACGCAAGATGAATATACCCGAAACCACCGAGTATATTCCCCGTATAGAATTTCTGCCCGAAGGTGATGAACTGGCTATTATGACACTTAATCGCGATCAGAACCGTTTCGAAATGTTCTTTACCAATGCACGTTCTGCTGTTGCACGTTCTGTTTTGAATGAGATAAACGACCGTTATGTAGATTCGGAATTATTGAATACGATCAGATTCTTCGGCAACCAGTTCACTTATGTGAGCGAAAAGAGCGGTTATGCACACATATATCTATATGATAATACGGGTGTGATGCAGAAACAACTGACATCGGGCAACTATGATGTTACCGGACTACTGGCTGTAGACCCTATATCGAAAACGGTATTTTATGAAGCAGCCGAAGAAAGCCCGTTACAGCGCGCTATCTACAAAGTGGATATGGTAAAAGGAACCAAAACAAAGCTATCGGCAAAACAAGGCTCGAACAGTGCTACATTCAGCGAAAACGGAAAATACTTTATCAATAATTATACGAATGTTACTACTCCACGATTAGTGACCGTACACGATGCTACAGGTAAAGAACTGCGCGTACTGGAAGATAATGCTGCCCTGAATCGTACTTTATCATCGGTAACTTTACCGAAGAAAGAATTTATTACGGTGAAGTCGGCTGACGGACAAGACCTGAATGCATACATTATGAAGCCTGCCGACTTCAATGCTTCGCGAAAATATCCATTACTTATGGTGCAATACAGCGGCCCTAATTCACAATCGGTGCGTGACAGCTACGGTATAGACTGGACTGATTACCTGACAACACAAGGTTTCGTAGTTGCCTGTGTGGACGGGCGTGGAACAGGCGCACGTGGCGAGGATTTTCGTAAATGCACCTATATGAATCTCGGTATTTATGAGTCCGATGATCAGGTAGCCGCAGCTAAATATTTTGCATCGCTTCCTTATATCGACGGCAGTAAGATGGCTATATGGGGATGGAGCTACGGCGGATATAATGTACTGATGAGCATGAGCCGCGGAAACGGTACATTTAAAGCCGGAGTGGCGATTGCTCCTGTGACAGACTGGCGATTCTACGATTCGGTTTACTCGGAACGGTTTATGCGTACGCCTCAGCAAAACGATACCGGATATGCTGCCGGCTCTCCTATCAATCTGGCAAATAAACTGGAAGGTAATCTTCTTTTAGTACACGGTTCGGCAGATGATAATGTACATTTCCAGAATACAATGGATTATACAGCTGCATTGATTAAAGCAAATAAGCAGTTCGATATGTTTGTATTTACAGATAAAGACCATTCTATCGGTGGTTCGGCAAACCGGACTTATCTTTTTGAGAAGGTAATTAAGTTTTTGAAAACGAATATGTAATCAGAGAACCACAATATATTTGTAAAAGCACGGTTTTTCCGTGCTTTTTTATTTATTTTGTTACAATAATAGCCTTAGCCCGTTATAATAATATATTTTATAACCTATATCTTAGATACATTATGAAAACCATAAAACTTGTCTTGTTAATTCTTATATTATCATCATTCTGCAAAATAATTATTGCACAAAATACAGGTAATTTCATAATCAATGGCCATATAGACGGATTAAAAACCGGAGATACTATAAATATAGATTATGTTCTTCTTCCGGACTGGAAAATAGAAAAGAGCGATACTATCATAGCCCAGCAGGCTGATGTCCTTGTCTACAATAAAGAACTGCCCAATACAGCATTTCTTATGCTCTCGCATTTACCCAAAGACAGACCGAAGGCGATAACGAATATTCGGGGGGCAACTTTACTAGCTTCGCCGGGTGATAAACTTACGCTCAAAGGAAACGAAAGATATTTCGGGGCATTGAAGATTAGCGGAGGCTTTTATAATGATCCTACTGTTTCACGTCTTAACGAGCTAGAAAGTATCCATTACACAAAGTCTATAGACCTATATCGTGACCTGCATAATGCCCGCCAGACAAAGCAGGAAGACAGTATTTTAAAGTACGCGGGTATATATAATAGTCACAAGCGGTCGGATGAACACAAACTTTTAGAAAAATATATTAAGGATGAGGTAAACGATAGTGAATTTTCGGTGCTACTCTATCTGCAAGATTTATATGATATACCTTATCAAAAGTTGGAAGAACGCTTTGCACGATACACAAAAGATATACAGGATTCTTTTATGGGTCAACATTTAAACCATATGCGCAAAGTGCTGAAAAATATCGAAGTCGGTAACAATCCTTCCGATTTTACAGTGATTGACAATAAAGGCAATAAATTAAAACTCTCCGATTACCGGGGTAAATATGTGTTGATTTATCATTGGGGAATGTGTCCGGGTGCGATATGGGCGCAACCTCAGTTGCTTGAACTATATAACAGATTTCATGATAAAGGATTCGAAGTTATAGGTTTTACTCCCGATAACTATTTTGAAGGAGAACCGCGGGCTGATACTCCCAAAGAACTGGAAATATTATTTAACCAGCCATGGACAACAGTATATACCGATAATGAAGCAAATAAATTTATCGGTGAAGATTATTATTTTGCAGGGTTTCCGATTCTTATGCTTATATCTCCCGAAGGAAAAACGTTGACCCGTGGATATACAGATGCTTTAGAACCTACAAAGAAAATTATACAAGAGAATTTATCTGCTAACTGATTATTATTCACATATTTTTATAAGAGAAATTTATCTATATTGTTTTAGCTGGTAGCTTATAGCTGTCAGCCGATAGCTCTTTGAATTTTTTAAATTTATAGTTGACAGCTACTTATTCCTCGTTACCAACTATCCATTATCAACGTTCAGTGAAAAACGTTACTTTTGTTACCTTTTAACTATATATTGTTAATTTATGTGAGTATGGTATCTGTTTTTCTACATTAAGCGAGACGAAGTAAAAAAAGCTAATGGCTAAAAGCTAACAGCTAATAGCTGAAAAAAGTTACTTTCGTTACTTTTTAACATAATATTGTTAATAAATGCAAATGAGATAATTTGGAAAGCTAATACTTTTTAGCCTCATACTTTCATTAAAAACTTTCTAAGACTTATCTTTGTTTCAATTATTAAAGATATAACGCACAAAATAAATGGAACATGTAAAAAAGCCCGACTGGTTGAAAATTAAACTGGGGGGCAGTGATCATTTTTCCGAAACTTTAGATATAGTAGAATCGCACGGACTGCATACTATTTGCACCAGTGGCAAATGCCCCAATCTGGGTGAATGCTGGGGACGTGGTACGGCTACTTTTATGATAGGCGGCGATATATGCACCCGTTCCTGTAAGTTCTGCAATACAAAGACAGGAAAGCCTCTGGCTTTAAATCTTAATGAGCCTTCGAATGTGGCGAAATCTATACAGTTAATGGGGCTGAAGCATGCTGTAATCACTTCTGTCGACAGGGACGACCTACCCGATCAGGGAGCGCAGCACTGGGTGAATACCATTAATAAAATCCGCCAGTTCAATCCCACCACTACTATAGAAGTGCTTATCCCCGACTTTCAGGGAAAGAACGACTTGATAGATTTGGTATGCGAGGCAAGGCCTAATGTCATTTCCCATAATATGGAAACTGTGAGGAGCCTTACACCCAAAGTACGCAGCGCTGCCCGTTATGATGTGAGCCTGTCGGTACTGGAGCGCATAGCCGGAAACGGGCTGAAAGCAAAATCGGGTATAATGGTCGGACTGGGCGAAACTACTGAAGAAATATATCAGCTAATGGACGATCTTCGTTCGGTGAATTGCGCTGTACTTACTATAGGACAATACCTGCAACCGACACGGAAACATCTGCCTGTAGCTGCATATATACATCCGGATGAATTCAAGCTTTATAAAGAAACAGCAATGAATAAGGGTTTCGAATATGTAGAAAGCGGCCCTCTTGTGCGTTCATCATATCATGCAGAAAACTGCCTCTAAAAGAACAAGAAATGGTAAAACAAACAGAATTCAGTTTACGCCCTCGTAAAAGAGGCTTTCACCTCGTGACAGAAGAAATAATGGAAAACCTGCCTGAGCTACCTCAGACCGGTATCTTGAATCTGTTTATACAACATACATCCGCAGCGCTGACAATCAATGAGAATGCCGATCCCGATGTACGTATCGATATGGAGTCTATCTTCAACCGTCTGGTACGTGAAAGAGAACCCTATTATGTGCATACTCTTGAAGGCGACGACGATATGCCTGCACATGCCAAATCCACTCTTTCGGGAGTCAGTATCACTATACCTATTACAAAGGGACGCCTCAACCTCGGCATCTGGCAGGGTGTCTATTTGTGTGAATTCCGTAATCATGGCGGGAGCCGTCATATTGTGGCTACGGTAATCGGCTAAGCACTTACTTTACCTTTTCTTTCCAACCGAATTTCAACTTTTTCATTATCAAAATGAAAACAGATTATCTATACTTATATAGAATCTGATTCTTTCATTATGATATTAGCTAACTGTATATATTTTTTTAGTCATAAGTACGAGTTTAAAAAGGTTTAATCAGTATTTCATAAAAATTATATGTTTGAGAACATATAGAACAAATTGACATATAATTAAACCTTAGATTAAACAATAAGTCTAAAAATTATAGAAAATGAGACAAAAATCTAAAAACGTAATTAAATAAAATTTCAGCAAATTATTCGAACAACATCTTTTTTTTAACCTAATCTGAAAATTTTACTTATTACCAACAGCTAATACTTTATCATTATGAGAAGGTCAGTATTCTTTTTGTGCTTTATCAGCCAGCTTTTTCTACTACAAAGTTGTGGAAATAAGACAGATAATAAAAATCAGAGCAATGAGCCGGATACAATTTTTGTTACCCGTGACGGTATCAGAATCAAACCTGCCGATACCCTGAATCCGATCGATTATCAAATAGTGGAAAATGTATATAAAAAGGAAGCCGATTCGACAGGACAGGAAGAGAATACAACTCTATCCGACAACATGGAAAATGGAGAAAAAGCCTACATGAATGATTACATAAGTAACTTCTATATATTGGCTACAGTACCCGATGCTATAAATACTGACAATATAATTACAAATGAAGATTATGATTTGAGTAGCTCCGGTCAGTACGATTATTATCAGGGAAATGATAGTTATCAGGATTATCCTGTCTACAATTATGAAATTGATAATTACTATTATGAAGATTTTTATTATCCTCTGCAAATAGATAATTATTTCTATGAGGACTATTACTTCGATGATCACTATTATTATCCGTCATATCCGGAATATAAGCCCGGCAAACCGAATAAACCTAACCGCCCTCATAAACCACGGCCGCCTCATAAGCCGAAGCCTCCTGTAAGGCCTCAACCACCGAGACCGCCTGTTAGACCGGAGAGACCGGATAGTATAAGAACTTCTGAAAGGCCAAGACCCGGATCAGTTATAAGACCTGAACAACCTAATGACATCAGGACATCCGATAGACCTGTTCCCGGATCTATCGTAAAACCGGACAATAATAATACCAGACCGGCACCGGGATTATCATCCGATTTACGGGAAAGAGAACGTAGGGAAACTGAAAACCGACGACAGCGAGAGCAGCAAGAACAAGATCGTAGGGAAGCCGAGAGCAGACGTCAGCGTGATCAACAGGAGAGACAACAACAAGAACAACGCGATGCCGAAAGCCGCAGACAAAGAGAACAACAACAGAAGCAAGAGCAGGAAAGACGTGAAACAGAAAACCGTAGGCAAAGAGAGCAACAGGAAAAACAAGAGCAAGAACGCAGAGAGGCAGAAAGCAGGCGTCAACGAGAACAGCAAGAGCGACAAGATACAGAACGTCGCGAAACCGAAAACAGCAAACAAAGGGAACAACAGCAAAAGCAAGAGCAAGAGCGAAGAGAAGCCGAGAGCAGACGCCAGCGCGAACAGCAGGAAAAAGAACAACAAGAGCAACGCGAGGCTGAAAGCCGCAGACAAAAAGAACAACAGGAAAGGCAAGAGCAGGAACGAAGAGAAGCCGAGAACAGACGTCAGCGTGAACAGCAGGAAAGACAAGAACAAGAGCGTCGCGAAGCTGAGAACCGCAGACAAAGAGAGCAACAGCAAAAGCAAGAGCAGGAACGCAGGGAAGCCGAGAGCAGACGTCAGCGTGAACAGCAGGAAAGACAGGAACAAGAGCGGCGCGAAGCTCAGAACCGCAGACAAAGAGAGCAACAGCAAAGGCAAGAGCAGGAACGCAGGGAAGCCGAAAGCAGACGCCAGCGCGAACAGCAGGAAAGACAGGAACAAGAACGTCGCGAATCTGAGAACCGCAGGCAAAGAGAACAACAAGAAAGGCAAAATGCTGAAAGCAGCAGAAGACGCTAAAAAATATAGACTAAAATAACAAAATGTTTAACGTATTTAATCTTACAATTATGAAAAAGGTATTATTATTCTTGGTGAGTGCATTCTTATTTATGGCTTGTGAAGGACCAATGGGACCCGAAGGACCAATGGGTATGAATGGACCTGCCGGTCCTGCAGGAGCAACAGGACCCGAAGGCCCCGAGGGACCTAAAGGACCAAACGGGGAACCCGGACACGGATCGAACTGGTATACGACAGCCATTACCGTTAATGCGAGTGATTGGAAACTCAATGGGCAACCTAACGAGTTGAACTCGTTCTACTATGTAGATAAGCCTTTGAAAGAATTGACTAAAGCTATTTACGATGAAGGGTCTATCATAGCCTATATCGAAACTGATAATGGTATTAAAAATGGAATGCCTCTGGTATTACATAAAGCAGATGAAGATGACAAAGGCGAATTCTTCTGGACGCAGACCTACGATTTTGATTTCCAAGTAGGAAATATAAGATTCTATCTGACCTACTCCGATTTCAGCACAAAAGTTAAACCCGGTGCAGAAACCTTTCATGTAGTCCTGATGTGGTAGACAATATATTCTAAAAGAAAACGTAGCGTCTGTTGATAGACGCTACGTTTTAATTATATCAGGATATTTATTATATTATTAAATAGAAAGTATTTTCAGAGTGTTGAGTAAATCCTGCTGCAATGGCTTATTCTTCTTTATAGCTTTAGAAAACGGCACATTAACAATGATATCGTTCTGTATACCAATCATTACATTGCGCTGTCCATCCAGTAAAGCATCAATCGCCGCTGCCCCCATTCTGCTGGCTAGGATACGGTCGTTGGCTGTCGGAGAACCACCGCGCTGCACATGTCCGAGTATAGTTACTCGCACATCATATTGCGGATATTCGGTCTTTACACGCTCGGCCATGGCCATAGCACCTCCGGTTATATCACCTTCGGTAACAAGCACAAGACTACTATTCTTACTCTTACGGAATCCGTTGGAGATAAGGTCGCCGAGTTGGTCTTGCTGAAGCATCATTTCGGGTATAATAGCAGCTTCTGCACCGGATGCAATAGCTCCGTTCAAGGCAAGGAAACCACATTCACGTCCCATGACTTCGATAAAGAACAGCCGCTCGTGTGAACTAGCTGTATCGCGTATCTTATCTACAGCCTGCATAATGGTATTGAGTGCTGTATCGTAACCGATAGTAAGGTCTGTTCCCTGCAAGTCGTTGTCGATTGTTCCGGGTAAGCCCACAATTGGATAGTTGAACTCCTGAGCAAAAATGCGCGCACCTGTAAGTGAACCGTCGCCTCCGATAACTACCAGCGCATCGATACCCTCTCTTTGTAAGGCTTCGTATGCTATCTGACGTCCTTCGGGAGTTTGAAACTCTTTACTACGGGCAGTTTTGAGGATAGTACCGCCTTGTTGGATAATATTACTGACGCTGTTGCTTTTGAAAGGCTCGATTTCATCGAATATCAAACCTTTGTAACCCCGCATGATGCCCTTTACTTCCAAACCGTTAAATATGGCAGCACGGGTGACAGCACGAATTGCAGCATTCATACCCGGAGCGTCTCCTCCGGATGTCAAAATACCAATACACTTAATTGTAGACATAGCTTTACATTTTATTCTCTATTGCACTTTAGAAATCCGGTGCAAAAATACGAATAAAATAGCTTATATTATCAACTTTTGTGTGGCATTTTGGTTAAACCGGCACCGCTCTGATCTCATCTATCTTGGCTTCAACTTCTTCCATTTGCCATTTAGGAGTGGAAGTAGCACCGCAGATTCCGATAGTTGCCGTCTTACTTACAACATCAGGATTGATATCTGAAGGGGTTGTTATGAAGTAAGAATTCGGGTTGTATTTCTTGCATTCTGCAAAGAGGACTTTCCCGTTAGAACTCTTTTCACCGGCTACAAAGAAGATAATATCATGCTTAAGAGCAAACTCCTTAATATTAGGAATACGGTTAGAAACCTGACGGCAAATAGTGTCGAAGTATTCGAAGCGGGCATCTCCCTTCATACGGCTCTGGATGATATCTATTATCTCCTGAAATCCGTCGAGAGGTTTTGTGGTCTGTGAAAACAGGCAGATATTCTTCGAGAAATCAAGTTTATCCAAGTCTTCTTTCTTCTCTATGACGATAGCTGTCGAATCTGTTTGTCCGAGCAAGCCGTTTACTTCTGCATGTCCATTCTTTCCATAAATGACGATCTGCGTATTATTATCTTTTTCAAGGTCGTACTTGTCGTGTATCTTCTTTTGAAGACGAAGTACAACCGGGCATGAGGCATCAATAATTTCTATGTTGTTAGCTTTTGCTATTTTATAAGTGGATGGGGGCTCGCCATGTGCCCTCAATAAGACTCTTACATCTCTGAGTTTGGCGAATTCTTCGTGATTGATTGTCTTCAGACCTAATTTTTCCAACCTGTCGACTTCCAGATTGTTGTGAACAATATCGCCAAGGCAATACAATGTTCCTCCTTTTGCAAGTTCCTCTTCAGCTTTTTTGATGGCGTTGACCACACCAAAACAAAAACCCGATTTTGCGTCTATCTCTATATTGCTCATTTAGTTTGTTGTTATTTGTTTGAACTTCTCCAGCAACCATTGCATCTGTTCATCAATAGTCATATACGAATTGTCGAGAAGAATGGCATCATCGGCTTTCACCAACGGGCTTTCGGCACGTGTCTGATCCATATGATCCCTAGCTCTTAAATTTTCCAATACGTCTTCATAAGTCGTTTGTGTATCGCCTTTGGATCGTAGTTCATCGAAGCGGCGCTGCGCTCTTATTTCAGCATCTGCAGTTACAAATACTTTCATTTCGGCTTGCGGGAATACGACAGTTCCGATATCTCTTCCATCCATTACAATACCTTTCAACTTTCCCATTTCCTGCTGCAAAGCAACCATAGCATGGCGGACAAAAGGTATGGCGCTTACGATACTTACTTTTGAAGACACTTCCATGCTGCGAATATCCGATTCTACATTCTTTCCATTAAGATAGGTTTCAGGCAAGCCTTCTTTGTTCAGATGGAATTCTATCTTAATATTCTTAATATCGTTATGCAACCTTTCTTCGTCCAGCTTATCACCATTGAAGAGATGGTTATCGATACAATACAAAGTTACTGCTCTGTACATAGCTCCGCTGTCGATATATATATATCCTATTTGTTTAGCAAGGCTTTTCGCCATAGTACTCTTACCATTTGATGAAAAACCATCGATTGCGATAACAATTTTCTTCATATTCAAGTTTAAAACGTATGATACAGATAAATGTTTATCCTGTTTATAATAGATTATGTTAAATATAATCAGACAAAGATAATCTAAATCCGTCAACTCTGGGCAGGCTGTTAATAACATTTATAAGCCGATATAGCAGAATGATTACAAGCCTATTTTAGATGCGTATCTGTTAAGTTTCCAACTTATCTGCAAAAGCCTGTCTTAATTACAAAAAATTGCTTATTTTTGCAGCCTGAAACATTCTTATAGTAGAAATGATAAACCGCGTTCTTATTCGTATCAGAGTTGTCCAGATACTGTTTTCATGTAGTCATAGCGAGACTACCGATTTGAGAAAAGCTGAAAATGAGCTTCTTTTCAGTTTGCAAAAATCATACGATCTGTATTTTTACTTCTTGTCGCTCTTGGTAGAGTTGACCGAAGCATATGCCCATAAAGTGGATAACCGCAGATCGAAATTATTACCGACCGAAGAAGATATTAAGCCGAATACGAAATTATTATCCAATAAGTTTATAACTCAATTGCAGGACAACCCTCAATTGAAGAAGTACCTTTCTGACAGGCCGTTTTCATGGCACGACCACGAAGCTTTCATCCGCAAAATGCTGGAAACTATTTTAAGTTCGGATACATACAAAGATTACTTAGCCAATGGATCGGAAAGCTATGAAGATGACCGGGAATTCTGGCGTAAGGTTTTCAAACATATCATTTGTAACGAAGAAGACCTTTACAACTTACTGGAAGACGAAAGCCTCTATTGGAACGATGATATAGAGATCATCGAATCTTTTGTAATAAAAACAATCAAACGCTTCGAAGAAGAGAAAGGGACTGAACAAGAACTTTTACCTATGTTCAAGGATGAAACTGATCGCGAATTTGCGGTAAAGCTATTGAGGGAATCGCTCTGGAGCGGAAAAGAATATCGCGAACTGATCGATAAATATACTCAAAACTGGGAATCGGAACGTATAGCACTTATGGATATGGTAATCATGCAGATAGCTATATCCGAAATTATGAACTTTCCATCCATACCTGTAAGTGTTACACTGAACGAATATATAGATATTGCTAAATCGTACAGTACGGCAAAAAGTGCTTCATTTATCAATGGTATATTAGACGCGATTGTAAAAGAACTGAAAGAAAGCAACAAGATAATTAAGAAATAATAATATTTATCGTATTTGGCAGTTCACTGTAATTCAAAATAATAGATTATATTTGTGAAACTCTTTACGAAAGGATAAAAATTAAGGATAATATAAATCAAATATTAAAGGACTTATGAATTTATTGAATGTAATATTACAAGCAGCTGACGGTGGTGCTGCCGCCGGAGGAGGATTTTTAGGCTTAGGTAGCAGTGGCAGTATGATAGTGATGATGATATTGCTGTTTGCTATCATGTATTTCTTCATGATTCGCCCACAGCAAAAGAAGCAAAAAGCACTTCAAGAGGCACGCAATGCGATAAAGGTCGGCGACAGAGTAGTTACTGCCGGTGGAATACACGGTAAAGTAAAAGATGTGAACGATACAACATTTGTATTGGAAATTGCTGACGGTATTAAAATAACAATAGAGAAGTCATCTGTTTACGTTTCTGCTGCCGACACTCAGGCTAACAACAGATAACTATCTATTAACGGAACATAATCGGGTATAGCTATATGAGCGATACTAAAGATATAATAATACAAGAAGTCAGATCATTTTTCAAAAACATTTCATGGAAAAAGATTCTGACTTTTTTGTTTTTTGTATTGTTGTCCTTAAGTTTCTGGTTGATGCAGGTCTATCGCCAGAAATTTGAGTCGAACCTCAATATACCCGTTAAATATGTTAATGTTCCCGATAGTATTGTATTTGAGAATGAGTTTCCTGAAAGCATTTATGTACGCATAAAAGATGACGGGGCAGCTATTTTCAGATATTACTTCACACGCAGAAACGATTCGTTGGTAGTAGACGTCAGGGATATAATATACAACTCGCAGGAAAAAGTAATCCAAGGAAGAAACTTCGAACAACTGATACGCAGTATGCTTTTCAATTCATCCGAACTGATAAGTTACTCTCCTACCCGTCTATCTTTTACGTATGCCGTATTGAGACAGAAAAAATTGCCTGTCATATACGACGGGTACATAAGTCTTGCATCGGGCTATCTTATCGACGGAGAACTTACAATCAAACCGGATTCCGTCACTGTATACGGAAGCCGTGCAGCACTCGATACTTTGCATTATGCGCATACAGTGAGTGATACCCTGCTGGAAGTTACCGGAGATAAAAAAATGCTGGTAGCCATGCGTCAGGCTAAAGGTTTACGGTTTATCCCGAATGTTGTGGAACTGAATATCTCGGTAGATGAGTTTACATCTAAAGAGGTAGAAGTTCCTGTAGAATGCATTAATTTGCCGAATAATCTTATTATCAAATTTTTCCCATCATCCGTAAAGATACCGTTCTTCGTTGGACTGAAAAGATACAATGACATTTCAGCTAAAGATTTTCAGATTATCATCGATTATAACGAAATAAAAGATCTGAAAGAATCTTCTGTACCAATACGTATCACGGAAAGCCCCGACTACATCCAGACCAAGCTTCCGATTCCTTCCGAAGTGGAATTCGTACTGGAGCAAAAATAATTTCATCGAGCCATGATAAAATTAGGCATTACAGGTGGTATAGGGAGTGGCAAATCGACCGTTTCTGAAATATTTTCTTTATGCGGTATCCCTGTATACATTGCTGATGTGGAAAGTAAAAGGCTTGTTGCGACATCTCCTGTTATAAAGGAAAAGCTTATAAAAATATATGGCAAAGAATTGTACAAAGGGGGGATTTTGAACAAAGCATTACTGGCATCACATATATTTAACAATAAGGCTGATCTTGAGCAGGTTAATTCCATTATTCACCCCGAAGTAGCTAAAGATTTTGAAGAATGGCTGTTCCGGCATAAAAACGAGAAATTAATAGCACATGAAGCGGCTATTTTGTTCGAATCGGGTTTTGACAAACTGATGGATAAAACGGTAATGGTATATACTCCGCTTGAAATGAGAATCGAGCGTACGATGAAAAGGGATAATGCATCATGTGAGAAAGTACTGGAACGAATTGAAAATCAGATGGCAGATGAAGAAAAAGTAAAACTTTCAGACTTTGTAATTGTTAATGACAATACACATTCGTTAATAGAACAAGTACTTAACGTCATGAAACAACTCAAAAACTCTTAAGTTATGGAGATACAAAATTCTTATCAGGATATATTCGAAGCAAATAAAAAATGGGTGGAAAAGGTAAACGAGGAAAACCCTGATTTTTTCACTCATCTGGCTACAGAACAAAATCCTGACTATCTGTATATAGGTTGTTCCGACAGTCGTGTGCATGCCAACGAAATAATGGGTCTGCAACCCGGAGAAGTATTTGTGCACAGGAATATTGCCAATATGGTAGTAAATAACGACCTCAATGTATTGTCTGTTATAAACTATGCGGTTGAGCACCTGCATGTAAAATATATTATAGTGTGCGGTCATTATAACTGCGGCGGTATCAAGGCAGCAATGGAACCTAAAGATTTAGGTATACTGAATCCTTGGTTGCGAAACATCCGTGATGTATACCGTCTTCACGAAAAAGAACTGGATGCTATAACCGATCCGCATGAAAGATATAACCGACTGGTAGAGATAAATGTATACGAACAATGCCTTAATATAATTAAGACCGCAGAAGTTCAGAAATCATATCTGGAAAAGAGTTATCCACGCGTGGCAGGCTGGGTATACGATCTGAATGACGGTATATTGCACGATCTGAATATTGATTTCCGGAAAGAACTAAACCGTATCCGTAAAATATACGATCTGACTAAAGGTAACGATTCCGGGCATAATCCTGAATAGATTTCTTAAGAAGAATGAATTACAAATATATTATACTAACCTTATTTTCATGCTTATTATTCCTCAACGGATGCAAACCTGCCGGAAATAATAAGACTAAGACATTATCTGTAACTATAGACCCTCAGAAATATTTCCTTGGTACAATTGTCGGAGATCATTACAATGTAAATTGCATTGTACCATCAGGAGCAAATCCCGAAAGTGCAGACTTCTCCCCGTCGCAAATGATGTCTTTGGATAAAAGTGCCGCATATTTCAAAATAGGATATTTAGGTATTGAAAACACGTTGATAGACAAAGTAACAAAAAGTAATCCTTACCTAAAAGTTATCGATTGCTCGGAAGGTATAAAGCAAATTGGTGACCCGCATATACATTGCGGAGAAGATGGACACGACCATAGCCATGCACACGGACATGCAGGGGGTGATCCGCATACATGGAGTTCTGTAAAATCGGCACGAATCATTGTGGAAAATATGTATAAAGCTATACTGGAACTGGATAAGGAAAATGAAGCCGATTATACAGCTAACTACGAGAAACTGACAACCGAGGTTAATAAGACCGACAGCATTATAAAATCATATCTGGCAAAAGCACCGAGTAAGTCCTTTATTATTTATCATCCGGCACTGAGTTATTTTGCCGATGAATACGGGCTGACACAATATTCGATAGAACATGAAGGAAAAAATCCGTCTCCTTCGCAACTGAAAGAACTGATAGATAAAGCAAAGGCAGAAGGTGTAAAAACGGTTTTCATTCAACAGGAGTTCGATACTAAAAATGCTGAAACTATAGCCGAAGCAATCGGAGGAAAAACAATTCCTCTGAATCTCTTATCATACAACTGGAGTGACGAAATGATAAAAATAGCCAAGGCACTTGCTAACGAATAGAGATGAATAAAATACTTGAAATAAGAAACTTATCGGTAGGCTACGAGGATCATCCGAATGTTCTGACTAACGTTAATCTAGATGTATTTGATCAAGACTTTCTGGGAATCATCGGGCCGAACGGAGGTGGTAAGACCACCCTGTTAAAGACAATACTCGGTTTGGTAAAACCAATCAAAGGACATGTTTCTTTTTTCAAAAACGGAGTAAAAACCGATAACATTAATATAGGCTATTTACCGCAAATTAATCAGATAGATAAAAAATTCCCAATATCAGTTCATGATGTAATTTTGTCAGGATTGACAATCAAAAGACGGATATTCTCCCCATATACGAAGGCACAAAAGGAGAAAGTAGAGGTTATTGCACGGCAAATGGGATTGGATAAGTTAGTTGACAGACCCATAGGCGCATTATCGGGCGGGCAATTGCAACGAACACTTCTAGGACGTGCTATTATCGACAATCCGGATTTATTGATACTGGATGAACCCAATTCATATGTCGATAAACGCTTTGAATCCGATTTCTACAAAATACTTGAAGATATAAATAAGAGTACTTCCATCATTCTTGTTTCGCATGATATAGGTACTGTCATTTCATCAGTTAAAAATATTGCATGTGTTAATGAAGGACTGCATTATCATTCGGGAACTAATATATCTACAGAATGGCTTGAAGAATCTTACTCTACTTGTCCGATAGAGATTATCGGGCATGGAGATTTGCCTCATCGTGTATTGGGAAAGCATGAAGGTTGCGACTGCTGTAAAGACAATGATTAATAGCCGCTTTCTCTCGCTAATTTTGTTATCTTCTTTATAAAATCTGACTTAGCTAAAGTATATGCATCCCTGTTATGTTCGTATATTTGCCTGAGTTCTAACTTTATTAATCCATACACTTCTGCTACTTCGGGATGAAATAACAAATAATCCCTGAAATGAATCTCATCCCAATCACCTTTATATCTTATATGGACATGGAATACCTTTTCTTCAAAGCCCTGCAGAGCATATCCCTTCATAAACATCATATGTGGAGCCGGATTTTTAGGCTGAGGAGTATAAATATATCCGTTGCCTTCCATTATATGAAGCAACTGTGCGGTATCCGTATTTTCGCTTATCTCCATCAGTATATCTATTGTGGGTTTAGCTATTAATCCGGGAATAGCTGTACTTCCTATATGGTTTATACAGATAATATTTTCTCCGATAATTCTTTCTAGTAAGTATTTTTCAGTATTATAATAGTCTTTCCAATAACTTTTATGCTCGCTCAGTATTACAGGAAATAGTTGCCAGAGTTCTTCATCGGTCATTTCTTTTAAAAACTTTTTCATAATAGCTCTATTTTGAATCATTCAGCAATCCTGTTAATACTCTTCGATACTCCTGATTCTCAGTAATGTTATTATGTCCTTCTCCGCTTAATGTTATCAACCTGTCCGTATCTTTTAATAATGGTTTCAATTTAAGAGAATTACTATAATCAATTACATTATCCTTATCTCCATGAAAGATTACAATTGGCATCTTACATTTAAGAATGAATTTATAAGTTTCCAGTTTATACCTGATAGTAAAATCCGGAATAATAGGACATATCGATTTTATGACATTTGTCAGACTATAATATGGCGCCTGCAAAATCAGCATTTGGGGGCTATTTTCTGATGCGACTTTTGCAGCCAGACCTGTACCGATAGAATAACCGAGAACAATAATTTTATCTTCTTCGTAGCTTTTTTTCATTTCATTATATACGCATTGCATATCGCTATGCAACTGTTCCTCATTATCGATTTCTCCCCCGCTCTTTCCAAAGCCCCTGTAATCAACAAATAATATATCGTAACCTAAATCTGTATATACCGGAGCTATACGTCCCCACGAGTCCAGTGCCCCTGCATTACCATGCAGATATAAAATCAGTCCTTTACTGTCATTAGCTTTAAACAAAAGGCTGTTGAGTAAAATCCCATCAGTAGTTTTTATATTTATTTCCTCAAAATTCTGTTTAAAATGAAAGGTATAAGTAGTATTCAACTTTTGCGGATGAAATATAAATTCCTGCTGAAAGAAGTAAAAAAAGCCACAGAATATAATATATAATGCAGCTATGATAGTGATAATTCTAATTAAATGCTTTTTCATAGTAAGACCAATATAATGTCAATACCTATCTTTCCACAATTTCTTAAGCCATTCCACAATCTTATTTTCCGAAGCATTTGGTTGCGGAGTCCAAAATCGTTTGCCTTTTATTTCTTGTGGAACATAATCCTGATCGACAAAGTTATTTTCAAAGCTATGGGCATATTTATAATTTTTGCCATAGTCGAGCTCTTTCATCAACTTAGTAGGCGCATTACGCAAATGTAATGGAACAGGAAGATTCCCTGTTTCGTTTACCGTTGCAATAGCTGCATCTATAGACATATATGCCGAATTGCTTTTTGGAGAGGTGGCTAGATAAATAGTTGTTTCAGCCAAAACGATACGCCCTTCGGGCCAACCAATTTTATGCAATGTATCGAAACAGGCATTTGCCAGCAACAATGCATTGGGATTCGCCAGTCCTATATCTTCAGCAGCAGATATAACCAGTCGGCGGGCAATAAATTTAGGGTCTTCTCCCCCTGCTACCATACGCGCCAGCCAATAAATAGCAGCATCGGGATCACTGCCGCGAATCGACTTGATAAAAGCAGAAATTATGTCATAATGCATCTCCCCGCCCTTATCGTAAGCCGCAGGATTCTCCTGTAAGCGGTCTGTCACTACTTTATCTGTTATGACAACTTTGTCACTGACATCCGCCCCGATCACCAGATCGAGTATATTCAACAGTTTACGGGCATCTCCACCGGAGAATCTCAATAAGGCATTTGTTTCCTTTAGTTGTATATTTCTTTCTTTGAGTATAACATCCTGAGTGATTGCGCGATGAGCAAGCTCGATCAGGTCTTCTTTATCCAGTGGCTGTAAAACATATACCTGACACCGCGACAACAACGGACGAATAACTTCGAAAGAAGGATTTTCGGTTGTGGCACCTATCAACGTAATCACACCGGTTTCGACAGCATTCAACAGCGAATCCTGCTGCGACTTAGAAAATCGATGAATTTCATCAATAAACAAAATCGGACTTTTCGTATTGAAAAACTGATTCCTTTTTGCCTGCTCTATCACATCCCGTACATCCTTTACACCCGAATTGATAGCACTCAATGTATAAAAAGGCGTATCCAGCGTATTGGCTATGATCTGCGCCAAAGTGGTCTTACCTACACCCGGAGGTCCCCATAAGAGGAAAGACGGTATTCTCCCCGACTCTATCATTTTGCGAAGAATGGCACCTTCTCCTACAAGATGTTTCTGGCCTATATATTCGTCCAACGTACGTGGACGCAATCGCTCTGCTAGTGGTTGACTCATAAAAAAAATGAAAAATGTAAGTCAAATTTACAAAAAGTTTTTCTCACCCCGAAACGGATAATCCCAAATCGATGTTAATATATTTATCTATAAATCAAATATATAAAACAACATATTGGAATAAAATAAAAAAAGCTTTATTTTGTCGTTTAATTTACAAAGATATCAAAAATACATGTCCAATGATTAGCACGGAAATATTAAACAGCAAACTACAGGAAGCTATAAGAAACAAATTCCCCAAAGAAACCAACATAGCAAAAATAATAGGAGAAATTTTATTTATCGGTAAAGAGGCTGCTTATCGCAGATTGAGAGGCGAAGTCGGTTTTTCGCTTTACGAAGCTACCCTAATCGCTCATAAGTTAAATATCTCATTAGATAAAATTATTAATGTGAAACCTATTGAGAATTCGATTTTTGAACTGAAACCGCAGCAATTCTATAATCTTAGTGAGATTGATTATCAAATGCTGGAAGAATATCTGAATACGCTTAAATTGGCAAAAGAAGATACTAACTCCGAACAGGTCTTTACATCTAATATTTTTCCCCAGTTTCCTTCTCACCGATACTATATGTTGGCCAAATACAGTTCATTCCGATGGATGTATCTAAATGAAACAATGGATCGAGTAAAGAGTTTTAATGAGATGAATTATCCCGAGAGAATGGATAAGCTTTGCAGGGAGATTGTTGATGAATCTACGAATATAAGCAGAACTTCATACATATGGGATAATAATATTTTTCAGAGCATAGTAAAAGAAATCAAATACTTTTCAAATATAGGGCTTATCAATGCTGAAAGCATATTACTGCTAAAGAACGAGTTGTTCGAATTTTTGGATTATATAGAAAAGATCACAACTAAAGGCAAGTTTGATAATGGCAATAAAGTGCAGATATACATTTCAGAAATTCCGTCCGACACCGGATATTCCTATCTGGAAACCAACTTCATCAAATTAAGTATGATCAGCGCCTTTGCCTTAAATTATCTTGTAGCACTTGACGAACGGACACTAATAAGGATGAAGGAAAGGATACAGTCGCTCAAAAGGGTATCAACCCTTATTTCGGAAAGTGGCGAAGAGCAAAGGATCAGATTCCTTAAAGCGCAACGGCAAGCCGTTAATACCTTGAGGTAAAATATATAAATAGTCCCGAACTATAAAAGTCCCATTTTTGTTTTTTTGTGAATACGGGTTCTGTATTCATATAGCGATGTTATTATTTGTTATGACAAATCGTCATATTTTATAATTTCTTTAAAATATGACCAGTTTGGCACAGCATTTGAAATAAAGATCATGTCACTGAAAGGTGGAAAAATATAACTAAACAAAAGAAAACAAATAAATATATTAAACTAAAATGGGAAAAATAATTGGAATTGACTTAGGTACCACAAACTCTTGTGTTGCCGTGTTGGAAGGTAACGAGCCAATCGTTATCGCTAACAATGAAGGAAAAAGAACGACTCCTTCGGTTGTTGCATTTATCGAAGGAAACGAGCGTAAAGTAGGTGATCCTGCAAAACGTCAGGCTATTACAAATCCTGAAAAAACGATATATTCCATAAAAAGGTTTATGGGAGAAACTTGGGATCAGGTACAAACGGAAGTAACACGCGTTCCATACAAAGTTGTAAAAGGAGATAACAATACTCCGCGTGTCGATATAGACGGTCGCCTGTATACTCCACAGGAAATTTCAGCTATGATTCTTCAAAAAATGAAGAAAACAGCAGAAGATTATCTTGGACAGGAAGTAACTGATGCCGTTATCACAGTGCCTGCTTACTTTAGCGATTCTCAGCGTCAGGCTACAAAAGAAGCAGGTGAAATTGCAGGACTTAAAGTACAGCGTATAGTAAACGAGCCGACAGCCGCTGCTCTTGCATACGGATTGGACAAGGCTCACAAAGATATGAAGATCGCTGTATTCGACCTTGGTGGCGGTACATTCGATATTTCAATCCTCGAACTTGGTGACGGTGTTTTCGAAGTAAAATCAACTAATGGTGACACTCACCTCGGAGGTGACGACTTCGACCAGGTAATCATTAACTGGCTGGCAGAAGAATTCATGAAAGACGAAGGTCTGGACCTTCGTAAAGATCCTATGGCTCTTCAACGTCTGAAAGAAGCTGCTGAAAAAGCAAAAATAGAACTTTCTAGTACAACTTCTACAGAGATTAACTTACCATATATAATGCCGGTTAACGGAATACCAAAACACTTGGTAAAAACATTAACCCGTGCTAAATTCGAACAATTGGCAGATACGCTTATCCGTAAATGTATCGATCCATGCCGTCAGGCTTTGAGCGATGCAGGATATTCGGCTTCCGATGTAGATGAAGTAATCCTTGTAGGTGGTTCTACACGTATTCCTGCTGTACAGGCTGAAGTTGAAAAATTCTTCGGTAAAACTCCGTCTAAAGGGGTTAATCCGGATGAAGTAGTTGCTGTAGGCGCAGCCATACAAGGTGGTGTATTGACAGGTGAAGTGAAAGATGTGTTGCTTCTTGACGTTACTCCTCTTTCTCTCGGTATAGAAACTATGGGTGGAGTGATGACAAAACTGATAGAATCAAATACAACCATACCTACAAAGAAGAGTGAAACATTCTCTACCGCTGCCGACAACCAGCCATCTGTACAAATAAATGTACTGCAGGGTGAACGCCCATTGGCGAGAGACAACAAACAAATAGGTGTATTCAATCTGGACGGTATTATGCCTGCACGTCGTGGCGAACCTCAGATAGAAGTAACATTCGATATCGATGCTAACGGTATTCTTAGTGTATCGGCAAAAGATAAGGCTACAGGAAAAGAACAATCGATCCGTATCGAAGCATCATCAGGTCTTAGCGATGCTGAAATCCAGAAAATGAAAGACGAAGCTGCAGCAAATGCCGAATCGGATAAGAAAGAGAAGGAAAAAATTGATAAGCTGAATCAGGCCGACTCTATGATTTTCCAGACTGAAAAGCAATTAACTGAACTTGGAGATAAAGTTCCTGCCGATAAGAAAGCACCTATCGAAGGAGCACTGACTAAATTGAAAGATGCTCACAAGGCTCAGGATCTGGCCGGTATCGATACTGCAATGAATGAATTGAATACATTATTCCAGAATCTAAGTCAGGAAATGTATAATCAACAGCAACAAGCCGGAGCAAATCCGGGACAACAGGCCGGAGGTAATACAGGAAGCCAGCCAAATAATGATGGTGATGTTACTGATGTAGATTTTGAAGAAGTGAAATAATATACGCACTTTATATACTACAAAGAAATGGCCGACAGATTAATCCCGTCGGCCATTTTTTATTTTCGTATTATTGTTTTTCGTATTATTCGAAATTGAATATCAGTGAGATCATCCGCGATTTACCGGATGAAACAGCTTCACGGTATTTGAGCATATCGTTATCAGTGATATCGCTTCTGTCCTTATCTATAAGATCGGCCAGACCGAAAGAAAAACGTAGTTCAGGGCATAATTTAAATAAGGGTAAATAAATATTACAACCTATACCAAATTCCAAACCATAATCCATTTTCTTAAAACGTAAGGCTTCATCTTTTTTGGAACCGATATCCATAGAAGCGTACCCTCCAGCAAGTACGTAAGGACGGTAATTATTAATACGTGGAGCACTGAATTTAAGATGTAAAGGCAAAGTAAGATAGCTGGCCTTCAGCGAAGTCTTATATTCTTCACCTCCTACCTGCTCCCGGAACACAAAGCGTCTTTCACCTAAATGAAGGCTGGGTGCCAGTCTCAGATTAAAATACTCATTGAGATACCTATCCCCTATTATCCCTACATTGAAACCAATCGAATACGACGGTATTTCGGCAAACCATGTCTCGCCGTTTTCTGCCGTATAACCGCTATGCGAAAAAATAAGATCGGGAGCATCTATACCGATCGAAAAACCGAGATGATACATTTTCTGATCGGCAAACGGCTGGTTTAAAGGTTTGCGGGTTTGTGCATGTATCTCATTTACTAATAAGATGCACAATGTACTTAAAATAATTATATATATTTCGGCCTTTAATTTCAGTATCATTTATTATAAACGTTTATTCAGCCTTGTTATTATACCGTTTTGTATTATTAATATTACTTAGAAAGAATAAAAATAAGCTATTTGCCAAATCTATATCCTTATTTGAAAATATTCAGTAAAAATCTATTATTCAAACCATTACATCCAAGTAAGTATTTTATAATAGATAGTAGTAATATTATATATATAATATCTAACAATATCCGTTTTGGCTGACGAAAAAAACTCTTTATATTTGTGTATCAAAGTTAGTAATAATATTAAAATTCGAAAATCATGGCTTACGTAATTAATGAAGATTGTATTGCTTGCGGTACTTGCATCGATGAGTGTCCGGTAAACGCAATTTCAGAAGGCGACATTTATACAATTGATCCTGATACTTGCACCGATTGCGGTACTTGTGCTGATGCATGTCCAACTGAAGCAATCCACCCTGCATAATAGGAAGATATACAGGAATTTAAATACAAAGGAGGCTTTCAGCTTCCTTTTTTATTTACTGGCAATAAAGCAAAAGGATACTCATGAGTATCCTTTTAATTTTATCTTGGTATATATATTTTTATTAATATACATGTCCGTCATCTTTCAGGTCTTTTGCATCGAAAGGTTTCTTTTCTAACGAATTCCATGCGTATATAATGTACGCCAATACAAATGGAATAATTAGAGATACGATACTCATCACCGTCAATGTAAATTCACTAGAAGAAGAATTCTGTATAGTCAACGAACTTTGAAGGTCGGTAGCCGAAGGATAATAAGCCGTATTATTATAACCTGTTATAAGCAGCAGCATGCAAACAGTCAGCACAGTACCTATCCCTGTAAACCATATCCCGCACTTATAATTCTTATCTATCAAAGTCTTACCTATACCAAACAATACAAGAAGTACCCCCACCACAAATACAATACCTACTATCGGCATCTCAACCAGATTGATAAAGTATTTGTAAGGTTGCATGAATACTTCTTTTGTATCCGGATCGACCGCAAAACCTTCTGCGAACAAAGACCAGATAACGAATGCAAGGAAAAATACAACAAACGGAAGCGAGTTATACATTAAAAACTTACGCGAACGATTAACTAATTTCTCATCCTGCAGACGATTGATAAAGAATAGACAAGCCAAAGTACGTGCAAGGAAAAGCACTGTTAATCCAAGCAACCAGCAACGCGGATTGGCCAAGGCCTCAAGCCCGTGCCATTCACTGCCCCAGCGGCTTATTACCGGACTCAGGACGTCCGTCATATTTTCTTTATTTACAGTAAAATCCGATCCTGTAAAGAATGTTGCCAGTGCTGCACCTACTAAGAATGTGCCCAATACACCGTTTATAAACAAGAAAGACTGATAAGTTTTACGTCCAAATACATTGCCGGGTTTAGATTGGTATTCATAAGATACCGCCTGTACCACAAAGCAAAGCAAAATAAGCATCCATACCCAATAAGCTCCGCTGAAACTGGTAGAGTAAAACAATGGGAAAGATGCAAAGAAAGCCCCTCCGAATGTTACCAGCGTGGTAAATGTGTATTCCCATTTACGGCCTAAAGCGTTCACAAGTATCATGCGTTCCCTATCTTCTTTTGACAGAGAAAAGATCATGGATTGTCCGCCCTGAACAAAGAGAAGAAATGCAAATAGTCCTCCGATCAGGCATATAAGGAACCACCAATAATGTTGTAAAAATGAATAATCCATAGTTATATCTTTTTTTAGTTATAAAATATTAGTGAGAGTCCTCCGGACCTTTCTTAATCTGATTGAGCATAATGCGAATCTCTGCAATAAGTAATCCTGTGAAAAGAAGCAGGAACAAGCAGAAAGTAATTATTACAGATTTTGCCGACAGAGCCGATACGGCGGCCTGCAGCGGCAGAACATCCTGTATAGCCCATGGCTGACGCCCGATCTCAGCAACCATCCAACCTGCCTGTCCGGTAATATATGCCAATGGAATTGTCCATATACATGCCCAAAGCAGCCATTTCTTATTACTCATATCCTTATTGCGATAAACAAGGAAAGATATAATAAGGAACAGTAATATAAAATAACCTCCCAGATAAACCATGATATGGAATGGCCAGTACACAAGCGGAATATTAGGAATCAATTGTTCAGGAGAATCCAGATAACCATATCCGAAATATGCATAGTTGGATTTCAGTGATTCTTTATATCCATTTGCTGCGGCTTCATTGCCATCTTTTGTTGCTTTCTTGTAATCGGCTAATGCCTGGATAGCAGCCTTGCCTTTCGCTTGCTTTTCAGCGAAAGAAAGTGCGGTAGAACCGTCCGGTTCCTTATAGCCACCATCTATTATGTCTTTTATTCCGGGAACATATGCGTCCAGTTCACTAAAACTGAGCCATGACAGTCCTTTCGGTATACTTATATTTATCAAATAAGGGTCTACATCGTCTTTATACGATTCTTTTGCCGGATTAGGTATAGCGAAAGCAATGAGTCCTACCCCTTCACCACCTTCATAAAGACCTTCCATTACAGCCAGTTTCATCGGTTGTTTTTCTGCTACCTGCTGAGCTGAACCGTGTCCTGTCCATGCAATAAGAACAGATGCTATCAGCCCGAATGCTGCTGCAACTTTCATACTCTGACGGGCAAATTCCGCTTCTCTTTTCTTCAACATGTACCATGCAGCAACTCCGGCTACAAATACGGCACCTAGTACCCAACCGGATAAGACTGTGTGGAAGAATTTGTTGATAGCTACAGGAGATAATGCTACAGCCCAGAAATCCATCATCTCGTTGCGGGTAGTATCAGGATTAAATTCCATACCTACCGGATATTGCATCCATGCATTTGCTACGAGAATCCACAGCGCAGAGATTGTAGCCCCGGCTATTGTGAGCCATGTAGCAGCCAAGTGGGCTCCCTTACTTACGCGTTTCCAACCGAAAAACATAATGGAAATAAATGTAGCTTCCAGAAAGAATGCTACTGTAGCTTCAATTGCTAACGGCGCTCCGAAAATGTCGCCTACAAACCAACTGTAGTTTGACCAGTTGGTACCGAACTGGAATTCGAGGATAAGTCCGGTGGCCACGCCAATGGCAAAGTTGATACCAAAAATAACCATCCAGAATTTTGCAGTTTTTTTCCATTGCTCGTTACCTGTACGCACATACATTGTTTCCATGATTGCCATTATAATCCCCAACCCGAGGGTCAGAGGAACAAACAACCAGTGATACATTGCAGTCATAGCAAACTGGGCCCTAGACCAGTCTATTAACGATGTACTTAGTAGTTCCATAAATAATAGTTTTATATTAGTAAATATATGAGGATTTCAATTTAATTATTTACTGTTTCGTCAACTGTTGATGTTTTCACAAGTTCTTCACTTACATAGTCCGACTTGCTCTGGCTGTCATCGAACTTCGAATTCAGAAAGTTAGGAAAAAAGAACGGGCGCAAAATCAGGAACATGATAATCAGCTTTATAATCACTATTGTCCATAATGTTTTACCCAGAGTCATACTTTTAAACCCGTCTCTGAACATTGTAAAGAAGTTAAATTTTGGAATAGATTCTTCCATGGTATTTTGAATGCTTAAAATGATATTAATATTCTTTATATTCAAGGCCGAACGTGTGAGCAACCGCTTTGTAAACAATATCTCCCTTTATAATGTTCAAGCCCTTACGTAAATCTTTGTGCTCCCGGCATGCTTCTTCCCAGCCTAAATTGGCTATTTCCAACGCATAAGGTAATGTAGCATTTGTGAGTGCCAAGGTAGAAGTCATAGGTACAGCGCCCGGTATATTCGCTACACAATAATGCACGACATCATCGATAACAAATACAGGATCCTGATGTGTCGTAGGTCGTGACGTCTCGAAACATCCACCCTGATCGATAGCCACATCGACAAGTACGGTACCCGCCTGCATATCCTTCAGCATCTCTCTTGTGATAACCTGTGGAGCCTTATCTCCGGCAATCAATACCGCACCTACTATAAGGTCAGCATCCTTACATAGTTCCATAATAGTATGGGCATCGGAATAACGGGTAGTAACATTCGCAGGCATAATATCGCTCAGGTAGCGCAAACGTGGCAAGCTCTTATCCAGCAGGGTAACTCGTGCACCTATACCTGCAGCTATCTTTGCTGATTGTGTTCCTACTATTCCCCCGCCTATGACAACGACGTGAGCAGGCTTCACTCCCGGCACACCACCTAAAAGAACCCCTTTTCCCAAATGAGGCTTTTCCAAAAAGCGCGCACCTTCCTGAATAGCCATACGTCCGGCAACTTCGCTCATCGGCACAAGTAAAGGCAATGAACGGTCAGGTAGTTCAACCGTTTCGTAAGCTATACAGACAGCCTTGCTTTTAATCATAGCTTCGGTCAATTCGCGACTGGATGCAAAATGAAAATAGGTGAATACAATTTGATTTTCCTTCACCAGATCATATTCTTCTTTTATCGGCTCTTTTACTTTCACTATCATATCCGCTATTGCATACACTTCTTCAATAGTGGATAAAACCGTAGCTCCGGCATTCGTATAGTCCAAATCAGTAAAGCCGCTGCCTACTCCGGCATTGGTCTGAACAAAAACTTCGTGCCCGTCGGCAACAAATTCATATACACCTGCAGGTGTTACTGCAACCCGATTTTCATATGACTTCAACTCTTTAGGAATTCCGATTTTCATACGATGTATTATTTAATAGTTAACAAAATAGTTCTAAGCTTCTCCTATAGGTCCGTTGAGCGGAGGCAAAAATCCGCCTGAATTATCGGCCGAAACAGGTCCGTTCTGGTCTTCAAACCTGTTTATGTTTTCATTCAATGCATACAATAACCGTTTGGCATGCTCGGGTGTAAGTATGATGCGAGACTGTACTTTTGCCTTCGGCAAACCCGGAAGGATACGAACAAAGTCAATTACAAATTCGGACGAAGAATGCGCTATAATAGCAAGGTTCGAATAAGTTCCCTGGGCTATGTCTTCGGGGAGTTCTATCTGAATCTGGTTATCCTGTTCATTTCTGTTTTCCATATTACTTTTCCATTTTTAGTTCAAAACCGCTGATTTCCTTACCCATCCATACAAAGGAAAATAAATATCATATAACATCAAAAGAAAATATGCATATTTAATAACACAAATATACATATTTTAAATCTTCACGATGCTTTGTGTATATTATCTTTATCTATATGCTCATCGATGATTTCTATATTACTTCTTCTTGTCTTCAGACGTCTTTTCCGTCTTAAAACTATTATCTGTGATATAGTGCCTATAATGCCAAGACCTAACATAACAAAACGCATTGTGCCATAATCAAATACCACGAAAGCCGTAAAGCATATCATGCACCACATGATACCGATAGATATCGACAGTCCTTTCCATGTAAACCCGTCATTAACACGATGTAGATATCTACCTGTCAATTTGTTATTCATCAGTTTATGATGCAATCGCGGGGAACTTTTGGCAAACAAGACACCGGTAAGGAGAATAAAAGGAGTGGTAGGCAAGCCGGGAGTGACTATACCCAATACGCCCAGACTTAGAGTAATAAACCCTAACGTAATGTATAGATATCTCATTATTGTGCGTGTATGTTCTTTATTTGTTTACCAATAAAAACAAAGTAAAAGAAAAAGTATGAGATTAAATAATATGCAGGTCAATATTATATGTTAATTATCCATTCATGTGATCAACTCTATCTGCTCATTAACTGCACAGTCTCTCACAATACCGGGTCTATGCTATAATATAGGTTCTGGCTATCAATAAAATAAGTTCGCTGAAAACAATCAAATAACCTTAATTGTTACTAACTCAACGGTGCAAATTTCGGCAATTCGTCAAATTGTGTTATCTTTGTGCCCGAAATACAGAACATGATAATTCTAAGCGTAGGATTATGGTTCTGTTCCCAAAAGTTGGGAGGGCTCTTTATTCTTTTCTGGGAGGAAAGTGTGGATAAAGAGCTTGAGTGGTAACCTAATGATTATTTTATGAAGTATGTGAAGTATTTCTTGGTTATGGGGATAATCTTTATAAGCTTATCATCCAATACATCAAGAACTTCTAGTCTTTCGGAAGGTATTTATCCGGGAAACCTGTTGCCTGATATTAAAAATCTAGAAAATGAGTCAGGAACAAAGATTAGTTTATCTGATCTGAGAGGTCAGAAAGTATTGGTAAATTTCTGGGCGGCATACGACGCCTATTCGCACAAGGACAATGTGTTGCTTTCTCATATTATTGAGAATAAGCAATATCCGGTGCAAATGGTATCAGTATCTTTCGACAAGAGCGAATCGGTCTTTGAGAAGACATTAGCCATGGATAAAATTGATGCTAAGTATCAATTTCTGGCTAAAGGGGATGTTTCTTCCGGCCTTTTCGAACAGTATCAATTGGAAAGAGGGTTTAAAAATTACCTGATTGATGAAAACGGGGTAATTGTAGCAATGAACCTTACACCAAATGACTTGGATCGAATGTTGAATGAGAATTAATTTAACTTACTATTATTAAAGCGTTTCATTTCAAGTAAATGAGACGCTTTATTCTTTTAGTTTATGGCATAGTTATTGTTTATTATTAGTCAGAATAATATGGAGATTATATATGAGTAAAAGTATAATAGCTAAAACAATGGATTGGGCTTACGCCAGAGCCTTAGGTGGTTTTACAGGAGTGGAATCGGCTTATGAGTTAGGTAATAATTATCTGGAGAAAGCCGGAACGCTGGAGCAACAGGTAGATTCCCTTATCAAATGGCAGGTTACCAAAGCAGCTACCAGCGGATTTCTTACAGGCTTAGGCGGTATGATGGTTATGCCATTGACTGTTCCAGCAAACATTGCCAGTGTAATGTATGTACAAATACGCATGATCACAGCTATTGCTTATATGGGTGGCTATGACATCAAGGATGACAAAGTAAAATCTATGGTATATATCTGTATGGCCGGAAACGGTGCTAAAGAACTGCTGAAAGATATCAGCATTAAAGCCAGCGAAAAAATGCTCAATAAACTCGTGGAGAAAGTCAGTGTCAAAATGGCGACCAAAGCAGGCCAGAAAGGTATTACTTCTTTAGGAAAGGCCGTTCCGGTAATTGGCGGAATAGTAGGCGGATCATATGATGCGGTTTCGACAAAGATTGTCGGGAAAA
Source organism: Prevotella sp. 10(H) (assembly GCF_000711235.1). Lineage (GTDB taxonomy): Bacteria > Bacteroidota > Bacteroidia > Bacteroidales > Dysgonomonadaceae > Dysgonomonas. The sequence continues at coordinate 688,817 of NZ_JOMI01000003.1, read as the reverse complement.
TAGCTAAGAATATATTTATAGATACACCTCCTCCTTTCAGCAGTGAAGAAGACTAAAGTGAGTAACGTCCCGACTCAACAAACCTCACCCCTATTTTTTCAGCTTTACTGAATATGTCTTTTGCCCGTTGATTATCGGGATTAATCCATGACATACAATCTGTAAACACGACTATTTTCTGTGCCAGTTCAGGACATTCATCCAGTATATCATTCAGGGAATTGGCTACACAATAATCTGCCGCCTCACCTACAAGCAATACTTCATCGAAAGAATTAAGCTTGAATAAAAGCTTTTTATTAAGATAAGTTTCCGGTTCATTTGCCCATTCTACAACCGCTCTGAAGATACTGTAATGCTCTGTGGATTGGGAATAACCTTTGTAAAACAACTCATAAGATCTGCCGTTATGAATACACCAGTTACTTAGTACATCAGTTATTTGTTTATCGATAGCCCAACCCGTAGTACCCAGTATACAATGCATAGGCCATATAGTGCATACTTCGCCTTTCTTCTCCAATTGTTCGAGGTAAGTAAGAGCATGATCCTTATTATATTGAGGTACCCATTTGCCTCCCCTCACATCATCGGCAGTAATGACAGAGAATAACGGCGGGAAATCTCCGTCTGCATTTCTCCAATATATCTGGTGAGCAATATGAATCGGCTGATGCGAATCCATTGACAAAGCTATGTAATCTATATTCTCTTGATTGTGACGGATAAAATCGGCAATGCGCTTTACATCCTCTTGGGCGTTCTGTACAGACAAAGAGCCTGTAGGTAAAGTGAAATCATTCTGCAAGTCGATACCCAGTATAGCTGTTCTTTTCATATTCGATAATTGTATTTAGAAAGATAAACTTATCATAAATCCGGCCGTCTTACCATAAGCTGTGGTATTAAACCACGGTGTACAAGATAGTGAATTATCCGAACGGCCTGACTTTTTTCTATTCGGATTTCCGGCAAATATACCGATTACTTCGTTCACCGGATCGATAAGATAGGCTACAAAGTTTCCAACAAAGCGGCTGCCAAAGAGCCTGTAATCATTAGATACGATATGGCGTTTCAGCAAATAAAAACCCTCACCCAGAATAGTTCCTGCCACAGGTGTTACAATCAAATCCTGAATAGAAGGTATTTCCATAAAAGCCTCAATTCCATATTCCCATAAAATAGTAGATATACCTGCCGAATAAAGGAAAGAATAAAAGATATTAAAGCCCTGACTTCTGGCTCCCATATAAAATGCTGCTCCCCCATATGGATGAAGCACATAGTTAAATACCAGATTATCTTTATCCCAAACAGGCCCTTTCCTTACATTACGTGCCCACCTGCGAAATGGAGGCACACTGGTAATCGATTTCTTGTTCCAGCTGGTAGCATCTTCCGGCAATAATTGCAATACGCCCAGTGTCAATAGTCCTGCTCCTCCCAACACCCCTGTATTCAGTGCCAACCTTTTATAATTAGGGTAATTGGCTGTCATGGAATAAGGCATATCATAGATGTTTATCTTAGAAGGGACAAGTTTAAAGTTCTCCTTATGTACATTGTCTGCAAAAGCCTTATCAATTTGGAAAGATTTTTCTGTCAGTGGAGAAATAGTCCGTACGGTATCATGCTTTACTTCTCCTATAATTGTATCCGGTTTATTCTGAGCATTAAGAGTAAACACGAATAGAAGTAATAATAAGGAAAAGTAGCCTCTATTATATTGTCGTCTTCCTATGGCATTATTATTATTCATCTTCAGGCAAATTAGAATTTGTAATAACGCTTTATGTTAAAAGTAAAAACTTTTGCTATAATACATTTTTCCACCACCGTTTTTTAGTCCCCACCTTGAAAATTATATCAAATTTTAACAAAAACCACTTACTCTTTAAGATTCTTAAATATGATCACATGCCTACAAATAAAAAGCAATCCATGAGGATTGCTTTTTAATAATATAATGAACACTACTTTATTAATAACGAGCTTCTACTGCGCTCCAATCGATAATCTTCCATAATTCGGTGAGGTGATCTGCACGGCGATTCTGATAGTCGAGATAGTATGCATGTTCCCATACATCGAATCCCAATAGCGGTGTCATACCCTTAGTTATCGGGTTGCCTGCATTCGATTCTTTTGTAATCTCCAGATTACCGTCTTTATCTTTTGCAAGCCATACCCAGCCCGAACCGAACACTGCAGCCCCTTCTTTATTAAATTCCTTTTTGAAATCTTCGAAAGAACCCCATTTCTTATTTATAGCCTCAGCCAATCTTCCTTTAGGCTCTCCGCCTCCGTTAGGGCTGAAAGTAAGGAAATATATATTGTGATTTAATGTCTGTCCTGCATTATTGAAAATGGCTCCGTCGCTTTCTTTTACGATTGTTTCCAGATCGGCATTTTCAAATTTTGTTCCCTGAATAAGATTGTTCAGGTTGGTAATATATGTTTGAAGATGTTTACCGTAATGTAATTCTACGGTTTGTTTTCCTATAACCGGTTCTAAAGCGTCTGTTGCATAAGGCAATGTTGGTAATTCAAATTTCATAGTTCTTGTTTTTTGATTATTATTGTTATTGTTTATATTTTGAGCTTTTACTGCACCCGTAAAAAGTACAGAAAGCGTTAGACTCATTAAAAGGATTTTCTTCATAATTCAATGGGTTTTCAGTGTACGTATATGATTAACAATCCGAATGTAAAATTTGTTTATTTAATATATCTATAATTATCATAAATTGTTTTTAACATTTCATTGTCTTTATCTATAATCTTCCTATACCTTACAATAGTTCAGAGCTTTTAACTTATAGATAAAGTTTTAGAAAAAACATATCAGAATTAATATGTATTTTTGTTACCGAAACATTATAAAGTTATGATCTTTGTAGAATCGTCATCCATACTATCGGAAATAATACAAGAAAATCACCAGCTGATCCCTGTCATCAACCGTTTTGGAATCAAACTCGGTCTGGGAGATAAAACGATCGGCGATATATGCTCTAAGGCAAATATCAATACCGAGTTTTTTCTTGCTATACTAAACACTTTCCTCAACGAGGACTACTTTCCGGAACGTAAGCTTCAAAAGTTTGACATCGAGCCGGTGGTTTCCTATATCAAGCAAACCGATGCCTATCTGGTGCACGGACAGTTGCATAATCTGGAAAAACATCTGAACGCTTTCATTTCGATGAGCGATCCCAATAATCCGCAGTTAAAGCTGATAAGCAGGTTATTTACCGAATTCAAAGACGAACTTACAGGTCAAATCGAACAGGGCTTAGTAAAAGGTGATACTCCGCTTGCACTACTCACCGACCTGAAAAGCATAATAATCAAGCATATATCAGGAAACTTCAACGAAAATATGTGTTATGCAGTGATCTTTACTATCGACAGCTTCCAGCGCGATCTGGAAAAGCACAACCGCATCAGGGAAAAGATACTCAAGCCGATGATTGACGACCTTTCCGAATCGGGAATGGAAGACCTGCAAGAATTAATAGCAGCCAGCCATGCCGTAAAAGCATCGAAAACACAACCCCTATCGCAACGCGAACTCGATGTACTTCGCCTTATAGCGCTTGGCTTTCTCAACAAGGAAGTGGCCGACAAGCTGAATATAAGCCTCAATACAGTGTTATCACATCGCAAGAATATAACGGCCAAACTCGGCATCAAAACAGTTTCCGGACTGATATTTTACTGTATAACAAACGGTTACATCACAGCGGACGAAATAGAACTTTAACAACTATGGAAAAAGTAAACAGATACATTTCTTTCGAACTACTATTTGCTATCTTATTTATTGTAGCATTCTCCCTGCCGTGGCTCGATATGGGGCTGGTAAAGATTGTAGGCTGGGATATACCCGACATTCAAAAAAAGGTAACAAAAGTAACAAATTTCTTCTCCCGTAATAAAGAATCGGTTTATACTACCTATGTTGTATATATGATTCCGGTGCTGAGTATTATGAGCGCCTTGTTCTGGATTGCACTGAAAAAGAAAACATCCCGTATATTTTTGCTTATGGACGGCATATTAGCCTTTATCGTATCACTTAATTTATTTTACAAAATTCCGAAATACGGAAGCGGAATATACCTGTTATGCGCTACATCGATTCTTACGATTATCTACCTTATCATAGTTTCACGTCGCAAAACAGAGATTATAGATGAGCCTGTAATCGAAACTCCGCCCGACGGTATAGATGAAGAGTTAGAATAAAACAACAAACTCCAACTCATAATTTATAACTTATCACTCATAATTAAATTTACGTTTATTAACTATATTAAGTTAAAAGGTAACAGAAGTAACGGATTAATTTACTTTTTCATTTGATAAAACCCAGAAGTAATACAATAACTATACGCTTATAGTTTATATATAGATAAAGAAAGTCCGGTTTCCCAATGAAACCGGACTTTAATATTTTGGTGTAAACCAATTTTTTATTTCGTAATACGTTCAAGCCATTTGATCATGAATAACATTGTAAACATGGAAACACAGCAGGCAGCCACAAATACACACCATGTAGCCCAGATCGGGATATTTTCGTACAATATGGCTCCGATAAACAATAATTGATTACCTATAGCTGTAGCTCCTAACCAGCATCCCTGCATGATACCCTGATACTGTGGAGGTGCTACTTTCGAAACAAAAGATATACCTAACGGACTGATAAATAATTCGGCTATAGTTAGTATCAGATACGTTCCTATAAGTAAGAACGGCGTTACACGCACAGTATCTGCCAAACCTCCCATTGATTTTACTTCAGCCGCAGATGGTAAGCCTAAAGAGCCTAAAGACATCACAACATATGCGAATGCAGCAATACCCATACCTATTGCTATTTTCTTAGGTGCCGACGGCTCTTTGCCTTTAGCGCGCAACCAACCGAATACCGCTAATACTACCGGAGTCAGCAAGACAACAAATAACGGGTTAAAGGATTGGAATAATTCTGCTGAAAATTCCCACGAACCAATTTTCAATAATGTGTAGTCATTCGCAAAGAATGTAAGAGTCAAGCCATTCTGATGGAAAGAGAACCAAAAGAATATAACAACTGCAAATACAGCAAACAAAGCATATAAACGTTGTTTTACTTCATTTGCATCCATTACTTTTTCTTCTACGATAGGAGCTGTTACATCTGATTTTTTCACTACCTTTTTAAGAGCAGGATCCGGCAATTGCTTCTTATTGGTAGTATAAATAATAAACGAAATTATCATCGCAACAATAGCTACAGCAAAGGCATAATGAAATCCGGTATTAAACACATTCAGGTACTCATTAGCAAACAATGTTAAATCTGTCGGAGCACCGTTCAGACTAACTTCCGGAGCCAGTTTTGTATATCGTTCGGCTGCCTCACCTGTCAGTGTTCCCCCCAGATATTGATGGCAAAGTGCCGGAAGGTCGGGATTATAAATGAATCCGTTTATTTTCAACCACCAGTTTCTCACGGCAACTGCAATCATCGGAGCAAAAATCGCACCTACATTTATAAACATATAGAACAAAGAAAAACCGGAATCACGCATTTTTCCGTATTCTTCATTGTCATACATCTGCCCGACTAAAGCCTGCAAGTTCCCTTTAAATAAACCATTCCCAAAAGCAATAACAAATAATCCGAAACAAGTAAGAATTATAAATGGCCAAAAACTGGAAACCGGTGTAGGCGTGGGTATGGCAATAATAAGATAGCCTATAGCCATTAACACTATACCAACCTGAATGGTTGATTTATACTTTTTTGTTTTATCTGCAATATAACCTCCGGCAAGTGCAAAAGCATAAATACAGAAATAAAACACAGCATATATTACTCCCGCATTCGATTTTTCCAGCCCAAATTTGGACATTAAGAAAAGTGAAAGAATAGCCATCATTATATAGAAGCCGAAACGTTCTCCCATATTAGATAATGAGGCTGCTAACAGACCTTTAGGATGATTTTTAAACATAAAATTATATTTAAGATTAGTATTATAAGTTATTTCATCTGTTTATTAGCACCAAGCTGTACAAAAGTAAGAAAACATGGCGAATAATCACTTTATCGGAGTATATTAAAGAACATAAAATAATTAGACAGTTAGAAAATATTTATTTTTCAATTTAAAGATAATTATGCTAGAAAAGCAGAGCCTATGCTATACAATCTTATCACATATATTAATCCTAAAAGGACATGTACGGAATATAAACCCGTCAGAATTTTATTTTTTAAAGAAAAGCCTTGGTCCTTTATATCTTTCAATAAGAAAAACAATGCATAGAAATAAAATATCCAGACACATATTATTATTTGCCAATAAAAATTTCCATGTGTTGCCCTTAAGCCTGATTCTGCTAAAATAAAATAGATTAAAAATGATACAATTAGCATCGCTAAAATATACCAGGTTAAAATATCCTTTTTTCGTTTCTTATAATTCATGATATAATAAACAAGTGGAAATAACAATGAAAAAATGATAGCAAACGGTAACATACTCAAAGGAGAAAAGTTTTCATAACAGAAAAAAATATTAATTACCACGGACGATGCTTGTGTTTCATCTTTTCCTATTAAATAAATCGAGAAGTATTCTAAAGCCAAACATAAGCCTCCGATAAACAAAATCAACAATGATATCCAGAAAGGCTTGGATAGTTTATGACGTATAAACATAAAAAGAGGATAAACACATATAAAAACAAAAAAGAAGCTAGGCTTTATAAAGATATTCACTATCATAAGTATCAATATGATAATGTTCCTTTTCGAGTCGTATTCCACGATTTGTTTGTAACTCTGATAAAAAAGAAGAATAGCAAATGGAAACAGAAATATAGTAGTAGAATTATGCCATGTATTAGGCACAAAATTCCCTAAATAAAATCTGTCGAATAATAAATAACTCGGTATGGGTATTACATATACAAATATTAAAGAAAATGCAATCAGCACCGACATCCAATATCTTTTACTTATATCATACGAAAACAATCCTATTTCGTTAATCTTGTTTTTGGCCCATACAAATTTAATTGTGGTGGCAATTGCAATTAAAAAACATAAGCTTATTTTATGATAAAGCAAACTTTTACTAAAACCGGCAAATACAGGAACTAGCATATAAAGAAGAAAATTACCAAACATCGGTCTTTCTCCTTTCATTATTTCTAAAGAAAATCTGGCATGATAACTCAAATCTTCATTATACATATATTTTATTACCAATATGTATATAATAAAAAAAAGAACAAAACTAAAGATAATTACTCCACTTTTAATTAACTTGTTGAAATACTTCATTTCATGAAAATAAGACAGTTTTATTTTTATATACCAGTACCCTACGGTCGAGATGATATTCTATGGCATGCGATAATACAATCTTTTCCAAATCCTGTCCTTTACGCACAAGATTCTCCACACTGTCGCGATGGGTTATGCGGGTTATGTCCTGCTCTATTATCGGGCCGGCATCCAGTTCGGTAGTCACATAGTGGCTAGTGGCTCCGATGATCTTTACTCCCCTTTCATAAGCGGCATGGTAAGGCCGTGCACCTACAAAGGCAGGCAGGAAAGAATGATGAATATTTATTATCTTATTCGGATATTCTTCGATGAACTTATCAGTAAGTATTTGCATATAGCGGGCAAGAACAATAAAGTCGATACTTTTTTCTTTCAGTAATTCCAGTTGTCTGGCTTCTATCTCTTCTTTATTGTCTTTGTTCAGCTTCAGTACATGGTATTCTATGCCAAACTTATCCGCTACGCGACGCATATCTTCGTGGTTACTGATAATAAGAGGTATCTCCACTTTCCACTCACCTGCCGTATAACGCGCCAGAATATCGAACAAACAATGCGACATCTTGGAAACAAAAACGGCCATACGTGGTGTATAGTCGTTAAAGTAAAGACGAAATGTCATGTCATATTTATTGGCGTACATCGTCTGGAAAAAATCGCTTATCTTCTCGCGGGGAATGATAAAGTTAGTCAGATCCCACTCGATGCGCATGAAGAATACATTCTCCTGCTTATCTACGTGCTGTTCCAGATTGATAATATTACCGCCATTAACATTGATAAAGTCCGTAACGGCCGCTACCAGACCCGGCTGATCGGGTGAGGATATAAGTATGATCGCGTGGTCGTTTTTCATTGTAAATCAGTCTTCTTCTATGACAAGATTATCTATAATAAATTCCTGTCTCTCCGGTGTATTTTTACCCATATAGAAATTGAGCATATTTCCTACAAGGTCTTCCTTTTTCATCGATACTTTGTCGAGACGCATATCTTTACCTATAAAATGTACGAATTCATCTGGTGAAATTTCACCCAGACCTTTGAATCGGGTTATCTCCGGATTTGCGCCTAATTTTTTTATTGCAGCAATGCGCTCTTCTTCCGTATAGCAATAAAATGTTTCCTTCTTGTTACGAACCCGGAAAAGCGGTGTCTGCAGGATATATACATGATTCTTCTTTATAAGATCGGGAAAGAACTGCAGGAAGAATGTCAGTATCAACAAACGTATATGCATCCCGTCCGTATCGGCATCGGTAGCTATTATGATTTTGTTGTAGCGTAATCCGTCTATTCCGTCTTCAATATTTAAAGCCGCCTGTAGGAGGTTGAACTCTTCATTTTCATACACAATCTTTTTGGTAAGGCCGAAACTGTTCAGAGGCTTACCTCGCAGACTGAACACTGCCTGCAAATTAGGGTTACGGCTCTTGGTTATAGAGCCACTGGCCGAATCTCCCTCGGTGATAAAAATACTGGTTTCATCGAGATTGTCGCCTTTATTATCATTATAGTGGATGCGGCAGTCACGTAGTTTCTTATTATGTAGATTCGCCTTTTTGGCACGTTCGCGGGCTAGTTTGGTAACTCCCGCTATCGCTTTACGTTCCTTTTCCGACTCCAGTATCTTCTTTAAGAGGGCTTCGGATGTTTCCGTATTTTTATGTAGGAAGTTATCGAGTTCTTTTTTGAGGAAATCACCGATAAACTTCTGTACCGACGGCCCTCCCGGCCCCATATCTTTTGACCCTAGTTTGGTCTTTGTCTGTGATTCGAAGACAGGTTCTTCAACTTTCACGCTGATAGCAGCGACAATTCCACTGCGGATATCGGCATAGTCGAAATTCTTATTATAGTATTCCTTTATCACACGGGAAAGCGATTCCCGAAATGCGGATTGATGCGTGCCGCCTTGTGTTGTATGCTGGCCGTTTACAAAAGAGTAATATTCCTCTCCATACTGATCGGTATGCGTAATCACCACCTCGATATCCGTATCTTTAAGATGTATAATGGGATAAAGAGGATCAGAAGTCATATTTTCATTCAGCAGGTCGACAAGTCCGTTTTTGGAAAAGAACTTTTTACCGTTATAGATTATTGTAAGCCCTGTATTCAGGAATACATAATTCTTCAACAGGCTTTCGACATAATCGTCCCTGAAATTGTAATTCGTAAAGATAGTATTGTCAGGAATAAACTCGATGAGGGTTCCGTTGTCTTCTGTTGTAGATTCTATCGCGTTTTCTTTTGTTACCAGTGCTTTGCTGTATTCAACCGATGTAGTTTGCCCGTCACGGAAACTTTGCATCATAAACATGGACGAAAGAGCATTTACCGCCTTGATCCCTACCCCATTCAATCCTACTGATTTTTTGAATGCTTTGGAATCGTATTTAGCGCCCGTATTCATTTTAGATGAAACATCTTTTACCTTTCCGAGAGGTACACCACGTCCATGATCTCGCACCCTGACAGCACCCTCTTCGATAGTTACTTCGATAGTCTTTCCAAATCCCATCATGTATTCATCGATAGAGTTATCAAGCACCTCTTTGAGCAGCACATAGATACCGTCATCAGCAGACGAGCCGTCGCCCAGCTTACCGATATACATCCCTGGACGGCGACGGATATGCTCCTGCCAGTCGAGGGTTTTTATATCATCATCGGAATAATTAATTTCGGGTAGTTCGATTTTCTCTTCTTCCATACAAAATTTTATAAAACACTAATAATGAAAAACGCAGTGTAAAAATACAAAAAAAATGGCAAGTATGAATACCAAGTTATCAAGTCATTCGTTAAAAAGATCATTTTATAACGTGGCTAATATAGACTATTTCAAAATAGACTTCAATTCCGTTACAGAACCGCTTTTAAGATTAACTGTACCACCTTCTGTGAATATTTCGATAATGTCGAATGCTGATGAAGGGAAAAAGATGTCAGAAAACACTATCTGATTATCTCCGACAAACATTTCGACAGAACTTACATCTACTAAAATACGCCACTGTATTTCTTTTTCCGGATTATAAGGCAAAGAGGTCTGAAAAGATGCGAATCTATCGTGAAATTTAACTCCCGTAGCATTTGTCCTGTCCACATAAAAGCGTTGCAGTTTTTTATCGAAACCAAGCTCTATAAACTCTCCATTATTATTTTTCAGACATACTCCATATTTTTCAGGAAGTGACTGTGAAGAAAAGTTTAATTTCAGTTCCGCCTGATTGGCTTTGAATTGTAATTTATCCGAGATATTCAGAGTTCCTTCAATTTTTGCCTTATCTAATTTGGCTTGTTTTCCATACAATCCTACAATTTCTTTTACAGGCTGAATATCTAAACGATAATTATTCTTGTCCTTCACCAATGACAGTTCGCGAGGAAATGTCGCTGCACCCGACCAGTGATGTGTAAATATACCCCGGGCCTGCCCTCCATACTGATGTGAATTCATCCAGGCCACAAAAATACGGCGGTTATCCGGTGCATTATCGAAAGTCACTCCCGCATAGCAATCTTTCCCATGATCGATCCATAATGTATCCGTTTGATCACAAGAGAAGTCTTTTCCATCGAAATCACCGATAAAATACTGTGTCGCGGTAGTCAAACGATCAGGGGTATTAGTAAAATCTACAACGCTGACAAGTAAAACCCATTTAGTTTCCCCGCTGCCTTTTACCTTCAAAGGAAAGAAGTCAGGGCATTCCCATGGGCCGACATGCGACCCCTTACCCTCGCCAAATTCACTGAGGTATTTCCAGTCGAGACTATTTTCCGATTCGTAGAATTTGATGACAGACCCTGCTGCAAGCGCCATAAGCCATTTATCAGTCTGCTTATTCCAAATGACTTTGGGATCGCGGAAATCTTTAATTCCGGGATTTGGTATAACAGGATTCTTATCGTATTTGATCCAGCTTCGGCCTTTATCTAAGCTGTATGCAATTGCCTGCGATTCTGTTCTGATATCGCCGTTTCTCTCAGCTACTCCATTATGATATGTGAAAATCGCAATTAACGGAGGGTTATCTTTCGAGCCTAGTCCTGATGTATTATTATGATCGACAACAGTGCATCCTGAAAAAATGAAACCCAAACTATCCGGATAAAGTGCTATAGGCATATATTCCCAATGCAGCAAATCCTTACTTATGGCGTGCCCCCAATGCTGCCCTGATGAACCATTGGGGATATGTTGATAACATAAATGATATTCGCCATCGTAATATACAAGACCGTTGGGATCGCTCATCCATCCTTCTTTGGGCGAAAAATGAAATTGAGGACGATAACTTTCCGAATCCATTTTGCCATCATTACCCGTTTGAGAGAAAGCAGACAACGAAATGAGTGATAAACAGATCAATAATAATTGTCTATACATAGTAAGATTAAGGTTATAGAGTTAGCAAAAGAATTATATCTTCTGCCTGTATTCACAAGTATTGCAGAGGCTTAATCGATGTGCTTTATATACGCCCTGCGCATCTTATGATTTTCGGCATTAAATCCGTCCCAAAGCGATGCGACCTTATTATTCATTTCAAGTTCAGGGTTAGATTCGGCGAATTGAAATCCGCATTTGTAAGCCGACGGGATAAAATCGTTAAAGATTATAGCATTCACACCTTTTCCCTGATATTCGGGGGCTATACCTATCAGCAGCAAGTCTATAACCGGGTTTTTCTTGCTTTTCAAGTCTTTTACCAGATGATACCAACCGAAAGGGAATAGTTTACCTCCCGATTTGATCAGTCCGCGCGAAAGGCTGGGCATACCTATTCCAAAACCGACCACTTCGTCTGTTTCCTCTTTGATGATGATTGATACAATATCCCAACGCAAAAGAGGAACATACATTTTCACATAGTGATCTATCTGTTTCTGAGTGAGCGGTGCAAAGCCATAAAGAGGCTTATAAGCTTCATTCATTAATCGGAACAGCCTGTCTACATAAGGTGTTATCTGTTTCAGGTTCTTAAATTTTAATACCTTCAACCCATATCGTTTCGCTACCATATTGGCTATGCGCTGATGTCTTTCCGGAACCTCATGAGGCACCGGAATCCGGTACTCGTTCCAGTCGGCTTCCTTTTCGAAGCCTAGACGCTCAATCTGAGTCACATAATACGGATAGCTGTATTTTGTAGCCATTGTACTTACCTGATCGAATCCTTTGATAAGCATCCCCTCAGGATCGAGGTCGGTAAATCCCATAGGGCCGACAATGGCATTCATACCTTTGCCTTTTACCCATTTTATAGCCGCTGAAAACAGTGCGTCTACCACCTCATTATCATCGATGAAATCGACAAAGCTAAAGCGGGCATGCTTTTCATTCCACACTTCATTGGCTTTATGATTGATAATAGCACCTATACGGCCGACTATTTTGTCATCCTTATAGGCGAGGAAAAGCTGCATCTCGCAGAAATCGAAAGCCGGATTCTTTTTTACATCCAACGTATCCAGTTCATCTAGAATAAGAGAGGGCACATAATACGGGCAATCTTTATATAATTTGATAGGAAATTTCACAAATGCTTTCTTCAAAGCCTTGTCACTTTCACTTACTTCTTTTATTAATACAGACATATTTATATTCCTGTTTTATTACGGGTGTAAAGATACTATTTAGTTACAAGTTACAGGTTACGAGCTACGAGTAAATTGTATAAAAACATTAAAAACCAGATCACCAGATCAACTCATTTTCGGACACTATGTAATCCATTTTTATATCGTTCTTGTCTGCCGGAATCTGATCTAATAATTGAAACTCGAAACATATACCCATTTTAGGTGATTTTATTTGAGGCAAAAAACGGTCGTAATATCCTTTACCCCTTCCTAGCCGGTTCATCTTACGATCAAATGCGATTCCCGGAATTATTAACAGATCAACTTTCTTATAATCGGTAAACTCATCTCCGACAGGTTCCATAATGCCGTAAGCCGACTGCTTAAAGACAGTAGACGATGTACATTTTCGCCAAAGCATATCTTCATTGACTATGACAGGCATATAGAAGTTTTTTTCTGCCTCCCATTTATGTACAAAGCTGAAAGTCTGCACTTCGTCTTCCATACTGTTATAGATAAATATATTTTTAGCTTGTTGAAAAACACCTGTCAGTTCTAGGACGGATAAGACTTCTTCGGAACGATTGGCTAAATCTGCCTGTGTAAATCCCCTTTTCAACGAAGATATTTCCTTTCTGAGCTTATCTTTTGCTTGTGGTATATTATTCATTTTTGTCTGATTTGAGGCTGTTATATCCGGTTTATCTCAGCCCGTAAATAGAAATCTCCGACAAAAATACATTTCTTCGGTAATATTATCCTATTTTTGAGGCTTAAAATGATATTGTTACCCAAAACTATAAAAGCAGTCAGCATGAATGCCATATCCAGATTCTTTCAGAGACCAATATTCTATGATAAAAGGCTTATTTTTGCACTTTGGATAGGGGCCGCTTTGATAGCGGGGATCAGCCACATCCATAAGGCAAACAATTATCAGATATTCAAGCATGTATTTTATCATACCATAGATCAGGTCAATCTCTATGCCGAATACCCTGAACAATACTTCGATACCAATCATTACGGCCCGCTATTCAGTATAATCATAGCGCCGTTTGCATTATTACCCGATTTCCTTGGAATACCTTTGTGGGAAATGGTTATTGCCGCCACATTGCTAATAGCAATATACAAACTGCCCATGTCGTGGAAAGGTAAGGTTATCATTTACTGGATTGCCATGCATGAGGTCTATCTGAATGCTACCAATAGCCAGACTAATACACTTATAGCCGCTCTGGTGATAGGTACCTTTATCTGTATAAAGTCCGAAAAAGACTTTTGGGCAGCCTGTTTTATTATGCTGGGGCTGTTCATCAAACTATATGGAATAGTCGGACTCGCTTTCTTTTTCTTCTCCCGCCATAAGCTAAAACTTATCGGTTATCTGATTCTATGGGGAGTTATATTCTTCGTTCTTCCGATGATTATATCCTCGCCCCAGTTCATAGTCCAAAGTTATGCCGACTGGTACGAATCATTGACCTTAAAAAATGAGCTGAACGCCGGATCTATCTATCAGAATGTTTCTGCATTGGGAATGATTCAGCGGGTATCAGGTATTCAAGGACTTAATTTATTTATACTCTTACCGGCTTTCATTTTGTTTGCACTGCAATACATACAGGTAAAAGCATATAATAATCCGGTATATCAATACGGGCTGCTGGCATCAGCGCTGATGTGCATTGTCCTTTTCAGTACAGGGTCGGAAAACAGCACCTATATTATTGCTATTACAGGAGTAGCTTTATGGTTTCTGATACAAAAGAAGCCCCGAAGCAAATATGTAATTATACTGTTTGTATTCACATTGTTTGTCACGCTATGTGCAGGTTCGGACATCGTTCCCGGATTTGTTAGGAAAGAGATAATAAGGCCGTATTCACTTAAGGCTCTTCCTTACCTGATAGTGTGGCTGACATTGGTTTATCAGCTTATAACATTCAAAAAATCCTCTGATAAACTTTCATCACTTTATTTCACCGAAAGCAAAGGTTCTGAATAGTGATTTATAATTCAGGAGCACCATAAAAATCCTGAATAGAATTCGTATAAATGCAATAGTTGATTGGGAAACGCCCTTGAAATACAGTAGGTTTTTTCACTCCTACAGGCACCAACATAATATCTGTTTTACCGTCGATGGTAAAACGATCCTCTCTTGAAATATTCTCTCTATTATCGAATTTATAAGAAAAGTAATATAAGTAAGGATATATCCAGCTTTTATACTGCTCTTTGGAAATCTCCTTATCACTAGATTTTATATCTACATCCTTCTTGTGAGTAACTGCCTCCTGAAACTCCACTGCATTGAGAGGAACTCCGTCCAGATAGGCTATTGCATCCCATTGTGGATCGACCATCACCCATTTGTTGAGGTCTTTAAGGAAAACTTCCAATACCACATGCCCTGCGCCCGACGGTCTTGTTTCTACATCCTTCGTCTTGAGTGCCAATGTTCGTGAGGGCAAGCCTATTGAATTCAGACAGGCAGTGGTAACAATACCATATTCCACACAACGAAAACGCTGTCCCTGTTTTACCTGCTCAAGTATATATAATGCATCGCTTTGCTTTGGTTCGTTATATCCGTCATGCTTCCAGAGGTTATGAACCCATGATGCAATATGACGAACTTTTTCAATATCGGTTGCGCCTTTTGAGGCAATACTATCGATAGGATATTCTGCTCTTAGCTTTTGTAAATAAGGATTATTTTCTCCTTTCTCATAAATGAACCTGAACTGAGAGTTTTTATTAATCCGGTCAAAACTAATATTATTCTTCTCCATTCCATTATAAAAAATGGCTACAAGCGGTTTCATTCCTTCTTTTTGAAATATAAATATACCTCTTTCATCTTCCGGAACACGGACTGAGATACTGTCTATATCCGTAATCATCGATATATTTAAAGGTTCAATGGCTATCGAAATCCGGACTGTATCGCTCTTCTCTTTCGAAAATTGCAAATCATCTTCTGAGGTGTCACCGTTTACAATAAGCTTAACTTTATCGGTATTAGTTTTCACCACATAAGTTTTATCTTTCTGTGCATATGTAAATATGGATAAGGAAAGAAAGATGAGAAACAGATAAAAGTATTTCATAGGTGTATTTGGTTATATTTTCTACTATGACGTATATGACAACAGAAAAGTTACACGGTAAAGATAAAAAAAGCATGGAATATTACATCCATGCTTATATTTTATATCTTGATTGTTATTTAGACTACCAGTATCTGACGTTCGAAGTATTGCATCGGCGACAGTATAAGTCCCGGGCCGGTCATTCTCATATTATCCGAAACCGTATTATAAAGTCCTTCCCTGATAGCATCCTTTGTCGCTTTGTTGGACTTAATCAACCTCATGGACTCTTTTATGATCAGGTCATCCCGCTGGAATACCTGATAGAAACCTTCTTCACCAAAAATATTGCGTATCACAAAGGCTTGCAACTGAGTTTGCAACAGCTTCCTCGATTCGGCAATCAGATAAGGCTGACGGCGTATACCTTTGGCATAAGCATACTCTACGAGATAGTCAACAAGCGGCTGTGTCGATAAGTATTTATCGGCTTCCTGCCATGTCTTATACTTCATTAAAGCTTCGCGGCTCTTCTCGGTGTATACATAAGAATACTCACGCATCATTCCGCTATTGGCTACCCTCAGGTAATACGAATTGATGCCGACAGTATCCCGAGGCACAAACACATCCGATAAGATACCATCATCACCGTATACAGGTCTGCCAGCAAGTGTGTGGAACAACGGCAGATTATCCAGTTTTATGCTGTCGCGGCTCGAGAATTCACCACGGTTGTACCTATTCAGTAAGTCCATGTCGTAATCCTTACGTTCGCCTTTCTTATATGCCTTTTGTATGCATCTTCCCGACGGAGTATGATAGCGTGCGATAGTCAGCTGCAATGCCGAACCGTCTTTAAATGTAAATCTGTTCTGCACAAGACCTTTTCCGAATGAACGGCGGCCTACTATCAGCCCACGGTCATTGTCCTGCATGGCTCCCGCAAAAATCTCACTGGCCGAAGCACTTCCTTCGTCGATAAGTACAATCAGCTGGTTATCCTTGCATGTTCCCGAACCGTCAGCAAATACATTTTCACGCGGATATGAACGGCCTTCGGTATACACGATCATGTTTCCGTTGGTAAGGAATTCGTTTGTCATCATAATGGCAGCGCCCATGTATCCTCCTGTGTTCTGTTGAAGGTCTACAATGAACGATTCGCAGCCAAGGCTTTTCAGTTTGGCGATAGCCGTAATGAATTCATTGTATGTAGTACTGCCGAACTTCGTAACCTTAATATAGCCCGTTTTATCGTCGAGCATATAAGATGCCGGTACGGTTTTTACAGGCACATCGGCACGGGTAACTTCAAAATCGATGAGGTCTTCACTGGTGCCTCTTTTTATCCTGATCTTTACTTTCGTATCTTTCTTTCCTCGCAGTGTCCTGAATACTTTTTCTTCACCCAGACCTTTACCAACAAAAAGACTGTCGTTGACATAAACAAGCCTGTCGCCCGGAATAATGCCGACAGCTTCCGACGGGCCACCCGGTAAAACATTCACAATATTGACAGTATCGTTCTTGATGATAAACTCTACTCCTACTCCACTGAAATGGCCTTCGAGTTCGTCGCCGCTCAACTCCATATTTTCTTTCGAAATATATACCGAGTGAGGGTCGAGCCCGGCTATTATCGAGGGAATGGCATCCTCTACAAGTTCGTTGACATTTACTGTATCTACATACGACCTGTTTATATATTCGAATACGGTTTCCAGCTTATTAGCCCCGAACATTTTACGCACCGGAGTAAACACCGAAAACATATTACCTATAAGAATCCCTATGGCAATGCTGAATGCGATGCATAGCGGGAGCCATATATATATCCTCTTATTACTTTTCATTTATTATTAACACGCTTATTTATTACTTTCTATTTCGTCCATCTCAATAAGAACCACTTCTATACCTGCTCTTTCCAGCAATGCCGCACCATCACTGCGCCTGTATTTCTGATTGTATACTACTCTTTTTATGCCTGCCTGTATAATAAGTTTTGCACATTCGATGCAGGGCGATGTAGTCACATACATTGTCGCTCCCATACTGCTGTTGTGCGAACAGGCAACTTTTGTTATAGCATTTGCTTCGGCATGTAAAACATATGGTTTTGTGTCATTGTTCTCATCTTCGCAGATATTTTCGAATCCGGCCGGAGTGCCGTTGTATCCGTCCGAAATTATCATCTTATCTTTTACGATGAGAGCACCAACTTTGCGGCGTACACAATATGAATTTTCTGCCCATATGGCTGCCATTCTCATATAGCGTTCGTCTAACAATTGCTGCTTATTTTTAGCCATAAATTTTACCTAGTTTAAGAAGCACAAATATAATGAAAAGTTCGCGATATATCTTTATCAGCCTGTTTTTTATAGCTGAGTATTTTTAGCAAATCTTTCTCAATTTGGCAAAAAGAATTTTCTATTGTGTAGCTCTATTTTTTGTTTTTACATTAATTAACCATATTTAGTTAAAAGGTAACAAAAGTAACGGATTTCGGATAATAAATCAACAATTTCCGTTTGTTGCGTGAATGTAATAAGTATCTCTTTTTGTATTCATATTCGTTAACAATATTTAGTTAAAAAGTAACGAAAGTAACAGAAATCAATTAAGAAAGAATAATTAATAATTCAGTCACTTGAAAAACTTTCACCTAGATAGGGTAACTACAAAAAAACATTTCAAAAAACCATTCGTCAGAACCATTTGTTATCCTCTTATAATATCATCCTATAACATAGATAAATTTTTACGAATTTCCGTTAATAATCCCCCGCTTGTAAAGTCTTTATGGCAATAACAAAATAATAACGTAAATTTGTCCGCCGAAAACGGAAGATTTACACAAAAGTAAAAGAGAAAATGAACCGACAGAAATTTAAAGCCCATCCTTGGCACGGGATCAGCAGGGGTGAAAACGCACCCGAAATAGTAAACTGCTTTATAGAAATAGTACCTACAGATACCGTAAAATACGAAGTAGACAAAGAAACCGGATATCTGAAGATAGACCGTCCGCAGAAATATTCAAACATTATACCTGCCTTGTACGGATTCGTCCCGCAAACCTATAGTGCCGACCGTGTAGCAGAAATCACGAATAAAGCATTGGGAACTACCGATATTGAAGGCGACCATGACCCTGTAGATATATGTGTACTGACCGAAAAGGATATTACACACGGCGATATTATCGTAAAAGCGCGTCCTATCGGCGGGTTCAGGCTGCTGGATCATAATCAGGCCGACGATAAACTAATTGCCGTGCTGGAGAATGATGCCATTTACGGATGTTTACGTGATATAACCGATTTACCGACTATGGTTATTGAAAGACTGAAACATTACTTTACCACATATAAAGACTTGCCGGGAGATAAATCGCCCCGCTGTATACTCACCGATATTTATGATGTAAATACGGCCCGCGAGGTCATACGTATGGCAATAGAAGATTACGATATTGCTTTCAGGAATGAAATCTAAAAAGAAGCTACTTATCGTATCGATAAGTATTCTTTTTTGTCTTGGCATCCTGTGCCTGACATACGGATATTGGGAAGCAAGACATATCGTAATTAGGGAAATGTCTTTTGCAGATGAAGACATACCTGCATCCTTTATCGGAAAGAAAGTGATATTCGTTTCCGATATCCATTGCAACCGATATTTTACTCCTGATGATGTTGCAGAACTGGTAGAGAAGATAAACGAAAGGAAGCCCGATATCATTATCCTCGGCGGTGATTACATTCTTAAAGATTCGACATATACAAAACCATTTTTCAATGAAATAAAGAATCTGAAAAGCACCTATGGCGTTTATTCCGTTTTGGGCAATCACGACCACTGGGAAGATGCAAGGCTTATACAAAAAGGCCTCACAGATTGCGGTTTCAATATCTGCGACAATCAGTCATACTGGATAAAAGAAGGCAGTGACAGCATCAAAATAGGCGGTGTTGGTGATTTCTGGGAAGATAAGCAGTTAATTGAAAATACAACCGGCGATGTAAATCCGTCGGACTTTTGTATACTTATTTCACACAATCCCGACTATCTGGAACTCCTGGAAGGCAACCGTGTAGACCTCATGCTGTCGGGGCATACACACGGCGGGCAGATAACTTTCTTCGGGCTTTTCGCCCCTGCTATGCCGCGTACCGAATTTAGAAGACAGGATCTCGGATATCTGAATACCGATCAGAAATATCGTTACGGCTGGAAAAGCAAAGATGATATGAGGCTATATGTAACTTCCGGAATAGGCGTAGGAGGTATACCGTTCCGCTTTTTTGCAGCACCTGAAATCGTGGAGATTACACTATCTAATTAGGCAAACGCTCTATTTCCTATCATCGTCAAGCCTTATAAAGGTCTTATCCTTACTAAAATAGCTTTTAATCGTATCATCTATATTATAAATACGATAGCTGTCGGCATAAGCCCAAGTGCCCCGCATATATATCTTGCATAAATAGACTTCATCGGGATTCTCGCGCATATCTTCGGGTATTTTTTCGTACGAAACCGGATCTAAGACTTCAATCTTTGTTATAGTCCCTTTTTCGGCATCCCTGTATCTCAAATGGCTTTTGACAGCGCCCGCCATTTTTTCCAGATCATACTGGTTGGTACTGCATGAGGCAAATATAGAAAGGATGCTGAATATTAATATATATTTTTTCATATCAAATATTTTTAAGTTATAAAGCTATCTATTCTTTATATTATTTGATAAAGAACACCTGCAAATTCCACAAAATAAAAGCTTATTTTTCTTACTTTAATTACTAACAATATATCAGTCCAGTTGTTTCATATACACATTATAATCGTCACTACCCGACGACTCTTCATATATCACAAGACCGAAATATTTTATTACACTGATAAGATGATTCATTATCTCAGCCAGAATAGTTTCATATTCAGCCCATACAGTTGTATTTGTAAATGTATATAATTCGATAGGCAGACCCTGAGTAGTCGAAGCCAACTGCCTTACCAATAAAGTCAGATTCGGATTTATATCCGGATGATTGCGCAGATAATAGATGCCGTACTGCATGAACAGGTCACAATTTGTTATCGCATGCTTATTCAATGGCAATTCACTATCCGAACTAGCTTTATTCAGTTTGGCATAAACAGCCTGCTTATTCTTAATATACTCGGCTAAACCGTCTACTTTCTTAAATTTTTCCAGTTCTTCATCGGTCAGAAAACGTATACTCTCATATTTCACATTCAGTGCCCGCCGGAACCGTCGTCCTCCCGACTGCTGCATACCGCGCCAGTTCTGGAAAGAATCCGATATCAGGGCATAAGTGGGTATAGTAGTTATTGTTTTATCGAAATTACGGACTTTCACTGTAGTCAGTGTAATATCTTCCACATTTCCGTCGGCACCATATTTGTTCATTGTTATCCAGTCCCCTATTCTCACCATATCGTTAGTAGTAATCTGTATACTGCCCACAAATCCCATAATGGAATCTTTAAACATGAGTAACAAGACCGCCGAAGCCGCACCCATAGCTGCAAAGAATGCTGTTGCCGAACGTCCTGTAAGTATGGCATATACTACCACCGCCCCGAATATGAAAAGTATCATCTGTATAACCTGAAAATAACTTTTCATCGGCTTCTGCTTAAATGCAGGCTTTTCCTGCAGCAGATCGCCGAATGACCTAAGGAGTGCCATTACAGTCCATATGACCATAAATACCAGATAGATATCCGTCAGCTTTATCAGTGGGCCGATCGCTCCCTTAAAGTCGAAGAAAACAATAGGTATCGTTCCCCTTACAAAAGAGTAAGGAATCACAAGTGCGAGATAATGAGGCAGCTTATTATTAACAGTATACCCGAAGAACGACATCTTTGTTATCTTCTCTGCCCTGCGGAACAAAAAAGTCAGCACCGTTCTTACCAGCCATTGCAGGATGTATACAGTCACAATGACCAATGTCAATAGTACAACAAGTTTGACATAGATAATCCATTCCTGTGGAACACCCATATTTGTCAGCACTTTTTGCATCCAGCCTGCTATTGTAAGAGTCATCGACTCGTAGTCGTTTTGTAAATCATTTATATCCATAATCGATTTGCATTGATTTTCCTCAAAAATAACGAATTTAAGAAGTCCAGCCTAGTAGAATAGGCCGTAAATTAATAAAAAGTTAAAATTTAGATGTATCCTGATAAAAATATACAGCTTATTTTCATACATTAGCAACTCCTATTGTTTGCTACAGGGTATAAGTATGGAAAGAGGTAAAAAGAAATTTTCTATAAAGGAGAGGTTATTAACATTCAAGCATGTGTCCAGCGGTTTCAAAGCATTATGGCTCGAGGAGCATAATGCCCGTATCCACATTATTACGTCGGCTGTAGTAATAGCATTGGGATTTTTTCTGGATATATCTATTGTAGAATGGTTTGTAATCCTGATATTGATAGGAATGGTGCTTTGCCTCGAAATCGTCAATACTGCCATTGAGAATATATGTGACTATATTTCACCCGAATGGCATAAGACAATAAAGAAAATAAAAGACCTCGCTGCAGCCGCAGTATTTCTGGCCGCTGTCATATCGGTAGTATGTGGTGTAATTATCTTTCTACCCAGGATATGTGATTTGATATCATCACTAGAATAATAATTAAATAATAACTCTATATCCGTTTCACTAAACAAAAACGATCAAGTATGAGGAAATCATTTATTTTAATTGCTTTTCTGGCTATCGTAGGCCTCATAAAAGCCCAAGCCCCCGAAACGCTGCCCGTAGATCCACAGGTAAGGTATGGTACGCTTGAAAATGGCCTGACATATTACATCAGGCATAATGAGTATCCTGAAAAAAGAGCTGATTTCTACATTGCCCAGAAAGTAGGGTCGATGCAGGAAGAAGACAATCAGGCCGGACTGGCGCATTTTCTTGAACACATGGCTTTTAACGGAACAAAAAACTTTCCGGGTAAAAAGACAATGCTGAATTATCTGGAAAGTATAGGTGTAAAATTCGGTGCAAATGTAAATGCATATACCTCTTTCGACGAAACAGTCTATAATATTTCAGACGTACCGGTGATACGAGAAACGATAGTAGACTCATGCCTGCTGGTATTGCACGACTGGTCTAGCTTTATTGCCCTCACGGACGAGCAGGTAGACGAAGAACGTAAAGTGATTAAAGAGGAATGGCGTACACGCAGCGGTGCCCAAACACGTATCTGGGACAAGCAACTGCCTGTCATATTCGAAGGTAGTAAATATGCCGACCGTATGCCTATAGGTAAAATGGAAGTTGTGGAAAACTTTCCTTATCAGACACTCAAGGATTACTATCACAAATGGTACAGACCCGACCTGCAGGGGATAATTATCGTAGGAGATATCGACGTAGATAAGGTGGAAGCAAAGATAAAGACAATGTTTGCCGATATACCTAAACCTGTTAATCCGGCCGAAAGAATATATCACCCCGTACCGGACAATGACGAGCCTATAATTTCGGTAGTTACCGACCCGGAAGCAGTACAAACCATTGTCAGCCTTTACATAAAACATGATATCATACCCGAAAACCTGAAAAAAACGCAGGCTGAGTTAATGATATCTATTGTGAAAAATTTATCTTCCAGCATGTTATCCGACAGGCTGAATGAAATATCACAAAAGGCCGATGCGCCTTTCGCATCATCTTATGCTTACGACGGAGGTTTCTTTGTATCTAAAACAAAAGATGCATGGACTACGCTTGCATTAAGCAAAGAAGGGCAGATAGACGAAACACTGGCTGCTATGATAAGGGAGAACGAACGTATAAGACGATTCGGATTTACCGAAGCTGAAGTGGAAAGAGCTAAAGCCAGTTTGTTGCAGAGGTACGAAGATATGTACAACAACCGCAACAAACAGCTTAATGACAGATATGTACAGGAGTATGTGAGTAGTTTTACAGATAATGAAGGTATTCCGGGCATAGAATACGAATACAATTTCGTGAAGCAAATGGCTCCTATGCTAAATGCGCATGCAATCAATTCAATGGTTCAGGGGCTTATCAGCAAGAAAAATGTAATTATTACTGTTGTCGGACCTGAGAAAGAAGGCATGGTATATCCAAGCAAAGACGAATTGCTCCGAATATTCAATGCTGCAGAAGCAGAAGAAATAACTCCATATGCGGAGACTGTTTCCAATGAACCGCTAATTACGCAGCTGCCTCAACCGGGTAAAGTAGTGAATTCCACGACCGATGAGAAGTTGGGAACAACGATATGGACTCTATCCAACGGAATGAAGGTCGTGATAAAGAAGACTGACTTTAAAGATGATGAGATTATCATGTCATCCAATGGATATGGAGGCACTTCCATTATCGATGATTCGGATATATACAATGCCAATATGGCATCTATGGTTCCTTATGTAGGCGGTATAGGCAATTTTAGCGCTACCGAACTGAAAAAAGTGCTGGCAGGAAAATCGGCAAGGGTATATCCGAATATATCGTCGTGGACGCAGGGGATAAACGGCTCGTCCAATATCAGAGATGTGGAAACCATGTTGCAGCTCGCCTATCTGCACTTTACCGCTCCACGAAAAGACGAGGGCGCATATACAACCCTTATGGATGTGATCAAGAATCAGATCAATAACCTGAATTCCGACCCGGGATATGTGATGAGCCTGCACACAAGTGATGCACGGTATGGAGATAATCCGCGTATGAAAGAAATGAAGCTGGAAGACGTAGAGAAACTGAATTATGACCGTATCATCGAAATATATAAAGAGATATTTGCCAATCCGGGCTCATTTACCTTCAGCTTTGTAGGAAATATAAATGAAGAAACATTGAAACCATTGGTTGAACAATATCTGGCTTCGCTGCCTTCGGGAAATAAGAATGCCACATATACGAAACGGAATACAGATATACGCAAGGGTGCATTCAAAGATTCTTTCGAACAGGAAATGAAAACACCAAAGACTTCTGTATTTGAGCTTTACAGCGGTACAATTGAAAGAAATCAAAAGAACCAGATAGCAATTTCTGCCCTTAAGCAAATACTCGATATCGTATATCAACGTACAGTAAGGGAAGAAGCCGGAGGTACTTACGGAGTAAGGACAGGAGCAGGCATTGGCCGCATACCTGACGGACAAACTACATTGCAGATGTCTTTCGACACCGATCCTGAACGGGTAACCGCTATTTCTCCTATCATAGAGCGGGAAGTAAAGAACATCGCCGAGAAAGGCCCTGAAGATGCGGACTTCCAGAAAGTGAAAGAATACATGCTGAAGAAATTTCAGGAAGATGAGAAGCAGAACGGTTACTGGGTAAGTATTCTGGGAGCTAATTACTTCTATGGGGAAGATAATCATTCTAATTATCAGTCTATCGTTAATGCTCTGACAAAAGATGATGTCAGGAATATCACAAAACAGCTTATATCGCAGGATAATTTCATTCAGGTGATAATGAACCCTAAGAAATAACAGTATATTGTTATAGTCTAAAACCGCTTGGATATATATCCGGGCGGTTTTTCTTTTTTATGTTTGCTGCCACTAAATAATTAATTGCTAATTTTACAAGTGATTATAAATGCCTTACATATGAAAAACATTACATTATTTATCAGTTTATTATTTTGCATTTCGGGAATAACAGCGCAGAACCGCTGGAAGATATTGGATAAAGAGGAATCGGGTTATGCTGCAGGCGGTATCATGTGGACTGTCGGTAATAATGATATCCATACCGACCATATAGAAATGAGCGGCAAGCATATCTCGGTTATTCTAACCTATGGAACCGACCCGAACGGCCTGCTGGTTAGCAAGAAGCTACTGGTATTCCCCATGCTGAGGACGATACCGAATGATACCCATGCCAGCCTTATGCATACATTTGCAGACGATGCGCGTCCGGTAATAAAAATCAATAAAAGGGTCATTCAGGAGAAAGCATCTTCGTTCTATCTGAAAGGTATATGGGAGTCGACATCCGATATAGGCTTCAACTCTGTACTCCGCCGCGAATTAACTCCGTCTGTGGATAAGCCTCATGCCGTAGAGAAGTTCACGATTACAAATAACGGGAAAGATGCCATCACTGTCGATATAGAAGACATGCAGAAAACATCACGCACGCATCAGGAAAACGGGGTATATGGGGCATACGAAATAAAAGCAGAAACCCACAATAGCGGAGTATTCAAAGTTCAATCCGGAAAATCCGTTTCTTTCTCGGTTGTTTATTCCGGGCGAAGAACCTCTTCGGCTGCATTTACAAATATAGACATAGACAAAGAAATCGCACAGCGTAAAGAATTTACAGACCTGATCTTCAAAAACATTCAGTTTAACTGTCCGGATAAAACATTGAACAAAATGTTCGATTTCGCCAAGATACGCTCTATGGAAAGCATTTACGAAACAAAAGCAGGCCTTGTTCACGGGCCCGGCGGTTCGAGATATTATGCTGCCATATGGGCAAACGATCAGGCGGAATATGCTAATCCGTTTTTCGCATATACGGGATACGATACAGCCATAGAAAGCGTACTCACCTCATGGAAATGGTTTGCAAAATATATGAATCCCCAATATAAGCCGATACCAAGCTCGATTATAGCCGAAGGCGACAGCTACTGGAACGGTGCAGGCGACAGGGGCGATCAAGCCATGATAGCGTATGGCGCGGCACGTTCGGCACTAGCTTTGGGCGATAGAGAAAAAGCGAAAGAAGTGTGGCCGCTGATAGAATGGTGCCTCGAATATTGTAAGCGTAAGATTAATAAAAACGGAGTGGTGGCTTCGGATAGTGATGAACTGGAAAACCGTTTTCCGTCAGGAGATGCAAACCTCTGCACCTCTTCGCTTTATTACGATGCATTGGTTTCAGCCTGTTATCTGGGCAGGGATCTGGGTATACCGCAAAAACAATTAAAAGAATACAAAACACTTGCAGAGCAGTTACACAAAAACATAAACAGCTTCTTCGGTGCGGATGTACAGGGATTTGACACCTATCGGTATTATGAAGGCAACGATATTTTACGCTCTTGGATATGCATACCCCTTACTGTAGATATCTTCGAACGTGCCAATGGTACAGTAGACGCTCTCTTCTCCCCCCTCCTTTGGACGAAAGACGGATTGTTAACCATTACAGGCGATAAGACATTCTGGGACAGGTCGACCTTATACGGGCTGCGCGGTGCATTTGCCGCAGGTGCAAAAGAAAGAGCCTTGCCTTATCTTACCGATTATTCCAAAAGGAGATTGCTGGGCGACCACGTTCCGTATGCTGTGGAAGCATGGCCCGAAGGAAATCAAAGGCATCTGTCTGCCGAAAGCGCACTTTATTGCCGTGTGGTAACCGAAGGTATTTTCGGATTCAGACCTACGGGATTAAACAGTTTTTCAATAACACCGCAGCTACCTAACGACTGGGAGTATATGCAATTGAAAAACATAATAGCTTTCGATAAAAAATCAATCGATATAGATGTAAATAAAGTACAGGACAGAATAAAAACAGACATATATATAAACGGAAAGCTTGTAAAATCGATAAAAGGCAAAAGCGGTCAAAAAATCGATATTGAACTATAGTATATTATGTAACGTTATCTTAACGAAACCTTAATGAGGTTACAATGTTGTTTTCAAATTTTTACACTTTACTTTGTGAAAAAATTAGGAATGGGTATGAAACAACTTTCTTTCATTATTTGCATAATCATATTACAGGGAATAAACTCCTGCTTTGCTCAGGATTCTACAGCATTCAAGCCATCGGGGAAGATAATAGCCCGCAGTTTTATCGATTATAGTACGGGATTCGGACACGTAAACCACGAAAAAGGATTCGATATCACACGGGCATTTCTCGGTTATAATTATAAATTCACACGTACATTTTCCGGACAGGTAATAATAGACGGGGCATCGGGCAAAAGCTCTTCCAATGATATTGAAGTACACCTCCGTAATGCTTTTGTTAACTGGAGCGATAAAGGCTTCAATATCAACGTAGGCCTAACCGGTTTAATGCAGTTCAGCATCCAGGAAAATTACTTTATGCACCGCTATGTCCTGAAATCATTTCAGGATTTAAACAAGATGGCTCCGAGTGTGGATTTAGGCGTTACAGCAGAATATAAATTCAACGATTATATTTCGGCAGATGTAAGCATTACCAACGGTGAAGGATATAAGAAGATAAAGAAAGACAATAATATGCGCTATGCCGCGGGAATCAGCCTGCACCCTATAAAAAATACGATATTAAGAGTATATGCCGATATATACAATGACGACGAAGCAGGCCGGGATGCATTACCGGAAAGCGCAACGGATGCAAAATATAAAGACCAATATAGTCTGTCTCTTTTTGCAGGATATCAGGATAAAAACATATCGGGCGGTGTGGAATACAACAGGGTGTATAACAAAGGATTCATAGAAAAGAAAGATTATTACGGTTATTCGGCCTATGCATCGGGAAAAGTGGCTTCTAAATGGAGAGTATTTGCCCGTTATGACCTTATGGATTCTACAAATCCCGACAATTTCACTTCGCCTTGGAACAGCCTCGACGGACAATTAATGATGATAGGCGTAGAGTTCCAGCCGCTTAAACAATTGAAGATAGCTCCTAACTTCCGCAATATCAATGCAGATAGAAGTAAGTCGGAACAATACGCTTATATAAATATTGAATTTAATTTGTAGGTTTTATTTATAGACTTACCATCTTCGTTTTCTTCTGAAAACGCCAATACATCAGTATAGCCGCACAACTCAGCCCTGACGGAAATGCCATCCAAACACCCGGTACTTTCCAGTCAAGAATGAAGCCGCATATATATCCTATGGGTAAAGCAATTATAAAATAAGAAATAAAAGCTATTACCATCATTGCCTTTACATCTGCAATACCTCTAAGTGCATTGGCAAATGTAATCTGCATACCGTCGCCGAACTGATACAGCAACATAGGAAAAACAAGCGAAACAACCACCATGCCCACTTCTTTATCGTCTGTAAACCAACCGCCAATATAATTTCTACAGAAAAAGATAACTGAAGAGGTTATAATCGCCATCACAATGATAATATGCGCACCTGCAAAAGCCGAATTGCGGATATTCAATATATCGTTTGTTCCCTTAAAATTACTGATACGCACAGCTATCGCCGCACCCATACCATAAAACATCATAAAGCTGACGGTAGAAACCGTTACCATAATCTGGTGCGCAGCCAAAGCTATGGCCCCCAGCCAACCTATCATTACGGCACTAAGGCTGAAAGAGGCCGCTTCCATACCCATCTGGAAAGCAATAGGCCAACCCAGTTTATTCAGTTTTTTGAAGTCGGGTTTATTAATCTTCGACCGCGAAAAGCCTCCGCGATACTGCATATATCTTTTAGTGAAAAAGAAGATAACCACAAACGCTAGAAGCATCACTATACGGGAAACCAATGTGCTGATACCCGCTCCGAGCAGTCCAAGTTCGGGCATACCCAGTTTTCCGTATATGAGTATGTAATTGCCTATTATATTCAACACATTCCCGCCGAGGAGAATCCACATCGCAGTACGCGTATCGGTTATCCCGTCGGCAAATTGCTTGAAGGCATTGAAAAGCATTATAAATATAATGGATATAAGCAGTACTATATAATATGGCTTAATCAGTGGTATCAGTTCTTCGGGTTGTCCTATCTTCTCTACATTGAAATATAAGACGGTCATTATCAGTGTAAGGAGTATTGCTACCAGTACATTTGCAAAAATACTGTTCTTCAGCATTCTGCCTGCTACGGGCAATTCTTTATTACCGAACAAACTGCCCACTACAGGCGTAAGTCCGTATGAAAATCCTGTACCGAATATTATAGCCAGATTGAATACATTATTTACAAAAGAAGCTGCCGCAAGCCCCTCCATATTGTAATGTCCTACCATGAGTGTATCCGCAAAGCCGACTATAATCATGCCTATCTGTCCGATAACAATCGGCAGTCCCAGATACAATAGGGCTATATAATGTGATTTATATTTATAAAAAAGCTGTTTCATTTTCGAAAATCCGATTCCCTCTATTTATCATGTTTAGCGGGTGCAAAAGTACGAATAATTTTCTCCCCGCCGAAATCAGGGAATTCTTTACATCCCGTAATCTTAACTGTTTCGTAACAGAACCTTAGTTCCTTTGTTGCAATAACATAATAATATTGCAGCAGAATTAAAATGGTAAAAGAAAATGAAAAAAACATTATTATTCGTAACAGCAGTATTAGCAATCGCACTTAGTTCGTGCGGCAACAAAGAGAGCAATTTATCGGGAGCAGGAGCCACATTCCCCGCCCCTTTCTACAATATAGTTTTCAAAGAATATTCAAAAATAGGCAGCAAGGTAACCTACGGTGCCATCGGTAGTGGCGGTGGCATCCGTAGTTTGAAAGACCAGACTGTAGATTTTGGAGCCTCGGACGTATTTTTATCCGATGCCGAACTAAAGGACATGGGAGCAGATGTGGTACATATACCTACAGCATTAGGAGGTGTGGTACTGGCCTATAATTTGAAAGACGTGAAAGACCTTAAACTGACGGCAGATATTATATCTGATATTTATCTGGGTAAGATCACAAACTGGAACGATGCTAAAATCAAGGAATTGAATCCTTCCCTGAACTTTCCCGATAAAGGAATTACAGTAGTTTACCGCTCGGACGGTAGCGGTACAACATCGGTTTTCTCGGAATATATGTCGAAAGTAAACCCGGCTTGGAAAACTGAAATCGGCGAAGGCAAATCATTGAAATTTCCCGTTGGAATCGCAGCAAAAGGTAATCCGGGAGTAGCGGGCATCATTGCCGAAACGGAAGGAGGATTCGGATATATCGGTTCGGAATATGCACTGGCATTGAATATGACATCGGCATTACTGCAAAACAGTGCCGGAAACTTTATAGCGGCAGACAGTAAGAGCATTTCAGCATCTGCAAATGTAGATATACCGAATGATACACGCGTTGTTATAACCAATTCAGCGAATCCCGAGGCCTATCCGATCAGTACCTTTACGTGGATAATCGCTTATAAAGAACAGAACTATAACGCACGGTCGGAAGTTCAGGCAAAAGCACTCGTCGGATTACTAAACTATATCATCAGTGAAGAAGGACAGGCCATTGCAACCAAAACGCACTATGCACCACTCCCTGCCGTTGCCGTAGAAAAGACTAAGGCCCTGATAGAATCGATGACATACGGTGGAAATAAAATAGAAACCTATCAACTATCAGTTGCTAAAGACACTGCTCACTAAGAGCCCCTCCATTCCTCCCCAAAGGGGAGGTTATAAAATGATATAACATGCTTCATGTAAAGACTAAAAAATTATCAGGGTTTACTAAAGCCTCCCCCCGGGGAGGTGGGGAGGGGCTCAAAGATAAAATATTTAAAGCCATATTATTCGTTGCTGCCTGCTTCATTATAATCCTCACCGCAGGAATCATCTACGGACTGGTAAGCAAAAGCATCGGGGCATTCTCCGAGTTTGGATTTGGCTTTATCACTTCTACTGAATGGGACTCGCGAAATGATGTGTACGGTGCCTTGCCATTCATTGTCGGCACAATGATGACATCCATACTTGCATTATTATTTTGTATACCATTTTCTCTATCGGTTGCCTTATTCAACGGTGAATATTTCAGGAATAAAAAAATATCGACAATAGTCAGTTCGGTTGTAGACCTGCTGGCAGGAATACCATCTATTGTATACGGGTTGTGGGGATTTTATACCCTGCGCCCGATACTTATAGATATGGGTGTAAGTGATCAGGGATTCGGCGTACTGCTGGCATCTATTGTACTAGCTATTATGATTATCCCGTATGCATCATCTCTGAGCGCCGAATTTATAGCTATGGTACCCAACGAATTGAAGGAAGGTGCTTACAGTCTCGGAGCGACCAATCTGGAAGTTATCACCAGTGTAAATCTTCCGGTTGCAGGCTCGGGAATATTCGCTTCGTATGTACTGGCATTTGGTCGGGCACTGGGAGAAACAATGGCCGTAACGATGCTTATAGGAAATACGATAAACATTCCAATGGCACTATCCGATACAGGAAACTCAATGGCAAGTATTATTGCTAACCAGTTCGGCGAAGCCAGCGGATTGAAACTGAGTTCACTCATGGCTATCGGACTATTGCTGTTCCTTATTACAGCATGTATCAATTTTGTGGCCAAGTACATCATGAAAATGGTAAATAAATGAAAAAGAGACTGACATCCACCGCTAAATTCAGGCTTGCGAAGAATAAAGTGTTCTTCTATGGAGTCTGCACGCTATCAGGCCTTACGATGATTCCTCTTTTTCTCATCCTCTGGGAACTGATAAAGAAAGGATATAAACAATTCAATCTTAGCCTGTTCACCGAAGTAGCCCCCACATCGATGGAAGCTATGCTTGCCCGTATCAGCGACAGCCCTATTCCGGGCGGCATATTGAACGGGATAACAGGTACATTGCTGATTCTGGCTATTGCTACCGTTATAGCTATCCCTTTAGGTATTATGGTTGGGATATACCTTGCCGAAAACCAGAAAAAGCGAATGGCTAATTTTGTCCGTAGCCTCAGTGATTTACTGCAGGGAATACCCTCTATCGTAATCGGGGTAGTAGTTTATATATGGGTGGTAGTACCTATGTCTGGCTACTCGGCACTGGCGGGTAGTATCGCCCTTGCCATTATGATGCTGCCGATGATAATACGCTCCACCGAAGAAAGTATAAAAATGCTGCCCGCTTCGCTGAAAGAAGCCGGACTGGCGCTCGGCGGTTCATATACCACCGTTATATTACGGGTATTACTGCCCTCGGCTTTTAGTGGATTGTTTACAGGTTCACTTCTTGCCGTATCGCGCGTAATGGGCGAAACCGCACCCTTACTGGTTACTGCGCTTGGCGCTGCATCTGTAAACTGGGACGCCACACAACCGACAAGTGCCATATCGCTGTTGATATGGGAATTCTATAACGACCCTAACCTTGCAAGCCTTGTATGGTCTTCGTCC
This sequence comes from Prevotella sp. 10(H), assembly GCF_000711235.1. GTDB lineage: Bacteria > Bacteroidota > Bacteroidia > Bacteroidales > Dysgonomonadaceae > Dysgonomonas. The sequence continues at coordinate 655,603 of NZ_JOMI01000003.1, read as the reverse complement.
TTGCTACTCTTGCTTTTCGTTCTGGGTATTAATCTCTTCGCAAAAAGTATAGCAAAAAAATGGAAAATTCAATAAATTTGAAGGAAGAATATATATTGGAACTAAGGGATGTTTCGGTATCCTACACTCCCGGTAAAAACGCCGTAAATATGGTAAATGCTGGGATAAAAGAAAACACCGTTACTGCCATTATGGGTCCCTCCGGATGTGGCAAGAGTACGTTGCTGCGCGCTATTAACCGTATGCACGAATTATATCCTGATATTAAGACCACAGGCGAAATATTGTTAAAAGGAAAGGATATATTCCATATGAATCCGATGAAAGTAAGAAGGCTTGCTGGCATGGTATTCCAGCGTCCGAATCCTTTTCCTACAATGAGTATTTATGAAAATGTCATTGCAGGTTATAAACTGAATAATATAAAACTGAATAAGGCAGAACGCGATGAAATCGTAGAAAACAGCCTTCGCAGTGTGGCTCTGTGGGATGAGGTGAAAGACTCGATGACAAAGAAAGGTACTTTCCTTTCGGGTGGACAACAACAACGGTTATGTATCGCCCGCGCATTAGCCCTAAAGCCGGAAGTCTTACTTATGGACGAACCGACTTCTGCACTCGACCCTATATCTACCAACCGTGTAGAGGAACTTATATTCGAACTGAAGAAACAATATACAATTGTGATTGTTACGCATAATATGTCGCAGGCAGCGCGCCTGTCCGACAATTCTATGTTTATGTATTTGGGCGAACTGGTGGAATATGGCACCACAAAGCAAATGTTTACCAAACCGAAGGATAAGCGGACTGAAGATTATCTGACAGGGGTATTTAGTTAATGTATCAATTCGAAAATTAGCAAATTTGAAAATGAAAAATAATTTGCTAATATGCTAATTTACAAATTTTCAAATTAAGATAACATGACAACAAATATAAAAGCCAAGCAACTCGAACTGCTTCTCCACGATTTCGAATTATTATCGAAAACAGCCATGATACAGATGCAGATAACAACTAAGCTATTGCATGACAATACACTTGAATCACTCTATGAAGAGGCCGAATCGAACGAAATAATAATGGACAGGCTTGAAATTAAAGTCCGTGAGGAAGTCGTTTTCACCATTTTCCAATTCAATCCCATTGCTGCCGACTTGCGAAAGATAATCACTTATCAGGATTTGACGACAAATCTGGAACGGATAGGCGATATGCTTCTGAATATTATTCACTTCCTTAAGAAAACAGATTTATCCGCTCCTCACTTCGAAAACATCCGGAAGATAATATATAAGATGGTGCAATATACAAGTGAGATGCTCCGTAATGCCATTTTCTCATTCTCGAATGAAGATAGCCATACAGCCTATCAGGTAATAGAAGAAGATGACAAAGTAGACGAATTATATCATCAAATAGGTTTATCTTTACAGGAACATTTTACCAATAAGCATTTGAGTAAAGCCGAAATACAGAACATGGTAAATGCAAATTCTATAGCTCACAATCTCGAACGAATCGGCGACAGCGCCACAAATATAGCTGAAGCTGCCATATATTTAACCGAAGGAAAAGACATCAGGCATGGAAACAAACAATAAGAACATATCTATATTGATAGTAGACGACGAACCGGATATCCGCGAGATATTGCAGTTCAACCTGCAAAATGAAGGATATAATATCGACCTTGCCGAATCGGCCGAACAGGCAGCAAAAATGCTTACTCCGAAACATCGTTTGATACTGTTGGATGTGATGATGGGGGGTATCTCGGGATTTAAGTTTGCCGATCAATTAAGGAAAGAAGGTAATAATACACCTATTATCTTCCTGACGGCGAAAGATACCGAAAACGATATGCTGACTGGCTTTTCTATCGGAGGTGATGATTACATAGCCAAGCCGTTTTCTATCAAAGAGGTAGTAGCACGGGTACGAAGCGTATTGAAAAGAACAGAGAATCAGGATAAAACTTCTGATAATAATATCCTGAATGTAAACAATCTTGAAATAGATTTCGATACCAAGACTGTCACAGTAGATAAAGAAATGGTGGAACTGACAAAAACCGAATTCAATATACTGGTATTGCTTGTGGAGAACTCGGGCCGTATATTTTCCCGCGCCGATATACTCGACAAAGCATGGAAAGACGACGGCATAGTCCTGGAAAGGACGGTAGATGTACATATTGCACGCCTTAGGAAGAAAATCGGCGAATACGGGGATTATATTATAAACCGTACAGGATACGGGTATACATTCAATATGCAAAATAAATAGTTATTGGTTACCAGTTACGAGTTACAAGAAAAAAAGAACTCGTAACTGGTAACTGCCCGCAGGGCGAAGTAACTTATAACTCAAAAGATTATGAAACTAAGCTATAAGCAACGAATATTTTCTTATTTCCTTGTCATCTTCACCATATTTGCCGTATGTATCATTATTTTCGAACAAAAGGAAGAAAAAGCACAGCGGACAAAAGCGCTTGAAGACAGGCTCGACAGCTATGCCGAAATGATACACGAGTATATGACCCTACGCCACTTATCCGACAGTGATATGGCCAAAGTAGATACATTGTCGACTATCCTCCCCGAAGATATCCGCATAAGCATTATCAATCCGGAAGGGAATGTACTTTTCGATAAGGATGTAGAGGATATCGGCAAATTAGATAATCACCTCGACCGACCAGAAATCCGCAATGCCTTATATCAGAATACAGGTTCGAATATTCGCATGTCTGCTTCTACACAACAAAAGTATCTCTATTATGCTAAACACTACAAAGATTATTTTGTGCGTGTAGCGCTCCCTTATAATATAGAGACAAAAAGTATGCTAAAAGCCGATAACTTCTTTATATACATTGTTGTCGGAATGTTTGTCATTGTCCTTATATTACTTAATTATGTCGCAGGGCGCTTCGGCAGTTCCATATCACAGCTAAAAACGCTTGCAACCAAGATAAAGGAAGATAAACCATTAACTGAAAAAATCGAATTCCCTGATGACGAACTGGGTGAAATCGGCAGACAACTCGTTTCAATACTGAAACAGAAAGAGAAGAGTAAAGAAGAATTGGAAATGGAGCGCGAAAAGCTGATACAGCATTTTCAATATGCAAATGAAGGTATCTGTATTTTTGATAAAGAATTCAAAAAGATATATGCGAATACGCACTTTTTCCAGTATTTCAATTTTATCGTTGATCAGCCTGTTTTTAATCTGGAAGCTATTATTAAAGAAGAAATATTCGATCCGGCTATCGAATTTATCAGCAATAGGAAAAAAGATGAAAATTTCCATATATTCCAATTAAAGAAAAACGGCAAGATATTTTCGATACAAACTATCGTATTCGAAGACGATAGTTTTGAAATTACGATAAAGGATGTCAGCCGCTTGGAAAAGACGCGCCTGTTGAAACAGGAAATGACAAATAATATAGCCCATGAACTAAGGACGCCTGTCACCAGCCTGCGCGGCTATCTGGAAACGCTCGATGCACAGAAGCTGGACGAAGATAAGCAGACGCAATTCATACATCGGGCGCATCTGCAAACGATACGTTTATCGAACCTTATTGAGGATGTAAGCCTCATCAGTAAAATTGAAGAAGCACCCTCACAATTTCAACTGGAAAAGGTGGATATTTCGCAGCTTGTGGAAGAAGTGAGGATAGACCTGACCGACGGTTTGAAGTCCAACGATATACGACTAAATGTATTTCTTAAAGACAACCTTTTCATTGAAGGAAATTATACCTTACTCTACTCTATCTTCCGTAATCTGGTAGACAATACAATAAGTTATGCCGGCCGTGATGTGAATATCAACATCAGAAACTATATGGAAGATGAGAATTATCTCTATTTCAGCTACTGCGATACAGGTGTTGGTGTAGATGAGAAATATCTGCCACGCTTATTCGAACGTTTCTACCGGGTGAATGAAGGTCGCACACGCGATACCGGAGGCTCGGGACTAGGATTATCTATCGTTAAGAATGCAGTTTTATTCCATAAAGGAGAAATTCAGGTAAAAAACCGTGCGGAAGGCGGACTGGAATTCTTCTTCACTCTCAGAAAGTAAAATATATATTATTATAGAATAGGCACGGGATAAATATTCCGTGCTTTTATATTTTTACGATATCACCAACCTTTATAGCAATACATCCGAGGTTTACTTCTTACCAATATTATAAATTTATATATCATTTTTGGTAAATGTTAAAATATTATTTTTCTTATATTTGTAAATTACAGAAAGAATAAAAAAGGTTTTTAAGCATATCATGAAAAAGTTATTTATTATATTCTCTCTTTTTACTTCAATGGTGCTTCATGCACAAGTCGGAACATATTCGGATTATCTGAGACCTGTTAAGCAGGAGCTTGCAAAACAGTTTCCCGAAAACAAAACTATAAATATCGTTTTTCACGGACATAGTGTACCCAGCGGATATTTCAAAACTCCGGCCGTCAATACCTTAGAATCCTATCCGCATCTGACACTGCTTGCCGTCAAAAAGCATTATCCTTACGCTGTGGTCAACACCCTAACAACTTCGATAGGCGGAGAAAATGCAGAACAAGGCGCCTTAAGATTCGAAAACGAAGTATTAAACCACCTGCCGGATGTAATATTTATAGATTATGCCCTTAACGACCGTGGCATTGGTCTGGAAAGAGCTAAAAAGGCATGGATCAGCATGATAGAAAAGGCTACAACTAAAGGTATAAAAATCGTACTTATGACACCTACCCCCGATTTGGGAGAAGATATAAGAGATAGTAACGCTCCGCTCGAACTGCATAGTAAGCAAATAAGGGAACTGGCTAAGAAATATAAGACTGGTCTTATTGACAGCTATAAAGCCTTTAAAAATAAAAAGCTGAATGGTGAAGACCTGAATAGTTATATGAGTCAGGGCAATCATCCTAACGGTGAAGGGCATAAGATTGTAAAAGAACTTATTATGGAATATTTTATAGATAGGTAATCGTTCTTTACAATCTCAAAAAGCATCTGTTGTACAGGTGCTTTTTTTATGAGCTTATTTGAATGCCGTTCCACTATTTTCAAGCACACAATATTGGCGCATTCATTTTTATTGTCTTACCTTTGCAGCTGCATTTCTAATGTAATGTTATGGATTGGTTAACGGAAACCATTTTCGAACCGTCGTCGGTTCAGTCTATTATAGTTATTTCAGTTGTGTCTGCCCTTGGCTTACAACTTGGAAAGCTTAAACTCTTTAATATTTCACTGGGTATCACCTTTGTTTTCTTTGTCGGCATCGTACTCGGGCATTTCAATCTCGACCTGAATAAGGATATGCTCAGTTTTGCCCAGAACTTCGGACTTATCCTTTTTGTATATGCACTCGGCTTACAAGTTGGTCCCGGATTCTTTTCTTCTCTCAGGAAAGGTGGCCTCAGGCTGAATATGCTGGCGCTCGGCGTTGTATTTCTAGGTTTGGCTATGGCTCTTATATTCAGCTACACAAGTCAAATATCGTTACCCAATATGGTGGGTATCCTTTGCGGAGCAACAACAAATACTCCTGCTCTTGGTGCTGCCCAACAGGCATTGAAACAAATCACAGGCGGAGATATGAAAGCGGTCGCCGATATGGCGCTTGCTACTGCCGTAGCTTATCCTCTGGGAGTTGTCGGGGTAATTCTTGCTATTGTATTCCTTAAAAAGTGTTTTGTATCGGGTGATGCTTATGCTACACCTACTGAAAAGAAAAATCATGATACCTATATAGGCGAATTCCACATTACCAATCCGGCAATCGACGGAAAAACCATTCGTGAGATAATGAAACTATCACCTAAGCGTTTTGTTATTTCACGCATCTGGCGCGATGGAAAAGTTACGATACCTACATCCGAAACCGTATTGCAAAGCGATGATCACCTGTTGGTTATTTCTATAAAGTCGGATGTTGAACATATAAAAGTCTTATTTGGCGAACAGGAAGATGTAGACTGGAATAAAGAAGATATAGACTGGAACCATATCGACAACAGCCAACTGGTTTCGCGCCGTATCATTGTTACCCGTAATAAAGTGAACGGTGTAAAACTGGGCGCGCTAAGGCTCAGAAATAATTACGGAATAAATATCACCCGCATCAATCGTGCCGGTATAGACCTGCTGGCTTCTCCCGATCTCTCATTACAGATAGGTGATAAACTGACTGTTGTAGGAGAAAAAGCATCTATCGATAATGTGGCTAAAATATTGGGAGATGAAGAGAAAAGGTTGAATAAACCTAATCTTATTGCTATATTCTCAGGTATTGCATTAGGTCTTATTTTGGGAGCGTTGCCCCTACCCTTTCCGGGAATGAGTTTCCCTGTAAAGCTGGGCATTGCCGGAGGACCTATCATTGTGGGAATATTGATGGGTGCATTCGGTCCGCGTTTTCGTTTTACGACATATACTACTCAAAGCGCCAATCTGTTGATGCGCCAGTTCGGGCTTACTGTTTATCTGGCTTGTCTGGGTATCAGTGCAGGTGAGCACTTCTTCGAAACGGTATTCCAGACAGAAGGCTTATTATGGATAGCTTTCGGCTTTATACTGACTGTCGTCCCTGTAATTATTGTTGCCATTATAGCCATGAAGATATACAAAATCAACTATGGCAGATGCGTTGGTATGCTTTGTGGAAGTATGGCAAATCCGATGGCGCTCAATTATGTAAATTCTATCATAGAAGATGATGAACCGTCCGTAGCTTATGCAACAGTATATCCTGTATCCATGTTTGCACGGATAGTATTTACTCAAATGCTGTTAATGTTTTTTATCTAAAGCTGAACGCAGGAATTATTCTTCGTCCGGTTTTGCCCCGTTATAGCAGTACGTGCATACGCATTCTTTCGGTAGGCCGATAGATGCAATCAGATCTTCCACTTGCATAAATTTCAGTGTAGTAATATTCAGCTTCTTGCGGATAGAATCTATCATATTGTTATATTGTTCCGAACCCGAAGTAGAATACTTGTCCAGATCCTTTTCATGGTCGCCTTCCAGTTCCAGCACTGTACGACGCGCAATCAGCTCCAGCGGAGATTTTGCTGCTGTAAATCCGATATAAGGACACGAAAATAAAATGGGAGGACTTCCGAGGCGGATATGCACCTCTTTAGCCCCGTAACCATAAAGTATATTTACATTATCGTTTAGCTGTGTACCACGAACAATGGAATCGTCGCAGAATATTACTCTTTTATCCCTAAGCAGTTCACGATTGGGAATAAGCTTCATCTTAGCTACCAGATCGCGCACTTTCTGATTAGCAGGAGTAAAACTGCGCGGCCATGTAGGCGTATATTTAATTATTGCACGGCGATACGGGATTCCTTTACCTTCGGCATAACCAAGCCCCATACCGATACCCGAGTCCGGAATAGCAGAGACATAGTCGGCCTCAGTATCGTCTTTCTTTGCCATAGCCTTTCCACTGGCATAACGTACTGCATCTACATTTATTCCTTCATAATCTGAAACCGGATAGCCGTAATATACCCAAAGAAATGAGCAAGCCTGCATTTTCTTATTTGGTTTGCGCAACTGTGTCATACTGTCGGCTGTCAGCATAACCACCTCGCCCGGCCCCATATTATAATCGAGTTCGTAATCGAGATTCGGAAAACTACACGGCTCGCTCGATACTGCATATGCGCCATTCTTTTTACCGATAAGTATAGGTGTACGCCCCCATTTATCGCGGGCTGCAATAATTCCGTCTTCAGTGAGAATAAGCATAGAACACGAACCTTTTATCTTTTCCTGTACCAGCTCGATACCTTCCACAAAAGTATTACCCTGTGAAATAATCAATGCTATTAATTCTGTCTGGTTTATTTGCCCTGAATTGAATTCCGAAAAGTGGCATCCTTTATCTAACAATTCTTTTTCCAGTTCGGCTATATTATTCACTTTGGCAACTGTCACTACGGCATATTTGCCCAGATGTGAACTGATAAATATCGGTTGCGGGTCGGTATCACTTATTATACCGATACCGGAATTTCCCTGGAACTTATCTAAATCGGCTTCGAAGCGCAGCCGGAAATATGAATTTTCAAGATTATGTATTGCCCGCTTGAATATTCCCTCATGGAGTGTGACCATACCACCCCGGCGGGTTCCTAAGTGTGAATTGTAATCTGTGCCGTAAAAAAGGTCTGTTGCACAGGCTGTTTTAGATATCGTTCCAAAAAAACCACCCATTGTATAATGTGTTTTTATTTATAATTTTCAGATTGGGGTATAAAAGTACTAGTTTTTGAGAGAAAACAGGACAAAAACCAAGAGTTTAATATAAGAATGTGCATAACTTTTCATGCATGCACAGATAAGTGCAACCATTTGCAAATATTTTGCCGGAAAGCACATAATTATTAAATTGGCAACGTAAAATCCGGATGAATGAATCTATATAAACGAATCATATTTACTATTCTTTTGATATCCACTATTATCGTAGCGGTTTCTTTCACGACTAACTGTAATAGCCCGATAGACGACAAGGTTATCAGCTATATTGCCGATGCTAAATCACAAAATATAGCTTTTTATTGGAAAGACGACAGCGGTAAAGTAATCCGCAGTATACAGAATTTGAAAATCTATGAAAAAAGAAAGGGCAAAGAATTAGTATTTGCCATGAATGGAGGCATGTTCGACCCTAGTTATGCCCCACAAGGACTTTATATAGAAAAGTACAAAATTTTAAAGGCTTTGGATACTTCATCCGGCGAGGGCAATTTCTATCTGAAACCGAACGGTGTTTTTTATATTACGGACAATAATATAGCTGCAGTTTGTAAGACTGAAGATTTTATAGATAACGGGAATATAAAATATGCTACTCAGTCGGGGCCCATGCTGATTATCGACGGGGAATTACATCCTGCTTTAAAAGAAGGCTCTGCTAATATTCAGATAAGAAACGGAGTAGGCATATTACCCGATGGAAAGATTCTGTTTGCCATATCTACGGCAAAAGTGAATTTCTTTGATTTTGCATCTTATTTCAAATCGAAAGGATGCAAGAATGCTTTATATCTCGATGGATTCGTATCGCGGATGTATTTACCTGAAAAACTATTAAAGCCTAAAGACGGAGACTTCGGAGTGATTATCGGTATAACAAAATAAGAGAGATGTTCGTCAAGCTCTAATATCAAATACTAGGAAATATTTGATGTGCTCTTTGTTATGGGTTTTAATCCGCTAAACCAGTAACCAAAAGCAGAAAAATATATTTCAAATAACTCAAAAAGGGAGGCTGATAAAACCTGTACAAATTTTTATTTTTTAAAATTATCGCTATATTTGTAGGTATGTATGTACATATAAATCAAATACTCTTATGAAAAAAAACCTATCTCTTTTATTTATTATCGGGTTGCTTGCTAGTTGTGAATCTGCTCAATCACCACAAGACTATACCCAATATGTAGACCCCAATATAGGCACGGCACACAGCCGATGGTTTTTCTACACTCCGGCCTCTAAGCCCTTCGGTATGGCAAAACTAGCACCTTCTACCAATGGTAGCTATGGCAATCCCGGCGGATGGGAAGCCGTGGGATACGACGAACGACATTCTTCAATAGAAGGTTTCCCCAATTTTCACGAATTTCAGATAGGAGGAGTAACATTCGCTCCTACCGTGGGCAAACTGCAAACCATACCGGGAACGCTTGAAGATGTGGAATCGGGATACCGTTCTAATTTCGACAAGAAAGACGAGTCAGCCACAGCCGGCTATTACTCTGTCTTGCTGAAAGACTATAATATAAAAGCCGAACTGACAGCAACAGAACGTGTAGGCTTTCATCGCTATACCTTTCCCGAGTCGAAAGAATCGAACATCATCTTCGACATAGGCCGTAAGATGGGCGAAAGCGGACAGGTTATAGATGCAGAAGTAAAGATAGTGGACGATACACATATCGAAGGCTATGTGATTACACGTCCCGAATATGTAAAGAAATATCAGGCGGGGGCAACCGTCAGCATGTACTTTTCTGCTGTGATAGACAAAACTCCTGAAACCTGCGGTACATTTATCTACGACAGCATAGTAGCCGGACAAAAAGAAATAAAAGCCGTGGGCGCAGGGGCTTATATGATATTCAGCACCAATGCCAATGAAGCCATAAACATAAAAGTGGGGCTATCTTATACATCTATCGAAAACGCCCGAAAAAACCTTGAGGCAGAAGCGAAAGATCTTTCTTTCGATAACGCCAAAACGCAAGCAATAGCGACATGGAACGATTATCTGGGACGTATAGATGCCGAAGGCGGTACAGCGGAAGATAAGACTAAATTCTATACCGGCCTGTTCCATGCCCTACAGGGCCGGGGTCTGGCAAGCGATGTGAACGGCGCATATCCTAAAAATGACGGTACTATAGGACAGATAGAACTGGATTCCAATGGCAAGCCTGTTCATCATCATTACAATACTGATGCTATATGGGGTGCATTCTGGAATCTCACTCAACTGTGGGCTATTGCCTACCCCGAATACTATGCCGACTGGATACAGAGTCAGTTGCTTGTGTATAAGGATGCCGGATGGCTCGGCGATGGTATTGCCACGAGCAAGTACGTATCAGGTGTAGGTACTAATTTTACAAGCCTTGCCATTGCTGCAGCATATAACGTAGGTATACGCAACTTCGATATAAATCTAGCTTATGAAGCTGCCAGAAAAAACGAACTGGAGTGGAAAGACCGCATTCCCGGAGCAGGAAAAATGGATGTAGGTGCTTTCGTGCAAAGAGGATATTGTCCTTACATACCACCACAGCCCGGAGTGGCAAGCGAACTCACAACCGAAGGCTCGGTATTCGGTACCTCGCATACGCTGGAATATGCATTCAGCAGCTATGCTGTAGCACAGTTCGCAAAAGAATTGGGCAAAACGGAAGATTACGAACAACTGTCGAAACTTGCCAAAAGCTGGAAGCTGATTTACGATTCATCCGTTAAATTTATGCGCCCGAAAGATATAAACGGTGAGTTTATAAAAGATTTTGACCCGGCTCAGCCGTGGACAGGATTTCAGGAAGGAAATGCGTGGCAATATACATTCTATGTACCGCACGATGCCGAAGAATTGGTGGAAACTCTGGGCAAAGATGTATTCAATCAGCGGCTGGACAGTATATTTACCATATCGCAACAGAATATCTTCGGTGGCGGTAAAACCATCGACGCTTTCGCAGGCTTGCAAGGCCTCTACAATCAGGGCAACCAACCTAACCTGCATATTTCGTGGCTGTTCCATTTCTCAGGCCGGCCGGATTTATCTCAGAAGTGGGTTAGGGCTATTTGCGACGAGTTTTACGGAAACGACGGCATTCACGGATACGGCTACGGACAGGATGAAGATCAGGGGCAATTAGGAGCATGGTACGTACTGTCAGGTATGGGGCTCTTCGATGTGAAAGGGTTAACTGCTCCAAACGCATCGTTTCAAGTCGGCAGCCCGTTATTCGACAGGATTACGATAAAATTGCCAGATAATATCAGGAAAGGAAAATTCGTAATAGAAACAGAAAACAATTCGAAGCAGAATATCTACATACAGGAGGCTTCCCTTAATGGAAAAGTAAATGAAAGTCTGCGACTTCCTTTTGCCGACTTAGAAAAGGGAGGCACGCTGAAATTGAAAATGGGTAGTCAGCCTAAATACTAAATTTAAATATTATCCTTATTTTTGATACTAAATAAAATGAAGAATCTCTCTTTTGATGAGATTCTTCATTTCTTATGATGATGTGAAAACAAAAGGTTTAGAAGACTTCTATATTAAAACCTGCCTTCTTAACCGTATCAATAACTTCCTGTTCGGTAATTCCGTCTGACACTACTGTCAGCACTTTGTTTTTATTTACCGTATCTACATTCCAGTTTGAGATTCCATTAACTTCATCAAGAAAGGGAGTAACTTTAGCGATACATCCACTACAATTGATATTCGTTTTAAATGTAAATGTCTTTGCTTCCATAATCTTATTGTTTATTGTTTGTTGTTTGAATTATTTTTTCCATTTCAGCCTTAAGCTGTTGCTTACCACGCTTACACTACTCAGAGCCATTGCTGCACCCGCTATCATCGGATTAAGCAGGAATCCGTTTATCGGATAAAGGATACCCGCAGCAATGGGTATTCCTATCATATTATATATAAATGCCCAGAAAAGGTTTTGACGGATAGTAGCAACTGTCTGCTTCGATAATTTAATTGCTTCGGGTATCTTATTCAGGTCGGAAGAGATGATTGTCATTTTAGCCACATCCATAGCTATATCACTGCCTTTTCCCATAGCAATGCTTAAATCGGCCTGAGCCAATGCCGTGCTGTCATTGATACCATCACCGACCATACCAACAGTTTTACCTTTATCCTGTAATTTCTTTATAAAATCCGCTTTTTGTTGCGGCAAAACTTCTGCTTTGTAGTGTTTTATTCCGGTACGGGCTGCTATTTCTTTAGCTGTTGCTTCATTATCTCCGGTAAGCATGTACACTTCTATTCCGGAATCTTGTAATTGTTTTATTGCTGCAAGTGATGTCTCTTTTATTTCATCAGCAATGGCAATAACCGCCATCGCAGCTTTATCATCCGAGAACCAAATAACGGTTTTTGATTCTGTACATAGTTTATCTGCCTGTTGTAAAAGATCCGGGTTGGTCGCTATATTGTTTTCTTCCAATAATTTGATATTCCCTATATAGTATATTTCTCCGTTAACTACTCCTTTCACTCCTTTTCCCGTAATGCTTTCAAAGTTAGAAACAGGAAGTGAAGACAGTCCGCTGAAATACTGTATGACAGCATCGGCTAAAGGATGCTCCGATTGTTTTTCCAAGCTAAGTAATATTTCTTTTTTACTGTCATTGTTATTTAGCCAGAAGATATCTGTTACAACCGGTTTGCCCTCTGTAATTGTTCCCGTTTTATCTAATACAACTGCATTAACTTTCTTTGCCAGTTCGAGGCTTTCGGCATCTTTTATCAATATACCTTTCTCCGCACCTTTACCGACTCCGACCATAATTGCTGTGGGAGTAGCTAATCCGAGAGCACAAGGACAGGCGATAATCAGTACGGTAACCAATGCCAGTAATCCGTGTGTAAAGCCATTGGTACTGTCAAATATTATCCAAAGGACAAAAGCAAGGAGGGCAATACTCATCACTACAGGCACAAAGATTCCGGCTATCTTATCAACCAACTTTTGTACAGGCGCTTTACTTCCCTGCGCTTCCTGCACCGTTTTTATAATCTGGGCAAGCATGGTATCTGCACCGACCTTTTCTGCCCTGAATTGGAAACTACCCTTTTGGTTTATTGTTCCGGCAAATACTTTTTCATTCTTTTGTTTCAATACGGCGATTGGTTCTCCGCTCAGCATGCTTTCATCTACATAGGATTCACCGGCGGTAACAATACCGTCTACTGCAATTTTTTCTCCGGGTTTAACCAGAATGATATTTCCGATACCTACATTTTCAATAGGAACCTGTTCGTGACTACCGTCATCTTTTATCAGCACGACAGTTTTAGGTTGCAGACCCATTAGTTTTTTTATGGCAGATGAAGTATTACCTTTTGCTTTCTCTTCCAGCAAACGTCCTAGGAGAATAAAGGCGATTATCACACTTGCTGCTTCAAAATAAACATGGGGCTCTACGCTTCTCTCTATCCAAAAACTTGGAAATAGCGTATTAAATACACTGAAAAGGTATGCCACACTCGTACTCAAAGCCACAAGTGTATCCATATTTGCAGAGCGGAGTTTTGCCTGCTTCCATGCATTGACGAAAAAGTCCCTCCCCAACCAGAAGACAACCGGAGTAGAGAGTATCCACATTATTTCGTTGGCATAAGGTATATGCATAAAGAACATCCCTATAATGACTATAGGCAATGAAAAGATGATAGCCAATATAGTTTTTTGCTTAAGCTCGCCAAATCTTTTTTGATGGATTTCTTCCAAAGTCTCGGCTGCTGTATCCTCATCTTCTTCGATAAGCAGATCGTATCCCCCGTCCTGAATAGCAGTGCGCATATCTTCCGGTGAAATTACCGTTGGATTATATTCTACCGCCAGTGTGGCTGTAGCAAAATTGACTGAGGCATTCTCCACTCCGTTCATACCCTTTACTATGCTCTCCGCATTGATTGCACAGGAAGCACAGGAAAGCTGTAAGACTGGAAACGTTTTCTTTATTATCCGGTTTGTTGTTTTCATTATATACTCTTCAAATAAGAATATACAAAGGTCGCAACAAAAGGGCTGGAAGTTGTTATATTATTTTTTGTATAGTTTATAAGATTTACACCTTATCCAAAGGCTTGCGCTTATTTGTTTTCACTTGCTTGAAGTGGCTGGGAGTCAGCCCTGTCACCTTTTTGAACTGTGCACTGAGATGGGCGACACTAGAATAATTCAACTTGAACGCTATTTCGTTCAGTGTCAGCTCATCGTATACCAGTAATTCTTTTACCTTTTCTATTTTCTGTGCAATAAAATACTTTTCGATAGTCGTTCCCTCAACTTCCGAAAACAGATTGCTGATATAATTGTAGTCGTGATGAAGTTTTTCGCTAATATAATCGGACAGATTGATTTTCAAATCATTGTTATTATAATGAACAAGTTCTACAATGAGCGTTTTCACCTGTTCTATCAGCCGCCCCTTTCTATCGTCGATCAGTGAGAAACCGAGGGATTCAAGCCGTTCGGTCAATTGCTCTTTTTGCTCCTTCGTAAGAGCACTTTCAAGCTGCACTTCTCCCAATTCGACAGAGAAGGGTTCTACACCAAGTTTTTTCAATTCGGATTCAACAACCATTATGCAACGGTTGCAAACCATATTCTTTATATATAATACTTCCTTGTTCATATCGATATCTAATTATCTTCAAAAAGCGTACCATGTATTCGATTATTCAACAAAATCGAAAATTGGTATTTTTGACAAACATATCAAAAAAATCCCTTCAAAGAATAAATTACATGTCATTTGTTTACCTTTGTATGAATCTCAAAACAGGCATCTATGGATTTGAAATATATGGCTTCCGAAGTATGCAAAATAGCAAGACAAGGGGCAGAATTTTTATCAACGGAAAGGAAAGTATTCAGCACGGATAAGGTAGAAGAAAAGAATGCACACGATTATGTATCGTATGTAGACAAAGAAACTGAAAAGTTGCTGGTTAAAAAACTATCCGCATTATTACCCGAAGCCGGATTTATTACAGAGGAAGATACCATACAAACTGAAGAAAAAGACTATTGCTGGGTAATCGATCCTTTGGACGGTACAACAAATTTCATACATGACAATGCGCCGTATTGCGTCAGCATAGCCCTCACATATAAGCAAAAACCACTTATCGGTGTTATTTATGAAGTATGCCGTGACGAGTGTTTTTATGCATGGAAGGGCGGTAAGGCATTCCTCAATGGAAAACTTATTTCCGTATCTGTCAATAAAGATATAAACAAAGCCCTTATCGGACTGGATCTACCCTACAATGATAAAGAGTACAAGCCATTAATGAATCATTTGATGAATAAACTATACGGTAAGGCATCGAGTATTCGTATCAATGGTTCTGCCGCTATGTCGCTATGCTATGTTGCTGCAGGACGGTTCGACGTATGGTGCGAGGCATTTATCAAGCCGTGGGATTTTATGGCGGGTGCGCTTATTGTGGAAGAAGCGGGCGGAAAAGTTACGAATTTTGAGAATGATGAACTCTTATTTGATAATCATCATATTATTGCATCCAACAATACAGTTATACATGCTGAAATTTATGATCTCATAAAACCATTTATTCCTGATATCATCTAAAATATTTCAATGGACACAATTTCTTTTAGAAAGTCAATAGATTAAAATCAAAGAGTCGGTTATTATATTGGCTTGATTGTAAGCCGCTTAGTAGAGTCTATTAATCTTTTTTGCAACGGATAGATAGTAATATATGTTTGTTGGAAGGGCCTCGATAAACCCTCGAATCGGAAGGTGTAAATCTTCTCATTATGCCATCAGATGTACTCCTGTTACTGGCAGACCATAAATAGGCTCTTGATGAATAAGACGATGCCTTTATCGGATCATTTACGTATGCAGTACCAAGTCCTGTTAACAGCACATCAAATCCACCTTCACTAGCTAAAAGGCTTTTTCCGCCAGTACTCTTGGTAGTTCCCGGCGTCGGACAAGGATTTATCATAGCCAGTCCATGGGCATGGGTACCAGCGGCAACAGTTTGCGGCCTGTCATAATATATCGATACGGAATTCCAGGTATTATCCCAAGCCGGTGGAGTCGGCTTATCATCCTTAGAATAAGTACTATATGCCGACATATTATTATATATCACTTCCTCTAATGTGTTCCATTCTCTATCGCTTGGTACATGCCAACCGGTAGGGCAAGGGCCTTGCAATTTTCCATTCTTTGCTCCTGCCGATGTTTCCAACACAGATTCTATTTCTTTTGAACCGGGAGTATCCCCCGGTTCAGCAGCCTGATCAGGCTGGGTAGGAGTATATCCACGGGTTATAACAGGAAAAGTATAAAGCAGGCCATGGCTTCTTTCCCATACTGCCATCGGAGTATTCCATGCCGTAGAAGTTATATTGGGATAAATATAAGATTCTGAAACTGCAGCTGTTCCATTATGCAAAGGTATGGGCGTACCATCGGCATATGTTGTAACAGCAAGGTTTTCAATCATCCATATACCGGCCCTGCTGCCAAAATTTCGGGCTTTAAACGGTTGTCCTTCCTGATCCGTCTCTACGATATAATCCTGATCCATTGGTTGAAGAATCGTCCAATGCTCTCCATCCCATACATAGACTGCCTTATAAATAGGGTCCTTCTGACAACGGTCTTCATTCACATTATATACAGTCAGCCCAATGTGTTTATTACGTTCCACACCTGTATATTCCGTTAGGGCATCCATCTTTAGTTTGCTCAAATCAGTGAGGAATACACGTGGAAGCATCATTCCTCTGGTTGAATTTTCCTGAACATTATTATTTTCCTTTAACTGCAGCATAGCACCATGGGCAGGAGTGGCATCTAAACCAACAGTTACTTGGGAAAATAAGAAAGAACCAAATCCTAAAAACATGAATAAAAAAACAAAAAGGATGAATCTTTTCAATTGTGTCATAATCTGTAAAGTGATATTTGTCTTTGTACTCGAATTAATGCGTCAAAGATATATATAAAAAGTAATATTAAAAAATTTAATACGAAAGAGTATCTGATTGACAATATCCTGTTTAAACCTATTAGATTGGTTATTTTCTATGCAGATATCCTAACAACCTTTCATCGAAAACTCCGGCAACCACATTCTGAAACACATCTAAAAAGATATTATAATGTACACCGTCTCAATCTCTACTTAATTGAAAGATAATTGACCAAAAACAAAAAAGCCGGTATCAACCGGCTTTTCAATCTATAGTCATACTGATTATTCAGCACCTTCTTCTTCGTTTACAGGAGCAATAAGCTTGTAACCCTTACCATGTATATTGATAATTTCAATACTTGGGTCCGGTTTCAACAGCTTACGCAACTTAGTGATATACACGTCCATACTACGAGCATTGAAGTAATTATCATCTACCCAGATTTGTTTCAGGGCGTGATTTCTCTCCAGAATATCGTTAGCATGAGCACAGAGCAAGGCCAAAAGCTCAGCTTCTTTAGTTGTCAACTTAGTACTTTCACCGTTGATAGTCAGTATTTGTTTCTGAGTATCAAAGTTCATGTTACCAAACTGATAAACCTGCTGCTCTTTGTTTCTCTTGCCCTTAACACGACGGAAAATAGCTTCGATACGCAGAACGAGTTCTTCCATGCTGAACGGCTTTGTAATATAGTCGTCAGCTCCGGCTTTGAATCCTTCAAGGATATCGTCCTTCATGTTTTTGGCTGTCAGAAATATAATAGGGATCTCTGTATTTATAGCCCTGATTTCTTTAACTAATGTGATACCGTCTTTTTTAGGCATCATCACATCAAGGATACACAGATCGTACTTTTCTTTAACAAATCCTTTGTAACCTACCTCTCCATCGATATAAAGGTCAGTATCATAACCTTTTGCCTGAAGATATTCTCTTAGTAACATACCAAGATTTTCATCATCTTCACATAAAAATAATTTCAATTTTTCTTCCATAACTTACTTATTTACATACAATTTATTTGAGTTGCTCTTTATTTTTCATTATCGGCAGACAAATTATAAATTTGGTACCTTTTCCTATATCACTTTCAGCCTTTATCGTGCCTTTGTGATCTTCAACTATTTTCCTTACATATGCCAAACCTAAGCCAAAGCCCTTAACATCATGTCTGTTTCCGGTAGATACACGGTAGAACCGTTCAAAAATTCTTTTCACGTATTCTTTCTTTATACCTATTCCGTTATCTTCCACCGAAATATATAATTTATTATTACTGTTCCAAGTACGTATCATCAGTTCCAGCGGAATATCCTCTCTCCTGTATTTTACCGCATTATCCAACAGATTAAATAATACGTTGGTAAAATGCATCTTATCTGCCTCTATAGCCGAATCTGTAGCTTCCAGATCGATATCCAGATTACCTCCGAATTTCTCTACTTTGATTTGGAATGTATTAGCCACGCTCACGACCACATCATTAGCATCCAACTCCTTCATTTTCAGGGTAGCCTTTTGCTTCTCGAACAAAGACATTTGCAATACCTTTTCTACCTGAAAACTTAATCGTTCGGTTTCGTCATTTATCACACCGGAGATATGTTTGAATACTTCGGGAGATTTAGTGATCGAACCGTCCTTAAGCATCTGTGCTGCAAGCGATATAGTAGATACGGGAGTCTTCAATTCGTGAGTCATATTATTCATAAAATCACTCTTCATTTCCGACAAACGCTTTTGGCGGAAAGTGATGTAAATGATTATTATAAACGTAACTAACAGTATAAAGGTAAATAAAATTGACGGATATAGAAATTTTACTTCACTAAACAAGTATTTTTCTTTGTCGGGGAAGTAAACTTTCAGATATGTCACCTTATCCTGAGGGTCGTTCGGGAACAATGGCTGGGAATAATAATCTTTCCTACCCTCCATTGTAAAAAACGGCTGCCGGTATATCGGTTTGTCATTTTTATCTACTACCTCATACTCGAATGCCAGTTCGATATTGTTGTATTTTATCTGGTTTCTGATAGCGGTTTCCAGTGATTTGAGATTTACACGGTCTTCAATCGGAATGTTACTTGCCGTATTGATAAGCCTGTTCAAAACCTCGTTCATTATATCGCTCTCATACAGAAAACGCTTTTTCTGTTCGTCCTGCATATCGAATATTGTCCGCGCTATAGCGTTAGTTCCTCCCTGCGACTGAAAAATCTGGTTCTTTGGGCGCTGGGTTGTAGACGACATGTTCACTTCCATATTTATTTCCATGTCGGGCGCCGTCATTTTCACCCTTTGCTGATGTGTAACCGTTTCTTCTTCCAATTGGTTTCGCAGAGACAATGATCGGTTATAAGCTGCCTGTTTCTTCTGGCTTTCAAGAAAAGCTTCGTTCAGATATTTTTGAGTCTGGTCGAGTTCAAGATTTCTCGATATCTGAGACAAGCTTCTGTTTACAGCTTCATTAAACTGGTCGCTCCTTAACCTTATGGACTCTCTAAGGTAGGTTATTTGTAAGTACAACAGGCCAAAGAACGCAAATGCCATAATGGCGGCAAGTATCCATATAGTCGATTTTCTCATTTTAGCCCTCTCTATTATTAATCGAAATCAAATTTATATATATTATATATAATTTAGTGCCTCCGATTTTCCTATTTAACAATTAAGACAAAGATATTGTTTAACATTTGAAAAAATAAACATAAAGGAAATATTTTTTCTATGCAAGCTTATAAATAATTTTTATTGTAGCAAAATAAATTTTAAGCTTATTCCAAAATTACTGTTTGTTGTGGGATAAGAAGAAGACGAAATCAACGGCTTATTCAGTATCCGGTCGTAAAAGGCTCTCAATGTCAAAGATCTGCTCATTGCATAGTCTGCCGACAATTTTAACGTTACAATAGTCGTGCCACTCGTAGCTTGTGTGAAATTTTCCTCAATCTTACGCAATAGCGCTTCAACAGTCCTGTGCGACACATCAGCCTTGATATTAAGGTCGTTATTAAACTGTCTTGCTGTTTTCGGTGTGAGGCCGATAAGCCTGTTGAATTCGTTGATACGGTATCCGAATCCTAGTACAAATTCCTTTTGAAGGGATTCGATAATCTGGTAAGAAGACATATTCAATGTCAATGTACGGGCGTTATTATACCGCGCATTGATAGTCATATTGTTATTGAGGGTGCCTTCTACCCCGAACAAAGGATTGAATAACTCGGATATGCCTACCGATGATATATTATATGGAGATGAAGGAACAGGATTACCATTCAGCACATCACGTATAAAACCGAGATCATCGTCTGCCTGTAGCCAGTTGGAGAATGAAGAGTAATTGCTTACCTGATAATAACAGGTATATGCATGGTTCAAACGTAAGGTCTTAAATTTGTCTTTTATAACAGGTATGTTAACCAGTCCGTCATAAGTCACTGTCCAGTTCGGCAACATAGACAATAATGAAGGGAATGCGGTCAGCGAGATTTTTTTAGCGTCACGCCCTGTATACGCAGATATAAATGCAGGTACAAGTACATCGGCAGAATTAATATCGACCTGACCATTTGACGGATGGTAAGGGTTATTTGCGAGCATTGGCCTTTCTTCGGATATAAATCCCCCTTCCGGATAACGTACATTACCATATTGAGCTTCCAATCTGCTCTTTATTCTGTATCTATTTTTTAAGAATTTATCGAAAGCATCGGACTGATAATTGTTTTTCGCATTGCTGCTTTTCAGCGCCGACGACAAAGCAATTGTAGTCATGGAGAAATTCCCACCGTATGTCCTTAAAGTATTCGGTACACCATTCTCGAGTACTGTGTATTGAACTTCTGTGCGTTTATTATTTTCATGTTTGGCATTCAGTTCTATTTTGAAATCTTTGAAAGGTTCTATCTGTGCCCTGAATTCGAACGTTTCGGCATTGTTGAATACCGACGGCGACACATTCATCTCATTTCCTACCAGCCAGTTTCTGTCAATCGATTTATTTATGAAATCATCGCCGCCTTCCAGACCGAATGCAAATCCCAAGCCCGGCACCATTCCGTAATCAGAACCTTTTTGCCCGAAAGCATCACCTATTCCCGGTCTGAAGCCAGAGATATAAGTCTCATTATGCCGTGAATAGTTAAAGCTTACACTTCGTATCGACATCAGTCCGCGTGCAGAATATTCGGCTATATCCGTCCATAGCTGAGAAGATGAGCCGGGTTCCCTGTTTTTGCTCTCAATACTCAATTGTATATTGGCCGAGTCTTTATTGGTTATTAGTATTGTATTCTCATCCAGTTTCTTAAATTTAACGGAATATGCTTTTCCGTCCTTTCTTGCCAGCACTTGTATATTTTTTGTATTCAAGCCATGACTTACGGTAGCTGTCGTATCCGGTTGAAGTATGACATCCTGCGTAAAGCGACGTCTTTCCGGTTGCCGTCTCTCGCGTTCACGCTGGGTAGGTGATTGCTGGCGCCTTCTGGTGCCGAAGCGTTCATTTACTTTTCTCAGGAAAGAAGATTTATTATACAATGCCGTCATATCGAAACGGTTGGTCAACTCCAATGTCATCGTATTGCTTATCGTATTGCCAATCTCGACACTATCGATATGCGCTCCCCTATCCCATTGATATCCGCTCGAATATCCTGCGTTCGATGTTATCCAGTCCATTGCGGGTATACTCCTGAAAGGAAGCTGATAGGTCACACTCGCCGTCTGACGATAAGATAATGGATCACCTAAAGATTTCAGGCTGCGCATCACGGCATCTTTCCATATATCATAATCATCCCTGTTCAGTTTCTTATTCACCTGCAGGTATGGTTCTTCTATCTCGGCTCTCGTACCTGACTGGAATGAGAATTTCAGATTTTTAGTGAAATCCCAGTTAATATTGAAATCCCTATCCCATAAAAACGACTGGCTCCATGATAAGAACTGGCTGTTATTTTCTCCTCCTAACCGGTAGCTTTCAATGTCCCGCAAAACCGTTTCGGTGTAGAAACGTGTGATATTGGAATTGAATGCTATGTTGGATGGCAGATAGTTAAATCCTAAAGATCGTGCAAATTTAGCTGCACCCGATCTGCTCTTATTATTTTTGAATGGCTCCCATGCCTTGACTATAGGCGAATAAGTATAGTTGAATGTCGCCTTATAATTTTTTGAGAGGTCATAAACCGTTGTCGGATTCTTAGTTTCGCTCTGACTGTAAGAATAACCGAAACTGAAGTTAGCAGGGTCGTACGGCATCGGCGTTTTACTCTGTATATTGACCTTTATATTGTTTAAACTTATACTTTTGGTGGTGGTTTTATCCCGCGCAAGGCTTTTTATTGAGTCTTTCTCGGCTTTGGTATCGACAATACTCAACGATTCTTTAAGGGTAACATCCTGATCGAACGGATCGTATTTAGGCGTTATCGTTTGATTCGAATAGGAATAATATACAGGCAGGCTGACTTTCGCTTTTTCCGGGAAGAATTTACCCAGTTCTACACTGGCGGCAATGCTGTATGTATAATAATCGTCGGAACGCCGCTCCATCAGGCTTTGATCCAATGCGCCGAAGCCTACGGTCTCTTTTCTGCCCGATATATTGAATGTTCCCAGATCGGACAAAGCTACATTGAGATTACCCTGTGCTGCCCATCCGCCTTCCTCGTCGAAGTCGGTCAGGCGAAGTTCGTTAATCCAGACTTCTCCCGATTTGTTGACTGTGCTGTTATTCCTCACTCCTATCATTATCACATTAATTTCCGATAGCGAAGGATTACCTATCACGCTGACTCTGTTATTCTGCTTGTCAGGGTCATACTCATGGTATAAAGTAGTGTAGGAAACTTTAGATCCAGCCTTACGCTTTTCGCGGTTACGGTGAAGTTTTACATCCTTAAGCAATTCCAAAGGAAAATCGAACATATTATCGGCAGGCCATACCATATTCCTGTCATTCGAATTATTATTGCTGTAATTGCCCTCCGGCGTTATTACCAATGGTATCTCATATTCATAATAATTGTTCTTATAGTCGGAACCCAAACGGATAAATACGGATAAATCGCCTCTTGTGAGTGCCTCTCCATTTACGAGTTGTTCGGCATGTGTATATAATTGCAGGCGCTTATATCTCCGCAGGTCGTAGTAAGTATTCTTATAAACAGCACGTGCATCCCCTGCACTCAGGTTCGTTACGCGCATCGATAAAGACTGCTCGTTTTCCTGCATCAGTTGTGCCTGATCGGGATCGATTGCACGGCTCAGCCCCGGAGGAAGTACATAGCTTACAGGTTTACGGTCTGAGTTCTCTTCTATATTTACAGTAGCAACATCTATCTTCCCGTTACCCGAAACCTCGTTATTCTTATTTAATGTCTGCTCGTACACGCGCCAGTCGCCACGCACAAGCTGTAGCGTACCGAAACGCAGGAATGTCGTCCTGTTGAATCCTGTGAGGAACATTCGCATAAAGCGGATACTCTTAAAATCCTGAATATTGTTTATTCTCTCACCCCATTGACGTACAGGAACTTTAAACTGATACCATGTTACTTCTCCATCCTTTCCATTACGCAGGGGAACTGTTACTTTACGGCTGTCTACAATATAGTTCTGACCGACTTTCATCTTATCCGGATCGAGTTCGACCCTATACTGAAAGTAAGATTCCGTTTCATTCAATGTATTGTCCTGATCGATATCTTCGACATCTGGCACAGAGCGGGATGCGGTTGAAAAACTTTCAGAACTTTCATCTGAATTAGGAGAATTTCCTTCTGTATTGTTATAGTATTTATACCGGTCGAGAATACTTACCTGATTTTGGTCGTAGTCCGCACCCCTGTAATAATGGTATGTATCGCCAGCAGGATCATTGAGTGGAGAAAAAGGATCGTTTTGCAATCTTTCTTTAGCAGTTGCAGAAAGTTTTGCCTGATATGCCGTAAGATAATCTGTATAGGTCTGGAATGTAAATTCCTCTTCGGTACTCAACCCGTTGAACCCTACATCCTGCTTCCTGCGGGCATCACGACCCGAATTATCATCGAACGCATATACAGTAGACTGACGTTTCGGCACCTTACCCCATACAGTAAAGTCCACCGCATCGGGTTCGTCATTCACCGGAAGGCCGTTTTCGAAAAATTTCTTCCCGTCCTTCAGCACATCTTCCGATATTTCACCCAAGTTTATATATAGTTCTCCTACATTCTTTTTTACAGTCGGAACAGTATCATATACAAAAGGATCCATAAGCCAAAATTCGATGTATTCGATATTCGAAGCTTCGAAATCACGCACATCCATGCGGCGGGTAATCCCTCCCCACCTCTTTTCCGGATTCAGGAGTTTACCATCCGTATCAATATAAGTCGCATCTAAGTTGTAAGGACCTCTTTCATTTGGATAATAAGACAGATTGAGTGCGGGTATTACAGAAGATTCGTTATATGGAACATCCTTATTCGGATATATTTCACGCATATTTATCTCACGCACAAAATGATTTGAAAGCTGCTCCTTGTCATTCTTTATATGATTGGGAGTAAGATTAGAACTTTTACGAGTAAATATTCCGTCTATAGAGAACCATGCAAGCATCGCCCTGTCCATGCCATATCTTATGTCATTGCTCAGTTTTGCATATTCGAAAAGTTCTTTTCCGTCTTTACCTTTTGCTCCTACCGGAGTAGAAGCCAATGTCCATGCATACGGATTTTTAATATCGATGCGCGACTGTGAAGATTCGAAATCATCCAGATAAGAATAGCCTCCGGCTTCCTTGCTCTGGTAATGGCCGGGTATCATATGTGCAAACTCGGCATTGAATGTTATCTGCGACGGTTGTGTAGCTTCTACAAACGGCAGTTTATCTACAAGGTTTGTAAGCCACATCGATTCCGTTTTGAAAGATGTATTCAGACCCCATAACGTATTCTTTACGGATTCATCGCCAATTACCGTTTTGGTAGTCAACGGTTTTTCGTAATAATGCATTATGGTACCGCCAACATTGAAATTCTTGGAAATATCATAGCTAAGGTTGAGACCGAGAAGCGTTTTGCGCTGCATATTGAAAGTACGTCCTTCCGACGATACTTCTATCGGTGTATTCGAATCGATAATGTTTTGGTTGATAATAGTCACTTTTCCGGAAATATAATCGACAATATAATCGACACCCTCTACTAATGCAGCGCCCCCAGCTGTCAATCTGACAGATCCGGGCGGTATATTTGTGGCATTGAGGTCTATTTCGGCATTGTTTGTACCCGAACCACGATACGAACCATAAATTTTAAACTTATTCTTTTCAGCTATCTGCTGTGCCACAGTCAATGTAGAATCGTACAACTCCTGATATACATATTTATCGGCAATGGCATTATTTCTGATCTGCCTTCTCAGATGCGAGCCGAAAGGTTCCACAACAGGGAAGAATATTCGTCCGTTCTGTGAGTTTACAGTATATCCTTCAACATAATCGAAAATACCGTCACCTTTCGAACCTTCTTTATTCGATACCTCATTGTTTCGGGAGTCGAGCCTGTCGAGATTCATAACACGCAGCAACAGTTCATTCTTTATTCTTCCTTCCGGAATATAGTTTATATAGGTGCCTATCGTATCAGACTGATATGAAATATTGAGGCGGAATCGATCCTGCTGTATGGAGTTGTCACTGATCTTATATACGTTCTTCATCATCATATCCCATGTATAGGAACGCGGCGATAATGAAACAGGCTTTATAAGTTTCACAAACAAAGTTCCTGATCCTTTTGTATTATTATTAGGATCGTATTTATCTGTAATATCCGTAGACAATTCCCCTACCTGATAATCTTTTCCGTTTGCCGTATATGTATATGCCACGGCCAGTACTTCATCCGCCTGCAATGCCGAAGTAAGTGATATGTAACCCAGTTGCGGATTGAATGTGTATTCCGAAGAAGTAAGTAGGCGCGCACTCTCTATCTTTTCATAATCGAGCCCGCTCTCCAGATAACCGCTAAAAATAGTAGTTATCTGCGTAAAATCCCTGACACCGGCTTTTTGCTCCAGAATTGTTGAATATAAATTATTTCCCCTGTTATCCGGATTGTCGGGCCTTCCACCGACAGACTGCCATTTACCTGTATTTTTTATTTTAGTATGCTCAGCGATATCTGCAAATGCCAGTATATTACGGGATTGTGAATAATCACCCCTCTTGTTTGTTACCCACACCTCTATATTCGTAATATTTACGGGCGATTGTACAAAGGGTAGCTTGGCCATTCCCTTGTCGTAATTGTCGCGGAAGTAGTTGGATAAAAAGAAATGTCTGTTGGCATCGTATTGGTCAGCCTTAAATTCATATTCACGCGATTGTATCCCCCCTTGCGAACTGGTAGACTGGGTTTGGGATTCCTGTTGGGATATAACAGTATTAACACGTAATTTGCCGAACTGCAATTCCGCATTGATACCGAATAAGGAAGTACCGCCATTAATGAGTGAATTGGTAGTAGCCATACTCACATTCCCGGCCTCGATACGCTTTATGATCTCATCTTCCTTGCCTTCATAGCCCAGCTTAAGCTTTTTAGAATCAAAATCGAAGAGAGCCTTCGTATCGTAGTTCATATCGAAATTGATCTTATCTCCGACGGATGCCGTTACGTTCATCTGTATATCTTCGCTGAAATCGAAAGCAGTCTTGCTCTTGTTCCGTTCCGATAAAGTAGGATTATCTGTGCTACTATGTTTGATGCCCATTGTAGCCTCTACATAGCCCTGCGTCCTTACTTTTACTCCTCCCGGGCCAAATAGCCTCTCGGCAGGGCCTATATCTAATTTGATATCTTTCAGGGAGAACTCATCCTTTACATCTTTCTTATCGTATGTTTCCACATTCTTACCCTTGAAATAATCTGCCATAGACCGTTTCAGGGTATAATCCATATATTGCTCGGGAGTCAGTGAAAACGGAGTCGATATCTCCTGATCGCCCAGCTTAGTACGGAAAATATATAATTTAGTATTCGGATCATATTCGACCGTAGTAGTTATGTTAGAAGGCGTTTTCAAATCGGCAGGCGGATTATCTTTCAAATCTTTATAAGTCGTTATCTGCGTTTTCTTTACCGGATAACGGGGCACAGTATCCTGGGGCTGTAGTTCACCTGCATACACAACAGAGAGGTCTGCTTCGCCGGAAATGCCGGAAAACAGGCTTACAGAGCATACAAGAAGTGTTATTACAAATGAATATTTTATATATTTTTTCAACCCGGTAAAAAAATAATTAAACTAAAATCTATTGTGTCATTGAGTAAAGATGAGCCTATAGCGTTGTTAAGTAATGAGTCTGCTTTTTGCAGATACTCTTCTAAAGCATTTTCAATGCTGTTTTTATCACCTGTTCAACTGCGCTGTCAGGCTTATCCTTTAATATTCTAGCCACTACTTTCTGAGAGGCCTGCTGCGGGAATCCCAACATCACAAGTGCTGCAACCGCTTCCTCTCCCGACGGATGAAGAGCCGGAAATATATCAGCCTGCTCTATTCCCGATATTTTTATCTTGTCCTTCAGGTCTACAATCACTCGCTGGGCTGTTTTAAGCCCGATACCTTTAACTGTTTTCAGCATATCGGCATTGCCCGAAGCAATGACATTTGCCAACTCCTGCGTATTCATCGACGACAGCATCATACGTGCCGTATTAGCACCGATACCCGAAACGCTTATCAGCAACATAAACAACTCACGTTCCTGTTTATCATAGAATCCAAAAAGCTGATAAGCATCCTCTCTTATCGCCTCATATATAAAAATCCGCGCATCTTTCTTGCCCGAGAGATTTGTATATGTATTAAGCGATATATTGATAAAATAACCCACGCCATAGGCTTCTAAAGAAACCGATGTAGGGGTTAACTCTGCAATTTCTCCTTTTATATAATCGATCATTTTTTACTCTCTAATTGTACCAGTTAATTTATAACGAAAAAACATTAAAAAAAGTATATAACATATTGGAAGTATTTTCAATAGTATAATCTTCCCGATATCTTATTTGATGCGCAAAGATAAAGTTTTTAGATTAGTTTTTATACCTTTGTCTTAGTCTATTAACCAGAAAAAATAACTATGCAATTAAAGAACGTTAAGAATCCGGCTAACGCCTTGTTCACTGAACGCATTTCAATACGGAAATACGACCCGTCGGTAAAAATCAGCAAAGAAGAAATGTCAGCTATACTTCAGGATGCAATGACTGCACCCTCTTCATTCAATCTGCAGCCTTGGCGTTTCTTCGTTATAGACAGTGACGAAGGTAAGGAAATGATAAAACCTTATATGATGTTTAACCAATTGCAATGGGAAACCTGTTCGGCTATCATTGCCATATACGGCGATATGGAGAATTATTCCTATGCGGATAAGATACTGTCTGCCAATGTCGATAACGGATTAATGACTGAAGAATATAAGCAGAAGATGCTGGAAATAATGATGGCCTATGGCGCGTCATATACCGAAGAAAGACTTAAAAATTCAATATTCATGGACTGCGGATTCGTCACTATGCAATTGATGCTTTCAGCTAAAAGTTACGGATATGATACCAATCCTATCGGAGGATTTATGCGGAAAGAATTTACCGAAGCCTTGGGGTTGGATGCTAAACGTTACATCCCGACACTGCTTTTATCTATAGGTAAAGCGGCCGAAGAAGCGAAAGATACCGTGCGTTTTTCTGTAGATGAAATAACAGAATGGAGATAGCCTTCAGTCGAACAATATATCTTGCAAAATAGTTAATAACCATATACATCTGACCCTTATGAAAAAATTCGTTTTTTCTGTTTTATTATTAATAATGACAATGACAACAATTGAAGCTCAAAATCCTTTTTTCTCTGCGTATAAGACGCCTTATGAAACACCGCCGTTCAGTAAAATAAAGAACGAACACTATGAGCCGGCTATCGATAAAGGCATAAAAGACCATACGGCTGAGATAAATAAAATAGTAATGGCTAAGTCGATGCCGACTTTCCAGAATACGATACTTCCGCTCGAAGAATCGGGTAAGCTGTTATCACGCGTTACTTCGGTATTCTTCAATCTGCTGAGCGCCGAAAGCAACGACGAAATGCAGGAGATAGCACAACGCGTACAACCTAAACTTTCTGCACATTCCAATGAAATAAGCCTGAACGAAGGGCTTTTCCAGAAGATAAAAGCTGTATATGAGAAACGATTCGAATCAAATCTTAATCCGGAACAAATCCGGCTTGTGGAAAAGACATATCAGGGATTTGAAAACAGCGGTGCTAATTTGACAGGTGCCGACAGGGATAAATATAAAGAGCTATCCAGTAAACTAAGCCAGTTGAGTTTGACATTCGGACAAAATGCACTGAAAGAAAACAATAAGTTCGAAATGCTTTTGACCGATGAAGCCGATCTGGCAGGGTTGCCGCAGATGGTAAAAGACGCCGCTAAGGCAAAAGCTCAAGCAAAGAGTAAAGAAGGCTGGCTATTCGACCTTTCTGCCCCTAGCTATATAGCCTTCATGAAATATTCTACCCGTCGTGATTTACGCGAGAAATTATACAAGGCCTATGGCTCACAGTGTGTTTCGGGTGGGGAATTCGATAATCAGGAGAATGTTAAGCAAATTGCAGAAACACGCATGCAGTTAGCTAATCTTTTGGGATATCAGGATTATGCAACTTATGTATTGCGCAACAAAATGGCTAAAGATAAACAGCATGTATTCAACTTGCTCGACAACCTCTTCGATGCATATGGTAAAGCTGCCCGCGAAGATGTGAAGATGGTAGAAGGCTTTGCCGTAGGATTTGAGAATAAATCGATCGATCTGAAGCCTTGGGACTGGTCATTTTATTCTGAAAAACTGAAAGATGCAAAATACAGCGTCAGTGATGAACTTGTACGCCCTTATTTCGAACTTGAAAATGTAAAGAAAGGTGTATTCGGGCTGGCAACCGACCTCTATGGCATCACATTCAGTAAAAACACCAAGATACAAGTCTATCATCCCGAAGTGGAAGCATTCGATGTACTGGACGAAAACGGAGAATTTCTGGCTGTACTATACACAGACTTTCACCCGCGCGAAGGTAAAAGGCAGGGAGCATGGATGAGCGAGTTTAAAGGTCAGTATATAGAGAAAGGTAAAGACTCACGCCCGCATGTACTTATCGTAATGAACTTTACCCGTCCTACGGGAAGCGATCCGGCACTATTGACATTCGATGAAGTAGAAACATTCCTCCATGAATTCGGGCACGCATTGCACGGTATATTGACTAAATGTACGTATGAAAGCTTATCAGGAACAAATGTACTGCATGATTTCGTGGAACTCCCTTCGCAGATAATGGAAAACTGGCTGACCGAAAAGGAATATCTCGACAAATTTGCCGTACATTACAAATCAGGTGAAAAGATTCCTGCCGAGTTAGTGCAAAAGCTTATAGATGCTTCAAATTTCAATGCAGGATATATGTGCTATCGCCAGCTGTCCTTCGGCTATCTGGATATGGCATGGCATACACTGACACAGCCGTATACGGGCGACGTGATTGCGTTTGAACGCAATGCCATGTCTAAGACCGCGATGCTGCCATTGGTAGACGGAATGGCAATGTCGACCTCTTTCGGGCATATATTTTCGGGAGGGTATGCTGCCGGATACTACGGTTATAAGTGGGCGGAGGTAATTGAAGCAGACGCTTACTCGCTCTTCAAAGAAACAGGTATTTTCAATAAAGAGACAGCTGAATCTTTCCGCAAGAATATTCTGGAAAGAGGAAATACAGAAGAGCCGATGAGCCTTTATATCAAGTTCCGCGGCCAAGAACCTACTATAGATGCATTACTGAAAAGAAACGGAATAAAGAAATAATTATATATAAATATACTGTAGAGAAGGCTATCGGAAATCTGATAGCCTTTTCTATTGCGGATAACAGATGTGTTAAAGAATTTACAAATCTTGCCATTCAGTGAATTTTTATTAATTTTGTATCACATATATCGTATTAAAACAAATTACGCGCTTGACACTTTTTATTAACCTATATGAAATATATTCTCCGTATTTCTTTTCTTCTGATACTTTGTTTCTCTATCGTATGCTGTAAGAAGAAAGAGCACACCAAAGTCAGCGAATCAGGCAAAAAAGAAGTTGTACGTTCCAAATTCGCCAAAAACTATCCGGAATTCGATTCAAAAATTTTACGGGAATCATTGATGAATAAAGTTTCTTTGGATTCTGCATTGAACCACATGTATACAGTTACGGAATACAATCCGGTATGGATACACGATACTTTAGATACGAAAAGGCTATACAAATTTATCGATATACTTAGTCATGCAGAAGACCATGGCTTATCTACCGAATTATTTTCGACAGCAGATATTAAATCGATGACAGATGCTATCGATTCGGGAATGTATATCAATAATCTTGATACTGTATATAAAATAATACTAGATCTCGAACAAACATCCACAAGGTCAGCTATAAAGTATATTACAGGTATGAAATACGGATTTGTGAATCCAAAGGATTTGTATAAAAAGAATTATGATATTACTTTGGCAAAACCGGATTCTGTATTTTATACCGAATTATATAAGGAACTAAAAAAAGACCCGATTGCAGCATTACTCAACTCTCAGCCACAGGAAGAGGTATATCTGAAACTACAAGAGGAATATAAATCTCTGGTGAATAAAAAAGAAAAAGGCTTTCAAGAAATTGCTTCAGGCGAAGCAACTTACAAATTGGGTGACAAAAGTAAGCACATCAAAACGATTGCCGACAGGCTTATGCTTACGGGCGAATATGCACCGGACTCTCTAAGCAATGATAGCCTGCACGAAAAACTCGACGAAAAACTGCTGGCAGCAATCAATGCTTTCAGGAAAAAGAATTCATATCCCGAAGAGAAAGAAGTCGGTAAACTGACTGTTACAGCCCTTAACCGCCCTTTCGATTACTATATGGCTAAGATTCGCGTTAACATGGAACGTTACCGCTGGAGACGAACAAAGAAAAAACACAATAAGCATATCGAGGTTAATGTTGCATCCTTTATGCTGGTAGCCACTGATGCCAATAGCGATACTCTGCCTCTGATATCAAGAGTATGTGTAGGTTCTGTGAGGAATAAAACTCCTCTTCTGCAAAGCGATATCAGCTATATGAACCTCAACCCGTACTGGAATGTACCGACCAGTATAGCACAAAAAGAAGTCGCTGTACTGCAAAAAAGAGATCCTACCTACATCAAGCGTAATAACATGAAATTATATAAAGGAGGCAAAGAAGTGGATGTATCTTCCATAGATTGGAAAGAAGTCACCCCGAGCAAATTCCATTACATAGTAAAGCAAAATCCAGGAGCCGGAAACTCACTGGGGCTTGTCAAATTCATGTTTAACAATGCTTTCTCTGTTTATCTGCACGATACACCGAGTAAAGCAGCATTTAACAGGAAGAACAGGGCCGTAAGTCATGGCTGTGTGAGAGTACAAAGGCCTTTCGATCTTGCTTTCTTCTGTTCTTCTCCTGTAGAAGAAGCATATAAAGATCAATTTTATTATAGCATAAATAAGCCACCGGTATCGGAAGAAGGTAAAAAACTATTGAAAGCAAATAAGCTCAAAAAACTTCCGGATATTATCAATATAGACAAGGATAATCCTATATCACTCTTTATAGATTACTATACAGCATACATGTTCCCGGAAGACCAGAATTTATATTACGCCGATGACATATATGACTATGATGGCTTGATATTGGATGCTTTAAATCCTCAGAACATATAAATAAAAAAGGAAGCTATTCGCTTCCTTTTTTATTTATTGATATCGTCATTCTTTTCATCGAAGAAGTCCGCCGCCTTCTGACTAAAGTCATGAGCGCTTTTCCTGGCCTTATCTGTAAAATTGTCTACTTTATCGACAAATTTATCAGTATAAACGTGAGTATGTTTCGAAATAGATTCGAACATTTCCTTAGCTTTTACAATAAACTCCTGTGATTTTCCCTTGAAGAACTTTTCCCAGTCTATCTCCAAGCCTTCTTTATCCATATAATCTTTTACAACAGAAATGCTCTTGATAGCTTCATCTTCCGTCAAACCTACTTCTGTCTGTAATCTCTTTACTAAATTTTCCATATTCCGATTGATTTATTTGTTGTATAAGATATAGAACAAAATCTTTTAGTAAAAGTTTGAATAAGGTGTTTAAACAGTAATATACGAAGTAACTCTAAAATCTGAATCCAACGGTAAGAGATAAATTCCGGTTCATAAGTTCCCGCCCATCGTCGGCTACATTATGAAAGCCGTATTCATAGGTCAAGTTTATAGTATATATATCATATATCAAACCGACCCTGCCCAAGGCTCCATAATCCCATCGGTTCCATTTCCTTAAAGCAAAAGTTTCTTCTTCGTATGGATCGATAACGACAGATGTTCCTTGTTGCACTCCATTCTTTATGGTTGTAGTAAATGCCTCTCCCCTGTTCTTACCTTTAAATCCGTAAGCGGCATATCCTCCCACATTAAAATTGATTGCAAAATGCTTGGAAAGGTACACTTCATATCCAAGACATAACGGAACCTGCAAATAGTCTGCAGCAGTATTGCGGAGAGTATCGCCGTAATATTCAACCCCTGCTCCGGTATTATATTCTGTACGTTTTATGTGTTGTCGCAACCCTTTCTTAGAGACATAAACACCTGTCTGAAGCTGAATGTTCTGTAATATCTTAAAATTGACATTTGCACCTATAACAAAGCCAAATTTGGGCTCCTTATACATATTGCCGTCTTTTATATCCATTGAAGCAAAGTTGCAACCGAAAACAAAATCAGAAGTTATACGCTTTCTCATAGTTTGAGCATTTATAGCGGAAGATACTAAAACTAAAAGTCCGGCAAGCAGGAATGTTTTATATATTATTTTCATAAAGCTTATATCGTAACACAAAGTTAAGAGAATTAATTATATATTAAACTAAAGAGCCTGTTTTCGTTAAAAATTTCATTCGCTACATCCTGTATCTGTTTAGCCGTTACTGAATCTATTTTGCGAATAGTTTCTTCCAAGCTGTTATAATGATTATGGTGATAAAAGCTCTTCCCTAACGACAAAGCTATATTTTCGTGATTATCATTCATAACACCGATTTGTCCTATAAGCTGTTTCTTTGCAATCGACAATTGTGATGTAGTCAGTTTATCGGTTTTCAATTTCTTTAGCTCTTTATGCACTAAGTCGATGCATTTATTCACATTGCGTTTGTCACAGCCAAAGTATATCGAAACCAAGCCTGTGTCTGTATAAGCCGTCACTGTTGAATCGACACTGTATACATAGCCCCTCTTTTCGCGAAGAGAGATATTCAGACGGCTGTTCATCCCCGGGCCACCTAATATATTATTAAGCAGATGCAGAATCTTTCTTTCGGGCTGATATAACGAATAAGAACGACAACCAATTAAAGCATGTACCTGTGAAGTATCTTTATCCTCTTGCCTACTTTCAGCAGATATGTTTTCCGGTATTATCCGTTCATTATTCACAGAGACTGTGTTCGATAAATCCGACAGATACTTTTCCGCATAGTATATGATTCTCTTAAAATCAGTATTCCCCAAAGAAAAAAATACTGTATTGGAAGGATTATAGAATGTAGAGGTAAATGTTTTAGCTTTCGAGGTATTAAAACCGGCCAAAACATCGGGAGTGCCTAAGATATTGTGTCCCAACTGAGAATCTTTAAAGACCAGATCCTCAAATTCATCGAATATCAGTTCTGACGGATTATCTTCGTATGAATGTATTTCGTCAATTATTACTTCTATCTCTTTATCAATTTCCGGTTGCGGAAATTCCGAGTGAAAAGTCATATCGGAAAGCAGTTCGAATGCCCTGACAAAATCATGTTCCAAGAATATAGCATAGACTACAGTCTCTTCTTTATTGGTATAAGCATTCAATTCTCCGCCTACATGCTCCATACGGTTTATGATATGACGGGATTTGCGCTTCTTTGTTCCTTTAAACAACATATGTTCCACAAAATGAGCCATACCATGTTCATCTTGTTTCTCGTCACGTGTTCCGGCATTTACAAGAAATCCGCAATATGAAACATTCCCCACCATAGGCTTATGCACTATGCGGAGATCATTGGATAATGTATGTGAATAATAGTTTATCTCTTCTGATGTCATATATTTAGAAATGACAAAGATAATAGTTTTTATATCCGAGGGGATAGTCCAACCATTAAATTGACTATTTTATAAACAGACAGAATATAAAATTGAATTGTCATATCATTCCAAATCTGTTATTCCCCAATGAATAAATGTGCCTTTTGCACCCCATCTGGTAAGATTGACACGGGAAAGCAAATATTTATTGTTCGGAAGCTTACGTGCCAGAACAGGTGAAAATGACTTCCTAAAATCTTCATCATTCTTAAATAATTCTACATACGACATTTTACCTTCTTTATCTAAATCGACCATTAAGGGTTGTGCCTTGTCTGACATTTTATCCCGTACATTCTCATTATATAAAATATGGATATTATCACTATCATCTATAGTAGCACTGTAAGAACCGAATAATCGTTCTGCGTTTATTAGCCGTTGGGCTTTTGGCACTTTCTGCATCCAGCGTACCGAACCGTCGGCATTAAAGGTAAGAATCAGTATATCATTATAACTATAGTAATAAGTGGTAAAGACCATATTACCATTTCTGTTTGTTTGTTCCTGCAGCTTAAATTTTTCAGCTATCAGAGTGTATCCTCCGTCTTTTCTCTCAAATTTCTTGTCTATATAATATTTGAATCCTTCATCGAATTCCTTACCTTTCTCCTTATTTTCCATTATCTTTTCTGCATCTTTATCCCGCATTCCCATCGTAATGAATTCTTCATCGAATTCTTTTTCATTGCTCGACAACAATGTTCCCAATTGAGGAGAATATAAGAAAGAGAAAGTACCGGAAACACTTGATTTATTAGGTGCAGAATATAATCCAGCGCATATCACTTCCCCTTTTGGAGTACAGATAAATGTTTCATTCCGGGCATATTTATCTCCCGAAAATTTCACTTCCTGTATCCGCGGCTCTCCGTTATTCACCGGAAAACATGTAAGATAAAGGTTCCATACCCCTTTTTGCTTATCATAGGTATTTTGTCCCACATATACGTTACCTTCATTATCAACAGTATAATTGCCAATATACACCTCTTTTCCTTCTACCCGTGGAAAATCGCTTTCCCGTGTCCAGATAGGATTTAAATCCTTATCGAAAACCTGAATGCAAAGTCCGGTTATCTCTTTTTTGTCAACAATAGAATATGATAACAGTATCCTCTCCTTATTTGGAGAAACTGTCACTACAAAGTTTCTCAGATTGCTACCATCTATATCTTTATAGCTTATTTCACCTATTTTGCGGGCATCATTATTAAACTGTAGTTTTTCCTGGTTCAGGGTTTCTACAAAAACGTAATGCCTTTTATCCTTCTTATTCTGGAAAGTCGAGAATATATAGATGCGGTCGTCCAATCCCCTTATATGTTGCCAGTTTCGCTTCACACCGCTATCTTTTAACTCTACTTTGATACTCTCCGGTTTACCGGTAGTCATATCCATCTTCACAAAGTAGCTTTGCGGTTTACTGAAACTGCCCTCAGCAACCGTTCTGTATAAAAATATGAAAGAATCATCCTTGGCACTCATATGCGTGAGGGTATTTACGAAACCCTTAGCCATATGTTGTTTTTTAGTCCATTCTATAACGGGTTCTTTGCTTGTTTGCGCGAATGAATTCAGGACTAATGCAGATGTTAAGAATAAAAATGTCAGGAAGAATTGTCTCTTTTTCATTGTTTGTAGTATTTTAATTATAGGCTAATTTGTGTATTTGTAAACATTATTTGCTTTTGAACCGATATCCTATCTTTACAGAAACCGGTATTTGAAATCTTATCTTAGATGGTTCGGAATTTTCAATGCCATTACCCGGTACTATATTATTGCTTTCCCAATTTATATCAACCTTGTTGCCCGCATCGAATATATAAGATTTTTTATCTCTTGAATTCTGCATTGTAGCACCTATTCCGGCCGAAAAGTCTAAGACAATGCCCGAATCCCACACCCATTGTATACCTGCATTCATCGAGAAATCGAAAAGATGAATTTGTCCCGGATATATCCTGTACCGTAGAGGCAAAGCCCAATAAAAGCCCTCTGATAGTTCCTTCAGATAATATTTCGGATTTATCATAATGCTGTAACCGGTTTTAGGGTCATTGAATGTAAAATCTTCCGAATGGGTATCGGATAGCAAATCATAAAAGAGAGGATCCTTGTAATTAGGTAACAGCAACCCCACTCCTGTTTCAATTGCAAAATTGTCGCTGATAAGGCGCTCTAAGCTAATACCAATCTCTCCTTCATAAATTGAAGTCAAATTAATTTTCCCTATATATCTTGATGTAGCTATTCCTCCGTCATCCAGATACTTAAGTATATCTTTATTATTTTGAGAAACTAAGGGTAAAATAGGAATTAAGGAAAATAATAGTATTATAAGTCTGTTTTTCATAGGTTTTGTGTGTAGTATTTACCTGATTTTAGCAGGTTTTCTATATTGTCTTATATAATAAAATGTCTTTCTGAATGTAAAGATAAAAAAATAGGCAAATCTTATTGTAAAGACTTGCCTATTTTAAGATAATATTTAGTTATTTCTTATTCAGCGTTCAATGTAAAGCGTTTGAAAGCTGTAACTGCTAATTCCTTATCATAAGCTGCAAGATACTGTGAAACTGTCTGTTTTGGATTTTTCACAAATTCCTGTTGAAGAAGAGTGTACTCCTTATAGAATTTCTGCAATGCACCTTCTGCAATCTTATCCAGAAGATTTTCAGGCTTACCTGCTTCAATAGCCTTTTCACGTGCTATCTTAAGTTCTCTTTCCTTTATTTCTTCTGACACTTCTTCTGCAACAAGAGCTACAGGATTCATAGCAGCAATCTGCATTGCGACATCTTTTGCTACCTGAGCATCTATATTTGCTTTGTTGAAGCCAACAATAGCAGCAAGTTTGTTGCCCGGGTGAATATATGCTACAACGGTAGGAGCTGCAATCTGTTCGAATACGTTCAGTTCCATTTTTTCTCCTGTAACACCCATTCTGTCTGTTACAAGTTCGGCAACTGTGCGGTCACCTACTTTCAATGCTTTCAATGCATCCATATCAGCAGGCTTGTTAGCCAATGCAGCATCGAGGATAGCTTTTGTCATTCCTACGAAATCGGCATTCATTGCCACGAAGTCTGTTTCGCAATTTACTGCCACCATTGCAGCGAAATCACCGCTTGTTGCAGCAAGTACACAACCTTCTGTTGCGTCACGGTCTTCACGTTTTGCAGCAAAAGCCTGTCCTTTTTTACGAATTATTTCGATTGCCTTATCAAAATCTCCTTCTGCTTCTGTCAAAGCATTTTTGCAATCCATCATACCTGCGCCTGTCATCTTGCGTAGGTGTTGGATATCTGCCATAGAAATTGCCATGTTTTTTACTTTTATTTTATGGTTTATAATTTTATAAGTTACGAGTTACCTCGCCCTTTGGGCAGTTACAAGTTACAAGTAATCGAGTTTCAATTCTTGTAACTCGTAACTCTGTAACTTGTAACTAGATAAAAAAGACCAAGAAATAGTCTCTAAGAAAACTCTCAGAGGCTAGTTCTTAGTCCGTTATTCTAATTTACTCTTCGTCTTCTTTCGCAAACTTGCTAGCTACAGCAGCGTTGATTGCGTCCTGATCTTCTTTTTCAACTACTGGTTTTTTAGCACCGGCTTTAGCTTTGCGTTCTCTTCTTGGAGCGCCGCCTTCTTCGTCCTGCGCTTCAGCAGCAGCTGAATCAGCTTTTTCGATCTTTCTTTCTTCAAGACCTTGCTTGATACCTTCACAAAGGCTACCAAGTATAAGTTCGATAGATTTTGCTGCATCATCATTTGCAGGGATAACGAAATCGATATCATCCGGATTGGAGTTTGTATCTACCATAGCAAATACAGGTATTCCAAGGCGGTTAGCTTCTCTCACTGCGATATGCTCTTTCATTACGTCTACAACGAATAATGCCGATGGAAGACGTGTAAGATCCTGAATAGAACCGAGTGTCTTTTCAAGTTTTGCACGCTGACGTGTAACCTGAAGTCTTTCTCTTTTCGACAATGTCTCGAAAGTTCCGTCTTTCATCATTTTATCGATAGTTGACATCTTCTTCACAGCCTTACGGATTGTAGGGAAGTTTGTCAACATACCACCCGGCCAGCGTTCTACCACGTATGGCATGTTCACTGATGTTGCCAGATCGGTAACAACTTGTTTTGCCTGTTTCTTTGTAGCAACAAACAATATTTTTTTGCCCGATTTAGCTATTTGCTTCAAAGCAGCAGCAGCCTCTTCGGTCTTAGCAATTGTTTTATAAAGGTCAATGATGTGGATACCATTGCGCTCCATGAAAATGTAAGGAGCCATTGCCGGGTTCCACTTTCTCTTCAAGTGACCGAAGTGTACGCCAGCGTCTAATAATTGGTCGAATTCTAATTTAGCCATTTTTAGTTTTTTGTTTCGTTTACTTTCTTTTTCTGTTAGCGAATTGTCGGGTAGCTCATTTTCAGAAGTCCCGGCAATTTAGATACTAAACGTAATTTTAGAGATGAGGCCGACTCATCGTTTATATTAACCAACTTATAACTTTTAAGCCGCAAGAGCCCAAAAAGCGTAATTGGGTAAAATAATATCCAAATTAACGTTTTGAGAACTGAAATCTTTTTCTTGCTTTTGGTTGTCCCGGTTTTTTACGTTCAACAACACGTGGGTCGCGAGTCATAAATCCTTCAGCTCTAAGAGCAGGCTTATCTTCAGGGTTGATCTTAACCAGAGCACGGGCAATACCAAGGCGTGCAGCTTCTGCCTGTCCTTTATATCCGCCACCGTTAAGATTGATCTTGATGTCGTATTTCTCAGCAACGTCCAGTTTGTTTAGCGGCTGTTTAACAACATATTGAAGAATAGTTGAAGGGAAGTAATTGTCTAGTTCACGTTTGTTGATCACTATTTTTCCGGTTCCTTCGCTTACGAATACGCGAGCTATGGCAGCTTTGCGTCTTCCTATTGCATTTACTACTTCCATTAATAATTATTTAAGTGCGTTAATATCTATTGTTTTCGGTTGTTGAGCCTCATGTTTGTGCTCAGTGCCTGCATATACATAGAGGTTTTTCAAAAGGGCTGCACCAAGACGGTTCTTAGGCAACATACCTTTTACAACTTTCTGTACCAGACGGTCGGCTCCTTTTTCCATCAACATGGCAGGAGTAGTTTCACGCTGACCTCCCGGGTAGCCTGTATATCTCAGATACACGCGATCGTTCCACTTGTTCCCTGTCAGTACAACTTTATCAGCATTGATGATGATTACGTTGTCGCCACAGTCTACATGCGGAGTAAAACTCGGTTTGTACTTCCCTCTCAGAAGTTTGGCCACTTTGGATGCCATGCGTCCAAGTGTCTGTCCTGTTGCGTCAATCACAACCCATTCTTTTTGT
Source organism: Prevotella sp. 10(H) (assembly GCF_000711235.1). GTDB lineage: Bacteria > Bacteroidota > Bacteroidia > Bacteroidales > Dysgonomonadaceae > Dysgonomonas. Next base: position 614,573 of record NZ_JOMI01000003.1, on the reverse strand, counting down.
ACGGTTGCTTTGTTCGCTGAAATGGTCTTATAACTTAAAGTATCCACTTACTTAAAAATTAATTTGGTTAATTACTTTTTTGACTCGCACAACTCTTATCCGCTTATCGAGCTAAGATATAATAAGCGATAATTGTTTGCTAATCAATTTTTTACGTTTTATTTCGTAATAATCGGCTCGCAAAATTACAAATTATCAATGAATTAACAAAGAATAATAGCGGGAAAATAATTAGCAGATTCGTAAATTAGCAGATAACTGGTAGATTTTCATCTGCAATCCGGTTTTGGTCTGTAACCACTCTGTATACAGTCACCTCGTGCTTCAACACATTCTATCGGTAAGAACTTAGAGTAATGACTACCAATACTGACAGGCGGAGGCATATCATAAGGAAATCCCTTACTTATCCACATAGATTGTCCGTTATTTATTTTATACTCTATAAAATCAGCTGTGATATCCAAGCCCTTCGCCTTATGCTGATCGATAACTGAATATGGCTTTACTAAAATGTGCGCTAAAGGGTAATCTTTTTCGTCTTTTGTATATTTTTGAAAGCCATGATAACAATATACAGGCCATAATAATAAACCAATCAGGAAAATCGCAACAGTTGTTTTTCCATAAGCAGAAAGCTGTCTACCACTATTCCTAACGAATAGGACTCCTGCCGTCATGATCAAAGCACACAATACACCTGCAACAAAACGAATATCCGGCCCACCAAACATCCACACCACTATAGTCAATAAAAACACAGCAAAAAGAAGCTTTATATATACTTCTGTACTTCGCCTTTTCCTAAAGGATAAATAAGTCATTACTACTAACGATAAAAGAGACAGCAAATATATAATACTTGTCAGTATATTTATAACCAGCGGATCCCTGACACTCTCATGAGGATAACGGACTGCAGTCCTGAAAAAATAATAACCTATCTCAAATATGTAGTCTTTCTCTCTGATAGCAACTTCTTTCGGCACTTTCCAGTCGAATGAAAATAAATCGAGTTGATAAAGTGGGTAAATTATATATCCGGAGATTATAACATTTCTGACTAACCATGGAACCAATATTAATAAACTTATGAGACATAAGAATACAATAACCTTGTATTTCTTTTGCTTAATAAGCATGTATAATAAATAGAGGCTGATTAAACCCACAGGAAAGAAAGACAACTTACATGTAAGGAGAAAAACCGGAAGCATAAAACCCAGCAAATAATTATCTTTCAATAGTTGCGGATATAGAATAATCCGTGCAACAATATAGAATAAAATAAAGTTAGGAAGTATATCAGTCGAGGTATTTCCAAGAAAGGTAATTGAAACCCAGAATAGTAAAAGATAAGTGATAAGAATAACTACTCTCTTAACCTCATATTTAGATACAAATACTTGATATAATATCCAACATCCTATTGCGGTAACAATCAATGGCTGGAGCGGATATACAGCTTCGTGCAATAAAAAACGGAAAGTAAATACGGCACTCAGCAAAAAGTAATTAGAGTTGAAGCCGAAGCGGTCATCAAGATTAGCTACTCCCGGCACAACGGCGTATTCTTCATTCCAGCGAATATTCTGATAATGGTAGAATAACGAGTCATACACTTCCTGTTGCCACGAAAAGAAATAAAGGGTGAATAAGATGAATGACAATAAAACAACCTTTTGTGCCTGAGAAAGTCCGTTCATCAATCCCTTTATATTCTCAAAAATACTACTTGCTCTCTTCCGCCAAATAATCCAATAAACAGCCGATATGATTAAAATAACACAGAGAAAAATCTGATTGGAAGGAAGCCATAACGACCATACGGATAAGGGAATAATTAAAGAGCATAGTCCAATCAATAATCTGTCTAACAGATTATATTCTTCCTTTTGTCTGCGAACCTTATTATACAATGAAAGTAATATATCCCCAAAACTAAAGAGGACGAAAAATATTACTATCCATGAGAGCAGATTTACAAGCATTGTTCTTAATTAGCAGATTAGCAGATTAGTAAATTAGCAAATCAGACAATAGAATCATTCTCAAATCTACTAATTTTCAAATTTACTAATTATTATACAGCAACCTCTCCTTTTATATGCGGGTGCGGATCATATCCTTCCAGTTGAAAATCTTCATATTTGAAATCGAAGATATTTTTCACATCAGGATTGATTACCATACGCGGTAACGGACGGAAATCGCGCGTCAACTGCAGATTTACCTGCTCCAGATGATTGGTATATATATGGGCATCACCGAGCGTGTGAACAAAGTCTCCGGCTTCCAGCCCTGTCACCTGTGCCATCATTTGCAGCAATAAAGCATAGGAAGCAATATTGAATGGCACTCCTAAAAATATATCGGCACTTCGCTGATACAATTGCAGGCTTAACCTACCATCTGCAATATAAAACTGGAAGAATGCATGACACGGCGGCAGATTCATATTCGGCAAATCGGCCACATTCCACGCACTGACAATGATACGGCGCGAGTCCGGATTATTCTTGATTGTGTTTACCGCATCGCTTATCTGGTCGATAAATCCGCCGTTATAATCCGGCCAAGAACGCCACTGGTATCCGTAAATATGTCCCAAATCACCGTTTTCATCGGCCCACTCATTCCATATACGGACTCCGTGTTCCTGTAGATATTTCGCATTGGTATCCCCGGCAAGAAACCACAGCAGTTCATATATAATTGATTTGAGATGCAGCTTCTTGGTGGTCAACACAGGAAAGCCATCTGCAAGATTGTAGCGGCTCTGATGCCCAAATACACTGATTGTACCCGTTCCCGTGCGGTCGCTTTTATGAATGCCCTCTGCAAGGACACGTTTAAGTAAGTCGTGATATTGCTTCATATGTGGATTTATATTTTACTGTTGGAAAGTACAAAAATACGATTATTTTGTCGCAAAAAAAGGATTGACTTCGCTATTCTTTCGCTCCCTTTTGCACCTCATCAAGTACGCGAAGGAAATTGCCGCCCCATATTTTTGCTATATCTTCATCCGAATAACCTCTTTCCATCAGCTTAACAGTAATATTTATCATATCGTTATTTCCCTGACAGCCGATAAGCCCGCCACCACCGTCGAAATCGGAAGCGATGCCGACATGGTCGATACCTGCCACCTTCACTGCATAGTCTATATGGTCTATAGCGTCTGTCAAGCTCGCTTTTTTACGGTCTTTATTTATAAACAGGTCGACAAGGCATATCTGAATTACTCCCCCACTCTTGGCTATTGCCTGCATTTGTTTATCGGTGAGGTTACGGTCGTGATAGCACAGCGCCTGTACGGATGAATGTGAGGCTATAATCGGCTGCGTAGAAAGTTGAATCACATCCCAGAATGTCTTTTCCCCGACATGAGAAACATCAATCAATACGCCCAGGCGGTTCATTTCTTTAATCACATCTTTACCAAAAGGGCTTAACCCGTTCCACTCATGCTTTGTATCGCTAGACGTATCGCAAATATCATTGTCTTTTGTGTGGCAAAGAGTTATATAATTCACTCCCATCTTTTTGAAACGGGCAATATTCGAAATATCCTTTCCTATTCCGTATCCGTTTTCTATTCCGATAAAGATAGCTTTCTTCCCTTCTTTTTTCAGCCGTATAAGGTCAGCCGTATTGTATGCTATGCCACAAATCTCCTTATTATTTTCTACCTGTTGATGCGTATCTTTTATATATTTCTCTATTTTGTCAACCGCCTTTTGTGAAGAGACTTTGTCACGCGGGCCTTGCGCCGTATAAGCGGCAAAGAAAATAGCATCGAGCATTCCTTCTTCCATTTTAGGAATGTTCACCTGATTCTCTTCGCGTTTGCCTATATCGAGTCCTGCCTTCTTGAATTCGGTAGGAGTATCGCAATGGGTATCTACCGACAGGATACGTCGATGTAGTTCTTTGGCTTTACGGAAAGTATTTGCTTCTTTTACTATAAATCTGAACAGTTTAAGCATAGTAGTATCGCCACCTGAAACATGTCCCTCGGGATGCCATTCTACTCCCATAATTGAACGGTTGGGATATGCCTCAATAGCTTCTACAATACCGTCCGATGTCGAAGCTACCGACTTAAAATTTGGCGCGACTTTCTTTATTGCCTGATGATGCATCGTATTTACCGACACTTCTGTCACACCGAGAAACTCTGCGAGTTTCGAATCTTTTTCTATGCTTATTGTATGTGTACCGACTTCGCGCGGTTCTGACTGCTTATGGTTTACACTTTTATCCTTCAGTTGAGTGGGTATATCCTGATAGAGCGTTCCGCCAAAAGCTACATTGATTAATTGTATTCCCCTGCAAATACCGAGTACGGGCACATTGCGGTCGGTAGCCAGTTTCAATAGAGTAAAATCATAAATATCGCGGACAGAGTCTATATCATTCATTTTTGGTATGGCCTTTTCTTTATAATACGGCGGATTTATATCCTCTCCCCCAATCATTATCAGCCCGTCGAGGTCTTTTACCATATCCCTGAGCATAGTTGCATCTTTTATAACCGGAATAATAAAGGGTTTACCGCCTGCTTTAACTACCGCTTCGATATACGTCCATTGCACAACCGAGCTTCCGGTTTTTGTGCGACCGGCTGATATACCGATAAGCGGGGCTGATTTTTGATTCGGATTTACTTCCGAATCTATCGATTTGTAAAGAGCTGATAAATCCGGCGTTTCTGCAACTTGCCCTTTGGCATATCCGGTTATTAATAAGGATAATGTGAATAATATCGATGTAATCTTTCTCATTTGTTGTTTGGTCTATTCTGTTTGCGTTATTTTATTCTTAATCCAGGCTTTTCCTTCCGTCAGTCGGGCTACCAATACGGCGCTCACTACATTTCCGGTCGAATTGAGCAATGTAGCCGGAATATCCACAATAGTACTGATAATCATAAGTGTTCCTGCCAATTCAGGTGAAAAACCGAACACGGAACATATCAGCAATTCTCCCGTCATTCCCCCACTGGGTATTGCTCCCATCACTGCCCCTACCAGAAGCGCCATTCCGATAATCATGAACATGTTGGAAGACGAAGTAAGTTCGTGTCCGAATATAGAGAAAAGGAATATTACTTTCAATACTCCCGCCATTACCGAACCGTCCTTATGGATATTCGTTCCCAAAGGAATAACCGTTTCAGCAATGCTCTCAGAAACACCCATCCGTTTCGATGCCTCAATATTCACTGGTATACAGGCTGCACTCGACGAAGTAGCAATTGCCATCAGTGACGGTGTAGGAATATTGCGCCAGAAAGTGAAAAAAGCCTTGCGTCCGCCTGCCAGCAGCACGTATACAGAATTAAGCACAAAGAACGATATACCCGTCAATATCAGGTAAAGGATAAACACATGCATATAACCGTTCAGTATCTGCCCGCCCAGTTTACCTACTGTATCGGCAAAGTAGCATCCCAATCCTACAGGTGCTGCCAGCATAATAATACCCATCATTTTCAGTATGATGTTATTTACCGAGTTCAATAAATCAGCGACTACCTTTCCTTTCTCCTTAGAAAATGCCGTAGCTAAGCCGAAGAATATAGAGAATATAATCAGGGGCAACAGGTTCGATTTGGTGAACAGTTGCTGAAAGTCAGATACTGTAAACAAATTGACAAATATCTCTGCGGATGTCAGTTGTCTTACTACCTGCTCCGGCATAACAGTCGAAACATCCGTCCGGCTGACACCTTCCAGCGGATTATAGAACAAAGTGAAAAGGTAAGCTACTACCGCAGCTATGACCGACGTAAGCAGGAAAACGACTATGATATTCGTCACTACTTTTCCTACAACATTCGACCGCTTCATATTGCAGATTGACGACGACACGCTAAAAAATACCAGAGGCACTATCAGTACAAACATCAGATTGAGGAATATATCCCCTACCGGCTTCACTACGGAAGCATCTTCCCCGAAGACGATGCCGCATATACCGCCTGTCAATATCCCCCCAAGCAGCAACAGGGTGAATGCGTAATTCTTTAGTATGCTCATTCAAAAAACAGATAAAAAGTCTGTTTACAAAAATACACTTTCGAGGTGAGAAAGCCTAAATTTTTTAATTCTTTAAAATTTAAATTATATTTTGTTCAATAAGCATGTTTCTGATAGTCTTTATCTTCAAAATTTCTATAGTATAGATAAAATATTTTTTCTTTCGTATCTCTTGTTATTACAATAAAAATACATATATTTGCACCGCAATTGCAAAAATGGTGATCGTAGCTCAGTTGGTTAGAGCGTCGGATTGTGGTTCCGAAGGTCGCGGGTTCGAGCCCCGTCTTTCACCCGGAAAATGAGCTGCTAAGATAGCAGCTTATTTTGTTTATACTACTTAGTAATATCTGCCTCAATAATGAAAAGTAGATAATGCTTTTTATTTTAGATAACTCTCTATTCTATAAGTTAAATTTTATACTTTTGCAGATATTCTGCTTGAGAATAGACTTTTGTAATTATAACTAACACATCTAACAAAACTAATAATTAAAGACATGACAAATTTTAAAAGCATTACTCTTCCTGCTCTTTTTTGTATCATTACACTCCTTTTTTCATCCGCCATTCAGGCCCAGGAACCAGTCGATAAACTAATTAGTAAATATAAAAATACTAAAGGCTTCACATCTGCTATCTCAACAAAAGAACAAATGAAGACCATAAAATCCATGGCGCATATGGTCGGTGGCCAACAAGGAAAAATATTGATGCAAACTGATGAAAGCTGCTATATAGAGTATAAAGGTAAGAACCCCAATCTCGACAAATTCTACCAGGAAGCAATAGATCTATTCAGAACAATAGCAGGACATACTGAGATAGATACAAATGAGTCTGACATTGTTGGGAAGGCATTTGTTGTTAAGCAAGGAAATATATGTAAAGAAATCAGTGTTGTAGTAATTTCTAATAAAAAAGTGACAATCTTTTCAACAAAAGGCAATTTTGAAGAAGAGGCTCTCAAAACATTGCAAGAATCAGCCATAAAAGGTAAAAAATAAACCCTTCTTTCTCTTTATATCGGGTCGGCATAATGTTCGGCCCTTTTTTATGTAAATAGAATCATTATTTACAAGAAATAGGAAAGTATCACCACGATAATTAAGGCAGGAAGCATATTTGTCACATTCACATCCTTTATCTTAAGAATACTGATACCGAGCCCTATCAGCAGAATGCCCCCTACTCCCGTCATATTAGCAGTCATATCTTCACTCATATAACGCATAATAAACGCGGCGAATAAAGTAATCCCTCCCTGATAAATCAGCACGGGAACGGAAGAGAAAAGTATACATATACCGAAAGAAGCGGCCAAAGCCACAGAGGAAACACCGTCGATTATCGATTTTGTCACCAACAGGTCGGGAGAATTCCCTATTCCGTCTTCTATTGCCCCTAATATCCCCAGTGAACCGGCACAAAACAGAACAGATGCCGTAATAAAACCTTCGGTAAAGCGGTCGGAAGTATCGTCCCTATCCGTTTTAAGACCCTTACTTTTGGATTGCAAATAAGCGGAAAACTTACGGATATATTTATCGATATCTATTCCCTGCCCTATAATGGCACCGGACACAATACTGACCAATACAAGAATCATACTTTCAGTTTTCAAGGCCATAGATATACCTATCGTCATAGTGACAAGCCCGATGCCCTGAAAAATAATATTTGTCATTTTGGAAGAAAGGCGAGAGTGTATTGCCAGCCCCAGCAGACTTCCTCCTATAATTGCTCCTGTATTTATTAACGTCCCTATCATAAATAGTTTTTCACCGTTCAGATTATTTCTCACAAAAGTAAAAAATATATTTTCATTTTTATTTTGAAGGTAAATATTCAAGCAAATATCCGTTTGTATAGATAAAATAAAAGTGAAATAATAAATGTACCTTTGCATCAAATTAAAATTGTCATGAACTATATAGAAGTAAAATTCATCTGTACGCCCAATAACGAGATTGTCAACAGTGTATTATCTGCGACTATTGCAGAAATAGGTTTCGAAAGTTTTGTCGAAGACGAACTCGGAACAACTGCATATATACAAAGTAGCTTGTTCGATGTTCCGGAACTCGACAGAGTACTGAACGAATTGCCCATCGAAGCGGAAATCATCTACACTTTCAAAAGTATAGAAGATAAAAACTGGAACGAAGAATGGGAGAAGAACTACTTCCAGCCTCTGATTATAGACAACCGTTGCATTATCCAGAGTACCTTCCACAATGTACCCGCTACATATGAATACAATATATATATCGACCCAAAAATGGCTTTCGGTACAGGACATCACCAGACAACCGAGTTAATGATAAGGGAAATCCTGAATAATGATTTCGCAGGGAAGTCTGTATTAGATATGGGCACCGGTACAGCCATACTTGCGATATTAGCCTCTATGTGCGGCGCAAATCCAATAACCGCTATAGACATCGACAAATGGGCATACGACAATGCTATCGAGAACCTGAAGTTTAACTATATCGAAAACGTATCGGTAGAAATAGGCGGGGCGGAATTACTCGGCGGCAACAGTTACGATATCATATTGGCAAATATCAACCGCAATATCTTACTAAATGACATCCATGTATATTCTTCGGTACTCAATGCCGGAGGCTGTCTATTTATGAGTGGCTTCTATGAAGAGGATATACCTGCCATACAAGAAGAGTGCCAAAGAAACGGGCTGGTATTTAACAACAATATAACCAAAGACAACTGGGTGGCGGTAAAGTTTACTAAAATGGCATAAAAGACATAAGAGGAGGCTCCTTTTAGAAACCTCCTCTTATGTGTGAGTTAAATTAGGTATTAGGCTTAAGGTAAATAAAGATTGTTTGGTTATCGGTACAAAGGAACGACATAAAACGAACCTCACCAAATAAAAAAACATATTATAAAACATATTTTTTATAAATTATGCTAACATTTCGACACCTAAAACCTATATATATTAAACCATTTTAACATTACATTCATTCTTCGTAAAGAAAAAAGATAAATCCTACCTGAATCTTATACACTTGATTTTCAGCCACTATTCTTTTCAGTTCATATAATCCCACATCGGCAACTGTATTGGCTTCTGGCTTAAACATTCCACTGCTTTCGCATCCAGATACTTTTTGTGCACTACAAGCCGGAACATGTACTCATCGAACCATTTGTCGGTAAATGTCAGATATCCCCTGTTGCCCGACGAAGCACCCCAACTGTTTTCAAATTCCCATTTCACCGGAGAATCGCTAACATCGGTATCGCAGCCGATCAATGTCATGGCATGGCTCGATCCGCTCTGACGGGTCAGAATTCGCGCCTTTTTATCCATCGATAAATCCACTCCCAACAGCGACTGGTAATCATACATCGAAGGATCGAGAATACCCGATTCACGGTTCATCTGCTTACCCACATCGCACGAAGCATACATAGCTTCATCGTTCTTTATAGATGCAAGCGCTGCTTTCTTAATGTCTTCATTCGGCAGGTTCAGATATATCCAGTTAATACCTTCTATCGTATTTTTATAATTCTGTATTTCGTACATTTTATAATATTCCCTTGTAGGGTCGTTCATCACCATAATATAATTGTCAGGCGAGTAATCTTCCGGTGTAATGGCTTTATAAAACTGTTTCGGAGTGTAATTTCTCAACTCTTTTATTACCCCGTTACGGTCTTTATATCTCCATGTAAATTCTGTAGGCGGTTCACCTAGGCATAATGCAAGAATGCGGTATACATCTTTAAGTATAACTGTCTTTTCTTTCCGCAGATCATTCAGCTTCTTCCCCGATGCTGCCTGCTCCCTTATAGCATAACCTCCCGCACGAAGCTTTTCATTCACTAATCCAAGCATTTGTCTTGTATTATTGGAATGTGCCGTCTCAGGCATTATTTCTTTGGGCACAACCCCGTATTTCTCTCCTGCATTGTAATACAGGTTCCACACGCCGCCGTCACTTACAGGAGATTTGAAAAGATATTCTACCGCCCTGTCGCCAAATGATTCTTTGCTTGTACCTATAATATTTTCGAGGAATAAGTTCGCCTTTTCAAATATATCCCAGAAATAAAGGTAATTATGGGAAAAGTCGAACTCGCTGATATTATATTTCTCCATTATCGACGGACGCAGCACGTTCATTGAAGTGAACATCCAGCAACGACCCGAACTCTTCTGGTCGGTAATCCCCCTTACCTTGACCCTGTATCGGAAATAATGATCTATTTGCCCTTGCAGGTCATGATTCAGTGCATTGGCTGTTATATTAGCATTCGTAGTCAGAATATTCTGGATTGCTTTGGTAGATGCATCCCGTTTGAAACTCGATTGAATGTCCTGCAGATCACTTTCCGCTATACTTTGCGCAGAAAGAAACACTGCCGTAAATAACAAGGCTCCTGTCAATATAATTTTTTTCATAGATAGATAATTCATTTAATAGTTTAGTATTACAAAAATAGCAGAAATCGATGAATAATTAATAATGAACGGTTAATAAACCCTATTTACATTTATTAACTATATTATGTTAAAAAGTAACGAAAGTAACTTTTTTCAGCTATTAGCTGTTAGCTTTTAGCCATTAGCTTTTTTTACTTCGTCTCGCTTGATGTAGAAAAACAGATACCGTACTCACATAAATTAACAATATATAGTTAAAAGGTAACAAAAGTAACGTTACAGTGAATAGTTGACAATGAGTAGCCCACAACACACTTTCAACATTCAACATATCAACTGTCAATTAAAAAAAATCAAAGAGCTATCGGCTAACAGCTATAAGCTACCGGCTAAAACAATATAGATAAATATTTACTATAAAAATCGGCTGACATACAACGATTTTACACTAAAGAATCTATCTTTGCAGCATCTTATTAAAAACACACTGTAAAATGACCGGAACAGAATCCGCAACATACTCCAAACAAAGAATACGTTATGCCGTCATGTCCCTTTTCATTGCTCAGGGAATGTGCTTTGCCAGCTGGGCAAGCAGGCTACCTGATATAAAGAGGGATTTCAATGTAGAAAGCTACCTGCATTACGGGTTACTGATGTTCCTGATCCCGATAGGCAAATTTATCGCTATACCTCTGGTGGGTTTCCTGTTGCCGCGTATAGGGAGTAAAAAGACTGTACTGATAAGCATTACAGGATATAGCCTTTCGCTGTTTCTGGTCAGCCTCATGCCGGGTATTACCGGGCTGGGAATAGCCATGTTCCTGTTCGGTACATTCTGGAATATGACCGATATTTCACTGAATACACAGGCAATTGAAGTGGAACGGATTTACGGCAGGCCGATAATCGCCACTTTCCATGCCAGCTGGAGCCTTGCCGCCTGTATCGGGGCATTGATAGGATACGGAATGATCAACCTGAAAGTGGGTACATTTTACCATTTTGCCATAATATCGGTATTAGCTTTGGTAGTTATATTTATCAATTACAAATACTTGCAGGAACCTAAAGCTACAAATGCAGAAGAAAAACAGGAAGAGAAGATCACTGAAAAGAAAAAAGGATTCCGCTGGCCTGAAACATTGCTTATTCAACTCGGTCTGATATGGTTGCTTGCGCTGATAGTAGAAAATACGATGTTCGAATGGAGCGATGTATATTTCCAGTCGGTGATAAAAGCTCCGGAATCGCTGCAGGTCGGTTTCCTTGTATTTATGGTGATGATGTTCTCAGGCCGTATGCTGACTAACTATGCATACCGCATCTGGCAAAAAACAACCGTGCTCAAAATAGCGGGTGCTTTGATTTTAGCCGGGTTTGTTATTTCTTCGCTGTTCATCCATACTGCAGATACGCTGATATTGAAAGTAGTTATAAATTCCATTGGCTTTATGCTGATTGGACTGGGAATATCGTGCGTAGTACCGACCTTATATAGTATAGTCGGTGATAAAGCAACTACGCCGGTAGGTATCGCCCTTACTATCATGTCGAGTATAAGCTTTATAGGGCCGTTGGTTGCTCCGCTATTAGTGGGCGCTATATCCGACGGTTACGGGTTGGAATGGGCTTATCTGGCTGTCGGATTATTAGGCGGATGTATTGTAATTATCGCTGCTTTTGGCAAAGCATTGAGAAAGTAAATAAGAAATACATTATAACAGAAACAAAAAGCATCCTCATAACGGATGCTTTTTTATTATATATGATATTTATAACCTCTTACAACTCCGGAAAAATATTCTCCGCCGTATTTATCCTTCTTTCCACATCTTCTTTTGTTCCGCAGAAAGGTCCCGACCCTTCGATTTTTATTGTTGCCATAGCTGCGGCAAACTTTCCGGCTTCTTCTATGCCTGCTCCTTTTGCACGCTTGTACAGATATCCTGTTACATACGTATCGCCGCAACCTGTAGCGTCGACCACTTCGGTCGGCTTGTACGCAGGTATTTTATAAAACTCTTTTCCGTCGTAAATAACTGAACCAATGCTGCCGAGAGTAACAAGGACTTCCTTCACGCCCCAATCGTATAATTGCTGTGCTGCCTGTTTAATATCTGATGAACCTGTCAGCACTTCCATTTCCAGTTCGTTGACTTTCAGTATATGCACATGCTTCAGTGTTTCCAATTTATTCTTCCAGTCTATCGGGTAAACATTCTGATCGCGAACCTCACGCAGATAACCCTGCGAATCTACAGCAATTAAACCTTTTGTGGAAAGGAATTCAAGCAATTCGAGCGGAAAATCATCGGCAAGCAATGCGCCCAAAAGAAATATCTTTGCATCTACATCCTTAAAGCCGTCTATTGAAAAAGGGTCGGCTTTTGCCAAAACCCGCTGTGTACGATTATCCTGATTTTCTCCGTAAATATTTTCGAAATATACTGAGTTTCGGCTGGGAATAACCTGTGTATCGACACCTTTAGACCGCAGATCGTCTACAACTCTCATTTCCGACTCTGCGAGTGACGTTACCAGAAAATAATCTATATCGTCGAAATGGCGGATAGCCTGCGAAAAGTAAAAAGCCGTGCCTCCGGGCATATGCACCGTCCGTTTGGGCGTAACAACTTTATCCAAAGTGATGTGCCCTACACAGCAAAGATCATGTTTATGCATTATTCTGTATTTTGAGATGCAAAAGTAGTAAAAATAGTAACAAGTTACAGACGCTTATGTCCTTTTAAGATTAAGGCTGTCATTTAACCAGTTCCAATAACTTGTCGTAATTCATTTCTGTAAAATCAGAAATTTCTTTTACTCCTTTTTCTTTCACTTTTTCGGCAGGGTGAGTAGTAGAAAGACCGATGACTGTCATACCCGCCGCCAGACCGGATTCTATTCCGGCAAATGAATCTTCAAATACCACACATTCTTCAGGGTTTACACCGAGATCTTTTGCAGCTAGCAGATAGCAATCAGGTGCAGGCTTACCATGTGTTATACGCGCATCGTAAACAATGGTATCGAAAAGCGTATCGAAATGCTTTACCTTATACACTTCTTTCAGTTTGGTAATTCCGGAACTGGTAACCAAACCCACTTTCATCCCCAAGGCTTTAAGGCTATTTACAAAGGCTATCGAACCGGGAATTTCAGGATACACCATTTGCTGTTCGAATTTATCTATCTCCTCCACAAGAATATCCAGTTGTTCTTTTGTAAACTCAGAGAAATACTTTTTAAGAATATTGGGCAAGGTAGTACCTTTTATCACTTTCTCGAAGTTAGGTATATCTATGCCGTATCTCTTGCCGGCATCTTTCCAAAATATATCGTACTGACTTTCGGTATCGAGCATCACGCCGTCCATGTCGAATAAAGCGCAGGTTATTTTTTTCATTATAAGTATATTTACGTCTGCAAAAATAGTAAATCTTTGCATCATAATTCTATCCTTACCAACGTTATTCGTAACTATTTAGTACTTTTGTCCTCAAATAACAAAGAATATACATCGAATGCATAAATCCGGATTTGTAAATATTGTTGGTAATCCTAATGTCGGCAAATCGACCCTAATGAACCTGCTTGTCGGCGAAAAAGTTTCTATTATCACTTCCAAAGCACAGACAACCCGTCATCGTATACTCGGTATAGTCAACACTGAAGATTATCAGGTGGTTTATTCCGATACACCGGGGGTTTTGCGCCCCAACTATAAATTGCAGGAAACAATGCTCAATTTTTCCGAATCTGCATTGGGAGATGCAGATGTATTACTGTATGTGACGGATGTAATCGAAAAAACCGATAAAAACGAAGAGTTTCTCCATAAGGTACAGAAAGTAGACGCCCCTGTCCTTTTATTGATAAACAAGATAGACCAGACCAACCAGCAGGAACTGGAAACATTGGTCGGACAATGGAAAGAACTACTGCCTAAAGCTGAAATATATCCGATATCCGCATTAAATAAATTCAATGTAGATATGGTAAAGAAAAGGATACTGGATTTAATTCCGGAATCTCCGCCGTATTTTGAAAAAGATGCACTGACAGACCGTCCGGCACGATTCTTTGTTACGGAAATCATCCGCGAAAAAATACTTCTCTATTATCAGAAAGAAGTGCCATATGCAGTGGAAGTTATAGTAGAAGAATTTAAGGAAGAGAAAAAGATTATAAATATAAGGGCACTTATTGTTGTAGAACGCGATACGCAAAAGGGGATCATAATAGGACATAAAGGTGCCGCCCTGAAAAAAGTAGCCACTACTGCCCGAAAGGATATGGAACATTTTTTTGACAAAAAGATATTCTTAGAAATATTCGTCAAGGTAGAAAAAGACTGGCGAAGCAGGGACAACCTGCTCCGCCAGTACGGATATCGTTTAGACTGATATTATTCGCCCTCTTCTATTACATATCCTACCGATTTGAGATCGTCCCAAAAACGAGGATAAGATTTAGTCACCACCTTAGGATGCGCTATATTAATATGCCCCAGTTTTATTGCAGCCGGGGCAAAAGCCATTGCCATACGGTGATCTTCATATGTTTTTATTACCGGCTCGGCTTCCGGGTCGCAACGTTCACCGTTCCATTCCAATATGCTGTTTTCGCTGTCGTAAAGTAAATAACCGAGTTTCTTCATCTCGGCTTTCAGTGCCTCTATACGGTCGGTTTCTTTTATCTTCAGTGTTTGAAGACCTGTAAACATAAAAGGTATCCCCATCATGCAGCATGTTACGACAAAAGTCTGCGCCAGATCGGGCTCATTGACAAAATTATGGAACATCTTTTTTGTTACCTTTCCGGCCTTTTTCAGTATTACGCCGTCTTTCGTATATTCCGTAGATACTCCCAGATCGAGAAATAGCTCCGCAACTTTGGAATCTCCCTGCATGCTGTTTTTAAACAAGCCTTTAAGTTCCACACGCGCTTCATCTGCCAGAGCAACCATTTCGTACCAATACGAAGCTGCCGACCAGTCAGACTCGACTGTATAGTTCAATGTCTTATATTCTTCAGGATGTATCTTTATCGTCCGTCCGTCCCAGTGTGTTTTTACACCGAACTGAGCCATCATGCCCAGCGTAAGTTTAATGTAAGGAACAGAGATAATATCACCTTCGAGATGTATTGTCAGTCCTTTTGTCATTGTAGGGGCAATCATCAGCAAGGCTGAAATGAACTGCGAACTTACATCACCCGATAAATAAATCTCACCGCCATTCAATGAAGTCCCTTTTATTTTCAGGGGTGGATAGCCTACATTTCCCAGATACTGTATACGTGCACCTAACGATATCAGCGCATCTACAAGTAGATTGATAGGCCGTTCTTTCATGCGTTCGGTACCTGTTATAATCCACTCTCCCGGTGTAATCGCCAGAAATGCAGTAAGGAATCGCATCGAAGTTCCAGCCGCTTTCACATCTATAAGGTTACTGCCCGAAGTAAAAGCATCTGCCATCACATTCGTATCGTCACAATCAGATAAGTTAATCAACTTGGACGGAAACAAACTCAGTGCATTTAATATAAGCGCCCTGTTACTGATGCTTTTCGATGCAGGCAGCTGTATGGTCGAATTTAAGGCTTTCGGAGCCGTAATTTTATATTGCATAGCGTGATTTAATCTTCTTTCGAAATTAAGTAAAAACCCATTAAATACAAAGGTTTAAACATAGATTAAGAAACAGTTTATAATTTTAATTAACAAAACCGAAATTCGGATAAATTATGTTCTCCACATGCATTTTTTTATATATCCGAATTATATATTATCACTTATTTTACAGGTACCAGGCTAATTTTTCTTTTCATCGACGTGCTTAGGTCATACATGTGCAGCACCAGCATATCCATCTGATACTGCCACGATTCCCTTATTTCAGAAAAAATATAGCTTAGAATAAAAATACCGCTTGATCACAGCCGTTCTTATATCTATGGCTTCCCTGTTGTCGGCATGCAAAAGCTTTTACCTATCAAAAAATTATAATCTACCCAAATATAATCTTTACAACGGCATCCAGCTTTCTGTTTTATCATCCGGTATTACGCATACCTGCCGCAATTCCCGATATTGTTATCATCAGGGCAAGTTCGAGTTCGGATGAATGTACATCGTCTTTTCTGGTACGGTATAGTAATTCTACCTGCAAAAGATTCAGCGGATTGGTATATATATTACGCATGGCAATATTTTCGGCCACTTCCGGCAATCCTTCCATCAGGTATTCATCCTCTGATATTCTGAGTATTGTATTTATATCGTTTTTCAACTGGCTTCTGAGCTTTTTGCCTATATCGAGCAGCCTTGGCTCTACCAGCCGGTCGTCATAATATTCCGACATACGCGAGTCGGCTTTAGCAAAGACCATCTCGAGCATGCTGATACGTGTACCAAAGAAAGGCCAGTCTTTATACATGCTCTTCAGTATATCCATCTTTCCGTCATCGATTGCCTGCTGCAATGCTTCCCCTGCGCCCAGCCATGCCGGAAGCATCAGTCTGTTTTGCGTCCATCCGAAAATCCACGGGATAGCACGTAAGCTTTCAACTCCACCGTTCGGACGGCGTTTTGCAGGACGAGAGCCGAGCGGCAAACGTGCAAGTTCGGCTTCTGGTGTTGCCTGATAGAAATACGGAATAAAATCGGGGTCTTTATGTACAAGTCCCTGATAACTTTTGCAGGAAATATCCGACAACTGATCCATCAGATCGCGCCATTCCTGTTTAGGTGCAGGAGGAGGCAAAAGATTTGCTTCCAATATTGCGTCTGCATATAATGATAATGTTTTGATCGCCAGATCGGGCAAGCCGAGTTTGAAACGTATCATTTCTCCCTGCTCTGTTACACGCAACCCGTCTTTCAGCGAACCCGGAGGTTGTGAGAAAAGAGCTACTTTGGCAGGGCCGCCGCCACGACCGACAGTACCGCCGCGTCCATGAAACAGTGTCAGTGCAATTCCAGCTTCCTGACAAGTCTTAATCAGTGCTTCCTGTGCATGGTACTGCGCCCAGCCTGCTGCAAGGGAACCTGCATCTTTTGCCGAGTCGGAATAACCGATCATTATCATTTGCTTATTTTCAATAACGCCTCTGTACCAGCTGATATTAAACAATTGCTGCATAATACCGTTCGCATTATTGAGGTCGTTCAACGTTTCGAATAATGGAGTTACAGGCAATGTATACGGGCAATCCGCTTCTTTCAGCAACAGATATACCGCCAGTATATCGGACGGTGTACGCGTCATCGAGATTACGTATGTCGGGATAGAGCCGACCGGAGTCTCTGCTATTACACGGCATGTATCCAGTACTTCCTTCGTCTGCGGTCCCGGTTCCCAGTTACGCGGGATAAGAGGACGTTTTGAATTCAGTTCTTTTATTAAAAATGCCTGTTTGTCTTCTTCCGACCAAGTCTCGTAATCTCCTAAGCCCAAATATCGTGTAATCTCGGATAAGGCTTCTGTATGTACGGTACTTTCCTGACGGATATCGAGTTGGGTCAATGTAAGCCCGAAGCAACGTATGCGACGCATAGTATCCAGCAGCTTATCATCTGCTATGATCTGCATCCTGCATGCTACCAACGATTTATAACATTCATTCAACGGCTCCCACAACTGGTCGTTATGAATAAATATATCTTCTGTCAGTTCCGGATTTTTTCCTTCTATTCGTGCATCGAGATATGCTATCGTTGCCCTAAGCCTTGTTCTCAGGCGCTTCATCAGTTCGCGATACGGTTCCTGAACTTCATAATCCTTTATATAATCCCTGAACTCGGAAGTACAGGTCGCCATAGAAAGCTCTTTAACAAGCACTTCTATATCGGACAGGAATAATTTGGCTGCCCGTTTCCTGCTGTCGAGCAATACTTCGTGTGTTATTTTTGCCGTCACATTCGGATTACCGTCGCGGTCGCCTCCCATCCATGATGAAAAACGGATTGGGCGCGCATCTATCGGAAGACGGTACGATATTGTATTTCTTATCTGGTCGTCCAGTTCCCTGATGTAAGCCGGAACTGCAAACCATAGACTATTCTCCACCACTTCGTATCCCCATTTTGCTTCTTCGTTCGGGGTCGGGCGGTTCTGGCGGATTTCATCCGTGTACCAGTACTGTGCTATTAATTGTTTCAGACGAAGCAGTATCTGTACTTTCTGGTAATTTGCCAAATCATCGTGGTCGAGCAGTGCAAGGCAATGATCTACCTGGTTAAGGTTATTGATAAGTGAACGCCTGTTTATTTCTGTAGGATGAGCAGTAAGTACAAGATCGATAGATATGTTTTCTATTGCCTCTATTATTTTCTCATCACTCAGGTCGGCTGCTTTCAGCTTCTTATATATTTCAGGAAAATTTACCGGATTCTCTGCACCCTGCGCATGAGGCGATACACTATTATATTGCTCTGCTGTATTGGTGAGGTTCAGGAACTGGTTGAAAGAACGCGCAACAGGCAAAAACTCTTCATCTTTAAGATTCTGTAAGGTTTTTACCAATGATTTATGCGCCTCGATATCTCCAGAATGCGAAGCTTTGGAAAGCCTGCGGATTGTTTCTATCAGATCAACCATATCCTGTCCTTTGGCTTCACTGATGGTTTTCCCCAGCATGTCACCCAGCAACTTGATATTGTTGTGCATCAAAGATTGCGGTAAATTATTCATAGTCTGATATTATTTATTATGATTATTTAGTAGTATATCCGTAAAACAGAATAAACAGTCTTAAGTTTATATAATTGTTAAATCTTTATTTTCGTTAACAATTATCCGGTATAATTCAACCCCTGAAAGCTTTCTGAGCCAACTTTCAGGGGTTGATATATTTTAATCGTTAATCAGTGTAAACAATTCTTCGGCTGCTTCGCGCGGGCCGTCCTTGCTCCTGCCTTCTATAGCGAGCGATGTATAAATCTCACCGATCTTGACACCGTTTTTACTCATATCGGCAAAGAACTGCTGAATAAGCTTTCCGGCTAATTCTTTTTCCTGTACAGGCCCGAACGGATTGGCAAAGTAAGATGTCACAAGGCCTTTCTCGGTAGTAGTGCCTTTCGCCTTGCGCGCACCTGCCTCAAATACTTCTATCGCTTCATCGAGATGATCGAAGAACTTGATTTTTGTATCAGAATCGGTATAGTTGTTAGCATATAGGAAGTAATCTACTTTATAGCCTTTCATAATTACATCATAGGTAGCAGCAGGTATTGTTATACGGGCATTTACCTTGTCGGCATTTGTATAAATACCTCTTTCCAGTTGTTCGAAGGCATAAGTAGGATCGAGGTCATCGATACGCACAAACGCTCCGATTTCTGTTCCATAACCTTTAATGCTGCCGTCTTTTTCTTTATTCAGATATCCCATATCGTCGAAAATGATACGCATATGGCGGATATATTTTTCATTCAGCGTACGGAATGCTTCGAGGCTTTCCGATTTTCCGGCACCGCTATCGCCCATGATCACGATATTGGCTTCTTTACCGTTCTTCAATGCGATATTTACCATTGCACCGTGTATAGGCAGGCGGTTTTTCTCCATTTGCTTCACATTGTGGAGGGTGAGGAGCATTTTCTTCATATATCCGAAATAGTCGATATCGTCGCAATGGTTTGCGTAGCCGATAAGGATATCATTCTTTTTGTCTTTATAATAGAAAGTACGTTTCTCTTCATGCCCGTCGGGATACCCGAAAACATAGATAATATCCGGCTTCTTTCCTATATATTCGTCTTCTTTTGCAAGTTCGAAGAGGTTAGACAAAGAAAATCCGTGTACCATAAAGTCTTTATGGAAGTATACAAAGGTCAGCATACTGCCTACCTTGGCAGGGAAAAGGAAGAAATCGTCTTCGTTGAGTACTACATTTTCTATCGGGTTTTCCTGATGCTCATGGAATATACCGTCGCGTGTATTTCTCTTGGTATATGAGAAAAACGGCGGTTTGAACATTACTCCGGTAATAAATGGAATAGATGTCAGTCCGTTATATTCCACAGGACAATTCCAGTTGATATCACTCAATGTTAGCGCTGCATTGGCCCCTGCATTAAGCTGACGGTATACCCTGTATTGGTACCCGATAACAGTTTCTTCGATACGGCGGTAAATAGACAGAACCAATTCGTTGAACAATTCGTTAGCCTGCATAAAACGTACACTCTGAAGCCCGTTACCTATTGTACTGTTATGCACAATAGTATAACGTTCGAGCCTGCGCCAGAAACCATATAAAAGTTCTATCAATTCTATGAACAGATTCTTATCGTTGAAGAAGATAGCATATTTGTTATGTACATTCTGAACCTCATCCGGATTGCAGACTGTCAATAATTTAAATGCTTCTATCAGTGTTTTTTCAAATTCCTCATCAGTCTTGAATTCTTTGATGTAATATTCGTAAATGATCACTTCTTCTTTCTTCAGCTTTTGAAGAAAGACTTCTATTACTCTGTGAAAACCGTAACTGTTAAGTATTTTCTGCCGCGTGTCGCAGTATTTGAGTGTGAAGTTAATTATTGCTTTACCTTCTCCTAAAGTAAATTCCTGTAACATGTTTGATTTGTTTATTATTATTATTTTTCTATTTATCTGCATACTTTTCAGTCTACAACCTCCCGCTTGTTTTTATACACAAACAGGAGATTATAAACCGATACAACCTGCCTCAATCGTACGTAGCAGGGATGTTTTTCTAACTTCAAATTTAAGGAAACTTACCTATACAATTAAACGAATTAATGACTAATTTTATAATAAATTGTAAATTAAAAACAAGTTTTTGCTATTCAGTTGTTTTATAGTTCATTACAATTCATTTATTTTATTCTTATTCAAAAATTCCGGATTTACATCTAATGGATAAAAATTATTATTTGTTTCTTCCAGGCATTTAGAGCATAAGCAATTAGCATAATTTTCTTTTATATACTGTCTTATTCCTTCCCTGAGTTTTATCTTGCTGCAATGACACAATTCTACTTTATCCTGCCTGCAAACAAATACAGCAGCACATTTGCCACATATCTTTTCCATTACTTTTAATTCTGATAATTTTGCAATTACAGAATGAATTATGTTTTCTAAAAACACAGCCCATCTTAATAATCACCGATTTAATATTTACGAATAATAATTCGTGTTTTCAATCCTTTTTCGCGAAAGATGAAAATGTTATATTGGCAGGTCTTCTGACTTACTCCCGTTTTGTACTACCTTCCCGCTTCTAAGATATCGAAACAGTGGCTTGAGGATTTGCACAAACGCTTATCGGAGCTTACAGCAGCGCGACTGTTCAGGACTTTCACCTGATTCCCTTTTCATCACTTATCCGGCATGCAGATTTGTGACACCAAACTAAAAACAAAGATATAGAATTAAAGAAAACGTCATACTATTTTGCCAGGAAGTTATTAACAGAATAAAAAAATAAGGATGAAATTAACTTCATCCTTATCTCGTATTTCAATCTTCTTCCTCCAGATCCCAGTCATCGAAAAAAGAATAATCGTCTGTAAACTGCTCCAGTTCCCTGCGGTCTTTCTTGGTCGGTCGACCCGTACCACGCGCCCTGTCGACAAAACCGGACATCTTTGACATTTCCAGTATTTCCAATTGCGACGGTGGTGTTACATCCCGCATAAATTCAGGAACAAGCTTCGCTCCCATTCTGTTTTCGGATAAGGCAAGCACCTCGAACGAATATGTTACAGGAGCACGGCGCACTTCAATCACATCACCAACTTTAATCGTCCGTGACGGCTTTACAATTACCCCCTTAATGGTTATGCGTCCTTTCTTGCAGGCTTCTATAGCAATGGACCGCGTTTTAAACAGCCGTACTGCCCAAAGCCATTTATCTATCCGCACTTCATTCTTTGGTTCTTTCATATTTTAGTTACAAGTTACTTCGCCCTGCGGGCAGATACGAGTTACAAGAATAAAAGCTAACAGCTATAAGCTATCAGCTATTTATTGTTATATTGATTCATGGTGTTTTGTATGCCTGCAAGACAAAAACTCTTTATTATTTCTCCGCAGGTTTCCAACTTGGCAGGAAGCTCTTTTTCTTCTTCATCCGAAAAATCATCCAGCACATAATCTACCTGTCCTCCTCTGGGAAAATCGCTTCCTATGCCAAAGCGCAAACGCGCATATTCCTGTGTGCTCAGAATTGTCTGTATATGCTTAAGCCCATTGTGACCGGCATCACTACCCTTACCTTTGAGCCGTAATGTACCGAATGGCAGAGCCAGATCGTCGACAACAACAAGCATATTTTCGATCGGAATATTTTCTTTATTTAACCAGTAACGGACTGCATTACCGCTGAGATTCATATATGTAGACGGCTTGAGCAGAATAAGCATACGCCCCTTTACCTTCATTTCGGCAACAAAGCCATATCGCCTGTCTGCAAAAACAGTATTGGACGCTTTAACTAAAGCGTCCAATACTCTGAATCCTACATTGTGGCGGGTATATTCGTATTCTCTACCAATATTGCCCAAGCCGACAATCAAATATTTCATTTTAGTTACGAGTTACGGGTTACAAGTTACAAGAGTTTTCGAACACTTATAATTCATAACTCATTATTCATAATTAATATTAGCCGTTCTTAGCTGCAAGACCTCTTGCTGCACGAGTCAACTGTACGCGGCAAACTACTGCATTTTTAGCATTCAGCAGTTCAAGACCTTCGAAATGAAGTTCACCTACCTGTACAGATTTACCAAGAGCAAGATTTGTAACATCGATATGTACTTTTTCAGGAACTTTATCGTAGTTAGCCCTTACTTTCAGTTTACGCAGGTCGAGAGAAAGCTTACCCCCTGCCTTCACACCTTCTGCAAGTCCGTCAAGCACAACCGGTACATCGATAACGATAGGTTTGCTTTCGAATACATGAAGAAAGTCCAGATGAAGTATTTCGTCTGTTACAGGATGCACCTGAACATCTTTCAATATTGCTTTATAACTGTCTTTTCCTACAGCAAGGTCTACCAGGAAAATTTCAGGAGTATAGATCAATTTACGCACATCGCTGTTTGTGACAACGAAGTGAATAGCTGCGTCAGCTTTTTCTCCGCCATAAATTACAGCAGGGATTTTGTCTTCTTTACGGAAAGCTTTAGTTGCTTTTTTGCCAAGGTCTGTTCTTACTTCGCCTTTTAGTTCAAATGTTTTCATTTTTTAATTTTAAAATGTGTTACTCAAATTAAGGATTGCTTCCTCATTCCCATCACACGTACGGGCTTATAAAAGCGGTGCAAAGATAATCGTTTTGTTTTTATTTTCCTAGCTTTATAAAAAATAAAGAGCATATATTTTTTAGATATATGCTCTCTTCTGTTATATTGGGTTATTTATTTCTTTTTGCCCTGATTAGCAACGGCATCCATCAGTTTTTTGATTTCTTCAGGATCGCCGAGGAAATAATCTTTTACAAGGTTTAAATCATCGTCGAACTCGAAAACATAAGGTACTGCAGTAGGCAGGTTCAAACTTACGATATCTTCATCAGAAATTCCTTTCAGATACTTAATGATACCGCGAAGACTGTTTCCGTGAGCAGCAACAATGATTTCATCATGGCACATCAACGACGGATATATAACTTCCATCCAGTAAGGAAGAATACGCTCTACTGTTTCTTTCAATGCTTCTGTTTCAGGGATATATGCTTTAGGCACGCATGCATAACGTGGATCTTGCGAAGCAGAACGCTCGTCACTAGGATCTAGCGGTGCAGGCGGCACGTCGTAGCTTCTTCTCCAAACCAATACTTGTTCGTCGCCGTATTTTTCAGCAGTTTCGGCCTTGTTCAAGCCTTGAAGCATACCGTAATGCTTTTCATTCAACCGCCATGTTTTTTCAACCGGAATCCAGTCAAGATCCATCTGGTCAAGGATGTTATTCAATGTCTTTACCGCTCTTTTCAGATAAGAAGTATAAGCCAGTGTAAATTTAAAGCCTTCTTCTTTCAATAGTTTTCCGGCTTTTGTTGCTTCTTCTACTCCTTTTTCCGACAAGTCTACGTTTGTCCATCCTGTAAAGCGGTTTTCTTTATTCCAAACGCTTTCACCATGGCGAATCAATACTACTTTTTTCATCTTATTTTTTATTTTTAATTGTGATTTTTCTCGCAGCGCAAAGTTATTTAAAATAGTGACAAGTTACAAGCCACGGCTTATAAGATTTTCGTGTAAAATAGAAATAGCTTTATCTTATAAATACCCATTCTTTATCGTCCGAAAGCTGAGGTGCAAACACATAACCTTCGGTATCGAATCCTTTCAGATGCTCAACATCCTTTATCTGATTCTGAATGATAAAGCGGGTCATCATACCGCGCGCTTTCTTGGCGTATACTACGATTTGTTTATAACCGCCATTATCGGTTTGCTGTTTGAATATGGGCGTTATTACTTTATATCCTTTTGGTAATAATTTACGGTTTACAGCCTTTGCATATTCTTTTGAGGCAAGATTAATCCATACGTTATCGTCTGCACTCATTTGCTTAGCCAGATATTTGCTTATCGTATCCGACCAGAAAGCATATAAATCTTTGCCTTTGTCATTAGGCCATGGTATCTGCATTTCCAAGCGGTACGGTTTAATCAGATCCAATGGGCGAAGCACTCCGTAAAGGCCCGATACATGAATGAGATGCTTCTGTGCAAACTCCCAGTCCTTATCCGAAAATGTCTTTGCATCCAGTCCCTGATATGATATACCGTTATAAGCCAAAGCTGCCTGACGTTGAGGTGTTTTAGCCAATGGGTATGCATGTATATACTGATATACATCGTGAGCCAGTTGCGGATTGATACTCATCAGTGATGATATTTCCGAAGCGGACAGCCTTTCCATCGATTCATATAATTCTTTGGCTTCCTTTGCATATAGCGGTGTTGTTGATTTCTTTACCGATACGGACGACTTAAAGTCCTGAAGTTTGGCAGGCGACATCGTAATAATCATATCATTATATAATTTATATGTGTATGTATTATGAACAGAATAACATAAAGAAGGTTCAATTCCAGCTATCCAACAAAGGTAACAAAAACAGAGCGGAAAGATAATGTAATATCCTTCCGCCCATTAACTATATCAGTTTTTTTACTTCAGTTTCCACTCTGCACCGTCTTTGCCGTCTTTTATTTCAAATCCGGCTTTAGCCAGTTCGTTGCGTATCTGGTCGGAAGTAGCCCAATCCTTATTCTCTTTAGCCTTTTGGCGGATATCGAGTAACAGGTCTACAGCTTTTCCAAACGCTTCATTATTTCCTGCCGAAGCAGTTTCGTTACGGATACCAAGTATCGAGAATAGGAATGTATCGAACAAATCCTTTAATTCGGCAACATCTTCCTTTGTCAGAGATATATTACCTGCAATAGCCGAATTGATCGTTGTACTGGCTTCGCAAAGATGAGCAATAACGATAGCCGAATTCAGATCGTCATTGAGGGCATCATAGCTTTTCTGACGAATATCTTTTATATCTACTGTGGATGTTTCCGATACAATTAATTTATCCAAGCGGCTGTATGATTCAAGCAAACGCGAAAGGCTCTTTTCTGCTGCTTGTAATGCCTCATTGCTGAAATCGACAGTACTTCGGTAGTGCGCCTGCAAAATGAAGAAGCGGACAACCATCGGGCTGTATGCTTTCTCCAACAGTTCGTGCTCACCCGCAAACAATTGTTCTAAAGTGATGAAATTACCCAGTGAACGTGCCATTTTCTGGCCTCCAATAGTAATCATATTGTTGTGCATCCAGTATTTTACCACCTGATGCTTTTCCATAGCAGTATTCTGAGCTATCTCGCATTCATGGTGAGGAAACATAAGGTCTAACCCTCCGCCGTGAATATCAAATTCTTTTCCCAGATATTTGATACTCATTGTAGAACATTCGAGATGCCAGCCGGGAAAACCCACACTCCACGGTGAAGGCCAGCGCATAATATGCTCGGGAGATGCCTTTTTCCATAGGGCAAAATCGACTTTACTGCGCTTTTCATCCTGTCCGTCGAGTTCACGGGTAGTATTCAGCATTTCCTCTATGTTGCGGTGCGAAAGGATACCATAATCGTAATCCTTATTGTACTTCTCTACATCGAAATAAACCGAACCGTTACTTTCGTATGCATAGCCGTTTTTCAGTATTTCGTTTATGGATTCTATCTGTTCGATAATATGCCCCGATGCATGCGGCTCGATAGACGGCGGTAATGTATTCAGGTCGTTCATCACCTTATGGTAACGGTTGCTGTAGTACTGCACGACTTCCATAGGCTCAAGCTGTTCGAGACGTGCTTTTTTAGATATCTTATCCTCTCCGCTTCCTTCTTCATTTTCGAGATGACCTACATCCGTTATATTTCTTACATATCTCACTTTGTAACCGATATGCTGCAGGTATCTGAACAATAAATCAAAGGTTACGCCATGACGGGCATGCCCCAGATGGGCATCGCTATATACTGTAGGACCGCAGACATACATTCCCACGTGAGGAGCATGCAGCGGTTCAAAAACTTCTTTTGTGCGTGTAAGTGTATTGTAAATCGATAGTTTCTGTTCCATGATCGGAGTGTAATTTTTTAGAGGTACAAAAATACGAAATTATATATCAAACTGAACAGGTATACTATCAATAATTGAAAATAGTTCTTCGACCGAATCTGCACGAAGCATAGCTACTCGCGTCTTCTTAAAATCGGGGATACCTTTAAACAAAGGGCTTGCAGCCAAATGACGGCGGCTATGTATAATGCCGCCACGTTCACCCGAATGGGCTATATTTTTATTGATCAACTCTTTGAGAATATCGACATACCATGTAAACTCTTTTTTAACAGGCACTTCACCCTTAGAAATGTATGACTTTATATCCTGAAATATCCACGGACAGCCGATACTCCCCCGCCCTATCATTATAGCATCTACACCTGTTTCTTCGAAACGCCTTTTACATATCTCGGGCGTTGTTACATCACCGTTGCCAATAATAGGTATGTGCATTCGCGGATTATTTTTCACAGCGGCTATCAATGACCAGTCAGCCTCTCCCGTATACATCTGCGAACGGGTACGTCCGTGAATTGTCAAAGCCTGTATACCTGTATCCTGTAATCGTTCTGCCAGTTCAAAAATGATTTTAGAATCATTATCCCAGCCTAAGCGAGTCTTTACTGTCACCGGAATTTTCACAGCATTTACAACAGCCTTCGTTATTTCCACCATTAAGTCGGGTGTCCTCATCATACCCGAACCGGCTCCTTTCCCTGCTACCTTTTTTACGGGACAGCCGAAATTTATATCCAGTATGTCAGGATTGGCTTCTTCACATATTTTTGCGGCCTCTACCATTGCTTCCACTTCACGCCCGTAT
The DNA here is from genome assembly GCF_000711235.1 of Prevotella sp. 10(H). GTDB lineage: Bacteria > Bacteroidota > Bacteroidia > Bacteroidales > Dysgonomonadaceae > Dysgonomonas. The sequence goes on along the minus strand of NZ_JOMI01000003.1, from coordinate 586,655 downwards.
ATTTGAATGGCTACAGGACGTTCTTCGTCACTGATAGTCAGCTTTGCCTTTGTCTTGTTCACATGGCGTATAAGCGCATCACTCGATACAAATTCTGTATATACCATATCTGCACCGAAGCGTTTACACATCAGCCGGAATCCCATATCCGTCACATCCTCCATAGGTGCAAGAAATACCGGATTTTCAGGGAAGTTTATATTGCCTATTTTCATTTTTATCTTAATTCGAAGTGCAAAGATAGACAACTTTTATAAGATGGGAAAAAGGCTGGAAAAGCTTAACGGTAAATAACATCATGTATGTTTCACTGCCCGCAGCATTTCTCTCTTTCCAGGAGGGCCGGGCAAGCGTTCTGTTGAATATCCTGGATGCTGCATCATCCGTCGTACAACACCTTTTGCGCAATATGTAACCAGTATGCAATCATCGGCAGAAACAGTGTAAAGTTTATCGAAAATTTCCTGCGTCCACATATCCGGTTGTTTGTCGGGTGCGAATGCATCGAAGTAAATCAGATCGATTTTATCGGTTATTTTTTTGAAATCGAAATTTGTAAAATCAGACTGTATTTTTTTTAAATAAAAATTATCCGTTATTTCAATTTCTTTATTCCAATCGGCTGAATGTAATTTATGATATAATTCCTTTTCTTGGGGATTGCAGGAATTCGCATAATTCAATTGACTTATGACAGCCTCCGCCAAAGGATAGGCTTCAATAGCAGTGTAGTATATTTTCTTTGATAAATTTCGGGTTGCTGATAAAGTAAGAAAAGCATTCAATCCTGTACCGAAGCCTACTTCGAAAATATGAATTTTATCTTTCAGGCAATGTTTCAGTCCTGCTTCAATAAATACATGGGTAGATTCCTGTACGGCGCCGTTTACCGAATGGTAGTGCTCGTCGAGTTCGGGAATAAAAAGAGTGTGAGACCCGTCAGCTGTTAACTCTATTACAGGTTTCACACTCATCTTACACTGTGTTTAACTATTACTGTTTTTCTATAAGTGCAACGGCATATGCGGCAAAACCTTCTTCTCTGCCTACAAATCCCATCTTTTCGGATGTAGTTGCCTTAATAGAAATATCGTTTTCAGAGATTTTCAGTATCTCTGCCATTATCTTTTGCATTTGCGGAATATGCGGGTTCATTTTAGGACGTTCGGCACAAATAGTAGCGTCGATATTCCCTATTGCATATCCCTTTTCAGTAATTACTTCCAGCGTTCTGGCAAGAAGTATTTTACTGTCTATATCCTTATATTCTCCGGCAGTATCGGGAAAATGGAATCCGATATCGCGCAGATTTGCTGCGCCCAGCAAAGCATCGCATATTGCATGTATCAGTACATCCGCATCCGAATGTCCCATTAGGCCCTGAGTATGGTCGATCTTTACTCCTCCAAGCCACAAGTCGCGATTGTCGGCAAGACGGTGTACATCGTATCCAAACCCTACACGTATCTTCATTATTTATTATCTGAATAAATTCTTCATACCTTCGATATCGAACGCCAGAGAAAAACGAAGCGTCTGATCTAACGGATTTTGTTGTGCCGTAGCCAGCATATAAGCTACATCGAGCTGGAAAGCAGTAAGCTTGAATCCTGCTCCGAATGACAGATACTGACGGTTACCTTTCATCTTATTTTCATAAAAATAACCTGTACGCACACGGAATTTATTATCATAATCGTATTCTGCACCCAAAGACCACATGATTTCCTTCATCTCTTCGGAAAATCCCCCCGGTGCATCACCGAACGATTTGAAAATACCCGAAATAGGACTGATATCTTTATATTCCTGTACCCTTTTCTGAAAATCCTCATCTAATTCGCCATCTTTTTGTACAGGCGGTGTAGGAACCAACAATTTATTGATATCTGCACTGAATGATAAAGTGCTTACTTCGTTTAACGGATACATTAATGATGCTCCCAATCGCAGATTGGTAGGCAGGAACTGATCTCTTGGGCCTCCTGTAGTAGCAATCTTTGTTCCTATATTAGAAATATTAAAACCGAAGCTAAGTAAGCTTTCCGATTGACCGATATTTATATACGATTCGTTATAACCGGCTACATCGGCAGCCCACGCATTACCCGGAGAAGTTTCTTCATCGGCGCCCGAATAATCGGAACGGATATATCGTACTGTAACCGAACCGGAAAAAGTTTCAGTCAGCTTACGGGAATATGCCAGATCGATCGCTAACTCATGAGGGCTTAACGTCTGTCCTGAAAAACGGCCATCTTCGGTAGCAATTCTAACATCCCCTACCGAGAAGTAGCGAACCGAAGCACTCAACGCCTGATTGTTTTCATTTCCAAGCTTATAGTAGCCTACACCATAAACCAAAGCTATATCGTTTATAATTTTTCTCAACCATGGGGTATAAGATAACCCGAATCCGGCTTTACTCGGTGCAAAAGCATATTTTGCGGGATTCCAATGTTGAGAGTATACATCGGGAGCAGTAGCCACTCCGGCATCCCCCATACCTCCTCCCCTTGCATCAGGAGCAATAGAGAGCGACGGCACAGCTGTCAGTATAGGATTGATATTATCCTGAGCAGTCAGACTAAATGTTGTAATAGCAAAAACATTTACCAGTAAGACTTTTCTTAAAAGATTCTTCATTAATTCCACTGTTTATTTTTTACGTAATTAATTCTAATTTGGTTAAGGTGTTTATAATAGCTTGTATATCCTTCAGTATTATTAATAACTACGATTTATGATATTTATTATTTTTATTTTATTATTTAACATATATATTCTAACAAATATGTAAATCCAATAGTTCATCGCCTTCAACCATACCCGCAAGCCTGTCGCCGACCTCAACTTTTCCCACCCCGGCAGGAGTGCCTGTAAATATAAGGTCGCCTGTTTTCAAAGTAAAAAAACGGCTTGCGAATGCAATAATTTTATCCACAGAATGAAGCATTTCGGATGTATTAGCCGATTGCACCTGAAAATCATTTTTTTTCAATTGAAAATCAAGGCTCTGGATATCTTTTCCGTATTTATCTTTTGGAACAAATATGCCTGTTGCAGCGGAATTATCGAAAGCTTTGGATATCTCCCAAGGCTGGCTTCTCTGTTTCAGTCCTGCTTGTATATCACGGGCGGTGAAATCTATACCGAGTGTTATCTCATTATAATAACGATGAGCGAAGCGTTCAGCTATATTCTTGCCCATTTTATCGATACGTACCACCAGTTCAGCTTCGTAATGAATATCAGATGAAAAATCAGGTATATAAAATCTGTGCTTATCTCCTGCAAGCAAAGCTGTATCGGGCTTCATAAACAAAACCGGATCATCGTCTTTATCAGACAATGCCCTTCCCATTTCTTTATTGTGCGTCTGATAATTAAGACCTACGCAAATAATTTTCATTTATACTTCTGAATTAATATACCCGATGCAAAGATAAACAAGTTTTATTGTTTTTTCTTTATACCGCCGAATAAATGTCTGAATCTCATCCTTAATACGCCAAAAACACCTTCGGCAAAGATGCTGGAATTCATTTTTGATGTTCCCAGCATACGGTTAACAAATATGATAGATACTTCTTTTATATTAAAGCCCAGACAATAGGCTGTATATTTCATCTCCACCTGAAAAGCATAACCTTTGAAAAGGATATTGTCAAGATCGATAGTTTCGAGCACTTCCCGCTTGTAACAGACAAAGCCTGCGGTAGCATCCTGTACCTTCATTCCGGTTATAATGCGTACATATTTAGATGCAAAGTATGACATCAGTACACGCCCCATTGGCCAGTTCACTACATTGACTCCACTATAGTAACGGGAACCGACAGCCAGATCGGCACCATCAATTTTACATGCATCGTAAAGCCGCAACAAGTCTTTAGGATTATGAGAAAAGTCGGCATCCATCTCAAAGATATACTGATAAGAGCGTTCCAACACCCAATGGAAACCTGCTATGTATGCTGTTCCCAATCCCAATTTGCCAGCTCTTTCTATAAGGAACAATCGATCCGGATATTCCAACTGCAACTTCTTCACAATGGCTGCAGTGCCATCGGGAGAACCGTCGTCAATAATCAGAATATCGAATACTTTAGGCAAGTCCAAAACAGCTTTGATAATTGCTTCTATATTCTCCTTTTCGTTATAAGTAGGTATTATAACTATGGAATCAGACATATCCTTTTCTTTTTGCTCCTTTTTTATTTAAGCCACAAATGTAGCATTTTAAGAATTGATTAGAGAAATATTAATAACTAAAAATAACAAAAATACAGAGCTTTAATAATTAATTCACATAAAGTCAACCGTATCAAAAAAGGATTGTATACATATCATTTTAAAAAATATTTACACCTGTTTATGGAATTTCATACCATTCTCTATCTATTAGGTACAAAAGGGGAAAAGAAGTAATAACATATAAAACTTATAGTCATGAAAAACTTAGCTAACTTAAATTCCGCTGAATGGTGTGATATTATTTTCGAAGGTAAAAATAAATCATACGGAGCTTTTGAATTGCGCCAGTCTTCAACAAAGAGACATCTTATTGCATTCGGTATAATCGTGCTGTTCGCAGCTGTTGTATCCTGTCTGCCTGCAATTATCAGTACTATAAATGCCGCTACTGCCAAAGCAGATACCGGAAAATACGATGAAGTAGTAACTATTATGGAAATGGATAATAAGGTAGCCGAACCGGAAGTTATCCAGCCTACTATTCCGGAACCGCCAAAATATGTGGCTATGCAAAAATTTACACCACCTAAAATTGTAGAAGATGATAAAGCCACTGATGAAACGATGACAAACATGGCTGATCTTACCAGCAGTAAAGTTGCTATCGGAGCATTTGAAGTGGAAAAAGGCTCTACAGATGCCGACGCCGTACGAAAAGAATTTGAAAGAGATGTTGTAGGTGACGGACAAGGCGGGGGAGCCCCTAAAGAACCCGAAGTTTTTGTTAGTGCACAGTTTATGCCTCAATTCCCGGGTGGAGAAGCAGAAATGTATAAATATATATATGATAATATAGACTATCCGGTTGTAGATCAGGAAATGGGTATCCAGGGACGTGTTACAATACGCTTCGTAGTAAGCCCAACCGGTGAAATTACTAATCTCCAATTATTGAAAGGCATCAGCCAAACATGTGATAAAGAAGCAATGAGAGTAGTGAAGAGTATGCCGAGATGGATACCGGGCAAGAATAACGGAGTAGCGGTTCCGGTATACTTTACTATACCAATTGTATATAAATTGAAATAACGAGACATTTGCTGCAACAATAAAATAAATTTAGTATAGTAAAATGGCCGGAAGAAAGTTTCCGGCCATTTTACTATTCTAAATTTTCTATTTCTTCATAGATAATTGTACCCTCTTTCTACCTAAATCGACAGATAAGACTTTTACCTCTACGTGCTGATGAAGCGATACCACTTCGTTAGGGTCGGAAACAAAGCGGTCGGCCAGTTCCGATATATGTACAAGGCCGTTTTCCTTAATACCTACATCAACAAAGCATCCGAAGTTGGTAATATTAGTTACTATGCCCGGCAAAATCATACCTTCGCGTAAATCTTCGATAGTACGTATATTCGGATCAAACTCAAACATCTTGATACCTTTACGCGGGTCACGTCCGGGCTTGTCCAACTCTTCTATAATATCATTCAATGTAGGTAAACCGACTGTATCGGTTATATATTTCTTCAGATCGAGTGATTTCTTTAATTCTTTATTTTGAATCAGGTCTTTGACTGTACAATTTAAGTCCTTAGCCATTTTCTCTACAACATAGTAACTCTCAGGATGAACAGCCGAGTTATCCAATGGATTCTCTGCTTCGGAAATTCGAAGGAATCCGGCACACTGCTCGAATGCCTTTTCTCCCATACGGGCTACTTTCATCAATTCTTTACGCGATTTGAAAGCACCGTGAGCAGCACGGTAATCTACTATATTCTGCGCCAGTACAGGCCCCAAACCAGATACGTATGTCAAGAGATGCTTACTAGCCGTATTTACATTAACACCTACAAGGTTTACGCAACTTTCCACGGTCAAATCGAGTGAATTCTTCAGTTTTGTCTGGTCTACATCGTGCTGATACTGCCCTACTCCAATCGATTTCGGGTCAATCTTTACCAGTTCGGCCAAAGGGTCCATTAGTCGACGACCGATAGAAACGGCCCCCCTTACGGTCACATCATAATCGGGAAATTCTTCACGGGCAGTTTTCGAAGCAGAATAGATAGATGCGCCGTTTTCGCTAACAACGAAGACTTTCACCTCCTTTTCATAACGGATATTTGTAATAAAACGTTCCGTTTCGCGACTGGCCGTACCATTACCGATAGCGATCGCATCTATATTATAAGTAGTGACCAACTTGGATACTTTAGCAGCAGCTTTCGAAGTTTCATTCTGTGGTGGATGTGGATAGATAGTTTCGTTGTGCAACAAATTGCCTTCTGCATCGAGGCATACAAGTTTGCATCCGGTACGATACCCCGGGTCTATGCCCAGTACTCTTTTCTGTCCTAATGGGGGCGCGAGTAACAACTGGCGCAGGTTCTCAATAAATACGCGGATAGCTTCCTCATCTGCTTTCTCTTTGGAACGTGCGGCAAACTCGGTTTCTATCGACGGCTTCAACAAACGTTTATAAGAATCTTCTATAGCATCAGCCACATAGTTGGTAGCTTCATTATCATTATCTCCTTTCAGGAAACGTTTATCCAGCCTTTCCAATGCGGCATCTTCATCCGGAGATATATTGACACGCAGAAAACCTTCCGATTCACCACGACGGATAGCCAGAATACGATGCGAAGACGACTTGCTCAGTTTCTCTGAAAAGTCGAAATAATCGCGGTATTTATCTCCTTCCTCTTCTTTTCCTTTCACTACCTTGGATGTAATTACAGCTTCCCTTTCGAAAAGATTGCGGATTGAATTACGGGCATATTCGTCCTCATTTATCCATTCGGCAATAATATCGCACGCTCCTGCAATCGCCTCTTTTATGTCTTTTACATCTCCTTTTACATATGGCTTAGCTTGAGGTTCAACACTCGCCGGATGTTGTGCCATAATTATTTTAGCCAAAGGTTCCAAGCCTTTCTTTCGAGCGATTTCAGCACGGGTCTGCCGTTTCGGTTTATACGGCAGGTAAATATCTTCTAGTTCTGAACTGTTCCAGCAGTTTTCGATACGGGTTTTCAGTTCCGGTGTAAGTTTTTCCTGCTCGTCTATCGATTTCAGTATTGTTTCGCGACGTTTGACAAGTTCATTCAACTTATCGTTTTGTTCTTTTATATTTCCTATCTGAACTTCGTCCAGCCCTCCTGTCACTTCCTTGCGGTAACGGCTGATAAAAGGAATAGTAGCACCGGAATCGAGTAATTCGATAGTCTTATCTATTTGTGAAGCCTTGATATTTAAGGCAGAAGATATAAGGTCTGTTATAGTCATATGTTTGAGATTGTTTTATATGTATAATTATTCCTGTACAGTTTTTTCTAGAGTCTGCCACAAATTATCATCAGGAACAGGAGCAGTAACTTGTATAAGTTCCTTAGATACCGGATGTACAAATGATATACTACGGGCATGCAGATTTATACCTCCGTCGGGATTTGACCTATCCGCTCCATACTTCAGGTCGCCCTTTATAGGGCTTCCTATTTTGGCTAGTTGGCAACGTATCTGATGATGGCGTCCTGTCTCCAAATCTACCTCTAGCAAACTATAATTATCTGACTTGGCAATAAGTTTATAATGTAAAACTGCCAATTTCGACAATCGTTTTTCCGAATCGAATGCATATGATTTATTCTGTTTCTCATTCCTTACCAGATAATGCCTGAGTGTACCCTCTGTTTTTTTAGGTGTATTTTTTACTACTGCCCAGTATGTCTTTTTTACTTCTTTATTCTTGAACATGTCGTTCAGCCGGGGCAAAGCTTTGCTTGTCTTGGCAAAAACTACAATACCGCTTGTAGGCCGGTCAAGGCGATGAGTTACGCCGCAGAAGACATTGCCCGGCTTATTATATTTTTCTTTCAGGTATTCTTTTACGATTTCTGAGAGTGGTTTATCTCCGGTCTTATCGCCCTGTACTATTTCCGATACAGCCTTATTGACTATAATGATATGGTTATCTTCGTAGAGAACTGTCATTTTTATAAATCTCTATATTTACTACAAAGAAAAACCTTTCGATTGGAAATCGAAAGGCTTCTTCAGATATAATGTTCAATATTTATGTGTTAAGCTTTTTTTGGTTTCCTCCATGTAACATTTTTCATGTCACCTGTTTCCTGAAATGCTTCATGAAACGCAAAAGCATTATACATATCGAAATGAGTATTGCCCTGAGGTGCATTCTTGATATATTCCTGCAATAGAGGACGATAATCTGGATGAGCGCATTTATTGATAATTTCCTGGGCACGTTCTGTAGGACATTTACCGCGAAGGTCAGCCACTCCGTATTCTGTTACTATGATCTTCACCGAATGTTCGCTATGATCTTCATGCGTTACCATCGGTACAATAGAACTGATCTTACCGTCTTTTGCGACAGAAGGTGTAACAAAAATAGATACATAAGCACTACGTGTAAAGTCACCCGAACCTCCGATTCCGTTCATCATCTTTGTACCCATTACATGAGTAGAGTTGACATTACCATAAATATCCGCTTCGATAGCAGTATTGATAGCGATAACACCTAAGCGGCGTACAACTTCCGGATTGTTTGAATATTCGGATGGACGCAGAACGATTTTATCTTTAAAGAAATCGAGATTCTGATAGATATGTTCGATGCACGGATTACTTACTGTGAGTGAACAGCCGCTGGCAAACTTAACACGTCCCGATTCCATCAGTCCGATAACAGCATCCTGAATAACTTCGGTGTATACGTCGAAATCAGGAATTTCCTTACTATCCCCCATAGCTGCAAGTACTGCATTGGCTATATTACCTACTCCCGACTGAACCGGAAGGAATGTCTTAGGCATACGGCCTTCTGCCATTTCTTTCACAAAGAAAGCGGCCACATTTGCACCGATTTTGGCTGTTACTTCATCTACCGGAGCAAAACCACTGCCTTCATTCGGTTCGTTAGTTTTTACTACGATTATTTTTTCAGGATCTATTTTTATATGGTTTTTTCCTACACGGTCGCGAACGGCATATACAGGAATATCTCTGCGATGAGGCGGATCCAAAGGTTCCGGAATGTCATGCATTCCACGCATTTCTTTCGGATTCCACTCATTAAGTTCTACTATTACTTTTTTAGCCAGACGGCTTACAGTCGGAGAGATACCGACACCACAGGTAGGCACAATTTCTCCGTCTTCAGTTACGTCGCAGGCTTCAATTATGGCATAATCTATTTTTCCGTAATATCCGTAACGGATATCCTGTGCCATAGTGGAAAGATGTAAATCGCAATATTTTACTTCACCGCTATTAATGGCCTCTCTTATGCTTTTGTTAGTCTGGTAAGGAGCACGGAAATTGATTGCTTTTGCTCGCGACAACACCCCGTCAAGCTTATCGCCTGTAGAAGCGCCCGTAAAAATATTGATTTTGAACGGGTTTCCTTTTGCATGTTCTTCTTCGGCGCGTTTAGCGATGAATCCCGGAACTACTTTTGGGCATCCGGCGTGTGTAAAACCGCTGCATCCCACATTGTCGCCGTTGCTGATAAGTGCGGCTGCCTCTTCAGCAGTCATAAATTTTAATGCCATGTTTTTAAAATGTATGATTTATATAAGTTATTTAGTTGCGATTCGTATACGCCTTATTGTTTGGCGGTGCAAAAGTACGAAATAAAAATCTTAACTGCTATTTTAAATCATTAAATTTTATAAGCAAAAGAGTATCAAATAATAATGATACTTAATATGTGAAATCAAAGACTATCAGTAATAAATGACAGGTATCGGCCTGGGTGTCACACGGATACCCAGAAAAAAATTATTACTCTCGTGGCGCCGGGTAAACCCCTGATAACCTGCCGTAAAACTAAATATATAAGTCCAGCGACGGTCAATTTTGATATCGACTCCTCCTCCGTATTCTAAGTTCTGCGATTTTATTTGCTTATCATATGTATCAAGATAAATGCCTGCGTAAAGATACGGGCGAATATATAGCAATCGGTCAAATTCTATTAGGCGGTTTAATACATTTGCCTGTAAAGACAGACTCACTTTCCAGTTATCCACAGATGGGTCGGTTTTCGCCATTTTGAATCCAAAACTGCTTCTGCCCTTTATTTTATCGTAAAAAGTGATGTAATCATTCTTCCGCGACGACCACCAGTAAGGAAACGTAGAACGGACGTCGAAAGCATAACCAAAGGTCTTTCCTGTATACGTTGCCTGAGCCGAACCTGATATATTACCTCCGTGATAATATTCAGTGGGAAGTCCTAAATCATCATAATACTCTTCTAATCTGATATTTATCTGATCACGATTACCGACTACTGTTTCCTGTGACAAATAACCGATATAGCTAAACTGCAGAATATCCTCTGCAGAAGCCCAAAGCTCATACTCTCCGTCAATATTTGTAATAATTCCGTTATTTGTACCTTTCACACGTATATTTACTCCTATCAATGTCTCACCGCTATTATTTGTTACAATACCTGTTATCTTTTTTTGTTGAGCGTTGAGGCTGAAAGTAAAAAAGAATAGTGAAACAAACAGGATTGCATTTTTCATATATTCATAAGGTTCGATATTTGATTTTAATATCCGGATTAAATACCTTTAAGAAACTCGCATAACTTTTTTACAGCCAGAGCCCGATGACTAATATTATTCTTGACATCCATACCAAGCTCGGCAAAGGTTTCATTATATCCATCAGGCATAAATATAGGATCATAGCCAAATCCGGCGCTACCCTTTTCTTCTTCTATGATCGCCCCGTCTATCCGCCCTTCAAACAAATATTCCTTTCCATCGAGAATAAGAGCAATTACCGAACGGAAGCAGGCTTTACGGTTCTCTATTCCTTTGAGATTTTCTAAAAGTTTTTTCATATTTGCTTTTGCATCATGCCCCTCTCCGGCATAACGCGCTGAATATACTCCCGGTGCGCCGTCTAAAGCCTCCACTTCCAGACCGGTATCGTCCCCGAAAGAGTCATAGCCGTATTTCTCCTTTACATAGCGGGCTTTAATTAAAGCATTTTCTTGGAGTGTTTCGCCCGGTTCGGCTATATCTTCGTAGCAACCTATATCTTTCAGGCTGAGAATTTCGAAATTATCTTTTACAACTTCTCTTACTTCGTCGAGTTTATGAGCATTATTGGTAGCAAATACAAGTTTTCTTTTCATAATAAATGAGCGTTTATAATCGAACTGATTTTCACAAAACATTTTAGCCTGTAAAAGGATGAAATACTAACAAACGAAACTAATCATAACCTCCTGCTATTGCCCTACCTAAAGAATAAAGCCCTCCACCAACCATTATAACAGGGAAAAGTATAATAGCAGTCCCCTGCAAAAGTCCTCTTCTTATTTCATACCATCCCCAGTATTTTCCTGTTTTTTGAGTTATAAGAAAAGTAGTGTAGTACTTGTCGATTACGTAGGCTCTGCCTGTTAATGGCTGCTTTTCCCGAGTATCTACTACTTTTTGTAAATTATTCTGATAAAGACTTATGCTTAGATTTTGTTCTTCTTTATACAGATAATCAGTATAATAAACCATATAACCTGAAATATTCAAAGGACTTTCTATCTTTGAAAATGAAAGTGAAGCCACTGTGACTTCCTTTTCTTTATCATCAGATTCAGCTATATATGTCGAGTAAGAATAGAGACTATCGGCAAAAGAATTATACACTTTATAGAACGTTGTATCGGATATATCAACATTTCCTAAGCCAACACTTGAAATATGTTCGGTAATTTCCACTATCGAATCGCCTTTAGACGTTCCAAAACCATTCTCTAACCGATAGCACTCATTATTAATGCAAATCTTAGTTTTCGAATGATCAATATAGACCGGTGCCGAACATTTCATATTCATTTCTATGTCATCTTGCGATATATCTAAATACATAGATATGTCTTGTTTCTTTCCATCGTTCCCCATCCATTCTGCGTTTACTCTCCGGTCTTTCGAATAAATCTCCATATCTGTAGCTGTACTATCTATCACTAAAGACGAATAATAGACAGTATATTTATTCGAAGCACATGAACCAAACAGTACAACAAGCAATACGGAGAGTGCCAGTACATTCCATTTCATAAAAATTATAATATGTAGTTTAAAAAGAAAGTGTTTATATAAAAATAATTATTCGCCGTCCAATTTATTATAGGCTTCCAATGCTTTCTCCAATACAGTCAGCGCATTGCCCAAATCATCCTTATTCAATACATATGCTATACGTACTTCATTCCTTCCGAGATTAGGATTTGTATAGAAACCGGAAGCCGGAGCCATAAACACAGTCTGCCCCTCATATTCGAAATCAGACAGGCACCATGCACAGAACTTATCCGCATCATCTACCGGCAGACGGGCTACAGTGTAAAATGCCCCCATAGGGATGGGAGAATATACACCCGGAATGCGGTTCAGGCGGTCGATAAGGAATTTACGCCTTTCTACATATTCATCGTATGTATCCTGCAAATAATCGGGGCTGGCATCCAGAGAAGCCTCTGCTGCAATCTGCCCAATAAGCGGCGGACTAAGACGCGCCTGACAGAATTTCATCAACGTCTTACGTAATTCTTTATTTTTTGTTATCAATGCCCCGATACGTATTCCGCATTCGCTGTAGCGTTTCGAAACGGAGTCTATCAATACTACATTTTCTTCTATGCCTACAAGATGACAGGCTGAAATATAGGGTGAACCGGTATATATAAATTCGCGGTATACTTCATCCGAAAACAAATACAAGTCATATTTCTGCACCAGATGTTTTATCTGATTCATCTCGGCGCGGGAATATAAATAACCTGTCGGATTATTCGGATTACAGATCATTATACCTTTTGTACGCTCATTGATAAGTTCTTCGAACTTTTCTATCGGCGGCAATGCAAATCCCTCTTCGATAGACGACGGCACTGTACGTATAACCGCACCGGCAGAAACGGCGAAAGCCATATAATTAGCATAAGCAGGTTCGGGAACAATGATTTCATCGCCCGGATTAAGACAGGCAAGAAAAGCAAATAATACTGCTTCCGACCCTCCTGTGGTAATGATTATATCATCGGCCGATACATTAATCTTATATCTGGCATAATAGCCGACAAGCTTTTCACGGTAGGAACGGTAGCCGTCACTCGGACTATATTCTAGTATCGTACGGTCAATATTCTTTATTGCATCCAGTGCTTCTTGTGGTGTCGGTAGATCGGGTTGGCCGATATTCAGATGATAGACTTTAAGCCCTCTTGCTTTAGCAGAATCCGATAGCGGAGCCAGTTTCCTGATAGGAGAATTCGGCATCTCTATCCCACGTTGCGATATATTTGGCATAATGTTAGTATTCTATAGATTATTCAATCAATAAGGCACAAATATACGAATTTATCGTTATGAATTGTAAATTATATGTTATGAATTATAAAGCAAATCAGCTTCCTATTTTTAACAATCCATATTAATAATTCACATTTTTATTCTTACCTTTGCACCGCTTTGTTCCGTTAATGGATAATTACTTATCCTATACGGATTAAAAGGGAATCAGGTGAAAATCCTGAACAGACCCGCTGCTGTAAGCTCTGGGAATGTTTATATCAGAATACCACTGTTACTATAATATAATGGGAAGGTGATATAAACAAGAGCAAGTCAGAAGACCTGCAAAGCAATTATTCGGATAGCTTTCGTGGAATAAGGCTTAAGAAACATCTGCAAAAGATATAACCATTTTCTTTTCTTTGTTCTTAACGAAAGCAATTTATTGATTTTAAAATTTGCTTTTGCATACATGAGAACTTCACTTTCAGTTATTTTATTTCTTATTTTATCCGGTTATCAATTGTTGCAAGCACAGACCACCGATACTATAAAGACACAGAATTTGTCGGAAGTGGAAGTTTCTGCAAATGTAAAACCCTCATCGTCTCGTTCTACGACTCCCCTCCAGGTAATTGACAACACCGAAATGGAACGCATAGGAATACTATCCGTATCGGATGCTGTGCGCCGCTTTTCTGGCGTTACAGTAAAAGATTATGGAGGAATAGGCGGTATAAAAACCGTTTCTATACGAGGAATGGGGGCTCAGCATACGGCAGTGAGTTATGATGGTGTAACTATAAGCGACATACAATCAGGACAAATAGATATCGGACGTTTTTCTCTCGATAATATTTCTGATATTTCATTATCGATAGGCCAGTCAGATGACATATTTCAGTCTGCAAGGTCGTATGCATCAGCAGGACTGCTTCAGGTAAATACATCACAACCTGTTTTCAGCAACAAATCATATAAATTAAATATACAAGCCAAGACCGGGTCGTTTGGTCTATTCAATCCGATGGTTTATTATGCACAAAGGCTCAATAAGAAGTTTTCTATAGCAACAAACGTAGGATGGGAACGCAACGATGGAATGTATAAATTCACATATAAGAATGCTGACAAAACCGAAGAAAGAAAAAGAAGGAATTCCGATGTGAATATATGGCGTACCGAATTTAATCTTTACGGTAATCTGGGAAAAGGAGGAGAATTGAAATTTAAAGCCAATTATTACGATTCTGAAAGAGGATTGCCGGGTTCTATCATTTTCTATAAAGATGACAATGATGAACGTGTGTGGAACAAAGACTTCTTTTCCCAGCTGCATTATAAAAATACTTTCTCACAAAAACTTGAACTAAAGGCACAAGCCAAATTCAGCCGGACATATTATAAATATATATCTGTAAATAATAATATTGGGAATAATCTACAGGAAGATCGTATTACTCAGTTCGAATATTACGCATCGGCAGGTATAGTGTATAAACCTGTACAAAACTTTTCTGTCAGCTTGTTTGAAGATGTGTTTCAAAACCGCCTGCACAGCAACTTTGCTGATGTAGACAAACCTACAAGATTATCATCTCTGACAGCATTGGCAGCACAGTTCAGCAATAGACATCTTACTATAACAGGGAGCTTGCTGGCAACATATGTAGATGAGAAAGTAAGATCGGGAGAAGAACCTGATGACAAGAAAAAAATAACTCCCGCTATCAGCGTTTCATATTTGCCTTTTCTGAAGACAAACTTGAGAATACGTGCGTCATATAAAAAGATTTTCAGAGTACCCACTTTCAACGATCTGTACTATGTACGCATGGGAAATATAAACCTTAAACCGGAATATGCAACCCAATACAATGCCGGATTAACATGGACAGGAAGGATTTCGGACATGTTCGACTTAATTAGCATTTCGGCTGACGGATATAAGAATAAGGTAGATGATAAAATAGTACCGTTCCCTACAATGAATATCTTTAAAATGCGCAATTATGGGAAAGTGGACATGACGGGACTGGATGTTAATACCCGTGCACATATTGCTATTATCAATAAATTATCAGTTGATATTGCAGGAAATTACAGTTATCAGAAAGTAATTGATGTTACTGATGAAAATAATAAAAACTACAAACACCAGATTCCTTATACCCCTCGCCATTATGGTTCGGGATCGATTAGTATCGAGAACCCTTGGGTAAATATTGCTTATACTATTATAATTTCAGGCAAGAGATATGCTCTTGACCAAAATATACCCGACAACGAAATAGAATCATATACTGATCATAGCATTTCCCTTAACAAGTCTTTTTCTATAAGAGACCATAATCTGCGGCTCCAACTCAATCTCACCAACCTTTCTAATAAAAATTACCAGATAATAAAATATTATCCGATGCCGGGACGATCATTTACTTTCTCAGCAAATTATCAATTTTAATATAAATATTTAAAGTCATGAAAATGAGTAAACTATTCAATCTTTTCCTTTTTATCGCACTATTGGCCATTGGCTTTTCTTCTTGTAGTGACGACGATGATGATGACAATATCTTCATCAATTCTGCCGAAACGCTTCCTACTAACATTGCTTTCGAAGACATAAATTTGAAAGGCGGTGAAATAAGCGGTGACCTGACATGGACAAAACCTGTAAATACATCCGAACTTTCTGCCATTGTTATCTACACATCCAATGACGGAACAAATAAAGAAACCAAGTTAAAAGAAATACCCGTTAATGACGAAAAATACACATTAACAGGAATAAACTATGCTAAATATTTATTGCTTGTTCCTAAAAACAAAAACAATGTGGAGGGTAACACTTTTGCTAAGATAGAGTTGAAAGACGAAGTCGGAAACAATGTTGTCACCGACCTAAGCTTTGATGATACCGATTATGCTAAAGGAAAAATCGGCGGTAAACTGACGTGGACAAAACCAACAGGTATTGTCAATCTTTCAAAATACATTATTTACACATCGGAAGATGGAACTACCAAAAAGGATAAAATAGCAGAAGTAGACACTGACATTGAAGAATATATTGTGGAAAGCCGTAGTATGACTGAATTTTTTATCGTAGTGGCTACCGATCTGGAAAATAAAGAAGTGGAAGACTTCGCTAAAACAGAAGTTAAAGACGCTTACGAAGTTTCCGGCATATATATACTGAATAGTGGTAAGCAAGGACACAATAATGCAAATATGTCTTTTTATGACCTGACTGCAAAAACGCTCAGCACGAAAGTATTCGAAGCAGCTAATGGTATCAGCCTTGGGGATACAGGTCAGGATATAATTGTATACGGTACCAAGATGTATATTGCTGTGTATGGCTCCGGTGTTATTTTTGTGACAGACAAACAAGGCAAACAATTGGGTAAAATTGAATCTGTTAAAAACGGAAAGGCACAACAACCGCGCGGATTTACAACACACGATGGGAAAGTATACGTTACATACTTCGACGGAAATCTGGCAAAGATAGATACTACGAAGATGGAAATAGAAGCACAGGTACCTGTAGGACGTAATCCTGAATATGTACGTGTAGCAAATAATAACTTATATGTAGCCAATTCGGGCGGATTGGATTATAATAATCCTATAGGATATGACAAATTTGTATCGGTAGTAGATATTGCCACATTCAAAGAAACAACAAAAATCCCGGTTGTAATCAACCCTGATAAAATGGCTGTTGACAGCGAGGGAGATATTTATGTTATATCTAATGGTGATTATAAGACGATACCAAACACACTGCAAAGAATCGATGCCAAAACGCACAAAGTAACCAATGTTGGTAATGCCACATGGATGAATATTAATAATGATAAATTATACATTATCTATTCTCAATATGACGCTAACTGGAATCAGGTAATTACATACAGTGTATACGATACAAAAACCGAGAAGATAATAACTGACAAATTCATTACCGACGGTACTGTCGTCAATAAACCATTTAGCATAACTACCGATCCGGTAAATAACTATGTATATATCGGAACATCCGACTATACAAATAATGGTGATATGTATATTTTCTCCGCTGAAGGTAAACTTATCAACAAATTCGATACCGGAGGTATATCGCCAGCGGGCGCTTATTATGCCAGTTGGATAGTAAAATAATTTATGAAATTCTTCAAAATAACACTACTTACTTCATTTATCCTAGTCCTCGCAGGCTGCAACAAACCGAAGCCTGCCGGACAGGATAATCTGCAGGCCGAAACAGAGTATAAAGTACATTATGCCAAAGGCTTTCAGGTGAAGAAGTACGACGAGTATACTAGTATATCGGTGCGCGACCCGTGGGATTCGACCCGCATGTTGCAGACCTATGTCCTTGTAGACAGGAATAAGGAATTACCTGCAAACTTACCGCAGGGCACGCTGGTACGTACACCGCTCCAAGTAGTGGCAACTTATTCCACAATCCACTGCTCGTCACTCAACGAACTGGATGCAGTGAATATAATAAAAGGTGTCTGCGAACCACAGTATATAAAACTGGCAAATATTCAGGACGGAATTAAAAGCGGAGCAATCGTCGATCTGGGCATGGCAAGCAAACCGGATACGGAGAAACTGATTATGCTCAGCCCCGATGCTATTTTCGCCACCCCGATACAAGGCTGGACATATGGCAGTATAGAAAAAACGGGCATTCCAATTCTCGAGACAACCGATTATACCGAATCGCATCCGCTGGGACGTGCCGAATGGATACGCTACTATTCACTCTTTATAGGTAAGGAAAAGTTGGCAGATTCCCTATTTGCTATCACTGAAAAGAATTACAATGAGGTGAAGGATGCCGTCGCCAAAACATCCACCCGCCCATCCGTACTGACCGACCTGCGCTATCAGGGTAAATGGAATATGCCGGGAGGAAAAAGCTTTATGGCAAATATGCTTGCTGATTCAGGGGCATCATATCCGTGGTCGGATGAGATAGAGGGCACCTATGCCCCATTGTCATTCGAGTCGGTACTGGATAAGGCCGGAGATGCAGATTTCTGGATTATAAAGTACAATTGGCCGCAGGATATGACTTATAAATCACTGGAAAAAGAATATAAGCCATATTCATATTTTAAGGCATTTAAAGAAAAGAATATTTACGGATGTAATACGGCTAATTCGAGTTATTATGAAGATTTGCCTATCCATCCGGATTATATTCTGAAAGATATGGCGTATGTGTTTCATCCCGAACTCTTCCCGGATTATACGCCGAAATATTACAAGAAAATCGGAGAGTAAATGTATATAGGTTTGTAAAAAGGCTTTGGATGAATGTTTCACCAAAGCCTTTTTCATTTTGCATTAATAATAATGAACAATATCGATCACATCCGACCTCGACATGGCTCCGGGATTAATACCTGGCTCATCCTCGGGGACAGGCAGATCGTATCTCCGGAAATATGCTTTCCAGCCCTCGGTTACTTCTCCCGTATCCGGCGATTTAAAAGTCATCACATTCAAAGGAAACACGGGAACACCGCCATTGGCTTTCAGCAATATCTCATAAATGAGTTCAGAACAGTAATATTTATCATTACCTAATATAAACCCGTCGTCATAATCTTTACCAAGCAACAAAAGACCTTCCTTTAGCGCATCGGGGATACAACTTCTATACTGCTCCTTTAAACGTCCTACTACCGATATCGGATAGATATCTTTGTCATTAGGATATAGATACTCATTCAAAGGAGTTAATGCAACTTTCGGCCGCGTGGCTTCTAAAACATAGACACTGTCCTTATTGTCTATATAAACAATACCGACATGCGTAAACCGGTAATCACCGATACTTGCCGTGACTGCCTTTATTGTATTGTCAGTATTTCCGGCACAATCTTCCTGAAAAATCAAATCCCCGTTTTGAAGTTTGAAATCCTGGGCATATAGAATCATCCCCGACAAGAGGAGAATAATTAATAATAAAATCTTCTTCATATCAGACGAATTAAAGGAAAGTATAACTTATGCCTCCGGTGAGCCAGAATCCAGGTTGAGCTATATTGCCCATATCGTTATGCCTTGTATTGTAGAGGTTATTTAGCTTCACGTATAATAATAAATTTTCGTGATTATAGTTCAGTTTTACATCCAGTGTCGAGAATGCCTTATACGGTTCCAATCTCTTTGTGTTCACAGCATTTTCGTAAACAGTATATCCTCCCATACGCTTCTGATAACGCAGATACCATCCTGCCGAAAATCCTTTGTATATATGATGATTGAATGTTGTTGTGAACTTGTCGCGAAGATAATTCAGCCTGAATTCAGAAATTTCCCCTTTCGTATCACAATCCTGATGCAAACGGGTATAATCCAGTGAAAAAGACGAGTTCTCACCCAGTATAGGTAGTATATCCACCAGCCTGAAACGCACACCCATTTCCAAGCCTTGTGTATTTACGGCTGTGTGGTTCCATGATGCACTGATTGGCTTCCCGTCTGCTCCTTCTTTCTTTACCCAGTCGATTATATTCCGTCCCCACATCAGATAGCTAGTCAGATAGGCACTGATAAGTGAATTCTTGTATTTGAATCCTAAGTCTACGGATTGAGAACGTTCGGGTTTCAGATTTTCATTACCTTCATGTGTTTCTGTTGTATAATATAATTCCGTAAATGAGGGCATACGGGTCGAGTTTCCCCAAGTAGTATATATATTGATCTGGTCTGTTGGTCTGTATGCCACGCTGGCAGAAGGATAGAATTTATATTTTCCTTTCTCCATCGTATTGTGATTCATTAATACACCTGCCGAGATTACAAAGCGATCTATTCTTGCAGTGTGTTCCAAAGTAACGCTGGAACTCAAGCGATCGTCATATTTCGTATATCTTCGGTGTGGTTCTACCATTTCCTTACCCAACTTAGAACTCATTATATCTTCACGCCTGAGTTCTCCGCCTAAACTTGTACTTCCCAGTTTTGACGTATATTGCATAATAAGGTTTGTTCCATAGGTATCTCCCCTGTGGTAATTTTTCCCTTCTTCTGAGCCTCTCCGAAGCTCGAAGGTATCATAGTGTCTGAACCAATAAAGGATAGGTATAAATTTAAGTTTCGAGCCAAATTCTCCTTTCAGCGAACTTATGTAGCGGGACGTATGATCATATTGATTGGGGAATGCTGCTGTATAAAAACTATTGGCACCATATTTTTTATCATTATAACCCAGATTCAAATCGAGCTGTGAATTTTCCTTGAACTGAAACCGCGATTGCATTAATATGTTATACATATTGTAATCGGTATTGTCGGTATAGCCATCCGAGGAACTATATCCTGCCGAAAGACTGGTCGTCGTAATACCTTGTTTGGTTGCCCCGCGTACTTCCATGCCGCGAAGGTTATGCATTCCGCCTTCGATACGCGCATATCCTTTAGCGTCTACATTTTTTTTGGTAATGATATTGACCCCTCCGGCAAATGCACTTGTTCCATATATCAATGCAGATGGCCCGTGAATGATTTCGATACGTTCGATGTCTGAAAGGTTGATGGGAATGTCGAGGCTGTAGAGTCCTGTGTGGGAATTGGATAGGTTAACGCCGTTGAGTAATATTGCTGTCTGGTCTTTTGATCCTCCGCGAATCGAGATGTCTGCCTGTACGCCGTGTCCGGCCCGTTGCACTACATCTATGTTGGCTGCATAGATGAGAAGGTCTTGGATACTCTGGACGGGAGCCTGCTGAATCTGCTCTTTAGATAATACTGTAACTTGTTTTGCAGTTTGATTGATTGGTGTTTCAATACGCGAAGCTGTCACCATCACTTCATCCAGTTCCTTTTCCAATACTTTCTGCTGTTGTTCTCCGTCGGCGGATGTCTGGGCCGCAACTGTCGATACAGTGAGAAACGAAATGGCGCAACCTCTTACCACTCCGATGTTTACAATTCGGTGCATACTGTTAAATGCACTGTAAGCCTTCCGTACAAATCGTTTGAAACGGTAGGCTCCTCTTTCTTCAAAATGTCTTTGATTCATTTTTTTAGAATTTGTTAATAAAATAAAAGTGTCGGCGCAAAAGTACGGATTCTAAAATGAAGTATACTAACGTTAAGAAATAAAAAAGCATGAATCCGTATAAGAATCATGCTCTCATTTATTTATTTTTCAAATTTATTCTGTTCCTACGCGTATGTCATACAGGGCTTTTCTGCTAAGCAAAACAACTTTATGATTCGTTATTGAATCGGCATTTCCGGCTTTATCGATAACAGCTACTTTTGCATTATAAGTATCATGTACTAAGACCAATGTATCGCGCTCGCCTGTCTTATAAACTCTGTTGATAGTATCGGGGATTTGTCCGAGCCTGTTGCGGTGTACGGTGATATCTGTCTGGTTGAATATTCTCTGTCCCAGTTTTATAAATGGCATAATCGAATCCCTGTCTTCGCGTCCTCTTTTATCTTTATACAGCGGATACAATTCCACTTTATAGGAAGACAAGCCATGGTTATCAGTAAATCGTGCCGATATATACATCCATTTTGTAGAAATTAATGTATCCAGCCGTTGCGGGTTAGTATTTAAGCTGTCATTAATTCTCACTACCAATTGTCCGTACCTTAACGTATCGTTTATATTCACACGGACATCCGATATAGTAGGGAATTCGCTTTCATCGTTCTCATCTTTAGCACAGGATGAAAAATAAAAGACAGGCAGAAGAACAAAGAATAATACCGACAGACAAAATTTTCTCATTGGACTTTTCATAAAATTACCGACTACGAAAATAGTACAAAGTTACGAGTTATAAGTTATGAGTCATCAGTTTTTTGGCTATAGATACTTATTTCTAATCAGCCTCCAAACGGAATACTTATAAACAGTTGAATGTTCGTGCCCGGTTCAGGGATATTCAAACGGCGATAAAGACTCATGTGATTCAGATAACGAGTATTGAATATATTCTGTACCTGTAGATTCATATTTACTGCAAATCTTCTGTTGAAGCGGTAGTCGAAACCCGTACCCAAATGAAATAAGTTCGTTCCGTCAGTCTTCTCTTCGTCATATCCTACCCTACTTTGTTTTGCATACAATTGATGTGATATTGAAAACTGATAATAAGTCAATCCTTTCTTTTTACCGGTATTCTTCAGATATTTTGCTTCGTTTGTCATCATAAATGGCGGGGTGTATGGCAGCGGTTTATCATCGTCCAGATTCTCGTTTATTACAAGGCTTCCCATAGATGATAATTGAAAATTATTGAGAAATAACCATGATATATTATATTCCGCTCCTCCGAATATTGCTTTCGCCTGCGAATATCGATATGGCTTTTCATGATATAGGTCGACTGCAATCTCCTTTACAGGTTCCAGATATATGAAGTTTGAATAATAACTTAGAAAAGGGGTAAATTCCGCGGAAAAACCGTTCTTATTTTTATAGTTAATACCTAAATCAAGTGTATAACCGTTCTCTGCTTTCAAATCGGGATTACCTATTTCGTAACGGAAAGCAGCATGATGTACACCGTTCGACGCCAATTCATTAGCTGACGGGAAACGAAATGTTTTTCCGATATTCAATTTATACATCAGATTCCTGTTTGCATCCGGTCTATACTCAAATCCTGCACTAGCCGACCCGTTACCGAAATTACGGTCTACATCATACGAGCGTTGTGCATACTGACCGATCACAGCAGCATCGTGTCCTTCTTCTTCGAGATGTGCAGCCAATGTTTTATCATAAAAACCTGTAATATCCATATGTCCGATATCATATCTTACTCCGGCGGTGAAGATCCATTCCGTAGAGGGTTTGAATGTATTCACAAATGAAAGGCCACCTGAAATATTGCTATATTCAGGTAAGAAATATTCAAAGCCACCTACTTTGTTTTGCTGATATTGTACATTTGCACCGATCGCCTTTGTCCATGTTTTATTCTCGTCAAGGAAAAGTCGCGCATTCATAGAATAAGTTTTCAGTTTGAAATCAACGGCAATATCATCATCCATCTGAGGAGCCGCCTGTCCTTCGTAATGTTCATGGAAATGCTCGTATTCGCGACGATGATTGTATTGAAATCCTGTGTTGATTAATAAGCGGAAAGCAGAAGTTGTCCACTCGGTATTATTAGTTACTGCAAAATGATTGGCAGTGGCATACGGCAGGCTGATATTCCGATGCGAAGCGTCGGTAACTTCGTGATCATGGTCGTGATGATGATCGTCTTTATGGTCATGGTCGTGGTCTTCCTCTCCGTGATCGTGTCCCGAATGGTCTTCCGGAGTATGGAACAGCCCTGATTTCTGGTAGCCGTTGCTTACATTCAGATAAGTGGTGACATTCTTTTCCCTGAAGCCCAAGGTTCCTGATATCGAGTAGTCTTTCCCTGCCGAATTGGGAAAACGCTTGTCTGGAAATTCTATTGTATGCGATTCGTACATTGCATCTTTTGCAGGGAGCCTGTAATCAGCATAATCTTTATATTCATATGAACCTTGCAGGAACCATTTGTCTTTTTGCCACCCGGCTGAGATACCTGCTCCGTACAAATTATTATTAGATGCTCCCCATAACTGAGCTTTACCACCGAAAAAATCTTTATTTTTAAATCCGGCAGGCTGGATATCGATAACGGTAATCGTGCCCGACCCCAGTAATAAAGCATTCGGCCCTTTATATACGGTTGTATGTGATACGTCCAGCTGGCTTATTTCAATACCATGATCGGCACCCCATTGCTGGTTTTGCTGTTCCACTCCCCTGTTTATAACCGAAACCCTGTTGGTACTGAAACCTCTTATGACAGGTTTGGATATGCCTGCACCGATGTTCATTGTCGTTATTCCAGGAGTGAGAGCTAGTTGCTTGTTGAATGAGAGAGCCGGTTTATCATATTCTATCGGTCTTGACTGTGTAGTTCCTTTTAAAGTTGCAGAAACTTCTACTTCACCCAGCACCATTGTTTTTGGTCTTAGGCTTATATTAAGAACTGTATCTTTAAGTAATCTTATAGCTATCGTATCCGATTCATAACCAATATAGTTTGTTATAAGAATAAAGTCTTTACCATTCATGTGGCAAAAATTAAAATTTCCTGAGTCGTCTGTAAGCGTACCTATATTTGTACCCTTTACAGATACGGCTACTCCTTCGACAGGAGCATTTGTACCACTGTCTGTTACTCTGCCCGATATCGCACATGTCGATTGCCCCAATACATGAAGACTTATAATTGAAAAGAAGAGTAACGGTAATATCTTTTTCATAAAAGCAATTCAGACATTCTTAGTTATACATTCAGGACATGTACCTTCGAGCAATACCTCTACAGAATCGACCGAAAAACCGGCAGGTAAAGAAACAGGCATTTGCATCTGCGTTTCGAGACAGGTTACCGAATCACATTTTTTACAATGGAAATGGGCATGATCCGCTACAGGCACAGCTTCTTTATTGATAGCATACTTTACTGTAGAATCATGCAAGACAATACGATGTATTATATTATTCTCTTCCAGTGTCTTTAGTGAACGGTAGAAGGTAACCCTGTCGAAGAGGTCGGGCAAAGTTTTCTTGATCTCGTTTTCCGACAATGCGCTTTCGTTTGTAAGTAATTCGTTGATTATAAACTTACGGCAACCCGTATTTTTCAGATTGTGGTGCTTCAATATCTGTTCGGCATTCATATATTATCAATCGCAAATGAAACAATGTTGCAAATATAACAATGTTTCTTTGAAAAAGTTTATATTGAAAAAAATTCCTGAATAAATATTATTTCGAGAATAAAGGATTACCTTTGCACCGCATTTCCGGGTTTAATCATGACGTTGTGTAAACATCACTAATCTACAGCCTGTTAATGCTAATTCATCCCAAAAACAGTATCTGAGACTAAACTGTTTTTGTATTAGTTCACAATATAATTCATAAGCCGGATGAAGGAGAATATCGAACAACTAACCGAACAGACAAAACTTCTGGTTGAAGCCGGAGATGTGGCTATGCTGCGCGTATATCTCGACGATCTGAACATCTCGGATGTAGAAGACCTGATCGACGAATTACCGGAGTATGCTCCCTTATTTATCGATACATTAAGCCTTAAGAGAGCGATAAATGTATTCAGGATACTGGATGTACCGACACAAGAACGTATAATAAATAAACTTTCGGGCACGAAGTTGTCCGCTATCATAAACGGGTTGCCGCCCGATGACCGCACATCCCTGTTCGGTGAACTCCGCGATCAGGATTTGCAGCACCGCCTGATTTCTCTTTTAACACCCGAAGACCGTAAAGAAGTTTTTACCCTTCTTTCCTACCCCGAAGATAGCATCGGACGGCTGATGACACCGGATTTTCTTGCTATCTCAAAAGATTATACTGTTGATGAAGCTTTGCTTTATATACGTGAGAATGGTAAAAATACGGAAACAATCGATGTAATATATATTCTGGATGAAGAAGGTATACTGATAGACGACCTGCGTATAAAAGAATTACTGATAAGCCAGCCGCAGGTTCCTATCTCCGAATTGATGGACGGACGGCTGATTTATCTTAATGCCCTCGACCCTGTAGAGGAAGGTATCAAAATATTCAAAATGAATAACAGAGTCGCATTGCCCGTAATCGATTCGCAAGGGGCTTTACTCGGAATTGTTACCATAGACGATATTCTGTGGGCAGCCAATGAAGAATATTCGGAAGATATGCAGCGTATGGGGGGTACTTCCGCCCTCGACGAACCTTATCTGGATTTACCCGTATACAAATTGATATGGAAACGGGCCGGATGGCTGATTATTTTATTTATCGGCGAACTGCTTACAGCTTCTGTAATGCAATATTACGAAGAGCAGTTGGCACAGGTTATTGTACTTGCCCTGTTTCTTCCACTTATGATTTCGAGTGGTGGTAATAGCGGGTCTCAGGCTTCTACACTTGTCATACAGGCTATGGCTACCGGAGAAGTAAAATTAAAGAATTGGTGGCAGGTATTCCGCAGAGAG
The DNA here is from genome assembly GCF_000711235.1 of Prevotella sp. 10(H). Taxonomy (GTDB): domain Bacteria; phylum Bacteroidota; class Bacteroidia; order Bacteroidales; family Dysgonomonadaceae; genus Dysgonomonas. The sequence goes on along the minus strand of NZ_JOMI01000003.1, from coordinate 560,037 downwards.
ATAATTTCAGGACTTAGCCTCGGTATCATACTTGGAACAATCGGATTTTTCAGAATTTATATATGGCATCTGATATTTCCCGATTTATACGGCGAACATTGGATAATGGTAGGATCGACTGTTTCGCTGGCTCTGATAGGCATTGTACTATGGGGTTCGCTGATAGGCTCTATGTTGCCATTTATTCTCAGGCGCTTGGGTGCCGATCCGGCAACATCTTCCGCGCCTTTTGTGGCTACTATAGTGGATGTTACAGGACTTATGATATACCTGACAATAGCGAGCTGGATTTTCGGACCGTTAATGCATGGGTGATAAAAGTTAAAACTGACTTGTAAATGTAAAAAAAGGATTAATTTTTAAACAAGGACAGTAACAATATTGTTGATAATATACAGCCTGATATATCAACGAGTGTTCTCTCGGGAACACCCACAAATATAAACTAATGAAGAGTAATAAAGGAAAAATTCAGGAAGGAGAAGCCGGAGACTTTTCCGACGATGAATTAAGTAGTCAAAAACAGCGTACTAAAGAAATAATACGTGAGTATAATAGCCTGTACGCATCGGAACAAAAAGAAAAAGAACGTATTATTAAAGACCTTTTCGGAAGTATTGGAGTAAATTTCAAACTCGAACAACCTTTCTCATGCAATTACGGAAATAATATAATCATCGGAAACAACTTTTATGCAAATACAGGTTGTAAATTCTTCGATGAGGCAAGAATCGATATTGGAGACAATGTATTATTGGGGCCTGATGTAGGGATATATACAGCAATAAATCCCGTAAAAGAAGAATCTGTCAGACCAGCATTACCTGTCGTTATCGGCAATGATGTATGGATTGGCGGAGGAGTAATCATACTGCCCGGTGTAATTATAGGCGATAATGCCTTGATTATTCCGGGTAGTATCGTTACAAGAAATATTCCTGACAATGCGATTGCCGGAGGCAATCCTGCAAAAGTGATAAAATATATAGATACGACTGTCGAAGTCGATTGATATATTTCCTTCTGCTTTATTATTTTATTGTAAGCCTACATGAAATAGGCTTACAGTATTTATTTTGGCTGTTTTATTTTTGCAGCCAAGGCTTCTGCACAGCGTTCTCCGTCCATGGCAGCAGACACAATCCCGCCAGCATATCCGGCACCTTCTCCGCATGGATATAATCCTTCAACCTGTACATGCTGCATTGTTTCTCTGTCGCGTAAAATGCGTACGGGTGAAGAAGTGCGGCTTTCGACACCTAATACTATTGCTTCGTTAGTGAGGTATCCTTTATAACTATTCCCTACTTTCCTGAATGCTTCCTGCAAACGTGTAGATACAAATTGGGGCATCCACTCATGCATAGGTGATGAAACCACTCCGGGAACATATGAAGTATCCGGCAATGAGATGCTTTTCCGCCCGTTGACAAAATCATATAGCCGTTGAGCCGGAGCAACCTGTGTTTTACCGCCATGTATCCACGCCAGTTCTTCTAGGTCTTCCACAAATTTCAGCAAAGATAACTCGTCATATTTGGCATATTCCGGAAAATCTTCGGGATGAATTTCTACCACTACTCCCGAATTAGACCAACGCGAACCTCGGTTCGAGGGCGACATACCGTTTACAACAACCTGCTTCGGCCCGCTGGCAGAAGGCACAATTGTTCCACCCGGACACATACAGAATGAATATACACCGCGTCCACCTGCCTGTACTACAAAGCTGTACTCGGCGGCAGGAAGATATTTGCCCCGCCCTTCCTGATTATGATACTGTATCTGGTCTATCAAGTGCGATGAATGTTCTACACGGAAACCTACGGCAAGCCCTTTAGCCTCTATTTTAATCTTCTGTTCGTAGAGCATATAATACACATCACGGGCAGAATGTCCGGTAGCAAGAATAACAGGCCCCATGAATGCTTTGCCCGTATTGGTTTCTATGCCCTTTACCGTTCCTTGTTCTAATATTAGTTTATCCATGCGCGTTTCGAAGTGTACTTCGCCACCCGACAGGATAATCTGTACCCTCATTTTTTCGATTATCCCCGGAAGCTTGTCCGTACCTATATGCGGATGAGCGTCGACAAGTATTGACGGATCGGCTCCATGTTGGCAAAATACATTCAGTATCTTTTCCACATTGCCACGCTTTTTGCTGCGGGTATATAACTTTCCGTCGGAATAGGCTCCTGCCCCACCCTCTCCGAAACAATAATTTGATTCGGGGTTTACTACATGTTCGCGATTCATCAATGCCGTATCGCGCTTGCGGTCGCGTACATTCTTTCCTCTTTCAATCACAATAGGACGAATGCCCAGTTCTATTAGTCTTAATGCAGCAAACAGTCCGGCAGGACCGGCTCCTACCACAACTGCCTGCGGACAATCTTTTACATCGGGATAATATGTATTGATGAAAACCGGGTCGTTTTGTACTTCATCGATATATCCCCTCACCCGCAGATTGACAAAAATATTCCGTTGCCGGGCATCTATCGATCGGCGGAGAATACGTACCGAATTAATATCATTGAGGGGAATTCCCGTTTGGGAAGAAAATATGAGCCTGACTTTTTCAATATTCGACGCCTGCTCTGGCGTAATGCGTAAGTCAATATCTTTTTGCATGGAATGTAATAAATTTGAACAGCAAAGGTAAGTACATTTAGCTGAACTATGATTCTCATCTCACAAAATAACCATATTATATTCCTTGCACAATCCGGTTAAATAGCTTAACATTGTACTTTCTTAAACAAACACAAAACTATTAACTATTAACACACTCTTTTATGAAGAAGCTCAACACTTTGTCCATGCTATTAATCATGGCTCTTACATTTTTTTCATCCTGCTCTAACGATGATGAAACGGATACCCGTTCAGATGAAAAGAAAATACTGGAGTTTTCCATTAACGGAAAAGCGGCAATAATTACAGAAAATATAAAGACAATCAATATCTCATTACCTTTTGACACCGATGCTACCAAACTTTCCCCGACTATAATAGTATCGGATAAAGCCAGGATAAATCCGGCATCGGGAACTGTAACAGATTTCAGCAACGGGAAAGTTTATTATACAGTAACTGCCGAAAATGGAACTCAGGAGATGTATGCAGTATTCGTTACTATAGAGGAAGAACCCGGTGTAAAATACAAAATCGGAGACTTCTATCCTGACCCTGATGATGCCGTTTCGGCTACCGGAGTAGTATTCTGGATTAAAGACAATAAAGTACCCGGTGTGCATGGCATGGCAATATCAATAGACGAAGCAAAAAGGCTGGCATGGTCTGTTCATAAGGTAGATACCGACTGTACATCAAACGACGGAAAAGTAAATACAGACCGGATAAAAGCCAACTATAATCTTGATGATTATCCTGCTTTCAAGTGGTGCATAGCAAAAGGGCCTGAATGGTATCTGCCGTCCAGCGAGGAATTGAATAGACTAAGAAAATACAGGGATAATATAAATACAAGCCTCAATAAAATACCCGGTAGTACACCAATCAGTCCTTTAAAAGTATGGTACTGGACGTCTTCCCAATTCTCAGCAGAAATTGCGACAGGAATCTGCTTCGATACTACCGACGGCCTTAGTGGTACATATGCATCAAAGAGTCTGACATATGATAATCTCAATAAATCAGAATCCGCTGTTCGCGCAGTTATCGCCTTTTAAGGAAAGATATTATATAAATAAAACAGGCGGTAAACATAATGTTTACCGCCTGTTCTATATTATACTATATTGATTATTCCACAGGGATATCTTTATTTACATTCTTACTACCAATCAAAGCATAAGATAACAGATAAACAAGTCCGGCGATTACAACCCAGTAGCTGGAGATGAATCCGAACGAGTCTGCAACCGATCCTTGGATAAGAGGCAGGATACCACCACCGCAAACAAGCACCATAAAGATACCCGACGCAGCTTCTGTATACTTACCTAAGCCTTCTACTGCAAGGTTGAAGATACCACCCCACATGATAGAAGTACACAGACCGCAAAGAATAAGGAACATGACACCGATAGGCACTGAAGCCATACCGAATGATATATCAGCTTGGAATACAGGCATACTTACTGTAGTTGTCACAGGCATCATAATAGCCAGTAAAACGAAAACCAAACCGAGAAGAGATGCGAATGAAAGCATCATCTTACTGGATACTTTAGCACCGATAGATGCACCTACAAGACGTCCGATAAGCATCAGGAACCAATATGTACCTACTACCGTGCCGGCAATAGTAGTATCGATACCCAGACCGCCTTTGTCTACTCCTTCTGTCATGAAAAGGTTTGTGATGTTAGGGATACCTACTTCAACACCTACATATACAAAGATTGCCACGGCACCTAATATAAAGTGACGGAAAGAAAGAGGACTGTGTTTCGGTTTTTCTACAGTAGCTGCAGCCTTAGCCAAACGAGGCTCAGGAATATTTACAAAGAACAGAACGATGAATGCCAGTACAAAGATACCCATTGCAATAAACAATGCAGGGTTCGCATCTTTTATAGTTGCCTGAGCAGCATTACCGATCAGGTAACCTACCAATACTGGAACGATAGTTGCCATCAACGAGTTGAAAGAACCACCTACCTGAATCAACTGGTTTCCTTTGTTACCACCGCCACCGAGCGTATTCAGCATCGGGTTAACCACTGTATTCAACATACACATGGAGAAACCGGCTACGAATGCACCGATAAGGTAGACTACAAAACTCTCAGCCTGTCCCGAAAGATACTGGATACCTACACCGATAAATCCTACAGCGATAGCGGCCAGTGCAGTCTTCTTATAACCAATACGTTGAAGCAACAAACCTGCCGGAAGCCCCATAAAGGCATAGGCTATAAAGTTCGCAGCGTTACCAAGCTGCGACATAAAGTTCGATGCCTCGAACTGGCTTTTTACAATAACCCCCATTGGGTTTTGTAAGCCCGTTACGAATGAAATCATCCCGAAGAGGGCGATCATCATTATAATAGGCAATACATAATTCTTCTTCTCTGTACTACTCATGATAAATTTACTTAGATGTTTTATATTATTAAAGTTCTCTCTATTCCTTTCATAGCCTAAATTATTCAGGGAGTAATTAAATCTTATAAATAACTCAATTACCCCCTGACTTATTTAAGATACATCAGGTTTTTAATGTATCCGATTTCATGGTTTTAAAAGGCTAAGTGAAGATTGTTTACTCAAAAACGTTGTAAAAATACTTATACATTTTGAGCTTACGACACCAAAAAACGTGTTGTATAACATAAAAAATCGTATTGAGATATCATATCTTTTTACATCCGGCCATATTCTTTTTTTATTAGAACGAAATTGACTACTTTTAGCACCTTAAAGCAATAAAAAATAATAGTCTGTATATTAACAGATTAATATATTTTATCCATCGCATAATCATATATAAATATAATTAAATAGAGAATTATATGCAGATTGATATTATAATAATGGTTTCTTACAACTTCTGTCTTTTCTGAAAATTCGTTTAACAATATTTAATAAGGTTATCTTTATACTGGATAATTATTTCCGGCAAACGAATGCCATTATAGACTATCACATAGAAAAATGTAAATAAATGGAATCTATTCGCAATTTGTACAAAATAGGTCACGGGCCTTCCAGCAGCCATACTATGGCGCCTCAAAAAGCAGCACTACGGTTTAAAGAAGAAAACGGATATGCCGATTCGTTCAGGGTTACCTTATACGGCAGTCTGGCGGCAACAGGTAAGGGGCACATGACAGATGTAGCTATTGTAAACACGTTACAACCCTATCAAACAGAAATAGTATGGAAACCCGAGATAGTTCTGCCCTATCATACCAACGGAATGAAGTTCGAAGCAGTGGTAAAAGGCCAATCTGTAAAAGAGTGGATCATATATAGCATAGGAGGAGGCGATCTATCGGACGGTACTTCCGAAACAAAAAAAGAATCCTTATATGATAAGAGCACTATGAAGAACATTCTGGAATGGTGCCAGCAAACAGGCAAAACATTCTGGGAATATGTCGAAGATACCGAAGGCAAGGAAATCTACGACTATCTGCTCACTGTTTGGAGAACAATGGAAAGCGCTATTCATCGTGGAATGGATGCAGAAGGTTTATTACCCGGAGGTTTAGGCCTGCAACGCAAAGCGTCTATGTATAGTATCAAGGCAAAGGGCTATCAGGGATCGATGAGAAGCCGGGCACTGATATATTCCTATGCGCTGGCCGTATCGGAGGAGAATGCCAGTGGGAATATTATTGTTACCGCTCCCACTTGTGGTTCGTGCGGAATACTTCCTTCAGTATTATATCATCTGAAAATGAATCATGACTTCAGTGAGCAAAAAATTATAAGAGCTTTAGCGACGGCCGGATTGATAGGCAACATAGTAAAGACCAACGCATCGGTATCAGGTGCGGAAGTCGGTTGCCAAGGTGAAGTCGGGGTAGCCTGCGCAATGGCTGCAGGTGCCGCTTGCCAGTTATTTGGCGGTTCTCCTCAGCAAATTGAATATGCTGCTGAAATGGGACTCGAGCACCACCTCGGACTGACTTGTGATCCGATATGCGGTCTGGTTCAGGTTCCATGCATCGAGCGAAATGCTTTTGCTGCAGCGCGTGCCCTCGATTCATGCTCTTTCGCAATGTTGTCGGACGGAAAGCATCTTATCAACTTCGATAAAGTGGTACGTACCATGCAGCAGACAGGTCATGACTTACCTAGCCTCTACAAAGAGACATCTACCGGAGGCTTAGCTGTGAATCTTGATTAAAAGATAAACAATAAAGAAGACGGCTGCGTTTATATAACATTTATACGACTTTAGTTCGGTATTACGGGCTTATTTCCTATTTTTGTGCAAACGTAAATTAATTAACTTATATCATAATGACTTCAACAGATTTGCTCAACAGAAGTGCTGATAACATACGTATCTTATCAGCTTCGATGGTCGAGAAGGCCAATTCCGGACATCCCGGAGGTGCTATGGGTGGTGCCGACTATATTAATGTCTTGTTTACAGAGTTTCTGGTTTACGACCCGAAAAATCCTACGTGGGAAAACCGTGACCGTTTCTTCTTAGATCCCGGTCATATGTCGGCCATGCTATATAGTACCCTTTGTCTGGCGGGTAAATTCAAACTTGAAGATCTTCAGCAGTTCCGTCAATGGGGCAGCGTTACTCCCGGGCATCCCGAACGCGATGTAATGCGCGGTATCGAGAATACTTCCGGCCCGTTAGGCCAAGGCCATACCTTTGCTGTAGGTGCTGCCATTGCTGCCAAGTTCTTAGGTCATCGCTTCGGTGAATGTATGGATCACACTATCTATTCTTACATTTCCGACGGCGGTATACAGGAAGAAATCTCACAGGGTGCAGGCCGCACAGCCGGACACTTAGGTCTTGATAACCTTGTTATGTTCTATGACTCCAACGGCATCCAGCTTTCTACTAAGACTACAGAAGTTTCCGAAGAAGATGTAGCCGCAAAATATAAAGCTTGGGGATGGCGTGTTATTACTATTAACGGTAACGATGTCACTGAAATCCGCGCCGCTCTTACCGAAGCCAAACAGGAAAAAGAAAGACCTACCCTTATAATAGGTAATACTACTATGGGTAAAGGTGCTGTAAAAGCCGATGGCAGCAGTTTCGAAGATGAAACGGATACTCATGGACAGCCACTGACTGCAGCAGGAGCCTCTTTCGAGAAGACTATCGAAAACCTCGGCGGTGACCCTAAAAACCCGTTTGCAATCTTCCCTGAAGTACAAGAGCTATATAACAATAGAGCCAAAGAACTCGAAGAAATAGTAGCCAAGAAACAAGAAGCTAAAGCAGCCTGGGCAAAACAAAACCCTGAACTGGCTACCAAACTTCAGCAATGGTTCGACGGCTATATTCCACCGATAGACTGGAAATCTATCGAACAGAAACCGAATCAGGCTACCCGCGCAGCTTCTGCAACCGTATTGGGTATATTGGCTAAACAGGTAGAGAATATGATTGTTTCTTCTGCCGACCTTTCCAACTCGGACAAGACAGACGGCTTCCTCAAGAATACCCATAGCATGAAGAAAGGCGACTTCTCGGGAGCTTTTCTACAAGCCGGAGTATCAGAGTTAACAATGGCCTGTCTTACTATCGGTATGTGCCTGCATGGCGGTGTTATTCCTGCATGTGCCACTTTCTTTGTTTTCTCCGATTATATGAAGCCTGCTATTCGTCTGGCTGCCTTAATGGAACTACCTGTTAAGTTCATCTGGACGCACGACGCTTTCCGTGTCGGTGAAGACGGCCCTACTCACGAGCCTGTAGAACAGGAAGCACAGATTCGCCTGCTTGAGAAATTGCAGAACCACCACGGACATAACTCTATGCTGGTATTGCGTCCTGCCGATGTTACCGAAGCTACCATATCGTGGAAAATGGCTATGGAGAACAAATCGACTCCTACAGGTCTTATTTTCTCTCGACAGAATATAAACGACCTTCCTGCTAAAACAAACCGTTATACAGAAGCTCTTCAGGCAGAAAAAGGAGCATACATTGTACAGGAAGACGACAACTACGATATTATCCTGTTAGCATCCGGTTCGGAAGTATCCACTCTTGTAGAAGGAGCAGAATTGCTGAAAGCGGACAATATAAAGACACGCATCGTATCGGTGCCGTCCGAAGGCCTCTTCCGTGCACAGACACTTGCTTATCAGGAGAATGTGATTCCTAAAGATAAGAAAGTGTTCGGTCTTACCGCCGGATTGCCAGTCACCCTTCAAGGCCTTGTAGGCAGCAAAGGAAAGGTATGGGGCATGGAATCATTCGGTTTCTCCGCACCATACAAGGTACTGGATGAGAAACTCGGCTTTACTCCGGAGAATGTATACAATCAGGTCAAAGAATTTCTTAAATAATTGACATTTAACAATCACTATATAGTTGCAGGCTGCTCTCAGCCTGCAGCTTATGTTTAAAGTTCATAACTCATTATTCATAATTCAAACACATGAGTTTATTCCCTACTCCCGATAAACCAATCGGCCTTGCCAGCGACCATGCCGGCTTTTCTCTCAAAGAATACATTATCACCTTGTTCAAAAGTGAGGATATTCCTTATATCGACTTCGGTACATACAGCACCGATAGTGTCGATTATCCCGATTTCGGCCACAAACTGGGAGAAGCTATCGACTCAGGCCAGTGCGACAAAGGTATTGCTGTCTGCGGATCGGGCAACGGTATCAATATGACACTGAACCATCATAAGTATGTAAGGAGCGCTTTGTGCTGGAACACCGAGATAACAAGGCTTGCCAGACTGCACAACGATGCTAATGTATTGACCTTGCCGGGACGATTTATCAACCAGAAAGAAGCCTATGATATGATCGAAGTCTTCTTCAATACCCTGTTCGAAGGCGGAAGACATCAGAACAGAATCGATAAAATCCCTTGCTGATTATCTGAATTACACACTAGGCAGACTCATTCCCGTTAACTTACGATAGAGGTCTAGTGCATATATATCGGTCATTCCCGAGATAAAATCGAGTATAGCCAATATCTTCCCGTATTGTGTCGGTGCATCCGTTTCAAACTGTTCCGAAACACGGCTCAATACCAGTTCCGCATATTTTCCTTTCGGATTTTCCGCTGTAGCAGCTGAGATAAAGGTATCGAGTAGGAAGCCGATGATACGGTATCCGGCCAGTTCAATATCTACCACATCTTTAGCCCTGTATATTTTTCTGAAGCTGATATCTCCGGCTACCTTATTTGCTTTGTTCGGCAAAGGTGAAATATGGTCGATAAGCGCACCTTCAAAAGTGCCGTCGAGTATAAGCTGCTCATTATCCAGAAACACCGTTGTGCATTCTTCCACCAGCAACCCGATAAGGCTCGACCGAAGATAAGCTATCTGCTCGTTGGTATCGCTCACACGCTCCATAGTTCTCAGCATCTTTTCCTGCCTTTCTTCTGAAAAGAAATTCATGAACAGGCTTTTAGTCTGCTCTGTAGACAGCAAGCCCAGCTTATGCGCGTCTTCGATATCCATTGTCCTGTAGCAAATATCGTCTGCCGCCTCGACTAAATATACCAGCGGATGCCGCGCATATTTCAAAGGGGATTCCTGTAGGCAAAGCATACCCAACCCGTCGGCTATTCTACGGAAATCTTCTTCCTCAGCCTGAAAAAATCCGAACTTGCCTTTCTTCCCTGCAGCCAGAGCCGAATAGGGATATTTGGCAATAGAGGCTAACGTAGAATAGGTCAATACAAACCCGCCCGGACGACGCCCTTTAAATTGGTGAATAAGCATCCTGATAGAATTGGCATTCCCTTCGAAATTGACGAAATCTTCCCAGCGACCGCCTTCTGCTCTGACTTTCTCTTCCAGATGCCGGCCGTTACCTTCCACAAAGAAGCTTGTAATTGCCCGTTCACCCGAATGTCCGAACGGCGGATTCCCAAGGTCATGGGCAAGGCATCCGGCGGCTACGATTGAACTGATTTCTTCAAAATGCGCCTGCGAATCTGGGTATCTTTTTCTTAGTTCCCTGCCGATTATCTCTCCTAACGAACGTCCCACACAGGACACTTCTATACTGTGCGTCAACCGATTGTGAACAAAAACACTGCCCGGAAGCGGGAATACCTGTGTCTTGTTTTGCAAGCGACGAAACGGAGACGAAAATATCAGACGGTCGTAGTCACGCTGAAAATCAGTCCTGTCATGATGCTTTTCGTCGTGGTATTTCTCCATCCCGAAACGCTTTGCCGATAGAAGCTTTTCCCAATTCATATCATCTTTTGGTTTTTGGTTGTGCCAAAGATAAGGATTTTCGACTTCATAGAATATTTAGTATCTGATAATTATAGAGTATAGACGAAATCCGGCTATATGCATTTTGTATTTATTAACTATATATTGTTAAAAAGTAACGAAAGTAACGAAAATCAATGTGTAAATTAGCAAATGTGCCGATATGCCAATGGAGTAAAGAGTTACTCATAATTAATAACATTCAATCATTCTTACATTTATTAACTATATTGTTAAAAAGTAACGAAAGTAACGGATATCGGTCCCCTAGCCCCCGAAGTGGGGAAAGTCTCCCCTTTAGGGAGGTTGGAGGGGCTATCATCCTCTTCTGGTATATCCCGGAGGTAAACAGCAATCGATGGATGAAGGCAATATTTCCGATATTTTCTGTTTCTTCGATTCTATCCTCTTCGTTTGCGCTTTTTTCTCGCGTTCCCTTTCCAGCTCTTCATCAACAGCCACAACTATCTTCGCATTTTCTGCCCCACCTGTATGGAAATCATTCTTGCGGAAAATCATCAGTTGGCGCTTCGTCTCTTCATCGGGGACTTCTATTATTAACGGGCGTTGTTGGGAAGGTTGCTCCGCTTTCTTTTCTTTCATCTTATCGTTCCGCTCGAGTACATACCTGATAGCGCGGATGCTTGGGGCACAGTGTTTTTTCTTTATTATTCTGTTCTTTTCGATATCTTCGGCCGGATTGTTCTTATCGGGAATATATGTAATCTTTTCTTCTTTCTGGATATAGCCTTCGAGCAGTTGTTTCAATCCCATGCGGGCAGATGCTACCAAGGATTCTTCGCGGTGGTCGATAGCAGCTTCTACAGCTTCATTGAATTCGGGCTTTGTTTTTCTCCATTCGTAAAATGTTTTCGGGGCAATGTGAAGTATTTTACAGATTTCGGAGATACCGAAGAGGTCTTGTTCTATCATTTCTATAATACGGGTTGCAAGTTTGTTGTTAAATTTTGCCATGATGATAATGTTTTAAAGGGTTTTTATTGTATAGATAATTGTTTTAAAACTTTGTTAATAAAGCAAATTGGTAGTATCCAAATGGATTATTGTCTTTATCCAAATTTCACTTTTGTAATATTTATTGAGTTTTGTTTCTTTCTGCCGCGCCCTCCCGGGCTTGTCCATCCTTTTGGCATTGCCCAAAAGGATGCAAAAGGCTAGTGCTCCGTTCCCCGTCGACCTGTCAACGGCTTGCCGGCTGAAAGTGACAAACGGGCTTCGCCCCGTCCCTTTCTACGCCGTCTTCACCGGACAGGTGCCCGACTTGGGAACTAATGCACGGAGAGCTAACGCACAACAAGAATACAGACTGCCATCAGGTCTTTTTTAATTCTTGTCGTCGCATTGCGATTCCGGCCTCTGTTCCGCAGGCGGGGCTCCCAATCCGCAAAACGAAGGCGAAAAGCAAAATAGGGTTGGTGCTATAGGGTACTGATAACCAATACGCCGATGAGTCCGTATTATTTTGCTTCGCCGTAGTTGCGGTTTTGGGTCGCCGAGGGATGAAGCCTTGATTTTTTGCATCCTTTTTTATCAAGAAAAAAGAATGGACAAGCCCGGGAGGGCGCGGCAGCAATGAGTATAATTTGAAATATCAAATAAAGATTGAAATTTTAGATAAAATAAAAAGAGTCTTTAAACATATTATCTATAAACTTTTCCATATTCCTTGCGTTTATTAACCATAAACATTAAATTATCACCTGACATATTTGTCAGACACATAAGGCTGTATAGCCATACAAAAAAGAGTTATCTTTGCGCCTGATTAACAATTCGCATTCATACATGAAGATAGACAAGTCCTACACCGTATCGCTGATTGTAGCCATAGCATTTTTTATGCAGGGGCTGGACACGACAGCAGTGAATACGGCTGTGCCGGCAATGGCGCGGTCGTTCGGGACGGACGTTGTGCATCTGAGTGCGGGTGTTACTTCTTACCTGATAGCATTGGCTATATTCATTCCCGTGAGCGGGTGGATTGCCGACCGTTTCGGTACGCGCAAGGTATTCTGTACTTCAATCGTCCTGTTTATTATAGCCTCGGCGCTATGCGGAACGTCCCAAAATCTGACTCAGTTTGTTATCTTCCGTATCTTTCAGGGAATGGCAGGAGCAATGATGACACCTGTAGGACGATTGGCTGTATTGAAGACAACACCGAAAGAAAATCTGGTGACCGCTATGGCCTATATCACATGGCCTGCACTGGTTGCTCCTATACTGGGGCCGCTTGTAGGGGGGTATCTGACAACATACTGGAACTGGAACCTGATATTTTACCTGAATATACCAATCAGTATCGTCTGTGTTGCTCTGGCATGGCACCATATTCCCGAAGAAAAGGATACGAATCCCGCACGGCGTAGGTTTGATTTCGTCGGCTTTGTGCTCAGCGGGCTTGCACTGGCTGGTTTTATGTATGGGGTGGAATTGCTAAGCCGTACCGAAGTGCCGTATTATGTTTCGGTAATAATGGTACTGGTTAGTATAGGCCTGCTGGCTTTCAATATCCGCTACTCGCGCCATATATCCAATCCGTTGATAGATTACTCGGTGATTAAGATACCGACCTATAGCGTAACCATATTTACAGGCTCATTGTCGCGCATGGTAATAGGGGTTGCCCCTTATCTTATTCCATTGATGTTTCAGGAAGGATTCGGACTGACTCCGTTCGAATCGGGAACACTATTCCTTGCCACTATGGCGGGTAATCTGGCGATGAAACCGGCTACAATCTGGATTATGCGCCATTATAATTTCCGCACAGTACTGATCGCTAATGGATTTATGGTAGCATTATTCACATTCTTTACAGCCTTGCTACTGCCTACTACTCCGGTAATATTGATTGTGGTAGTGATGTTTATTTCGGGAATGTTCCGCTCTATGCAGTTCAGTGCTATTACGACACTCGCCTTTGCCGATATTCCCCAGCCGAGGATGACAGCCGCCAATACATTATACAGTACCGTACAGCAGATGTCGACAGGTATGGGTATTGCTATGGGTGCCGTATTCCTGCGATTTTCGAATATGATAAACGGAAGCACGCCACATTATAGCGTGGCAGACTTCCGTCTTGCATTTATCTTTGTTGCTGCATTAGGCATTATATCACTCTACGGATATACCAAGTTGACACCTGATGCTGGCGATGCGGTAAGGGTAAAGAAAAGAGACCGTAATGCTTAAATCAATTACTTCACATACGGAATAGATTCCACTTTTCCCTGTATTATATCCTGAACAAGCGTGCGGATAGTTGTATAAGCCAGATTGGCATCATACACTATACTGAAACCATACTTATTATCACCTTTTACCATTACGGGATCAAGACGTGCAGATTTGCCTTCTTCGGCAGGCGTTAATTCAAGTGTGATAGTAGAACCTATCTGCCCGTCTTTATCGGCTACGTAGAAAATGTATTTATCAATAGTACTACAAGGTGCATCTTCATAGCGTTCATACGCAGAAACCTCTTTATCTCCTACTGTAAAATGATCGACGCAACACATATCGGATATACTTGTCGACCATAATTCACCATTCTGATAAGCAGTGAATAATTTCTTTTTAGCAGCATCTGCCTGATCGTAATAGCCTAAGGCATTGTTACATTCTATCAGTTTTTCCAAAGAATAATAATCGTCCGGGAAATGATCTGTAAGTTCGGTATATGCGGTTAACGCCTGCGAATAGTTCTTTGCATCGAACTCCGTCTTTCCTATATTATAAAGGATAGTTACATATAATTCCTTATCCTTCTGCACTTTAGATTTTGCCACATAGAAAGTATCAAGCGCCTGTTTCAGATTGTTCTGATTGGCGTGAACGGCTCCAATCATATAATAGGCTTTTTCCGATGGATTCGGTAGATTTATAGCCTTACGGTAGTTATCCATAGCCTTTGTATAATCTTCCTGTGCAAAGTATATATCGCCCAATCCCGCATAATAACCGGATTGCTTCGGAGAAAGGCTGATAGCTTTCTGCAAATCGGCTATAGCTTCCGTATACTTCCCGTTAGCACTGTTCACAGAACCTTTTATAAAGAGTGCCTGTGAATTCTTTGCACTTTTCTGTATTGCCAGATCAGCATAGCGCGATGCATTGGTCAGATCATCGAGGCGAAGATAGGATTCGGCCACGTAAGCCAACTGGTCGGCTGTAGAGGTACGGGGAGTTTTCCCGTATTTTTCTATAATCTCGGAATATTGCCCGTTTTCGAACATCTGTTTGATACTAATAGCGGCACGCGGTTTCACCACCTGAAAATTCTTTGATTGTAAAGTTGTGCTATCCATAAAAGCAGGACAGATAAATAAGGAAGCCAGTAATAAGAATGCGAATGTTTTCATTGTTGTGTTATATTTTAGAACCATTTTTGTTTTCTCATCCATATGTATGTGCCGAGAGCGACAATTGCCATTGCTATCCAAGAAAAGAGATAGCCGTATTCCCAATCTGTTTCGGGCATAAATTTGAAATTCATACCCCATACACCGACAAGAAATGTGAGCGGGATGAACATAGTGGAAACTATGGTCAGCCGCTTTATTATTTCATTCAATTTCAGATTGTTGTTGTTATAATACAGATCGAGTAACGATGCGAGCGTTTCGTGCAGAGAGCCTAAATCACTCAGGGTAATACGCATACGGTCATCAAAATCGTTGAAATAGACTATATTTTCGTCTTTTATAAGTTTATTGGTATTATTCAGCAAGTTATTATACTCTTCGCGTAATGACATTACAGAACGCTTTATATGTGTATTATTTACCCTGCACTTGTGCATAAACTGCAGTATATTTCCCGAATTCTTCTTCTCTATAAGCTGGTCTTCAATTTCCACCAGCCTGTCCTCGACAGTCATTACCAGATTGACATTCGATAAATTGACTGCGCACAATAGGATGTACAAAAGAAAATCGGCTCCTTTCTGCCTTATCAGCCCGTTATTCTCTTCAATATCCTGCTTCACCTCATCGAAAACAGGGAGAAGAGCCTCCTGAAAACTTACGACAAAATTCTCGCCCAGTATAAATGCAATCTGTATGTCATCGGTTTCTGCGTTCTCTTTTTCCTGATAGAAAGCAGACATCAAAATGTAGGTCACATTATCGTAAGCAAGTACTTTTACTACCTGCTGATCGGATAATAAATCCTTCACATCGAAGCCATGCAGGTCGAATTCGCGGCAAATGCGGTTCACCGTAGCAGCATCTGAAATTCCGGTAACCCTGAACCAGTTCACCTTTGTTTTGTCAATGCTGTCCTTTAACGAGGTCTGGAGTTGTAATTCTTTGACTTCCGCCTTTGATACATCGTACTGCATCAGTTCGATACTCATAGGTATATCCTTATCACCCAAATATGTAGGTTTGGTAAGGAGGTAACGATGTGGGGATGTCTGTTTCTTTGATTTCCTAGACGTTCGTTTGTTCATGTCACTTATAGCGTTAACCATAATATAAGTTGTATCAAAAGTAAGAATAAAATACTATATTTGTAACGATTGCGGGATTATTTTGTTTTCTGCAACATGACTATTAAGAAAAAACGAAACTGTAAACAAGCTGCCAATGAGAGAGGTATTATCTATACTGAAGCAGAAAAAGATACAATTCTTCTTTCTGTTTTATATCCTGCTTCTTGTACCTATATTATGTCCGCTGGCCGAAAATTTTACTTTCCTCGATAAAGTCGCCGTTTTTCTCGTCTGCGGGTTATTTTTTGCCGCCATATGGGTGATCTCGCTTTTTATCAGTTCCAAATCTGAAAAGATCGTCTATTCGGTAATGCTCGCCATATCTATTATTCCCGGCTCTATCTATCTTGCTTATTTGCTGTTTGCCCATGTGATGATGGAGCAAAACAGTGTCACCAGCCTTTTCGAAACCAATCCGGAAGAAAGTAAGGAATTCGTTGCACATTATCTGAGCCTGTGGGTTATCGCCGGTGTAGTGGCTTATGCAGCCGTACCTATTGTAATGATTTGTTCGATGAAATCGTTCAAACGGTTGAGAGTAAGAAATAATAAAGTATTGTTTGTACTGAGCGTAGCTGTTATATTATGCATCGTCGGTATAGAAAGAGTTTCACGCTCGGTGTATTTTGTCAACTTTTACAGAACCTACATCAGTTATAAAATCCGGACAAACTACGAAGTAAAGACCATAAAGGAACGGCAGAATGTAGATTACAAAGTAGAAAGTATCCGGCCGGATTCCGTACCGTTGACACTGGTAGTGGTAATAGGTGAATCGTTGAATAAACACCACATGTCGCTTTACGGATATCAACGCGAAACCAATCCATTGTTAAAGAAATTAGGTGACAGCCTTGTAGTTTATAAGGATTTAGTTGCGCCGCAGGTACATACCATTCCTGTAATGCGCTCGCTGATGTCGATGTCGGAACTGTCTCATCCGTCATATTTTACTCAAAAGCCGTCGCTGTATGAACTTTTCAACCGTGCAGGATACGACACTTACCTGATCAGCAATCAGGAATTCAGCGAAGAATATAAATCCAGCTATGACATCCTGCTGACACTAGCAAAGAAAAAATATAACGTCGCCCCATTTAAGCAACACGACGATATTGTACTGCCCGTAATGGAGAAAATATTTAAAAATCCCGAAAACAACGGGAAAAACAGACTTATACTTATACATCTTATAGGTAATCATATGGCTTACGAATTCCGTTACCCGAAAGAATACATCGTCTTCAACCATAAGAAAGATAATCTCGTACCGGATGCACCTTACAGAGATGAAAAAGCAAAAAAGACAATCGATAAATTTGACAACTCGGTACTATACAACGATTATATTATAAACAGCATTATCAATACACTGAAAAGTCTTCAGGGGCAGGATGCCGTCATGGTATATTTTTCCGATCATGGCGAAGAGCTATACGATTACCGTGAATTTGCAGGGCATGCTTATGAAAAAGTATCGCCGACAATGAGCGAAGTGCCGTTTATGGTATGGATGTCGCCGTCATACAGGGAAACGCGCCAAGACCTTATCTTTAATCCGGAACTCCCCTATTCCACCGAAGATTTTATATATTCCGTTTCCGATCTTGCCGGTTTGAAATATAAAGATTATAATGATACCAGAAGCCTGTTTTCGAAGAAGTATGAACTGAAGAGACGCTATGTAGGGGAAAAGAAATATGAAGATATTAAGAATAAATTTGAGGGGAAATAAATAAAGACAAGTTATTAATACTTAGTTAATATTTCAAAGACAGCTCATTTCGGCCGTCCCTTACCGGGATTATTCATCCTTTTGTCATAATACTTATAGCAATCTTTTATTTATAACTCTCGTTATGCGTCAGCATGCGCCGTTAGCTTCAAGTACGGGGTACCCGTAGGGTGAAAAAGGCTAAAAAACGAAAACGTGTTTGAGCTTATTGGAATTACGATATTTATAATTGTTGCGAGCGAGTTTTTTCGTTTAGCCTTTAAGCCCGTTACGGGTCGGACGTTGAAGCGGGGCGCTAAAGCGTTTTTGGTTCCTTTTGCGGCTTTGGGCAAAAGGAACGCAAGTAATTTTCAATTACGCGCAGAATAAAAGCGACCTCAAATAAAAAATGAGTTATGAACCTCAATCCATAACTCATCATTTATAATTTATCAGTAAAAAACTTATCTGTCCAGCTTTAGTCTTTCCGCCATCGATTTACCCAATGAAATACACGCATCGTAAGTATCTAGGCGCATAGCCTGACGCATTTCCACAGGCTCACCTATTACCTCGAATTTGGTATCCTCAGCAAACTGGGCCAGACGCTTTACAGCAGCCCCCGCCCATGTAAAAGAGCCGAAATAACCGAAGTAACGGTGCTTCATATCACGGCCTTCAATTTTAGAAAGTAAATATTCCACTTCGGGAAATAACTTATTGTTGTATGTAGGAGAACCCACAATAAGACCTTTGTATTTAAAAATATCGCGGATAATATACGAATGTGAACGTTTGGATACATTATGCAGGATAACCTCTTTTATTCCTTGCTGCGCCAGTTCATAAGCTACAGTTTCGGCCATTTGTTCAGTATTTCCGTACATACTGCCGTATGCTATCACTACACCTTCGTCACCTTCATAGCGGCTAAGTTTATCGTAGATAGAAATCACTTTCTTGATCTGGTCGTCCATTGTCCAGATAGGGCCATGAGTAGAACAGATCATTTTAATATCTATGGCACTCAACTTTTCGAGAGCCTTTTGAACAGGTGAACCGAACTTACCGACTACATTCGAATAATAGCGTATCATTTCGTCGTAATAACGTTCGGGATGCAACTGAGTGTCGGTAATTCCCCCGTCCAATGTGCCAAAAGTACCGAATGCATCGCCCGAAAAGATAACCTTATCGGTAGTATCGTAAGTCATCATTGTCTCCGGCCAGTGCACCATCGGCGTCATATAGAAGACCAGATTATGCTTACCCAGCGACAAATGGTTACCATCTTCGATCACCATAACGCCGTCGGTAATACCGTAAAAGCCCTGCACCATATCGGCCGTGCGTTTATTGCCTACTACCTGTACATTCGGATAACGGTTTCTAAGCAGACCGAGCGAACCTGAATGGTCGGGTTCCATATGATTGATGATAACATAGTCGAGCGGTTTGCCGTCCAACGCAATCTCCAGTTTATGGAAGAAAATATCGGAATAGCAGACATCCACTGTATCGAACAATGCTGTTTTCTCGTCCGAGATGAGATATGAATTGTAAGAAACGCCTTTAGGCAAAGGCCATAGATTTTCGAAAAGATGCTTTGTACGGTCGTTTACACCGATATAGAACAAATCATTCTTAATAGCTATTGGTTTCAACATCACTATTTAGTATTTTTCTTTTTTATATTGTTTGTATTATTTGTCGTTGCGGCTATCGGTTGCTCCTTTCTGGTCAATGCACTCCATACCAGCCATATACCCCAGATGATAAACGGTAAGCTGAGCAGTTGCCCCATATTTATGCCGAACGTATTCACCATATCTATTTCGAACGGTTCCTGCAGATTCTTTATAAACTCGATACAGAAACGCGAGAGGAAAATGCCTATCAGCGAAATACCCAATATCAGTCCTGTCTTGTTGCGGGCAGTCGTTTTATAGAACAGATACATCCCCAGTCCGAATATAAAGAGGTAAATAAGCGCTTCGTATATCTGTGTTGGATGACATGGCAATTCGCCTGAGCCTCCGGCACTAAGCGGTTCATGCCAATCCCTATCCCTCACAAAATTAAAGCCCCACGGCAAAGTGGTAGGCCCGCCGTATATTTCGGAATTCATCAGATTACCTAGCCGGATAGATGTTGCACCTATAGCAACCCCTACAACAAGGCGGTCGAGCGTTTTTATCGTGGTTTCACGGGTAGTATATACCATAGATACACAGATGCCTATCAATAATCCCATAAAACCTGCTTCCCACATACCCAGCGCTGTAGATGTACCTGATATCATACTGTAGCCCAACTGAACAGCAACACCCAATACCAGACCTATCGCGGCAAATATGCCGAAATGCTTCCAGTTCATTTTCTGCTTGGTTATTTTCAGTGCATAGAGGCATACCCCTATCGTCATACCGATAGCTCCCCCGTGACTGGCAAGCCCGCCTTCCCATACCTTGAGTATTTCAAGGGGATTGGACAGGTAATGTACCGGATCATAAAACAGGCAGTGACCGATGCGGGCACCTATAACAAGAGCTGCCACTACATAGATAAACAGGCTATCGAACCATTTCTCGGGCAGTTTTTCCCATTTGTACATCCGCTGTACAACCATTGAAGTAAGGAGAACCCCTCCTGCCCATAAAATTCCATACCAGCGTATTCCACGTCCGAATATGGAAAATGCTTCGGGATCGACGTCCCATGTGATGAAAGAAAGCATATTTGATTATTTTTATTTTACACAAACTACCGCAATTCTACGGATTACAAAGATATAAAAATAGTATTCAATCGGTAATCGTTTGGTGAATAAGTTAAATTAAATGCCAATATTTCGGTATTACTAAAAACTCAATCACTATTATTTTGTTATAACGTTAAACATGCATATAATGTAAATTAATTCTAAAAAACCAAGAGTTTGCAGCATATAAATACAGCCTGACTTTTATGTTAATAAACATTATGATCAAATTGGAAGATTTATTAACATTTTTACTATCTTTAAAAGCAGAAAAAGGCCCGGAACAATATCTATATGCTCAATGGCCTATGTATAAACAGTGTAACTGTTAATAAATTATGGATTATAACAAAACAAATACGTATTTGAAATTCGACAAATCGCGCATGGTTAACCTTGAATATTCCCTGCGCAGGGAAATACTCAGGACAAACCGCCGCGGTGCCTACCATTGCACTACCCTTGTAGAATGCAATACGCGAAAACAGCACGGATTACTGGTGATGCCGGTGCCCAAGCTCGGCAATTCAAATCATGTACTGCTTTCGTCATTCGATGAAACCGTAATACAGCACGGCGCCGATTTCAATCTGGGAATACACAAGTACGACGGCAACAATTACAGTCCGATGGGGCACAAATATATCCGTGAGTTCAGTTGCGACTCTTTGCCGAAGACGATATATCGTGTCGGGGGCGTCATCTTGTCAAAAGAAAAGATGTTTTCACTCGAAGACAATACTATTTTTATCCGTTATACCTTATTGGACGCGCATTCGCCGACTACAATGCGTTTTAAGCCATTCCTTGCTTTCCGTGAAATTAACACATTGACCGGAGAAAATACCGTCGCCGAACATGGCTACAAGGAAGTGGAAAACGGCATCAGTATGTGTATGTACAGCGGATATCCTGAATTATTCATGCAGTTCAGCAAAAAGGTAGACTTTGTATTCGACCCTAACTGGTACAAAGGAATAGAATACGAACGCGATAAAGAAGACGGGCTACCATTTAAAGAAGACCTGTATGTACCCGGCTATTTTGAATTACCGATCAAAAAGGGTGAATCAATCATTTTCTCAGCAAGCGATGTAGAAGCAAATACTAGCAGGCTGGCCGCTTTGTTCGATGAGGGAGAAAAAGCGCGTACGCCGCGTTCATCTTTCTATAATTGCCTTAAAAACTCGGGTCATCAATTCTATTTCCGTCCGTCAAAAGACGAACTGTACCTGCTGAACGGCTACCCATGGGGAAAAGTAACAGCCAGAGAGCAATTCATGGCTCTGCCGGGGCTTACCATAGGAATAGACAAACCCGAAGCATTCGAAGAAATCGCCGATACTGCCATACCGACGATAGAAGCATTTATGAAAGGAGAACCTGTAAACGGATTCCTGAAAGACATAGGCAACTCGGATGTATTGCTTTGGTTAATATGGGCAATGAAAAGATTTTCGGATGCTAATAAAGAAAGATTCTATCAGAAATATGCATCACTTGTCTGCAGGATTATAGCTTTCATTCAGGAAGGTAAACACCCGAATCTTAAACCGTTGACTAATGGCTTGCTAACTGTCGACAACCGTGTAGGATTTCCCAGCTGGATGAACAACGAAGCAGCTGCAAATTATCAGATATTGCCACGTACAGGCTGTCTGGTAGAAATCAATGCATTCTGGTATAACGCATTGATGTTCAACAAAGATATTGCCCTGTATCTGGAAGACGAGCGTCTCGAAAAGAAGATGGGACTGCATGCAGAACTGGTAAAAACTTCATTCGTAGAGCTATTCTACAACGACGGAGGATATCTTTACGACTATGTATCAGGGAATTATGTAGACTGGAGTGTACGTCCGAATATGTTACTGGCTATTTCACTCGATTACCCTATACTGGATAGGCGGCAAAGCAAATCCGTGATAGATATAATAACCAAGGAACTGTTGACATCGAAAGGCATACGTTCTCTGAGCCCGAAAAGTATCGGCTTTATGCCTCGATGTGAAGGTACGATAAACGATAAAGTGCATAGTGCATATAGCGGTGCCTCATGGCCATGGCTGCTAGGGCCGTATATGGAAGCATATCTGAAAATTTTCCAGCGGAGTGGCTTTTCATTCCTCGACAGGCTACTCATCGGAGTAGAAGACGAGATGTCGAACGATTGCATTGCCTCTCTGTCAGCCTTGTATGACGGCAGCATACCGTATTTCGGCCACGGGCCTATATCGTATGCAATAAGCGTTGCCGGAGTGATTAGGGCTTTGAATCTGCAAAGGGCTATTGCAGACGAATTATAAGTATAAAAAGTATTAACCATATAATAATTATTATTAATGGGAGAAAGGAAATTGAAAGTCGTTATTTATTCCGAATCATTAATGTCTAAAATTGAAAGCATATGAAAGCATTGATGTTTGGATGGGAGTTTCCTCCTCATATATTGGGAGGGCTCGGAACGGCGAGTTACGGGCTAACAAGAGGGATGTCACTACAGCCCGATATGGATATTACATTTGTGATACCTAAGCCGTGGGGCGATGAAGACCAGAGTTTTCTGAAAATCATCGGCGCATGCAATACGCCTATCGTATGGAAAGATGTCCATTGGGATTATGTGAATGAAAGGCTCTCTAAATATATGGATCCGCAGGAATACTACAACCTGAGAGATCATATATACGCCGATTTCAGCTATATGTATACCAACGATCTGGGATGTATCGAATTCTCAGGACGTTATCCTGATAACCTGCTTGAGGAAATAAATAACTATTCCATAGTGGCAGGAGTGATTGCGCGCTCGCACGATTTCGATATCATACATTCACACGACTGGCTCACCTACCCTGCCGGAATACATGCCAAAAATGTGCTAGGCAAACCCTTGGTAATACATGTGCATGCTACCGACTTCGACCGTAGCCGCGGGAATGTCAATCCGCAGGTGTACCAGATGGAAAAGAACGGCATGGATAATGCCGATCATATCATATGTGTGAGTAACCTTACACGCCAGACAGTTATCGAGAAATATTATCAGGATCCGGCTAAGGTAACTACCGTACACAATGCGGTAGAGCCGTTAAGCCCCGAAATACTGGCGATCAATCCCGGAAAAGGAATAAAGGACAAAGTCGTCACTTTCCTCGGCCGCATCACCATGCAAAAAGGCCCTGAATACTTTGTCGAAGCCGCTGCCAGAGTACTGGAAAGAGCCCAAAATGTACAATTCGTTATGGCGGGCAGTGGCGATATGATGGAGCGGATGCTCTATCTGGCTGCCGAAAAAGGTATATCGGACAGGTTCCATTTCACTGGCTTCCTCAAAGGAAAACAGGTATATGAAATGCTCAAACGCAGCGATGTATATGTGATGCCGTCCGTATCCGAACCATTCGGGATTTCCCCGTTGGAAGCGATGCAATGCAGCATACCGACCATTATATCCAAGCAATCGGGTTGTGCCGAAATACTTGACAAGGCCGTAAAAATCGACTATTGGGATGTAGACGGAATGGCCGATGCCATATACTCTATTTGTACATACGATGCAATGGCTAAATTCCTCAGCGAGGAAGGGAAAGCTGAAGTAGACAATATCAAATGGGAATATGCAGGACAGAAAGTCAGGAATATATACAATCAGTTAACAGGAATGAGTCAACAATAATACAACAATATAGTTATGAAAAATATTTGTTTCTACTTCCAGATACATCAGCCGCACCGGTTAAAAAGATACAGATTCTTCAATATAGGAGGAGATCATTATTACTATGACGACTTTGCCAACGAAGATTTTATACAACGTGTAGCTGAAATTTCCTTTGTGCCGGCCAACAGGCTGATGCTGGACATGATTCGCGAAAACAACGGTAAATTCAAAGTGGCGTTTTCCATTTCAGGAGTAGCGTTAGACCAGTTGGAAATTTATGCCCCTGAAGTCATTGAAGGGTTCAAAGAGCTGGCCGATACCGGATGCGTTGAGTTCCTTTCGGAAACTCAGGGACATTCACTTGCCTCGTTGATCGATCCCGAAGGCTTTAAAAAGCAGGTAAAGGATCACGACGAAAAAATAGAAAGCCTTTTCGGACAAAAGCCGAAAGTATTCCGCAATACGGAACTTATCTATTCCGACGATATAGCCGAACTCGTTTATGAAATGGGATATACGGGTGTATTAACACCGGGCGCCAAAAGGACACTGGGATGGAAAAGCCCGAACTATGTCTATAAATCGGCAGTTCAGCCAAAACTAAAACTGTTAGTACGCAATCCGCGTTTCAGTGATGATATTTCTACCCGTTTCTCTAATTACAATTGGAGTGAATATCCGCTTACGGCAGATAAATTCATGGGCTGGATCGCAGCCACACCGAAAGAAGAGCAAGTGATAAACCTTTTTATGAACTACGAAGCGCTGGGCAATTTCCAAAAGAAAAGTTCCGGTATATTCGAGTTTATGAAAGCCTTACCTCGTTTTGCAGCTGAAAAAAATATCGGGTTCGCCACTCCGTCCGAGGTATTGAGCATGATGAAACCTGTAGACACTATTTCTTCCATGCATCCGATTTCGTGGATTGGAGAAGAAAAAGATATTTCTGCATGGTTGGGAAATACGCTTCAACAGGAAGCTTTCAACAAATTGTATGAAATAGCCGAACGCGTAAGTTTGAGCCAGTCGCGCCGATTGCTTCAGGACTGGACTTATTTGCAGTCGAGCGATCATTTCTACTATATGGGAACTAAGAACGACCTGCCTTTCAGCCCCTATGCATCGCCGTATGAAGCATTTAATACCTATATGAATGTGTTGAGCGATTTCAAGGAAAGAGTTGATGCCGAATTCCCTAGTTCAATCGATAATGAAGAATTGAACGCCTTGCTGACAACGATACACAATCAGGCCGACGAAATAGAAAAACTGAATGAGAAAATAAAGAAATTCGAAACGGATGCTAAAGCCCCTGCGTCTAAAAGCCCGGTGAAAAAAGAAACAGCACCAAAGGTTGAGAAAAAGGAGAAGGCGGCGCCTGCAACTGTAAAAAAAGAAGAAAAAGTAACAGCTGCAGAAGTGAAAGAGAAAGCTCCTGCCCCAAAAACCGCTGCAAAAAAGGAAAAGGCCACAACGACTAAAAATATTAAACCGCAAGTAAAAGCTGAAACAAAAGCCGTTTCAACCCCTAAAACAAAAGCTGTTGCTAAACCAAAAGAAAAAACAATCAGCACAAAAACCGCATCCACAGCCAAAGCGAAGGAAAAAGCGGAAAAAAAATAAGCTGTCCTTATTAAGGTATGCAGCTTTTTGAAAACAGAAAGCATCTTTATTATTAGGTAGTATAGTATTTAGAACACTCAATAATCTACACCTATGAAAATAAAGATGCTTTCTGCTTGTTCAAAATTTTATTCTTCGCTGCTTACGCTTATTGGCGGGTCTTTCGGTAAAAAGGCGTTGATCAATAGTGAAGCAGGAAAACACATTGTAAAACACATCAAAGTGGTAGTGGGTAAACCCCGTAAGCACGATGATAGCGAGCGTGTATATTATGTCGATAATATAAAAACCGATATTGAAGGTTCTTTTCAATTAAATTTTATAGAATATCCGGAGTCCCAACAATTTGCTTTGAGAATAAACAATGTGGACAGAAAAAATAGTAACCCTGAAACAAAAGTAAAATCCATCGGACTTATAAACCGAAGTTTTGTTATCGGGATACTCATGTAATCATTTAACCTGAAAAAAGTATGTAAAGGAAAGCTGCTTTCATCGAAAGCAGCTTTTTTATATTAATTCGGCGGTAAGATAAGCAGCACGGGACCAACCGTACCCTCTTCGTTCACACCCTGAAAATCGACTACAATATCATATTTGCCGGGTGGATTATGTATGGCATATACCCTCTTTCCTTCATCGGGTATCTTTTCAACTGTACCACTTACACCATGCTCTCCCCTTTTAGGAATAATTCTCACCACAGGGTCTTTCAGTTCTTTAAATTTCTTGTTACCTGTAGAATTAATTTGAATAGGATAGGACTTTACAATACCATTAGGCTGAGTTATTGTCACTGTCACGCTTTTAGTCCCATCAGCTTCTTCGGAGATTATCTCACTAATAGCTACAGTAGTATATTTCCCTGTCAAAGACGAAGCTTTCTTATCTTTTTCAGCCGGGAAAGGTGGAGGTGGCGGAGCCTTTTTGTCACCCTTTTGCTTCTCCGCAGGTAAAGGAGGCGGTGGAGGCGGTACCTGTTTCTTTTTCTGAAAATTATTCATACTTTCGTAATTGACTAATGAATGTAACGGTTCATTCACTTCGTGACGGGCAAAGGCATATACCGACAGTATAGCCAGCGGCAGCGTCAAAAGCAGCCTGAGCCGCGCCCATTTGTTTGATTTTTCTTTTAACATCATAGTAATTCTCTTTTTAATTTTACTGTGATTGAAGCTGTTGGCCAGAGTGTAGGAGCTTGTGCCAACAGCTTTTTTCACTAATAACAATTGATATTTGGTTGCATCGATGCCAGATTTCAAGACACTCATATCTGCCTGATATTCGTGTACATCTTTCAATTCCCTTTTGAGTAGCCATACTGCCGGATTAAACCATTGGAACGCCACAATCAGTTCCATAAAAAAAAGATCGATGGAATGGCGGTGTTTTGCATGGGCGATCTCATGTGTAATGATTTCATCGGGATGATTATCATAATCCTTTTCGGAGAGTACTATGTATTTTCCCCAACTGAAAGGTGTAATGTCTTTTGGTATAACTACCAGTATATATTTATCCAGAGTTTTTTTCTTTCCCGAACGGATAAGGCTATGCATATTAAAGAATGATCTTGATACGAGAGTTATATTCACAACGCCTCCCAGCATATATATAGCAAGTAATAATTTACCGACATTAATGGATGCCTTTTCCGGTGAAGACTCTGAAATATTAGAGTTTTCTGCAATTTCAATATTTTCTTCTATCTCGCCATTTTTATTTTCCAGCTTAAAGGCTTCTTCTATGGCAATGAAAGGCTTCTGTACTATTGTCAACTCATTTACATTGATCTTTATGAATGGCAATAACAAACATACAGCCATTCCTGCAAGCAAAACAATCCTGTTGAAACGGAAGAATGTTTCATTAGACAAGAATGTCTTCACACACAGATAAAATATGGTAAGGCATATTCCCGATTTAATTATATACAGCAGCAAAGCTTCCATCCCCTTACGATTTATTCTTTATTTGCCTGATCAGTTCCTGCAATTCGTCTACCGATAGCTTTTCCTCTTCTATCAAAGTAGATACTACCCGCGTATAGGAATTGCCGAAATACCGGTCTACAACATTTCCTAATGTCGCCTTCCGGTAATCGTCTTCCGATACCAGCGCATAATACTGGTAAGTATTCCCGTAAGACTTATATCCGATATAGCCCTTTTCTTCGAGTGTACGCACAATAGTGGATAATGTATTATAATGCGGCTTCGGCTCATCGTGTAAGTCGAGTAGTTCCCGTACAAACATTGGGCCGTTAGACCAGAAATAAGATAATATCTCTTCTTCTTTTGGAGTCAGTTTCTTCATGATATTCCGAATTAGTATTGAATACATCACAAATATAACTATATTTTATAGTTACACAACTACAAGACATAGTTAATCCGTAAGATTAACATTAATTAATCTATTCGAATGAAATAATAAAAAGGTAAGAGAATAGATATCAACTACATATCCTGCACTGCCAGATAATTGTAATCGCTTACTACTTTGCGTAGGAAAACTCTATCGGGGCCGTCATATTTGTAGCCTGTTATAGACTTTATACGTTCTGCCAGTCGCTGGTTGAAATAATCGCTGTCTCGCATACGCTGGTCTTCGATAATAGAAGTGATAGTCTGTATGTCTTTATCCGATAATTTATCCAATACATCGACATAACTTACTTTATAGTCCTCGTGAAAATCGAGGTCGGTAATTGACAATTCCCTGTTGCGGCTATTCAGGTTGAGATCGACTACGGTAGTTCCGGCAAGCATATCACCTAATCGCTGCGATTTCTTTGTCACAGCTACCATGATGACGGCAAGGAAACCCTTGGTCATTGAAAAGTCTACAAGTCGGAACAGCCACCTGATAAGAAAAGAACTGGACGTAGGCGCCGTACCGTCTACATTCACAACCCGTATTTTCATTATCATTTTTCCGGGACTCTGCCCCTTGTTTAATGTTTCGAATAAAAGATCGTAGAAGAGCACGGGGAAAAATATAATAACTATCAATAAAATAGCTGTTATTTCTCCATCAAGAGCGCTGTTTAAGGCCACAGAAGCAACCATGCCCATAATCCAGAACCAGCCGACAACCCACACGATAATAAAAATCCAGTCGAGGAGATAGGCAAGTATACGTTTGCCCACACCTGCTGTTTCGTAGTCTATGGTTACATTCTGAGTGGTTTGAACTTCTATGATCATCGCGGAAATATTATATACCTTGGCAAAATTAATTTTTTTAGATGATTATTAGTATATTTTTTTCTTTCTTTTTATACAAAGGACTATATTTGTGAGAATATTAAAAAAAGCGAACTATTGTTTGATGAGAGAAGCCGCATTTGTAAAGGAGAATAGAAATAAGTGGCAGCAGATCGACAGCCAGACCAGAGATAAGAATATTCCGGCTGAAACATTAGCAGACAACTTTGTAGAACTCACGGACGACCTTTCGTACGCAAGGACTTTCTATCCCAGATCGCAGACGGTAAGATACCTAAACCAGTTGGCCGGCAGGTATTTTATTAATATTTACCAATATCGCAAGAAAGATAACGGGCGCTTTTTCCGTTTCTGGAAAACCGAACTGCCTCTTATCATGTACCGCTACAGGAAAAATATGCTGTATGCATTTCTTGCTATGTTTGCAGGAGTATTACTGGGCATATTCTCGCTTCAGCAGGAGTCGAATTTTGCCAGTGTAGTGCTCGGTCAGGGATATGTGAATATGACTTTGGAGAATATTGAAAAAGGCGATCCGATGGCCGTATATAAGGACGATTCTAAAGCGCTGATGTTTTTCGGAATCGGAACCAACAATATAAGAGTAGCTTTCTATGCATTCATATTGGGAATACTTTGTTCGGTAGGTACAGTCTATGTATTGTTTTCGAACGGTGTGATGCTCGGCGTTTTTCAGTACTTTTTTTATACCAAAGGATTGCTGGGTGAATCTGCATCTATAATATGGCTTCACGGCACACTCGAAATATCGGCGATTATTATAGCAGGCGGCGCAGGACTGATTCTTGGCAACAGTATATTATTTCCCGGAAGCTATAAGCGTATCGATGCAGTGCAGCGGGCAGTGAAAGATGCCGTAAAGATAGTTGTAGGACTGATCCCCGTCTTTATCGTTGCCGCCTTTATCGAAAGTTATATTACGCGGCTTACGGAAATGCCGCTTTATCTTAAACTCACAATAATAGGCCTTTCCGCCTTATTTATTATATGGTATTTTATTATTTATCCTTATCTCGTAAATAGAAAAACGAATGCAACCGACAGAAAAAATTAAATTGTTCGGAAGCCGCGATTTCAGCGGTAATTTCGACATGTCAATCAAATTTATCAAACAAAATTTTGCTCCCATAGCCAGAGGAATTTCATATCTGATACCTGTGTTACTGGTAGCGGCATTTCTTATGCCAAACCTGTTCAAAATGTATTATACACTGGGTTCGAGCAGGTACAATCCGAATGTAGCAAATACCATTTTTGACGATTATTCAGTCTTTACCGTACTGGCTGCAGTAGGGGGTTATCTACTTATCATGCTTACCCTGTTTATTATGGGTGTGTATGTGATATCCTACATGGCGCTCTATGTAAAATCGGAAGACGGCGTAGTAGATAGTAAAGATGTATGGGCGAAAGTATCTAAAGTAGCTCTGCCTGCTTTCGGGGGAGCGATTCTCTTCGGGTTAGCTGTTATTATTGGCGGTATATTATGCTATATCCCGGGTATTATTGCCGGTGTATATCTCGGATTTTATCTTTATGCTTATATAAATGAAGATATTGGTATTATTGATTCTTTCCAGCGGAGTATGGATTTAGTCAAGAATAATTTTTGGGTGACATTAGGCTACTCTCTGGCTTTTTCATTTATTATCGGTATGGTCAGCATTGTATTTGTTGTACCTTTCTATGTGGGGCTGATAGGGAGTATGCTTCAGGTGGAAATTCTGTCCAGTGAAATATTTTTTATCATCTCAACAATGATTCTTTTTGTAGGATACATATTCATTTATTCAGCTTTTTATATGGCTATGGGTGTCATGTACTACAGTCATCGCAATAAGATTGAGGGTGTGGATATGGAAACCGAAATAGACAGCATCGGGTCAAACAATTATCCGAACAACTCTTATTAAATAATAGTGTCGGGCATAAAAAATATAACACTGGGCAAGAGCATTCTACTGATGCTCTTAACCTGTTTATATCTATACCTGCCTGCGCAAACAGCCGACTCGGTTCAGGTAGTTACTACCCCGATATCAGAACAGGCTGTTGACTTCCGCGTTCCCAAAGAAGAGAAACTACAAAAATATCAGGACGACCCGCGTTTTCAATACAAAAGGGTGGAGAAAACGCCATCGTGGTGGGATAAGCTCATGGGCTGGTTTGGCGAACTTTTTGCTACCTTGTTTGAAGGCATAGTGCGTTCGGGCGTACCGGGCTATGTGGTTATTATAGCTGTTATCGTTATCATCTGCCTTGTGGTTTTGAAGTTTATGGGTGTAGATTTCCGGACGGCATTCCGGAAAAAGAAAATGGACACGCCCGAAATCGATATTTACACGGAGAATGTTCATGAAATGGATTTCGATTCGCTGATAGCCGCAGCTATGAAGAATAAAGATTATCGCCTCGTAGTACGTTTTCTGTATCTGAAAAATCTGAAACTCTTATCGGATAAAGAGATCATAGAATGGAAAGCCAATAAAACCAACTACAGCTACCAGTACGAGATCGAAAATTCGAATATACGGTCGGGATTCTTGGAAACCACGCTCCTGTTCGACTATATATGGTACGGTGAGTTTATTCCTTCGGAATCTAACTTCCCGGCGATATACGGCAAAATGGATTCATTCTCAAAAATGATAGCCAATGAAAGATAAGAAGATGATAATACTGATCGTAGTGATCGTCCTCTTAGTTTTCGGACTGTCATTTGCCCGTTCGAGAGGCCCTAGACCTATCGACTGGTCTCCTACTTTTATCAATATCAAGACAGATCCTTACGGTACTTACATCACCTATCAGCTGTTGAGCGATATATTCGAAAAAAAGAAAATCCGTTCTACACGTATGCCGATATACAACAACCTGAAAAACAACGTCGGTGAATACCTGCTGTATGAAGAAGACAGTCCGACATATGACAGGGAATATTACGATACATATGAAGAATCTCCGGAAACGGATACAGAGTACACAGAAAGCGAACCGCAGACATCGGATATTATAGCAAATGAAGACTACGATCCGTCTGAATGGTACAATGAGCTGGACAATATTTCAGACACAACTTCATACCTTTTCATAAATTCCCGTTTCTCACTCGATAAACTGGATATGGAATATATGCTCGACTTTGTGGGATTAGGAAACAATGTCTTTATTTCTGCCGAAGTAATGGATCGGAAATTATTGGATACATTGAAGATAAAGACAAATATCCAATATTTCCAAACAGACACAGTATATACATTAAAAGATTATCAGACCGAAAGATACAGGTTTAAGAATGTACAGGGGCAAACAAAGTTCAATACCGACAGCTGCAAGCTTCCGGTAAGGGTGCTGGCTACAAATAAGAAGAATGATACTGTTTTCATCGATGTGAAATATGGTAAAGGACATATTTATTTACATTCGATTCCATCGGCTTTTGCCAATATAAACATGCTGCAGAACGAGAAATACGATTTCGGATTCCGTTGCCTTTCTTACCTGCCTCAAAACAGCAATATTATCTGGGACGAATACCAGAAACAGGGAATGATAGGCGAAGGCAGCGACCTGCAGGTAATACTTAATAATCCTGCATTGCGGACAGCATTGTATGTCATTCTTTGCGGATTCTTGCTCTTTATGCTATTCCGTTCCAAGAGGATACAAAGGGCCATACCAATCATAAACCCGCCTGTAAATTCATCTCTGGAGTTTTTAGGAACGATAAGCAATCTCTATTACAGGAAAAAGGATTTCAGTACGATATTGCAAAAACGGCATGCGTTTTTCCTCGATTACATCAGGAAAAGTTATTATATGTCGACCGAAAATATCGATAACGAATTTGTAAATGTACTCAGTGCAAAATCGGGAATGGATAAGGATAAACTCAGTGAATTATTCCTTGTCTACAAAGATTTATCCACACTGGCCTTTATAGAAATACAACCTTTCCTGAGGTATAATAATCTCTTGGAAGAATTTTACAGAACCGTGAAAAACAAATAAACATAACATATATGTCAGATTTAGAATTCCAGTCGAGAATAGATTTCTCCGAATTGAGCCAGAGCGTTCAGAGCATAAAGAGTGAAATAGGACGTGTTATTGTCGGCCAGCATCAGCTGATAGAACAGATGATTGTGGCTATTCTGGCAAACGGCCATGTCCTTGTAGAAGGTGTGCCCGGCGTGGCAAAAACCTTATCGGCAAAGCTACTCGCCAAGACAATCGATGTAGGATTCAGCCGTATACAGTTTACCCCCGACCTGATGCCTTCCGATGTATTGGGAACAAGTATTTTCTTGCCGGGAGCCGCTAAATTCGAATTCAAGAAAGGGCCGATATTTTCAAATATCGTCCTTATAGACGAAATAAACCGTTCGCCGGCCAAAACACAGGCAGCACTCTTCGAAGTAATGGAAGAACGGCAGGTAACAAACGACGGAACAACTTATAAAATGGATTATCCGTTCCTCGTGGTTGCTACGCAGAACCCTATCGAGCAGGAAGGCACTTACCGTCTGCCCGAAGCACAGCTTGACCGTTTTCTATTCAAGATTGTAGTGGACTATCCGAATATTGTCGATGAAATCGCCATACTCGACCGCCAGAATAAAGGCGAACTTACTGTCGACATAGGCATCAATCCTGTTCTTACAGCAGAGAAACTCAACCGTTTACGTCAGGCAGTGGAAAAAGTGCTGGTAGAACATCATCTGCTGGAATATATCGCACAAATAGTATCGGCTACGCGTCAAAGCCCTTGGATAACATTGGGTGCATCACCGCGTGCATCGTTGGCAATACTGAATGCATCGAAAGCATTGGCAGCAATCCGCGGACGTGATTTTATTACACCCGACGACATAAAAGAAATGGCCGTGCCTGTGCTTCGCCACAGGGTATTATTAACTCCTGAAAAAGAAATGGACGGTACATCTACCGATACGATTATATGGCAGCTGATAGACAAGGCGGAGGTTCCCCGATAATCCGGTTTTTTAAGAGCCTGTATCTTACAAACCTGTTTTTCATCACACTGGCTTTATGTGTGCTGGGATTCTTCGCATGCTTTATTTTCGATGAATACTATTACCTGATGCAGCTTGTGCTGGGTACCTACTTTGTATTCATTTTACTCGACATATTCACTGTATACAGGCAAAAGAAAGGCATAGTAGCAGCGCGTACTTGTCCCGACAGATTATCGAACGGCGACCCGAATACAATATCCATATCCGTTACCAACCGCTACCCTTTCCGGCTGAAATTAAAGATTGTAGAAGAAGTTCCTTTCCAGTTCCAGAAAAGAGATCTGTCATTCCGGTTTTCTCTTGGAATGGATAAGACCGAAGTACTTCACTACGATCTGCGCCCAACCGAACGCGGTGTATACCAATTCGGTGCATTGAATATTTATGCTGCCGGATTATTCGGCTTCGTTAGCAGACGGTATATTTTCGACAACCATAAAGATGTAGCTGTTTATCCGTCTTTCATCGAAATGCACAAATACGAATTGCTGGCTGCATCGCACCGTCTGACCGATTACGGCGTAAAGAAAATACGGAGGATAGGACACGCAACCGAATTTGACCATATAAAGCACTATACTATTGGTGACGACCCGCGCACGATCAATTACAAGGCTACAGCACGTATGAACCAGCTTATGGTGAATACTTATCAGGAAGAAAAATCGCAGCCTGTATATTGCCTTATCGATAAAGGACGTACCATGAAGATGCCTTTCAATGAATTGACATTACTCGATTATGCGATCAATTCGACATTAATGGTGTGTAGCACGGCGCTCAACAAAGGCGATAAAGCCGGGCTTATCACGTTCTCGAAAGGAATAGATGAAATACTTCCTGCCGATAAACACCGCCGCCAGCGCAACAAAATACTGGAAACGCTGTATGCACAAAAAACCGACTTCAAGGAATCGGACTACGAGCGCCTTTATGTAACCGTTCGCCGAAAACTGACGCAACGCAGCCTCATCATACTTTATACCAATTTCGAAACGGTAAACGGTATGCGCCGACAGCTGAAATATCTGAGCAGTCTGGCTAAAGACCACCTTGTACTGGTTGCTTTCTTCCTGAATTCCGAATTCAACGAGGTTTTGGATACCACACCGACAAACATTGAAGAAACATTCCGTAAAGGTATGGCCGAAAAGCTGTCATATGATAAGCAACTGATAGTAAAGGAACTGAACCGCCACGGAATTTATACTATCCTCTCAAAGCCGGAGAATCTGACGATAGACTCGATTAATAAATATCTGGAATTCAAGTCCAGAGGGCTGATTTAATTAGTTATGAGTTATAATTCTTAACTATCCACCATTACCTCACACATATGACTTACAAAACTAACTATCATCTACTCTTTGCTTACATTATATGCTTATGTATATTTGGGGGTTCCTGTAAGAAAAATCTACAGCAAACTACAAACATAGATGTTCACACTTATACACCTATCGCAGATAATTATCAATTGGATGACACCAATGAAGAAAATGAAAGTATTCGCAAAAAATCAATAATCCGTTTTTCCAAAGAATACAATTCATCAGTATTATGGAAGTATGATCTGAAAGTTGAAAAGGGCTCTTTTAGGACCATAAACGAATTATCCAATGGCAATCTGCTATTTATCGGTGAGGAAGGAGACGGTGACTACCAATACAAACCTCTTATTCTGATACAGGACAATCAGGGCAAAGAACTGCTAAAACAAAATATAAGTGTAACACCGAAAACAAAGTACGATTTATACAGGCCGGCTGTCATTACCGATAATAGAGGCGGTTTTATACTTTACCTGATGAAGGAGATGGATTATCTGAATAAATCCGTATATGAAGACCCTGAAGAAGTAAAGATGCGCAATAAACTAAAGACAAGGCAGATAGACAGATTTTCTTTTTCTGATAATTATGCTGAGAGTAGCTTACATGAAAAAAACCTAACCGAACTGTTGCTCGATCGTCTGTTAATAAAAGGCATTGTATCCATCGGCTCTATATCTTTGAAAAATGTTAACGACAAACTTTTTCTCATAGGTGATGTAAGACGTCTTCACGAAGAAGAAATTCCATTCATTGCCATGTTGAATAAAGATTTGGATTTAATATATCTGAATGAGTTTAATGAATATCCGCAAACCTCTATCAGCAGTATAAGTCCAGATAAGGATCATTACTATATAGAGGGAACTAAATCGGATGCCGCTGATGGAACCTATTACAGTACACACATACGATTTTCGGTTAATGAGAAATTACAAATAACAGCCGATTATTCCGACAAAGAACCTTATTACTCTTTTTATCGCGGACCTTCTGCACCTGATTATGACTATGATTCTGATTCTGACGAAGAAGAGGAAGAAAATGATGAAAGTGAAAGTATAGAACAGGAAGCGGGTGATGATTCCAAAAGTGGCGAGGAATATAATTGTGAAACAGAAGAGAATGATGAATCATTACCTGATGAAACCGAGTCATGGTCCAGTTATAATGTAATGTATGAGGACAAAGTTACCGATTGCTCTTATCTGATAAAAGAAAAAAAGATAAATTCAAACGAGGCTATATTTGAAAAGCTGAACCACTCAGATAGTACTGTCTTATGGCAGATAAAATTTGAATTCCCTAATAATTATGAGATACCATATATCAATAGTTCGGAAGGTTTTCTTCGTGCAAATGGAGATTTTGTATTTTTTCTCTTTATTCGCGACAAATCTGTAGAAAATAGTGTATTAAGCATGCTTATCTTTGTTTTCAATAAAGAAGGGAATCTCATCCAACAAATGGAAACGCCTGCTTATTTCGGATTAACAGGATTTGAAATGAAAGAATGCGGCAACAAACTTATTACATCTTTTACCTCATACGACGCAAAATACATTGGCGGTGAATGGACATATCCGCATACACTTCGCATTAAGGCATTCCCTTTCAATTGACAATTGATAATGGACAGTTGATAGCGATAGTTCTACATTGTCAACTATCAACTGTCCACTAATTCTAATCTTCTTCAAGCCCACCCTGACTAGCCATTGCATCTACTACAGCGACAGCCGTCAGATTTATAATATCGCGTACAGAACTTTCAATATCGGTAAAATGCACAGGCTTGCGCAATCCCATCTGTATAGGGCCGATGCTCTCGCCTGCTATACCGAGTTCTATCAGCAACTTACTTGAAATATTCGCAGAACTCAGGTTAGGAAATATAAGCGTATTCACATCTTTACCTTTCAATGAATTGAACGGAAATGTCTTATCCCTCAATTCCTTATTCATTGCAAAATTAAGCTGCATTTCGCCGTCGATATCATATTCCGGATAATTTTCATGGAAATATCTTATTGCATTCGAAATACTTTTCGGGCTACCGTTGTCATCAGCGCCATAATTCGAGAAGGACAACATTGCCATAACCGGCTCAGTTGCAAAATAGCGCACGGCATCATGCGTCAGCTTCACTATTTCAATCAGCACATCTTCATCCGGCCAACGGTTAATTAGCGTATCTGCAAGGAAATAAGGGCCCTTTTTTGTTTGCACGATATGCATAGCGCCGAAATGATTGAACTGAGGACGCAAGCCTATTACTTCGAGCGCTGTTTTGGCAAATTCGCGGTAATGGCTGTAAATACCCGTTATAACAGCATCGGCATCTCCGGTCTCTACCATCATCATTCCGAAATAGTTACGGTCGCTCATCTTTTCAAAAGCTTCCTGATAACGTATGCCTTCGCGCGATTTTTTATCGCTCAGCTTCCTTGCGTAACGGCTGCGGCGCTTATCTTCCGATATATTACGGTGATCTATAATTTCGATACCGTTCAGGTCTAGCCCGTTATCTCTTGCTATATTCCTGATACGGTCTTCGCTTCCCAATAATATAGGAATACAGATATTGTCTTTCTTGGAAAATATAGCGGCCTTAATCATATTGATATGGTTACCCTCACAGTAAACAACCCGTTTAGGATCGCTCTTAGCCAAACTGGTCAACCTATGAACCAGCTTATTGCTATATCCCAGATTTTCTACCAGTTTATCTTCGTACGATTCCCAGTCGGTTATCGGACGGCGTGCTACACCGCTATCCATAGCAGCTCTGGCAACAGCAGTAGATACCGTTGTCAATAACCGCGGATCAAGCGGTTTAGGTATAATATATTGCCTTCCGAAATAGAGACGTTTAATTTCATAGGCCGTATTTATCACATCCGGAACGGGCTCTTTTGCAAGGTCGGCAATAGCTTTTGCAGCAGCCATTTTCATTTCTTCGTTTATGCCCGTAGCCCTCACATCGAGTGCGCCGCGGAATATATAAGGAAATCCCAATACATTATTTACCTGATTCGGGTAATCGGAACGCCCTGTAGCAAATATAATATCCTCCCGCGAAGCCATTGCTTCATCATATGATATTTCGGGGTTAGGATTTGCCAAGGCGAAAACGATCGGATCGTGGTTCATCTTCCGTATCATTTCCTTAGTCAGTATATCGGCTTTGGATAAACCAAGAAATACGTCTGCTCCATCGAGTGCTTCGTCCAGGGTAGTTATATCACTGTCTATGGCAAAACATTTCTTTATATCATTCAAGTTATTCCGGCGGGTAGTAAGCACGCCTTTACTGTCGCACATAATGATGTTTTCCTTGCGGACGCCAAACTTCATATACAGTTTGGTGCAGGCTATCGCCGAAGCCCCTGCCCCATTTACCACCAGTTTTATATCGGCTATATTTTTTCCTGTTATATCCAAGGCATTCAGTAAGGCAGCAGCCGAAATGATAGCTGTTCCGTGCTGGTCGTCATGCATTACGGGTATATCGAGTTCTTCTTTTAGCCTACGCTCTATCTCGAAACATTCGGGCGCTTTTATATCTTCAAGATTGATACCACCGAAAGTAGGAGAAATCGCTTTAACAGTCTGGATAAATTTTTCGGGGTCTTTTTCGTCTATTTCGATATCAAAGACATCGATTCCACCGAAAATTTTAAACAATAATCCCTTGCCTTCCATGACAGGTTTTCCTGCAAGAGCACCGATATCTCCCAGTCCGAGTACGGCAGTACCGTTCGATATTACGGCAACAAGATTCCCTTTTGCGGTATAATCGTATGCTGTCTGAGCATCTTTTTCGATCTCAAGACACGGCTCGGCTACGCCGGGTGAATAAGCTAAGGATAAATCGGTTTGAGTACTGTGGGGTTTTGAAGGAACAACTTCAATTTTCCCCGGTCTGCCTGACGAGTGATACTTTAAAGCAGCCTCTCTTGTAACTTTAGGCATAATCTCCAGTTTTTATGAGTTTGACTAATCAGCTAGTGCTGTATATATTCCAAAGTTACGAAAAATGAATTGGATATAACCAAGATTAAATCCAACATTATGACACAAAATAACACTTTTAAACACAATTACACATCTAAAAAACATCATCAACAATGCTTTTAAACTTCATTAACATCAAAAAGTTAATAGAAAATAGATTTTATCAAAAATGTTTATTTTGAAGCCTTTAACACCTCGCGTGCTTTCTCAATCATTGTATCCAGCCCTTTTGCCATATCTTCTTCTGTCATATGCACTTCCATACCGGGATCGGGGTCGATACCGAATTCAGTATGATTCATCGAAGCATCGAGCATTGGAGAGGCCGAAAAACGTACCGACCAGCCATTCGGAAGCTCGGAAGTAAACGGCATACCGGAACCGCCTCCTGTACGGTCGCCCATTATAACGGCATTCGGCGCATAACGCATTGCATTGACAAAATCGTTGGCAGCACTGTAACATCTGCGGTTAGTAAGCACTATCACTTTCTTCTGATAACGCAGCCCTTCGGCTGGTTCGATATACATTTCATAGGGCTTGGAAAAGTCGTCATGCCCTTTTCCGGTTTTATGCAGCATATAGGCTACCAGCGTCTTATCATTGAAGAAATATGATGCCAGTTTTTCGCTGTTTGTCAACTTACCGCCTCCGTTATTCCTTACATCCACAATAACGCCGTCGCATACGGCCAGACGACTGAACACCTGAGAAAGGTTTCCGTCTCCTATCCCGCTCGAAAAGCTACCATAATAGACATATCCGATATTATCTTCAAGTACTTTGTATTTCAGTCCGCCTGAGATACTGTAATCCGTTCCAAGGTAATTATCCTGTATCTTGGTATCGAAATTATAAGGATAATCTTCATACCACTTCCAATAACGCGCCACATCGTGGGAAGCCACCAGATTTACATGCCCGTCTTTTACTTCTGCGAGCATCTCCCCTAATACTGTAAACAAGGCATCGTTACTCATATTTTCGCTGATACGAGCCGAATAACGTGTATGTACTTCGTTCCAGTCTACATCCTTATAGCTGAAAAAACAATAATGCTCATCCATTATTTTCCACAAGGCTTCGAAGTTGCCTTTGCGGGAATTTTCGAACTTCTCCTCACTGAAACAAGAAGTGAGAAGAATACTTAACGCAAAAAATATAACAGTTTTGTACTTCATTGTTTTATTTTGGCACTCAAGGTAATAATAATTCTTTAAAATCCTGAAATGAATAACGATAGTAATTCAAATCTATATGCCCTTCCACCGCCGGAAGTTCCCCTTTATGAGAGAACTGCCATATGCGCCAGTTCTTGATGTCATCGGACGGCTCGTTGTGCAGGTCGCACATCCAGATCAGGTTGTCGGGGAAATTCCCTTTTATATAGAGTTTGTAACAATCTTTGTTGGTATAGATAACGGGATTAACACCGAAATGTTCGTACAGTTCGTTCTCCAGTAACTTCAGTTCATCGATAACACCCTTTATGTAATCTTTATCCTTACTGTAGATGTTTGCAGGCGAATGTTCCACATCGATAGCCGGAATCATATCACCCGAACCGAACTTTGCTATTTTCAGGAAATGCTGCGCCTGTTCTTTTCCCGACAGACCGAAGGTATAAAAATGATAAGAACCTACTTTTATATTCGTTCCCCGTGCCAGTTGATAGTTATAGCGATAATTACGGTCTTCATGCGAAGTGCCTTCGGTTGCTTTCATGTAAGCAAAAGTAATACCCTGTTCGAGAACGCTTTCCCAGTTCAGTATAGGATTGTGATGTGATACATCTACGCCTTTTACAAAATACTTGCTCGATTCGAACGATTCGGCTTCTCCGAAACTATCTTTTATGACAAAAAAAGCGATAACTGACAGGCACACAGCAGCAGCTATTGAAAAAATCAGAATATACTTCTTTTTATCCGTTTTCTTCGATTTTCTTTTCCTGCCTGCCTTTCTGAGAACTCTTTTCTTTACCGTCTTTTTCGCCATCAATCTGATTTAATCGAACAGCACCGTTTCTGCAAATAATTTCCCGACTTTGTCTTTCTGCGATAAAATCAGTTCTTTTTCATCGATACCCCAATCGATACCGACTGTAGGGTCGTTCCAAAGTAAAGAAGCCTCATAAGCAGGAGCATATACATTATCTACCTTATATGAAAATATGGCTTCGGGGCTAAGGACAAGGAAACCGTGGGCAAATCCTCTCGGTATGAACAATTGCTTTTTATTTTCGTCACTCAGTTCCACTGCCAGATATTTACCGAAAGTCGGTGACGATTTCCGTAAATCTATTATGACATCCAATACGCTGCCCATAAGCGCTCTCACCAGTTTAGCCTGTGAGTATTCCCCTGTCTGGTAATGCATTCCGCGCAATACACCACGGGTCGATTTTGACTCGTTATCCTGAATAAACTTTACTCTTCCGATATGCTCCTCGAAAGCATCTTTTTTATACGATTCCATAAAATAGCCGCGTTCATCGATGAATATACGGGGCTCGATAATCCAGACGCCTTTAATTTCCTGCTCTGTAAATTTCATATATTAATTTAATTCTCTTTAATCCAAAAGGCTCAGTATATATCTGCCGTATGCCGTCTTGTCCAGCTTTTTGCCTAATGCCCGCAACTGTTCGTCGCTTATCCACTTATTTCGCCATGCGATTTCTTCTATACATGATATATAAAAGCCCTGCCTGTTCTGTATGGTTCCTACATAATTGCTTGCTTCGAGCAGGCTGTCGCAGTTGCCTGTATCGAGCCATGCAAAGCCGCGGCCAAAGAGTTGTACTTGTAATGTGCCTTCATTCAAGTAGCATTTGTTGAGGTCGGTAATTTCATATTCATTACGGGCTGAAGGTTTCAATACTTTTGCTTTTTCCGTAACCGTATTGTCATAAAAATACAATCCCGGTACGGCATAATTCGATTTCGGGTTTTCAGGCTTCTCTTCCAATGAGATTACCTTGCCGTTTTCATCGAATTCAACCACACCGTAGGCACGCGGGTCTTTTACAAAATAGCCGAATATGCAGGCTCCTTTCTGTATCGAAGCAGCTTCTTTCAGCATCCGTGAAAATCCCTGACCGTAAAACATATTATCGCCGAGAATCAGGCAAGCAGGCTCGCCATCCAGAAATTCTTCACCCAGAACGAAAGCCTGTGCTAGTCCGTTAGGCACTTCCTGTACAATATACTCGAACTTCATTCCCAATTCTTCTCCCGTACCCAGTAATTCCCTGAAGAGAGGTAAATCGCGTGGAGTGGAAATAACGAGTACTTCGCGTATTCCGGCAAGCATCAGAGTAGATAATGGATAGTAGATCATCGGCTTATCATAAACAGGCATTATCTGTTTCGATATAGCTTTTGATAAGGGGTAAAGTCGTGTGGCACTGCCTCCTGCGAGGATAATTCCTTTCATCTTAGTCAGTTTTGTTTAGTAACTGTTTAAATTTTAACGAAATCATTTCTTTTGTAACTATTTATTTTTTCTTTGGCATTCCCTTTTGGTTCTTTTAAGCATCTTTTTCACTTTTCTCTCTTGGTTTAGCCCGCTAAACCTGCAAGCAAAAATCAAAAAATCTATCTTAAAATAACCAAAGAGGAATACCAATAAAATTTAAACAATTACTTATTATGGTACAAATATAAGACAAATAATGCGAATTAATGAATCGGGGCTCATAGTATCTGTATGCTCCCATAGGCTGTAAAGAGCCTGATATCAATTCTTTTACGTTTTTTTGTTAAAAATAAGATATATATAACCATTTAAGATTTCGCTTTTTATAAAAAAAAGTATTCCTTTGTGTGTTGTTTTTTACGGTACAAAACATTATTAGATATCTGTATTCAATGAAAAGTAAATTTATTGCATTCTTTACGCTATCGATTCTCAGCGGAATCACTTATATACAAGCACAAAACGTTCCTGACAAAAACCAGCAGCAGCGTTATTTCGACATTAATAAGAATATCGAAATATTCAATTCGGTTGTGCGCGAGGTAGATATGTTCTATGTAGATTCACTCGACCTGAATAAGACGATACGCAGCGGTATCGACAATATGCTAGGTACACTGGACCCTTATACTACATACTTCAATCAGGACGACATGAAGGAATTCAGTACACAGATTACAGGAGAATA
Organism: Prevotella sp. 10(H); assembly: GCF_000711235.1. Classification (GTDB taxonomy): domain Bacteria; phylum Bacteroidota; class Bacteroidia; order Bacteroidales; family Dysgonomonadaceae; genus Dysgonomonas. The sequence goes on along the minus strand of NZ_JOMI01000003.1, from coordinate 516,065 downwards.
TGCGGGAATCGGTGCGGGAATCCAGTACAAGGACGGCAAGGTAGCGATAACCGAACCGTTTGAAGGAAAACCTGCTGACAAAGCCGGACTAAAAACGGGTGATTATATCCTCGAAATAGACGGAAAAGATATGACTACCTGCGAAAAGGTAGAAGGTGAAGCTTACGGTCGTACATTAAGCAATTATGTAAGTACAAACCTTAAAGGTCAGCCGGGAACAACGCTTCAGATTAAAGTGGAACGCCCGGGAGAGAAAAAGCCGATCGTAACAAAATTGGTAAGGGAAAAAATCACAATCGACCCGATTCCTTATTACGGAATGACCGACGAATCTACCGGATATATAAACTTTAGCCCTATATTTTCCGATAAAAGCGCTGCAGATATAAAGAAAGCATTCCTCGACCTGAAAAAGCAGGGAGCGACATCCCTGATCCTCGATCTTCGCCAAAACGGAGGGGGAATTCTTGAAGAAGCCGTACAGTTAGTAAACTTCTTTGTGCCGAAAGGAAAAGTCGTATTATCGACAAAAGGCAAATTGAAACAGATGGACAGGACATACCGTACTACCCTCGAACCTATAGATACAGAGATTCCTATCGTTGTACTCATAGACAGGTCTTCTGCCTCTGCTGCAGAGATTGTAGCAGGCTCATTGCAGGACATGGACAGGGCTGTGCTTGTAGGCGAACGCACTTTCGGTAAAGGGCTGGTACAATCTACACGTGAATTGCCTTACGGCGGAGGTGTTAAAATAACAAACTCAAAATACTATATCCCGAGCGGCAGATGCATACAGGCTATCGACTATACGCATCGTAACCCTGACGGCAGTGTAGGAAGAATCCCCGATAGTCTTACCACCGTATATAAAACTGAAATCGGCCGGCCGGTAAGAGATGGCGGAGGGGTTTCACCCGACATTGCGCTGGAAGAGACCAAAACACCTACTATAACCTATTATCTGGCAAACCAGTATATCGTATTCGATTGGGTAACTGACTGGGCTTCAAAACACAAAACGATAGACGTGCCTGAAAAATTCAGCATTACGGACGAAGATTACGAAAGCTTCAAAGCGTTTGTTAAATCCAAAGATTTCCAGTACGACCGTATGAGTGAGAAATCGATGTCGTCACTGAAAGAAGTCATGGAATTTGAAGGATATATGAAATATGCCGAAAATGAGTTTAAAGCCTTGGAAGCAATGCTCGTACCTAATCTCGACCGCGATCTGGAAACTTTCAAAAGTGAAATCAAAGACCAGATAAATACAGAGATCGTAAGACGATATTATTATCAGAAGGGTGAATATCAATATGCCCTGAGAAACGATAAAGAACTGACAAAGGCAATCGAAATATTGAAAGATAAGGAGCAATATAATAAAATACTGTCGGCTCCGGTTGAAGAAAATAATATTGCCCTGAAATAAATAAAAAGATAAAAATGGCGTTTTCAAATCGCCTGAGGAAAAAGCACGGATATTATACCGTGCTTTTTTAGTACTAATAGGACAAGCCAATATAATATTTTCTATTGAGTATTAAGGATTCAGCTAAAAGTATTATCTTTGTTGTCCTGTTAGTGCCGAAATCGATAATCGGGGATTGAAAACTACAAGGCTTACGTGCGATTTTGGCAAACAATCAATTAACGAATCATAATCCTTTACTATAAAATGGAATACAATACGCAATTAAAAAAACTGGCTCTTCCCGAATATGGAAGGAATATACAAAACATGGTCGATTATTGCCTGGCCATACCTGACCGGAATGAACGCAAACGCTGTGCAAATACAATAATAAACATAATGGGAAATATGTTCCCTCATCTGCGCGATGTTAATGATTTCAAACATATACTTTGGGATCATCTGGCTATTATGTCCGATTTCAAACTGGATATAGATTATCCTTACGAAATAGTGACTAAAGAAGAACTATATTCGAAACCGGGAAAAATCGAATACAGCCGTCCCGACATGCTGTACCGTCACTATGGCAAGACATTGGAGAAGATGGTGAAGATAGCCACAGAACTTGAAGATCCGCAGGAAAAAGAGCAATTTGTACTGCTTGTGGCTACGCATATGAAGAAATCATATATCCAGTGGAATAAGGATGTGGACGATATGAAAATATTTATCGATCTGTATGATCTGTCTAACAGGAAAATAGATATCCGCGATTCGGGAATCAAATTGCCCGAAATGAAAGACCTAGGCCAGCGCAATAATAACAATAACAACAACGGTAAGAAAAATCAGAAAAAGAAGTAGCCTCACACGAGTTGGTACAATCTGAAAAACGGCCGGAGATGATAAAAGACAGTGAAGTTTTTAAAATAGGTAAGCTTATCAAACCCCACGGAATAAAGGGCGAGATAAGTTTTGCTTTTGAAAACGATGTATTTGACAGGGTGGATTGCCCATATCTTATCTGCTCGATAGACGGTATACTTGTACCTTTCTTTATCGAAGAATACCGTTTTAAAGGAAAAGAAACCGCGCTTATTACATTCGAAGATATCGACGATGAAGAGAAAGCCCGCCGCATGTCGGGACTGGATGTCTACTTTCCACGGAAATATTATGAAGAGGAAACGGATGAAGACATCGAATATTCGTGGAATTTCTTTATCGGATTTTCAGTTACCGACAAAATTGCAGGTAAGCTGGGAGTAATAGAAGACATAGACGACAAAACCATAAATACTCTTTTCCTGATAAAGGACAGAGAAGATGAACACATCATACCTGCAACAGAAGACTTTATAGAAAAAATAGACGCAAAGAAAAAAATGATATACCTGAATTTACCGGAAGGGCTCATATGATATAAATTAACATATTGGTATAATTTTCGATAATATAAGATTCTTTTTCCAACCTTTTTCCTGATTATCCGACATTTTACTTTAAAATAAAATTATAACTTTGCGATTCGAGCCTTATCAAAATGAAAGAGCGTATAGTTGTAAAAATAGGCAGTCAGATTTTGTCGCGTAAAGACGGCATGATTGATGTTACCCGGATGTCTGCCCTTGTGGACCAGATCGCAGAGTTGCATAAAAACAATGTGGAGGTAATACTTGTATCTTCCGGCGCGGTGGCGTCCGGCAAATCGGAAATAAAGGCTAAAGCAAAACTGGATACGGTTTCTGCACGTCAACTATATTCTTCCATAGGACAGGTAAAACTTATCAACCGCTATTACGATCTATTTCATCAACATAACATTGTTTGCGGGCAAATACTGGTTACAAAGGAAGATTTTGCCACACGCCGCCATTATCTGAATCAGAGAAACTGCATGTCTGTGATGTTAGATAATAATGTTATTCCCATTGTAAATGAAAATGATGCCATTTCGGTAAACGAACTGATGTTTACCGATAATGACGAGCTTTCGGGACTGGTTGCGGCGATGATGGGTGCAAAGAAGCTTATCATCCTGAGCAATATAGACGGTATATACAGTGATAACCCTGCCAATGCCGGAGCGTTTATATTCAGGGAAATAGATATAAAAAAAGACGACATCGAAAATTGTATTCAATCTTCTAAGTCTGCTACTGGACGGGGAGGGATGACTACCAAATATAATGTTGCCCGTAAAGCCGCTGAAGAAGGCATAGAGGTAATCATAGCCAATGGACGCAGAGAGAATGTGCTTGTAGAACTCATTAATGGTAAAGACGTGGTTTCGACCCGCTTCAAACCCTCACCGAAAGGAACTACCAGTGTAAAAAAATGGATTGCCCACTCCGAAGGATTTACTAAAGGGGAGATACACATAAACAAATGTGCAACAGAAGTTTTGCTCGGAAATAAAGCCGTAAGCCTGTTGCCCGTTGGAGTAATAAAAATTATTGGTAACTTTGAGGCTGACGATATTGTACGTATTATCGATGAAAACGGTAAACAAGTCGGTATCGGACGGACAAGCTATAGCAGCGAAAAAGCAAAAGAGGCTATAGGAAAGAACAATAAAAAGCCAATTGTACATTACGACTACTTATATATTGAAAAATAAAAATGGACGATTATCACCAGAACACGTTCCAGCAGGTATCGGAAGCCGGTAAAAGTCTGAACTTACTGGAAGAAAAAGAAATTAACGCAATACTGGAAGCTATAGCTTCGGAGACAGAATCGAAAATGTATTACATCCTTGCCGAGAATCAGAAAGATTTGCAACGGATGGATACTAATAACCCCAAATATGACCGTCTGTTGCTCGATGAAGCACGGATAGCTGATATTGTAAAAGATATCCGCAATGTGGCAACACTCCCCTCTCCTGTGGGGAGAATACTGATGCAAAAAACATTGTCAAACGGCTTACACCTTTCAAAAATAACCGTACCGTTCGGGGTGATAGGTATTATTTATGAAGCAAGGCCGAATGTAAGTTTCGATGTATTTTCACTTTGTCTCAAATCAGGGAATGCATGCATATTGAAAGGTGGCTCTGATGCCCGTTTTTCAAATGAGGCAATTATAGATATTATTCGCAATGTACTGGATGAAAATGGTGTAAACCCAAATGTATGTACCTTGTTATCCAACGAACGGGGCGCTACCGATGAATTACTGAATGCGCGTGAATATGTAGACCTGATTATACCACGAGGCGGAAAAGATCTTATAAATTACGTGAGGGATAACTCCCGTATTCCTGTAATAGAAACGGGTGCCGGTGTATGCCATACTTATTTTCATAAAGACGGCGATATACAGAAAGGTAAGGATATTATATTCAATGCGAAGACCCGAAAAGTCAGCGTATGTAACTCTCTCGACTGCCTTGTAATAGATAAAGACCGGATCGAAGACCTGCATTATCTCTGCGAAGAATTGGAGAAAAAAGATGTCGTTATTTACGCAGATAAACCGGCATACGACGCGTTATTCCCTTTTTATTCATACGATTTACTCAAAAAAGCCGATAGTGACAGCTTCGGCACAGAATTTCTAGATTATAAAATGGCTATCAAAACCGTTACGGGTATCGATGAAGCCATAGAACATATATCTACTTACAGTTCCCGGCACAGTGAAGCTATTATAAGCGAAGACCGTGAAGCCATAATCCTTTTCGAAAAGATGATCGATGCTGCATGTATTTATGCCAATGCTTCAACTGCATTTACCGACGGAGCGCAATTCGGTCTCGGTGCCGAGATTGGAATCAGCACACAGAAAATGCATGCGCGCGGGCCTATGGCTTTGGAAGAACTGTGCACATACAAGTGGATAATAGAAGGCAATGGCCAGACCAGATAATGAAAAAGAAGAAGAAACAAAAAAGTAAAATAAGCGTCGAAGATTATATTAAAGCTATTAAGAAGGCTGATAGGGAAAACGAATTGGAACGGTCGGCAGGATGGAGACGTGTGACGAACGTCCACAAAAGCAAAAAAGTATACAGCCGTAAAACACAGAAAAAAAACTTTACAGAAGAATAATGGAACGCAACATCTTACTCGACTATTTTAAAATCCTGTTGTGTATTCTCGTCATAGGAGGGCATATGCAGCCCCTACTCGGAGAAGGGCAGTTCAGCAGCTGGTATATAGCCAATGGCATATCGCGCATAACAGTACCTACTTTCCTGCTTATCAGCGGATATTATGTTTTATCTAAACTGAATGATCCAAAAGCATTCAAAAAGTATATAAAACACTTTATAACCATATATCTTGTCTGGACGATAATATACATCCCTTATTTCTACGATTCGGTAAGACCTGTCGATGTATTAATTATATTATTATCAGGATACTATCACTTATGGTATATGCCTACTGCGATTGTCGGATTATTGATGCTTTACTTTTCTAAGAAATATCTGAAAAAGGATTCTTATATATTCATTCTGGCTATAATCCTTTATATTGCCGGATATATCCTCAGCCTCAGTTACGATAAAATTTATGTTTACCGCAACGGATTCACGATCGGCTTCATGTTTGTATTTATCGGATATATTATCAGAAGAATGCAGCTGGAAAAGAAGAGTGACTGGTATATTATCCCTTTGACAATTTTCGCACTTGCAATTAATACTTATGAAGCTTATTATACATTCCAGTATTCGCCGCGGCCAAATCAGGACATGATGCTATCGATATTGTTACTAAGCCCTATATTATTTATTCTGATTATTAAACATCCTATAATGAAGGCCGGCAAAGGATTCCTCAATACACTGCCGTCAGCTATTTATTTTGTGCACCCCTTTGCTATTTCACTGATAAGTGTACCGGATGAATACAAAATAACCGCATTGCCGTTAGTATTTCTTCTTGCAACCGTATTTTCATTTATCGTTTATATGGTTAATAAAAAGGTTAAGATATTTTTGTAGAAAAGTTCTGCAAACCGGACATATTTTATGGAACGGAATATAATACTTGATTATTTCAAAATTATTCTCAGCCTGCTAGTCATTACTATTCATACACAATCGCTCTTCGATGAAGATTCTGTATACGGATGGCTGATATCTAACGGAATTGCCCGGATAGCCGTACCATGCTTTTTTATAATCAGCGGTTATTTTATAAATAAAAAGCTGGAAGATAAGCAAGTATTGAAAGAATATCTACTGCATATACTTCTGGTCTATATCATTTGGTCTCTTATATATCTCCCTACTTATTATAATACAATAGAGCCCCGGTCATTGATAACATTTGCCCTGATGGGGTATTATCATCTTTGGTTCCTGCCTGCATTGATTATCGGTATAATAATGCTTGCCGTAGTTGAAAAGATATTTCAAAATAACTTGTTTGTTCTGCTTAGTGGAATAATCCTATTTGTGGCAGGATATATTATGGAAAATGCAGATATGCCCTATCGATCATTCTGTAATGGTATTTTCTTTGGATATCCTTTCTTGGCATTAGGGTGGTATATTCGTAAAAAGGATTTGATAAAAAACATTCCGAACATTTATCTGTATCCTCTCATACTCATTAGCTTATGTACATTAATTATAGAATCTTACTGCGGATATAAGAATGAGTTTTATCATAATCTGTTCATATCTCTGATGGTACTTTGTCCTGTTTTATTTATGCTTATCCTAAAAAATTCAAAAAGCATATCGAAAGGAAATAGTGCAGGGAAACTCTCAGCCGCCATATATTACGTACATATACTTGTTATAACACTAATTATACCCGTTTCGGATTCAAATAATATTTACAAACTGCCTTTGATAATGATAGTATCCATACTATTAGCTATCTTTATAGTCGGAATAAACAAACGCATAAAAATATTTTTATAATGAGAACATATACCAACGTTAAAGACCTCGGCGACCTGAATGCTGCCGTAAAGGAAGCCCTCGAAATAAAGAAAAACCGCTATGCATATAAGCATCTGGGAGAAAACAAAACCCTGTTGATGGTATTCTTTAATTCCAGCCTGCGCACCCGCCTCAGTACACAAAAGGCAGGCATGAATCTGGGCATGAATACAATGGTACTGGATATCAACCAAGGGGCATGGAAGCTGGAAACAGAGCGGGGTGTAATTATGGACGGTGACAAATCGGAGCACATTCTCGAAGCAATCCCCGTAATGGGCAGCTACTGTGACATTATCGGAGTGCGTGCCTTTGCACAGTTCGAAAATAAAGAAGACGATTATCAAGAAAAAATACTAAACCAGTTTATAAAATATTCCGGGAAACCTGTATTCAGTATGGAAGCTGCTACAGGACACCCTTTGCAGGCTTTTGCCGACCTGATCACGATAGAGGAATATAAGAAATCTGCGCGTCCGAAAGTTGTAATGACATGGGCACCTCATCCGAAGGCACTGCCACAGGCTGTACCGAATTCTTTTGCAGATTTCATGAACGAAGCGGATGTAGATTTTGTAATCACCCACCCCGAAGGTTACGATCTGGATACTAAATTTGTACGAGGTGCAAGGGTAGAATACAATCAGGATAAAGCGCTGGAAGGAGCCGACTTTGTATATGCTAAGAACTGGGCTGCCTATACCGATCCTAACTATGGCAAGATACTAAGCAAGGATATGTCCTGGACTGTAACTACACAAAAAATGGCATTAACTAATAATGCTTACTTCATGCATTGCCTGCCCGTAAGAAGGAATATGATTGTCAGCGACGATGTGATAGAAAGCCCGCAATCGATTGTGATACCGGAAGCTACGAACCGTGAGATTTCTGCACAGACGGTTATTAAACGGATGCTGGAAAGTTTGTAAACTGAAATATAAAATAGAAAAGGCGCATATTGTAGTAATATGCGCCTTTTCATTATATGTCTTTTTCTAGAATTTGTATCCCAAAGTCATTACACCCTGAAAATTATTTGTTTTGAATTCGGCCTTATCTGCAGCAGTAAATGCATAAAGGTCATCTTTCGAATTCTTCATTACAAAAGCTATATCTGTATAAAAATTGCGTGTAAATCTGTAACCTAAACCATATGTGAAGTAATTAGTATCACCATCCAACACATATTGGGTCATAGAACGCTTGTCTGTTGTGACCTCATGATCTCCCGGATGATCCTTTACCTCTGTTTTGAACGGGCTCTGCATCCAAGCATAACCTACACGTGCGGAGAACTGGTCGGTAATACGGTATTCCAAACCTACGCGAAGAGTAGACGCATTTCGGAAGTCCTGACTGATATAATAATTAGGATCAGCCATACCATAATCTAAAGCATTTCCATTATCATTAAACAACTTCATGTTGTTGCGATAATTAGTCAACTCATAATCAGCACTGATAATAGCTTTATTTCCTATAACCCCTGCAAGGCTGAATGTCCATTTATCAGGCGTACGTAATTTATAATCAATTATGGCATCTTCACCGTTTCGATCACTTATTTCTGTCGGTTCACCATAGCTAGGAATAGTACCACTACGTCCGTTACCATATTCATAATACATATCAGCTGCAAAATGATCTGTCATATTATACCATGTAGGAGAATGGTAAGATACTCCGATTCGTAATTCCTGTATAGGCTTAACTATCACACCTGCAGTTACCTGCCATCCCGTACCATCTGTACGCATCCAGTTCTGTAATTCCTGCATACCCCAAAAGCTGCCATTATCTTGATAATCTTCTATATAACTAGAGTACAGTCGATAATTAATATCGGTCAATGAAACTGTCGCACCAATACTTATGATATCAGAAAATGTAGTTCCGATATTGAAATCATAAGTACTCATAGAACCTTTTTCTTCAACAAATAAATCATTAGATGACGCAGGATTAGGAGATGTCGGATAATAACCTTCTTCATCTTGATCTATAATACCTGCATTATAACCTAAAACACTCATCCAATCCTCATAATCCCAAACCCTTCTGAAATCGTTATCTCCTGAGAAAAGGTCAAGTTTATCACCTGCAACACCATTATAGTTAGCTCTTTGAGCCATATATTCAGCCATATCATACGACAGGTTTTTTCCTACCATACGGTATTTGCGGTTGAAATTCTTAAGCCTGTTATATGAAAAACCGACATTAATACTTTTAACCACATCATTATTGTAAAGAGGAAACACATTTACAAAAGCAAGATTATCAAAACTGAATTTGAATTTACTTTCTTTAAATTGGCCTGCATTCACCTGCGGACCTACCATATGCGTTTTCACTTCCGAATTCTGGAAGTTAAGAGTAGTGACGATCTCCGAACTTTGATAAATACCTATACCTGCCGGATTGATAGAGATACCCGTTATATCACCTCCCAAGGCTCCGAATGCACCTCCCATCGATACCGATCGGGCTGTACCTACAAGGTCGTTTTTAGAATATCTGTATGCATCCATTTCGTTTTGGGCCTGAGCCGCTCCAAACGATAACGCAGTTGCTAACAATAGTAACGATACATGTTTCATAATACAATTTTTATTATTTCTATATCTTTTCAAAAAAGCTGTCCCAAAAGTAAACATTGAAACAGCTTTTTTTGTTGATTTTTACTGTATTTTATCTGCCGCGTCCGCTACTGCGTCCTCCTCCGCCGCCGCCAGATGGACGGCTTGATGAAGATGAGCCTGAGCTGTAAGAACTTCTTGAAGAAGAACTGCTGGACCCGCTGCTATAGCTTGAACGAGAACTCGAACTTGAACTTCTGCTAGGAGCACTGTAGCTCGGACGAGAGGATGAACTGCTTGAACTATTATAACTTGGGCGTGAGCTAGAACTCCTGCTCGATGAACTATTGTAACTAGGACGAGAACTTGAACTGCTCGAACCACTGTAGCTCGGACGAGAAGAAGAACTGTTTGAACTATTATAACTTGGACGAGTACTAGGACGTGTAGTTGAACTACTTCCTGAATTGTTGTAACTTGGTCTTGTTGAAGGCCTTGTTGTCACACTACCGGAATTACCTCTGCCTGTAGATGTACCTGTACTGCTGTTATAGCTAGGACGTGTTGACGGTCTTGTACTAACTCCGCCGGAATTACCTCTGCCTGTAGATGTGCCGTAGATTGGCCTTGTTGATGGCCTTGTGCTAACACCACTTGACGAGCCCCTGCCGGAATTGCCATAACTTGGACGTGAAGACGGTCTGGATGATCCTACACTTGATGATCCTCTGCCCGATGAAGTACCATAACTCGGACGACTGCTTCCTCGGCCTGAGTAGCCATATGAATTTCGTCCCGAATAGCCATAGCGTCCTGATCCGTAGCTTGCGCGAGGTCGTCCCGAATAGCTGTAGCGGGAACCGTAATAGCCATGATGGTGATGATGTCCACCGTACCAGCCGCCGCCAACATACCAGCCGCCGCCGTACCAGCCACCCCAGCCCCAACTGCTGTAGTACCAAGGTCTGCTCCAACCCCAGCCCCAACTGGAACCGTAATACCATGGGTCGTAGAAGCCACCCCAGTAGCCACTGTAATACCAAGGGTCATAGAAAGGATAGTAACTGCCGTAATATCCACCCCAGCCCCAGCCGAAGTTTATACCGAAGTTCCAACCACGATTGCGGTAGTAATTACTATAGAGGTCGTTAGTGACATATACATTGATTTCATTATCGCTGGATATCTTAACACTGTTAGCCGGATCGTGGAATTTCACTATACGATCTGTATATTCATAATCCTGATACTGATCTGCATATGCCAACGAATCGTCATATTGCTTTTCGTATACGGTCACATCTCCCCCGCGGCGGTTATAAGCATCCACGTCGATGTTCACGTTACCTTCTGTTTCGAGAGTAACTTCGCCATTATCGCGGACCACTAATACCTGTGAGGGTTTTGTTTGCTGTTGATTCTGAGAGGTCGTATTTTTGACTTTTACTTCTTTCTTCTTATTATCTTTTGATTTAGAAGTAGCATAAATGTCATCCCAGTCATCCTGTGCAAAAGCAATGAATGGCAATACAGACATCAAAAACATCAGTACTAAATTTTTTACTTTCATAATCTGCTCTCCTATGTTTATTTTTTAACCTCTATGTCTTGTGCTTGTTATAGCTGACTTTTATACTTTAGACTAATACGTTTGAAAAAGGTTTAATGCTATATCGATAAATATTATATATATGAAACAAATATAGCGAATTTATTCCTTTTACTCAAGATTTCATATATGAAAGATGCATCCCGGGCGTTATTTGCTGCGTATAATTATGTTAAAAAAGTAATAAAATTAAAAGTATAGATAAATAATATTTATCATTTTCATTCAAAAAACTCCTTTTCTGACAGGAGGAAACATAGTTTTGGTAAAAACAGGTTAAAATCGGCTATACAACACTGTTTTCCGTTAATTTTATATAGTTTTGTGTAATTTCAACTCAAACTAACAACTTTCAGCTAACACAATTTGTTCTATATTATGAACAGCATATCAGAGAAAGCAATCCGGATTGCTATAGATGCACATTCCGGTCAAACCGACAAGTCTGGAAACCCTTACATATTTCATCCCTTCAGGGTGATGGATAATGTAAATACTATAGAGGAAAAAATTGTTGCTGCATTGCACGATGTGATAGAAGACACTCATGTAACGGCAGACGATCTGAGAAATGGAGGCATACCCGAATATCTGGTAAAGGAAATCGAAGTATTGACACACGCGCCCGATATGGAGTATAGTTGTTATATAGAGCTAATTGCAGGGCATCGTATAGCCTCTGCAGTAAAGCTGGCCGACCTGAGAGACAATATGGATATTACACGGTTAAAGGAAATCACCGATAAAGATATCGAACGCTTGAGGAAATATCATAAAAGTTATTTATTCCTGAAAAAGGCATTAAACAACAATAAAAACCTGAACTGATGAAAGACGACGAACTTATCAGACACGAACTTCAACTAAATAATTTCTTAGCTGAAGCATTTGGCAAACATGGAGTAAAGTGTGAAATCAAAGATAATCTGGTATTATTTCCGATAGAATTCATGACCGCCCATACCAGATTATTCAACCGCTCTTCATCATCTGCCCTTATATTACAATTGGACGTCCGTCTGGAGATAGGGCTCGGCAGGGAAATCAACGAATCGTGCGTAGGCCTTGGAATGAATATAGAAACCGCTATTGCCGATGCATGGAAGAATTTCCTGCAAAACTCGTTTCATGTACTGCTTTCGGCCTTTTTCACAAAAGATTTCGACGACCAGATAAACCGTTATCAATGGCCGGTAAACGGCCGAATGTACGACATAGTAATGAGCCACTTAAGCGTCAGAGGCCAATATGAAAAGTTGCAACCACAGCCTTGGCTCGAACAACTGGAAAATTTAATAAGGGAACAGCCGTTAACAGAAGGTTGCCATTGGATACGTCTGTATTATGCCCAATCGGAGCATGAAATGTTATCAAGTGAAATATTGCTCGACAATGAGATATGGACATCAGTAGAAAAGACAATCCTGACATTCAAATTTCCTAAACACAGGGATTTTTTATCAGTGCGTTTATTCTGTATTTTACGTGATAGTTTCGATGTAAGCCGTGCTGCTGCAATCATGGCATGTATGGCGGAAGAAGATAATGAGGCCATTGTAGAAAGGATGATTGAAGAAGGCTTCTCTCCTATCGATGCAGAAAAAGCAACTGTATTCATACCACTTGCCTTCGGCAGGGTATTTCTAAAAGGAATTACCAAATTGAATTTTACAGATGAAGCGGTTATAACTAACGGAAAAGAGGAACAATTCACTATTAATCTGAGTGATGAACCTATTTATACAAATGCATATCAGTTGGCCGAGAAAATAATGGAAGAGGGCTGTGTCGATAAAAAACAATTCCAACTACTCTTTACTAAAAGTGCTGAACTGAATGCTTATAACAATGCACTGAACGAAGGCAGTAAACCCGAAGATCTGGATAATGCGACATTTAGTCCGCCGATGATATATTTATCTGATTACGAGCCACCAGTTATAGAGCAGGAAGAAGCTACTCAAACAGAAATCTCCCATTCTGATTTTAAAGAGCAAAAAACAAGAAGAAGACATTGGTTTTTCTGGAAAAAGAAATAATTATCATTTTTCAATAAAGAAATTCAGTATGTATAAAGCAACCCGGTTTTTACCGTGATTGCTGGTTTTTGCATTCCAGCGTATATAAATTCTCACTTTTAAAAGATTTCATTTCAAAAATCCAAGAAATGAAAAAAATCACACTTTTTTGCATATAAAATTACATATATGAGACTTTATCTCAAAAATATCACATTATATAATATAAACAACCAAGGACAATACATCATTATTCTACAAAAAATGACTTCTTTTAAATAAGAATATTAATCGATAGTCAGGTAAGATATTACGACATATATTTATCCTGTGATACGGTTAATATTAAATTGTTATATAATTTTATTTGGAGACAATCTTTCAAATAAATGTCCGCTTTCTAAAATAATGAATGACATCAATAAAAGAAATTCTTTTTTGAGGTAAAACGTACTTTACTCAAACTAAATGGAGACAAAAATTCCCTTAATCAAAAAATGAAATTACTGGTAATATTCGAAAACCAGTAAAGGAGCCAATACATTACATAATGTACTCATTGATTATCGCTCGAATTATCTTGTAGATCCTGCTTGTATAAAATTGAACGGGATTATGTGGAGACTGACAAGAGTCTTGATTATATATCCTATATATATATGTAAAAATAAAGGTTGTGAGTGCTAATAAATTTTATTAAGACTTTACTAAAACTTATTAATATGAAACGAAGAAGAAACTTTATGAGACCTTGTGTAATCTTTCTATTATTATTTTTAATTTTGGCAACAACTGCCCCGGCCCAGGTTACTATAGGTTCGGGAAAAGAGCCTGAAAAGGCAGCTGTATTGGATATAAAAACGAAAGAAGCCGCTGACGGAAAGATATCGTCAACCAGCGGAGGTATATTGTTTCCTCGTGTAGTGATTAAAGATGAAAAAAACCTGAATGCATTCACCGATTGGCAAGACGCTGATTTGATCTCGGATGAACAACATAAAAGACATATAGGCCTGACGGTATATAACATAGGCGATGTTCTGGATGAAGGCCTTTATACCTGGGACGGCGAAAAATGGCAAAAATCGGGCTGTTGCGAAGGGACAACGCCGCCCAGCCAGAGTAAAATTAATTTTTTTTACATGCCATCCATTGCGATAGACCTGGACCAGGCACCTCCTGCCGGAGGCATCGATCTTTATCAGAGATATGCAAGCCAGTTTATGTCGCCGAAAGCCGGTAACGATCTGGGCACTCCAATGCCCATAATAGATAAGGCAGACCTTAAATTTTATGTGACGGATTACGATAGTGAAATCTTCTCGAATGTACAACTAAATTCTTCGGGAATGATGACTTATACATTGAAGAGTAATCTGCCAACCAATGTGAGCAACTCATATATAAATATAGTATTCGTTGTAAATGAAGCTACAATACCGCCCGCAGACCTGAGCAAACTCAATTTCTTCTATATGCCGTCAATCAAAATAGACCTCACTCAGGCCCCACCTACCAATGGTATTGATCTGTATGATAAATATTTCGCACAATTTGACAACCCGAAAGCATTCTCTTCACCGGATCCAATGCCCACAATAGAGAAAGGTAATATAAATTTTTATGTGACGGACTACGATGAGGACATCTTCGCATCGGTGCAATTGACCACCGATAAAAAACTGAAATATACATTGAAGAGCGGATTGTCTGCCGATTCTTTTTGCTCATATATAAATATTGTATTGGTAGTAAAATAATTAAGTTTTAAACTAAGCTTATGAAAAGAAATATAAACATATTATTGCAACTTACAGGCGTTTCCCTGATCGCTATATTTTTCACTCTAAAACCTGTAAATGCCTATGCACAACAATTTGGGAACTTTCCGTATGAAGAAAGTTGCTTGAATGGGAAGCCCGCAGCTATATCTTATGCCGCACCACAAAATATTACCAACAGTGCAACCTTTGTACAGGGAAAAGGACTTCAGTTAACAAGTAACCAGCAAACATCCTTCGGTGGTGTATTTATATACGACAGGCAATTCGGATGTACAAATGGTATTATCATTGAATTCGAATTTATGATGTATGGAGGTACGGGAGGAGACGGGATAAGCATGTTCCTCTTTGATGCCTCGGTCAGTCAACCAAAGATGGGTGCCCCCGGAGCAGGAATAGGATATACTTATAATCAAGTATTTAAAAGTCAATATCTCACGGGAAGATACGAAGGCCTTACCGGTGCTTATCTGGGGGTCGCACTCGACGAATACGGGAATTATAAAGCCTTGCGCTGGTACCGAAATGAGATGAGGGGCGGAATATCTTATGCAACACCTCCTCCTAACCGTTTTAACTTGGATGACCAGAAACCTGTCGGGGACGATACCGGCGACCAGGTAACCATAAGAGGTGCCAGAGGGAAAGGAATAGGAAAGGAAATAACTTTTAGATATCAGCAAACGACAGGATCATCAGATCCCGGAATGGGTCCGGAAACCGGAAAAGCACAAATCTTCGGCGATGGATTTTCAGGATATCCGGTATTGATTACCCGTTCTACAAAGCAAGGGCACGGATATATTTTAGCCGATGATGGCAGGCATGTTTCAAGTAATTATTCCGGAAACAAATTCTCTCTTACACAAGGTTCGGGTAGTTCTAACCTTGAATATAGAAAAGCGATTATCGAACTCTTTCCGGTCGAAAGCGGAAAGGCCGGCGGTGGTTTTTATGTAACAGTAAAGATACAACATGGTAATCAGACCGATGTAATAATAGATGACTACCAATATAAAGAAAGCTTCACATATCGTGAAACTCCTGAACCATTTTCTTATAATGCAGAATCGCCGAACGACCCTAATCCTTATACCCTTGATGCAGAGATACCCGATTTCCTGAGAATAGGTTTTGCTGCCGCAACCGGAAAGAGCACCAACACCCATATTATAAAGCATATAAAAGTATCCCTGCCGCGTGCAGCAGAAGCATATATGGATTCTATCGGAATCAATCCTAGCCAGATGACAGGGACCATTTCTCCATATGATAACGATGTAGCATACAACGGTGTGATTAGTAGAACACAGACAGGAAAAAAACAGAATATCGATCCTACCCAGTTCAGGTTTATAGTCAACGGTGTTCCAAAACCTGTGCCTTCGGGTCAGACATTTGTAGAAGCTACTGTCGACCAGGTCAAATGGCGATACGATGTTAATACCCAACTGGTAACATTCCAGCGTCTTGACAGCTCGACAGGAGTGAAAAGAATACCATACGACATAAAAGGGAAAAAGGATAATACTCCGCAAGCCGGCCCTTATGAAGATGAGGCCTACCGTTCACTGAAAGCCGATCTGGTAATAAAAACAGACGATCAGGTAGAGCCAACGGTAAAAAGGGTACTTATAACAAATAAAATGGTGACCAGCCGGCCTTTTAAAAAGTAAAATCGCATTTTTAAAATTCATACCGGAATATTATCAATTGCTTCAGGATATTACAGACTTGAGATAAGGTTGCTTTTAAGGGTAACCTTATCTTTTGCATTCTGGTGATTTATAAAAATTATTCTACTATCTCGAACCGGGCAAATTTCAATAACAACTGTTTAATACCCGAGTTTTCAAATTCCACCGTCGCTTTACGGCTATCGGGGTCGCCTGTCACGGCGGTAACTTTACCGATTCCGAAGCGTTCATGCTTTATAACGGCTCCTATCTGCACCTCTCCCGAGTTAGTTCCTGCCGAGGGTTTAAGGGTTGCATTGCGGGCATTTACGAAGTTCCCGCGTGAAGATGGTTGACTTACATTCGCAGGATTTGGTTGCAGCTGCTGAATAGCCGGACGCTCGGGCAATGAAGTCCGCGGGGTATTCGTATAATCAAACAATTCGTCTGTATAAGTCTGAGGACGGTTAAGCACTCCGAAGTTGCTGCTACCTAATACACCGCCATTTACATTCAGGTAACAAGTATCGATATCACGCAAAAAACGGCTCGGATTGGATGCATTAATCTGTCCGTTGCGGAAGCGGCTTTTGGCATAGGTTATCATACAGAATTCCTTTGCCCGGGTAATTGCTACGTAGAACAACCGCCGCTCCTCTTCCAGTCCGCGGAATTCATTCTTTGCCATGGCCGACGGGAAAAGATCCTCTTCCATTCCTACAACAAATACATTATTGAATTCGAGGCCTTTGGAAGCATGCACGGTCATCATCGTCACCTTCTCCTGATCGGCTTCCTTGTCTGTATCCTGATCGCTGAGCAGCGAAACTTCTGCAAGGAAATCCATAAGACCGATACCTTCTATGCCTTCTTCCTGACGGCTTTCGCAGAATTCGTGGATACCGCCGAGCAGCTCCTGCAGATTCTCTTGCCTGCTCATGCCTTCGGGTGTCTGGTCTTGGTAAGCTTCGCTGGCAATGCCACTTTGTTTCACAATCCGTGATGCCATTTCGTAGGCAGAAAGCTCCTTTAACTGAGAGATAAAACTTTCTATAAGTATTCTAAACTCACTTAGTTTCTTCGCTGTACCGGCATTTACATTCAGATTGTAACCCAGCGGGTCGCCAATTACTTCCCACAAGCTTACGTTATGCAGGCGCGCTGCGTCAGCTATTTTGCCCACAGTAGTATTTCCTATTCCTCGTGTGGGGAAGTTGATTATACGGCGAAAAGCCTCTTCATCGTAAGGATTGACTACCATACGGAAATAGGCTACTACATCTTTTATCTCCTTACGCTGATAGAAAGCAAGCCCTCCATAGATGCGATATGGTATATTTTTCTTGCGTAATGCCTCTTCGAATACACGCGACTGAGAATTGGTACGGTACAGGATAACGAAATCGCTGTAAGACGCTTTTTTATCTCTCCGTAAATCCCATATCTTATTCGATACGATACCCCCTTCTTCTAAGTCGGTGAAAGCGCTAGCTATCTCGATGCGCTCACCTTCGTCGTTTTCGGAGTATATGGTTTTCTTAATCTGCTCACGGTTTTGCTGTATTAAGCTGTTGGCAGCATTTACAATATTTTGTGTAGAGCGGTAATTCTGCTCCAACTTGAAGAGCTTCGATTCGGGATAGACCTCCTTAAACTTAAGGATATTATCTATATTGGCTCCGCGAAATGAGTAGATGCTTTGTGCATCGTCCCCTACTACACAAACACGGTGATGTGCATCGGCTAATTGCTTTACAACCAGATACTGTGCAAAATTCGTATCCTGATACTCATCTACCAGAATAAACTGATAGCGCTCCTGATAACTTTTCAACACATCGGGGTGATCGCGGAACAGACAGTTGGTATAGAACAGCAGGTCATCGAAATCCATTGTATTGGATGCCTTCAAGCGATTATTATAATCGCGGTAAATATCTTTGACAACAGGTATTTTTGCCCGCTGGTCATACTCCAGCAGCTCTTTATCCTGAGCATACATCTGAGGTGAGATCAGCGCATTTTTGGCATTGGATATTATCGCCTGTATTTTAGCGGGTTTATAAACCTTGTCGTCGAGTTGATATTGCTTGATTATGGTCTTTATCATATTCCGCGAATCGGCAGAGTCGAAGATAGTGAAATTGGAGGTAAAACCTATCCTCTCTGCTTCGGTACGCAATATCCGCGAAAACACGGAGTGAAAAGTTCCCATCCACAAATAACGGGCATATTGCCAGCCTATAAGTTGTGCTACACGCTCTTTCATCTCACGGGCGGCTTTGTTGGTAAAAGTAAGAGCCAGTATGCTGTGAGGCATAAGACCCTGCTTTAGCAGATAGGCTATTTTATAGGTAAGGACACGGGTTTTGCCCGAACCTGCCCCGGCTATGATTAGTGAGGGTCCGGCGATGTACTCGACAGCTTCACGTTGTTGTTTATTGAGATGATCTAACAGATTATTCATAGGAGTTTTGCGTTCGGGTAACAAAGATAAGGCTTTTTCAGGAATATATCCTTTTTTTAAAGGGCAGGTAAAGATAATATCGAGTTACTGGGGTAAATTACAGGCCGCAGCATTCTTCATTATCTACTTTAATATAATTTATCTATACAGTAAGAATCAATAATATGAAGTTCTTTGAAATATTAGCATGCAAGCTTATTCGAAAACAAATAGATGCAAAAAACAATTATTCTTCTTTTTCAAACCTGACGACTATAATTTTAGTACCATCAAAACCTATCAATAAATTTTCATTCGAATCACCATCTGATACGGATAACAGGAATCCGTCTTTATAAGATACCTCCCTATGATAATCAGATCGCCACAAAACGTGATCGGATATATTTTGTACCTTTTCGAATTTTCCGTTTTCTATTTTTGCGAGATAGGAAACAGGCAGATTCCTACTCAAATCGTAAAATTTTGTCAGAATATGATATAACTCACCCTTATGTAAAAAAGAAGTTATAGCCTGAATACCGACAGAATCGACAAGAACAGAATTACCTTCTTTTAAGGTATCTTTCTCAGTTTCCGATTTCCACTCTTTTTCATGTAATTTGAGAGATTCGGGATTATCTATTCGTATAACTTCGGTGAAACCTACCATATGAGCCAACGCGGCGGTTACATAATAACTCTTCCCTATATTATTAATTACTATCGGGCATGTCGCCTGATATTGGTAAGTTTTACCAGAACGCTTATTCTTAAAATATACTTTACCGCCCCATTCTCCATGACAAGCAGAAGTTATTTTATAGCTATCATCCTCATATAATTCTTGTCTGATTTCATCTATTCGGCCTTTTTTCTTAAAGGTTTTACCATTATAATGATATTCGGTGAATGTATTATATTTATTGGGCTTGAAGAGCGTTTCCAATCCTATAAGTTTCCCATTCACATTTGTAATATGGGTGAACTCCCGCCCGGCATTGTATATTTCTTCCCTATCCCGTTCAGCATTCGTTTTAAAAATACGATGATTTTCATCCAGATAGTAAAAATATCCATTGTAAAACGTAGCGGAAATAACGGAAGCCTCTGTTTTAATCGTAATGGTATCGACAGGCAAAGTTTGAGCAAAAGACAGGTTATTCCAAAACAAAACCGTTATGAGAAAGGTAATACTTCTTTTCATGGAAAACATGTGATTATTTGTATCACAAATTTAATTATTCATTAGACATTTGTCTATAATTAAATTAACTTTATGATCGACAAATCAATATTTATCATGAAATACAATTTTTGCGGAAACAGCGGGCTTCAATTGCCCGAGATATCACTGGGATTATGGCATAACTTCGGTGATGTAGACAGTTTCGAAATGGCTACTTCGATGATTTTGCACGCTTTCGACAGCGGCATTACACATTTCGACTTAGCGAATAACTACGGACCACCTCCGGGAAGCGCCGAGACCAACTTCGGTAAAGTCTTGGCAAAAGAACTGAAAGGACATCGCGACGAATTGATAATTTCGTCCAAAGCCGGACATCTGATGTGGGACGGCCCATACGGCGACGGCGGTTCACGCAAATACATCATGGCAAGTATCGACCAAAGTCTGAAGCGTACAGGACTAGAGTATTTCGATATATTTTATTCGCACCGCTACGATCCGCAGACACCTGTCGAAGAAACGATGCAGGCACTGATAGATATCGTTCGTCAAGGAAAAGCTTTATATGTTGGTATCTCAAAATATCCGCCGGAAAAACTGATTCAGGCATATGATATATTGAAATCGCAAAATGTGCCATGCCTTATCTATCAGGATAAGTATAGTATGCTGGTTCGCGAACCGGAAATCGAGCATATGGCTATTAATGAGAAGTACGGCGTCGGCTTTATTGCTTTTTCCCCTTTAGCGCAAGGTATTTTGACGAATAAGTATTTACACGGCATACCTGAAACTTCACGGGCGCATAAAAGTCATGGATTCCTTCAGGAAAGCGAAATTACGCCTGAAGTAATAAAGAAAGTAACCGCACTGAATGACCTGGCACATCAACGCGGACAGACACTTGCTGAAATGGCTTTGGCATGGCTGTTACACAATAGGCATGTAACTTCAGTCATAATAGGCACCAGTTCGTTAAATCAGCTAAAGGATAATCTGAAAGCAAAAGAAAACTCTCGTTTTACAGGAGAAGAACTGGCTTTAATAGAAATGATACTCGCTTAAACTAAAATAAGCATCCCTTTTCGGGGATGCTTATTAACTTTCCAAACCTTATAACTAAAAAAACTACAACTTATTACATCGTCAGTACGATGTTGTTTTCTTCAGCCATACGGCGTATATTGAGGATAGCATAGCGCATGCGCCCCAAAGCAGTATTAATACTTACCCCAGTCTGGTCTGCTATCTCCTTAAAGCTTAAATCCTGATAATAACGCATTTCCAATACTTCGCGCTGGCTGTCGGGAAGGTATGAGATGAGTTTGCGGATATCTGATGTGATTTGCATACGTACCATTTCATCCTCGATGGTTCCGTCGCAGAGCGTCGGATTGTTCAACAGGTCGATAGGAGCATCATCGTTTGAAATAGTGTTTTCATTCTTCTCCTGACGGAAATGGTCTATAATAAGGTTGTGCGCGATGCGTGAAATCCATGCGCGGAATTTGCCTGTTTCGGTATAACGGCCTTGCTTTATGGTTATAATAGCCTTGATGAAGGTTTCCTGAAATATATCTTCGGCCAACTCCCTGTTTCGTACAGTGAAATAGATGTAGTTGAACACACTCATTTTGTGTCGTGCCAACAGGATATCAAAAGCTTGATTGTTGCCATTAGAATAATCGGTGACTAACTGCTCGTCGGTCATGGTTATCAATGTATCCATTATCTCTTATATTTAAAAGTTACAAAGAGTAATGTTTATTCTATAGGCTAAAATTTTGAAGTTATTAATTTAAAATCTATGCGTTAATAATGCAAATAAAGGATAAATTTATCAATCAGGCAATAAGAAAAAGATTATTTAACAGTGAAAGGCTATTTTACTTAATTTTATAATATGCCTGAAAATGAGGGTTAATAAGGCTTCCGGAATCCGGAAAGCCTTATTCCCCTATATCTCTTATTCCTGTTCGGTATCGATAGCTTTCCACACTAAAGCCGAAATGGCAGCGCCTAAGAATGGAGCCACGATAAACAACCATAGCTGCGACAATGCTTTTCCTCCTTCTATTGCGTCGAATATTGCAGGCCCTACACTACGCGCAGGATTTACGGATGTACCTGTAATCGGTATACATACAATATGTATCAGTACTAAAGCCAAGCCGATAGCTACGCCTGCAAACTGGTTGTTAGCCCCCTTAGAAGTAACACCCAGTACTACCAGTACAAAAATAAATGTAAAGACAGTTTCGGCAATAAATGCCGTAAGCATCGACCCTTCGGCAAAGCCGTTTGCTCCTGTATGGGTGGTGGAAGAACCCGAATCTTTCGCCAGCATATACAAAATAGCCGAACCGAGAATAGCTCCTATAACCTGAAAAATCATATACATAGTAGCATCTTTACCGGATATTTTTTTAGACAGAAGTAAACCTAAGGTAATTGCGGGATTGATATGACATCCCGAAATCTTGCCGATAGTATATACCATAGCTAAAACCGCTAATCCGAATGCGAAAGCTACACCGAGTGTACCCACCGGTGCAAAAGGCTGGGAAGCACCTGCAAATACTGCAGCACCGCATCCCATAAGGACCAGAACCATCGTCCCAATCATTTCTGCGAAATACTTTTTCATTGATTTTTTATTTAAAAATTTGTGTCTTCGGTAAATCCGTATGCTTCTTTTAATAGTTAAAGAACGAAGATAGTCATAAAAGTTGAATAAAATGAAGAACAATTATACTTTTTTTAACTTAAACTTCTCTCTTCTGAATATCATTCCCTATCTTTGACACACTAATTTATCAAACACAATTCTAACAAATATGAAAAATTATTGTTTTTCAGTTTGTGCTTTTTCTTTCACACACTACTTAGATGCCTTTTCAATTATTGATAAC
This sequence comes from Prevotella sp. 10(H), assembly GCF_000711235.1. Lineage (GTDB taxonomy): Bacteria > Bacteroidota > Bacteroidia > Bacteroidales > Dysgonomonadaceae > Dysgonomonas. The sequence continues at coordinate 492,518 of NZ_JOMI01000003.1, read as the reverse complement.
TCAAATATAAAATAACAACTAATAAAAAGAAGATCATGAAAAAAATCGTATTTGCTATAACTATTATTCTTTTATGTATGGCTGGATGTAATAAAAAACAGGAAGTAACTCAGGAAGAAACTATCGTTGTGAAACCGGAAATAGAAGAACCGACAGGCGATGAACTGAAAATCGTGGCTATTATGACCGTGAAGCCGGAAGATGTGAAAAAGATATTACCTGTATTTCAGGCCGTAGTACAAGGCAGCCAGGAAGAAGAAGGCTGTATATACTATAATCTGCATCAGGATATCAATGATCCTACTAAATTCATTATGCTGGAAGAGTGGGAGTCACAGGCTGCAATCGATTTTCATAATAATACAGAACATTACAAAACATTCAAGGAAGCTTCTAAAGATATGATTATAAAATCGGATGTAACTATCGTGAAATTAGCGCTTTGAGCGGATTCATTTTATAATATAGCTAAAGTTCCTGTCGTTATAAACAGGAACTTTTTTGTTTGGCCGGAGCGATATGAATTAGTATATATATTTTCCCCTTCTACTGACCGAAAAAGAAATAAAATCCATACTTTTGTAACCGAAATAATATTAAACAAATCAGGTTATGACAGAATTGAAAATTGTAGCAGTTATTGTTGTTAAGGCTGAATATCAGAAAGAGTTGGAAAAGGTATTCCATACCGTAGTAGACGAAACACGCAAAGAAGCGGGAAATGTTTCTTACGACCTCCATCAGGATTGCCAGAATCCTTTAAAATATACCATACTCGAAGTATGGAAATCGCAGGCTGCAATAGACGAACATAACGAAAGTGCACACTTCAAGGCATTTGTGGCCGGTGTGGAAGGAAAAGTGGACAGCCTGACTGTAGACGTTATTAAGAAAATATATTAATATAAATGAGCTAATATTCTAATATGCCGATGTGCCAATGAAATAAATCGGCATATTAATAAATTGGCATATTAGCACATTAAACTTATAATTATGTACAGAAATCATACTTGCGGAGAACTCACTCTTGCAGACGTAAATAAAGAAGTAACCCTTTCGGGCTGGGTACAAAAAGTTCGTAAACTGGGCGGTGGAATGACTTTCGTCGATTTACGCGACCGCTACGGCATTACCCAACTCGCATTCAGTAAGGATGTGAACGCCGATTTGTACGAACAGTCCAATAAATTCGGACGCGAATACGTATTGCAGGTTACTGGTACCGTGCAGGAACGTTCGAGCAAGAACATGAATATACCGACAGGTGAAATTGAGATTATTGTCAGCAAAGTGGTCGTTCTCAACACATCGGAAGTTCCGCCTTTCACCATTGAGGATGAAACGGACGGAGGCGATGACCTGCGCATGAAATACCGCTATCTGGACTTGCGCCGTACTCCGGTTCGTAAGAATCTGGAACTGCGCCATAAGATTGCATTCGAAACACGCCGCTATCTGGATGAACGCCAGTTCCTCGAAGTGGAAACACCTATACTTGTCGGCTCTACACCCGAGGGTGCACGTGACTTCGTTGTACCTTCACGTATGAATCCGGGCGAGTTTTATGCTTTGCCGCAATCGCCACAGTTATTCAAGCAATTGCTGATGGTATCGGGATTCGACCGCTATTTTCAGATAGTGAAATGTTTCCGCGACGAAGACCTGCGTGCCGACCGTCAGCCTGAGTTTACACAAATCGACTGCGAAATGTCATTTGTCAATCAGGAAGACGTATTAAATATGTTCGAAGGGCTTACCAAGCATCTTTTCAAAGTAGTAAAAGGCATCGATATTCCTGATTTCCCGCGTATGACTTATACGGATGCCATGAAACGTTACGGTTCGGATAAACCGGATACACGTTTCGGTATGGAATTAGTGGAAATCAAAGACCTTACTACAGGCAAAGATTTTGTTGTATTCGATTCTTCTGACTACGTAGGCGCTATCTGTGCCAAAGGTGCGGCATCCTATACACGCAAACAACTGGATGCACTCACTGATTACGTTAAACGTCCGCAAATAGGAGCGAAAGGCCTTGTATATGTGCGTTACGAAACTGACGGAACGCTAAAATCGTCTGTTGATAAATTCTATAATCAGGACGACCTCAAAAAATGGGCGGAACGCTGTCAGGCACAACCGGGCGACCTTATCCTTATCATTTGCGGTGAAACGGAGAAGGCACAGAAGCAGCTTTGCGAACTTCGCCTCGAAGTCGGGGAGCAACTCGGTTTACGCGATAAGAATAAATTCAATTGCCTGTGGGTTGTCGATTTCCCTTTATTGGAAAAAGATGAAGAACTGGGACGCTATTTTGCCAAACATCATCCGTTTACCAGTCCCAAGGAGGAAGATATTCCCCTACTCGACTCTGATCCGGGTGCCGTACGTGCCAATGCCTATGATATGGTTATTAATGGTGTAGAAGTAGGCGGCGGTTCTATACGTATCTACAACAGCCAGCTGCAGAATAAGATGTTCCACACTCTCGGATTTACAGAAGAAAGGGCGCAGGCTCAGTTCGGCTTCCTGATGAATGCATTCAAATACGGCGCACCGCCGCATGCAGGCCTTGCTTTCGGGCTAGACCGCCTTGTGTCGCTGTTTGCGGGGTTGGATAGTATCCGCGATTGCATTGCCTTCCCTAAAAACAATTCGGGACGCGATGTAATGGTAGATGCACCGTCGACTATCGATGAGGAGCAATTGGATGAACTTCATCTGAAAGTGGAAATAAAAGACTGATAAAATTATTCTTATATAAATGAAACGCTTCGATTTTCCATCGGGGCGTTTTCTGTTTTTAACAAATAGTTTTATCTTTGATTACTGGAAATCACAATAAATCTGTTTATGAAAAACCCTGTAAAATTCCTGCTTACTATTGTTATAGCAATAATCGTTATCATAACTGCTACATACGCCTATTACGGAGGTTTCAGAAGTGTAAATTTTGAAGTAAAAGAGGCGGGAGGTGAAACGATGGTCTATACCGATTTAACAGGTGATTATGGTCAGACTGCATTATATATGGACACTGTATATTACACCTTACTGAATGAATACGGCATCGCGACCACAAAAGGTGCAGGCATATATTATGACAATCCTCAGCATGTGGAGAAGAGCAAACTTCGCTCCGATATTGGCTGTTTGTTGGATTCTCCTTTGGATAGTTTAAAGACGGCTCAGATATCTTCTAAATTCAAAATCAAGACTATACCTCAAAAAACGTGTACAGTTACAGAATTCCCGTTCAAAGGATTTATGTCTGTGATGGTAGGAATCATAAAAATATATCCAGCGCTGAATAACTATATAGAAGAAAATGGATATAAAGCAGCCGGCCCTACCATGGAGATATACGATACTCCGAATAAAACGATAATATACCGTCAGGAAATAGAAAAGCCTTAAACAGATAGGAAGTCAAAAGCCTTTAGTTTTCAGTTCAGATACGATATTAATGTACGTTTCAATGACATTGAAACCCTTATAATCCTGCCTGCCGAGGTCGATAATATCACCATGTGATATTCCCCGAAGCCTCTTGCTCGTAAACACTTGCCGGAATTCACCCCATTTTGCAGATTCAAGTGAAACCAACCCGTCGTTCACCTTATCCGAACGGCACATAATCTGATACGGGATAGTCAGTAATGTGTGGCTGAAACAGTTTTTCATGACGGACATATAACTTTGATAATATACGCCCTCGACATCCAGATTTTCGATATTGAACTTCTCCGCATATTCCTTTGTAAACTGCTGAGTAGCCCTATAAAAATCGGGGTTTTTATCCCCTATTTTTAGAAAACGTTTATCGAAGAAGTTAGCTACTGATTTATAAGCCTTTTCCGATAACCTTTCATTTGCGAAATCGACAAGAAAACTTCCTCGGTGCGGAGTAGAAATAGTCGTCAGGGAAGCTACATATTCTCCCATTCCGAGGCTGCTGATAGTATATCTTGCATCAAGTCCTCCTTTCGAATGCGCTATGATATTTACTTTTTCGCACCCTGTTTTCTGAATTATTTCAATTATCTTTTCCCTGACCATAGCTGCATTATCCTGTATGGTGCCGAACGCCTCCTGATGCCCGTAATAGATAGTTGCACCGTTTTTAATCAGATTCTTGGGAATACGTCCCCAGTAATTTACATATTTAAAATCGCGGAAACCCACACCATGCAGTAGTAATAACGGATACTTGGTTTTGCATACCAAAGATTCACGTCGCATATTATGATTGTAAGTCATATTACATGAATGGTCATATTCCAGCATTGCAATCCTACACATATAGAGGATAACAGCAATATTAACAATAGGAATCCATATCAGCATAGCAACCACTGCCCGACGTACAAGGCGCAAACGCACCGACAAGATAAAGATGCGTAGCCAACCATTCAGGAAAATCAAAAATATAAGGGCAAAAGCAAGAATATTATTATAGATAAAATAGCTTTGTTCGATATGTAAAGTGCGAGTAAAATAACCGTAACCGAACAGTATAAAAAACTGCACAATAGACAACGCCAGCGATAAATGCAAAAGCCTTCTGCCTCCATATATTATTTTTGCCCTTGCAGAAGCATCTTCTTCTGTCGAAACGGGCAGGATTTGTATGCGAAGCCATACATAAATAAGAAAGATACATGAAATGGCTTTTAGCGATAGACTCAATATAAACCCCGAATCTTCAAGATATTGAGATAAGAAAGCATAAAATAAGAGTATATTATTAGTCAGTATCAGTAAAGGAAAAGCAATGTATTTAGAAGACAATATCTTTCTGGTGTACAAGTCATAAAATATAAATGCCGGTACGAAAATGAATAGTAATATGCAGATTATAATATTCATGGTTTCAGAAAGGATGCCTTTTACTGTCGGCTTAAATATTTTCGGGTCGAATCCATAAAGTTTCCGACCCGAAAGTAGTATTTCAATTATCTGTTATAATTATTATTACAATTTATATTCCTGCCAGCTCTTAATCGGAATATCCGTCTCCTTCATTTCGCAGAATGCCTGTATAAAGGCACTCGCCAGACGCGCATTAGTTATTAACGGTATATTGTGGTCGATAGCACCACGACGGATTTTATACCCATTGGTAAGCTCACGGCGGGTATGGTTCTTCGGAATATTTACAATCAATTCGAAAGTATGATTCGACATCAGATCCATCACATTCAGGTCTTTCGAATCCTCATCTGGCCAGCCGACAACTTCTGCTTTTACGCCGTTTTCTTCTAAGAATTTCTTCGTTCCGGCAGTTGCATAAATATTGTAGTTATTGTCCTGCAACATTTTGCAGGCATCCAGCAAGTCAACTTTCGATTTGCTATCACCCGATGAAACCATAACGCTTTTCTTCGGAATGTTATATCCTACCGATATCATCGATACCAATAATGCTTCACTGAAATCATCTCCCAGACAGCCTACTTCTCCTGTTGAAGACATATCCACGCTCAACACAGGGTCGGCATTATGCAGACGGGCAAATGAGAACTGCGACGCTTTAACTCCAATCCAGTCGATATCGAAATTAGAGTTATCCGGCTTTTCATAGTCGGCATCCAGCATAATACGTGTAGCAGTTTCTATGAAATTGCGCTTCAATACTTTCGATACAAACGGGAAGCTGCGCGATGCACGCAGGTTACATTCGATAACCTTTACTTCGTTGTTCTTTGCAAGGAACTGTATATTGAACGGTCCGCTTATATTCAGTTCTTTAGCTATCTTACGGCTGATACGTTTGATACGTCGCGCCGTTTCGAAGTATATCTTCTGTGCAGGGAAAACAAGCGTTGCATCACCTGAGTGTACTCCTGCGAATTCCACATGCTCTGAAATGGCATATTCAACGACTTCACCGTTACGGGCAACAGCATCGAATTCTATTTCTTTCGCATTTTGCAGGAACTGTGATACCACTACAGGATATTCTTTGGATACATTGGCTGCCAGCTTTAGGAAAGTATCTAATTCTTCATCGTTATAGCAAACATTCATCGCTGCACCCGAAAGCACATACGACGGTCGAACTAATACCGGATATCCTACCTTATCAACAAAACCTTTTATCTCTTCCATACTGGTAAGTTCCTGCCATGCCGGCTGGTCTACACCCAACTGATCGAGCATACTGGAGAATTTATGACGGTTTTCGGCACGGTCGATAGAAAGCGGCGATGTTCCCAAAATCGGTATATCCTGACGGTGCAGCCTGATAGCCAGATTATTTGGAATCTGTCCGCCCATAGATACAATTACACCCTTTGGCATTTCCAAATCCAATACATCCAGTACACGCTCGAACGACAGTTCGTCGAAATACAGACGGTCGCACATATCGTAATCCGTAGACACCGTTTCAGGATTGTAGTTAATCATAATAGACTTATATCCAAGCTTACGGGCTGTCTGTACAGCATTTACCGAACACCAGTCGAATTCTACAGAACTACCGATGCGGTATGCACCCGAACCGAGAACGACAACCGATTTATCGTTTTTGAAATACGGTACATCATGATCCGAGCTATCGTATGTCATATACAGATAGTTCGTCAAATCTGGATTTTCAGATGCTACCGTATTGATACGTTTAACGGATGGCAAGATATTCTCTTTTTTACGTAAAGTGCGAACACGAAGCGATTCCTTTTCCACGTTGCCGTCAGGGTCTTCCACAAAGCGGGCAATCTGAAAATCAGAGAATCCCAGATGCTTAGCTTTTAATAATACATCGGAAGGAATATCTTCAATCTTGTTGTAGCCTTTCAGTACAAGGGAATAGTCATGTATATTTTTCAGTTTACCTAAAAACCAAGGATCTATTTTTGTCAGGTCATGTATTTTATCTATACTGTAGCCTTCTTCGAAAGCTTTCGATATGGCAAATACGCGTAGATCGGTAGGATTTGATAATTCCTCTTCCAGATTCTTAAATTCCAGTTCGTGATTGCCGACAAAGCCATGCATCCCCTGCCCTATCATACGAAGACCTTTTTGTATAATTTCTTCGAAGGTCTTACCAATCGACATTATTTCACCTACCGATTTCATACTTGAACCGATAAGGCGTGAAACACCAGCAAACTTAGTCAAATCCCAGCGCGGTATCTTACAGATAAGGTAATCGAGCGACGGAGCTACGTAGGCCGAGTTAGGCGTTCCCATTTCACCAATCTGGTCGAGAGTATAGCCTAATGCCAACTTCGCAGCCACAAAAGCCAACGGATAACCGGTAGCCTTGGATGCAAGCGCCGATGAACGACTCAAACGGGCATTCACTTCGATAACACGGTAGTCATCAGTTTCTGAATTGAATGCATATTGTATATTACATTCGCCCACGATACCGATATGGCGAATTGCTTTCTTAGATATCTCCTGCAACAATGTAAGCTCTTTTTCATCGAGCGAGCAGGTAGGTGCCACTACGATACTTTCTCCTGTATGGATACCGAGCGGGTCGAAGTTTTCCATACTGGCAACAGTAAAGCAATGGTCGTTTTTATCGCGTATAACCTCAAATTCTATTTCTTTCCAGCCTTTCAGTGATTCTTCTACCAATATTTGCTTGGAATAAGCAAAAGAACTTTCACACAAAGTCTTAAATTCTTCCAGATTGTCGCTGATTCCGCTTCCCAGTCCTCCAAGCGCATAAGCAGAACGCACCATTACTGGGAATCCTATCTTATTGGCAGCAGCAATGGCATCTTCCATTGTTTCTACAGCCTGACTTATCGGGGTCTTTATATCTACTTCGTCAAGCTTTTTAACAAAAAGGTCACGGTCTTCAGTAGCCATAATTGCTTCTACGGATGTGCCGAGTACTTCTACTCCGTATTTCTGCAATGTTCCATTCAGGTACATTTCAGTACCGCAGTTCAATGCCGTTTGTCCGCCGAAAGCAAGTAGTATTCCGTCTACTTTTTCCTTCTTTATTATTTCCTCTACAAAGTATGGGGTTACAGGCAGGAAATACACCTTGTCGGCTATACCTTCCGAGGTCTGGATGGTCGCAATATTAGGATTGATAAGGACTGTAGATATCCCCTCCTCCTTCAATGCTTTCAATGCCTGCGATCCGGAATAGTCAAACTCGCCAGCCTGACCGATTTTTAGAGCTCCCGAACCAAGAACTACAACTTTCTTAATTTTTTGGTTAATTGACATAGAATTATGGCTAATGTGTTAGATCTTTTAATAACGGCGCAAAGATAAGGCATTTTTATGAATAAACCTTTAGTGAAAAGCCGTCATTCGGCAGAAAGAAAGAATTATTTTACAAATCGAGAGCGAGTACTTCTTCTCCTTTTACATTCAGTACTTTTAGCGTCATTTTTTCACCTTTTTTCTGCAATATAAATACGGTACCGTTTTTATCTGACGGCCCTCCGCCTATTACCGCCGGAAATTTATTTCCCGCTTTACCCTCAGGAATAAATTCAAACTTATGCATATGTCCGTTCAATGAGACATCAAACACCGCTTTCGAAAGCACCGATCCCCATAAGTCGCGGCAAGGATTATATTTAAGCCTTTCGCAATAGACAGGGATATGATGAATCAGCACCCTTTTATTTGCAGACTTGAATTCTTCCGATGCAATTTCCTTTCGCAGAAATTCAGCCTGTGCCTCACGATAATGGGTAAAATCGTTCAAATCATAATACACAGGTGTACTATCCTTTTTATCTTCACCGCAATCGAGCAATACAAAACGGGTATCACCAATATTGAAAGCTGCATAAGTATGTTCTCCGCCTTTCTTTTCCAGAAGGTTCCATAAAAACATGGAGTATGCCCCTCTTGTTTCATGGTTTCCCCTTATAAATACAGTCGGTATACGATCACCTCCTAATTTATTGCAGTAATGAGATATAGTTTTCACGGCATTGGCTTCACTCTGTACATCAGCTATACAATCGCCATTGAAGAAGACTACATTATAATCCAAGTTCTTTACGTGATCATAAAGTTGATCGAATAATTGGTAGTTATCATGAAGATCGTTAAAAATTACAGCGGTGAAATCGGTTTTATTATCACCCCATGTGGTAAACGATGATATGGCTGTCCGTACGGTATCACCGAATTCTTTCTTATAAGGCTCATATAAGGTTATCTCTTGTGATACAGCACGGTAATAATATTTCGTATTTGGAATCAGATTATCCAAACGTATGCGATTTATCATATTATTTGCCATTGCCTCACCTTCCACAAAAGTACGGGCACGTTTCATATTCGTACTGTCTGTTCCATATTCCACCCAACTGCGGCACGGAACATTCGTCAGCCACATCACAGTCATTCCGTCTGTGGCAGGGTTTTGCAGGTAAGGCTGTGTCCGCATTACTTTTTCAGGATCGGTTTTCAATCGTATATCCGAGAATAACGGCCTGTGGTCGGATGCGACAGCCTCATCGACAACCTCCGTTTTAATGACCGAATAAGTTTTACCTTTAGCAGTATATCCGAATATATAATCGATTACCCTGTCGGGTTTATCTGCCGGAAAAGTATTCTTCTTAGGATTGTTGAGCATCTTCCAGTTTACAGAAAGAGATTTTATTTCTTCCGAATCGGGCTTTGCATTCAAATCGCCGATAAGGAATACCGGTTTGTTGTATGACTTTGCCTGTTCATTTATAATATTTACAGATGTTTTCCGGTCATCTTCTGTCAAAGAAAAGTGAGTAGCAAAAACAATATACTCCCGAAATTCGACCATAAGCAAAGTCCGTTTTTCTTCTTTTCCCGGTAAAGGAATATTTTTCCATGATAAGGGGCGTTTTTTAGATAAGATGCCTACACCGTATTTCCCTCCCTGAAACGAAATGGCAGCACCATATACGGCATGCATCTTTATATGATCGCTCAGTTTGGCCAACACGTCTACCCCATGGCTGCGCTGAGTCATACTATCTACTTCCTGCAAAGCGACAATATCCGGTGAAATGGATTCTATAATATTTGCAATCCGGTTGTAATCGGTCACATTGTCCATACCGCGCGCATTACGGATGTTATAACTCATTATACGAATTGTATTATTTTCTTTCGGGAAACGCTCTTCCTGGGCAAATAAAGAGCAGACGGATGCCAATATCAGGCAGAGAAAAATATGTCTTTTCATGCTATAACTTTACAGGATTAACAGATGTAAAGTTATTAAAAACCTAAAAAACAATCTAATTATCGGAGTGAAAATACTGTATTTATTCTTCTACTAATAATTCAGGGCGATATTCGAAATGCATCGTATCGTAATGATACCATTTGCCTCCCCATATAAAGCCGTGCTTCTCAAATATATCCACTATCAACTGAGGAATATGGTTTTTATATTTTAATTCTGTATCTTCCGAAGTACAGCGGCAATCCCACTGCCAGTAGTTGGAATATTTTACATTCAGGTCGATAGCCGTTCCGAAACTATGCGAACTCAGCCGGTCTGCACCCCTTACTTTACGCCAGTTGAAAGTGCCTGCGCTGTATAAGTAATCTTTCAGTGCGGGATGTTTGTCCAGTTCATCCGAAATTTTCTGTAGTTGTTTATCCACACCGTTAATTCGCGTTACGCGAAGCTTCTGATTGACAAGGTTGGGGCACCAGATGATAGTTTCCAGATTTTTCTGTACCTCCGCCGAAGATGAACCGTACATGTTTTTCAATAATTCTTCATTACGAATGCGGCCCGGGTCATAGTTTTTAGGAATTGATTCTACTTTTCCTTTAAGATATGGATATTTGAAAATATCAGCTAAATCAGAGCTATTGATTAGTTCTTCATGTGTTTTCTTTTCCCCCTCTTTATACAATATCTTCGTACCATTGGTAAAAATAATAGATGAACCATTATATCCTTTTATCTGTTCGGGATAGGCTTTGAGCAATTTTTGCACGCCAGTGGGATATGATGCAATATCCTGCGCATTAATAACTAATGAGCAAATCAGAAATAAGGCTATCAGCGTATTGATTTTCATATTGATTATAAACAAAAAGGATATACCATTATTGGTATATCCTTTTCTTATATTTCCATATCGATTACTTACGTACTACTTCACCCTTGATATTCAATCTGTAGATTGAATCAGGAACATTGGAGAATATAGTGATATCCTTGTTGATTGTTCCGGGACGGCCTGTAGTAGAATATGTAACTTTTATTTTACCTTCTTTGCCCGGCAATACCGGTTCACTTGTATATTCCGGAGTTGTACATCCGCAACTGGCCTGTACTCTTTGTATAATAAAAGGGGCAGTACCTGTATTCTTAAATGTAAATTCACAACTTACCGAACCTGCACTTTCTGCAACTTTCCCAAAATCATGTACTGTCTTTGTAAAAACAACCTTAGGTTCTTTTTTTGCATCCTGTGCAGCAACAAAACCTGCAGACAGCATTAATGTTAATAAGATAAATCCAATTTTTTTCATATTGTTAATGTCTAATTATCTGTTTCTAAAATATGTAGTTTTTCAAGTTCTTTACTCTAAATAACTTACAAATGTAACAATTATATTACTTACATGTTTAATTTTTTGCAATAATTTATACAAACAAAACAACCAAACAAAACATAATAATCTGATAATATGACCATTAATAAAAAATCAAATATATATCCAAAGTAATAGCGGCTTTTTTACATCTTTCAACAAAGGGTCTACTTTGCGCATCATATCATTACTTATTACAGGACAGCCCTGACTCCAGCCAAGAGGCAGATGCCTAGGATAGATTTCATTGTTAGATACGGGTGTGTGAGAATGTAAAACAATCCAGCGTTTGAATGCATTGTTATTTGTTTTTTCCAAGCCGTGCATCTTGTAATGTACATTTATACCCCAGCTACTGTAAGCGCGTGCTCCTACTTTATATTTACCGAGTGACGAGCAATAACTTCCTTCTACATTACTGAATACAGGCTTCGATTGAGTACTCTCCTTCCCATATCCATGACAGCACAGGCTTGAATATTTTACATCGTTATTATCAAAATCCCATACGAAGAAACGCTTCTTTCCCGAATGGATGCTGAAATCGATAAGGATGCAATATTTTGTATTGAAGCCTTTGGCTTTGCAATACGCTAATGCTGAATCAGCCTTAGTTTTGAGGCGATTGAAAGAAGCTTGTTTTTCATTATGTTCTTTCAGCCTTACTCTTTCTATTTCTTCCTCTTGCTGTTTTGCCTTGTTACCGGAATTGTACCTCACAAACGATACAAGTCCGGCAAGCAGGATAATGGCTAATATAATAGTTCCGTATATTTTCATGTAGTCCTGATTATTTTTCTACTCTTTTACTGTCACTTTTATCCCCTGTGTATGCGATACGAATTCCGGAGCGTACATACACTGGATAGTAGTGATACCGTTGGCATATTCGCCGCTACGATTTACATATACAGGATATTCAAGTACATAAGTACCTTTCGGCAGATGATCGAAATAGAAATTGGTCGATGCATCTTTTGTAGTCTGATAATAAATCAGTCCTCCTGCCCAGCGGACACCGGATAATGCCTGAATCGGTTCGAAACAAGGGGCGCGCATATCTTTGAGCTGGACGAAATCCATATCCCTATCAACACGGATAGTCAGTCGCATAATCACCTTATCCCCTATTTTCAACGGATTTTTTTCGGTAATCTGAGTGAGGCTCTTGCCTGTAGACGATACATTTTCTTTGAATAGCTGTTTGCTTACATTCAGGTCACCTTTCTGTTCCGTAATCTTATCCAGATTCTCGTAATATTGCCAGTAAAGAGCGCCATAGGCAGGTTGAGATGTATTAGTAGTCACTTCTACTTTACCCATATCCTTACTTATCTCCTGCTTATTCCATGCCTGTTTGAAATAGCCTGTGCCCATTTCTTTATTCTGAGGCTCGACTGTTTTATTTCCAACCTTGATAACAGCCTGTGTACTCTCAGTAGTGAACCAGTCTGTGCCGGTACTCAACAATGCACTAATAGCATCTATCGAAGCATGAGTAGATTCCCATACCTGTGTACGTTTCTGATTCAAAAGCCAGCGTTTCATCATATCCATTTCTGCAGCAGTGGCTCCGTTTTGCTCCAAGGCATCCATGAGGAATGTATGCACACTGATAGCAGATAGTGACATAAATACATTGCTGCGGTTGTTCGGCCAGTACATGCCAAGTTTCGGGCTCTTAACGGCATGTTCTTTTATAGATTTTATAATCTTATTTGCTAAGTCTTTATCACCGTTTTGTTTAAGTACCATAGAGAGGATAGAACGTTCATACATATTCAGTTTTGTCCAGTTCTTACTTGCTACATCCGTATAGAAACGTTCGGCAGCACGCGCTTCCTGACTGATTGGTATATCGCGGTAAAACGAACGTACGTAAGCAAATTCAAGCTGGTTGGTAGATATGGATGTAATCTTTTCCCAATCCTTATTATACTTTTTCAGGTTCTTGAAATCTTCAGTTATCTGATTATCGATATACCGTAAAGCTCTCATCTGCATTTCTTTTATTTCAGACGGATATTGCACCTGCCCTACCTGCTGCAGTTTGGCATAGCCATACAGTATATATTGCGTTACCGAACGGCTAGGGTAAAGGCCTTTGTACCACGACCAGCCACCATCACCTGTCTGAAGTTCGGCTAGCTTACGTGTGGCAGCATCTGTCTGCTGCTTCGTATTGTTGAGGTCAAATAGCAGTGATAAACGTTTCATCTGCTCTGTTTCATCTTTCGCATCCAGCACCCACGGGGTTTCTTCGAGTAATACGGCTTTCAGTTCTTCATCTTTCTGCAGTTTGGATACTAATGTTTGCTTATCTCCGCCTTGCATCTGCCAAGCCTGTATCATAGCTGCAACTTTCGGATACTGACGTACAATAGATGAACCTAATGTATTCACATAATAGCTTGCAAACCAGTTAACAGCATTTTCGTTCGACGGATTACTCATCGTAGGCAATGCCTGAACGGCGTACCATGCCGGATTGGAAGCATATTCCAGTGTCAGGCGGTAATTTTCTGTTGTATTCGAATTATTGTTATACAGTTTATCGAATGTAAATGTGCTTGTACCCTGTTTGGTAATATCTATCGGCATGCTTTCTGTTACCAGCATACGATTCGATAATACAGCCAAGACATGCTGTTCTCCATCGCTGAATGTTGCATTCTGAGCGACTATGCGGCAACCGATCAGTTCGATATCATTCGGCACATCGAATGTCCAGTTTGCCGATGTGGAAGCATCTTTTTCTATAGAGAATGTCTGTTTCTGGTTTGGAATAGCTAAATCGATAACCTTATCAGTTAGCGGGTCGAAGAATTCTATACGCACATCCCCCGAAATATCATTATCCGACAGATTTGAAATCTTGGTCGATATACTTGTCTTATCCCCCTGACGGACAAAACGCGGCATATTAGGCGTTACCATCAGTTCCTTACGTGTAACAACAAACTGCTCTAATGTACCTACCCGTGCATCCTTATCATGCGCAAGTGCTCTGAACCGCCATGTAGTATTACTTTCGGGCACGGTGAATGATATCAGAACTTCACCTTTCTCATTCGTTCTCAACTGAGGATAGAAGAATGCTGTTTCATTAAAATTCTGACGAATTTGAGGAGCAGTTCCTCCTGTATTCATTTCACCGCCGGCATCACCTTTTTCCGGTGCTGCAGAATCGGATGATACCACCATTGTTTCGTTAAGTACGCCATAAGCGGCAGCCTCCGGAGTAGGAACGGATGAATATCCTCTGATCATAAAATTGCTTTCAGGCTTCATTCGCGATACAGAGCCTGTTATATTAGCCTTTCTTTGAGTACCGTATCCGACAACTACGACGTCCTCCTCGGATAATGTTAAATTAAACGGAAGCGGATCACCAATCAAGTTATTATTATATACAGGATATCCGAACCAGTTGATAATATCTTTAGTCCTTTCCTGCATCTTTTCGTATGGCACTTTATAGTTGAAGCTAAACCATTGGCCATAGTCCCTGCTATACCAGGGAAAATTGTAAGTTACAGCATCTACATACCTGTTATTTAAATACGGACGGTTAAACGACCACTCCATGTATGGATATAACTTATCGAGCGAAGTATCATACATCGATGCCAGTAGTTCTGCCAGAACGGGCTGACTTGTCGTATCTTTTACACTGATAGTCCATGTTTCCTCCTGACCCGGACGCAGTTTGTCGCGGAACACCTCCAGTTTTATATTGAGTTTTGTATCCGGAGCATCGGTCTTTTTGTAAAGGGATGCCTGCTTTTGATACATCTTACCGTCTTTAACCGAGGTAAAAGTTATTTTTATTTCATCCCCGTATTCTTCTTTATAAGGAATAGTGAAAGTCTTATTCTCATTGCTTAAACGGAGAACTTTACGTTCATATATTTGCTTATTATCCGATAACTGATAAAGCACATATGCTTCTTTATCTGATGTTCCGTAAATAATTTCGGCAGGCTTGTCTTTGCCGAAAATAATATTTTTTATGACAAACCACTCTTTTGTCTTAATAGGCGGCTTCTTGTCTTTATAAGAATAAAGTACGAAATTCTTCTTTTCTTCTATATTGTTACCTTTACTATCGGCTGCTTTCACCTGTATCTGGTATTTACCCGAGGCCAGTGTTTTAAGCCTTGCCATTAATTCAGGTTGTTTACCGGTCTTGAATATGCCTCCGATTACATTGCTTTTTATAGAGTCATTATCGTCCAGAGAATATATTTCATACCTGCCCGAAGTTTCAATATCCTGCATCTGCAAATTACGGGCTTCTATCTTCAAATCGTAATCTCCGGATTTTTCTATCTGTTCCGGTATATTCAAATTGATAACCATAGATACATTACCGACTACCAGCCTGTAATTGTTCGATTGGGTTTCACCGTTTACATCAGTCACCGTAGCTGTTACCGAAAATGTATAAATCTGCTTGTCATTAATCGTGCGCAGAAGCATCCTGTTCCCGTCTCCTGCTTCAGGCGTAAATACAATTTCGAATGAACCGTCGGCATTTGTTTTTACCATTCCATCGGTAAATGGTGTAATATTGCCCGAACGCCACGACCAGAAATTGAACTGTTCGCGGTTGATTTGGTACTTCACTTCGGTATCCTGTAAACTAATACCTGAGAAATTTTTAGCATAACCTTTCAGCCTCACTTCTTCACCGAATGTATAAGTTTTATCGACCTTATCAAATGTAATTTCGAATGTCGGACGCTTATACTCTTCCACATTGAAATATGCGGATGCATCGTCGATTTCGATACGATAACCACCGAGCAGTCCGGTTTGCGGCAATATGAATTCGCCTGATATGGAACCGAATTCATTTGTAATTATATCCTTTTCATCGACTACTTCCCCATTTGTATTGAATAACTGGACTGTATATTCTTCATTGGCTTTAGGCTTGGAGTTGCTATCTAATACTATAGCTTTGAAATAAGCAGTCTGCCCCGGACGATAAATACTTCGGTCGGTGAAAAGGCTGATTGCATCCTCTGCATCAGTATCCATTTCTTGTCTTATCCATCTGTAATCCTGTGGTTGCAGATTTTCTGCACGGAGGCAAGTATCTGCACCTATTTCAACTTTGTAGGTGGCAACTGCATATCTGTACTTATCTGTCTTTTCCGTCTTATCTTTATAAATGGCAAGACCTAAATCATTTGTTTTAAGAGTGGTCAGCAAGGCTGATACTTCGTCGGTGCCCGGCCTTACAAAAGAGAATATTTTAACGGATGCATTTTTTACCGGCTTGCCCGACATACGATCCGTCACAAATATTTCATATTCATCCTTTGCGCTGTTTCTCGAGAAAGCGATCAGGTCAGATACTGCGAACTCGAAAGTATTATTCCGTTCTGTCCCGATATCATCACCATTCTTTCTTTTCTCCAGTTGATCTTTCGTTAAGGAACTGAAAGCATATTTTCCGAAAGTGAATGTACCCAGATCGAGCAACAAAGTATCCGTACGGTAAGGAACTTGGGAAACCAAATCTAAAGCAAAATCCTTAACAGGATTGTAATTGCCGTTTTCTATCTTATATAGTTTAAAAACAGGCTTGTCTTCCAAAACCTGTAGGTTTTTATGAAACAGTGTGAGTTTCACCGGATTTTCAGGATATTGCAGCTGATCGCCGATAATCTGTAAAAACGGATTTTGCATTTCAACCAGTTTGCCCTTTAGTATCTTTCCTCCGAAAGAATCCGGATATTTACTGATTCCTTTCTGAATCCATTTGTATATATCTTCTGTTATATACGTCGAAGGACGGCTATAATAAGAATCGATTATTTTTTTTATAATTTCCGTTGAATACTCACTATTTTCATACTTCTTCTCCAATGCTATGTAAGCATCCCGTACCACATCACCGGAAAAAGTCCGCGAATTGCGACTCATATATTTCACCTTATCTATCTCGGTAAATATAAGTGTCGGCGTCATATTCCTAGCCAGCAAATCTTTCATATACTGCTGATAGTAGATATATATGATGTGCCTTCTATCAGTACCGGCATTTATATTTAGCTTAATATATTCATCTGCCGGGGCAATTAACTGTTCGAGGCTTGCGCCTGTAGACGATGTGTCATACTCCCTATATCCCATTCCCTCTATCATTTGGGCTATGCCGATAGTACGTTCCATAAGGAAGTCATATAGCGTAGGGTAATATTTTTGTCCGTCGGTACCCAGTAGGATTATATCGTCATATTCTTTAGTTGTATGCTGTTTAAGTGTTGCAACATCTTTTACAGACAAATCGAGGTTTTCAATTATTTTGTCCTTAAAAATATTGGTGCTCCACTCTTTTATGTCCTGTGGAACAACATCCGAAAGGTTAGTCCGCTGATTGATTTGCCATTGGTTCCTGTTGAAATAATTGGAATAAAGCTCTGCCAGCATGGAATGCAACAATGCTTTTTCTTCCGCTTTATCCGATTGTGAAACCAATGCCTGAAGATCGGTCAGAAGACCTTCTTTATCTTCTATGTCAATCTGGATTTTGTATTTATTTTTGTAAATCAGGGCTTTGATAACCTGCGTATTGTTTTTATCTGCTATAGCTTTCTGCAAAATCTCTTCTACAATTTGCGCCGAAGATTGGGGCAGACTCTGGTTATCGAAATCTTCTACTTTTTTCCATTCCCCCTCATACTTGTTATTTGATGTTTGTGCTATCATACTGATGCTCAATAATAAGAACAGACTGATTAATAAATTCTTCTTCATATTATTACGTTTTGTATTATCTCTCGACTATATTATAGACGGGTTTATGTTACAATATTCACAAAAGCAAATGTTAAATTAAGTTATCCAACTTAATATTTCATTTACTGATGTACATTCCCAGCCATACTGCGCCGACGCCCAGTACACAACTGGCTAAGGTATAAACAAAGGCCATCCCCATCTGGTTGTTGTTGGCCAGTGTTAAAGTTTCAATAGCGAAAGTAGAAAAAGTAGTGAATCCACCGCAGAAACCTGCAATAAGAAGAAAACGCAGATTATTAAACGGTAACAGATTAGCAAACAGGCCGATACAGAAACAGCCTAATATATTGACTATAAATGTCGCTAAGGGAAAAACGAATGGTTCCGACCGTGTGACCAGCACCGATGTGAGATAACGCATAACGCTACCTACAGCTCCACCTGTTGCAACTAATAATATTTGCTTTAGCATGCATCAAATTTACATTATTATTTCCAATATATAACGATTATAAGCTGTAATATGGTGCGGGATAAAAAAATAAAAAATAAGTATCGGGCATTTTTTTGTAATTTAGGGCTTTCAATGATTCTGTAATTTTACTGATGTGATAGAAAAAGAGAGCAAGAAAATATTTTTGAACCAGTTGAAAGACGAGCCTTTTATAGAGATTTTTCGTCTGGAGGATATGGGGGACGATACCATATTCGATAATTATCAGCGTTATGATTTTTTTCAGCTGCTCTGGTTTACAAAAGTAGAGGGGGATAATATCTATTTTCTCGATTTCAACGAATATAAAATAAAAGAAGACCAGATCGTGCTGATATTCCCCGGACAAATCGACAAACTGAATATCGAGGGAAAAGAAGGGTATTCTTTCGCCATTCATAACGACACTTTCTACAATATTACTCAGCATATAAATTCCGATTACCTGAACGGATATTTTTCCAATTCTTTTATTTCGCTGGATAATAATACGAAAGAAATTCTCGAAAAACTAAAGGTGCTGATGTATCTGGAATACACTTCTGGGAACAGGCTAATACTCATGGAAAGTTATATGGAAGCTTTCCTCTTTCATGTATCAGCCCTATTTCATGATACCCATTCATTAAATAATGGCGATTCTTTCGTTGCCGAACTGATGAAACTCATCGATAAGAACTTTATCAGCCAGCGAGAAACGGACTTCTATGCCGATACGCTGGGAGTAACGAACAGAAGAGTAAACGAAATATGTAAAAAAGGAACAGGAAAGACTGTAAAGCAACATCTGCAGGAAAAACTTATTCTAGAAATCAAAAAAGAAATAAGGCTGCGTAAGAAGAGCCTGAAAGAGATAGCGTTCGACCTCGGATTTAACGAACCTGCTTATTTTACACGCTTCTTTAAGCAGCACACCTCCCTCACTCCTACCGAATTTCGCGACAAATAGTCCATTTGTGCAAGTAATCGGACCAAAATTATAAGAGACGGGCTGATCTTGTTTCCTACTTTTGTCACCCAAAAGGAATAAACATATGAAAAGTTTTAGTCTTATGCAGTGGCTTGTCATTCTTGTATTATCATTACTGACAGCCTTAGAGCCTCTTAGCATCGATCTGTATTTACCCGCATTCCTCAAAATATCCGAAGCCTTCGGTACGAATATTTCTGCCGTTCAGATTTCACTATCCACTTTCCTCGGTGGATTCGCTATCGGACAGTTATTCTGGGGACCAATGGCCGACCGTTTCGGACGGAAAAAACCTATATTGCTTTCTCTCGTCATCTTCATAGCAGCATCTATAGCCTGTATTTATGTAAACACGATCGAGCAACTATGGGTGATGCGCTTTATACAGGCAATCGGCGGATGTGGCGGCATCGTAATTTCGCGCGCCGTGGTTACCGATTACTTCGATAAGTCGAAGACACTAAAGATATATTCTTTACTTGCTCTCATTATGGGCATAGCGCCTATTATTGCCCCTGTAATCGGAAACGGAGTATTGAAACTTTTAGGCTGGGAAGGTGCATTCGAAGTCATGGCAGGACTGGGCGTGTTGATGTTCCTGCTTACAGTTTTCTGCCTGCCGGAAACATACAGGAGAAATGAAACGGAAGTAAAAAAGAACGTATTTCGTGATTATGCCAATATATTGAAAGTGCGTAAGTTCGTTATATATTCACTTATTGCCGGTATTGTCAACGGGGCACTGATGATTTATGTAGCCAACGGGCCATTCCTGATTATGGAAAAAGGCGGATTCTCCGGCAATTGGTTCAGCATCATATTTGCAACCAATGCTTTCGGGCTGATGCTGGCTTCTTATCTGACCAACGTGCTGCAGAAATATATACCGACAAATAAGTTGGTGAAACATGCCTTATCGTTCATGCTCGTTATCAGCATTGTACTTCTAACTGCAATGTATTTAGATATGAATATGATAGTCATTCTGATTGCATTATTCTTCTATGTATTCCCTATAGGTATCTTATTTCCGGCTACTACCGAACTGGCAATCACTCCTTTCGCCAATAGCAACAACAGTGGTACAGCTTCGGCACTTTTCGGCTCCATACAGCTATTGATGGCATTCATCTGCTCCATACTGGCAAACTTTATAAGCGACGGCTCAGTGGTGGCTTTAGGCATTGCATTTCTGCTTTGCGCCTTGGTATCTTTTGTCATTGTTTTCGTCAGGATAAATCCGAAAGAAGAATTTAGCGGCGAAACGATTGTTAAATAAATAGTTATCACGCATATATAATTATGAATCCGGCTTGTAACATACAATCCGGATTCTTTTTTTGATTGATTTTAACAGAAATGTATATATTTGCACCGGAAAATTGAAAAAGATAAAGTCACATTAAAACCAGACTGTGATTTTTTTTGTTTACTAAAATGAAAATATGTAACAAAATGAATGCGATTATCGATTCCATCGGGATTTATGTCCCTGAGAAAAAAGTAGACAACCATTACTTTGAAAGTATACTCGACACTAGTGACGAGTGGATAAGAACACGTACGGGTATAAACACAAGGTTCTATGCTGCCGAAAATGAGTATACAAGCGACCTTTGTGTAAAAGCCGCACAAAATCTTTCCGACAAATACAATAAGGATTTGTCGCAAGTGGATTTTATTATTGTAGCTACTACGAGTGGCGAACAGGTGATGCCCAGCATGGCTACCCGCGTACAGACAGCGCTGAATATTCCGAATGCAGGATGCATCGATGTATACGCCGCATGTGCCGGATTCGTATATGGAATCATTCTGGCAAAAGGGCTTATTGCAGCGGGCACACACAAAAAAGTTCTGGTGATAGGCGCAGAAACACTGTCTAAAATTACAGATTTCACCGACCGGACAAGCTGTATACTTTTTGGTGATGGAGCGGGAGCGGTTTTAGTAGAAGCCAGTAATGAGAATTATATATTCGAGGGCCTGACCGAGAGCGACGGCTCACACGGGAAAGACCTTTATCTGTCATATCAGAATGTGCCTGTGAATGGCGAAGAAGTAATTGCAGACAATAAACTACATCAGAACGGACGTGTAGTATTCAAATGGGCGGTAACTACGTTGATAAAAAAGATAGAGGAGCTTGCCGGCAAAAATCATCTCAAACTTGAAGATATAGACTGGTTTGTGCCTCACAGCGCCAATATCCGTATACTCGAATCCATCTGTGAAGGACTGAATATACCGATGGATAAATGCTTAGAGAGTATCAGGAACTACGGAAATACATCGGCGGCATCTATACCTCTTGCATGGTACAACGGAATTGAGTCGGGAAAAGTAAAAGTAGACGACCAATTGCTTTTAATCGGATTCGGAGGCGGACTTACCTGTGCGGGAATTTGTCTGCAAAATAAAATAGAGAAAAAATAAAACTCACATATTGGAGAACTTCATAAAAATACCCCGATAGTCTTGAATAGATTATCGGGGTATTTCTTAATTCGACTGTATCGAATATTATAACATCTGTCATTCTTTTCGGATTTCTGAAATCATAGACAGAAATAGAAATTCTTTCATCGTCTGCAACGACAATAGGGATACTTCAAAGCACAAAATAATTATTACCCTTATATTTTGTCTAAAAAAATAGACAAAATATTTTCACGTCTAATTTTTTAGACTATATTTGTCGTAGAACTTAAAATATATACATTATGAAAAAAGCACTTTTACTAATTACATTATCCACTGTTTCATTAATCACATCCGCACAGGTAGTTGTAGCAGCCGGAAGAAAGGACGATGGTTCCAAACAGGAAAAACTGGATGCTGCAACTATCCGTTGCTATTATAAATTTACACAACCAGTAACGGTAGATAAGGAAACAATTCAGGTGAGAGATACGATGACACTCGACATAGGCGGGAAAGTATCGAAATATTATGATGCTAGCCGTGAGAAAAGAGATTCCTTACTTACTGATTTCATGACTAACAAAATGGATATCAACACCATCCAAAGCGTAACTGTATTAAAAGAAGCTGACCCTTCTGCTTTTGACGGTAGTGCAGGCACTACATTCGACGGCACATCGAGAGGGGAAACAGCCAAACTTTACAAAAAGCGGCAGGCAGGCCAAATGATAACTACCGACAATGCCGAAAACGGGCCTGAGAAATATAAATGCACCGAGTCTGTGCCCGCTCAGAAGTGGAATATAACTACTGATACACTTACCGTACTGAATTACCTCTGCCAGAAAGCGACAACTTCGTTCCGCGGCCGCAATTATGAAGTATGGTTCAGCCCTGATATTCCGGTAAATGACGGCCCTTGGAAATTGTACGGACTGCCCGGTTTAATTTTGAAAGCTAACGATACGGAGAATTTATTTTCATTCGAAATCATCGGTCTTGAAAACCTTGCTTCCCCTGTAGAGATTAATCTGCCTATGGCAGACTACATCAAAGCAAGCGTAAAAGACCTTGAGAAGTTGAAGAGAAAACGCTCGGGCGGCACGGCAATAAATGTAAACGGCGGCAATGTAGTTATAGTAAACAAGAAAAATGAAAACCAATATCAGCCTCTTGAAATAGAATAGTTTTTTGAAAAACCGACTGTCTGATGAAAAAACACTTCCTTATAATTCTTCTCTTAATATCCGGCTTCACTCACGCACAGACAATAATAAGAGGTACAGTGCAAAATGAGGATAAAAAGCCAGTGCCCGATATCAATGTTACATTGCAGGAAAAGAACAGTACTATGATGCTGGCCTATGTGATGACGAACGAAGCCGGCAAATATGAGATAGAATATAAGGGGAAAAGCGACAGTATAGTCATCATAATATCGGGCTTCAATATCGGTAAACAAACTAAAACTGTTGCAAACCGCAGCCAGACTGTCAATTTCGACATTGTAGAAGAATCGATAGTACTGAAAGAGGTTAGAATAAAACCGCCTAAAATAAGGATGACAGGCGACACGCTTAATTATATGGTGGGAAGTTTTACCGATGCCAACGACCGTACTATAGGTGATGTATTAAAAAAGTTACCCGGTATACAGGTTAAAGACGACGGCGGAATTTTATATCAGAACAGACCGATAAATAAGTTTTACATAGAAGACTCAGATCTTCTGCAAGGCCGTTACGGGATAGCTACAAATAATATTGAGGCAAAAGACGTTGCCACAGTACAGGTTATGGAAAATCATCAGCCGATAAAAGCGCTGAAAGACCGTGAATTTTCGGAAGATGCGGCCATAAACCTTAAACTTAAAGATTCGGCAAAAGGAACTATTATAGCCAATGCGCAACTGGGGGCAGGAGCCTCGCCTCTGCTTTGGAACAATGAGCTGACGGGAATGTATATTTCGAAAAAGTTGCAGAACATTACGACCTACAAAGGGAATAATTCGGGAGATGATGTCAGCCGTGAACTGAATTCGTTCTACTCTGGTGATGCTTCGAAAATGAGTAATAACAGCCTGCTGAGTGTACAAAGCCCTTCAACACCGTCGATCAGGGAAAAACGCTATCTGGATAATATGGCAAATATGGTTTCTTTCAATAATCTTAAAAGCATTAAGAAAGATTACCAGCTGACAGCGAATATTAATTACCTCAACGATTATCAGAAGAGAGACAGCTATGCATATACTGAGAATTACCTTCCGAATGATGAAGTCGTAAAAATCGAAGAAGTACTTAGTTCGCGCCTGCGCAAAGAAAGAGTAAATGCAGATATACAACTGAATGCAAACGAAACTAAATATTTTTTCAACAACCTGCTGAAGTTGGAAGGTGTATGGGACAGGGAAAGGGGCGACGCTATATCAGATGAAAATGTTTATCAACATTTGAAAAAACCTGATTATGGTATCAGCAACACTTTCAATATGGTAAAAACGAAAGAGAAGTCTGTATGGACATTCTATTCTTTCAACGGATACAGTTCATCCGAACATACATTGCGTATCCAGCCGGTCTTATACAGCCAGTTGTTCGACCCCTCGCCTATTCCGGAGGCAATGGTACAGGATGTCGGACAGACTAACTTTTCTTCATACAGTTCGGTTACATTAGGGCTTGGGAAAAAAGAATTTAAACAAAACTACAATGTTGGATTTAAAACCGATATAGAGCATATGGAGTCGGAATTACGGGCTGATACTAAAACAGGTCTGAGCAACTCCCCCGATTCTTTGAGAAATGATTTAGGGAGAAATAAGTTTGAATGGACATTCTCGCCTAATTACTCTTATAGCAAAGGCAGTAAGCTAAATACTTCTCTGCACCTACCATTCAGATATATTGTCCTTACTACAAATAATAAGATTGCCGGTGATAAAGAAACTAAAGGCTATCTGCACTTCAATCCTTCCTTTTTCCTTAGCTATCAGTTATCCGGATATTGGAATACTTTTCTTAATGCCCGCTATAGCAAATCGATGGGCAATATAAATAACATGTACACAGGTTATATTTTATCCTCATACCGTAACCTCTTGAGCAACGATGGAGAATTATTCAAACAAGAATCGCAGAACTATGCTCTATATTTCAGATACAGAAATGTACTGAATTCATTGTTCGGGTCATTCAATGTCTCTTATTTTAATAACAAAGCCAATCTGCTCTATGATTATTATTACAACGGCATACTGAGAATGCAATCGAGTGTCGATATACCTAATACTACCAGCGGAATAAATTTTAATATGGACGGTAGTAAAGAAATTGAGCCAATAAATACAACTTTCAAATTAGTAGCCGATTATAACAGCAATAATTCTTCGCAGATCAGTCAGGGGCAATTGACCGACTATTCTAATTACAGTTTCTCCCTCGGTTCAGGCATCGTCACAAAATTCGGTTCTGTTGCCTCCTTTGATTATTCACTGCGGTATTCTCATAGCAAAAGTAAGATAAAGAATGACGACAGAAGTTTAAAACCGATCCGGACAACAACTCATTATGCACAATTGAATATTTTTCCGATGAAAGGGCTGATTATTAACCTCAGATATGAGAATTTCTATAATAGTGCTATAAGATCGGGCAGCAGGTCTATGTCATTCGGCGATCTCGGTATAAAATATAAATGGAAGAAAGCCGAAATAATGCTAGACTATACCAATATATTCAATGCCAAACAGTATGTATCTTCTTCTTACAGCGATGTTAGCAGATATTATTATTCATACGATCTCCGTCCTTCCGAAGTATTGGTGAAAGTCCGCTTCAAATTGAAATAGTTCAATAGTAGATAAAGATGTGTATTAAACTATTCCACATTATTATTGTTGAATAGTTAATTATTCTATCTTTGCTCCCAGAAAAGGACATGAACCGGACTTTATTTATGTTTAAAAAGTTTCTCATCACTATCGTGTTAATGCTTGCTACTACAGCATCATTATACCCTCAATTTGCGATTCACAAAACCGTTGTTCCATCCAAACCTGCCGATTCCATCGATATAGCTTACTATTCGAAGAAAAACGGCTGGGGTGCAGCTGCCCAGAATTTTTCATTCAATATGGGTTTATGGGCATTCAACAGATATGTAGCTAAACAGGACTATGCATACATTAGCATAAATACCATACGGCGCAACCTGAAACATTCATGGGTATGGGACAATGACGATATGGGAAATAATATGTTCCTGCACCCCTATCATGGCAGCCTCTATTTCAATTCCGCCCGTTCGCGCGGATATAACTTCTGGGAATCGGGAGGATTTGCCCTTGGAGGTAGTGCCATGTGGGAATTGTTTATGGAAAACGAATATCCTTCGATCAATGATATAATCGCTACTCCTGTCGGCGGACTTGCTTTGGGTGAAGTGCTTTACCGCACATCCGACCTTGTATTGGACGACCGCAGAGAGGGTATGAACCGCTTCGGCCGCGAACTGGCCGGATTCCTTATAGCTCCTACCCGCGGACTTACCCGTGTGCTGAATGGCGATGCATGGCGCAGGCGCGCTACAACCGGAAAGCAATTCGGAGTACCTGACGTATCGGTAGAGGTAAGTTCAGGAGTACGTGTACTCGAACTTAAAGGGCAAATACTCGATAAAGGGGTCGGTGCTGCCGTCGATATCAATATAGAATACGGTGACCGTTATGCAACGGAGCACGAAAAGCCTTACGATTATTTCACCTTTCGCAGCAATCTGAGTGTACAGGGTTCGCAACCTCTACTTAGTCAGATTAATATATTAGGACGGCTTTATGTCACGGAGGTAATCGATAATGAAAAAGATTTCCTCAGCTTCGGATTCTATCAGCATTTCGATTATTACGACTCGGATACGATTTCTGACGTATCTGCTAAGATTCCATATAAATTCTGTACGCCGGCATCGGTCGGCTCAGGTCTTATTTACAAAAGCAACAGGTGGAAAAATATCGGTTTCAACGCTTTTATGCATGGTACGGTTATCTTAATGGGGGCAACACTTAGCGACCACTATGTAGTAGACAAGCGCAATTATAATCTTGCGAGCGGCTTCAGTTCGAAAATTGGAGGAAGCCTTATTTATAAAGATAAGATCAGTGTATCGGCTATATACGAAATGTACCGCATGTTTACATGGAAGGGATATCCCGAAAATGTAGACTGGGATAATATCAATGTACACGAATTCGATTATCAGGGCGACAGGTCGCAGGCTATACTGCATGCCTTTACACTAAGGACTGATTTAAAGCTGACAGACCATATCTATTTGACGGGCATATTCAGCAATTATACCCGCGATACCAATTACAGATATTTCGAGGATGTGTTTTCCCAGACATCGGAAGGCCGTCTATTATTAAGCTATAAATTCTAAAAACTATGATAATTACAGAAGTACCCTACGAGGATGTTCTTGCCATGCGCAAAGAAGTAATGTATCCCGACAAGGATATAGAATTCGTAAAACTAGCCGATGACAATATGGGCATTCATATCGGCGTATATGAAAAGGAAGAACTTGTGTCTGTCATGTCTATCTTCCTGCAAGGACGAGATGTTCAGTTCCGCAAACTTGCCACCCGCACCGATATGCGGGGAAAAGGCTTCGCTTCGGCACTTATGCAATGGCTTATCGACTATGCAAACGATATGAAGCTAAACCGACTGTGGTGCAATGCACGTACAGGTGCAACAGGATTTTACCAAAAATTCGGATATGTGGAAACGGATGAACGCTTCGAAAAGAACGGCTACGAATATGTAGTTATGGAAAGAAAATTCTGATTTATATACAATAAAGTATAACAAAAGAATTTTCTATAATTAAATCATGAAGAAAATATTATTATTATTGATAACAGCTTCATTGATGCAGCAGTTTGTTCAAGGACAAGATTCAGGTATCACGGAATCGAAAGCCCGAAACAAAAATATAGAAATTGTTGAAGATCCTACTATGACAAAAAACATTGAAAATAAGGATATTAATTACATTGAGAATAATGGCAATAAAATAGCTTATTGTGATACAGGTTCCGGTAATACGACAATTATTTTAGTTTCAGGATTGACACTTGGTCTTGACACATGGAAAGATTTACAACAGCAGTTGTCAAAACATGCCAGAGTAATTTCTTATGACAGAAACGGACTTGGGAATTCGGACTATATTCCAAACAGTAAGAATATGGCTGCTATGACCGGGGAGTTAGATGTAATTATAAATCATCTTGACTTAAATTCTCCTATCATATTAATAGGTCATTCGGTGGGCGGATATATTGTCAGAAAATACACGGAGTTATTTCCGGAGAAAGTAAAAGCATTATTTTTAATAGATGCTTATCATGAGTTGTTTTACAAAGAACTTAAAAATTCCGTAACTGAGAAAATGTGGAGCGATTATGTCGGTAATTGGGAAAGTATTAAAAACAATGTTTCATCCGGGATTGCTGATGAGATAGGTTTCACGTCCGAATTGATGAAATCTGATGAAAGGTATATTATACCTTCTGATATTCCGGTATATTTATTTACATCCATTAAAGAAGTGCCGATAGAAGAAAAATTCGTGGAGTTTAATAAAATGGCCTTTAAAGTTCATCTTAGGTTGAACAATCAATTAGACAAAGAATATGGAAACCTTACTCACATAATAACTGATAAAAGTTCGCATTATATATATCTGGAAGAGCCTGAGCTAATCATGAATGAGGTAGTAGCTTTACTCAATAATTAGATATATGCTAAGATGTAACTAAAGATAAAAAAGGCAGGCCATATGGCCTGCCTTTCTCACCTAACATAAACTAAACTTATTTATTATCCTTCAATGTAGTAAGGATCGTGCTGGTCATCATATTTCCATCTTTATCATAAGTTTCGGCGCGTACAACTCCGGAATTCATGGCGTACCATTCTGTTCCTTTGTAAGTAGTGGTCTTGCCGTCTTTAGTCACGTCGAAATCGAATGTAACTTTAGCAGCATGGAAAGGAGCTGATTTTGCAGGAGTAGTAATATTTTCATCACCTACATACTGGCGGTTATAGATGTTTACTTTCACCCATTCTTTCTTATCACTCTTAGACTGCACAAGGAATTGTCCGCCATCCATTGTGAAAGGGCTTTCCATCGGTTCGTTGTCTTCGTTAAATACATTCGGATAATCGAGAAAATCGCCGACAAGTTCAGTGTCTGTTGTCATAGCATTCATTATATCCGAAGTCATTCCCCTGTTTATCATATTCATACGGAAGCTACCGTCCATACAGCTGGCATTCATTGTACCCGTATCGATTGTACTACCGTCTTTACCCGTCATGGTAAAACCAATCTGCATATTTGTACCATCCTGATAGTCGTAAACCTTATCTATGGTATAAGTCATTGTGCTCAGCATATTGTTTTGAGCATCGTAGGTGGTATTTACCAACTGAGCGCCTTGCGTATTAGGGAAAAACTGCATGCAATCGTCCTGAGCAACCGCAAGTCCTGTTACCCCGATAAGGGAAACGAACATTAATAAAATCTTTTTCATAAACCTTTTATTTAATTGTGAACAAGTAAAATTATAGCGGGGATGTTATTTGGGGGGAAGTGTAGTTTATAACATTACATATCCATAAAAGGTTTGTTACTAAAATGCCGATAGTAATTAATAATTCATAATTGATGTTTAAATAAAAAGGGAATACCCATCTGGATATTCCCTGCATTTATATCTTAAAATCTATTTCTTAGTGTCCGCCACAGCCACAGCCCGAACCACAGCCACCTGCAGCTTCTTTTTCGGAATGACCGCCGCAACCGCATGAATCTTCTTCACCGTCTCCGCAGCCTGAACATCCACAACCGCAGCCCTGAGGAGCAAATAATGCGGCAATTTCTTCAGGTGTAGAATCTCTTACAGTAAGCACTTCTCCCGAGAAATTCAAAGTTTCACCTGCCAAAGGATGATTGAAGTCCATCTTAATGATGTCTTCTTTTACTTCTACGACAGAACCGTTAAGGCGGTTACCGTTAGAATCCATCATCGGCACCATGTTGCCTTCGAAGATAACATCTTCGTTTAGCTTGCCGTCTTGTTCGAATATATTACGTGGCAGGTCTACCACCGCTTCGTCGTCATATTCACCGTAAGCCTGATCGGGAGTTAGTACAAAATCGAAAGAATCGCCTTGTGCCAGTCCGTCAAGATTTTTTTCGAAAGCTTCCAGCATCGAGTTAGTCCCGTAGATAAATTCAAGAGGAGTCTCTGCTGTGGCTCTTTCCATGAGTTCACGTTCTTCACCTTCACCCACATTCAGGTCGTATGATAAAGAAACAAACTTATTAGTTGAAATTTTCATTTTGAAGTATTGTTTGTTTAAATTAATAACCAAGTCTGACAAAGACTCTTTTTGTTTATTTTGTAAGACAACAATCGTGCCTAAATTCGACTTAAAACAAATTCTCTAATTAATTTGTTTGGCCTCAACGGCGCTTTTAAGATTATCCAACGCTTTTTGTATATTAGCTAGAGGCGTGCCTACATTCATGCGCATAAATCCTTCACCTCCCTGTCCGAACATTGTACCGTCGTTCAGTGCCAATCTGGCATCTTTGACAAACAAAGAAACAAGTTCTGCCTGTGACAATCCCAATTCCCTGCAATCGAGCCATACCAAGAAAGATGCCTGCGGCAACATGGCTTTAATCTGAGGAATATTCTTTTTCAGATAATCGTCTACAAAGGTAACATTTTTCCATATATAATCCTTTGCCTCGTCGAGCCATTCGCTGCCATGCTCATATGCGGCCTGTGTAGCAAGGTAAGCAAAAATATGGCCTGCATCGAGTTCACTGGCGGTTAGGTATGCATCGAATTTTTCCCTTAACTCCTTATTAGGAATTATGGAATGTGAACTTACAATCCCAGCAATATTGAAAGTCTTGCTAGGCGCCATGAATGTGATACTGTTTTGTGCCGCTTTGTCCGATACGCTGCCAAAAGGCACGTGA
Source organism: Prevotella sp. 10(H) (assembly GCF_000711235.1). GTDB lineage: Bacteria > Bacteroidota > Bacteroidia > Bacteroidales > Dysgonomonadaceae > Dysgonomonas. Next base: position 461,262 of record NZ_JOMI01000003.1, on the reverse strand, counting down.
GTGTGAGGAGTAAAAGCAAGGTCGGAATGTATCTCGTCAGAAATAACAAGTATCTTATTATCATAACAGATTTCGGCGATATCGATCAGTTCCTGCCGCGACCATACACGTCCTGCCGGATTATGAGGATTACAGAGAATCAATACTTTTACAGAAGGTTCTATTACTTTTTTTAGTCCGTCGAGATCCATGCGGTATTGTCCCGCTTCAAGAACCAACGGATTATCCACAACCGTACGGTGGTGGTGCTCAGGTACTATACGGAAAGGGTGATAAACAGGCGGCTGAATAATTACTTTATCTTCTTTTGTTGTAAAACAATCGATAACAAAGGCTATTCCTTTTACTATTCCCGGAATAAATGTAAGCCATTCCTGCTCTATTTTCCAGTTATGCTTTTTATCTATCCAGTTTATAATTGAATCGTAATATGCCTGCGACGGGCTGGTATAACCAAAGATTCCATGCTTTGTCCGCTCTATAATAGCCTCACCTATTGCCGGAGGCGAAAGGAAATCCATGTCTGCTACCCACAGCGGTATTACATCGGCATTGCCATAACGTTCGGCTAAAGCATCTGTCTTTATCGCGTTTGTTCCTCGACGGTCGATTATCTGGTCAAAATTGTATTTCATATATTGCACTGCTTAAAATTCAATTTGCAAAAGTAGGAAATTAAACGGAGATAAAGGTTAGCGGAAAAGGAAATATATTGTTGGAAACTTTATCTATATAGTTTTAGCTGATAGCGTTTAGCTGTTAGCAGATAGCTCTTTGAAATGATATGTTAGTTACAAGTTACTTCGCCCTACGGGCAGTTACGAGTTACATGTATTGTTTTTGCGCTGTCAATTGTCAACTTTCCATTGTATATTGAAAACGTTACTTTTGTTACCTTTTAACCAAATATGGTTAATTAATGTAAATTTCAAAATTAGATACAAGTAAGCGAGTAAACAAGTAGACGAGTCTTTCAACTCGTATCTCGTATTTTGTTTACTTGTCTGCTGAAATTTCCGTTACTTTCGTTACTTTTTAACACTTTATCGTTAAAAAAGACAAAAAGCCGTTATCCCACGACAACAGCTTTAAGAACTAAATTAACCTAAAAATATTTTACTAATACAAGAGTCTAAAATTAGTGCTTATGAGATAAGTAATCAGAAATTCCTTCCTGAGTTGCTTTCAGCGCTTTATCTCCTTTTTTCCAGTTGGCAGGGCAAACCTCACCATTTTCTTCTGTGAACTGAAGAGCATCGATCAGACGTAGCGTTTCGTCTACACTACGGCCGAGCGGCATATCGTTTACTACCTGATGACGTACAATTCCGTCCTTATCGATAAGGAATAATCCGCGATAAGCCTGAGGTGTACCGTTGAACACATCATTTCCTTCGTCGTTATAGTCGAAGTTACCTGCTAATACATCATAAGCTGTAGATATCATTAATGACTGGTCCGCCACTAAAGGATAGCGTACACCTTTGATACCACCCTCGTTTTGTTCTGTCTGAAGCCATTTCCAGTGAGCATTTGCAGAGTCGGTAGATGCGCCTACGACAGCAACATTACGCGATTCGAAATCTGCAATCCTTTCCTGAAAAGCGATTATTTCTGTTGGACAAACAAAAGTAAAATCGGCAGGATAGAAAAAGAATACGACATATTTCTTTCCTTTGTATTGATCGAGGGAGAAGCCCTCTACTATTTCGTTACCGTTAACTACTGCGCTAGCTTTAAATTCCGGTGCTTGTTTTCCTACTAATACTGACATAATGAATTGGTTTTTGAGTTAAATTTATAAATCTGACACAAAGATAAATCGTTCTTTTTAATAAGTCAAATAGATAATTGTTATGTTAATATCGATATCCTTTATATGAATTAACAAATCCTTTATAGACAGATGTATCGAAGAACAAGTATAGCCTCAACTTAAATATATATTCATTAATTTTGTCGGAATAAACAATATCTGAATGATCCTCTATTTCAATCCCGGGCATGAAACTGCCGTTATAAATGCGTCTCCTTATTATATGGCTCCCGCTAATGTTGTTTCCATGCAAAACGAGCTAGGTTACCTACCGGCATGGTACGGGACGAAAGATGATGTCACACTCTTAAATAGGCTTCTCGATGCGGATTATTGTTCATTTTTGCATGCAAACCTGTCAGAGGCGCCAAAGGCTGTAATAAAAGAACAATTATCGGATTACTGCGGGTCTGAAATCTCATTATGGGGAATATCACCGCAGGCAATCCATTTTTTCAACGAGTTGAATAGTGAATATGAAACAGGCTTTATTATACCGGCATGGAAAGAGGAATACTCCTATCTGAATAGCCGTTTAGCAGCAAAAGATTGTCTGGAAAAGCTTGTATATAAAATAGACGTAATACAGCCTTATATCATACCTCAAATTTATACAAATGTAGAAGAAATAGAGAATGCAGTAAAGAGTACCGATACGCAGTTGTTAGCAAAAGCTCCTTATTCTTCATCGGGGAGAGGTCTTCTCTGGTTGCCTCAAACAGGACTGACACGCACCGAAAGGCAGATTTTGCACGGTATATTGAAGAAGCAAAACTGCGTCACTGTAGAAAAGGTGCTCGATAAGCAGACAGATTTTGCAATGGAGTTTATGTGTGATGGTAAGGGTAATGTGCAGTTCGAGGGCTACTCTCTGTTTTATACGAATAAGAAGGGAGTGTATGAGAGTAACTTTATAGGTTCACAGGAATATATTGAGGGAGAGTTGATATCTCTGATAACTTTATCTATACTGAACGAAGTAAGAGCAGCGCTTTTAGAAATATTAAAAGAAAAGTATGCTTCGGTTTATAAAGGATGTATAGGTGTAGATATGATGATCTATAAAGAGAATAACGAGTACAAAATACAGCCATGCGTCGAGATAAATATGCGTTATAATATGGGGTTTCTGGCATTGAAACTTTATGAGAAGTATATATCCCAAAAATCGTTCGGGAAGTTTTATCTCGATTTCAGTGCTAAAGCAGGTGAAATCCATATGCGACATATACAAGCAAAAGAACAATACCCTGCTTCCTTCGAGAACGGGAGATTAAGAAAAGGTTATATGCCACTTTGCCCTGTAAATCAGGATTCCCGATATTGGGCGTATATAATTATTGAAAGCTAATTACTTCTCCGCCTGAATTCGGCACATACGATAGCGGTGGCTATCGCAACATTCAACGATTCGGAGGTGGGCTGACCTATTGGATAATTAGGGATGTAAAGCTTATTGGTAATGAGCTTTTCTATCTCGGGTCGGATGCCGTTACCTTCATTACCCATAATGATAATCCCGTTAGGGCTGAGTTCTTTGACGTACATATTTTCACCACTGAGTAAAGTTCCGTATACAGGCATATTTTGGTGATTGGAGAGAAAAGCTTTTAAATCCGTATAGTGCAGATTTACTCTGGCCAGAGCACCCATAGTTGCCTGTACTACTTTGGGATTATAAACATCTACAGTATCTGCAGAGCAGAATATATGCTTTATGCCGTACCAGTCGGCAAGGCGGATTATAGTTCCCAGATTTCCGGGGTCTTGTATAACGTCGAGGGCAAGTACGAGTTGGTTATCGATATCGATATTATGCAGTTCTTCCGGTTGATAGAATACGGCTAATACCTGTTGCGGATTCTGTAAGAAACTGGCTTGTGATAGCTGACTATAATTCACTTCTACTACTTCTTCGATAGCGGATATATCGAGGTCTGACAAGAAATCGGAAGTAGCTACAAGCAACTGGCATTTCATATATGGGAGTAGGTCTGTTACCAGCTTATTGCCCTCGGCTACAAAGACTTTATGCTCTTCCCTGAATTTCTTTTCCTTGAGCGAGCGGATATACTTGAGCTTGTTTTTGCTTAGACTCATAGCCCTTATTTGAAAATGACTTCCAGCCTGTTATTTTCCGGATCAAGCGTTTCAAACTCGTAGTAGCCGTCGCCTGTTACTCTTGGGCCTCTCAATATGGGGTATCCGGCAGCTTTAAGTTCTTCGAGTTTATTATCAACTTCTTCAGCTGAGTTTACTGCAAATGCCAGATGGATGTATCCTTTATACTGGGTAATAGTATTGTTCGCATTGTCGGGAATATCATCCCTGTGCATTACTTCCAGTTGGCTTCCTGATGCAAATGTAAGGAAATAGCTTCTGAAACCGGTCGTCTTATTTGTATACAATTCGTTTGCTGTAGCACCGAAATGATTGACATAATACTCTTTGATTTTTTCTAGGTCGCTAACCCATATGGCCACGTGATGTAGTAACATTTGATCTTTTTAGAAGTTAGTTCTGATTCTTTTTAGCACAAAACTACAAAAAGAAACAATTAAAACCCTAAATTTGTCGTTCATTTTATAATTCGCATACTGTCTGTTTACCAATGAAGTATAAAATACTAGTTGCAATAATAATTTTAGGCATCTTCGCTATTCTGATACAGTCGTGTAGTTCTACCAAATTTGTACCCGACGGAGAATATCTTTTGACAAGCACCACTGTAAAAAGTGATAAGAAGGTCATGCCTTCCTACGAGATGGAAACTTATATAAAGCAGCGGCCCAATTACAAGACGTTTTCGATCTTTAAGCTGCCGCTATTCATATATAATCTTGCAGGAAAAGATACCACTAAATGGATCAACCGTACACTTATTCATGCAGGAGATGCTCCCGTATTATACGATAGTACGATGGTCGGCCAGACGGTAACAAATTTTGAGCGGATAATGACCAACAAAGGCTACCTGAATGCCGAGGTTACCCCTGATGTCGAGTTGCAAAACAAGAAAGCAAAGATCACCTATAATATAAAAGCCGGAGATCCTTACAGGATAACCAGCTATACAATAGATGTAAACGACAGTATCCTTTCCAATCCTAAAATACTGTTTCCTAGCAGAAGGAGCCGAAACAGAAACAATATGCTGCCTACCTTCAGTATCGATTCCATATTAAAAAGGAATACTTATGTGAAAAGAAATGGAGTGTTCGATCTCGATATGCTCGACATGGAACGCGACCGTATAACATCCATATTCCGCCGGGCAGGGTATTACGCATTCGATAAGGAATACATAGGTTTTGAAGCCGATACTACGGTGGGTAAGAATAAGGTAGATCTGGATCTGACAATATACCCTTATGTTTCATCTACAGGACTTAATGGTCAGACAGTTTCTTCTCCACATCGTCAGTACACCGTAAAATCTGTTGAATTATATATTGACTATAATCCACTGGAGGACGGTGACCTGAGCCAGTATCAGGAAACCAAAGTATATGAGAAAGACGGTTATATTATAAAGTATGGTCCGCGCGGACAGTATATAAAACCGAATGTCATCTTAAATAACTGCTACATTACACCGGGTAGTCTTTATAATGAAACTATGACTACCATGACATATAGCGCGCTTTCTCAGTTACGAATACTTAAAAACGTAAATATAGCATGGGAAAGCGATTCTACCGATCTGCGCTGTATTATAACCTGTGTGCCTGACAAGAAACAGGGGATATCGGCAGATGTAGAAGGTACTAACTCCGGGGGTTATTTCGGTGTTGGTGCGGGTATCGGCTATCTTCACCGCAATGCATTTAAGGGGTCTGAGCTTTTCAATGTCCGTCTGAGAGGTGCATACGAGGCTATTACACCAAGCTTTACCAGCTTTAAGGATAACTACTTCGAGATAGGAGGAGAAACATCCCTTACCTTCCCCCGCTTCATGTTTCCGTTTCTGAAAAGGGACTTCAGAAGAAGTATACATGCTTCTACGCAGTTCAATACCAGCTATACATTCCAGCGCAGGCCCGGCTTTTTTACCCGGACTGTATTGGCTACAGGCGTAAAATATATATGGCAGGACAGGCGTTTGTCTCTAAACAGGCACACTTTCGACCTGATTGATATAAGCTACGTACATTTACCTAAAAATTCGCTTGACTCGGCATTTTACGCTGATTTGTCTGCTGCAGCCCAGCAATATAGTTTCAATGACCACTTTATCATGAGCACGGGTTATACATTCTCCCGTTCTAATATAGCCAGTCCTACCCGACGGGGCCGACCGATATATTCCCTGAGGGCTTCCGTAGAAACAGCCGGAAATGTCCTTGCTCTTGCTACCGCCATTGCGAATTCAAAGAAGAACGAAATGGGGTCGCGGCAGGTATTCGGCACCAACTTTGCCCAATATGTGAAAGGTACAGTTGACTACAGTAAGACATATCAGGTAGATGAAAAGAACTCCATTGCATGGCATGTCGGCGGCGGTATAGCATATCCTTACGGCAACAGCGGGCAAATACCTATACAAAAGCGATTCTTCTCGGGAGGGGCTAATAGTGTAAGAGGATGGGGTATCCGCGAACTGGGGCCCGGTTCATACTACTTCAGGAATGAAGATGGCAAGAGTGTCGACGATAAAGACAACTTCTATTACCATTCGGGAGACATCCGTTTCGATGCCAGTATAGAATACCGTAGTAAACTTTTTTGGGTACTCGAACTGGGCGCTTTTATCGATGCAGGAAATATCTGGACAGTAAAAGAATATGACAAGCAGGAAAAAGGCAGCTTAAAGGTCAACCGATTCTACAAAGAGATTGCTTTTGCATGGGGTCTTGGATTCCGTTTCGACTTCGACTTCGTTCTTATCCGTCTCGATTGCGGATGGAAAGCATATGACCCGTCGAACGACCCCAATACAAAAAGATGGCCTATTGGTCAGCCTTACAAGATAGGCAAGAATACTGCATGGCATATAGCCGTAGGATATCCGTTCTAAGAGTTTTTCGTTTACAATTCATAACTACGGAATGGCTTCTTTTAAATCTTTTTAGACAATATGTTTTAACCAAATCAGTTTATTAAAGGTAAATTTGTTCCTGAATAACTAACAGTGTATTGATTGATGAAAAAAATCCTTCTATTCCTTCTTCTTATCTACCCGGTTCTTAACACGACAGCCCAAACATATGAAGAAATGGTAAACAGGGCAATGGACTATGTCGATCAGAATGATTATCCGGCAGCCGAACAGGCTATGAAAGCAGCGTTAAGAAAAGAACCCACCAATCCGAACAATCCGATGCTGATGGTAAATCTGGGCACAATACAACGCAATCTCGGAAATCTGGATGAAGCTTTAATCTCATATAATGTAGCGATAGAGAACTACCCGGATGCTATATTTATACGTCATAACAGGGCCGCATTATACTGCGAAATGAACCGTTTCGATGATGCGCTGAAAGATTATAATACTATTCTTCTTGCTGAACCTAAAGACTTAGAAGCTTTATACCGCAGGGCGCTCATATATGTTACTAATAAGGATTACTTTACGGCAGAAGATGATTTCGAAAAGATTTTAGAGACATATCCAGAGCATCTGAATGCAAAAATGGGTATAGCAGCCATCAAGAAGCGCAGGCTGGAATGGAAAGAAGCCGAAGAAATGTATTCTGATTTAATATATAAGCATCGCACCAATCCGAATGCCGCATTATATTACAACAGGGCAGAATGTTATTTACGTATGAACAAGCTTTCAAGTACCGATACTGATATAAAAAAGGCGTTGGAGTTAGGCTACGACGACGCTTCTATCTACATTTTAAGAGGTCAGCTACGGCTTGCCCAATATGAGAAGAGACTTGCCAAAGAAGACTTTGTGAAAGCTAAGGAATTGGGTGCGGAAGAAAGTATTGTAGAGGAATTTCTCAGGCTTTGCAAATAATCTACAATCTTTGATATGTTTACATCTATTAACCAAATATAGTTAAAAGGTAACGAAAGTAACGGAAATTTCAGTTAACAAGTAAACAAGATACGAGATACGAGCTATAGACTCGTCTACTTGTTTACTCGTTTACTTGTATCTAATTGTGAAATAAACATTTATTAACTGTATTTGGTTAAAAAGTAACGAAAGTAACGTTTTCAATGTACAATGAAAAGTTGACAATTGACAGTGCAAAAACAAAACATGTAACTCGTAACTACCCGTAGGGCGAAGTAACCCGTAACTATATTATTTCAAAGAACTAAAAGCTATCAGCTAATGGCTAAAAGCTAAAACTATATAGATAAAGTTCTATGAAATAATTCCGCTATATTAACCTTATTTCAACTGGTTTATATTATAGCTTTTGGTAGGGAATATAGGTAGGAGAATTTTCTTTACACTTTGTTTCTCTTCTTCGGTAGCCTGTGAAGAGATTCTTACAATCTCATCTATTTTAGTTTCGGCAAGGACACTGAACAAGACCGAAGACGGACGCGCACTATACAGATTCGGAAGTTCGTTCAGAGATTCGATAATACGTATACGACCGCGGGAAGCATTTGCAGACATTTCATCCAATCCCGTGCGGTGATAATTATAGAAAAAAGTGTGGAACGGCGAAGAGCTCTCTTCGGTAAGTGCCATTGCCAGATCGTAACGATTATTGTTTCTGCCCGAAAAAGGCTCCCAACCCTTTGTGCCTAGAGATTGCGCCATATTGGCTATGTCCATAGCCTTACTGAAATAGGGGCGGCCACCATTTAAAGAAAAAGAATCGAAATCGAGACCGATAATGATATTGGCATAGAATGAAATAACGGCTACGAGATTGTTATCGACCGATATATTATTATAATCGAGCGATTCTCCCTGACGGTAACTAAACTCGAATTGTGTATCCCTGAAATTAAAAAGAGAGGTCACATATGAAGAATTGTAGACAGGGCGTTGAGATGTTACCTGAATCTCTCCTGAGAAGCTATTTTCGGAAGTCTGACCTGATAAAGTTATTATTACGTTGCAGTTTATCCGTTCATTTTTACTGAATGTTACCTCAGTCCATTTCTGTTCATTCAGCAAGCGGTTCACCTGCGATTCCAATGAAGAAATCAGCTGTGTATTAGGAGATGGCAATTGTTGTGTATTAATCGTCAGTTTGGCATTAAGTTCCTGCGCTTGCAGAAAAGAAGCGGACACCAGTAAATATAGTATTGTCCAGATAAAGCGTTTCATTTACTCAAGGTTATAAGTTATACTCAATACTTTAAACTCTGTACGACGGTTTACCTGATCGGCCATATCCTGCTGTTCGGGCGGAAGTTGTTCGATAAATTCCGGTGTCAATACTTCGCCTTCTTTAAGGAAATCATATTTCTTCACTACGGCTTTTGTCACCGTCTTGGCTTCACTCTTACCTTTACCTACTGCCGTGAGGCGGTCAGGAGCGATTCCGTGAGCAATCAGATAATCGACTACAGACTGTGCACGGCGTTGTGAAAGTCCTATATTATATTCTTCTGATCCCTTACGGTCGGTATGAGCCGATAACTCGATAGTTACATTCGGATTGAGCGTCAAGAGATCTATAAGCCCGTCCAACTCTTCTTTCGATTCGGGTCGTAAAGTTGCCTTATCGAAATCGTAGAAAATATTCTCCAATACCACAGGCTTATTTATCGGTGTCAGAATAAAGTCGACAAGATAGGTGGAATCTTTCTCCATTTCAACCGTCTTCAAAGACATGCGGGTATTCAGATAATTCTCTCCACTGGCAAGAAACACATAATCCACCCCCTGATTCACATCGAGTGTATAAGTGCCGTCGATCTTACCCGGAAACTTCTTATTAGTACCATCGCGTCCGACAACCCTGATAGTCGAATTAGTAACAAATTCATCGTCAGTATCTACTATATAACCTTCGACCTGTGTTTTAATAACAGGATATTCGAAAGAATAAATATGGTCGAAACCTCTGCCATCGCCCCTGTTGGAGCTGAAGAATCCACTTTCCTTATCCCCGTCGAAAGTGATTCCGAAATCGTCTGCCTGAGAGTTTATCGGCCATTGCAGGTTTTCTATATTCCAGCGTTTAGTTTGCGAATTATATACAGCTTTGTACAGGTCTAACCCACCCATTCCCACATGGCCGTCCGAAGCAAAATACAGCGTGGAGTCATTTCTCAGATAGGGAAACATTTCATCGCCTGCCGTATTTATATCCGTACCGAGATTTTCTACCGATTCTACAAGGTCACCTACCAGCACCGCACGCCAAATGTCCTTACCGCCATGCCCTCCTGCCCTGTCGGACACAAAATACAGGACATCTCCTGTCGAATTTATTGTGGGATGCGCATATACACTCATTGTATCGCGCCTGTTTATTTCCAGCTTGGTACCGTTACTCCACGAGCCGCCCGTACGTTGCGATACATAGATAGCAGGAAAAAATATTCCCACAGAATCGGGAAGCGGAGTATGGGTATAGTACATCGTTGTTCCCGTAGTAGTAAAGGAAGGTGTACCCTCATCCGACTCGGTATTAAGAGCCGATTCTACATGCTCTACTTTCATCCATTTCCCGTTTTCATCCTTCCGCGACATGAAGATATCGTTAAGCTTCGCCCCGGTAATGCCGCTGATAGTATCTCCTGTAGCCTCTTTTCGGTTCGATGAAAAATAAAGCTGGTCATAATCGGGAGGTAAAAGCATCGGGCTGAATTCTCCCCTGTTGGAATTGAACAAATCCATCCGCTGGATTTTATAGAGCGTCGGCTTAGCTTTCCACTGGGGAGCCAGCCTCGTTCCTTCGAGCCCGTTCAGGGCAAACCTGTTATCGGGATATAATTTGAGAAATTCTTCGTAATACTTTGCAGCTTGTTTGTAATCGCCTGCTTTATGTAACGAACGTGCATATTGTAGCGTTACAGTACTGTCGTTTACTTTATATCGTATGGCATTGGCATAAGCAGCATTGGCACGTACCGGATAGTTTATCAGACTGTAGCTTTCCGCCATGCGAAGAGCTACCTCTCCTCTTAACTCACGCTTTTTTGCAGAGGTTTTCCTGTAAATCTTACGATACATATCGGCTGCGACAAAGTACTCTCCCTGTGCAAACTTTTTATCGGCATCTTCCAGTTTAACCGATTTGCACGAAAAGAGATAAGACAGAAACAGTATCGAACCTAATGTATAGTAAATATATTTTTTCAAGATTTTCTTATATTGCTCAGCAAATGCATTTAATACACAAATATAACTCATTTATGCTAAGAATATTGCCTTTTACGGTAGCAAATAAGCTAGTCCTCACCCTTGAGTATCGGAAGTTTAAGGCGATATTTTGTCGCTAATATTCTAATTAAAACAACAAATAAGGCTGTAGCTATTTCTATTACCGTCAATTCTACATTCAGGTAATGCAGAATACTGAACAGGATTCCTCCCAGTATACAGGCTACCGCATACAGTTCCTGCGTAAAAATAATCGGTACTTCATTTATCAGGATATCGCGGATCATACCTCCTACTATACCTGTTATAGTGGCCATCGACACACATACCCATACCGAATAATCCAATGCAAGTGCTTTTTCATATCCTACTACCACGAATAATCCCAACCCGATACAGTCGAACCAGAATATCGTATTATTCAGATGTACCAGATACTTCCGGAAGCAAAGCACAATAAGGAATGCAAAAAGTGTACACCATATATAACGGCTTGCCTGCATCCAGAATATAGGAACATCGAGCAGCAGATCGCGAAGTGTCCCGCCTCCTGTTGCCGTCACAAAACCGATCACTATGGCTCCAAACCAGTCGAAGCGCTTTGCTGAAGCCAAACGGATACCACTGATAGCAAAAGCAATTGTTCCGAGAAACTCGATTATATCGACAAACTGGATATCGGCGAGGTCGTCAAAGAGAAACATGTCAATGAGTTATTTTTTGAAAAGTTTAGACATAAGATAATTATTATCCTTTACATATAAATCACATACACTGCGACAAATCCCCTGACAGCCTCAAGCTTAGCTAGTTTCTTCATTTGTCGACAATTTCGTCATTAGCTATCATGCCGCTACCGATACACAGTTTCGAATCGGCATCGTATACCACACCGAATTGTCCGGCAGCGATGCCTTGTATCTTTTCATCGGAATGAATACGGTACAGGTCGCCTATCTTTTCGATATAGCCGTGCGTAAATTCGGGTGTATGGCGTATCTTGAAAGTAATATCCTTACGCCCTTCAAAATCGCCCCATATATCTTCCGTGATAAAAGAGAATCCGGCCAGATTAACTACTTTCCCGTACTGTGTTTCAGGATCATAACCATTGGATACATAGACTATATTCCGTTTTGTATCCTTCTTTATCACAAACCACGGCCCACCGCTGAGCCCCAGCCCTTTGCGCTGTCCGATAGTATGGAACCAGTAGCCGTCGTGCTTTCCCAGTACATTACCGGTTTCGAGTTCCACAATTTTACCTTTCCGTTCACCGAGATAACGGCGGATAAAATCGTTGTAATTGATTTTTCCGAGAAAGCATATTCCCTGGCTGTCTTTTCGCTGTGCAGAAGGTAACCCCTGTTGCGCAGCTATAGCACGCACTTCACTCTTCAATAAATCGCCGATAGGGAACATCAGTTTGGATGCCTGCAGGTAATCAATCTGCCCGAGGAAGTAGGTCTGGTCTTTTACATGGTCTTTTGCTGTAGACAGCCATGTCTTACCGTTCAACTCGGTTGTGGTGGCATAGTGGCCTGTGGCAATCTTATCGAATTCGTGCCCCCATTTCTGTTCAAAACATCCGAATTTAATCATCTTGTTGCACATCATATCGGGATTCGGAGTCAGTCCGCGCTTAACGGCGTCTATTGTATAACTCACTACATTTTCCCAGTATTCTTCGTGCAGGGATACGACTTCCATCTTACAACTGTATTTCTTTGCTATATAGGTTGTAATTTCAATATCTTCTTCGGCAGGACAATCGATGTAGCCCTGCTCGTCTTCCATGCCTATCCGTATATAAAATATCGTAGGGTCATAGCCTTGTTCCTTTAGTTGATGTACAACTACCGAACTGTCTACCCCACCGGATACCAATGCTGCTATTTTCATTATTATTTTCCTACCAGATTTTCGTTTTCACGAACGACTTTATAGAACCCATACCGAAAGAGAAGCCTGTCCGGACAAAAAACTGCTGCTCGTTGCCTGTTACATTAAAGTCATATCCGGCCCTCACAAAAAAGAATTTATAATCGAAGTAAACATTCGGAGTGATAACTATACCGTCCTTTCCATGCCGGAAGTTGAACAGATAACCTGCATCACAGCCGACAAGAATAGTCGCTTTGTTATTATTGAATAACGACTCACTCAAAAATGAAGTCAACTGTATCGGTTTCAGGTTGAGACCCGATACGGGCGTACTTCCTCCGGTATAATCTATTCCGCTGGCAATGTATGAATTGAACGGATTTTTCTTATGCCATACAGGAAAAGATGCATTCGCTGCAAACTGTATAGCATTGCCTCCCTCCTGCGGAGTGGCATATTGCGCTCCTATTCCCAGAAACTGGGCAGAACAGGCAAAAGGAAACAGCAATAATAAGAATATTATCTTTATTTTTTTCATTATCGGTAAAAGCTTCTAATCAGGGTACAAAAGTACACTTTATTTCGCAGATTGTAATAAATCTTCTAAGCTTTATCTTTTATCCGGAATTCATCTTCCGGCCTATTATCTTTTAATGTTTTCACAAAATTAATTATAGTCAGTACTATAATGCCAAAATAAGCCAATGCCATCAATCTCCATGGTATAAATTCGAAGAAGACGAATGTATCCTGTGGATAATCTGCATATGCCGTAAAATAATGGAAACACCTGATATATGAATAAAAAGATATGAAAATAATGCCTAGAGGCAGGTATATTTTCTTCGGATACATAAACATGTATCCAATAGCTAATATATCACCCAAAAACATATAACGTTCGCGCATCCCCGGAAGAAAGAATGGACATACGATAGCACTTATAAAGAGAAGTTGTATCCATGATTGCAAAGAGAATATATATTTTTTTCTGCATAAAAGAAGTCCTGCCGTCAACGTTAATATTACAGTGAATATCATACCGATATTCTTATCATAATTTATAAGCCGTTGAATCCATACATAGATATTCGGAAAAAAGGCTACTACACTTTCGTAATATTCCGATTGCATCTTATAGATCAGTAATAAGTCGAGAAATGGCCGGCCGGCAATCCAGGCCGGTATAATAGTAATAATATATATCACGGGAATCATCAGGAAATAATACCATCTGATCCCTCCCCTGAGCATATAGACAAAGAAAAACGGCAGTACAATGCTTGTCTGTGCTTTCAATGCAAATGCTAGCCCGAGAAGAATAACCGATACCAGATTATTACGTTTCAACAGGAAATAAATACTGGCTAATATAACGGAAACATAGACGGAATCACATTGTGCCATAAAAGAGCCATTCAGTATAACGGACGGAAGTATCGATACCAAGGCAAAAGATATCCACTTAAATGATTGTTTTTTTGTAACCAGAAAAACTATCTGAGCCATAAAATAAGCGGCTATAAAGTCGAATATAACCGAGATAATCTTTATCCCATAAAGGGGGTATATGTCTGATTTTGCCACAATCGCCAACAGATAAATATAAGTAGGCGTATAATTATAAAAGTCATCCTTAAAGCCGGGAAAACCGTACATTTTTATATGGTTAATCCAATGACTGAGAAAGCCACCGTAATCCGGAGAGTGGTTATCAAATAAAAAGAGCCTGAACACAAGTCCCAGTAATACGATACCAAAACAGCAATATTTAATGCGGTTACTCACTTTATCCATCGTGTATATTTAATAAAATATGCGTAAAATTACGGTTTATTTTTAAGAAAAGCAGACTGTTAGCCTATGATTATGCTGTCTTCGCTTCTTCTTCAACGTCAGCTCTGGACTTACTGACCGTTACAAGGTATACGCCTCCGAATATCAGAACGGCAGCAATCAGCTTTTCGATTGTAAACTTGTCCATACCCATAAATATAGCAACGCCGGAAGCTATCAACGGCTGCATATTGTTGTACATAGATATGGTTGTAGGCCTGATTCTCCTCTGTGCCAAAGGAATCAGCATATATGTAATAAAGGTAGCGCCTATCAGTGTAAAGGATAGTAAAAGGTATGGTGTAATGTCTGTCTGAGAAAACATCGGAGCCTCAGCCACATATTTAAATCCTATCGGCAAATCAATTAATGTAGCAAAAAGGAACATCCATTTCATCATGGTTATCGGGGAATACTTCGTAGATAAGGGACGTGTAATTACAAGGTAAAAAGCGTAAAACATCTGTGCCGATAGTACTGAGAGGTCACCGACTAATGCCGAACCTTGCCCTGTAGATACCTGATGACTCGAATAAACCAGAAATATCGCTCCCCCTCCGCCTACGATTACACCGCCGAATTTCTTTGCCGTTATCGGTTCTTTCAAAATAATGGCTGCCAGAATCATGGCAAACAATGGCCCGCTTGTTGTTATTATCGATGCATCTACAGATGAAGTTTGTCCGAGACCTATGGCAAACAGAGTCTGGTTTATCAGCATGCCGCTCAATCCGCCGGCAATAAGTATCCATAAATCTTTTTTCTCTACCTTTTCTTTCTTCGTGAATAAAGAAACTATCCAGAAAGCAATGGCGGCAAATCCCATACGCAAAAGCGTCATTGCCATTGGCGACAACAACTCACTTGAGTATAAATATTTATTTATAGGAATATTCAGACCGAATATACTCATCACAAATAGCATGATGAGATGTCCTTGTTGCTTTTGGGAGAGAGCCATTATTAATTTGCCAATTATTTAATGTGCCGATATGCCAATTTTCTATTTACGAATTGGCACATTGGCATATTATTTCATTATTTTATTTATTTGCTTATCCTGCAACTTAGAGAAGAATATAAGCATACAGATTGCCCCTATCATCGCCATAAGCATATCCGATTGAGTATCCCATACATACCCCTGCGTACCGAGGAAGTCATCCGCCCCGTCACCCGACAGGACAGCTACCCACCATTCTATCAGTTCGTAGAAGGCACTGATGGCAAGACAAATACATACCACAAGGAACGGAATCCAGCCTTTTCTCTTTATCACATCCAGACGGATAAGCAATTCACGGGCTATCATGGCAGGAATGAATCCCTGTGCAAAATGACCGACCTTATCGTAATTATTCCGGCTTTGGTCGAACGCTTCCTTTATCCAGTCGAACGCAGGCACTTTTGCATAAGAATAATGCGCGCCTATAAACAGGATAATCAAATGGATAAGTATAAAGAAATACGTCATATCCGTAAACTTAAACTTTTTGAAGGTCAATGCCAGTATGGCGACGCCGACAAGGCACATTCCCGCTTCTAGAAACCATAAGCCCGTTTCGTAAGGATTGATTCCCGACCATATGCCTACAATAAAGAATATGATAAGGAAAATCCAGTGTTTCTTTTCCATGTATGTAGTTTGTTATTTGTAAGTGTTATATGAGATAATCTCTTCTGTCTTTTTACGCTTCTTCTCACGCAAAGGTTGTGCCGGATAACCGATAAGAATATCGAGTACCACGCGCCTGTTGTCCGGAATATTCAGTAGCTTCTTCATCTTTGATTCGGCAAACCAGCCCAGTATGCAACTTCCCAGCCCCTCAGCCTCTGCTGCCAGACAAATATGCGCTGCAGCGATACCGATATCGAGGAAAGCAAAATGCTTATCCTTTACCACTCCGCCGATACCCGAAGTGATATTTACTTTTTCTTCTACTACAATAATATGTACAGGAGCCTGCTTTGTAAAGTGATTCATACCCAGCAGACGTGCCGATGCCGCATCTGCCACCTTATTTTTCAATTCGGGTTCGTCCACTACAATGAAATGCCACGGCTGAGCATTACAAGCAGAGGGTGAAAGGCGTGCAGCTTCAAGAATACGGCCGATTATTTCGCGGTCGACTGTGCGTGAAGTATCAAAAGCGCGTGTACTCTGGCGCTTCTTGACCAGTTCGTAGAAATCCATATCAAGTTGTATAGGTAATTTAGTTTCGTTTTTGTTTTATCAGCTCTTTTATCTCTTCTATTGTGATATCCTTTTCCCACACAACAGAGTTCCCTCCGTTTTTCATCATATCCAGATACTGCTCCATAGATGGTAAAGTCATCTGCTTTCGTCTCTCGTCTACATTTTCGACGTCTTCGATAGGCCATACATAGCCATTGAATATCTGTGAACCATACAATTGAGGCTTATCGGCGCGCATCAGCATCCTGTCTTTAAATATTGCATAAAGGCTGGGTATTATTACACCTTTGGTGTATTGCTGTTCCACCATATCTGCATATTTACTCATATACTCAGGTGCACTATGCTGTATAACCATAAATATAGCCATATTCGCCTCAAAAGATAAACCGGACGGCCAGCCTACAGAATCAAGCAGATTTGCAACGAACAGCTGATTTTCTCTATCTATGCGAAGCATAACAGTCGTTATACTGTCCATCTTGGCGTTAAATTCCGGTTTTCCTGCCCACTGTACATTCAATTCCATTAAATCCTGACGTACAGCCTGATCATTAGCATACATCTCTGATAATTTTTCTTCCAGATTATTATCGGAAGGATTCTGAGCCCATGAAATTACAGAGCTTAGAAACAGGATATGAAAAAGCAGATATTTTTTCATATGAAAGTATTTTATAATCGGATTATAATTGCGTAATACGGCTGATGTATTTACCGATAATATCGAATTCGATATTAACCACACTTCCGGGTTTTATCTGGTGGAAGTTAGTATGCTCGTAAGTATAAGGAATAATGGCCACTTCAAACGTATTATTTGTCGGTGCAACTACGGTAAGGCTCACGCCGTTCACTGTAACCGAACCTTTATCCACTGTCAGATAACCTTTTTTCGCCATTTCGCGGTCAAATTCGTACTCGAATTTGAAATACCAGCTACCATCCGCTTTTCTGACTTCCACACATTTTGCAGTTTGGTCAACATGTCCCTGTACGATATGCCCGTCGAGGCGTCCGTTCATCAGCATGCTGCGTTCAAGGTTTACCTTATCCCCCACTTTCAGCAGGCCGAGATTCGAGCGGTCTAAAGTTTCTTTAATAGCTGTAACGGTATATTTATCATCGTCCAGACTTACAACAGTGAGGCAAACGCCGTTGTGCGCAACGCTCTGGTCTATTTTCAACTCATGAGAAAACGAGCAACTCATTGTAAGATGCAGGTTTTCTGCTTCTTTACGCAACGAAACCACTGTTGCAGCTTCTTCAACTATACCTGAAAACATGATATTTATATTTTAGTTTGTTTCAATTATTTTTGCGCTACAAAGGTACGTATTTATTCGATAAAAGAAGAGGTTTTGCATAATTTCAAAGCCTCTGTATTATCTGATTTTTACCTCAATAACAGATAAATGTGCCTATAGGTTGAATAGGAAAGCGAACTTATATTGGGAGTTAAAGAAAATCATTTATCGAACTGGTGAAAAACCTTAGCAATAACAGTCCATCCGGTATCGAGTTTAATAAACGATAGATAGTCGTTGCAATCAGAGTCCACAGCATCCTTTTCACTAACAATTCGAACAATTGCGGTGGTTGGGGTAATGTCGAGCACATCAATATGAGAAACAATTTTAGTTGATGGACCATAATTTTTAATAAAATCGGCAGTTGGATTTCCTTTTCCACCACCCATCAGCTTACCGTCGACCGTACCATAAGTTACACAATCCTCATGGAATACTTCGCCCAGCATATCTATGTTACCTGTTCTTACTGCTTCTACATATCTAGCAGCCGCATTAATAACTTCATTATACTCTTCTGCCGACACTGTTCTCCGATTCATAACTTATTCCTCTTTATTAATTTTGTTTTTGCGAAGTTAATAAAATTTGAATTGTTTAAAAAGCATAGTGAATTTCTCCTGATTCAGATTATCGTATTGCCTGTTCTTAATAAACACCTGCCGGAAGATATCACTTTTGTTTCGTGCCGCAGCTTTAACGGGAATGAATTACACTTCGATATTAAATATTTCTTTCACAACTATTCCTATAATAAAACTGATAAATGCCACACCAAGACTGATTGCAACCATTTCCCAGAAACGCGATTTGAAAGAGTAATCTTTTGCAATAGCCGTGTAGAAATTGAATACGGCAATAATTATAATGGCTACCGAAATCGTGATTGCCAATGCCATATATACATTGCTCAACAACAGATATGGAAGAATAAGCGCCACAACAGTAAGGATATAAGCTATCCCCGTATATACCGAAGCCGTAAGAGGCTTCACCCGCCCGTCACCATCGGTCTTGGTAGAGAGGTATTCCGAGCCTGCCATCGAAAAAGCTGCCGATATACCCGTAATAATACCCACCGATGCAATAATCTTTACGTTTTGCAAACCGAAAGTAAGCCCGGCAAGCACACCGGTAAGTTCCACAAGTGCATCGTTAAGCCCGAGAACAATAGACCCGAGATAATCGAGCGGCTTGTCCTTAATCATGGCGATAAGCTGCGACTCGTGCTCCTCTTCGTCTTTCTGTATGGCTTTAGCTTCAGGGATAAACTCCGATAGTTTATCATAATCGATCACGGCATTGCGCTCGCCTCTTTCCATGAGTTTAATTCCGAAAGTAAGCCCGAGAACTCTAACAACGGTGACATAAAACCATACCTTGAATTTATTCGGCTCTACATCCTGTTGGGTATACGATTTCCAAGTTTTGGCATGATACAGTTCCTGATCGGCAATGCGGTTTATTACTTTGCGGTTATCCTCGTCTTTGATGATAGTCGCTATTTTGCGATAGACTATCGATTCGGTTATTTCATTGCACTGGGCTATCAGCAATTTATTTTTTATTTCGGGGCTGAGTGTGTTTTGATCTCTCATAGGATAAAGTTTTCAATTTAGATAATACCTTGTTAGTTTCATATAATGAACACTTTTACAATCGGTATTGTTGTAACATTCTCTTACTATTTATATACACCTTATCAAATTGTAAATGAGAAAATCAATAAAAAAATTATATATTTGCGTCACAGTTTTTCAACTTAATAACTTAAAATGAAAAAAACAGCACTAGCACTTTTACTACTTACAATATTTGCTCCTTTTATTTATTCACAGGACTACAACAAGAACTGTTATTTCGGTTTTAGCTTCGATGTCAGCGACAATAAAAACTGGGGCTACGGAGAACTGATAATTACCGATGTAGAACCTAACTCCCCTGCCGAGAAGGCTGGTATACGTGTAGGTGACATCATTATGGAAATCAACAGAAATGCTACATATCTGCGCGATAATCAAACCATTGCCAAATGGTTGTTCGAAGACATGTACGCTCCTACTGTCAACTTTACGATAAGAAATATGAATGCATATTTCAAAGAATATACATTATCCAGAAAATGCATTCCTACCAATTCGGTCAGCGAAAGGGAATTATCGAGGATATTTTCATTTTACAGCCTCGAAGATACCAACGAGCGTATATTTTCTTTACCAATTAATACGGAAATTGACAAAGATGTTGACTTTTACGATTATCATACCTACGATTTTTATAAGGACGATAAGCCCGTTCCGGCTATAGATAAACAAATAACTGCCTTACTTGAAAAAGACCTGCAGGCAAAAGGCTTAGTGCGGGATACCAACGATCCCGATATTATCGTTCAGGCATATTACAGCTACGAACCCAATCCTAAATTTACAGGATTGAGCAATCCCAACTATGCACCGGGCGTCTGGCGCTTCGATGTAGACAAACAACAGGTATCCCTGCTGCCGATATTCAGTCCGGAAGAGCCGAATATCGACAAAGTATCACAATATATTGTTGAATACGGGTTCAGTTTCTATGACAGAAAATATATTGATTCGACAAGAATGACCCAGATTTGGGACTGCAATATAAAGGACTACCTTTCTTCGAAGTATTCACTGGACGAATATGTACGGTTCCATACCCCGCTTATGCTGAAACAATTCCCCTATTCTACGCCTAAAAACGGAGCGCTGTATAAAGTGGATTTCAATCGGTATAATTATACCGGAATCTATTATGATTCCAATGATCTGGCTACAGTAAAAGAAGTAGAAGCCGATTCTCCGGCATTCAAAGCCGGCATCCGCCCGGGTTATGTTATCAAGAAGATTAATAATCTGAAATTTGACCAGAACAAAGAAAAATTGTCGGAAGGCTACAAACGCTTTATCGACGAAACAATGGTATTCCGCGATCAGGCTAGCCGTTTTACCAATGCAGAAGGCTACTACGACTGCATGTACTGGAACGTAGGCTATTATCCCGAAATAGCTAAGGAAATAGCAAAGCCTCGGTATCAGTCGCAGTTTTCTTATCTTTATAGCTTCCGCAACTATGTTGGCAATCATGCCGACAACAGGATAACCATAGAGG
Organism: Prevotella sp. 10(H); assembly: GCF_000711235.1. Taxonomy (GTDB): domain Bacteria; phylum Bacteroidota; class Bacteroidia; order Bacteroidales; family Dysgonomonadaceae; genus Dysgonomonas. The sequence goes on along the minus strand of NZ_JOMI01000003.1, from coordinate 439,825 downwards.
CATGGGACGGTATGCAGACACGCATCTTTACCGTTATCCCCGAAATACGCAAATCAGTTACCGTGAAAACCTTGTAAACGGTAAGCTTACCCCTCTAAACTTTCCGGCAAATCGATGTTATATTTCCGGCCTTGTTTTTTATTACAATTCCACTCAAAATCAGGCTAAAAATTCGTACCTTTGCGCCCGATTTACGGTTACGCTATGTAACTGATTTATCTATTGATATATAAAGACATAAAAATGATAACAGTTTCTAATTTAGGTATTCAGTTTGGTAAACGTGTGTTGTTTCAAGATGTGAATCTGAAATTTACAAGCGGTAATTGCTACGGCATCATCGGTGCCAACGGCGCAGGAAAATCTACACTCCTTAAAATATTAAGCGGAGAAAAAGATGCTACAAGCGGAACATTCTCTCTCGGCCCGGGCGAACGGCTCTCTGTGTTGGCACAGGATCACTTTGCATTCGACGACCAGTCTGTAATGGACACAGTATTGCAGGGGCATTCTGTCTTGTGGGAAATAATGAAAGAAAAAGATGCACTCTATGCTAAAGAAGATTTTTCCGATGCCGACGGTATCAGGGCTTCCGAGCTGGAAGAGAGGTTCGCAGAACTGGAAGGTTGGAATGCAGAGAACGATGCAGCCATGCTTTTAAGCGGGCTAGGAGTATCCGAAGACCTGCATTATCAGATAATGGGTGATATTAGCGGGAAACAGAAAGTACGTATCCTGCTTGCACGCGCACTGTTCGGGAATCCTGACAACCTGCTACTCGATGAGCCTACCAACGACCTCGATATAGAAACCGTAATGTGGCTGGAAAACTATCTGGCTAATGCAGAAAATACAATCCTGATAGTTTCGCATGACCGTCACTTCCTCGACTCGGTATGTACACACACCGTAGATATCGATTTCGGTAAGGTAACAATGTTTGCGGGTAACTACAGCTTCTGGTACGAATCCAGCCAACTCGCTCTCCGCCAGCAACAGCAACAGAACAAAAAGGCCGAGGAAAAGAAAAAGGAGCTGGAAGAATTTATTCGCCGTTTCAGTGCCAATGTTGCTAAATCGAAGCAGACTACCAGCCGTAAAAAAATGATTGAGAAGCTCAACATCGAAGAGATTAAGCCGTCGTCTCGTAAATATCCGGGAATTATCTTTACTCCCGACCGCGAACCGGGTAATAAGATACTCGAAGTTAACGGGCTGAGTAAATCCATAGAAGGAAAGGTATTATTTGATAATGTAAACTTCAATATAGAAAAAGACGACAAGGTTGTCTTCCTGTCGAAAGACCCGCGTGCCATGACTGCGTTCTTTGAGATTATTAATGATTATATGCAGCCCGATGCCGGAACTTTCAGCTGGGGGCAGACCATTACCTCAGCCTATCTTCCGCTGGACAACAGCGATTATTTCAAAGACGATCTTAATCTTATCGACTGGCTTTCGCAGTTCTCAGACGATACGAGTGAGATATACATCAAAGGATTCTTGGGTAGGATGTTGTTCTCAGGTGAAGAAGTGCTTAAGAATACCAAAGTGCTTTCAGGAGGAGAGAAAATGCGCTGTATGATTGCCCGCATGATGATGAAGAGTGCAAACTGCCTGATATTGGATTCACCGACCAATCACCTCGATCTTGAGTCGATACAGGCATTTAACAATACACTCATCCAGTTTAAAGGAAATATATTGATGTCATCGCATGACCACGAATTTATCCAGACTGTATGTAACAGGGTAATCGAACTCACACCGAACGGCACGATTGATAAAATCATGGATTATGATGATTATATTACCTCCGATGAAGTGAAAGCATTGAGAGAAAAAATGTATAAATAATTCTTTTCATATAAAAAGAAAACGGGAGCATTACACTCCCGTTTTTTTATCTCTGTACGTTATTTATTTTAACAATAAATAGTTAAAATCTGTATTATTATCACTCAATAATTATGATTAATCAATTTATTGTGTTATATTTACACTATAAAACATGAATTTAGCGAAACATTTATTTTTTAATTTATAAAACTAAATCAACTTCACAGTACAAATATAACAAAAAAATTAATATCAAGGAGGAGTTATTCATAGGGTGTTCTGGGCATTTAAACCGCCAACAACCATGTAAGTCTCCTTACTTTTTACCGATCTTACAGTTCAATCATTTGCTTGCGAAAGTTGATATTGATCAATATGGTTATTGGAAAATAGCTCCTCCTTAAGATATTAAACCGAGTATATACTAACGTTTTACGATATTTATTTATTAATAAAATAACCGCCTATTATTGAATCTTAATAATAGGCGGTTGTTCACGAAATTTATATCATTCTTCACCGACCAGCATAGAATCGCGATATCCCAAAAAGTAAAGGATACCATCCAATCCCACTGTCGATAATGATTGCTTAGCATTTGCTTTTACTTTGGGCTTGGCATGGAAAGCAATACCGAGACCGGCTATTCCCAGCATAGGCAGGTCGTTGGCCCCGTCACCTACTGCTACGGTCTGACGCATATCTACTTTTTCTACCTGAGCAAGCAAGCGCAGCAGTTCGGCCTTGCGTTTACCGTCGACAATATCTCCTATATAGTTTCCGGTAAGCTTTCCGTCTACGATTTCGAGCTCATTGGCATATACGTAATCGAAGCCATATTTATCTTTCAGATAATTACCGAAATATGTAAATCCACCCGAAAGGATAGCGAGCTTACAACCACTCTTTTTTAATATGCGGATAAGGCGTGTCATGCCCTCTGTTATCGGCAGATTTTCTGCGATCTCTTTCATTACCGATTCATCAAGGCCTTTCAAGAGGCTTACACGCTTTTTGAAGCTTTCCGAAAAATCGATTTCTCCACGCATAGCCGATTCGGTAATAGCTTTTACTTCCTCTCCTACTCCGGCGCGTTCTGCCAGTTCATCGATTACCTCCGTCTGAATCAGCGTAGAATCCATATCGAAGCAGACAAGGCGACGCATACGGCGATACATGCTTTCTACCTGAAAAGCTATATCTATACACTGTTCGTCAGCCATTTTCATGAAGTCGTGCTTCAATTGCTGCACATCGTCTACAGTTCCCCTGATCGATAACTCTATACACGAACGGCTCGGACGTTCTTCTGCTTCCAAGGGCACACGCCCGGTGAGGCGTATTATTTTTTCTATATTCAGTTTATACTTCTGGCTGATTTCCGCAACGGCCGATATCTGGCTGGGCTTTAAAGTGCGACCGAGCATGGTAACAATATAGCGGTTCTTTGTCCCCTGCAGGCAAACCCAACGCATATACTCTTCTTTGCTGATAGGTGAAAAGCGGATGATCACCCCTACTTCCGTCGCCTTAAACAACAGGTCTTTGATTACTTCTCCGGCATTGGTTGCCTCGAACATTATTGCCAGCGACAATGAGTGATGTATATTTGCTTGTCCAAGGTCAAGAATATTGGCATTATGCTTTGCCAACACTGCGGTAAGTGCCGCAGTTACACCCGGCTTGTCCTCTCCGGACAGACTGGCTAGTATTATTTCTGAATCTTCCATACAAAGAGAACTTGTTTCTATAATATGAAGGTTAATAAACAGAATCGAGTAATGCATTCTGGGCTCGCATTACTTTATCGAAATTAAATTGTCCTATAATTTGCTGCCTGAGCAGATCTATATGATCATTGTAAAGATTTCCTATACTTCCCTGATGCGTATGATGCACCTTTTTATCGTGAACAAAGTTACCTTTTTCTATATCCAGTCCCACCTGTTTATATGCATCGCGGAACGGTACTCCCTGTAGTACAAGGCGGTTAACTTCTTCGACACTGAATATCAGCATATACTTAGGATCGTCAAGAATGTGCTCATTTATTTTCACTTCTGCCATCATACGTGTTACCATATTCAGGCAGTCGTCCATCTCTTCAAACGAAGGAATAAATAATTCCTTGATTATCTGCAAATCACGGAAATAACCCGAAGGCAGATTATTAATGATTAATGTTATATCATTCGGCAATGCCTGCAGTTTATTACATTTGGCACGTGTCAGTTCGAAAACATCAGGATTTTTCTTGTGAGGCATTATGCTCGATCCGGTAGTATATTCGTCGGCAAGTTTAATAAATCCGAAGTTCTGGCTATTATAGAGGCATGCATCATAAGAAAGTTTGGATAATGTTCCTGCAATTCCTGCAATAGCAAAGGCAACTACACGCTCCATCTTTCCGCGTCCCATCTGGGCATAAACTACATTATAATCCATTGAGTCGAAACCCAGCAGATCGGTAGTCATTTGCCTATCGAGCGGAAATGACGAGCCATATCCGGCAGCCGAACCCAACGGGTTACGGTTACAAACCTTGTATGCTGCCAGCAATAGCTGCAAATCATCCACAAGGCTTTCGGCATACGCTCCGAACCATAAACCGAACGAAGACGGCATAGCTATCTGCAAGTGAGTATAGCCGGGCATAAGTACATCTTTGTACTTCTCGCTCTGAGATAGAAGGACATCGATCAATTTAGATACAGTATCCACAAGTACATGTATCTGATCGCGGGTAAATAGTTTCAAATCGACCAGTACCTGATCGTTACGCGAACGTCCGCTATGAATTTTTTTGCCTACATCGCCAAGTTTGCGGGTAAGCATCAGTTCTACCTGCGAATGTACATCTTCGATCCCTTCTTCTATCTCGAATTTGCCACTGACAGTCACCTTATATATTTCTTTCAGTTCTTTCAGAAGGATATTTAGCTCTTCTTTTGTCAGCAGCCCTATCGATTCGAGCATCGTGATATGGGCCATAGAACCCAATACGTCATAGGGAGCGAGATACAAGTCCATCTCACGGTCTTTCCCTACTGTATAAGATTCTACGTCTTTATTTACCTGAACACTTTTTTCCCAAAGTTTCATCGGCTATTCTATAGTTCCTTTATTCAAAATTTTATCGTATGGCAATCCCGCTAATCCTTCTGCAACTTTATCGAGTCCGGCCTGCAAGGGTTTACCCACCATCGGCTTGATAAACGGATTGAGGTCTGCCTTGATTGTCAGTTTCATCTTTGTTTCGGCTTCGCCTTTCGATACCAGTTGTATCCACATATTGACACCGAATGGTAATTGCTCTGCCTCAAACTTAATTGTCTTATTAGGTTCGCGCTCTATTACTACAAAACGGATCTTACCTACCGGATCAACCGAAACGGTACATGAATCGGTATCGAAGGTAAAATCTTTAATTTTATCTTCCGGGATAATTCCTTTGGCCAATTCCAAATTATTCAAATCGGAAAGCACGGCATATACATCCGCATCCGAATGCGGAATAGTTTTTACTTCACTAACAAATTCTGTCATGGGCACTTATTAGTTTATTTCCAATCTGCAGGAGCTTTACGCCATTCCTGCAATGTTTCCAGATCAGATTCTGCTATATAATCGATACGTAATGCTTCATCGAGGACGGCATCGTAATTAGTCAATGTTAATAATTTAACGTCGGCAGCTTTGAATTTCTCAGTAGCTATAGGGAAACCGTATGTAAAATTGGCCACCATACCTATAACTTCAGAACTATCCCTGCGGATTGCTTCTACTGCTTTTAGACTGCTGGAACCAGTCGAAACTAAATCTTCTACAACGACCACTTTACTTCCCGGCTTAAGTTCTCCTTCAATCAGATTTTCCAAACCGTGATCTTTCGGTGTCGCGCGGATGTATACAAAAGGCAAGCCTAATGCATCGGCAACCAATGCACCCGGCGCAATAGCACCTGTAGCCACTCCGGCAATAGCATCTACATCTGTAAAATTTTCTATAATAAGACGTGATAATTCTATCTTTATAAATGTACGTATTTTGGGATAGGATATCAGTTTCCGGTTATCGCAATAGATGGGTGATTTCCATCCCGACGCCCATGTGAAAGGGTTAGACGGCTGCAGTTTGATGGCTCTGATACTAAGAAGCTTCTCAGCTGTCAGTTTTTCTAAAGTGTTCATTTTTATCTTTTCTAAATAATAACAATCAATATATTCGGTTACAAATATACAATTAAATAGGTATAATTAAATAAAAGAGAGGGGAAAGAAAATGTGAATAAAAGAGAAAAGACCAATACAAAATCAAAGGGAATCACTTTGTGAAGTAATCCCCTTTGTATATAAAAGTCGTATTGGTGGATATAGCCGAAACTCCATAAAACAGGATTTGAGTGCTTTGATTCCTTTGTAATCCACTGTGCTATGCAACCCGGAGGTGTGGCCCGCCATTAGAAACAAACGCGTGTCTCGGATATTTTATTAATTGATGAGCTTCCCAATCGACCAACACGACTTAAACTTGCTCTCAGTAAATATTTATATCAAATATATACAGAATTATCTGAATATGCAACAAATATTTTAATATTTAACTGACTTATGTTTTGTGCTACATCCGCAATTTGAACATCCGCAGCTTCTCTTTTGTTCATTTTTGGAAAAGAAAAATCCGTAAATTTTGTAAATAACCAATGTGGCTACTACCAAACCAATCAATCCCACCATTATTTCCTGAAACATATTATAGTTCCTCCTTTTCTGATATCAAAGTTACATAAGAAATCGGGAACATAGCGTTAATTGCGGTTAAAAGAAATGAAAAACCTCCAAGACATCAGTCCGGAGGTTTTTTCTAAATTATGTATGTTTTTTATTGTACAGCTACAACAATATTTTCAGAGCGGCCTTCATAATCTGTAAGCACTACTTTGGTACCACCTGCCTTATGAGCAGTGATAGTTAGCTTGCCCGGATATACATTATCATCATCTATTTCACTATCTATAACAGCAGTTGCTATAGTCGGATCATCTGATGTAATTGTGTATTGACCGTTTCCTCTCCTAATATCTATAGTAACTTTCTCTCCTACAGCTAACGAGGCAGTTGTTTGAGACAATGAAATAGTATTTGCCGGATTAGGCTCATCTTCCGCCCAACCAGTTCTTCTGTAACCGAACACTTCATACGTCAGGTTTGGATGCAGGTCTGAAGTCAGCTTGAAAGAAATAAAATCGGCTTTTCCTCCAGATGCCGTTGTGGTTCCGTCTAGAACTACTTTACCTTCAGAGATACTAAACTTTTTACCATCTGTGTAAAAATCATTAGTTGCGTCTTTTACATTGAATGTTTTATTTGCTAAATCAATATCTACAATACCTTTCACTGCAAAAGAGACATAAGGACTTGTGCTGCTAACTGAAACACCGCCAATCCTCAACCACATCTGAGTTGTACTTTCTTTTGATGTATTATATGTGTATATATTTAATCTATCATCTCTTACTGTAGGCACATTGAATATTTCTCCTGTAGCTACATCTTTCAATTGCACAACCCATTCTCCTGCCAGAGGAAAGACCGATGAGTGATCTACGTCGGCATCTCCATATGTTTCACATGAAGAGAAAGCTGCAGTTATGCAAAAAAGTAACAAACATATTTTATAAATTTTCATAATCAGTATATTTATTTATTGTTTATTTATGCCACCACATTTTTTCAGTTATATTTATAACTGCCGGAGCATTCGGATTATTATCAGTGGAATTCTTTGGTAATATAAATCTCTTTGGGTATTCACCTTTGCCCAATACCGAAGTGGCACTTGGTGTAAGTTCACCCACAACATAATTTGCATTTGGCAGAGTCCAAAGATCCTGTACAACTGTATATTCTGTACCCAGTTTTGGATATCCTGTACGGTTGATGTCGAAGAAAGCATCAAATCCCTGGCAACGAACTGCAGCTACCCATTTCTGAGTAATGATACATTTAATCATTGTTTCCAGATCTGTATCTTTAAACTCGTAGGCACCACCTGCTGCAATAAAGCTTGAAGCATCATATCCCCAACGATCGAATGCCGCAGTTACTCCGGCCTCATAAGACGCTTTAGCACCAGCTTCATTCGCAAGACGGGCATAAGCTTCTGCCTGCAAGAAATGGCTCTCAGCTACCGACATAAGATATACAGGATCAGTTGCTGCCAGACGTGCTCTCGAAAGCGATGCAGATGGAATAACTTTCTGCGTTATGTTATATCCCCCCTGAGGTAAACCTTGATACTCACCGCTTTGGTTCGGTTCATAATATGCTTCGATACGCGGATCATTATATTCCTTGAGGAAAGTTATCATAGTTGCACTCGCTTTAATATTTTCCTGTGTATTCAGTTTACGGCGGTCGAATTCATACAACGGATTCGATTTGTTTTCTTTGTCCTCAAAACCTTTAACACTTGCATCAGCAGTAAGTAAACCGCCTGCTGTGAGCAAAGCCTGGATTTCATTTTTATTTGTCTCGAAATCACGCATAAGGATTTTGAGTTTCAGTGTTTTCGCAAATTCAACCCATCTATCGATATTACCAGCATAGATTAAATCATTACTTCCCATAGAAGATTTATCGGCTGCATCTGCCTGTTTTGCTATAGCTGCATCTAATATGGCTATTATTCCGGCATTTACAGTCTTGCTGTCGTCATATTTTGGCGCAGGATGATTATCGAAATCTACAGCCTGAGTGAAAGGTATAGTACCAAATAAATCGTTAAGAATATGATAGTCGAAAGCTATCAATACCTGTGAAGTAATCCAGTATTGCCATTCCGACTGAGCTTCTGACTTAGAACGCGCAAGATATAAGTCTTGCAATGCACCTGCATATTCGTGCTGCCACAGTCTATTAAAAGATGTATTGGAAATATTATACCTATCATAATTTGTATACTGGTTCGATGCATTATTCTGAGCATAATACTGAGCCCACATGCTAGTTGTGATCTGTGTTTCTACTCCAAAAGCAGAAACCGACCAGGCCATTGCCGAAGATAACAGCATCGAAGGATCTGCATCTTTCGGAAAATTCGGATTTTCATTTATATCCAAATCGCAGGATGTTGCTGAAAATATCAGAGAAGCAGCGATTAGGTATTTATATATAAGTTTCTTCATTTTTCTTATTATTTTTAGTTGTATACACTTAGAAAGTAACTTTGATGCTTCCACCAATACTTCTGGTTGTAGGAGCTGCAGTAAACTCACCTAATTCTGAAGTAATATCATTACCATAGTTTGTAGCTTCAGGGTCTACGAAATTATTTGCCTTTGGTGTCCACATCAGAAGGTTACGTCCTATAACGGCTACTTCAAGTTCTTTTACTATTCCAAGTTTCGATATAAGATTTTTAGGGAAATTATATGTAAGGCTTACCTCTCTCAATTTCACATATCCTTTTGGCAATATGAAATCCCTGTACATATAATAGTTACTTGAGTGATTATAATAGGCATATGTATTTTCCCAGGTAACCGGCACATCATTATCGACATATTTGCCACCAACAAGTTTTACCGAATTCGGCACTACAAACGGCTGACGCTCGTTATACATTGTTGCGGTAGCATTACCGTTCCATGTCATCATTTCAGCTGTATTACTCCAGAATTCGCCTCCGCTTCTCCAGTCTATTACGGCACCGAATGTCAGATTTTTCCATGTTACACGGTTTACAAAACCCATTGTAAAATCCGGAGCAGATGTTCCTACCTCTTCTTTTTCTCCACTTACGATCAACGGTAAACCAGAACTACTGCTTACTACAATTCTTCCGTCTTCGGAACGTTGTACTTTCGGCACTTTAAATACTCCCAAAGGTTTTCCTACTTCGGCTACAAAGTCTACTTGATATGCAGATGTAAGAACATATTCATTAATCTTTTTACCGTCAACCTCCCAAAGTTTTTTCACCTCGCTATTGTTCTTAGCAAAAGTAACACCAAGGTTCCAGTTCCAGTCTTTTGTGCGGACAGGTACTATCCCTAAGGATACTTCAACTCCACGGTTTTGTATTTCCCCTACATTTCGGGTATATAAACTATATCCGGTTTCGAAAGGCTGTGTAGCAGCGATAATCTGATCTTTGGTATTTCTGTCATAATATGCAAAATCTACTGTCAGACGGCTATCGAACAGACGCAGGTCGAATCCAAATTCTGCTTCACGGGTAATTTCTGGTTTCAGATTATCATTACCACGGGTATTACCCATTGTAAGTCCCGGCACTCCGTTTAATGGAAAATTCAGGTTACCAAAACCAAGAATAATCTTTGTCGGTTGATATTCATTTGAAATCAGATACCAGTTAGCATCCTTACCGGTCTTACCATAAGCAAGTCTAACCTTGAGATAATTCAATATATCATTCTTTATAGAAGGAACCATATCTGTTACGATGAGGCTGGCATTTGCCCCCCAATAAAAGAAACTACGGTTATCTTTCGGTAATGTAGATGACCAGTCATTACGTCCTGACAATGTCAAATACAAGTAATTTCTATATCCTAATTCAGCCTGAGCTAATGCTCCGTACAAACGTCGTTGATATTTTCGGGAATATGTTGCAGGATCGGTACTACCGTTTTCCAGACTATACCATCCCGGTACGTTCAAACCATACAAATATGAATCGATGAGGTTCAGATCTCTGTAGTTATAGTTCCATCCCACCATACCTGATAGACTAAAGTCCTCACTGAGAGTATAATTGGCATCCAGTAAACCTGTTGCTTCCAACTGTGTCCTTGACTCATTATGTTCAAGATAAGAACCTTCGGCATTCGATTTGTGTCCATAACTGTAAGAACCCGGAGCAAAACGGGCTACACCATTCCATGCCTTACGACGTGAATCATTAAAGTCACCTCCTAAACGGCCGATTGCTTTCAATCCCGGAATGAGTTCATAGCTGACATCGATATTTCCGTATGTATGGTTGTCTGTATATTCATTGCCATTATTTGCAATAACCCAATACGGATTTTCAGCATACCATGTATAATAATTATCAGGGCTGTTATACGGATTATTCAAATCTTTCAGATCTTGCAAGTTAATATCTACAGGATTTTGTAAAACTTCCTGAAATAATGCTGCTCCATCACTACCCTGTCCTGCAGATACCGCTTTGATATGCTTGCGCGAATAATTTATATTGTAACTTAGGTTTAATTTGTCATATACAGTATTACCTCTGAACGAAATTGTATTACGCGTATATTTATCTGCATTAGACGGGATAATGCCATCAGACGTCAGGTTTCCGTAAGAAATCATAATACCTGTATGCTCCCCACTGGCTGCATAAGAAATATTATTATTCATTTCAAAACCTGTTTCATAAAATTTCTTCACATTATCTTTTACATATGTGAAAGGCTTTTCTCTCAAAACGCCATTGATACCGGCACCCCACTCATGCATTCTGCCATCGAGTTTAGGTCCCCATGAACCGTTCTCTGCATTATCCCATAATGGCCAACCCTGACCGAACATATCCTGTGTCTGAGGAGCACGCAATACATTCGAAGCAGAGAATGTACCTGAATAAGTAATAGTCGGCTTTTGATTTTTCTGTGCTTTTTTAGTGGTAATCATAATAACCCCACTAGCTGCACGTGTACCGTACAAGGCAGTTGCCGATGCACCTTTAAGCACTGTTACAGATTCAACATCATCCGGGTTAATATCACCTGCAAGGTTACCAAAGTCAACAGAATTATTTGTATCCTTATTTCCAGAAAAAGTATTCTGAATAGGCACACCATCTACAATATACAAAGGCTGATTTTCAGAAAAAGATGAAAATCCTCGTACAATTACTTTCTGGGATGTACCTGTAGCCCCGGTTGTAGATATATTTACACCCGCTACTTTACCAACCAGACCAGACATCAATGATCCGGACTTGGCAGCAGTTATTTCATCATTTTTTATGGTTGTTGATCCATAACCCAAAGCTTTAGCATCTCTTGAGATACCTAATGCGGTAACTACAACATCTGCCAATATCTGCTCGTCGTTCTCCATTACAACCTTCATACCTTGCACAGGCTTTGCTTCAACAGGTTTCATACCTACCAGTGTAAACACCAATGTATTGTTTCCACTAGGTACGTTAATAGAGAATTCTCCATCCAGACCGGTAACAGTACCGACTGTAGTCCCTTTCACCACTACAGAAGCACTAATAACAGGCTCTCCGTTATTGTCAACGACAACACCGGAAATTCTAGTTGTTTGTGCTACGATAAATCCTATGCTTAGAAATAAGCAGGATAGAATTAACATCACTCTTTTCTTCATACAAACACTACTTTATTAAAATTAAAACAACTTATTTAATCTAATACTATCAATTTAACAAATTAACACTTTATTGGGCAATTTAGCATCAGTTTGATTTTTGACTTGCAAATTTAGGCATTTTTCACGAAAAAAAAAATTTTGAATTAAATTATATAAAATATGACAATATGCAATGAATTGAGGATAACTAATTTGGAAAAATAGGAAAAATATGTTAATTTTGATTTCAACAATTACATTTTGAAAGATAATATGCCATTAAGAACTTATTACATGTTGAAAAAGAACCGATATTATATATCTAAAATCTCCATTTTAACACTTTTGCTTCTCGTTTTCGCATAAACAAAAAAAGGATAACACAAGTTACCCTTTTTGATATTAACATATATAAACCTTTAATTATGTATCAATATGAAATAAAAAATAAAAAGATTAAAGAATATTTCCAATTTGATAAACTAAAAATGAAACAACCCATGCTAACAAGGTAGTATAAATGATACTGAATATCCCCCATTTCCATGAGCCCGATTCTTCTTTAATTGCAGCAATAGTGGCGACACAAGGAAAGTAAATTAATACAAAAAGTAACAAACTGACAACTACCAATGGTGTAAAGAGAGGTGTTCCATCTGCGTTTGTTTCTGCAGTTAAACGTGTTTCCAATGATTCCTGATTTTCGGAATTTCCGGTATACAATACTCCGAGCGTGCTTACTACCACTTCTTTAGCTGCCATACCCGAAAGCAAACTGACACTTATTTTCCAGTCGAAGCCCAAAGGACGCATTACAGGTTCGATGGTTTTACCTATACGTCCGATATAGGAATCTTCCTGATGTGTTATATTGCGCTGCTCTTCTATTTCTTCTATTTGTCCCGTTCTTTGCTCTTCACTTATTATTTTGCTTTCATACTGCGATTCAATTTGCGCTATTTGCTGATTAAAGGATTCATTCTTTTCATTATTCATCGGAAAATAGCCCAGAAACCAGATAATGATAGATGCAATAAGTATCACCCCTCCCATCTTACGCAAATATTGACGTGACTTATCCCACATATGTATCGTCACCGCACGCAGTGTAGGCATACGATAAGGCGGCAACTCCATAACGAATGGCGTATCCTCTTTAGGAAACAAAAACCTCTTGAATAACCGGGCTGATATAACCGCAATCAGGATCCCTGTAAAGTAAAGCCCGAAAAGCACAAAGCTTGCATATGACTCAAAAAATACTCCGACAAAAAGCAGATACACAGGTAAACGTGCGCTGCATGACATAAACGGATTGATCAGCATCGTAATCATACGGCTATTCCGGCTTTCGATAGTGCGCGTAGCCATTATAGCAGGCACATTACAACCGAATCCCATTACCAACGGGATAAAGGATTTACCATGCAATCCCATCTTATGCATCACCTTATCCATTATAAATGCGGCACGGGCCATATAGCCCGAATCTTCCATAAATGAAATGAATGCATATAATATAAGTATATTAGGTAAGAAAACTATAACACCTCCTACCCCTCCGATAACACCATCCACAATTAGATCTTTGAGCATTCCTTCCGACATTGCTCCCCGTACAAAATCACCCAAAAGCCCTACCCCACTCTCGATCCATTCCTTCGGATATTCGCCAAAGCGGAATGTACACTCGAACATGATCCACATGAAAAAGAAAAATATAGGGAAGCCCACATATTTATTTGTAACGATAGAATCTATTACGCGTGTTATATCCGATTCATTTGTTTTCTCTTTCAGAGTTTCTTTCAGTCCTCCGGCTATAAATCCGTAACGGGCATTTGTTAATGCAGATTCAGTATCTTCGTTAAGCGTTTCTTCAATATATTCTATTTCCGTATCTCTTGTTTCAAACAATTCCTTATTATTAGGGAAAGTAGAAACATAAGACTCAATATCCTTGTCTTTCTCAATTAATTTGACAGAAATATAACGTCTTGGGAAAACGAGTTGCTGGTCTTTATCTTTCTCAAGTTGTATATTCAGTTTACTGATTGAATTCTCGATTGTGTTGCCATAATAAATATTTACATGGCGCACAACAGGCTCGCGATCTTCATACATACGTATGACTGTATCGAAAAGTTCGTCTATTCCCGCCCCTGTCTTAGCTACAGTGGGTACCATCGGTATACCGATCATTTTAGACAGCCGCTGATAATCGAATTCACTTCCGCTGTCTTTCAACTCGTCATACATATTCAGGGCCATCACTACCGGAACTTCCATATCTATCAGTTCCGTTGTCAGGTAAAGGTTACGTTCTAAATTCGAAGCTGCCACTATGTTTATTATCACATCCGGCCTGTCTTCAACGATATGTCGCCTCACAAAAAGTTCTTCCGGTGTATATGCCGACAATGAATAGGTACCTGGCAAGTCAACAATCTGGAAAGTATATCCGTTGTGCTTAAAGCGCCCTTCTTTCGAATCTACAGTTACCCCTCCATAATTACCGACATGCTCATGGGCTCCCGATGCAATATTAAACAAGGATGTTTTTCCTGCATTCGGATTCCCGACCAATGCAACTGTAATGATTTTTTTATTATTCGTATGATTTTTGTGCGCCGGTGATTGTTCTTCTGTTATTGTTTCTTTCGGTGATTCCCGATCATAATGGGATTCGTCAGGCAAATCTATCTCTGTAGCAGGATCGGAATATACCACTTCTATAAGTCTGGCTTCACTGCGGCGAAGCGAAACTTCATAATCCATTATTTTATATTTGATAGGATCTTTAAGTGGGGCATTCAGTATTACTTTTATGGTCTTTCCTTTTATAAATCCCATTTCGAGAATACGTTTGCGGAAAGCTCCGCTACCGTTTACACGGACTATTACACCTTTCTCTCCTGTCTTAAGATCAGATAAAAACATACAGCAATATTCTAATTAATTAGGGATACAAAGATGCGTATTTTTTAGCACACAGAAGAAATTTTTCGCACTTATTATTTAGAATGAATATAAAAAAGGATAAAAAAACGGGAGGTATAGACATAACAAAAACCAATGCATTAGAGGTTATACTTCAATGGCTGGATTTCATGTAACTACTTTCACAAGCAAAAACAAGAAATTATATCTTTAGAATAAAACCATCGTCGGAGTAATAAATGCCCAATATATCCGATTGTTTCTCTGCCGCATTGGTTTTGTATACAATTATATCAACTATCTTTTCCTAAAATTATCAACAACATCCTCAGAGCCCGCTTCGCACAACAAAATCACAATATCTGGTTACAGATACAATTCAAATAGTACTTTAGTAATTTTGTAGAAAGATACACATCTTATTTTCGGGCAAATTTATTCGCTAAGGATGTTAATAATGTTTAGTTTGATACAGTATATTTTTAATTAAATACAAAATAATCAACCACTTTACGTCAATTGATATTTCTTCCAGCGGTAAAATTACAATTTTGTTTTAATCTGACAAATTTTTAAGCCTATATTTCTAAAAAACAATTCCTCACATGTGTCGTTCAAATCATTATCTTTGCATTCTAAAACAAATACAGAGTGATTTATCCTGAAAATTTCGAATCGAAAATAGGATTCGACAAAATACGTGAGTTGCTTTCGGCGCGATGCCTGAGCCCGCTCGGAGAAGAAAAAGTGGAAGATATGGTTTTTTCTTCCGACTATTTATATATTATTGAAAGTCTTTCACAGACAGAGGAATTCATCCGCATCACACAGGAGGAAGATAATTTCCCTGTAAATTATTTCCTCGATGTACGTCCTTCATTGCGCGGTATCAAAGTAGTAGGTACATGGATAGACGAGCCGGTTCTCTTCGATCTCAGACGTTCCTTGCAGACAATCCGCGACATAGTCTCTTTCCTGAAAAAGGAAGATGAAGACAATACGCCATATCCGCACCTTTACAGGTTGGCGGGCGAAGTCGCTGTATTTCCTCAGCTCATAACAAAAATTGATGCTATACTCGATAAGTTTGGTCGGATAAAAGATAATGCATCACCCGAACTCAGCCGTATACGCAGAGAAATAGCCCGTGTATCGGGCGGCATATCCAAAAGCCTGAATGCTATCCTGCGCATGGCACAAAGTGAAGGGCTGGTAGAAAAAGATGTAAGTCCGACTATGCGCGACGGAAGGCTTGTCATTCCTGTTGCACCAGCATTTAAGCGGAAAATAAAGGGTATAGTACATGACGAATCGGCATCTGGTAAAACAGTTTTCATCGAGCCTGCCGAAGTTGTGGAAGCAAATAATCATATTCGTGAGTTGGAAAGCGAAGAACGGCGCGAGATAGTCAAAATACTTATTGCTTTTACAGATATTCTACGTCCACTGGTACCGGAAATATTGCAATCCTATGAATTCCTAGCTACGATAGACTTTATAAGGGCTAAAGCCACTTTCTCTATCGATATCAATGCTATAAAGCCGTCGCTCGAAGACAAACAGCTGATACGTTGGTACAGGGCAAAGCATCCGCTCCTGTTTATTTCTCATCGCAAGCAGAATAAGCAGATTGTGCCTCTCGATATCGAGTTGGAAGAAGACAACCGCCTGTTGATCATATCCGGGCCGAATGCCGGAGGAAAATCTGTATGTCTGAAAACGGTCGGATTGCTGCAATATATGGTGCAATGCGGCATGCCTATCCCATTAGACGAGAATTCGAAAGTCGGCATCTTCGATAAGATATTTATCGACATAGGTGATGAGCAATCTATCGAAAACGACCTGAGTACATATAGTTCCCACTTGACAAATATGAAGTTCTTTGTCAGGAACTGCGATAAAAAAACCATCCTGCTGATCGACGAATTCGGAGGAGGAACGGAACCTCAGATCGGAGGAGCGATAGCCGAATCACTATTGAAACGCTTCAACGAAAAAGGAGCTTTCGGCGTTATTACTACCCATTATCAGAATCTGAAACATTTTGCGAATGAAAACAAAGGTGTTATCAATGGTGCCATGCTTTACGACCGCCATCTGATGCAACCGCTATTTACCCTTTCCATCGGAAATCCGGGAAGTTCGTTTGCGATAGAAATTGCACGTAAAATCGGCTTACCGGAAGATGTCATTGCGGATGCTTCCGAAATAGTAGGCAGCGATTATATCAATATGGATAAATATCTGCAGGATATCGTCCGCGATAAACGTTATTGGGAAAGCAAAAGGCAGAATATCCGCCAAAAAGAAAAACGCCTCGAAGAAATTACCGAAACATACGAAACCGACCTACTGGAAGTTGGTAAGCAACGAAAAGAAATCCTTAAGCAAGCAAAAGCGGATGCCGAACGCATTCTTGCAGAAGCTAATGCCAAGATAGAAAATACGATACGGACTATCCGCGAAGCACAGGCCGATAAGGAAAAGACCAAGCTGGCTCGACAGTCTTTAAGTGAATTCAAAGCCGGATTGGAAAACGAAGCCAATCAAACGGATGATAAAATTGCCCGCAAGATACAGAAGCTAAAAGACAAAGAGAAGAACAAAAAGCAGAAAGAGAAAACTCCTGAAAAGGCAAAACAACCTGAAATATCTATCGGAGATAATGTCCGCATCAAAGGGCAAACTTCTGTAGGTGAAGTATTGGATATACAAAAAGGCAATGCAACGGTAGCTTTCGGTATGATAAAATCAACTGCTAAATTGGCGACCTTGGAATATGTGAGCAGGAACCAGATAAAACGCGAAACTAAAAGCACCCGCGTTAGCGCAGCTGCGAGCGACGATGTACGCGAGAAGAAACTCAACTTCAAACAGGACATCGATGTGCGCGGGATGCGTGGCGACGAGGCTTTACAGGCGGTGATGTATTTCATTGACGATGCTATCTTAGTAGGAATGTCGCGTGTGCGTATTCTGCACGGGACAGGAACAGGAGCATTGCGGCAGATCATACGCGACTATCTTCGTACAGTTCCCGGTGTACGGAATTATCAGGATGAGCATGTGCAATTTGGCGGAACGGGAATTACAGTTGTCGATTTAGACTAAACAAACAGGTATTATGGATATAAACATAGACCCTGACGGAGGAATATTGTCTTTAAGTTTCGGTTATGGCACTATTATAGCCCTGCTGGTAATTGCCATACCTGTATGGTTTATATGCTGGCGTGTATTCAGAGAAAGAGCAAAACCGCATAAACCTAACAAACTGCTTATAGCCTTAGCCACTATTATTACCACACCTATAATATATGCTCTGATAATAATTCTTTGTTATTTATTAATAAAGCTGCTGTATTTATCATAACTTTAGGTTTTGAACAAAATAGCCCGGAAAAGATGAGCCTACAACAAGAACCATCCAAAGTGACCAGCATCCTCGAAATATTTGATATTATCACCGGTGAACGCACGGTAGTCAAAAAATTCCCCTATCTAATGGAAGCACCCGACTGGACTGCCGACGGCAAATATCTGGTATATAACAGCGAAGGTCTGATTTATAAGCTCTCTACAGATTCTTTCGGTGAATCCGAACTTATCGATACAGGTTTCGCGACAAGATGCAACAACGACCACCTGATTTCCCCCGACGGAAAACTGCTAGCCGTAAGCCACCGCTCTTTACCCGAAGGACGCCCGACCATATTTGTGCTTCCTGCCGAAGGAGGTGAGCCAAAACAGCTAACCCCGTCGCAACCCAGCTACATGCACGGATGGAGCCCTGACGGGAAACACCTCACCTACTGCGCTAACCGCAACGGTGAAATGGATGTATATACGATATCTATCGACGGAATAGGTGAAATGCGCCTCACAACAGCCGAGGGATTGAATGACGGGCCTGAATATTCCCCTGACGGGAAATATATCTGGTTTAATTCCATGCGTACAGGACTGATGCAGATATGGCGAATGAAAACCGATGGAAGCGAACAAACCCAAATGACATTCGACGAAGACCGTAACTCGTGGTTTCCTCATCTGTCGCCTGACGGCACACATGTTGTATATATCGCTTACAAAAAGGGTGATGTCGAGCCTCATGAACATCTGCGCTACAAGCATGTAGAGATACGAATAATGCCCGCTTCAGGAGGTAAACCCGAAACTCTGGTTGAACTATTTGGCGGGCAAGGGAGTTTTAATGTAAACCCATGGGCGCCCGACAGCAGTCGATTCGCATTTGTCAGCTATACCATAGAAGAATAAGTAACTTATTAACCACCTAATAATTACCGTTATGAAAACAATAAGAAAAGCGTTCCTGATCATTTCTCTTATTATCGCAGGAAGTCAACTTTATGCTCAGGACCTCACATTTTCAATAACAGCACACGCCGGAGTAGGTATTTCCGAGATAGATGCGCAAGATCTTAAAACGGATCCCCTGTTCAGCTACAGAGGTGGTGTGGGTGTTGAATTCAATCTGCCTAAAAAATTCTTCATCCAAACGGGATTGGATTTTGCAACGAAAGGAACAAAAAGCGATATAGCAATATCCGATGTAACAGGGATGATTATAGCGAAAAAAACCAAGACAAAGATGTCATATCTCATCCTGCCTTTAAGAGGGGGATACAGACTTTCCGTATCGGATGATGTAAGAATGAATCTGTCATTCGGTACTTATTTTGGATTGGGCGTCGGGGGAAAGATAAATACTATCGATGTGGATACCTTCTCTGATAATACGTACAAACGCTTCGATATGGGATTATCCGGAAACGTCGGCGTAGAATACAGAAGATGCCTCTTAAATATAGGATATGATTTCGGACTTATCGACTATTCCAGAACCGAGTTTTCTTCTTATAACAATAACCTCTATCTGACAATAGGTTACCGTATAATATAATACTGATAAGTGCATAAAAGAAAGGACGGATTCGCTCTGAATCCGTCCTTTCTTATTTATTTCTCAGCAAGATGAACTTCTCTGCCTTTCAATACTTTGATCATATCTACCGTCATCTTTTCCAGATCGTATTCCGGAGCCCAGCCCCATTCCTGACGGGCACAGGTATCATCCAGTGAATTCGGCCATGAATCGGCAATTGCCTGTTTCAACGGATCGACGTCATATTCCATTACAAAGTTAGGGTAATGCTTCTTAATCGCAGCATACAGCATTTCCGGATCGAAACTCATAGACGCAATATTAAATGAATTGCGATGTATCAGTGTATCAGGATTAGCCTCCATAATATTTATGGCTGCGTTCAGCGCATCAGGCATATACATCATATCCATAAATGTACCCGCTTTGATAGGGCATACAAATTTCTCTTCCCTTACTGCATTATAGTATATTTCTACAGCATAGTCGGTAGTTCCTCCACCCGGAAGCGTCAGGTTGGAAATAATACCGGGAAAACGTACCGAACGGGTATCAACTCCCCAGCGATTGTAATAATAATCGCTCAGCATTTCGCCCATTACTTTGGTAATACCATATATCGTTTTCGGGCGCTGAATAGTATCCTGTGGCGTTTTATCTTTCGGCGTATTAGGCCCGAAAGCACCTATAGAGCTTGGTGTAAAAACAGCGCAGTTATATTCGCGGGCTACATCGAGGCAGTTCATGAGGCTGCCTACACCTACATCCCAACCCAGCTTCGGGTTCTTTTCGGCTGTAGCAGACAATATAGCCGCCAAATTGTAAATAGTGTCAATCTTATATTTCTTAACTGCTTCTGCAATTTGTTGCGCATCGGTCGCATCTATTTCCACAGTTGGCCCCCAGTCGAAGAATCCTTCCGGATATGGTGGCTTGTAGTAACCGCAGATTACATTACTGTCTCCGTAAATAGAGCGCAATTTTATACTTAGTTCAGAGCCTATCTGGCCCGTACTACCTACGATAAGAATGTTTTTCATTTATTTATTTTATTACACCTAATTCTTTACCTATTTTCGTAAATGCCGCCACACACTTGTCGAGATGCTCCTTCTCGTGTCCTGCCGAAATCTGTACGCGGATGCGCGCCAAATCTTTAGGCACCACAGGATAATAGAAGCCTGTCACATAAATGCCTTCATCCAGCATTTTTGCAGCCATATCCTGCGAAAGTTTCGCATCGTAAAGCATCACTGCACAAATAGACGATTGCGTAGGCTTGATATCGAATCCTGCCGCCTTCATTTTCTCTACGAAGTAGTCTGTATTTGCATGCAGTTTATCCTGTAACTCGTTTGTTCTGTCCATCATCTCGAACATCTTAATACCGGCAGCTGTAATGGCAGGCGGGATAGAGTTAGAGAACAGATAAGGGCGAGAACGCTGGCGAAGCATATCTATAATTTCTTTCTTACCGGTAGTAAATCCGCCGATAGCACCGCCGAAAGCCTTACCTAATGTACCAGTAATGATTTCTACTTTTCCTTTCAGGTTGAACAGTTCGGTTGTTCCGCGTCCGGTCTTTCCTACTACTCCGGCCGAGTGCGACTCGTCTATCATAATCATGGCGTCGTATTTCTGTGCCAGTTCATAAATCTTGTCCATCGGAGCCACATTACCGTCCATAGAGAATACACCGTCGGTCACAATCAGGCGGAAACGCTGCGATTGTGCCAGCTTAAGTTGTTTTTCCAAGTCTTCCATATCCGCGTTTGCATAACGGTAACGCACGGCCTTACACAGTCGCACACCGTCGATAATAGAAGCATGGTTCAACGAATCGGAGATTATTGCATCCTGATCGCTCAGCAACGGCTCGAAAACACCACCGTTAGCATCGAAGCAGGCAGCATACAGGATAGAATCTTCTGTACCGAAGAACTTAGCGATAGCAGCTTCCAGTTCTTTATGTAAATCCTGCGTACCGCAAATAAAGCGTACGGAAGACATACCGAACCCGCGGGAATCCATAGCTTCTTTTGCCGCTTCTATCAACTCTTTGTTATCTGACAATCCCAGATAATTATTGGCGCAGAAGTTCAATACTTCCTGACCTGTGCTTACACGGATAGCAGCCCCTTGCGGAGAAACTATTATGCGTTCGCTTTTGTATAACCCTGCCGATTTGATATCAGCCAATTCTTTTTGTAGGTATTCCTGAAAAGTAGAATAGGTGTTCATAGTTTTTAATTTTTTGACGTAAAGGTACTAAAATGCCAAAAGATAAAAGAGTGTTTAAATGGAAATATTTTTCTCTCAAAATATCCGGAAAATATACCGGAAAATGAAAGTGTAAAAGTATCTCAACTTAGTGTAATATATAGTATGTTAATAATCAAAAAAGGTAACAAAAGTTACACTTTTCAGAGATATTTTCATTCGTCCGATATAATGATATAAATTACAAAAATCTGTAATACAGACCGATCGGCAAATATCTGCAAAAAAGTAACAAAAGTAACATTTTCTACACATGTTTTTTATTCATACTCCTTATCTTTGAATTCTTAATGTACTTGTTTTATAAAGCATAGATAAAAACACTGTAGGAATATACATTTTTCAGCTTGCTGTATCATTATAATTTCTCCTGTTTATCCTGCCTTATATTATATACGATTAACGTCTAAAAATGTAATCATGAAAAAGCTGTTTTTTTTATTATTAACTCTATTAGTTACATCCGTTATGTTTTCTCAATCCGGTAAAGAATTATTGACACTGGACAATTACCTCATTCCTAAAAATAAAAAAGGTGCCGTTATCGGTAAGGTCATAGTTCCCAAAGGAGAAAAAGTGTCACTGGTAAAAGATAATTCGAAATTATTCACTATCGACAAGCAAGGAAATATATCGTTGAAAAAAGATGCCGCAATAAACGATTCATCTCCATACAGATACGAAATCACTTTAAAAACCAAAGACGGTGAAAAATCATTCGAACTGGTCAAAGACGATTTTATCCGCAATAAGGTCATTGCCCATCGCGGCGCATGGAAAAACCATAGCGCCAGCCAGAATTCGCTTAAAGCATTGAAGAAAGCAATAGAAACAGGTTGTGAAGGCTCGGAATTCGATGTATGGTTGTCATCTGATAATAAGGTGGTGCTATCACATGATCCTACTATCGGAGGAAAAACAGTGGAGGAAACAACGGCTGCCGAATTGTTCACAATAGAGTTGAAAGACGGCGACCACCTCCCCAGCCTCGAAGAATATATAAAATGCATTAAAGAGCAAAATAAAACACGCCTTGTACTGGAAGTAAAAACATCCAGAATGGGAAAGGCTCGCAGTGAAGCGGTTGCCGACTCGTGTGTACAAATAGTGCACAGGATGAAAGCTCAGGCATGGACGGATTACATTACTTTCAGTTTCGATGCAGCAAAAAGAATAAGAGAACTCGATCCTACTGCAAAAGTTCTATATCTCGAAGCTGATAAAAGCATCGAAGAAGTGAAAGAGGCAAAAATGTCAGGGATTGATTATCACTATAGCAATTTCCTGAAAGATACCGAACTGGTAAATAAGGCGAAAGCTGCCGGACTACTTACGAATGCATGGACAGTAAATAAGGAAGAAGATATGAAAACTATGCTTCGTCAAGGTCTGGACTATATTACAACAGATGAACCGGAATTGCTGATGAAAATAATAGCGAACCTAAAATAAAATAAAGAATAGCCAAATAGCCTAAAAAGCGCTGAAACACTTATGTTTCAGCGCTTTTTATTTTTTCAAGAAAAATAATTAATTCCGCTTATGGAATATTTATTACAGATCGCTCTATATAGTGTAACCAATAAAAACTGACGATTATGAGCAAGACTGTAATATATCCTATTTGTCTGGTATCGATGATAGTCTCGGCTATTCTGTATCAAGTCAAAGGCAATCCGAGAGATAAAGTAGGTTACAAGATTGAAGTGCCTGCCCGATTTGGACAATCTACGAAAATCATTAATAAAGATGCCACACCGACTATTATGTCAGCCGTTGCATTAGCTGAACCACTATTAAAAGGGGAGAAATTATTGTCGGTTAACCTCCATAACGGAATCTGGTCGGTAACAGGAACGGAGGGTAGGATTATCAATATAAGTAAAGCAACGGGTGAAGTGTTGGAGGCTACCCGAAATCGATAACATTAAAAGACCTAAGGCTGCCCCCTTAGCCTCCCCGGCTCGGTTTACCGGATGATGACTATCTCTCTATTCTTCTTCATCGCCCCTAACAGAGCCGGGGTTTTTATTTACAAACTAATGAAAATAAAAAAGTCCGGAATCACCGGACTTTTTTCTATTTCTTCTCTTTTTTGAAATGACTGAAATAGGAAATAAAATCGTCAGGTATATCTTTCCCATTCACTGTTCCCTTAAGTTTTACTTCACTCAGCATTTCATTTTCATCGAGTGTATACTCATAATTTATATCTGCATAGTCATAAGAATCTCCTCCTTTCGGATCGATCTTCTTTATTACTGTTTTTACTACGTTATTTTTACTGGCTTTACCCAGATACTTCGCCGATAAAAACGGCAGGCTCGACATGAACCAGCAACCACCACGACTCTTTATACTGATTGTATTAAGCGGCATTTCGTACACATAACTGGACGATTTGATATTTTCAGTATCATCATAAGTATAAATATGATGATAATCAGCCGAAATCGCCTCCGTTATATTGCCGTCGACAATAGTATATTTCTCGCTGTAAGACAATGAATTATTATTACCGCTATAGTCATAATGCAACATATCGGTCATATATCCTTCCGCATCGTATTTAAATGCTGTGGAATCATTCCATGTCTGTCTGTTGGAAGTCAAGTCTCCGTCCTGCGAAAAAGTTTCGGTATGCGTCACATGCAGCGCATAATCTATCTGCCTGTTTTCATTCAGGTATATCAATAAGCTATCGACTGTCCGCTGTTTGGCTGTGGCACCACTCCTTATACGCGAAAAAGCCATATAGTTGTTTCCCTTATAATCTATTTTGATATAGTCGCCACCGTCGTTATCAATAACAATGATAGAATCAGCTTCGTTATATGTAAGAACAAAATCATCCCGTTCCTGCATATTAAGTTTGTCATTACCTTTCAGTTGTGGATAATCGACACTCTCAAGCAGCCAGTAATAGGTTGGTTCGGGCGGAGTGGGTGGCCCCGGATCGGGATCCTCTTCTTTTTCGTGATAAAGCATCACATCATCCCCTGAACATGAAAAAGATGTTATAGTGAGGGCAAATATTACGCAGTAAACCAGTAGTTTCATCGTGTGATTATAGATAGATTTCTGTTCGATGTTTAGTTTATATGGTCAAAGATAATACTTTATCCTTAAACAAAATGGCGACTGCTATAAAACATAATGTTAAATAAAAGCTTTTCATATTTATTGTAGCCCGTGTGTATCAGATTTCATATCTTTACTTCCCTAAACTAAATTTTTTCTAAAATAATATGAAATCACGACTATCTGCCCTCATTATCTGTCTTATCTCGGTACTTTGTTTGCACTCCCAGACCAAACAAAAACTACCACAGATATTTGCCGCGCCGCCCGTTGCCATTACCGATCCGGTAATTGTAGACTCTGCCAACCTGAAAGGAGAGAAATACTCGGAAAAAGATTTATTGAAAATGAATCTGACAATTCCCGAACAATCAGCATTCGTAAGACCGTTAAAATCCGACACAGCCGGATACTTCTATGCCGAAAAACCTCAGAACGGATATACACTGCAACTTTTTTCTTTCTATGTGGAAGCAAACCGATATGCAAAATTATCTTTGAAGATAACTTCGCCTAATATGTTTGAATTATATGTAGACGGTAAACTCAGTACTTCAAAAACTACAAAGGAAGAAAACTTCCGTAACGAGAAAGAAGTCACTGCCACTTTTGCCCCCTACCCGATTTCGAGCCGTGTAGTAATAAAGCTGCTGGCTTCGGCTAATTACAAAGCTTCGCCGATATTCAAAATCGAACTGGAAAATGAGAAAAACGATACACAGACAATATACACAACACTCAATACAAATAAAAGAACAGTCAACTTCACCGATATGCTTTTAGGGAAACGGGTAACAAATACGAGTATGTCCCCGAACGGCCGGTATGCGCTGATATCCTACAGAAATACATTCCCCGAAAAAGGCATTTCCACGACTGAATTGTATAATACGTCTACAGGTAAACAAGTTCTTATCGACAAAGAAGGAAGCAAACAGCAATTGAGTTGGATGCCGCTAAGCGAAAAACTGTTCTACCGATTTAAAACGGAAGACGGTACCGACCTGATAACTATCGATCCGGCTACATTAGAAGAAAGCGTATTCGCCAAAAATATTCCCGATGAATACATAACTTTCTCTCCCGACGAACGTACAATCTTTTACAGTAAACAGGAAAATGGAGAAGAAAGAAAAGGCGATCTCAAGCTTTTGCTTTCACCCGAAGACCGCCAACCGGGATATACAAACCGCTCTTTTATCTACAAATATGATGTGAGGACAGGCCTGAGCCAGCAGTTGACTTATGGCTCTCATTCCACATGGTTGAACGATATCAGTCCGGATTCAAAGCAAATATTATTCTCCTATTCCGATGAAGTGCTGACCGAACGTCCTTTCCGTAAAAACACCTTGCTGAAACTTGATTTAGCGACAATGACAATAGATACCATATGGTCAAATGAGAGTTTTGCACATGGCGCTTCATTTTCACCTGATGGTAAGAAACTCCTTGTTTCCGGTTCAGGTGAAGCATTCGGCGGTATAGGACAGAATATCGATCCGGGACAGATAGCAAACAGCTATAACGGCTTGGCTTTCATTATGGATTTGTCCACTAAAAAAGTAGAAGCAATAACAAAAGATTTCGATCCGAGCATTGACAACAGTCTATGGAACAAAAAGGATAATCTTATCTATTTCCGCACTACAGATCAGGATTATGTAAATATGTACAGCTATAATCCGTCGAATAAGAAATTCACTAAATTACCGTTGAGCGAAGAAGTTATCCGCAATTTCTCCATAGCAGACAATGCGCTGTCAGCCGTATATTTCGGTGTGAGCCAGTCAAATTCTACCCGCGCATACCTGTATGACCTTAAAAGCGAAAAATCAAATCTGATTGCAGACCCTTACAATGATAGGCTATCCCAAATGACTTTGGGAAAAGCAGAAGACTGGAATTTCACAAACTCTGTAGGTACAGAAATTAAAGGAACTTACTATCTGCCACCAAACTTCGACGCTTCGAAGAAATATCCTATGATTGTATATTACTATGGTGGTACAAGCCCTACATCCCGCACTTTCGAAGGCCCTTACCCGGCACAGGTATTTGCCTCGCAAGGCTATGTGGTATATGTCATACAACCTGCCGGCGCAACAGGATTCGGGCAGAAATTTGCCGCTCTGCATGTAAATGCATGGGGTAAACGTACTGCAGAAGATATCATTGAAGGAGTGAAAAAATTTACACAGGAGCATTCTTATGTAAACGATAAGAAAATCGGATGTATCGGTGCTTCATACGGCGGTTTTATGACTATGTACCTGCAAACTCAGACCGATATGTTTGCAGCTGCGGTTTCACATGCAGGTATCAGTTCAATAAGCAGTTATTGGGGTGAAGGTTATTGGGGCTATACTTACAGTTCGGGAGCGAGTGCACATAGCTATCCATGGAATAATCATGATCTGTACGTAAAACAAAGTCCGCTCTTCAGTGCCGACAAGGTACACACCCCTATCCTATTCACACACGGAACAGTAGATACAAATGTACCTATCGGTGAAAGTATCCAGATGTATACTGCCTTGAAGCTATTAGGCCGTCCTACCGAATTTATTCAGGTAAAGGATGAAAACCATGGTGTGATGAACTACAAGCGCCGTGTGGAATGGAATAATTCCATAATGGCATGGTTCGCCAAATGGCTGAAAGATGACAACGGCTGGTGGAAAGGCCTTTATCCTGAAAGTAAACTATAATAAACGATTTATATAATTAAATAGCCGGAAGATTTCTTCCGGCTATTTTTATTCTATTATCTCAACTCTCATGCATTATTTCTTTTTATTAGTTCGGTCGAATCGGGCATTAACAAAGCGTTTTAAGATAAAATTTCTAATAAAGCCTTAAAAAACGAAGCACTTTAAGCAAAAGAGTTTAAAAATTATTATAATCCGAATTTACCTGAGAACTAAATATACCGCTATTCGTTTATATACAAAAGCTTTAAGCTTTGAGTGATTACCCTCCCCCACCATTTTTATACAATCACTATTTTAAGTAAAAGGAAGAGAAATAGGTCCCAAATAAATTATTACAAATTAAAAAAAAAGAAATCATGAAAAGTAGCAATTCACATGATTCAAGGAGCGAAAATGCTCGTAACGAATCAAGAGATTCTCAGGGTAGATTTGAATCGAAAGATCAGAGCCAAGGTATGAAATCAAGCGGTAATCAATCTCACACCCGTGGCAGTTATGCCGAAAACGGACCAAGAGATGCTGAGGGCAAATTAGAGAAAAAAGATGCTAAAAATGAGCATTCTTCTTCTCAGTCTTCTTCACATTCTCAATCAAGTACTCACAGGGGTGAGAATGCGAAAAACGAACAGAGAGATTCTCAAGGACGTTTCGAAAGCAAAGATGACAAAAAGAAATAGTCATTAAATTATAGAACAATAACTACCATTTCCTATAGTTGTTTACAATTTTAAGAACGGAAAACTATTGTTTTAAAGAGAAAGCTCCGGATAAATTCATCCGGAGCTTTCTTCTTATATTTTAAACCATATTATAGCGAAAGTATCAGTCCCAGGCGCACAAAAAACTGCCTATTATTCTCCATTACATTGAAATCATAACCTGTTTTTACATAAAACAAACTATATGAACACATTATATTAGGAGTTATAACAACCCCGTCCGTATCCTTTTTAGAGAAATTCAAAAGATATCCGGCATCACATGACAGCCACAAAAGGCCCTTATCCGCATGATCTCCGAAAACTAATCCAGCAAAATCTAAAGTCGCAGAAACAGGTTTGATATTCAATCCTGAAAGTTTTGTGCTTCCACTTGTATAGTCTACAGCACCAAACAAGAAGAAATTTACTGCGCCTTTATTCAAAAGATAACGGGAATGTGCATTTATGGCAAACTCGAATTTTCCTTTTTCTGTCATTTGTGCCCCGGCACCGAGTAGCTGGGCAGATGCCGTCAAAGATACGCAACTGAAAATAATTAAAACGCACAATAGCTTTACAGTTCTCATATAGTGATATTTGCCTTTTTAACTTCGCAAAGATAAGCTTTTTAAAAATATATTCTATTCTTGATAAGGAAAACGTGGTATATAACCGAATATTATTATCCTTGAACAATTCTGCTCTTCTTATTGTTAAAATTAGTATTAAAGCAAATTATAAAAACATTCGTATGGAAAAATTATATACTGCGGTTGCTACTTCTACAGGTGGAAGAAGCGGACATGTAAAGTCTTCGGACGGAGTTTTGGATCTCGAAGTAAGACCACCAAAAGAAATGGGCGGCCCAGGCGGAAACTATACAAACCCAGAGCAACTGTTTGCAGCAGGTTATTCAGCATGCTTCGGCAGCGCTTTGAGCCATGTATCGCTGGAAAAGAAAATACATATACGCCCCGAAGTAACAGCTAAGGTATCTATCGGTAAAAAAGAAGGCGGAGGATTCCAGCTTGCCGTAGAAATGGACGTACATATGACAGGTATGAGCCAGCAGGAAGCGGAAGAACTGGTAAAAGAAGCACATCAGACATGCCCTTACTCGAATGCAACGAGAGGAAATGTTGAAGTAACATTAAACGTGACGGTCAGCGATAAATAATGCAGTACAACTGCCTATTTATTATTACATATGGATTGATTTTTTGGATAAGAGTGTGAGCCGTCGGCTCACACTTTTTATTTTGAGATCATTACACGAGTATTACCGAAACTCCCTTTGCTCCGTGCGCCCCTACTACTAATGCCTGCTCTATATCAGCAGTCTTTGAAGGGCCTGAAATAAACGTTCCGAAGCCGAGTTCACTGAAAGTCAGTTTATCATAAGCTTCATGCATATTATTTACTAGATTGCTTTTATCAAGTATTATCACCAGGTAATCGGAAATAAAATACAATACTTTTTCTTTCACATTCTGAGGTATCCACACACAACCGTTCTCTGCCACGCCTACCTCACCTTTTATCACACCTAAGTCTATCCCGTTCAGTTCGTGGGGGTCGTCTACATTATCAGGATTAATGGTAGCAATAGAAATCTCCGGCAGATTGGATGCTATTGTTTTTGCCTCTGTATATAATGATTTGATGACATCGTTTATATCTTCATTCTCTTTCAATACAACAGCTTCCCCTCCCACAAATTTGCTGATATGCATAAATTGTGCGATTTTATCGGGATATTGAATACCTTGTATATCGATATCCGGCATTTCGTACCTGTCGGTTATATGCTGTTTTATAGTTGCTAATATATCGTTTTTATTACTCATGCCCGTTTACTTTTTAGTTTTTACTTTTCCTCTTTTCCACATCAGGGTGAACGATTCGCCGGCAAAACGCGGCAGTTCACGGCCTTTACCCCAATCATTTAATCCATTGTATAACATAAAGCGCGGCAGATGATTTACAATCGGAGCAAAGCGCAGGCTGGTATTATACAGTCCGGGATGTACAAACAGGAACCGCATCCCTGTCGACATCACTTTTTTCATCTTATCGGCTTTATGGAAAGAATCGAGATTCTGCCGCCAGCGGTATATCTGGTCTGCCAAGTCTATCTTTACAGGACAAACATTATTGCAGGAATAACACAGGGAACATGCCGACACATTATCGAAATACTTCTCCGGCGATTTCAACATGCCGAGATTAATCCCAATCGGCCCCGGTATGAAATAGGTATAGGAATAACCGCCACTCCTACGATAGACTGGACAAGTATTCATACAGGCACCGCAACGGATGCATTTCAACGTCTGTATATGTTCCTTATTTGCCATTATTTCGCTTCTGCCGTTGTCGACAAGTACAAGGTGCATCTCACATCCTTTCCGCGGCTTGCGGAAATGCGATGTATAGGTTGTTACAGGTTGTCCTGTTGCAGAACGCGCCAATAAACGGGTATAGATACTCAATGCCTTCTGATTGGGTATAACCTTTTCTAAACCCATGGATACAATATGTATTTTCGGCAATGAAGTTCCCATATCGGCATTCCCCTCATTGGTGCACACGACAACATCACCCGTTTCCGCCACGCCGAAGTTTGCACCCGTCATGCTGGCATCGGCAGTAAGGAATTCGCTCCGCAAATATTTACGTGCGGCGCGTGTAAGATACGTAGGGTCGCTGTTATCTTTCTCGGTATGCAGTTTTTCTTCGAAGAGCTTGCCTACCTGCTCACGTTTCAGATGGATGGCAGGCATTACTATATGGCTCGGCGGCTCGTGCATCAGTTGAAGAATACGTTCTCCCAAATCGCTTTCGACTACATCGATACCTTTATCCAGCAGATAAGGATTCAGGTCACACTCTTCGGTAAGCATCGATTTGCTCTTTATCAGCTTCTTCACATCGTGCTTTGAGAGAATTTCGTAAACAATCTGGTTATGTTCTGCCGCATCTTTCGCCCAATGTACAATAACCCCGTTGGATTCGGCTTTATCGGCGAATTGTTCGATATAGCGGTCGAGATGAGTTATGGTATGCATCTTTACCTGTGCAGCCAGTTCCCGGAGCTTTTCCCATTCAGGAATTCCCATAGCCATATTGTCGCGCTTTGCACGCACCAGCCAAAGGGTTTCGTTATGCCATTCTTCCTGCTTCTTATCGGCAATAAAGCGGTCTGCCGCTTTCGCATGTTTTGTACTCATAGTCCTGCAGCTAAAATTTCAATAACATGTATAAATTTTACCGGAAGCTTTTCCCTGTTCACCACTCCCTGCATATGCATCAGGCACGAACTGTCGGCTCCGGTAATATATTCGGCTCCGGTTGCCATATGGTTTTTAACCTTATCCTGCCCCATACATACCGATACAGAGGGTTCCTCGATAGCAAACATACCACCGAATCCGCAGCATTCATCGAGCTTTTGCGGTTCGAATATCTGAATACCTTCGACTAACGAAAGTAGATCCTTCACTTTCGAGTAGCGGGGAATATTGAGTTCACTGGCAGAAGACAAATGCAACTCGCGCACTCCGTGGCAACTATTATGCACACTTACTTTATGGGGAAATTTACCCGGCAGTTTATCAACTTTCAGTATATCGTGGAGAAACTCAGTGAGGTCATATATTTTACCGCTTGTCTGGCAAATATGTTGTTCTTTTTCCAGCAGGCGGGGATAATTTTCTTTTACAAATGCGGCGCAGCTACCCGAAGGCGCAACAATGTAGTCATATCTGGCAAACAGTTCTTCAAAATGTTTGGCTAAAGGAATAGCCTTATCTTCAAAACCTGCATTCGCCATAGGCTGACCGCAACAAGTCTGGTCGATGGGATAATCTACATCCACCCCCAGATAATCGAGCAATTTGTATGATGCCACTCCCACTTCGGGATAAATGGCATTTACATAGCAGGGAATAAATAATCCTACTTTCATTTTTTAATTAATAAATCGGTAAAAAATCAGTTCTATATTTCAGGACTCCTTTTGTTAACTCATTTTCCATACAAAAGGTTTAAAAGAAAATATAAAACAAAAACAGACTCTTAGTTGATGCGATAAAAATAGTAATATAAAAAACTCAAAGCCTTCCGGCCTTGAGTTTTCTTATTGTCTTAAGCTTATCAGCCTTTTGTTTCCAGATATACGACATGTGTCTGGAGATATTCTTCAAGACCATGTTTGCCGTCTGCGCCACCGATGCCCGATTTACGCCAGCCTGCATGGAAGCCCTGCATAGCTTCGAAGTTCTCGCGATTGATGTACGTTTCGCCGAACTTAAGCGCTCTCACCAATTTGAAGGCCGTATCCAGATTCTGCGTATAGACGGACGATGTCAAACCATATTCACAATCATTTGCCCATTCGATAGCATCGTTTATATCGGAGAACTCGACAATCGGTAGTACAGGCCCAAAAGTTTCTTCCTGTATGATATCCATTTTCTGAGTGGCATTATCCAGAAGAGTCGGCTCAAAGAAATATCCTTTAGTACCGATACGTTTACCGCCACACAGAAGTTTACAACCTTGGCTAACTGCTTTAGCGACTTTTTCCTCAACCGATTTCAGTGCATTGGCTTCTACAAGAGGCCCCATATCCAGATCGGCTATTTCCGACGGATTACCCACTTTAACGGCTTTCATGCCTGCAACCATTTTTTCAACAAAGGCATCTTTCACATTCTTGTGTACATACACACGTTCGGCGCAGTTACAAACCTGTCCTGTATTGATTACACGCGATGCAATTATCGATTTCACCGCCAAATCAAGGTCTGCATCGTCCATAACGATAGCCGGAGCTTTGCCTCCCAGTTCGAGAGAAACCTTAGTAACATTTGCAGAAGCTGCTTCCATTGTCTGAATACCTGCGCCTACACTTCCGGTAAGACTCACCATACCAACTTTTGGATTAGCAGCGAGTTCGTGGCCGATAACAGAACCGCGTCCCATAATCAGGTTGAATACACCTGCAGGCAAACCGGTTTCTTCTACTATCTGTGCAAATACATAAGCATTCTCCGGTGTAATCTGGCTAGGCTTAACCACGATCGTATTTCCTGTAACTAATGCCGGAGCAGCTTTACGGGCAATCAGGAAGAATGGGAAATTCCACGGCAAGATACCTGTTGTTACCCCGATAGGTTTTTTAAATAAGAAAATGCTTTCGTGCGGACGGTCACTCTGGATAATTTCACCTTCATAGCGGCGCGCCCAGCCGGCCATATATTCAAGATAATCGGCAGTGAAAAGGACTTCTACATTTGCCAATCCCTGTGTTTTTCCACCCTCTCGAACGATAATATCTGTCAGTTCTTTTTCTCTTTTACGGATGCCTGCAGCCATTTTTATCAAGTAGCTTGCTCTTTCTACGGCAGGAGTTGCCGCCCATTTGTCCTGTGCTTTTTCAGCAGCATCGATTGCCTTTCTGGCATCTTCGACCGTGCCTGCCGGTTGTCGTGAAGTAACTTCTTCTGTCGACGGATTCAGTACGTTTATCCATTCTCCGGATGTGTTTTCTACGAACTTACCGTCGATAAACATTTTTAGATCTTTCATGGTTTTTAATCTTTATATGGTTATTATATAGGTATTCTATGCCAAAATCGGATTTTAAAATTACAAAAAAGCAATATGAAGGTATTTAACAAATTGATATTATAGTTTTAATAATTGATTATAATAAAGCGAATCTGTATTGAATATAAAGTGATTCTCTCGCAAAGACGCAAAGACGCAAAAAGTCTAGAGAATAGTGTCAGACAAAGTCTAGTCTGGCGTCAGCCTCCCGCGCATTAGTGACACAGGCGGGGCACCCAATCCGTTGAAGACGGTATGGAATCAAACGGAGCGATAGCTCGTCGTTTGATTCAACCGACAAAACGGTTTTGGGTCGCCGAGAAGCGAAGCGCTAGCTTTTTGCTTACTTTTGGGCAATGCCAAAAGTAAGGGCAAGCCCGAAAGGGCGCGACAGGCATGAGCTAAGTCTTCCGGTAATAAATCAGGATAGGAATCATGCGAAAAATGATGGAACAATTAATTTGAACTATTGATTCGCAATCGCCCATATAAAAAGATTATACCTATATTTACACTCTTAAAACAGGACTATGACACGAATCGCAATAACCGGAGCTGCCGGTAATCTGGGCGGAATACTGGCTCAGGGAATGAAGGATATGAATGTGAATCTCAATCTGCTTATACACAAAAAGTATGTAGCGGATAACCTTAAAAACAAAGAAAGCATATCTGTCTTTAAAGTCGATTTAGCAAAAGAAGAAACTCTTACTGACGCAGTCGAAAATGTCGATGTAATCGTACATTTTGCAGGCATTTTATTCAAAGCGAATCCCGAAAAGTTCCTGCCGACAACAAATACCCGTTATTTCAACAACCTGTTAAATGTCGCTGTAAAGCAAAAGGTAAAACGCATTATCCTAATCAGTTTTCCGCATGTAGAAGGAGAATGTACTCCCGAAAAACCCGCTACCGGAATACTCAGCGGAAAACCAGAATCGATGCATGCCCGTACACGGCTCGAAGAAGAAAAGTTATTATTCGAGTATGGCGATCAATACGGCTTTGAGGCTGTTTCGTTGCGTGTAGGCATGGTTTATGGGAAAGGTATATTGATGATAGACGCCGGACAATGGTTTGCCCGTCACTGGCTGCTGGGCATATGGAAGAAGCCGACTTATATACATCTGATTTCGAAAACCGACTTCGTAGATGCAACTATTGCTGCCGCTTTAAAGACGGATATCAAAGGCATATATCATATAGGAGATGAGGGTGTGCAGACATTACAACAATTTCTCGATGATATCACTGTATATAAAGGCAACCACAAGCCGTGGCGCATGCCTGTATGGATGATAATGACAGCCGCACGGGCATTTGAATTATTCTCTGCGATATTTGGTACACGAAGCCCGCTAACAGTAGATTTTGTCAAAATAGGAATGGTTTCTTATTATGGCGACACCAATCGTATGCGGGAAGAATTACTACCCGAACTAAAATACAGGACATATAAAGAAGGTATGGAACTCTTCTGAAAAAAGAAAGGATGCCGTAATTTACAGCATCCTTCTTCTATTATATAATTAAGCAATTACTTAAAGATTTCTTATCCATATATTACGGAATGCGACTCCCGTTCCATGGTCTTGCAACATAAGCGGCAGACGACCGTGAGCTTCATATTTAGGGAAACCGATATATGGGGTATCTCCTTTTAGGATATAATTGTTCTGTATCAATATCCCATTAAGGACTACCGTAATCATTGCAGGAGATTCCAATTTTCCGCCTGTGCCGAAAACAGGGGCTTTCCAGTAAATATCATATACCTGCCACTGACCGTTTTTGGTATACGCATCTACCGCGGGAGCTTGCTGCTTGTAAATACTTCCTACCATACCGTTTACATAAGTAGGGTTGTTATCTCCATCGAGTACCTGCACTTCGTAAGTGCTTTGAAGGAAGATACCGCTGTTGCCACGATTCTGTCCGTGATAATTTTCAGGAGCCGGAGATTTGAACTCTATATGCAACTGGCAATCCCCGAAATATTCTTTGGTAGCAATACCGCCCGTACCCGGAACTATCACTATTGCACCGTCAACCACATTCCATTTAGCTTCTCCACCGTTAGTAGATACCCATTTGGATAAATCTTTTCCGTCGAAAAGGACAATTGCATCCGACGGCGGTTGATTCAAAGTTGTAGCCGGAGTAACTTTAGGGGGTTGAGGATAATACCATTCTGTGCTCTGAGGCTTCATCTGGGCATTAATAGATACTGCTGAAACAAGCACAGCAGCCAGTAAGATAATTTTTTTCATAGGTGTTTTATTTTTTAGACCAGCCAAAATTACGAATACTTTTGCGACAAATAAAGAATGTTTTATTAAAAAAAGCTGCATCTGTAAACAGAAGCAGCTTTTCAAGTTTATTTTATATACAACCTATTAAATCCAGCGTATGTATGCAAAGTCCATACGATGAGCCATATCCGGATGTTTCGGATATACACGGTATGCAAAATGGCATGTACCGGGGATTCTTGCTATAGCTTTCATTTCGAAGTACAGTTTGGAACCCTCTTCTTTAACCTTATTGAATTCCTGAACAGATAAGAATTTATCTTCTTTCTTTTCGGGATCGTATTCAGTCAATACACATTCGATACCGAGATCGCCTTTCATGGCTTTCTTATCGATAACTACCTCTACCGTCATTTTTTCTCCTTCGGTAAGTGTAGGATTAAGAAGCCCTACTCCGTCCCTCAAATCCTGACCGTTGAAAGTCAATTTCTCTACAGTGAACTTGTCCCAGTTTGCTGCAGTATCTTCTTTCCATGCCGCCAGTTCTTTAGCCTTGGCATAATGGTTGGATGCAACCAGTTTGACACGATCCTGTTCCGGTTTGTAGAAATTATTGATATAATCGTCGATCATACGCTTGGTAGTATACTCCGGCGCAATATTAGCGATCGAGTTTTTGATATACTGAATCCATTCCGGAGAATAGCCCTTCGAATTGCGCGCATAGTACAATGGAAGTATCTCATTCTCGAATGTAGAATATATTTCCGATGCATCGAGTTCGTCCTGATAAGCCTGATTGGTATAGGTACGTTTTTCTGTCAGGCACCAGCCTGCATCTTTACGATAACCTTCATACCACCATCCGTCAAGTACAGAGAAGTTCAACACACCGTTCATTTCAGCCTTCTCACCCGATGTACCTGAAGCTTCCAGCGGACGTGTAGGTGTATTCAGCCAAATATCCACCCCTGAGATAAGGCGTTTAGCTAGACGCATATCGTAGTTTTCGAGGAAGATAATCTTACCGAAAAATTCAGGACGGCGCGAAATTTCAACAATTTGCTTAATCAAACCTTGTCCGGCACCATCGGCAGGGTGAGCCTTACCTGTGTAAAGAAACTGAACAGGATATTTCTCATTATTTACCAGTTTCGACAAACGGTCTAAGTCTGTAAATAAAAGATGAGCACGCTTGTAAGTGGCAAAACGGCGTCCGAAACCTACAAGAAGCGCATCAGGATTAATCTTATCTACAATATTGAATATTGCAGACGGAGCCTTCTGGTTCTTAATCCATCCTTCTTTCATCTGCTCCTGAACATAAGAGATCAGACGTTTTTTCAATACCATGCGCAGTTTCCAGATTTCAGCATCAGGTACGCTGTAGATATTGTCCCATATTTCGTGGTTCGACTGGTCGTTGTAGAAATTCTTATCGAAAGTCTTTTCATACAATGCCTTCATTTCTTTTGCAGTCCATGTAGGAAGATGCACGCCGTTAGTAACGTGGCCTACATGCAATTCCTCAGGGAAATATCCCGGCCATACAGGCTGGAACATGTGGCGCGAAACTATACCGTGCAAATAACTTACACCATTGGCTTCGAGGCATGTATTGAGTGCAAAGACACTCATACTGAACTTCTCACCGCTTCCCGGATGCTCACGACCCATATCTACGAAATCCTGCCATGAGATACCCAGACGAGCCGGATAGCTGCCGAGGTATTTGCCAAGCAACCCTTCGTCGAAATAGTCATGTCCTGCAGGAACAGGCGTATGCACAGTATAAAGACCGGATGCACGAACTACCTCAAGCGCCTGATTGAATGTCAGTCCTTCGCCTTCGATAAGGTCGAGCAGACGCTGAACGTTAATTAACGCAGCATGCCCTTCGTTACAGTGATATATTTCTTTTTTGATACCCAGCTTATTGAGAAGTAAAATACCACCAATACCGAGTAAATATTCCTGTTTCAAACGGTTTTCCCAGTCACCGCCATAAAGTTGATGAGTGATTGGACGATCCCATTCGCTATTGAGATCGATATCAGTATCCAGCAAATAAAGGTTTATACGTCCTACATTTACCTTCCATACATTTGCATAAATATCCCTGTCGGGATAAGGCACAGCCAGAATCATCTGGTTGCCGTCTTCGTTCAATACCGGATCTAACGGCAATTCTCCGAAATTCTGAGATTCGTAATTAGCTACCTGCTGTCCGTCAGGGGAGATAGACTGCGTAAAGTATCCGTAACGATACAGAAACCCTACACCTGTAAGGTCTACATGGCTGTCACTGGCTTCTTTCAGATAGTCGCCTGCAAGAACACCAAGACCACCGGAATAGATTTTCAATACATGAGAAAAACCGTACTCCATGCTAAAGTAGGCAACCGACGGTTTCGACTTATCGAAATCCTCGGCCATATATGATTCGAAATTCTGTATCACTTTTCTGACTTTATCCATCAGTAAAGAGTCTTTCAGAATTTCGTCGATTCTTTCATAAGAGATTTTTTGCAGTAAAATAACCGGGTTGTGTTCACTTTTTCTCCACAGATCGGGATCGAGTTCTGCGAACAGGTCTGCCGCGTCGTTGTTCCATACCCACCATAGATTATGTACCAACTTTTCTAACGGCAACAGCTCCTTAGGCAGATTAACCTGCGTATACGCACTCCTCCATGAGGGAGTGTTAGAATAACTTGCTTTGATTCTCATAAATATATTATTTAAACTTTATATATTCCTTCTTCTCCTAAATAGTCTTCGAACGGAATTGTTTTGTGGTTTGTTTTATTTGGAATTACAAATATAACGATTTTAAAATACGAAGTCTTTATAAAATATTGTAAAGTTTTCGTTAGGGTGCGTTTTCGTTACAAAAAACAGATAATAATATGTTAATTAACGATTTGCCGCTTGTTTCAGTGCTGATCGATACGCTTCTTTGTAGTATTTATAGAAATGATCCCAGTCGGCCAGATCGGCACGGTCGAGCGCAGCCTGACGTAATATTTTTTCCTGTTCGTTACTTTTTCTGGTCATCTCGAATACGCGGTTACATATATCTTCCGACACCTCGATGAAGTTGTAGTCGTCGCGGGATATTACTTCCGCTCCGTCGTCCATTCCCCTTTCGTCACCCATTTTACGCATCCAAAGGCCGAATCCGGCAAGTGATGTCGTGATAGTAGGGACTGAGAACGCTATACTTTCGTGCGGGGTATAGCCCCAAGGTTCGTAATAAGACGGGAATACAGTGACATCCATACCGATAAGCAGATCGTAATAAGGAACATTGAAAATACCATCATTGCCGTTCAGATAGGACGGAACGAAGATTATTTTTACCCTGTCCTCTTTCCGGTTCTCCATTTTCAGATATTTGATCTGATTGAGTACCGAATCGTTATTCATATTACGCAGCCAGTGAGTTATGTGCGGATGACTTAATGATGTTGAAGGAGATTTCTTTAATCTCATCCTGTCCTGTAAGTCTACGCGGGGGCCGCTTATCCATGCCGGAACCATAATGAAAGCAATCACATCTTTTTCAAGTTGCTTTATCTGCTCCAACCTGTGCATAGCGTCCACAAAGACATCTATACCTTTATTACGGTATTCGTAACGGCCGCTGGTAGCTACCAGCAGGGCATCTTCCTGTATATCGTAACCCAGCAATCTTTCGGCTACATTGATCAGTTGCTTGCGTGCTGCAAGGCGTTTCGTTTCGTGTTCCTCCCCTACGGGAATGAAATCCTTTTCGAATCCGTTGGGTGTTACTTCCGGCTCGCGATGAAGCAGCTGACGGCACTCACGGGCAGTAATATCACTCACCGTTGTGAAGCAGTCGGCATTGAGAGCTGCGGCCTTTTCAATGGAATGCTTTGCCTCCATATTCAATTCGCGCGCCATCTGGTCACTGTCGTACGTAGAAAGATAATTGTAAAGGGGTTTGCCGTTTCCAGCTATCGAACGCCCTATAGAAGTAGCATGTGTGGTAAAGACTGTTGCTATTTTAGGTAAGCGGCTTTTTATATATAAAACTCCCATGCCAAGCATCCACTCATCGAAATGAGCGATTACATTCTTTTCTTCAAACTTATGGAATTTATAGAAACTTTCGATAACGGCTCCGCTGGCATAGGCAAACATACAAGACTCGTCGTAGTCACCATATGCATGAAGTGAATCTACTTCATACTGGCGCCACATATCGGCGTAAATCGCATCTTTTGCAGGAAAGAACTGGTTGAAATTGACAAGGACTACAACAGGATTTCCCGGCACGTTCCATCTTCCGACTCTTACATTCAGATGATCTTGTTTTGTTGCAACTTCTTTCCATTCGGCAAGAAGTGTCTGGTCTTCGACGAACCAAGGGCTTTCTTTGTCTTCCCAAACATCGGGGCCGATAAATATGACTTTGTCTTTGCCAGTTTCCTGCATCGACTTAGCTTTTGTTGACAATACGGTATAAATTCCGCCTACTTTGTTACATACTTCCCAACTAGCTTCAAAAATGTAATCCGGATTATAATCTTGTTTTGCCATAAAATTTGCTGCGTCGTCCCGCTATTTCTTTTGATTACTTATTAATTTTCATAGCATACATACATCGGTATTTTTTTTTAGTACCTTTGCCGCATGCTTCGAAAAGAGGCACAAAGATAGTAAAGATATAAACGTATAAAAAATATTTTTCTCATGAGTAGCAGACGAAAACTAAAAAAAAGTATAATTGCAGCAATGGATTTATTGTATGCAGACTGTCTGTTTTACAAGTTATTCGTAGTCGATGCCGATCAGGAAGCAGCCAATAAAGTCATTACCCATATAGTAGAAACGCAGAATGAACTATTGAAACGTGTGAGCGTTAATGAAGGAAAGGAAGCCAAAGGCAGAGTTAAGGCTTATTATAGAAAATTAAGAGTTGATTTACAGAATGAAACAAATGCTATTGCAAAAGAAATAGCGAATCTGGGTGAATGAAAAAAATTTGCAACTTTATTCTCCGCCGTATCGGTTGGAGAATAACAGGACTGACCGATCTTCCAAATAAATCAGTTATCTGTGTAGCTCCTCATACCAGCAACTGGGATCTGCTTCTCGGATTGGTGGTGTATAAGGCTATGGGGCGAAAAGCTTCTTTCCTTATAAAGAAAGAATGGTTCTTCTTTCCTATGAATCTGATATTCAAATCACTGGGAGGAATACCGGTAAACCGTACGCGTAAAACTTCGCTGACAGAGCAGATGTCTGAAATATATGCTAATAGAGATAACTTTCAGCTGGCCATAACTCCGGAAGCTACCCGCAAACGTAATCCGGAATGGAGAAAAGGATTTTACTTTATTGCGCTGGCAGCTAACGTGCCGATAGTGATCGTTGCTATTGACTACGGAAAGAAAGAAGTCGACTTCAAAAAGATACTGATGCCGACGGGTGATGCCGATGCCGATATTGAAGAAATAAAAGCATCTTATATAGGTGTGACGGCAAAACATCCTGAGAATTTCGCATTATAAATTCCTAAAAGCAAGAAGTTATGCAGCAAGATGACAAACTGGGAATAAGTCTTGTGCAATATGATATAGTATGGGAGAATAAAGAAGCCAATCTCTTGTATATACATAATATTGTATCTGACTTATCGGGTAAGACTGATATCGTCGTATTGCCGGAAATGTGTACTACAGGCTTCTCTATGAACAGCCATAATCTGGCAGAGCCGAACGACGGGAACACTATCACTTCTCTCAGGCAATGGACAAAGCAATATGAAGTTGCCATTTGCGGCAGTTTTATTGCAAAAGATGGAAATGATTATTACAACCGCGGATTTTTCATCACTCCCGAGAAGGAATATTACTACGATAAGCGGCATTTGTTCCGTATGGGTGCAGAGCCCCGCTCGTTTGCAGCAGGAGATAAGAAGCTCATATTTGAATATAAAGGATTCAATATATGCCTGCTAATCTGCTATGATCTGCGTTTCCCGGTTTGGGCGAGAAATGTAGATAATGAATACGATCTTCTGATTTATACTGCCAACTGGCCTGCATCACGGGCAAAAGTTTGGAATACATTATTAATTGCCAGAGCCTTGGAAAATATGTGTTATGTATGCGGTGTGAACCGTATCGGCAAAGACGGAAACGGGTTGGCCCACGAGGGCGGCTCGAAGTTAATTAATGCTAAAGGAGAGGAAATAATCTCGGCCGGATTGAACACAGAGCGGGTCGAAACTGTCTATATATCGAAATCCGAGCTACAACTGTTCAGGGAAAAATTCCCTGTATGGAAAGATGCGGACCGGTTCGAACTGAAATAAATCAGCAAAGTCATTATATTAAAATATCAATTTTATGAAACGTATTTTTAATTCTGCGATTCTAGCAATCGCCACATTAGCACTAACTTTTGGACTTCAGAGTTGTAACTCGGTAAAACCGGTAGATAAAACACAGCTAGGGGGTTACTGGTCATTAAAAACATTGAAAGGTGAAGAAGCCAAAACAGCATTTGCAGGCAATCTTCCCTATGTACAATTCGATTTCGAAAAGAATATCGTATCGGGTAACGGTGGATGCAATACTTTTTCAGGGCCGTTCACACTAAGCGAAAGAAACGAATTCTCGGCGCCTAATCTGGCTGCCACAATGAAGATGTGTATGCAGGGTAATAAGGAGCCCCAGTTCTTTTCTGCCCTCTCCTCTCCTAACCTGACTCTTTCTCTGGATAAGGACGGTATGCTTACACTGAGTGAAGGGAATTCTGTTGTTCTGCAATTCGAGAAAGGCGAGGCTCCGACAGAAACTGCAAATACAGACATGATAAATGCAGAAAGCCTAACCGGTGCATGGACGCTTACTTCTATTTCAGGCGGTGATATGAAAACTTTATTTACAGGAAAGACTCCGACGATGGAATTTTCTGCCGACGGCAAAGTATTCGGCAATGCAGGTTGCAATACATACCGTACCGGCTATACGCTGGCTGATAATACAATAACATTTTTGCCTGTAGCTTCTACTAAAATGGCTTGCCCGAGTATGAAAGGCGAAGATATGTTTACAGGCCTTTTAGCTTCTCCGCTTCAGGCTGGACTGAACGGCGACAAGCTTATTTTTACTAAAGACGGGAATGTTGTTCTCGAATTTACAAAGGGAGCGGAAAAATAAGACATACATATAGATTTTTATAAAATAAAAACTACAGGCGGCCTGCCTGTAGTTTTTTTCATTGGGATACTACTCCCTGTAATCACATTTATTTAACCCTGACCCATTCTTCATATACCGGATATTGTTTATCGAGGAATCCGTCGATAATCAGCTTATCTCCTTTTATAGTTACATTATAAACAGCTTGTTTTCCTTTAAATGCGTCCATACCCGGCATTGTATAATTAATAGTTTCGGTATACACCCCGTCTTTATATGTATAAGTTCCTGATGCTCCTGTCAAAGCTGTTCCGTCTTTATCGGATCTAGTCCACGAAAAAGTACCTTCGGATATTGTTTTAATGTTCGGATATTCAATATCTACGTCCGGATTCTCAGGATCGATCTGTTTCCATTTACCTTCAATAGAATCTTTCATTGATATTTTATTAACTTTTATATCTGAAATTTCATTGTGATTCATTGAAATTTCCGTACGGGCGAATAAAATTACCGATATGGCAGCAAGCGGAAGTATAGCAATATACTTCAAACGCGCCCATGGTCTTGATTTTTCTTTTAACATCATAGCTATTCTTTTTTTAAGTGTACTGTGATTAAAGCTGTTGGTTATTGAATTGAAACGCTCTACCCCGGCAGCTTTTTTTATTAATAAAAGCTGGTACTGCTTTGCATCAATACCCGAATCGAGCACATAAGAATCGGCTTCAAATTCATGGATATCCTGAAATTCTTTTCTCATCAGCCACACAA
Source organism: Prevotella sp. 10(H) (assembly GCF_000711235.1). Taxonomy (GTDB): domain Bacteria; phylum Bacteroidota; class Bacteroidia; order Bacteroidales; family Dysgonomonadaceae; genus Dysgonomonas. The sequence goes on along the minus strand of NZ_JOMI01000003.1, from coordinate 395,186 downwards.
CGGGATTGAACCATTGGAATATAGCGAATACTTCGCTGATGATAAGATCGAATGAATGCCTGTGCACGATATGCGCCATTTCATGTGTCAGGATAGCATTCATGTGTTCATTATAATCATCTTTTGAAATAACGATATAATTCAACCACGAAAACGAAGCTATATTGCTGTCATGCACAACGAGCGTGATATTTCCGAGTCTGGTCTTTTTGCCTTTACGTATCAATGAAAAGATACAAGCTATAGAATAGATCAGTTTAGCGGAAAATATTATTACACCTATACTATATATAAAGAGAAGTATTCCGACCCAGCTTAAATTTACCATTTTAATTCCGCTCTGATCTGCAAACACTCTAAATTCGAAATCGGCTGGAACAGTTCCCTCTGCTTGTTCAGTATTTACAGAAGGTACATGAAGTACCTGCTCATAGTTACCCAGCACTTTATGTATAGCCATAGGCTGATCGACCGATATATTAATCAGGGGAACAGCAAGTACTATCAGGTAGATAGCTAAAAGTGTCATCCTGTTTATCCTGTAAAATGTATTTTTGCTGAATAATAGCTTATACAATAGATAAAACAGGGTAATGCATACAGAAATCTTTAGATTGTAGGCTAATAATTCTCCCATAGCGTTTACTTTATGTGTGCTTGCTCTACCTGATCTATCAGGCTTTTCAACTCTTCTATAGATACATCTTCTTTAGTTATGAATGACGAAACAACATCGAGATAACAATTATTAAAATACTTGCTTATAACACCCTTGAGGGTCTTCTTACGGTATTCGTCTTTGCTTATCAGCGCATGGTAGCGGTATGTCTTTCCCAATGATTCGTGTCCTGCAAATCCTTTCTCTTCGAGTATCCTTATCATGGTGGATATAGTGTTTATGTGAGGTTTGGGTTCATCAAACAACTTTTGTATATCTTTGACAAACATGGAGCCATGTTGCCAGAAAAACTCCATGATCTCTTCTTCTTTGTTGGTCAATGCTTTCATGATAAAAATTAACTTTTCACAAATGAAACTAAAAGTTTTAGTTCTCAACTAATTGTTTTAGTTAAAAGAGTGTAAAACGGTTTTTCGAGAATTCGAAAACAAATCGAAAGAAAGTTTATCTATATCATTTTAGCTTTAGCCATTAGCTGATAGCTTTTAGCTCTTTGAATTGAAAATCGGCGGAGCCAAATGATATATTAGTTACAAGTTTTCGTTTTCGTTGTCAATTATCAACTTTCCATTGAACATTGAAAAACGTTACTTTTGTTACCTTTTAACTATATATAGTTAAAGAATGTAAATCCGAATTGATGCTTTTCCTTATATTTTGTGGTAAAAGAGAAAAGCGAATGGCTAACAGCTATCAGCTAATAGCTCAAAAAAGTTACTTTCGTTACTTTTTAACTATATATGGTTAATATATGTAAATATAATATGATGAAAAATCTCTTAGAAAAATATTTTTGAAAAAAAATCTATTTTCTATTGCATATATAAAAATATGCCTTATATTTGCAGTGTACTAATAAACTAATACACTCATAATATATGATAAAGATTAATGACTTAAGCTTTTATTACAACAAGAAAAGACCTGTGTTCGAACATGTCTCTTTCGAAATGAAAGGCGGTATATACGGGTTGTTGGGAGAAAACGGAGTAGGCAAGACTACCCTGCTGCATCTTATCGGCGGATTGTGCTTCCCGAAAAACGGCAGTTGTAAGATATTCGATTACGAATCGGCTTACCGCAATCCGGAAATGCTGAAACAATACTTTTTCCTTCCTGAAGAGTTTAATGCCCCGGCAATACTCATCGGTGACTTCATAAAGTATAATTCAGGCTTTTATCCGAATTTCAGTGAAACGCAATTCGATGTATATCTAAATGATTTTCAGGTGGAGAAAGATCGCAAAATGTCGGAATTGTCTTTCGGGCAGAAAAAGAAAGTAATGATTGCATATGCTCTGGCACTGAATACACCGATAACATTACTGGACGAACCGACCAACGGGCTCGATATCCCGTCTAAATCGCAATTCAGGAAGATTATGGCTTCGGCATACGATGAAAGCAGATGCATCCTGATATCGACACATCAGGTACGCGACCTCGAAAGCCTGATAGACCCGATCATAATACTCGACCGCAATCAGGTGCTGCTGAACAATAGCGTCGAAGAAATAACCAAAAAACTGATGTTCTCGTTCACTGCATACAAACCAGAAGATGCGCTCTATTGCGAACAGACTATGCAGGGATACTCTTCGGTACAGGTAAATGAATACGGGGAAGAGAGTATTTTGAATATTGAAGCTCTCTTCAATGCGGTTGTCAATAACAAGGCAAAGATCAAAGAATTGTTTAACTCTAATGTATCAAACCGATGAATGCAACATTTAATATAAACCGCTTCGCGAGACTGGAGAAACGTAACCTGTTCCTTTCAAAAGCGCAATATCTATATATGACAATAGCCTTAGTGGGGATGTATATATTATCGGCAATGCTATATATATTGATAGACAACAGCCTTTCGGGACTCATATATCTTGCCGCAGGAACAATTATCATCGGGGGACCGTGCTTTTTTGAACGGACACGCAACAGGCATTCGAGTATCTTTGACTTCACACTGCCGGCTTCGACTTTCGAAAAGTTCTTCAGTGTGTGGCTGAAATATGTAATTATATTGCCGGTCATTATATTACTGGTATTATTAGTATTGAATGTGATCAGCAGTATTATTCCTGTAGAAGAATTGAAAGCACACGCTGAACAGCTAGACTGGACTAAATACAATGTTAAGACATATTTTGCACTGATATTTCACCAGTCTATATTTATGTGTGGATACTACTATTTCAAGAAGTACGCCTTTGCAAAGACATCATTAATACTGATAATAGCAGGAATCGCAATCATGTTTCTAAGCATTGCATGGGGGCACATAATACTGGAATCGGGGAAAAATGTGGCTTTCAGTATGTCTGCAGATAATGAAAATAATTTCACGGCAGGATACGATTTCGGTAATGCTATAGCTGCTTCTCATTTTGCATCCGATACCGTATTGCAGATTGCTTCCTATATAATAAGTGTGGTTGTACCTTTGGGTATGTGGCTTACATCATTTTTCAAACTGAGAGAAACGGAGGTATAATATGGATTTCAAATCAAACAAACCGATATATCTGCAAATTGTGGACTTCTGCTTCCAGAAAATGCTGACAAACGAATGGGCTGAAGAAGAACGCATCCCTTCGGTCAGGGAACTGGGCACTACACTGCAGGTTAATCCCAATACCGCCATGCGGGCGTTCGAATATATGCAGGCAGAAGATATCATATACTCGAAACGGGGAATGGGATATTATGTGGCGGAAAATGCCCGTAAACAAATACTGAATCTGCAGAAAAAGGATTTTTTTGAAGAGATGCTCCCCGAAACATTCAACACCATGGAGTTATTGGGTATCAGCATCGATGAAGTAGTCGATAGGTATAATCAGTCAAAAGGATAAGATATTATGAAGAAGTATGCAAACAAAATATTAGCCGTTATGATAACAATCGTTGTAGTATGTATAGCTGTAATAATATATAAGGTTATAGATATACTGTCGACCGCTTTATGATAAGGCAGCCCAACATAGCATGGGCAATGTTGCAAAAGTATCAGGAGAATGAAACGAAATAGGATATAATTGAATCTAATCTATTAAATTTGCAGGTGCGGGTACTCAACTCGTACCTTGCATGGTTAAATATCACTTCTCTTTACCGAAGTATACAACCTGCTTTACAACTGCATTGGTAATCCGTATAGATGATATAAGCTGTCCGGTAGACTCGGAGAATACGTCTACATTCCATACATGTGTCGAACGTCCTTTGTGCTGAACAGTTCCTTTGGCCCTTACTGTGTCACCAACCTTTGCACTGGATATATGACTGGCGCTAATCTGCATACCGAAGCACCTTTCGTCATTCGCACATATATTGTTAGAACCGGCGCCGGCTAAGGATTCAGCTAAAGAAATGGTAGCACCTCCGTGTAAAATACCCATTGGCTGGGATACCTGACGGGTGACAGGCATAGTTGCCTCGAGAGACATCGGATCATCAGATTCTATGAAGGTAATGTCCAGTGTTTCCAGAAATGTTTGTTGTATGTTCTCTTGTATATTCTTATTATTGAACCTCATAGATTATTAATTCAGCCCTACGATAAACCCGTTGGCTATGAGAGCTCCGCCTCCTTCAAGTTCGATAGTATAGGTCTGAGTAGGCTCCATTATCCCCTGAATAACGGTAATCTCCACATAGTCGGTACTGGTAATATTGTAGTAGAAAGCATACTCACCTATCTTGCAAGTTTGCACATCGGGAAATTTATTACCCATCTTAGTGAGTTCGGGATCTACAGAAACCCAGCCTTTTTCAGCCCATATGGGTGTATCGATAGTCATTGTAAGCTGCATACCGCTTTCGAGCGAAACGCGTACAAGGCGATTGTACATGATCTTATTTATATTTCCAACTTTCTTCTCTTCGTATACTTTTTCTTTGATGTTGAATGCCAGCACGACGTCTCCTACTTCCAGTTCTTCTATATTCTTTTTCTTATCGTCGAACATTGTGATTTTTGTGCCGGCTGCCAAACTGCTATTTTGCGCATTTATGCCCATACCAAGCACAAAAAAACAAGTGAGTGTAAAAAGGAAAACCCTGATTTTCATATTAATTCTGTTTTTGTATGTAAAGTTTTATGCAAAGATAAAAATATTTTGCAAAATGATATTGGTTGACAATATTATATCAACAAAGATAATGATAATATATTGAAAGTATTACTCTACAGTAACAGATTTTGCAAGGTTGCGCGGCATATCCACGTCCCTGTTTTTGTTTACGGCTATATGATATGCCAATAACTGAAGTGGTATAGACGTAAGTAAAGGGTCGAGACACTCATCGGTTGCAGGTATTTCTACATAATGATCGGCCAAAGCTTTCATCGTTTCATCACCCTCATTAATAATAGCTATTATCCTACCTTTACGGGCTTTTATTTCCTGAATATTACTCACCACTTTTTCATATATAGCGCTATTAGTCGCTATTGCTACCACCGGCATTTCATTATCAATCAGTGCTATCGGTCCGTGCTTCATTTCTGCGGCGGGATAGCCTTCGGCATGTATATATGAGATTTCTTTTAGCTTAAGAGCACCCTCCAAAGCAATCGGATAATTGTAACCGCGCCCCAGATAGATAAAGTTTTGAGCGTAAGTGAAAATCAAAGATAGCTTCTTGATTTCATTACTCAATTTCAGGATTCGCTCAATTTTAGATGGAATATTCTGGAGTTCTCCTATTATGCTATGATAATTATCTTCATCGATAGTATTCTTTTCCTTTGCAATAGCCAAGGCCATCATTGTCAAAACAGTAACCTGAGCGGTAAAAGCCTTCGTCGAAGCTACTCCTATTTCATGCCCGCAATGTGTATATGATCCTGAATCGGTATTTCTCGGAATAGATGATCCTACTACATTACAAACACCATATACAAAAGCACCGGCCTTACGAGCCATTTCAATTGCTGCAAGCGAATCGGCGGTTTCTCCCGATTGGGAAATAGCAATAACTATATCATCGGGGCATATCACTGGATTACGGTATCTGAATTCAGAAGCGTATTCAACTTCGACAGGTATGCGGCAGAATTCTTCAAAAAGATATTCTCCGATCAATCCCGCATGCCATGAAGTGCCACATGCTATAATTATGATACGTTTGGCATTTACAAATTTATCTTTATGATCGATTATACCAGATAAAGTAACATTGGTACCTTCCACATTGATACGCCCACTCATACAATTCTTAAGAGTTTCAGGCTGTTCGAATATTTCTTTCAACATAAAGTGAGGATAGCCTCCCCGTTCCAATTGGCTGAGATTCATCTCCAGTTCTTTCACTTCATGTGTACGTTCTATATTAGATATAGTAAAGATTTTAGGGTCTTCGTCCCTCTTTATAATGGCAATCTCTTCATCATCCAGATAGACAACTTTCTTTGTATATTCTACTATTGGTGATGCATCCGAGCCTAAAAAGAATTCCCCCTCGCCAATACCTATTACCAAAGGACTGCTTTTACGGGCGGCTATTATCTGATCGGGATTCCCTTTTTCTATTACAGCAATTGCATAAGCACCTACAACCTGATTAAGGGCTATCTGAACAGCTGCAAACAAGTCGCACTTATTTAGTTGCTTTATATACTCTATCAATTGCACGAGCACTTCCGTATCCGTACTACTGTGAAAAGAATAACCTTTATTTATCAGTTGAGTTTTCAGTACTGCATAGTTTTCTATTATCCCGTTATGAATCAAGGCTAAAGATTCGCTTTGGGAATAGTGAGGATGCGCATTTGCATTACTCGGTTCGCCATGTGTCGCCCAGCGGGTATGTGCAATACCTATAGTTCCGGTTACGTTCTTATCGCGTGCATAATCTTCCAGATCTTTTACGCGGCCTTTAGCCTTATACACAGATAACTTATTCTCATCGTTTATGATTGCTACACCTGCACTATCATAGCCTCTGTATTCGAGCCTGTGCAATCCTTTTATCAAAATGGGGTAGGCTTCACGAAAGCCAATATATCCTACTATTCCACACATAATTCTTCTTTTTGGAATACAAAGATATACAAAAAGAAGATTTTTTAACTATAAATACAGCTTTCAATAACTTTATTCTTTTATTGATTGACTTTCTTTAACTTTATGTAAGTTATCAATCAATATTTTAATATATATATTTGCTAATGAATTATATTAAATTCAACTTTTTGAAGAGAAACTAAATTGACGATGAAAATTAAAGCTATAATATTGACAATTGTCATATTAATAACTTGCCTGATAAATACTACTGCACAAAACGGCATCACGGCAAAACTTCTTCCCTCACCGGTCGCGGAAACTAATACTGTTGCCCCGCAGTTCCCCGGAGGAGATAACGAATTATATAAATTTCTTGCAAGTAATATAAGATACCCTTACATACTCATCAAAATTCAAATGGAGGGCGATTTAGATGTCAGGTTTACAATTGACAAAGTCGGTAAAGCTAAGAATATTGAAATAACAAGGGGATTTGATCCTATGGCGGATGAAGAAGTCATACGTGTCTTGCAAATGATGCCCGCATGGACACCCGCTACCCAAAATGGCCAACCCGTAGATACGGAACAAAAGCTATCTGTAAACTTCAATATAGATGAAGAACTGCTAAAGCGTGCCGAAGAAATGAGAGCAGAGCAAAAGAACGACGACTTTTTTGTCGGATCATCGAGCAACAAACCGGAAGACAATAAAATAAGCAATCAGCTAGCCTCATCTGATAATATTACACAGCAAACAGATACTTTATTAAATAAAACACCACAATATCCCGGGGGTAAAGAGGCCATGGAAGCCTATTTAAAAGCGAACTTAAAATATCCGAAAAGAGCCATACAAATGGGAATAGAAGGACGCGTATTATACAATGTCCTTATATCAGCTGACGGTGAAATATTGCGGATAGCACTCTTTAAGGGAATATACAGAGATTGTAACGAAGAAGCATTCTATCTTATAAAGAAAATGCCTAAATGGATACCGGGAATGCGTGACGGTAAGCCGACTGCAATGGAGGTGATGATACCCGTGCCATTTGTACTACCCAGATAACTTTTCTTATGAAATGTGAACATTATTAACATTTCATTGTTCATATACTGTAATCAAAACGAAAGCGGTATATGAAAATATTCGAAAAAAATATAGATTTAGGCTTACTTATATTAAGATTGAGTATAGGTATACTCATGTTGCTTCACGGTATTGCAAAACTTATGCATGGTGCAGACGGAATAGGGCAAATGCTCGAATCCAGCGGACTTCCGGTCTTTATCATGTATGGTGTATATATAGGTGAGGTAGTGGCTCCGCTCTTTATTATTGCTGGAGTAGGAACACGTGTTGCCGCCGCCGTCTTTGCATTCAACATGATAATTGCAGTAGCTATTGCTCACAGCAGTGACATATTTACGCTGAGTGAATCCGGAGGCTGGACTATAGAATTGCAGGCTCTGTATTTCTTTAGTGCTGTCGTACTTGTCTTTACCGGAGCCGGACGATATGCACTGAGCAGCAAAAAAATATGGGATTGATATTCAAATTAACGATATACGGCTGTCGCAAAATGTGTCAGCCGTTTTTCATACACATTATATAGAATATCAATAATTATTTATCTAAATTTGACAATCGGATTAGAAAACTATTTGTTCTTTTTTGTGTTAAATACAAACAGAATCACTTAGCAGATTAACAACCCTCAATGTACAGGCTTTTATGACATTCAAAGAACAATACTGGAAATACTCGCTCATAACCATAATCCTTTTTATGGGAGTGATTCTGTTTCACTACTTTTCTCTTTTATTCAGTGGAATACTCGGAGCAACCACCATATATATATTGGTAAGAAAACAGATGTTTCATCTTACCGAGAAAAAAAAATTCGGCAAAAATCTTTCAGCTTCCATTATACTTATCGAGGTAGTGATGTGCTTCCTCATACCACTGGCTTTTGCAGTATGGCTGCTGATTGAAGAAATACAGGGGATAAATCTGAACATACCTTCTACTATTGCAGAGATTCAGAAATTTGCCGAAATGGTGAAGGAACGCACAGGTTATAATATGCTTAATACAGATAACCTTGTCAGCGCAGCCGCATATCTGCCTAAAATCGGACAGATACTCATAGGCAGTGTCAGCAGTTTTGCTGTCAATTCCGTCGTATTACTATTTGTCCTTTATTTTATGCTGATAGGCGGGAAAGGAATGGAAGCCTATCTCTATGAATTACTGCCATTTAATAATGCAAATAAAAAGGATGTATTGCTCGAGATAAAAGTCATGGTCAAATCGAATGCGCTGGGAATTCCACTACTGGCTACCATACAGGGTGGTTTTGCTACTGCAGGCTATATTTTATTCGGTGTCCCCGACCCTATTCTCTTCGGATTCCTGACATGTTTCGCTACCATTATTCCTTTGATAGGTACCATGTTTATATGGTTGCCATTAACAATATATTTGGCTGTTACGGGCGACTGGGTAAATGCTCTTGGACTTGCCGCTTATTCTTTGATTGTTATATCTAATGTAGATAATTTGCTGCGATTTATACTTCAGAAGAAAATAGCAAATACTCACCCGATGATAACCGTTTTCGGGGTAGTAATCGGGTTACCGGTATTTGGTTTCTGGGGAGTTATTTTCGGGCCTTTATTCCTCTCGATGTTTATATTGCTCATTGATATTTTCAAAAGGGGATATCTGGAGAATGATAAAACCGCAGCACCTAAAAATCCATTAAACAAGCACACTTAGACTAAACCATATTATATTATGAAAAAAACACTCTTTGTACTTCTAATAAGTACACTTTTATGCACAAACGGCTTTTCACAACAAGCCATATGGGGCGGATCGGAAATCGTTTCACCCGAAATACACCCCAACAATAGTGTTACATTCAGGCTGCATGCCCCAAATGCCAAAGAAGTAAAACTGACGGGTGAATGGACACAGGGAAGCATCTTTATGAATAAAGATGATAAAGGAGTATGGTCTCATACAACTGCTCCGCTTTCATCGAACCTATATGGATATTCTTTCTGGGTAGATAGCCTAAGAACAATCGACCCGAGCAATGTCTATATCAACAGAGATGTAGCTACCGTTTTCAATATATTTATTATTGGCGGCGGAAACGGTGATTATTACAAGGTAAATAAGGTTCCGCACGGCTCGGTTACTCGCCGCTGGTATTACTCACCGGGAAACGAAATGGAACGCCGCATCACTATATATACTCCTCCGGGCTATGAGTCGGGCAAGGAGAAATATCCTGTATTGTATTTACTTCATGGCATGGGAGGTGATGAGGAAGCATGGATGGCCCTTGGTCGTACGTCGCAAATACTGGATAACCTGATTGCTCAGGGAAAAGCAAAACCCATGATTGTAGTGATGACTAATGGAAATGTAGCACAAGAGGCTGCACCCGGAGAGTCGAGCCTTGGCTTTTACAAGCCCGGAGGCAGGCTTCCTCATACATCGGACGGTAAGATGGAAGAAACTTTTATAGATGTAATAAGCTTTGTGGAAAATAATTACAGAGTGATAAAAGATAAATCGGGCAGAGCTGTTGCAGGATTATCTATGGGTGGCTTCCATGCTATGGGCATATCACGCTATTATCCCAATACATTCGATTATGTAGGGCTTTTTTCCCATGCAACAAGACCAAGGGAAGAAGGATCTCCTGTTTACCAAAATATAGATGAAGCATTAGCTGCTCAAAAGAAGAACGGATATAAGCTATACTGGATTGCCATTGGCAAAACAGATTTTTTGTATAAGGCTGTAGAAGATTACCGTGCTAAACTTGATAGTATGGACTTTAAATACACTTATGTTGAAAGTGAAGGAGGCCATACATGGAGCAACTGGCGCGACTACATGATACAATTTGTACCTCTGTTATTCAAGTAAAAAGGTAAAAAAGAAAAGGGACTGAAATTTCAGTCCCTTTTCTTTTACTATATATTCTTATATTAAGCTTTAGCCTTCGCCTTTGCTTCAATATCAGATAATTCTCCGGCCAGTTTTCCTGCAACATCAGCAGTAACTTCATTTATCTTTTTAGTACCTTTCCTTACTTCCTGACGGGCACGCACACCGGCACGTAAGGCTTTACTCTTACCTACAATAAGCGTATGGTCGAGTTCTGCTTTTGCTTTGCTTGTCGCATTACTTACCTTGCTACGCAATTCTTCGCGGGTTTCTTCATCAGATAACTTGATTGCTGCATATACACCTAGTGCACCGACAGCCAGTCCCAATATAAATCCTTTCATAATGTATTTTAATTAGATGAATTAGTAAATTTCTTGTTTAACAAATATAGGATATTTATTAAAATAACAATCAAACAAATGCTATTGTTTATCAATAAAAAGCTAAAATGTTAAAAAAACGACCAAATACTCATGCTCTTACCTAAGAATTCAACATCATAAATATGATAAAACCGCTAAGCAGAATAATAAATACCGCTACGACGCCTGATACCACACGCGCAGTTTTCCGGCCAAACATATTAATTATACCGTCTATTTTTCTTAAGTTATAGGTATTGCGGTTTACATCCCCGAAAACAATTTTCCAGTCGAAAATACAAGCTAATAAGAAAAAGATTCCTATAGCCATTAAAAACAGCGGAAACATTATAGGGTTTTGACTACAATAGTTTTGTATTTTGTTACCAAGGTCATCCATGATATGCAGTTGTTTATTATTCTTTTTTTCTACGGAATATACCTCCGAAGAATGGAAAGACAAATATAATTGGAATAAACTTAACCGGTAAATCGAAAAAGAAATATGCAATTGCAAATACAATCATTAATACGATAGTGATCAATAGCATCCATTGCATCCATCCCCATTTCGAATTTTCTTTTTTATCGTCCATCTTATATTACAGAATATCAATCTATGCAAAACTAAGGAAGTTTTTGTTAAAAAATAGCTTTTCGGACAGTTAAATAATTATTCTTTACCCAAAACGCATTGAATCAATTCAATATTTTACTACATTTACCAATAAAACTCATTTTTACACTAGACTTTACGACTTATTAAATATATAAAGTGAATATGGAATTTAAAGACAGATTAAAATATTTATTGGAAAAGGACGGAGTCACTGCTTACCGCATCTGGAAAGATACTGCTATAACAAAAGGGACGATTGCCAATTACATTGAGGGAAAAACAAATCCTAATAAGTCGAATATAGCTATTTTAGCCAATTACTTCAAAGTAAATGAAGAGTGGCTTGCCAGCGGTACCGGAAAAATGAACCGTCCCGAGAAAATGCGCGGTGAGGAACCTTACCTAACCACTAAATCGGGATTGCATTACTACGAAATGTCGAATGGCAAATTTCGTATGCGCGTACCTTTTATTCCAGTAAAAGCTTATGCCAAATATCTAGACGAGTCGCGCGATGTAGAATACGTAGGGGATGAATTCGAAGAATTTGACTTTATTGTCGATAAGATAGGACACGGACGTTATTTTGCTTTTGAAATAAAAGGCGATAGTATGGATAACGATTCGAAGCGAAGCCTGACAGACGGGGATATCGTTCTTGCCCGCGAACTGGCAAAGGAACATTGGCGCAACAAACTGCACACCGAAGATTACCCGAACTGGATTATTGTGCTTAACAATACGATTCTCTGCAAACAGATTATCGCACAGGATATGGATAATGGTACGATTACTTGCCATTCGTTGAATCCATCACCGGAATATGCAGATTTCGAACTGAAGCTGGACGATGTCTGTCAATTATGTAATATTGTACAAAGGGTATCGAGTAATTTTTAATTATATCCCCTTTTGTAAATAAAGGTTGTAGGCATATGCTTTCAATTCAGGAAAGAATAGCGCATAACTCTCTTTTATCTCATCGTAATGTTTTTCAAAATCAGAATAGATGAGCATATGAGAGTCCTCGGGAAGATAAGCCGCGCGCTGCTGTAATCGGGTAAAGCTACGCTCTATCATCCAGTGGTAGCGATAATTATAAAACCAGTCTTCACTTCTCATATACATAAACATATTGCAAAATTTAGCAGGAAGAATATCTGCATACTTGCTAATTTGCTCATAGCATTTCTCTGCAAAATCTTTCCAGCCTTCTTTTGGCTCATTATTCACATCCAAAGCCAAAAAGTGATCATAAGCCACATCAAGAAAAGCACCTGCATATTTATGGGCAGACGCGCGAAAAAATTCCATTGCCTGCAATGTAACAGGATGACTATCGGTGAAAGTATCTATATGCCTGTGAATAGTTATCCCGTGACGGATACCGTCACAGTATTGCTCTATCTGCCTGCCTTTTACCATATCGGCAATCATATTTCCTATAAGAATATCGGCATCACCGAATGATAAATAAGCATGTGCCAGAAAATTCATATGTTGTTTCTAGTTGATAAGGGGCAAAGATAAGCCTTTTTTATTGGCAATACTCAAAAAGAAACCCCTCTAAAAGAGAGGCAGAATCAAATTCATATTATAATTTATACTTTTTCTTCAATTTATTTACAGCTGACTCGAGAGATTCTGTTGGCTCGATAATATTGAAATCTTCCCAGAAATTTGCATCAGAGAAATCACTTACCTTATCAGATAAAGAATGATTTTGCTTAAATGCCAGCTTATTCGGAATATTTTCCACGCCCTCACTTTTTCTGTCCGTTACTACCATTTCCGAAACGATTTCATATCCTGTAGAAAAGAAAAAGAAACGTTTCTTCCAGTCACATTTAAAGCGGATATTATTACGTATATAGTTCAGATAACTACGTCCGTCGCGTTGCTTATATGTTACGAGGAAAGAAACTTCTTCCGGTTTGAAGTGTAGCTTAGCCGGCTTTTTCACCAGTATAGCCTGAGTTGCTTTATGGCGGTTATCCATATCGAGACTAAACTCTACTCTTGAGAAAGTAAGGCTTTCCTTGTCAATATAAAATTTACCGCTATACAATGCATAAGGAAGAATTATTATCGGCCTGAAACTGATGACGTAATGAGTGCGTTCTTCTATCATAACAGGCGCCTGCATTTCATATCTGTAATAGCCTACAGTTTCCATATCCAGCAATACATCTTCGCTATTCTTTACTACATCCAGATATATCGACAGATTTGGCCCTCCTAATAACTTTACGGCAAGTGTATCGCTGGCTTTCGGGCTGATAAGCTTCCGTCCTTTGAATACCTGCACTTTATCCCATTTCACATCTTCTTTGTACGGAGTTTTATAAACATCGATTACGGCCTCCGATATATTAATGTAATTACGGCCTTTCTTTACCGTTTCCCTGTAGAATCCCGTCAACCGATTGGGTTCAGCACTATAATTACTTTCTATTTTCTCTATTGCCGCTTCTACTAAAGCACGTGGGTTATTCGGATGAACAACTACTTCGGCCAGTTCATTCTCATTTGCCGTAAGCCATATAGTTATATCTTCCATACTTTTCTCCGTAATCGGCAAAATATAATTTACATATCCTATATGTGAGATTTCTATTGATTTGGGTGCTGCATCTTCTTTTATTTTGATAACAAATTCCCCGTCTTCGTTCGTCACAGTACCTATATTAGTACCGGGTACGGATATACTGACAGACTCCAGTTTCTTCTTTGAGCGCTTGTCTTTTACCACACCACTTATTGTAGTATAATCCATATCGACCTGTGCACATAACGAAACTGCAAATAAAAAAGAGAGAACAAAGGATATTATCCGTGTAGTAGATTTAATATATGCTTTCATATTAGTTTCTCTTTGATTAAATACTTTAGTCTATACAATCAAATCTAATTAAGACCCCGAGCCGGTCTTACCTTAGAAACCGAGATTCACTGGTAGCATCATTTATGTGTAAAAGGTAGTAAAAATAATTGGAATACCGAAAGATAAGAAGTAAAACTTGATGATTTATGTAATCTGTATATAGCTGTTAAAAAATTAAGGAAACACTAACTTTATAAATAAAATTTGTTACATTATTTATATATAGACGTAGTCTATCGCTCATAACTTTTATAGATGAAGCTTAAATTAATGCTTTTTCTTATATTTTTTATCTATATTTGCGAAAGGGTTTTGTGTATTCTTCACAAATATGTTATGTATATACGAAATAAATAAAGTTAATGCTCAGGCACTGACACTCTCTATTGTAATTAAAGGACAAAGCTATATAAAACAATCTTAGAGCAAAATCTAAATGGAATTATTATATCCAAGGGAACACCTGACTTGCTATAACTACGAAAAAGGAGACCGGCCTTCAATCGAGAAGATGTACTTGACTAAAGGTCAGAAATGGGAAATATTCACTATTGACAACAAAGCTATCTTTCTCATTAAAGGTTCTCTCAGTTTCTCATTTAGCGATTTCTCAGACAGGATAATATCCGAGAACAAAATAATGCTGGTTCCGTCCGGCTGCCAGATCACAAGTCAGGCAGAAGAAGACTGCACCATAATTATAGTCCGTTTGCATAATACCAAACAACTTTGCGACTGTTTCTCCCTCGATGTTTTATTGCGTGAGAAGAAAGACGACTTCATACCTGATTTGTATTATCTCGATATAAATGAAAGAGTAGAGTCTTATCTGTCTTTTCTGGATACATGCATGAGCGACGGGCTGAAATGTACCTATTATTTCGAACTAAAAGCAAAGGAATTTTATTTTCTACTGAGAGCTTATTACCCTAAAGGAGAATTGCTCGGATTTTTCTATCCGTTGCTGAGCAAAGATATTTCATTCTCCGATCTGGTAATAAAAAATCACTACAAAGCAAAGACCGTACAAGAACTTGCCGACCTTACCCATTACAGCCTATCCGGCTTCCAGAAACGATTCAAGAAAGTATTTGGAGTATCGGCATACCACTGGATGAAAGACGAACGTTCGAAATCTATATATCACCAGATAAATAGTACAGAAAAATCGTTCAAGGAGATAAGTGACGAGTTCGGTTTTTCTTCACCTTCCCATTTCAATGACTTCTGCAAGGTGCATTTCGGAATTACTCCGGGCCGCATCAGACGCAAAAAAGCCGTTGCAAAATCCCAAGCTGAATAAAGGCACGAATTCTGAAAAAGCAGGCATATATCTGTAATAACAAACGCTTATAATTGCTGTACATTTGTAGTATAAATATATGAGGAATATATTTATTTAAATGAAAACCTGACTAGGTTGTAGTTTAACTCTATTATTGTGTAGTTTTGTAAAGTTTGTGTTAAGGTTGGAAAGTCTGCGAAGGGAATTTGCGGACTTTTTGCATTTTCAGTCATAATTATATCAAAACAGATATTACTACCCGAATTGACTATTTTTAATAAATCGCAGCAAAAGTAATAAAAACTGTGAAATATCTCACCTTTCAAGAAACAAACTTCCCATAGCCCAACAAAAAAGTTCACACAATATTTATATTTTATCTATACTACAGATATACTAAAAGATTAAAAATAGCAATATAAAAGTTTTCAACAGGTCTTGGATTACTTATTATTCTGTCAGATTATTATTATCTTTGTTAAGATAAATTACAAGGTAAATATATCTTAACAAAATTGCTCTTAGAAGCATATCGGGTACATTTGTTTCTTTAAATTTGATTATTGTATGAAATATATATCCGTATTTTGCGGTTCTTCATCAGGAAATGAAAACATTTTTGCCGAGCAAGCTACACTTCTAGGTAAAACTATAGCACGCAGAGGGCATGGAATTATTTACGGAGGTGCACACGTAGGTCTTATGGGTGCCGTAGCTAACGGCGCACTTGAGGAAAACGGCGAAGTGATTGGCATAATACCGGAATTCTTGAAACAAAAAGAACTCGAACATAAAACGATAACCCGGATGCATATTGTAGAGACTATGCATGAGCGCAAAGCAATGATGAATGAACTCAGCGATGCTATAATTGCTCTGCCCGGAGGCTACGGAACAATGGAGGAACTATTCGAAATGCTAACATGGGCACAATTAGCACTACACAAAAAACCTATCGGATTATTAAATACCGCCGGGTATTACGATCCGTTAGTTTCTATGTCGGAGATGATGATCTCAAAGGGCTTCTTAAAAGAAGAATACAGAAGTCTCCTTATTGTAGATAATGACATAGAAGCATTATTGAATGCAATGGAAAGTTTTGTACCATTAGAAAATGACAAATGGTTCGAAACTACAGTAACATGATTTTTTTAATTGGAAGATAACAGACAACACAGCAAACTAAAACTAGACAAGTATGAAGACAACTATTTTTATTACGTGTTTATTACTCGGTTCGGCAACTATGGGATTTGCACAGAATCAGGAAAGAAAAGTAAGCAAGCAAACTATCGAAAGGAATAAGAAGATCGACACGAAAAACGGTTATAATTATTTCCTGATAGATATGATAAAAGATGTAGACATTGTATATACTGAGTATGAAGCAATGGTGCAACGAGTATGGGACAAGGAAATTAATCTTGATTTACATAATTCGGCAAAAGAATCTTTAGAGAAAATAGATGACATCCGCACTTCTACTTTAAAAATGCCGGTTTACAAAGGCGGACTAGAATATCGGGCTGCGGTTCTCGACTATATAGATGCTGTAAGAAAAAAGACAAGCCGGCTGGAGAAATACGGAATACTAGGTGCTGATGCCAATTCCGATATTACGGAATACAATAAGGCAGGCAAAGCATTCAATGAATCGGATAATGAAGCTATAGAAAAGCGGAACATAGTTAGAAGAAAAAAAGCCGACTATGAGAAAACTTTTTACATAAAATAATTAAATTGAGAGAAGTAAATGGCATTAAACATAGGAGATAAAATACCGGGAATTCTGGGCACAGATCAGGACGGAAAAGAAATAAAGGCAAGTGATTATTCAGGACAAAAGCTAGTGCTTTACTTCTACCCTAAGGACAGCACTCCCGGCTGCACAGCTGAGGCTTGTAGTCTCAGGGATAATTTTTCCGAATTTAGAAAGGCCGGATATAATATACTAGGGGTAAGTATAGACGATCAGAAATCCCATAAGAAATTTATCGAAAAGCAGCAATTACCGTTTCCACTAATATCAGATACTAATAAAAAGCTTGTTGAAGAATTCGGCGTATGGGGCGAAAAGACATTTATGGGACGTAAATTTATGGGTACTTTCCGTACCACTTTTCTCATCGATGAATCCGGTATTATTGAAAAGATTATCGGCCCTAAAGAGATTAAGACAAAAGAACATGGCGAACAGATATTAAAAACAATTGTAAAGTAAATAATTAAAGAAGAAAAAATAATGGCAGAAGAAAAAGAAAAGAAAGGTGCGCCCAATACAGAGAAGCTGAAAGCCCTACAGGCAGCAATGGATAAAATAGAGAAAAGCTACGGTAAAGGCTCTATCATGAAAATGGGGGATGACAAGGTAGAAGAAATAGCAGTTATACCTACCGGCTCCATTGCCCTGAATGCTGCATTAGGTGTAGGCGGTTATCCTCGCGGAAGAGTGATTGAGATATACGGCCCGGAATCGTCAGGTAAAACCACGCTGGCTATACACGCTATAGCCGAAGCTCAGAAAGCAGGCGGTATAGCGGCAATTATAGATGCAGAGCATGCATTCGATCGTTTCTATGCAGAAAAGTTGGGTGTAGATGTGGAAAACCTATACATATCACAACCGGATAGCGGAGAGCAGGCATTAGAGATTGCCGAGCAATTGATCCGGTCGTCGGCTGTCGATATTGTTGTGATTGACTCTGTTGCTGCACTGACCCCTAAAGCCGAACTCGAAGGTGAAATGGGTGATTCGAAAATGGGATTGCAGGCACGTCTGATGTCGCAGGCATTGCGTAAGCTTACAGCAGCTATAAATAAGACAAGCACTACCTGTATTTTTATCAATCAGTTGCGTGATAAGATCGGAGTAATGTTCGGTTCACCCGAAACGACTACAGGTGGTAATGCTTTGAAATACTACTCTTCAGTACGTCTCGATATCCGCCGTATCGGCCAGCTGAAAGACGGTGATGAAGTTAAAGGTAGTCAGACCCGCGTAAAAGTAGCGAAGAATAAGGTTGCGCCTCCTTTCCGTAAAGCGGAATTCGACATCATGTACGGAGAAGGAATTTCACGCTCCGGAGAAATTATCGACCTCGGTGCTGATCTCGGTATTATCAAGAAAAGCGGTTCGTGGTATAGCTATAATGATACGAAACTCGGACAAGGCCGTGAAGCAGCCAAAGATACTGTAAAGGATAATCCTGAACTGGCGGAAGAACTTGAAAATTTGATATTTGCAGCACTGCAGGATAAAAAATAAAGATTTAAATCTTCTTTGAGGATAAAGGCTCCGAGTAAACCCGGAGCCTTTTCTGCATATTATCGAGTACTATTTATCCGTTTTCTCTCCTTCCATAACCTTTTGAATATCCTCTGCTGTAAAGTTCCCCATAATGCGTATAATGGTACATTCCTCTGGATCGTTTATAAACATCACAAGGTCTTTGAAGTTATTATTCTCCTTATGGGCATAAAACGTAATCTTATCCTTTTTGTCCTTTATAGCCATAAGAGTTTCATAAGCCTTGCTCTTAGTCAATCCTTCGATTTCCGTTTTCATAGTTGTTATAGCATCTTTGTTCTCGCTGCTGTATATTTCAATCTGCTCGAGTTTGCCCGCCAAAGATTTCAGATTTGCCCCCCCTGTTTCCATATTAGGCATCATTTTCAACATGGCTTTTGAAACGTAAACTATGGATACATTATCATTATCCGACAATTTGTCGAACATACCTTTCTGCGCATGCAGCCCTGTAAAGCCACATATAAGCATTATTATCGTTATCACTATTTTTGTTTTCATGATTCTTTATCATTTGTGCGATTAAGCGTTTTATTCAATATTTCATTTGTCTTATCCAGATTCGATGATACTACACCGAGCTGTTCCATTCCTTTATTAAAATTGGACGAAAGTAGAATAAGAGCGTCCTGAGCCTCTTTCAGGGTTTGCATATCCGCCTCACTTAAATTTTGCCCCTGAGCTATCGGTGGATTACTTATTTCCGGTTTGTTATTCAGATAGAATGTCACAGAAACCAATATGGCAATTGTTGCCGCTGCGCTACCTATCCAAAGTACCAGACGTTTTCTGGCTGGTTGAGGCTTCGTTTCAACTTTCGGGCCTTCTTCCTTAGCAAGATTATCTATGAGATTTTCCAGCTTTGACTCCAGTCCTACAGGAACCTCTATATCTTCTGCCTGATACATACGGAGAAAAACTTCCTTCTCTTCCAGTAATTCTCCGGATATTTCCTTGCTGCTGAAATAATCCAGCAATCTCTGCTCTTCTTCAACGGTTGTTTCCCCATTGTAAAAAGCGTCTAATAATCTGTATATTTCTTCCGTTTTCATCACTGTCGTATTTTTATATATTGTTCCCGTATTGTCTTTCTGGCTCTCGATAATATTACCCGTATATTTCCCGGACTTATACCTGTGGCCTGTTCTATTTCTTCATCCGAATAACCATCCCAGTGTTTCATCATCATCACCTGCCGTTGCTGGTCGGGTAAGCGTGCTATAAGATTCTTTACCTGCACCGCCTCATCTGCCAGTTCTATCCGTGTTGCTAACGACTCGGTTTCCGGTATGTCGGCATCATAGTTGGTATGGTAATCGTTCTTCGTCTTGCGTAAATAATCGAGACAGTTATTACGAAGAATAATAATTGCAAAGGCTTCCGTGTTGTCTATTTTATCCATTTCATCGCGCTTGTTCCACAATTTGATGAATGTTTCCTGAACTACATCTTCGGCATTTGCCGTATCCTGTAAAATACGATAAGCTATTCGATACAATTTCTGATGATACGGGAGAAATACTTTCTTAAAAGATTCCGTATCCATAATATCAGTTGTTATTCTTTGTCTGCTCTTTTACAATAGCTTCCAAGTCTGATGCATCAAAGTTGCCGCTCAACTTTACCATTACTATATTCGTACTCTCAATTACAAAAACGTATACACCTGATAATCCGCCTTCTTTTCTGGAGATGATCTGTACATTATCACCTTCATCCTTCACTTTCACCAAGGTCGAATATATATCGTCATCCTTTATCGCATTCACTCCGTTTTTCATTTGCTCTGAAAATTCCGGTGTTGCATTAGCCAAGATGACAGCACGTACAGAATCGATCTTATTTAAAAATGCCGGCATCTTAGATTTGAGCTCGCCTGAAGAATCGTTCTCCATAGCCTGAGCCATCGACTGGTCGAGCATGGCTTTATCGAGAACCTGATTCTGAACATTTTCTTTTTTTGCTACCTCTGCCATCAGGGCATCAGGAGTTTGTGCCATTGCTGAGTGACTTACTGCAAATACAACGATCAGGGATAATACGAGCTTTTTCATAATTGATTGTGTTTTATTTATTTATACTATTTGTTATATTTTTCGACCAGCTCGGCAATATCCTTTTCCTTTATTTTACCGGAAAAGCGAATCAATGCGGGGTCATCTTTATCCATGCACAATATGATCATTTCTTTTATCACATCCTTATCCTTTTTTACCATGATGCGAACTCCATCACCTTTTTCCTTAGCATAGATAAGTGTTTCATATCCTGCTCCGTCTTTCACGTTATTGAATTGAGATGCCAAATTATTCTTCAGATTGCCATCGCATTCCGAAAGATCATATACCTCCATCGAATGTATTCCGCGGGCAACAGGCTTATTTCCCACTCCGCCGAAGGCTTTTCCCAGAGACATCATAAAACGGCCGATCTTAACCTTTTCGATATTTTCGGTTTGTGATACCGTTTTCAGCAATTTGTCTACGTTCTGTGCCTGAGTTATCTGGCTCAAAGCTAAGAATAATACCAGACATAATAAGTATTTTTTCATAATAGTTCCTGTAATAATAGTTAGTAAATCAAAGTGAGATGCGCGCTTTCATCTGCTTTCAATTACTATGACGGAACAGGCTGAAAATTTGTTACAAGAAAAATGAAAAAATTTTTACAGGCTTATTTTTAATCTCTAAAACTGTCTCAATTATACATATATTAACCATATTTAGTTAAAAAGTAACGAAAGTAACGGAAAATCAATGAGCAAATAAGCAAATGTGCTGATGTGACAATGAAAAGTGAAAAGCAGTCACTCATGACTCATGTTTAATTACGTTTATTAACAATATATAGTTAAAAGGTAACAAAAGTAACGTTTATCAACGGACAATTGATAACGCAAAAACGAAAACTTGTAACTTGTAACTTCCCGAAGGGCAAAGTAACTTGTAACTAATATATCAAAGAGCTAAAAGCTATCAGCTAATGGCTAGAAGCTAAAACAATATAGATAAAAAACTGAAAAAGCCATGAGGCATTTATCTTGATGTGAATGATATAGCTTATCTTTGTATGAACCAATATCCGGAGAAAATGAAATATATCTATTTACTCATAAGCATTCTCTTTCTATTATCAGGTTGCAAGACGACATCTGGAAACGCATCGAAGCCTCGGGGTGAGGGTTGGTTTAATATAGCCGTTGCCGAAGATGTGGAAATATATACTGATACTTTGAGTATAAGGCATGAAGGGCCTATAGCATACGCACGCGAAAAAAGAGTTTATATATCTCCGGAAAGTAAAAAAATCTATGTAGATAAGATACGTGACGAATATATAAAATTAGGAAAGCCCGAAAAAGCGGACAAATGGAACGATTTCAGCTATTGCATATACAATTGCCTGTATGAATGTACTAATAAGAGATTTAGAATATTATCGGTAGAAGATTTCGATTCGGCAGGCAAAAGGATTGCTAAAACAACTCCGGCAAAAAATAATATCAAATGGCTGAATGTCGACAGTGAAACAGTTGGTGATTATACTTTCTTTTTCGTCTGCGATTACGGTCAATAACAGCAATAAAAAGAAAACCCGTATCTTTATATACAAATTTTAATCGAAGATGCTCGCTATCATCATATCATGGATTGCTATCTCAGTAGTTTTCCTATCGATGGGAGACGCACTTGTTTCCCTGTATAACAAACTTTGCAAGCAAGACGAACAATACGGACTTACCGATACATTCCTGCTTGGGATGTGCTTTACACTTATACCATTGTCAGTTTTTTCGTTTTGGTTGCCGTCCAACCATTATGTATTGCTGATCTTTATACTTTTCAGCATTATATATTGGGGAGTACGCAGAAATCATTTTAAGGATATTCTAAAAAATATAAAATCCGGATTCTCCCGTTTCTCTCTTTTCCAATCGTTACTTTTCATTATTCCCGTACTAGGATTAATGGTCGCCGTACTATGGCAGGTAGGAGTGTTCGACTCCCTACTCTATCACCAGCAAAATATACGCTGGAATGAAGAATTTTCAATTGTTCCCGGATTAGGAAATATAGAACATCGCTTCGGTTTCAATTCCAATTATCTGCTGCTGTCAGCAATATTTAGTTTTCGCTTTTTGTTTGGAGAAGCGGTTTACAGCCTACAAGTCTTAGTATTGGCAGTAATAATCTGCTGGACTATAAAAGAAATTATACAATCAGGATTTGAAATTAAACGGATGGCATTATTACTAATAGTAACAGGATATATATTTACATTCGGATATTCACTGGCTGCAACATCTACAGATGCCATTCCAAACCTGATATCGTTATACCTGATTGCCAAGCTCTTATTATACCCCGATAAAATCAGAAGAAAGCAATTATTCTACTTCCTTATTCCTGTTGTACTGGTAACATTTAAACTTACAATATTACCGCTTTGCCTAATTTCCTTATATATATTGATAACTATTATAAGGAAAAAAGAATATCGTGTAGTAACTTTTCTTATCCTGTCGTCTGCGACTATTTTAATATTGTGGTTCATCAGAAACGTCATCATATCCGGTTACCTCATTTTCCCTTTATATGAAATAGACCTGTTTTCGGTAGACTGGAAAGTGCCTCGCTATGTAGCTGTAGAAGAGCGTGATTTTATTCTATCATGCGGTATCCGAATACTTAATGATATATTAAGAGAAATAGCAAACCCCGAACTGAGCAGTTATTTCGGCATAAACCGATGGATTATGAACCTGATGTTTATAGCCCCTACCCTGCTCTCCCCTTTCGTTGTACTATACTGCCTGATCAGGAAGAAATATATCGACAAAACCGTTTATTTCGTATATCTATTGTTAATCGTAACTATAGGCATCTGGTATCTGAGCAGCCCCGATCCGCGATTTATAGGAGGAATACTATTTGCCGTTGTATTCTATATATTGTATCTGTTATTATATACACAGAAAGAAAAATATTTTCCTAAAGCAGGAATTATATATCTTTCGGGATTTGCCCTGTTGATGGGATATTGGGCAGTGAGCCGCTCTGTGAAGTTCTATAATATGTTCGATCTGGGAACACCTAAGGCAGACAGCAGGCCTGTATCGGATATCCTAGTAAAACAATACCCATACAGGGAATTACTGAAATCGCTGACATTATATAAAGACGAATTTCATCCTTATAAACTGGATAACGGCGATACTATTTACATCAGTAAATCACCGGAAATACCCGATGGCCGGTTTGTCTGTTTCGAAAGTCCGTTTCCCGGCACTGTCCTGAAAGCCGATGAACCCGGAAAGTATCAGGATATAAGCACTGTAACTACGCGGGGTGAAAGCCTCCAGGAGGGATTCAGACCGAAATAAATTATTCTACCTTCTTCCCGAAAGGGAACAGGGCAAGATGTATTAATTTGAAATGCTGCTTTCCGAAAGGGATACCTATTATAGTTATACAGAAGATAACACCCCAAAACAGGTGGGTAAGCGCGATCCAGAATCCGCCGATAATAATCCAGATTATATTCATCACCAGACTAAGGCAGCCGTTAGACTTCTCGTCCTCGACCACTTTACTTCCAAACGGCCATAATGCAAGGATACCCATTTTAAAAGACTGGATGCCGAAAGGGATACCTATTATAGTGATCATCATAAGAAAGCCTGCAATAAAATATTCCAGTGCTATCATGAAACCTCCGAAAATTACCCAGATTATATTACCCAACGTTTTCATACCTATAGTTTTATTGTGTTATTTATTTTTACCGGATATTGCTCCACATGAATATCCTGAACAAATATAGCAGGAAAAAGAATATCTTTATTGTGTAATGCAGATTTTTTAATGACTGAAGTACCGAATCGAAAATAATTTCTTATTTTGCACTAAATACGCAATTTGCATGAACAGAAAGGTTAGTATCGCAATCTTATTCATTTTAGGAATTTGTATCTACAGCTGTACTCCATACGACAGTGATCGTGTGAATACAGGGTTGATACAGGGCAAATGGGTGTTAGCCGATGCCGAAAGAACTGTGATGTATGATACTGTAAATGTAGATTATAACAAAGAGCTTACTTTCCTTATCTTCGAGGGTAACAAGTGTTCGCAGCATATGTCCGACATTAAGGATACAATAGATTTTACTTTCGTCATCCGCAATTATGAGCTAAGGCTTTATAAGGATGATAAGCCATTCCGCAAACTGGATATCGATCTTCTTTCAGCCGATTCGCTGATCCTTTCTGTAACAGATAATATATGGATATATAAAAAAGCAGGGCAATAAGTTTTATTTGCCCTGCTTTGTTTTATATTGAATGATATTAATTCCTGCGTTGTGTAAGGTGATGCTCTACTTGCACTACAATCGATATATCATTATTATAACGGTCCCACTTCTTGTCTATAAATTTATTTACTCCGTTTTCAGTTTTCCAGGATGTAACCCACATATTAAAATCTGCAAGTTTTCCACTATCTTCAAAAAAGAAATAAATTACATCATCGAATATCATTAATTCGTAAGTCTCTTCGCCTCTCTCGTTAGTGTCCGGATACAAAGAAGAAATCTTACACATTTTCTGATTATCACTTCTTGTATAAAATTCATATGTGGTCTCAGACTTTACTAAGGCTTTATCAATTATTTCTGATTCATACGAATAGTAACTACCATTACGGTAATATGCCCCCCCTATTACATCCCATGGCGCCTTCGACATTTCAGCAAAATCGATCATCACCTTTGCAGGCGAAGCATCCGAAAAGGTGGGCGCAATAGCCGTATTACGGTGTGCACGCGTGTCTATTATTTCGTATTTATAACCGCTTCCTGCTGTAGTACCGTAATATATATCATCGGTCTTTAATATTCCTTTATCCGGTTCCAGCCGTCGTATAACATGCTTGGTAGTACTATCTGCCGGAACGCCGTTTTTCGCCAAGATTCTGAAATAGACAGTATCTTTAAGGGCACTGTATGTTCCTTCATCATTTACGTTGCCTACAACATTAAAGCTTTTGTATTTGTACTTGCCGTCTTCTTCGTAAAATTGAGTCCTGTATCCGTCATAATCCGTTAGTCTCAGTCCGGGAAATACCTTTTTGTCGCCATTCTGATACATAAAATATATTTCCTTCATATAGTAATATGTCTCCCACGTACCGAGCAAATCGGCAGATGTGGCCACTATAGGTGGTGCAGGAGGTGGAACAACGGGTGGTTGAGGTTCATCCGAATTGTTTACGCAACCAGACAAAACCAAAGCCATAAGTGATAAAATATATAGGATTTTTTTCATTGTATTGTAGTAATGAACCATTGTGTATTATTGATATACAAAGATATGAATTATTGAATCAAAAATTGCCTGAACAACCTCTTTTTTACTTATATACAGGGTTTAGCCCTCATTTTTAACAGTATTACTAATCTAAGAAACGAAATCAGGCAGGAATTATTATATGAATTATGTTATTTCTTTAGCAGCATCTTGTATTCACGGCCGTTATCAGAAACAAGAACAAACATCTCACTCTCGGTTAAATTAAGTATCTTAAACTGCATTTTTTCGGGCTTCTGCCTTTCCGATTTGTCCATCAGGTAATTGTTGTAGAAGAT
This sequence comes from Prevotella sp. 10(H), assembly GCF_000711235.1. Taxonomy (GTDB): domain Bacteria; phylum Bacteroidota; class Bacteroidia; order Bacteroidales; family Dysgonomonadaceae; genus Dysgonomonas. Next base: position 368,411 of record NZ_JOMI01000003.1, on the reverse strand, counting down.
AGAAATAATATCCCCCTGCACTTCGTACCAGCCTGCAACATTAAATAATATGACCCCCTCTGCAGCCTCACCTTTATGGTAAATCATATTATCTTTGAATATGTATGTATCGGCATATTCTCCGGCCATTTTTACATTATCGCCTTCTATCCGCTTTTCTTCGATCCATCTACCTACAATATCTTCTTTCTTAATGGAAGTATCATTCTGGGATTTAAGTATCGGAAGAATGCTGAATAAAAGAAGAGTGATTATTATATATTTTTTCATCTGCTCCACGTTTTTATTATATAACAAATATACAAATAAGTTGTTGATATCTAACATAAAAACTAAGATGTATATCTAAAGCGATATACACCCTTAGTCTGATTCACTAAACCTTTTTTTACCTAAACCTTATTACTTGTATCTATTATTTTCTATCTTCTGCTGCTTCGTCCCGATCCGGTATTCGATGCCATCCTCAGATTGCTTTTCTCGGATGAAGAACGTACAGTCCTGCTACTGCTTTCTCGTTTGTTTTCGCGACTTGTAGACGGGCGGCTTTTTACATTGTCCTTTCTGTCTGGACGGTTGTTTTTATTGCTATAGTCAGGCCGTTTGTTATCCCTGCTCTTATTCGCGTTATATTCTTTACGATGATCTTTGTCTTTCTTATTGTTATAACTCGGACGCCCGCTGTTATATTTGTGATCGTCTCTGTGATTGTTTTTCTTGTTTCCCGAATACCATGCTACCCTGTTGTTGCGGCTGCTATGGTACCTGTGATCGCGGCTGTCGCGGATTACGATCTGGTTACGGTGTCCTCTGTACCTTGCATAATCTCTGTAGTGGTTGTGATGATAACGCCATGGTTCGTGCACATTCAATACTACTTTATACATTCCGTAAAGGTCGTAATTGCGGTAAGAATAAGGCAGATAACGAGCCGATATCCATCTTCCCCTGTTCTGATAATAGAACATTCCTACATTTACGTCGTAATAACAGTCTATATCAGGAAAATAATAATATCCTACATAATCATATCCTACGGGACCCCATGCGGGCTGACGCCCTATATTGATGCTTATATTTACGTTTTGAGCTTCGGCAGTGTTGTAAAGTGAAGCAGCACCTATAAATAATGCGAATGCCAATAATAACTTTTTCATAACTTTTAGTATTAAAGGTGAATACTAATTTTCATCTCTTTGTATCTTTGATATAATAATGACGTGAAGGATTAATCAGTGTTAATTTGTTTAACTTTAATTAACCGACTGATAAAAAATATCCTAATTTTAGCAAGAATGGATAACTTTATTTATTACACAAATCCTTTCATTTGTATTAGTATTAATTATTAAAAAAGCTATTATGGATCAAAAATTTTGTCAGAGTTGCGGTATGCCGCTAAATGTTAGTGAAGATTTCGGTACAAATGCAGACCAGAGTAAAAACGAAGAATATTGCACATATTGTTTTGCCAACGGTAACTTTACCGAAGATGTTACAATGGATGAAATGATCGACCATTGTGTACAATATCTGGACGATTTTAATAAAGATACCGAACAGGCACTCACTAAAGAGCAGGCCATAGAACAGATGAAACAGTACTTCCCCACCCTGAAACGCTGGGCGCAGGCATAACCGTGAATGAAAGAGAATACGAGAAACGAATACGAAAAGGCCGTCAACAGGGTGATCGATTATATCAATCATCACCTGTTCGACGCTCCTGATATAAAGCATCTGGCTGGGATTGCCAACATATCCGAATATCATTTCCACCGCATATTCAAAACTGTTATCGGGGAAAACATCGGAGAATATATCAATCGCCTGAGGCTCGAATACATTGCCGAATATCTGCAAACTACCCGTTTCAGTCTGGATGAGATAGCTGCCAAAACCGGATATGGTACAAAATATGCTTTATCGAAAGCTTTCAAAAAGCATTTCGGCGTTTCTCCATCTGCTTATCGCTCACAGGATAAAGACCCGTTCAATTTTTTTGGAAGGAACGAACGTAAAATTATGGAACTGGCTCCCGAAATGCGGGAAGTCCCACCCAAAAAAGTTGTTTATATCCGTATTATCGACTGGTACGGTTCTCCCGATTCATACCGCGCAGCATGGAAAAAACTTGGACAGTTTGCCAAAAAGAATAGTTTGGTAGACAAAACCACAGAATTTATAGGTCTGAGCTTTGATAACCCGACCATCACCGCTCCCGAAAATTGCCGGTTCTATGCCTGCATCACTACAAGCAAGGAAGTTAAGCCGACCGGACCATTCGGCATACTGAATATCGGAGGCGGATTGTATGCTGTCTTCACACTCAAAGGCCCATACGACGGTTTGCTGGATATGTTTTACAATATCTTTTTCCGGTGGCTCCCCGAAAGCGGATACAAGCTGAGAAACGGCGGCAGTTTCGAAAAATATCTCAATAATCCGGATCATGTATCACCGGACGAGTTGCTTACGGAAATCTATGTTCCTGTAGCAAAACGTAACAGGAAAGAATTAAAAAACGAAGCCTGATGCAGTATATCGAAGCTAAAAGCATTTTATCGAAATTGCAGGGTAATGATACCATGTTCGGGCTCACCTATAACATGAATCTCTACCGTGGATGCCAGCACGGCTGCATCTACTGCGATACCCGCAGCGAATGTTATGGCGTTGGTGATATTTCGCAGATATCGGTTAAGAAGAATGCGATCGAACTGCTGGTAAAGGAAATCAAAAGTAAACGCCTGCGAGGCACAATAGGAACAGGTTCGATGAACGATCCTTATATGCCTGTCGAAAAAGAACTGGAAATGACAAGAAAGGCAATGAAAGTTATTGCCGATACAAGATTTCCCGTTCATGTCATTACAAAAAGCGACTTGGTATTAAGGGATATAGATTTATTGCAGGAAATCAGTAAAGTATATGCAGCGGTAAGTATCACTATTACTACGGCTGACGATATTCTTGCTAAAAAGTTGGAACCTAACGCATCTTCGACTTCCGCCCGCTTTAAGGCTATAGAAACACTGGCTAAGAACGGCATATATACCGGTGTCACGCTCATGCCTTTATTGCCATTCATCAACGATACGAAAGAGAACATCCGATCGATAGTAGAGATGGCATCCGATGCCGGAGCATCGTATATTATACCTATGTTGGGAGTAACGCTGCGTAAAGGCTCGCGCGACTATCTCTATCAATCTTTCGACAAATACTTTCCCGAAATGAGAAACCGTTATGAGAAAATGTTTGGAGAGCAATATATCTGTAACAACACCAATTACAATGAGTTGAGGGCAGAATTTCTTCAAACGGCCGGACGACTAGGTATGCCGGGAAAAATGAAATTTTATACACCACAAACAGGAAAACAGTTATCTTTGTTTTAAAGACTAAGAATACAAACTATGGACATAATTACACTTACAAAAGAAAATATAGCTACCGAACATATATGTTGCTCGATGAGCAGTAAATCTACCGAAGTCGGGGTGAATGCTAAAAAAGAATGGTTAAGCTGCCGTATGCAGGAAGGCTTAAGGTTCAAAAAGCTGGATGCAAGAGGAAAAGTATTTATCGAATACCTGCCTGCTGAGAATGCATGGGTGCCTGTAGAGGCCAACGGCTATATGCTGATTAACTGCTTTTGGGTATCAGGTTCTTTCAAAGAACATGGCTATGGCAAACAACTGCTTGCCGAATGTGAGGCTGATGCTAGACAGAACGGCTTTAAAGGTGTAACGTTAATTGCGGGACAAAAGAAGAAACCTTTTCTTTCCGATAAGGCATTTATGCTGCGGCAAGGCTATGAAGTCTGCGATAACTGCCCTCCGTATTTCGAATTATTGGTTAAACGCTTCGACAATATTGCGCCTCTATCCCGCTTCAAAGAGTCGGCCAAAAAGGGAATGGGCGAAGGTATAAAAGGTATCGATATTTTTTATACAGCACAGTGCCCGTTTACAGTTCCCTATACAAAATTATTAGAACCCGTCATTTTGGAATCGGAATATCCTGTCAGACTTCACCATATAACGACAAAGGAAATGGCGCAGGCACACGTCGCTCCCATTACCACCTATACTGTATTTATAGACGGCAAATATTATTCGAATGAGATATTAACTCCTGATAAATTAAAAAAGCTGATTGCAGAGAAGAATAACAGGCACTTATAATTCTTCAAATTCACGGGCATAATATACAATACCTTTTACTCCGGCGAGGCTATTTTCCTGCAATTCTACACCCATAAAGGCATCGGACGGCACATCGAACGGAAGCTTTATTTCCCATTTATTGGCAGGCAGGAATCCGAAACGGGGATAATAATGCGCATGCCCTAACACAAATACAGATTGATATCCAAGATCTTTCGCCTTCTGCAAGCCATGTCTTACCAATCTGCTGCCTATCCCTTTATTTTGCAGATCCGGTTGTACAGATACAGGGGCAAGGATCAGACTCTCGATAATTCTGCTGTCATCCATAATATTTACCTTAGTAAAAAGTATATGCCCGACAACTTTTTTGCCGATAACAGCCACGAGCGAAAGTTCAGGTATAAAAGCATCGCTCGCTCGTAACCGATCGGCTAGTCGTGCCTCATCTTTTCGTTTAAATGCTTTCAGATTGATATCATATACCGCAGGAAAGTCGTTTGCTTCCTCTTGTCGAATTTCGACTTCTAAATTTTCATTCATGGTAACAAGAGATTATGGGTTGTCTAAAGGTAACAATTTATTAATAAAAAAGGAAAAGTAAGGATTAAAAACAGGTATTTTAATTATAATTTCCAATCATACTCAAACAGGTTAACTATAGTGAAATTTAGTTAATATAGATAAAATATTGACTTTTTTTTATATATTCGCGTATCACACGCAAAACATGGAGTTCAGAGACCATACACAAACGAGGCGGACCCGAAAAGCCATATGAGTAGGAACCTAACATAAAACACATAAAATTAATATGGAGTGGTTTTTAAAAGTAGTAAAAGAACACTACGCCGATTTTAACGGAAGGGCACGGCGTAAAGAGTTCTGGATGTTCTATCTGGTTGCATTAGGCGTTATCATCGCTGTGGAGATTCTTGCAATTATTATGTCTGCGATTTCTTCAATTCTGGGTGTTATATTTTTTATTATACTCGGACTTCTGGCACTTGCACTTATTGTTCCAATGTTCTCGGCAGGTATCAGGAGAATGCACGATGTAGGTAAAAGCGGATGGTATCTGCTTATCCCTATTTACAGTCTGATATTAGCTATCACTGAAGGCGAAAAAGGTGACAACCAATACGGTCCCGATCCTAAAGCCTGAGATTGCTGATTAAAAAAAAGAATATCATAAAATAAGCTGGAAGTGAGATTTCCAGCTTATTTTTTAGGTACCGTTTAGTTTTACATATAGCCTATTTCACAATAGTCATCTTTACGTATGGATATACACTGGGTCCTTTCCGATTTCCTTTTTTATTCAAACTTATATCTTAAACCCGCACTGATACCGAATACGGATTGTTTTTCTGTCCTTATACTAATCGGCTGATTATTGTCGAAGTAATAAGAGAATCGCGGCTCGAAGTACAAACCCCAACTGTTATAAAACATGTAGGATGCTCCTACCGATGCATTCAAAGACCATTGCAGGCCGTCGACGCTTCCCTTATTATATACCTCAGACGAATTATTATTCTTATCATGTATATACTGGGTATATTTAAACCGTAATCCCTTTTCCATCATAACACCGCCCGAAACATATATATTCCATCGGTCATCATTCCACAGATAACCCACCACATTTACTGGTATCCCCAGATAGTGTATTTCCTGACGGGCACTGTAATAGTCATTTGTTGCCTTTTTCGATTTCGATGAAAGGTAGGTATACGTTATCCCCGTTTCTATACCGAGATACTTATTGAAATCTTTACGCACACTAGCTCCGAAAGATAACGGCAACGCATGATCGATATCCGAAAAATCATCGGTCATCATATCGTTTTTCAACGGAGAATCTGCACTTGCAGCCTGCTCAGGATCTACCGGTGAATTACTAGCATAAGCTTTCAGCGTGTTCAGCCGACCGTTGTTATTAACAGTAGACGCTCCGCCCCCCGATGAAATAGATGCTGCCAAAAGCCACTTATTATCATTACTTTCCTTTTTTCCTAAAAGTAATCGCGGAGCATCTTTTTTCCTTTCTTTCACAATATTTTTTGGAGTTTGGCTAATAGGCTGAGAATCTTTCTTTTCTTCTACTTCAGCCAGTTTTACTGTATTATCCGACTCTGCTGTTTGTATAATTTCTTCTACTTTCTCTTCAATCTGAGTGACGCTCTCTGTGTCTATATCTACAGGAGTTGTGCTTAATAGATCAGATTGATTCGATTCCTCATTTTGTGTCCTGCCTTTCTTACTATCTGTTTTAGCATATGCCCGTAAATTATTGTCGACAGCTTTAATGTTTTCGATAACAGGCTCAACAACTTTTTCCGGTACTATGGCGCTTCCTGCGTTAAAATTCTGTCCGGCAGCGATCAGGTTGAAAGGGGGCTCATCATTTTTGGGTATAGAGAGTAGTAAAATCACGATGACAGCTATTGCTGCTGCAGAGCCCCCGATCCACCAGACATATTTCTTTTGCTTTGGCTTCATCTGAAGCTCAATAGCGTCCCAGCAATCTGCGTCGACAGGCATCCTATAATCTTCAAGTTTCTGCCTTACCAACTTACTGAAATCGTCAGGTTGTTCGTTATATTTTCTCTTGTCTGACATTTTCATGCATTAATAAAGATTCGACACTCTTTTGTAAAACTTTCCGCGCACGTATAAACTGCGAGCGCGAGGTGCTTTCTTTTATATTCAACATTTCAGCTATTTCTGCATGTGTATATCCTTCTATGGCGAAGAGATTAAACACTGTACGGTAACCATCCGGCAACTGCGCTATACAGGCCATCAGCTCATCGGCCGAAATATGATCTAAAGCCGAAACTCCGGTATTTTCCATCGCATCGTTATAGTCGTCAATGTTTACACTCATCTTAAGTGCATCATTGCGTCTGAGGTGCTCGAGTGCAGTGGTTACGAAAACCCTGCGCATCCAACCTCCGAGCGAGCCGGTTTCGGCATATGTATCTATTTTTGTGAACACTTTTATAAACCCGTCCTGAAGTATATCCTTAGCCGTTTCCCGGTCATTTGTATAGCGCATGCAGATACCCATCATGACTGGAGCATGTAACTCGTACAGTTGCTTCCGAGCCCAAGATTCGCCACGTTTACACCCCGCTATTAATAACTGTTCGTTCATCGGCTAACTATACTCTCTATTTACATTGATGCAATGTTCTACCAAAAAGTTGCATTACGATTTAATTGTTTTTATATCGGGCATTTCCCGTTTTGTAGATTAACGCAGACTAAAGGTAATATATTTTCCCGACAAGTAAATAAACAGAATGTGACGGCAATACTAATCCCGTATTCCATCCGCTAAAATAAGGTGATAGATACGCTTTTAGGTTTGTGATCAGGACACAATATTATTTTATCTCCTTGTAGTATTCATACATTTTCGTTCCCATATATTCAAATGCAGCAGCATCGAAATGCATGCGGTCACCGATATGTGTATAATGACCTGCCATGCTGACTGTTTTCAAATAGGGGTCGGATTCGTTCATTTGGAAAAATAAAGAATTCAGTGTAAGTGAATTTTTACTGAAAGGCAACACTTCTGCATTGATAACAGGTATAGTTTCACTTCCCGCAATCCCCCTTATGTACGTTATAAGGTTTTTAAAATTCACTTCATAATCGACCAGACGTTCATTCACGTAAGCATCCGTTTCTCCCTGATGATAAAGTATTGCTATGATTTTCAATTGCGTATTATGTTTTTGAGCAAAATCTTTTGCGTCCTGCAACTTCTGCGCCAGCTCGATCGCCAATTTTCTTTCACCGTCAGGTATCAGTTCAGTCTTAGGCTGCCAGCGGCCAATTTCCCTGTGTCCTTTTTCCGATATCGGAGCGCCATTCATAGCATGCTTTATACAGAGCAATTTATCGTTATTATCGTTTAAGAAAGCCTTGGCAAAAAATACATCGAATGCAAATTTCGTATCTGCATTATTCCCGGAACCTACATTTACACCGAGCTGATATGTTTGAAACTGTTTCAGAACAGGATTCCACATGCCATAGTTCTCAAGTCTGTACTTGGAATCGGCCAGCCATTGAGGAGCCGATGAGATAGGAGCCCAGCCCTCGGCATTACTCTGCCCTACAACCAATATTGCCGGCATTACACCTCCCGGCACATATTTATTAGTCTGAACATCGTCGTCTGAGCACGACATTAATAAAAAAACGGCACATAAGTATAGTGCAGTAAGATGTAAAGTTTTTATTTTCATATTAAAATATACAGATTTAGTCTTCTTTTATTCTGCGGAGTCTCATAAGCACTTTATCAGTATCGTCCTTATCCATCACTGTCAGCATATCTTCCTTTATAATAAATTTACATTCCCGTTGTTTACCGTACCTGTCCGTTACTTTAATGTAGTCTCCGTTGACTTTATATATACCTAAACATTCGCTTTTCACTGTTCCCTGACTCGATTTTACTTCCATATATACGGTATCATATTCGAACAATATTTCAGGGCTGACGATCGTATCATCAGGCATCCTGATAAACGTATCGTCCGATTCTTCAATTACAATAGCCCACCGCCCCATGATGTTACTACGTTCACCACAGGCCATTAGCGCTAATATACACAGGCAGCACAATATAAGCTGTTTCATTTTTAGTTGTTTAGAAAAACGTTGCAATATATAAAAAATATCGGTCATTTTGTCATATTTTTTCTTAGATTTGTAAAGTACCTAATCTTTGCCCCATGAATATTAAGAATGTACCTGCCTTGATTATTGTTTTCCTAATAGGAATAAACCTGAATGCCCAAAAATCAGATGAAAAAGTAGGTGAGTTGTTAAATAAAGGGGATTATATCGAATTGAACAAGATTTACTCTTCCGTAAAAGAAGAACTGAGCCCCCCATTAAAAGCAATTGTAGATGTTGTTTTAAATTCTTCTATGAACCGCCCTGAAATGGCGCTCGAAAATATAGATTATTTGTTTCAGAATTTTCAACAGGAGATTGGCTTTGAGAATGTGCAAGGCTTTTTTCTACGCCGCTGCGCCTTACTGGCACAACAAGGTAACTACAAACAGGCAACAGCGGATTTGGAAGGTTTTATGAATGATGTGGGGCAACATATGGATAAGAACATGCTGAATGAGTTCAAAAGTTTTCACAGGTTGTATAATGAAATGAAAGATATTGCCCCTACCCAATTAATACGACCTGATACTGATTGCGAAATACCGATACGGATAGATTCTTTATCTGTGGGCGGGCAAATGATGTATGTACCTGTTACAATAAACGGACAGGAAAGTTCGTTTATATTCGACACGGGATGCCCCGGAGGATTTCTGCTTTCGGAGCGTTTCGCAGCTAATATCAATTACAGGATAATCGCTGATTCAATACCTGTGCATGGAGTAGGAACCGGCTATGGTAAAAATATACTGATAGACAGCATGCAGGTAGGAAACATGGTTTATAGAAATGTTACAGGATTAGTTGTTCCGCCTAATCCGGCTGTAGATTCGGTGTTCCAGGTCGATGCTGTTTTAGGTTCAGGGATAATGAAAGCAGCGGGAGAATTCCGGATATATCCCAAAGAAAGGAGAATCGTTTTTCCTATAAGACAAACTCCTCTGCCGTCTACGGGAAGCAATATAATGCTAATATCCGAGCATCCCTATGTGGAAGCATTTTCGGACGGAGAAAGGCTTATCATGCATTTCGATATAGGTAATTCGTCAGCATTGTTACACTATATATATTATCAAAAACATAAAGAGAAGATAGAAAAGGAAGGAAAGAAGGAGTCAAAGTTGTCCGGCGGCTTTGGAGGTGTAATGACAAAAGATATATACCGCCTGCCTGTTTTCCCGATAAAGGTAGGTAATAAACAGGCCGAACTTAAAAATCTTGAAGTAAACATCGATGCTGTATACGCCAAACAAGGTATTGAAGAGGGCGCACTGGGAATGGGCTTTATTACACTGTTTGATAAAGTAGTTGTAAATTATTCAAAAATGTTTGTCGAAGTAGAATGATATAAGAATATGAAAAAGCTATTATTATTTGTAATATTATTTCTTTTAGCCGTCTATGGGTTGGCGCAGGAAGGTCATAAGCTTAATCTGGATATAGATGCATCTTTTAATCTGAATTATGCATTCAGCAATAAAGATGGGATAAAAGACCCTGTAGCTGTAGGCGCAAGCTTAGGGTATGAGTATGATGTAAATATGTTTTTCGGTATCGAAGCCGGTTTCCGTGGGGGAGGCTTTAATCAGGGCATCCGATATTATGACCCAAATTTCGGACTCGACCCGATGGGTGATCCTCAAAGCTTTACAAAAACTACTTATAAGGGTACATATTGGGCTCCGTACATTGCACCAAAGCTATATCTGCCTATCGGCTATGATGACAAAAAAGACAGGGCGAGATACGTATTCATTGAAAACCGATTGTCCTATATGCGCATCAATCTGAATAAAGCTGAAGGTATGACAGGCAATGCACATAAATATCGCCTGACATACGAAATCCGTGCCGGATACCAATTCCCGATAGATGATCGCTGGGCGATGAGCTGCTGGCTGGGATACAATACTTTCGACTTCTCGAAGGTCAAGCCTGAGGTTGTTCAACACAAAAACTCAACACCTATACAGGTTGGGATAGGCTTTAATTACATTATAAAGCAATAGTTTCAATACAATAATTTTGTAAGTTTGTTGCTATTGGCTGGGCAATTAAGTATAATTAGGAGTCCGGACATATAATTATTCAGGATTTTTGTTTATCTATACATAGGGAAAGGGATACCGGCATAAATCGTAGAATAATCTGTTGTTTTATTATAAAGTGTTATCTTTGCCCCACTTTTAAATTTTAAAGCATACCCAGATGACTAAGACAGCAATTATAATAGGAAGTTCAGGACTCACAGGCTCACAACTACTGAAGACGTTGCTCACGAGCAATGTGTATGAAAAGGTTATTACTTTTGTCCGCAAAAGCACCAAGATATCACATCCGAGGCTGGTACAGTATGTTGTGGATTTTGATAATCCCGAATCGTATGAAAACCTTATAGAGGGCAATGACATGTTCTGCTGCATGGGAACTACAATAAAAAAGGCCGGATCGGAAGAAGCATTCGAAAAAGTCGATTTGGAATATCCGGTACAATTTGCCCGCGCCGCTGCCAGTAAAGGGATAAAGCAATATTCTATTATATCATCTATCGGCGCCAATTCTAAATCAGGTAACTTCTATCTCAGAACCAAGGGTCGCGTCGAGGAAGAGCTTAGGCAACTGCCTTTCCAATCGATATCCATATTCCGCCCGTCACTACTACTGGGCAACAGAAAGGAATTCAGGCTGGGTGAAAAGATCAGCGAGTTTGCAATGAAAATATTCAGAGTATTCTTCATTGGTAAACTCAAAAGATACAGGGCTATCAGTGTAAAGAAAGTAGCTAATGCGATGTTTAGCATAGCCCAACAAAATACGGTAGGTTTTCATATTTATGAATCGGATGAGATAGAGGAGATAGCTGCAGCGGGGAATTAATTGACAGAAAAGTATTTTTTATTAAAGAAGAAATTTATACCTTTATAAGAGATTATAGGATAATGGTTTATAAATGCTCCCATTATGAAAACATTACTTGATATAATAAATAGAGTACCTCTTTCTCTTGTATTGTGCTATCTATTCCTATATTTTCTTTTAGGATGTGAGAGTACTACTATGAAAATAATGACAATATTTACTGTATTTGCGATAGTTCTCTCTCTTTTCAAACAAGAGGAGATAGATAATAAAAAGGAGAAGTTATAGTATATTGAAGATAATTATTTTATAAATCCGCATGTTATGAAAAAATTACTTAATAAATTTCCTATTGCTTTACTCTCATCTGCTTTAGTATTAGGAATCCTTCTACATTTTCAAGGTACATTTTTTTATGTATATACTGGTATAGTTGTTTTGGTATCCATTTTGAGTTTTTTAAAAAAAGCCACATCCAGCAATTCTACTGAAAAAAATAATAAATAAATAAGGCATTAATATAGGAAATTATTTGAATAGTTTATTTCAATTCAGTCCTTTACTCCAGAAATCAATGCTATTGACTGATATGGCAATGTTTATGAAAATCTTTTCTTTTTCTGGTTCAGAAATATCTGTGCTATTTTCTATCACATCTATGTAACGGTTTGCGATTGAGATAACATCATCGATATTCTCTGCAGTTTCCATTAAAACATCGTAATACAGTTGAAAAACATCTTTTTCGTTAACGGTAAAATTATCCATTCTCTCAATAAACTGCTGTCTATTAAATATACCGTTTTCACAAGATTGTGATACAAAGTTTTTCAAAGCGACGAAATCATTTGCTAATGTTTCAGATTGTAAAAGTAAGCGTTCATATTCCATATATTCTACTGTAGCAAATGCTTCGTTTCCCGAATATGTATCACCTCCACATTCATCATCATTTCCACCTGGTGGATCTGATTCTTCGGGGTCTGATCGTAGAGCTACAGGTGGTAAATCAACATTAGGGAAAGTTATCTCTTTCTTCATTATTTCATTGTGCATCGTTCCCAGTGAATTTAAAAATTTATATCTATCTGGGAAATTCAGTACAATTTTCACATCTGTTTTAGGTTTGTCTAGATTATCAAAATGTGTGTATATGGCTTCCATTGTAACAGGTTCTGTAACCTGACTATCGGGTAAGGCATCGTGTGCCGCAAAAGACGCTCCGGCACCACATAGAACCCCTGCAACACTTAATACTACTACCGCACCGGTACCGCCTGTTGCAACTCCAATAATAGCAGCAGCTTCTTTAGTAATTACAACTGCAGTAGCTGCTCCTACTGCATCTGCTGAGGCTACAATTACACCATTTTTGAATTTTCTCCACCAACTGCTTTTTAAAGCAGGTGGTTGTAAACAAAATAATTGAATCATTAAAAGCTTTTAATTCTCTTATAGTTTTTGATTTTGAAATAGGTTCATTTTTTGCAGAATCATTTCCCTTTTCAATATCCAAATCAGAATTTGAACAAGTTGAAAAACACATCAAAAAAATACCAATCAATGATAACTTTATTAATTTTTTCATTTTGCATGTTTTTAATAGTAAATAATGTTTTAGATTGAGAATTGATTAACTTCCTTTATTAATGCCTATATTGTGTTTTCGCCAAGATTATTAAAAAAGCATAATAGTTAAACACATAATTACGATATATAGTTTAGTTATTAATATAAATACATTATCAATAATTGCATACAACAGGCATTCACCAGATGAGTTCTATAATTTTATTTATTTTATGTATTTTCCGAAAGGTATAAACACAAAAAAAGCGATCACTTCCTTATAGTAATCGCCTGATTTTCAGTTTGTACTCGGAGCGGGACTTGAACCCGCACAACCTAATGGTCACAAGATTTTAAGTCTTGCGTGTCTACCATTCCACCATCCGAGCAACATGAGCGAAAGACGGGATTCGAACCCGCGACCCCGACCTTGGCAAGGTCGTGCTCTACCAACTGAGCTACTTTCGCATTTTTATTGCTTAGGAACCTTCTGATGCCAACACTTTGACTGCTGTTCCCGTTTAGCGAGTGCAAATGTAAAAAATGTTTTTGCTTTCTGCAAGGTTTACTCCGTCAATTTTGACGTGTGATGTAAAAAATATCGGGATTACTGGTAGGAGCCACTATATACCGTTGCAGATGCAGATCTGACGATTCAGATACTACCCGTCCGTTTTCCATCAGATTGTAGATTCTGCCGCATTTCGAACACTTAGCTTTGCCGTCGCTGGTTGCAGATACCAAAACTGTTCGCAATGCTTCGCTGGGGCAACTAAGATCATACGCTAGTAGGTCGGGAGTATTAGTTGCATAAAAGCTATTTATAACCAATAATCCACCAAAACCGAGTGCTTCACCTTCCAGTAATGGGTGCTTCCCTCTTACATATTCTTTATAACCTCCGGGGGCACGGAGCTCATTATCTATCTTCAAATTTATTCTAAAATTTACGCGTTCTGCCGGAATAACATTTTTTTCCTCCTCCTTTCCACAAGAAGAGAATATAAAAAGTAAAAAAACTGTTATAACTATATATTTTATCTTTTCCATAATTATATAAACGTTTTTCAGATACTAATATTACTTCCTGTTCCGTTTTATTGTCTCCAAATTCCTTTTCAACCCACTGAACTTTGCCCTTTTCACCGCCGATCCTTTAAATATTTTTCTGTATTCTTCTTCGCTCAGGTTATCGAGTTTTTCAAATGATAAATTCAGAAAATCTTCAGACGGATTAAATTCTGATATACTATGAGGCTGGGCATAACGGTTCCACGGGCAAACCTGCTGACATATATCACAACCATAAAAACGGTTATCCATTGATGGGGCAATATTTTCGTCAATAGATCCTTTATTCTCTATAGTCTGATAGGATATGCATTTATTGGAATCCACAATCTTAGGACTTGTTATAGCCTTTGTCGGACATGTATCCACACAGCGTGTACAGCTTCCGCACGAAAGTGCTAAAGGCTCGTCATAGTCCAATTCGAGATTTATAATCAATTCTCCTAAAAAGAAGTATGATCCCTTTTTAGGAATGATGATTAATGAATTTTTCCCAATAAAGCCTATCCCTGCTTTAGCTGCCCAATAACGCTCCAACACTGGTGCAGTATCGACAAAACATCGTCCCTCTGTTGTCGGTTCAATTGACTTAATAAAATCGAAGAGTTGTTGAAGTTTTATTTTCAGAATATCATGGTAATCCTTTCCGTAAGCATAATAGGCAAACTGAGGATGATCTTGCGGCTGCTTTTTCTCCGGATAGTAATTCAATGCAACACTAACGACAGACTTCGCCCCTTCTACCAGCAAAACAGGGTCACACCGTTTATCTGCATTCCTCTGCATGTAATCCATATCGGCCTGATATGAATTCCTTATCCATTCTTCGTATGCATCACGGTTTTCATCTCCGACTTCTTCCGCTTTACAGATACCACAAGCGCCGAAGCCAAGACTATAAGCATATTCTTTTATCTGAACAGAAGTAATCAAAATACCCGAATCTATTTCTGACGCTTGTCTACCCTGCGGGCACCGAAATAATCGTACGCTGTAGGGTCAACATATATTTCTTCTTTTGTGCCTTTATTCCTGAAAACAACAAAATCATGGTCTTTGAACCAACCGTCTTTTGCATTCTTATGCATATTGTTGCCGAATAAGTAGAGCTTTCCCTTTTTAGGCTTTGCCTCCCACTCTCTTTCCATCCCGAAACGCTTTATCAGGTAATTCCCGACTGCAGATGTAAATGTTGCGTAGCCGACACAATTTGCACCTCTGTTCTCAAAGGACTTTACCGGATCACTATCGCCATAAAATGTCGAGAATTCCAAAGCATTTCCTGTTATATCTAAAGATAAATCGATGATAGTTTCTATATCGATATTGGCATCGAGTGATTCATCGTTCGGCAAACTCTGATTTATATAAGAAGATAGTTTATCGTCCTTTATTTCATAAGATTTACGGCCTCCGACATCTTCATATTTCACTGCCATACGATAAATACTGCCTTTGAGAAAGAAGAGCAGAATTGCTACAATGACAACAGAAACCGCAATCGTAAGAAAGGTCTTTTTCTTATCCTTTTTCATATGTATTTGCTGTTACACGTTTTATATTAGTCCGGCAAATATAATACAAGAAATAAACTTGTAGTGCATATTTACAAAAACTAACACTTTTACCATTAACAAAGTCAGGCATTTAACACTTTATACAACAGTAAGAATATTAATAAATAAAACTTTTCTAATAAGTCATTTCCCTAATAATCCTTTCGTCACATACCATCTGAATTCTAATAATCTCCAGCCTTTTACAGCTGATAATTTCAACAGGTAAAAGAAAAACAGGCCGATAGAACCTATCCATTTTTTAACTTCGGCCCATACCCTTTTTTTATATGCTTCTTCCGAAACTCCTTTGGTGCGGATACGTTCGCTTTTTCCTATCGAATAGGTCAATTCCTTGAAATGTTCTTCGGTAAGTTTCTTTGCAGAAATATAGTGATATATACCCATCTGCGGAAGATAATAGAATTGCTCGTTGCCACGGCTGAGCCTGTCGTAGAGGTCTTTTTCCTCGGCACCTATAAGCCCTGTGCCTTTCCGGCCAAGTTCGACATTGAATAACCCGTATTTTTCGAATATTATTTTGCGGAAAGCAGAATTGCCCCCTCCCGGATATTTACCGTTCTTGAAAGGTTTCACTTTGCTACCCTGATACAATGCGCCGCCGATAAGTTGTTCGGTATAATGCGAAAGCCATTGCGGTTTCTTCGTTTCATATACGGGAATAATAGGGCCGCCACAGGCATTTATTGCCGGATGAGCTTCAAAAAAAGCAGAGACAAAGGACAGATAAAAGTCGAAGACAGTAGCATCATCATCCACAAAAATAAGGATATCTCCCCTACTCTCCTCTACCCCTCTGTTGCGGGCATACGATAACCCCTGGTTTGTTTCCACAAAATAGCGGAAATTCACCTGTGGATAATCTTGCTGAAACTGATTACATATATCCTCCGTACTGTCTGTACTATTGTTATTAACGACGACTATTTCATAGTCTTCGTGGGGAAAGTCCTGCTCTGCAACACTCTTCATAGCATTGTAGATATACTTTTCCCTGTTGTATGTACAGAATATAACGGAAAACTTCATAGTACTGTTTATTTTTCTGTTTCCTTATTTCTTTTCACAAAAGGCATAACCAACATGCCTATTAGCAGTAATAATAGAATTCCGGATGAAGCTGTAGCAACCGTGCGGCTCGTATAATAATCTTTAGGTTCGAATTTAAAGACTATCTCATGTTCGCCCGCAGGTACACGCAATGCCCTCAATGTCCAGTCGGCACGGAAGTGAGGAACTTCTTTTCCATCGATATATGCCTGCCAGCCGTCGGAGAAGTAGATTTCGGATAATACGGCTAATTGCTCAGTTGCAGCTTTCGACTTATATGTCAGGATATTCGGTTTGTACTCTGTCATATTTATTGTAGCTGCAGAGTCAGGTACGATATTAAGTCCGGCTAATTCCTGCTCAAAACGCTTATCGACTATTGCAGTCTTTAAAGGTTCAATATTATTGAGTGCTGCCATTTCCTCATCAGCATTATTAACCAGTCTGTATTCCGGCACAAACCATGCCTCGCCCATTGCGTATGGGTTAACCAAAGGTGCAAGCTCCGGATGATAGATAACATATTTTGCATTCAGCATATTCAACGCTTTAGTTACACTGAATATCGGTGTAATACTATCCTGCATAGAAGTACTGATAGTCTGAGGATTGCCTTGTCCTTGCTGCAACTTGGTTATTTCCTGCTGCAATTGCGCATTGGCCTTCTGCTGAAGAAATCCGACCTCGTTACCGAGATTAGCACTGATCAATTCATCATAACG
Source organism: Prevotella sp. 10(H) (assembly GCF_000711235.1). Lineage (GTDB taxonomy): Bacteria > Bacteroidota > Bacteroidia > Bacteroidales > Dysgonomonadaceae > Dysgonomonas. The sequence continues at coordinate 350,684 of NZ_JOMI01000003.1, read as the reverse complement.
TTTGAGTTTGGCCGCATGATAGCCTCCTATCGACTTGTGGTAATAAGAAGTAGCTGCATCCTTAAAAGTATTTTGAAGATTTAATACCCTGTATGACGGATATTTATCCTGCAGTATTATCTTATCGGCAGTAGATTGAGGGAAACTCTGTGCCTGATACGTACTTTTATTTATAAAATTAGAATCGTTCAGGTAGCGCTTATCTACTCCCCATAAATCTGTCAATACAAGAATAATAACAGCTATGGAAGCGTACAATGATACTTTCTGTTTTTCCATCTTGGTCTTCAATGAGAAGAACAATACGGCTCCAGCAAGCAATATATATACTAATGACCTCAAAGCATCGGAAGATAATAAATCTTTACGGTCGGCAAGCAGCGCATTATAGTACCAGTCGGGAACCTGCGAGCGCCACGCCTCATCTGCCGCAGCAGTGAAATTGAAGAAAAAGCCGGGCATTATCCAGAAGAACAGGCATAAGCCGCCTGCCACACCCAGCGAAATATATAAAGCCTTTTTCAATTTTTCGTTATCGGCCTCACCAGATAGAAATTCCTTTAAACCCCATACGGCAATAATTACCATGGTGAGAGCCGGAATTACCAACGCGGTAGATACCGCCCTAAACTTGCTGTATAATGGGAAATGATAGAAGAACAGGTCGTTGAACCACTCCATATTACTACCCCATGCAAGGAATATAAATAATACAGTTGCTGCAAATAACCCCCACTTCACCTTACTCCTTATTACAATCATTCCGAGAAGAAAAAGAAAACAAATAATCGCTCCGAAATATACAGGCCCTTCCGTAAAAGGCTGTGCTCCCCAATATGTATTCGCGCGAACGCCATTCGCATCCACTTGAGCACCATTCTTTACCATTTCCTGATAAAGATTTGAAGACTGATCCAGATTGCCACCAGAGGAACCTCCGTTCATATTCGGTATCATCAGTGTAAAAGTTTCCGCTTTTCCATAACTCCATGCAAAAGCATAATCCTTATCGAGTCCTGCCGATTGTTTTGCAGTCTCCTGAGAATTATCAGATGAAGCAGTCAGTTCCGATTTTCCGCGTGTACTTTCGCGGGCCATTTCCAAATTGGCATAGATACTTCCCATATTGCATAATGCGGCAATAACTACAGCCGCAAGAGATATGCCTGATGCCCTGAGCAAGGTCTTTATATCTTTTTCGGCAATCATCTGTATAGCAAAAACTATGAAAAGGATTGCGCAAAGTATTGCTGTATAATATGTCATCTGCAAGTGATTACTCTTTATCTGTAAAGCAAGCCCCAAAGCAATAAGCAATCCACCCAAAAATACCTTTTTCCTGAATAGCACCATCAGCCCTGCAACTATCAACGGCATATAGGCCAGCGCCCATGCTTTAGTCACATGGCCGGCATCAAGTATGATAAAATTGTAGGATGAAAGCGAATAAGCTACAGCCCCCAGTATAGAAAATCCCGGCCGGAAGCCCATAACACAAAACAAGATATATGCCATCAACATGGCTGTAAACACAGGTCCTGCAGTACCCGCACCTAATGCCCTTAACGGAATCTCAAGATAATCGAGAAAATTAGGACTTCCGCCCCAAATACCGATCTGATAGGTAGGCATACCGGAAAACATCGAACCCGTCCACGCAGAAGATTGGCCTTCTTTGTAATAATATTCGCGCACTTCCTGCGCTGCTCCGTTGTAATGCGCGACATCGCTCTGCATAAGCACCTTGCCTTCTAACAACGGGCTAAAGTAAATCATCGTTATTGCCAGAAATACTATTATCGCAATTACATGCGGTAATATTTTCCCCATTAATGACTGTTCTTTATTTATCATCTTATTTCGTATTTGTTATTTTTTCTTCAATATATAAATTAACGAACTACTCCGCTTTTTATTCCCGAGTGTACGCAGGAAAAACCATCCGCCTTTACACAGCCCGACAAGGCTTCCCAGAAATGTTCCTTTATGCTTTTCGCTGAGCATAGAGATATAGAATGCATCGAGATACATGGGCCTGATGTCTATCAGTTCGAAATGATGTCTGCGAGCAAGATGCTCGAAATCGGCAGGTGAAAAATGCCATAAATGCCGTGGAACATCATATGCCGCCCAGTATTGTTTATAATGAGCAGCATCGAAAGAATCTTTATTCGGCAATGCGATTACGGCTATCCCGTCATCTTTTAATATCTTGCCAAGATGCTCCATTACACGGTTCAGATGTTCAAGATGTTCCAACACATGCCACATGGTAATTACATCTTTTGTTTTTTCCGATATGTCATACAAATATTCCGAATGCTGACAATCTATATCGAACTTCGATTTTGCATATTTACATGCGGCCTCTGATTTTTCAATTCCGGTAACTATCCATTTCAGACTTTTCATCCTGTTCAGGAAATACCCTGTTCCCGAACCGATATCCAGAAGCTTCCCTGTCTTTTTCGATGCATAGCGCATTACGATTTTCGATTTAGACTTCAAAGCTAATCTGCGTGCCCAATGGTACAATATATTTATTATTCCTTTCTGGGTATCGGAATGCGATACATATTCGGGTGCATCGTAATATCTGCCTATTTCGTCTTCGGAAGGGAAATCCTGAGTGATTGCAAATCCGCACGAATTACATAGTTCTATATCAAACACCTCCTCTGTCGCCAAATAATCTTTACATGACAAAAAAGGTATAAAATCAGTGCTTCCGCACACAGGACATATCCGTGTATGTATTTTCATCGTCATTAGATAAACTGTGACCTGTCTACTTCGTCGAAATTTTTAATAATCTGACAATCCGCCCAATCGGTATAATCATCATCATTAGAATCTACTACAATAATTTTCCCGGCGTGAGCATTTTTTGCAGCCTGTAATCCGGCTATAGCATCTTCAAATATAATAACTTCTTCCGGTTTTTTACCTATTACCGAAAGCGCTGTCTGATATATCTGCGGATCGGGCTTTCCCTTTATTTTACCATTGTTGTAAACGACTTTATCGTATTCGAACCATTTATCGAGCGGCAGATATTTAAAATAAAAATCGACATTTTCTTTGCCCGATGCCGTCGCTATTGTAAAAGGTATGGATTTGCTTTTCAGAAAATCGAGAAAATCCGTTGCTCCGGGAGCCAGCTGCATATTGGTCTGTAGGCAAAGCTGCTGGTAAAGGCCTTCTTTTTCCAGTACAAAGTCGCTTATTTCGTGATCAGTTAGTTGATTCCCGAAAATAGAAGTGAATATATCCTTATTGTTTTTTCCGTGAAGTTTCGTAAACTTATCTTCATCGGAAAGGGATAAATTGTGTTTTGTAAGGAAAATATCCCATGCTTTATTATGCAATTTGGTATCCCAGAAAAGAGTACCGTTAAAATCGAATATAACTCCGGAAAAAGGCATATGTTAATTATTAAAATCAGCCACAAATGTACGAAATACTTAGATATATAGATATTTAAAGAGGTAACTATTATTCTTTTTATAGCTATTATTAAAACTTTTGCCCTACCTCTGCCGTTTAATATATAAATTAACTATAATAATAAGCACAAAAAACAAAAGACATTATGAAAAATCTGAAAAAAGCAATCGAAGGCCGTAGAACGTATTACAGTATCAGTGACAAAAGTCCGATATCAAACGATGATTTAAAAGAAATTATCGATTTTGCAGTACTCAATGTTCCTTCGGCATTCAATTCACAATCTACACGGGTGGTTCTCCTTTTGAATGAAAACCATAAAAAACTCTGGAATATAGTAAAGAAGATTCTCAAGCAAAGAGTTCCGGCAGATGCATTCCCTTCTACAGAAGCTAAAATTGATAATGCTTTTGCAGCCGGATATGGTACAATATTGTTTTATGAAGATGAAAGCGTAGTGGAAGGCCTACAGCACGCATTCCCTTCATATAGTGATAACTTTCCGGTATGGTCGCAGCAAACATCGGCAATGCATCAGTTTGCAATATGGACATTGCTGGAAGAAGCAGGATTCGGAGCATCATTACAACATTACAATCCGATAATAGACGAAGAAGTGGCGAAAGCCTTCAATATAAACGAAAAATGGAAACTGATAGCACAAATGCCATTCGGTATTCCAACCAGCGAACCTGCGCCAAAAGAATTCCAACCACTCGAAAGCAGGGTTATAATTCATAAATAAGCAGGTGATTATATATAATCCGGAAAGCAGATATAGTATTTATATCTGCTTTTTTATTTTATCCCTTTTCTTAACTAAAAGCAGGTTATTAAATAACATCTTTTTTAAAACCTGAAGCCTCATAAAATGTTTATATCAGACACCCGTAAATAAATATAGATCAGATGAGAAAGATAATTTTAATGCTTGTCCTCTATTCAGCCATATTGAATATATCCGGACAAACAGATTCGGATATTCACACCAGACTGAAACAGGCTCAGGAGAGAACAGCAAATATAAATAAAGTAGTACTTCCGGATTTTGCATTCTATCCTATGAAAGTTACTACGGAACTAGGATCGGATATAGATATCAGTCCTATCGATTGCTATATAAAAGTAACTACTACCGATCTGGATATTAAGCTACCGTATCTGGGATACTTTTTTCTGCGACCTGTAGACAGGCTTGAAATAATGGCGGATATGGATTCCCGGCAGTCTATCTCTACCGTTAGTTATGATAAAAAGAAAGATGTTTTTTTAATAATTATATCACCGCAGGATATCTATGATATTATAGATAATAACATGATTATAGGAATGAAAATGGATAAAGAGGGGAACGGAACAGTTACGGTAAAAACCCAAAACCGCGATGAAATATCATATCAGGGATATTTCAAATAAGGATAAAATGAGAGGGGTCAATAATAGCCCCTCTTTTCTTTTATTTATTCGAACCTCTGTTAGTCACCATTTTGTTGGTTACGATAGAAGTAGGTTTTGCCGGGCCTTCATTTACATACACTATAATATCCCTGTTCAACGAGCGGTAAGCATCGTCGGCATAAGGCATCTCATTGGTGTTACTTCCCCGTATATTGTAACGGATTGTGGCTGCACCGAAAAATCCGGACTTAGGCCTGAATGTCACTGCTTTAGTTGTATAATTATACACCCACTTGCCGTCGGCTGTCATCACCTCTATCTGTGTCTGTCCCGAACCCAGTTTGTATACAGTACCGCTATTATCTACAAATCTGAATTCTTTCTCATCGATATAATCTTTTTTACCAATCTGGTTCCTACTGATAGTTCCGGTATAAGCGATATCATTATCCAACGGATTTATCACCGCCAGCCCGCCCATATCGATACGTGCCGAGTCCAGATTTGCCTCTGCTGCACGCGGCAAAGATATCTTTACATTCTTTATATAATGATAATTAATTTCCCTGCCCGTTGAAGCGGCAAAACCAATCTTAAATGAGTCGGGAACCTGAGCATCTAAAGTCTTTATAGGTGGCGTAGATATAGGAATGTCCTCATTGTAACGATATGGTATAGCTGCATTTTCCTGATACTGAAATGATTGTTTATAATGATAGTCATATATTATAGTATCTCTTTTAGTATCATGCTCTATGGCTACTGTTATATAAAAGCCGCCATCCGGATCACCTTCCGGTACAGGAAATAGTTCTATAATTGCACGTCTATACCCTCTGTCCATTGGAGAATTAAATTGAGTATCTCCACTGATGGCGAAATTATTCTTCTTTTTTGTAGAAGCTTTCGCAACATATCGGGAATCATTATATCCGGATAAATCGCCGGGTTCTGTTATTACAAAGCCTTTATTTGTATTTGTCGACTGTGTTATCAGCACAGGATAACCGGCATAGCCATCGGGAATAGTAAATACTTTTGCACCGTTATTTGCAGTAAATCCTTTACCTGCAGCTCCCCTTATAGTTATATTGTCACGGGTATTCTCTGTTGCTTCAATTTTTCCATCAATACTAATCCCAAAAGGAATACCCTGTACCTGTGAGGGCGGATTACCCTGATATCTTAATCCCTTGTAATTCCCGTATGAATCAAGAGCAATCCCTACATAAGCGCCCGACAATCCTAATCTACGATAACTTGTTGATGAAGTGGCCCAGTTGTATGCATAACCGATTCCGGCCCCCTCAGCTCCAATATTAGGATTTTTTGTTTTTGCATCGAACAAAAATACCGACAGTCCATCACCTCCGGCACTTGAACCACGCCCGTACATCATATAATCGAATTCTATATGTACTCCGTTTTTAGAAGTTAATCTGCGGTTATTAATGAAAATACCTCCAAACTGAGATTGAATATTTTTTGTTAATTGGACTCCTCTGGTAGTGAACAAGACATTCGGGTTATTTCCCGGTACGTCTACAAAAGTTGGCTTTGAGCCGCTTAGGAAGCTTTCTTCAACCGGAAAGTTCCCGTAAATAGATTGGGCCTTAATTCCCGTACAAGTGCTGGAAAATAAAATAGTCAGCAATAGACTGAGGGATATGGCCCACTGGTTTGAAATATGATTTTTCATAAGCTTTGTTATTTGTATGCCTCTGATTTTTTTAATCAAAAAAGAAATAATAATTGTCTCCGTTGTTTGATATATAAATCTCCACAATAAGAATAGGTTTTGTTTTCTTATTTATGATTTTTCTTTTCCCATTTCATATGATCATGACTATGGCATTTATTATAAAAGTCATTTATACAAAAATATCAGAAGCAAAATGAATAAGAGAGGCTAAAGAGAGGATAATTTGTATTAATTTGGCACATTGTAGATAATACACAATAGAAATCAGATATGTGAGTATAAAGGATTATAAATCCTGATATTACTTCTTTCTTTTATTTCTTCTGAATTCGTGAGGTGGTACAGGGTTTTTCATACTCCATATATTTATTCTTTTATCACGTGCTGATAATTCCAATGCTTCGAGAAAGGGGTCGTCGGCATATTCCCTGTAATACCAAGCCAAACCTTGCCGGACAAGTTCTTCGTTCACGTTTATTCCGTCTACAAATACTACTCCCAATGTACGCCCGTAATGATCGGTGTCTATTTTCTGCACACGTACCTGTTTTCCATAGCAAAGATCATTCAGATATTGTCGTGATTTGGAGCCGTAATCCTGTCCGTTTTCCGGTGCATCTATTCCGTACAGGCGGATACGGATTTTTTCATTACTGTTAGTGAGTAAGGTAAATGTGTCTCCATCTGCTACCTTCACTACTTTTCCGGTAAGATATTCATCATCTTCAAAAATATCCACTCCCGTGTATATCAGTGTAGCGGTACTTAGTATCAGAGTTATTATGGATATTATCTTTTTCATAGTATTATTTTTCGGAGTGCAAATTTGAGGAATTATTACCGAATATCAAAAATTGATTTTTAGTAATAATTACAGCTGCGATCGTAATAAAAAGAAAGCCGCTGATAAAAATATCAGTGGCTTCTTCTTTGGTATAGTATATTTTATAACAGAATTCTTAAGCTTCGTATCCCTGTCTTGTCTTACGGGTACCGAAGAATCCCATATAGATACAAAGTACTGCTCCTATCAGCATAGATATAAATGAAATTATTCCCGACCATGCTGCTGCATTTGTTGCTTTATCGGCTTCCTCCAATGCTTTTTGTTTGAATGCTTCTAAATCTCTTTTAGCCTGATCTATCGATTGTTCGAGATTTTGTATTTGTTCCTGCCCTTGTGTTTTTGCTTTATCTATAAGCTCAATATATTCGTCTACAGCCTTGTCTACTTCAGCTTTAGATAAATTTGAATTATTAGCGATAGCCTTATTCAAATCGTCCCTGTTTATATTCTGAGCATAAGTTTCGCCTCTTTTCTTCACCTTGTCGAGGAAGCTGTTGATGATACTTTCTGCATCATTAGGGTGCGTAGCCAGTCTTTTTACAGAACGGTCGAAGTCGGTTTTTACACCTTTCATCTGATTCTGCAGATACTCAGGTTGAAACTCTTTTACACCACTCTTACGTAATGCAGTACGGATATCCTGACGGACATTCGTATTTTCATCTCCGGCATCGAATTCTATATCTCCGAAAACATTCTGAACCTCATCGGCCAAACCCGATACGCCGCTTCCTACCATCGAACCCGCGCCTGAAAGTATGCTTCCCGCTGCAGATGTTACGGAACCAAGTATATTTGTAGTTAATCTGACAGCACTGGCTGCGATCATCACCACGAAAATTATTCCTATAATCAGCGTAGATGCCCAAACCAAGAATCCGTGTATCATTCCATCCGATCCGGACAATTTACCCGCTACAAAACCACCGGCTGCAAGACTTAACAAGAGCGAAACTACCGTCCATATACCCATAGTAGTACCAATACCTGAAACAGGATCACCCGACGTAGGGTCGAACATAAATAAACCCACACTCGATCCTAAAATAGATAAAAGAATAGATATTGCAATTACTGTTATAACTCCGGCAATAACGCTCCCCCAGGATACTCTGCCCCATACCCCCACAAATTTTGTTCTTTCCATAACTTTTAATTTTAATTAATTACATGATTCCCTCCTTTTCATTAACACTCTCAAAAGTTGAAAGTTTAACGCTATAAACATGTGATATAGGGTTTTAACATAAGAACATGTATTCTGATGCCTGGGAGATGTATTGTTAACATTTTATTGTATTCTGTAATAGTATATATTAGGATTAATAAATTCAAAATTTTAGAGATGGAAAACTCTTTGGAGACATTATATTGGCTTGGATGACAATAGTGAATGTCGAAGAAAATAAATTTCTTTGGGAAAAGATATTATTTTAATACTTTTACTGTTAATATTTTTAAGCAATCTGAATACATTTATTATCTAATAATGAAAAAAACTACATTACTTCTATTTTGCGTACTTTTAATGTCGGGCATTAAAGCTCAAAGCTACGTTCCGCTTATCAATGAAACACGCTTGAGCGTAACGCCAAGAATAGAAATAAAGGCGTATCCTGTGTCTTTAAAACAAATTCGTTTACTGGAAAGTCCGTTTAAGATGGCGATGGAAGCCGATAAAAACTGGCTGATGTCTTTAGAGCCGGATCGATTTCTACACCGTTTTCACGAGAATGCAGGCTTCGAACCCAAAGCTCCTATTTACGGCGGTTGGGAAAATACTTCACAGAGCGGTTTTTGTTTCGGTCACTATTTGTCTGCCATGTCTATGCTTTACGGTGCTACGGGCGACACTAAAGTATTAGAGAAGATAGAGTATTGTATAGCAGAATTAAAAAAATGTCAGGATGCACGCGGAGGCTATGTAGATGCTATACCCGGCAGCGACCAGCTTTGGGATGATGTACTGGCAGGAAAGATACATATAGATGGAACCGGTTGGTTGAACACTATATGGGTGCCATGGTACAACCTGCATAAACTATGGGCAGGACTAACTGACATTTACCTGTATACTGGTAACGAGACGGCTAAGGACATTGTGATAAATCAAACGAATTGGGCCTGTAAAAAGTTTGAACCTCTGACTGATGAACAATGGCAGCAAATGTTGCATTGCGAAACGGGCGGTATGAATGATGCACTATACAATGTATATGCCATTACAGGCGATCCGAAACACTTGGAACTGGCTCGTAAATTCTATCATAAAGCGGTGCTTGATCCTTTATCACAGCAAAAAGACCAGTTGGCAGGACTTCACGCCAATACGCAGATACCTAAAATAACCGGTGAGGCGCGTGCCTACGAGTTGCTTGGCGAGGAGAAAAACAGAAACATAGCTACATATTTTTGGGAGATCATTACCAAAAATCGATCATACTGTATAGGGGGTAACAGCGATCACGAACATTTCGGTGAATCTGGAAAACTAACCTTGTCGAACACCTCTACCGAAACGTGCAACACATACAATATGTTGAAACTGACCCGTCACCTTTTTGCATGGCAACCAGATGCTAAATATATGGATTATTATGAAAGAGCGTTGTACAACCATATTTTGGCATCACAAAATCCTAAAACGGGTATGGTGGTATACTATCTGCCATTGGCATACAATTCTACCAAACGTTATTCTAATAAGGACAACAGTTTTTGGTGTTGTGTAGGAACAGGATTTGAGAATCATGTAAAATATGCAGAAAGCATTTACTCTGAAAATGAAAATGAACTTTGGGTCAACCTTTTCATCCCTTCCGTTTTGAATTGGGACAGAAAGGGTATGACTATTACTCAACAGACAAGTTTCCCAGATACGGATAAATCAGAGATAATCATCAATACCGATACTAAAAAAGAACTGACATTTCATGTTCGTTATCCCGAATGGTCTACTGCAGGTTTTAAAGTGAAGGTAAACGGCAAAGTTCAGACATTGAAAACAACTCCCGGCTCGTATGTATCAATCAAACGTACATGGAAAAATGGAGATAGAATAGAGGTGGAAATGATAAAAACACTTCGTAAAGAAATGCTATTGGGCGACGATCATAAGGCAGCTTATATGAACGGTCCTATTGTATTGGCAGGGGAAACACAACCGGATGCAAGGACAGTTGTTTTCTTGGAAAAAGATAAGAATATCAGTACTTGGATCAAGCCTACTAATAGTAGTAGAACTGCATTCAGAAGCGAAACGGGATTTCCGATCAATTTGAATATGATACCTTTCTATAAGAAGCACGATGGAAATTATGCGATTTATTTTGATACGTTTTCTCCTAAAGAATGGGACGCCGTAAAAGAAGAATTTGAGAAAGAAGAAGAACGTCTGAAGGAGTTGGAACGACTTACTCTTGATTATTTCCGTCCGAATGAACAACAGCAGGAAGTAGATCATAACTTCCAGGGCATCAATGTAAGTAAAGGTGAAGGTGCACTTGGCAGAAAGTGGTGCGACTCTAACGACGGATATTTTTCGTTTGAGATGACAGTAGACCCGAAAGTTCCTGCCGGTTTGATTCTTACCTATTGGGGTAGCGATGGCGGTGGACGTAAATTTGATATATTGGTAGACGACGAAGTAATTGCATCAGAAGAACTGACAGCGCATATCCCAAATGAGTTTTTTGATCGTGAGTATGCAGTACCTCACCACTTGACTAAGGATAAAACTAAGATTACAGTGAAACTGAAAGCTAATTCGGGTAACAAAGCAGGAGGTATCTTTTTTGCTCGTATGATAAAAAAATGATAGATTTCAATCGCATCACATACAGATTGATTAAGCCTAGAACCAATAGTCGAAAATTATTATCTAATAATATAAAAGAGAAACACCCAGTTCTACATTTTAGGATGTAAAACTGGGTGTAAATTTTATAAACTACTGATTATCAGTAATAATTGCGGAGAGGAAGAGATTCGAACTCTCGATACCCTTTAGGGGTATACACGCTTTCCAGGCGTGCCTCTTCAACCACTCGAGCACCTCTCCATTGTCCTTTGGTTGTAGCGTGTGCAAAGATAAGGGATATTTCGGAATTGGCAAAAGATCGGAAATAGTATTATATCAGATAGAATTTAAATTCGCTTCTTTCATTCCCGTTTTTGTCTCACGTTTCTTTATGATTCTTTTACCTAATTGCTGGAAAGGTTTCTCTATCAACCGGTATGTTATATAAGAGATAATAACAGTAAGTAATATAACTATTGAATATCTGATTCCGAGATTGAGCAAACTTTCTATTACCGTACCAGTAGACACATAGTCGAGAAAATCGAATTTAAATAGTAAATGAAGAACTGCGAAATGTACTAAATACATGCTATAGCTGATTTTTCCAAGAAATCTGCTTACCGGATTTACAAATATCTTAAATTCCTTTATGGACAAAACATATGCAAATGCGACAAAAGCGAACGAGAACAGCACATGTTGGGAATATAATTCACGCCCGGTCGCTAACTGCAAAAGAAACGATAAGGGGAAAAACAATAAGATAAGCGGATTTATTTTCCATTGCTCTTTTGGAGTATAAACAAGGAAGTACAGAAAAATACCGCATGCAAAAACAGGAAGATGATTAGGTAAAAAGAAAAATAAAAATCCTTTCATAAAATGAGGTTCTGCAAAAGGAACTTGTTTCACTAAAAAGATGAAGCAATGTTGTATAAAAACAGCAATAATAAATGCAATAGCTGCATGATTAAGGTTCTTTATTTTTTTGAATAAAAAAGGAATCATACAATAAAACATCATTTCATTTGTAATTGTCCATCCTCCGGGAACTACATTATTTATCCAGTATGGACTTAATCCATGCAGAAAAAAGACACTTGATATAACCGACCACGGCGTGACATCGGGATAATAGCCAATTAACACGTATCCCATAAAAAGCCTTTCTACCACATTGTATATTATGGCGAGATAAAACATGGGAGCGATCCGAAAAAACCGGCGTATGAAGAAATTGGAATATACATTATTTTCCTTCTTCGATCTGTGATGCAACGACAAAAATAATGTAAACGCACTCACAATAAAAAACAGCTGGACGCCACGACCACCGTTGCCCGTTATAGATTCGATAATATCAGGATAATTATTCGTACCGTAATCGGCACAATGCACCATAAGCACAGCCAATACTGCAAATCCTCTGAGACTATCTATGTATCCCAGCTTCTTCACTTGATCAGATTCATTCTTCAAAATGAGGTAAAATTATATATTTTGCAAACTGAATAACTCAGCCGCATTCTGTGTTGTTATTTGTCCCACTTCTTCCAGTGTCGTTTCATATATCTCGGCTAATTTTTCAACTACTTTTACCGTATAAGACGATTCGTTCCGCTTGCCTCTGTACGGAACAGGTGCCAGATAAGGGGCATCGGTCTCAATAATAATATGATTTAAATCTGTTTTTCTCAGTATTGTAGATAAAGTAGAATTCTTAAAGGTAACAACTCCGTTTATCCCCAACAGAAAATTACCTAAAGATAATATTTTCTCCAATTCTTCTTCGCTTCCGCCAAAACTGTGAAATACCCCTCTCAAACGATCAGCGCCCACATTCCGGATACATTCAATGCACTGAAATATTGCATCCCGCGAATGAATAGCTACAGGTAGATTATATTCAATACTCCAACAAAGTTGTTCTTCGAAAATCAGTCTTTGCTCTTTCTCGTACGTCTTATCCCAATAAAGATCGAGTCCTATTTCACCTACAGCAATATATGATCGTTCTGAAAATTGCTGTTTTATTAAATCCAATTGTTCTTTCCAGTCCTCCCCCACACTTGTAGGATGCAAACCCATCATAGGAATACAGTATCCTTTATATTGGTCGGAAATAGCATGCAGACGACCGAGCGATTCTACATCGATATTCGGTAATAATATTTTTTCTACTCCGGCTTGTTTCGACCTTTCAATAACATCATCGATGTCATTATCAAATTCTTCGGAATAGATATGTGAATGGGTATCAATTATTCTCACTTTCAGTTTTCTCCTTTTCTTCTTTCCGCAGATAGTATACTACGCCGTATTCCTTGCATCTTTCAAGCCTTTCATTAGCCGGAAGATTGGCAAAAGCGGCTTCTATCTGATTCCACAATGTGGACAGTACATTATCTATGTCTTCTCTTTGCTGGCTCAATATCTCCAATTGTCGGGAAGTTGTATTCTGATATGTTTTCTGATTAAAATATGCATCCTTAAATTGAGAAAAAGCCACATTTACCCTCGCAATAGTCGGATTATAAACAGGTGTTCCACCTTGCAAAAGTCTAGCCTGCTCCCCTTTTACGATATTATCGCCCCAGTATAGCAAAGCATCGTTGCTTGTGAGATCGGGTACTGTAAAATTATCAGGGTCGATACTGTAAAGCTGTTTCTGTTCCTTCTTAATTTCATTACGGATCACACAAAAGTTGAGTACCTGTATAAAATGCGAAATGTAGAGTCTTGCGTTCTTTATCAGTTTTTGAAATTTCTTGTTTGAAGAAGCCTGTTTTTCGAGACTCTCGCGATAACGTTGTTGTGCATTTTCGAAAGTGCGGAGCATATGCTCCAGTTTGCGTACATCTAAGGATATAACATCCCGCCCGAAGAGAGAATTATGTTTCTCTATTGCGGTTCTTAATGCTTTTATCCGCGCATTATCTGTGTTAGGTAAACGGCGATAGGGCATAATAGTTAAGGTTTAAAATTACGATGTTCTGGACATCAGGTTTTTTGCTAATTTATGTAGTTCTGTTTTTCTTTCCTCGTTTATATCCACTTTATTCAGGCAGGATACCGCCTTTTCGTAGTAGTCGGCAATTAGATCCTCCGATTTCTTTTTCAGGTCTAAGTTGTCATAGATTTTAGTAACAGCCTTGATTTTTTCATTTTCATCAAAGTCCGTTTTATTGATCCATGTCTGCAATTCTTCTTTAGCAGCCGGATCGGATAAAGCAGTTATCAGCAGGAAAGTCTTCTTATTACAGAGAATATCTCCGCCGATTTTTTTCCCGAAACTGTCACTGTTTCCATATACATCCAATAAATCGTCACGCAATTGGAAGCCCAGCCCTACATTGATACCGAAATCGTACAGATTGTCGGCATCTTCAGCTGAAGCTCCGCCAACAATAGCACCCTCTTTCAAGGCGCATGCCAGCAATACTGCAGTTTTGAGGCGTATCATCTCCAGATATTCGGGAATGGTAACATCGAGGCGTTTCTCAAATTCCATATCATATTGCTGTCCGCAACAGATTTCAGTAGCAGTTACCGAAAACAAATCGAGAACCTGAGGTAAAAATCCGGTCTCGGTCTTAGCTATTTCCTTATATGCTTCTATGAGCATCGCATCTCCGGACAGAACAGCCGTATTATCGTTCCATTTAATATGTACGGTAGGCTTTCCTCTGCGCATATCCGCCTTGTCCATGAGGTCGTCGTGCAAAAGTGTGAAATTATGAAACACTTCTATAGCCAAAGCGATAGGCATTACACGTTCCACATCATCTTTATAGAGGTTATAAGACATCAGTGATAATGCAGGACGCACACGTTTTCCGCCTAAAGACAATATATACGATATCGGTTCGAATAAAGATATTGGTTCAGTCGTATATTTTATATCTGCAATATGATTATTTACAATATCCAGAACCTCATCGAAAGTATATAGTGATTTCATCGTTTTATTTCAAATAGTTATTATATAATTACAATTTCCTTAATAATGGGGACTTTTTACCAAAAAATTCTCTTCTTACCATAGCAAAGGTAGTTTATTAACGATAAATATCAAAATATTACAAAATAGAAGAGATTGAATTAAAATTATTTCTAATTTTATGCGTCATTAACAAAAATGTGATTTTTTCATGAGAAACTATTATTTACTATTACTCATTGCAGGCATTTTTATGGTACAGGCCTGCAAACAAAACAAACAACCGGTTGAAGAAGTTAAAGAAATGTCTGGCAACCCTATATTCGAAGGAAGGTATGCTGACCCGGAAGGCATTATTTTCGACGATAAATACTGGATTTATCCTACATATTCGGATCTTTATGAAAAACAGGTATTCATGGATGCCTTTTCATCGCCCGACCTTGTCAACTGGACAAAACACGAGCGTGTCATCGATACTTCCGGTGTGAAATGGGTCAACCGTGCCTTGTGGGCGCCTGCCATCTTAAAGAAAGATGACAAGTATTTCCTTTTCTTTGGAGGAAATGATATACAGAGCGACGATGAATACGGAGGCATAGGCGTTGCTGTTGCCGACAAACCGGAAGGTCCTTTCAAAGACCATATCGGAAAACCGCTTATAGACAAGTTCTACAACGGTGCTCAACCTATCGACCAATATGTTTTTAAAGATAAAGACGGTAGCTATTACATATATTACGGAGGATGGAGACATTGTAATGTAGCTAAACTCAACGATGATTTCACAGCTATCGTTCCGATGGAAGACGGTACAATGTATAAGGAAGTGACTCCTGAAAATTACGTAGAAGGTCCGTTCATGTTCATCAAAAACGACAAATATTACTTCCTTTGGTCGGAAGGCGGCTGGGGTGGACCTAACTACAAGGTGGCTTACGCTATTTCGGATAGTCCGTTCGGTCCGTTCGAACGTATCGGTACAATTCTGGAACAAGAGGCGGGTATAGCTACAGGAGCCGGACATAATTCTATTATCCACGAACCGAAGTCCGACAAATGGTATATGGTATATCACCGTCGCCCACTTACTGAAAAACATCGCGACGACAGGGAAACATGTATCGACGAAATGTTTTTCGACGAAAATGGCCATATCGTCCCTGTGAAGATGACATTTGAAGGCGTAAAAAGTAATCCACTAAAATAATCAGAATATGAAAAAAACGTTTTTTGCAGCGATTGCAGCAGGTATGCTTTTTGCAGCCTGTAACCCGACCGCTCCTGTGGGAAATCTCACAGAATCGGGTCTGGATAAGAAAAACTTCGAAACCGAATTGAACGGTAAGAAGACCGATCTGTATGTACTTACCAATCCTTCCGGAATGGAAGTATGCATTACCAATTACGGAGGCCGTATAGTATCTGTTATGGTTCCGGATAAGGAAGGAAAGAAAAAAGATGTAGTATTGGGCTTTGACTCTATACATGATTATATCACTATTTCCAATAATTACGGGGCATTGATCGGCCGTTACGGAAACCGTATCGGCAACGGTACTTTCGAAATCGACGGTAATAAATACGACCTGCCTAAAAATAATTTCGGGCATACACTGCACGGTGGTAACAGAGGCTTCGATACTCAGGTATTCGATGCAAATCTTGTATCCGACAATGTACTTGAACTGACTTATCTTTCTAAGGACGGCGAAGAGGGTTTCCCGGGCAATCTGAATGTAAAGGTTACTTATATCCTTAGCGAAGATAACGCTATACAGATCAAATATGAGGCGGAAACAGACAAGCCTACTGTAGTGAACCTGACAAACCATTCCTATTTCAATATGGATGGTGATCCTAATTCTACAAATACAGACTGGCTGCTTACTATACATGCCGATCAGTATACGCCGATAGATTCTACATTTATGACTACAGGTGAAATCCTGACTGTTGAAAGCACACCTATGGATTTCCGTACCCCTACTGCAATCGGCGCAAGAATTGACGATGCTACTTTCACTCAGCTGGTAAACGGTAAAGGTTACGACCACAACTGGGTACTGAATACAGGCGGTGATATCAGCAAGGTAGCTGCCACTCTGGAATCGCCTAAGACAGGTATTGTACTCGATGTATATACTACCGAGCCGGGAATGCAGTTCTATGCAGGCAACTTTATGGAAGGAACCGACAAAGGCAAAAAAGGTATTGTTTACAAACACCGCACTGCTGCATGTCTGGAAACACAAAAGTATCCTGACACTCCTAACAAGAAAGACTGGCCGACTACTACGCTTCGTCCGGGAGAAAAATATCAGAGCGAAACAATATTTAAATTCTCTGTGAAGAAATAAATACACACCTATAAGTAAGAAAAGCTATCCGTTACCGGATAGCTTTTCTTTTTTATAGCAAACACATAATTATGTCCACTAAAAGGAATGGCTAAAATATATCTAATGCAATCTGCAGATTTGCCTCATTATTTGCCGGATTGAACATTCCCATGACTGAAACAGGCAGTGTATAACTTCCCAGCTGTAGTTTTTTGGAGGCAGTAATATTAATGTTTACAATGCCTGCATCTTTGGCATAGAAGTTTGCATCCGTACCTTTTTCGGGATTCAGTGCAAAAGCACCTGCAACACCAAGGCTGACATCCACGACTTTACCTCTGAGTACAGGATAATCCATAGATACATAGGTAGAATAAAGATTTTTTTCGTTTAATGCTCCCCTATCGCGACCGAAAAAGATAGTCGCCCAGCTAATATTCAAAGGGAAATTACCCTGAAAACGGTATGCTAGGGAGATATCTATAAAATGTCCTGTTTCACGTGCACTGTAATTGAATACCTGCCTGTTATTATAGGTAGCATCCTTAGAGAAATTATAAATATCCCATACTGCTACAGTAAAGCCACTCTTAGAATACGAAACATAATAGTCGAATTCGCGATAGTCGCCCGTAAATCCTGCCCCACCCCATAAGCCGACTGCAAAACTGTTCGATTTGTCTTTGAAATGTAAATCGACTGCGCCCAAAGCCGTATTGGTCACCTGCAAACCGCGCCAGAGATGCATATTTTTCAGTTGTAAAGAAAAGTCGATAGGAGTATATTTTTCATCATTCTGAGCGACTGAACAGAGTGATGGTAATAAGCAAAATAGCAGAGCTAAAGTTGATAGTTTAAAGTGTTTCATGCGCAAAAAGATTATTGTTGTGAAGTAAAAATGTACTATAAAAGCTTTAAAATAAGACACTAAGTTACCTACCCGCACGCATGGAAGCATACAGGAAAATGATAACCAAACAATTATGATATATTGAAGATAGTTACTCTAACTAACTCAGAAGCGCGCCTTAAGCATTAAGAGCAATGTAAGCCAAAGCCGCAAGTGCTCCGCCGCAGATTGGTGCAACTACCGGCAGCCATGCATAACCCCAGTTGCTGTCTCTTTTGGCTTTTATTGGTAATATGGCATGAGCGATACGCGGCCCTAAGTCGCGGGCAGGGTTGATAGCATAGCCCGTAGTACCCCCTAACGACATACCGATAGCAACAATCAGTATGGCTACAGGCAACGGCCCGGCTATTTCCGCTCCGGCTGCATAGAGTATACCGAATACCAATGCAAAGGTACCGATTACTTCACTGAAAAAATTCGAAAACCAATTCTTGATAGCAGGGCTCGTGCAGAATACACTAAGTTTTGCATCTGCATTTTCTTCCGCATCGAAATGCGGCTTGTACATCAGGTATACAAGTGTGGCACCCAGAATAGCGCCGAGCATCTGTGCAATTATATATCCTATAACACTTCCTTTGAAACTGCCTGCTATAGCCAAACCTATAGTTACGGCAGGATTGAGATGAGCACCTGAATAAGGCGACGAGATAAAGGCTCCGACAAATACGGCAAAACCCCAGCCGAAAGCAATTACCACCCAGCCCGAACTATTGCCGAATGTTTTCTTTAATGAAACGTTGGCACATACGCCCGCACCAAAAAGTATCAGTATGGTAGTGCCTATAAATTCGAATAAAATATCCTGTCCCATGGTCTTAAAAAATTAAAAGGTTAATCAGTTTTGTGTAATATGTGTTGTCCGAATCTGGAGACTTAATGAAAATCTCACAAAGACTTTCATTAAGTCCGTATATAGAGTATTTAAGATCCTGTTGTATTTCTATGGCTATTTAATCCAAGACTGCGCCCTGTATATGGCCTCCGACCATTTACGTTTAGCGAGGTGCATGTCTATTTTCGGATCAGGCTTGAAGCGTGTATCTACATGCCACTGCTTTTTCACTTCTTCTAGATTTTCCCAAAATCCGACAGCCAGTCCGGCAAGATACGCAGCACCCAAGGCTGTGGTTTCTGTTGTTTGCGGGCGAATAACCGTTTCACCTAAAACATTTGCCTGAAACTGCATAAGCAGATCGTTTTTTGCTGCGCCGCCATCAACCCTTAGTTCTTTGAGGCCAAGCCCTGCATCCAATATCATGGCATTTACAACATCCATTGTCTGGTAAGCGATACCTTCAAGGGCTGCACGGGCAATATGAGCGGCTGTTGTACCCCTCGATATCCCCACAATAGTTCCACGGGCATATTGATCCCAGTATGGTGCTCCAAGTCCTGTAAGTGCAGGAACAAAGTATACATCGCCGCTATCGGGCACCTGCATGGCCAATTGCTCTACTTCCGATGATGAATTGATAACCTTCAGCCCGTCGCGCAACCACTGTACGATCGCACCGCCTACGAAGATACTTCCTTCAAGCGCATAGGTAGTTTTACCATTTATCTGCCATGCGATTGTAGTTACCAGATTATTTTTGGAAGCAACTGGCTCCTCTCCGGTATTCATAAGGATAAAGCACCCTGTGCCGTATGTGTTTTTTACCATTCCTTTGTCAACGCACATTTGTCCGAACAAAGCTGCCTGCTGATCGCCTGCTATTCCCGCAATAGGCACTTTCGATGCGAATATGGTTGTTTTTGTATGTCCGTATATTTCGCTGGAAGAACAAACTTTTGGCATCATACTCTTAGGTATGCCGAAAAGTTTCAATAATTCTTCATCCCATTCCAATTTATGAATATTGTACAGCATTGTACGGGATGCATTCGTTACGTCGGTAGAATGCACTTCACCTCTGGTAAGGCGCCATATTATCCATGTATCCACAGTACCGAATACGAGTTGCCCTTTTTCGGCTTTTTCTCTGGCTCCCTCTACATTATCGAGAATCCATTTTACTTTTGTAGCACTGAAATATGCATCTACTATAAGTCCTGTTTTTTCTTTAATAAAAGGTAAAAGCCCGTCGTTTTTCAATTTATCGCAATACTCGGATGTTCTGCGATCCTGCCATACAATAGCGTTGTATACCGGTTCGCCGGTTTCCCTATCCCAAACGATAGTCGTTTCACGTTGGTTTGTAATACCGATTGCCGCAATATTCGTTCCGTTTATGCCTATTTTTGTAATTGCCTCGGCAGCTACAGCTGCCTGTGAAGCCCAAATTTCGTGCGGGTCATGCTCAACCCATCCGCTTTGAGGAAATATCTGCGGAAATTCTTTTTGCGCCACCGAACGTATCTGACCTGTATGGTCGAAAACTATAGCCCGTGAGCTTGTCGTTCCTGCATCAAATGCTAAAATGTACTTTTCCATGCGTTGATATTAATTAGGTTATAAGATTCTATATATTATGTGGTTTGTAAGGGACCAAGAGGTAATGCTGCGCCAGATCGACAAATTCCTGTACCTGCATCTTTTCCCATTCAGTATCATGTCCGGCTTCTTTTGCCATGATTGCAGCTACCGCAGGTGCAATATCTATTGCCGCGCGTGCATCGAGGAAAGTAGCGCGTAACCTTCTCGATAAAACATCTTCAAGAGTTATTGCCATTTCTTCTCTTACCGCCCATACGACCTCCGCACCTGTATAATCGAAGCGCGGATGAAGCTTTTTGGCAAGTTCAGGCTGTTGTGCCTGCAGTTGTCTTATCTTTTCGTAATCACTACCGTATACATAGCTGAAATCCGATCTGTCGACAGTTTCTTTATATCCGTGTATCCGCAAATCGCGTGTCACGCAATCTTTGTGAGGCAAGTCGGCAATCTGCAATGCTTTATTTATTACGTCTTCCGCCATATCGCGGTAAGTAGTCCATTTCCCTCCGGTTATGGTTATCAGACCGCTATCGGAAATAACTATTTTATGACTACGCGAAATTTCTTTCGTTTTCTGTCCGTCTGCTCCTTTTTTCGGTGCAGCAAGAGGCCGTAAGCCTGCAAAGACAGACAAAACGTCTTCACGCCGCGGCTGTTTGGCTAGATACTGTCCGGCAGTCTTAAGTATAAATTCTATTTCCTGCTCCAATGCTTGCGGTTCCAACACAAATTCTTTCAACGGTGTGTCGGTTGTACCCAAAACAACCTTGTTATGCCAAGGCACACCGAACATCACACGTCCGTCGCTGGTTTTTGGTACCATGATAGCCGTATCACCTCCAAGGAAAGATTTATCTACTACAAGATGTACACCTTGGCTCGGGCGTACTATATTATCTTTTTCAGGAGCATCCATTTTCATCAGATCGTCCACGAATATTCCGGTAGCATTTATCACAGACTTCGCGTGAAGCGTATATGCCTGCTTACCTAATTCGTCAAAAACTTTAACGCCCGAAACTTTTCCTGCTCCATTCTTTGTCAAACCTGTTACTTTCACATAATTGGCAGCAACTGCTCCCTGCTCTATCGCAGTTTGCAGAAGATTGATAGCCATGCGCGAATCGTCGAATTGCCCGTCGTGATATACTACCCCACCCCGCAATCCGTTAGTGGATATCTGAGGGATTTCCTGCTCGACCGATTTCTTGCTCATCGGCAGCGAACGGCCCAAGCCTCGTTTGCCGGCTAATATATCATAAACAGTAAGGCCGATAGTGTAAAACGGTTTTTCCCACCATTTATAGTTACCGATGATAAAACGCTGGTCTTTGACAAGATGCGGTGCATTTTTCTTCATCAATCCTCTTTCCCGCAAAGCTTCTATTACAAGCCCTACATCCCCCTGTGCAAGATAACGGACTCCGCCATGCACGAGTTTTGTACTGCGGCTCGATGTTGCTTTTGTAAAATCTGCCTGCTCGACCAATACTACTTT
This sequence comes from Prevotella sp. 10(H), assembly GCF_000711235.1. Taxonomy (GTDB): domain Bacteria; phylum Bacteroidota; class Bacteroidia; order Bacteroidales; family Dysgonomonadaceae; genus Dysgonomonas. Next base: position 328,355 of record NZ_JOMI01000003.1, on the reverse strand, counting down.
AAAACCGCGTGAAGCAGCATCTACAGCTGAGCCAAGCCCTGTAGCTCCGCCACCTACTATAACAAAATCCCAAACAACGGATGCATCGGCTATTTGCCTTATATAACTATTTCGATCCATAATAAATATGTTTTTACTTATTGCAAAGATAATTATGTATTTGGAATAAACAAATAATTTCGAAACTTTTTATTGATAAAATAAAAATAAAACGAAATTATTCGAAACCATATCAACCGAAATCAAAAGTAATTCTGACAGGTTAATTATTGAATAAAGGGGAGATTTTATTATAATAACAATGATTTACGCGAAAAAGTTTCACCGTGCGCAATAATACTTTCCTGATTATTTTCCTATCTTTGCAAACAGGAACTATAATACATAGCTGATATGGGAAATATTGCAAAAAGACATAAGCACATACTGGAGCAACTGAAACAAGACGGGTATGTCAAAGTGCAGGAGTTAAGTAAGCAATTGGAAGTTTCGGAAGTTACGATTCGAAAAGATTTAAAATATCTCGAAAGCAAAAAGATGCTATATCGTAACCACGGTAGTGCCAGCAGCCTAAGTTCCATCATTGCAGACAAGCATATCGATGTAAAAGAAAAAATACAGATAGAAGAAAAACTACGGATTGCGAAAGCGGCCAACAGCCTGCTGGAACCGAATGATAAAATAATTATTGCTTCAGGCACAACACTGCTCACCTTTGCCGATGAAATAGATGTTGAGCAGAATATTACGGTAATTACTTCATCTGTAAAAGTATCTCTTACGCTTTGCTACAACCCTAATATAGAAGTCATACAACTGGGAGGAAATATGCGGAAGAACTCCGTTTCGGTAATAGGACACTATGCGGAAAATATACTGCAAAGCCTTTCCTGCAACAAGCTTTTCCTAGGGGTAGACGGGATAGACCTCGACTACGGGCTTACAACCAGCGATATGAGCGAAGCACGCATCAATCAGCAAATGATAGACGCAGCGCAGAAAATCATTGTACTAACCGATTCATCGAAATTCGGCAAACGTGGTTTCTGCAAAATATGCGATATTAATAAAATCCATCATATAATAACCGATACGAATGCTCCGGCCCATATTATAGATATGATAAGGGAAAGGGAAATAGAGGTCACATTAGTATAAACTTTTACCTGTGATATTTACGCGGATACCGGAATATAATAGCCGCTGTGGCAGCTATACCAAGTAGAAACGGATAATATAAATACGGTATTATTTCAATGGGATTTACTTTTGCCAGCCCTGCCGCAATGAGCAGTTGTGCCCCATAAGGTATCAACCCTTGCACGAAACAGGAAAAAGTATCGAGCAAACTGGCTATTTTCCTGCCATCCAAACCGAATTTATCACTTATATTTTTAGCAATAGGTCCGCTGATAATGAGTGCTATCGTATTATTTGCCGTACAAAGGTTTGTAAAAGAAACCAGTCCGGCAATGGAAAATTCAGCCGAACGCTTCGATTTGATATTCCGCGTCATTTTCTCTATCAGCCAGTCGATACCTCCATTAAAACGGATAAGCTCAAACATCCCACCTGCCATCAGCGAAACGATAATAAGTTCGCCCATATCCACTACTATGCCTTTACTCATAGCTGCAGTCCAGTCCCAAACGCCGAAGCCGCCTGTAACCAACCCTATTATTCCCGAAAGAATTATCCCCAAAGCAAGAACTGCCATTACGTTCATTCCTGCTAAAGCTGCTACCAGTACGGCAAGATATGGAAGAACTTTCAGCCATTCCACTTCATTAACCGCAACAGTTGCTGTTCCGGCCAGTTCCATACCCTGATAAATATAAATGCCCAACACAATCAAAACGACCGGTAAGACAATACGGATATTTACTTTAAACTTATCCTGCATCTTACAGCCCTGTGTACGCGTGGCTACAATCGTAGTATCGGAAATATAAGAAAGATTATCGCCGAACATTGCCCCTCCTACCACAACGCCCAGCATCATCGGCAGATCGATGCCTGTCTGCGAAGATACGCCCACTGCAATAGGCGCCAAGGCGGCAATCGTTCCGGTAGATGTTCCCATCGACATGGAAATGAAACATCCTGCAATAAACATACTTGCTAAAATTGTCTTCTCGGGTAACAAATACAACATCATATCCACTGTGGCATCTACCGCTCCCATAGCTTTGGCTGTTCCGGCAAAAGCACCTGCCAGAATAAATATGACAACCATCAGCATAATAGTTTCGTTGGCAGCGCCGCGGCAGAATTGCGTAATGCGATTGGAAAGCTTACCACCCTTCGAATATAAAACCGCAACAAGAGATGCCGTCATAAAAGCAACCGATACCGGCATCTGATACAGATCACCTGTAAATATAAAAGTAAGGGCATAAAGAAGAAAAAACACAGCTAATGGCATCAATGCCCAGCCTTTAGAGCGATACCATTTGTTATATCGGTTCATATTTGTCTGACAGATTTAATAAGCACGGGCAAAGGTAGTAATATTTTGCCATGCGATTAAAATCAAACTATCATAAAGAACGGAAACCTATCTTCCGGGACGTGGATGCGGTCGGTGTACCGGAATCGGCACAATTGCGTCTTCCTGATTAACCTCCACCAGTTTTCCATTCAGGAAATGTAACAAATAGTAATTAGAAGGAACTGCTTTATTTTCGTGTGCCATATAAATTGTATAACGCAGCACCTCTACATTCCCCTGTTCTGTTTTTGCCATAGAAGCAACCTCGTAATCGTTGCCTAATTTACCGATTACTTCCTGCTTTGTCATATCCAGTTGTACATGTTTTATACCGGATTGCAATGAAGCGCCACATGATACCATTACTATCGAAAGTAGAAAGAGTGCAAGTGTTATTTGTAGTAAGTTGTTTGTTTTCATAATGTTTTTTATAGGGTGTTATATAAATAGACCCACAAAATTAATATTAGTTTAATCATCAATATATAAAACGTACAATCTTTATCTATATTATGAGTCATTACTCGTCGCTCTTTGATATTTTATAAATAGCCAGAAAACATGGAAATCCGTTACTTTCGTTACTTTTTAACTATATATAGTTAAAGAATGTAAATTCTACAATTAGATACAAGTAAACGGTAAACAAGTAGACGAGTCTTTCAGCCCGTATCCCGTATCTTGTTTACTTGCCAACTGAAATTTCCGTTACTTTTGTTACCTTTTAACTAAATACAGTTAATATATGTAAACAAAAAGCCCCTTGGATTTTAAAGTCCAAAGAGCTTTTCTTCCGATTGATTAGTTTTTAGTTATTATACAACTCCTTGCGCTATCATTGCACGGGCTACTTTCATAAAGCCGGCAACGTTTGCACCTTTCACATAGTTGATGTACCCGTCATTGTCTTTACCATATTTCAGGCTCTGAGTATGTATATTTTTCATTATCTGGTGCAGTTTCTGGTCCACCTCTTCTGCAGTCCATTGTATATGCATGGCATTCTGGCTCATCTCCAGTCCCGAAGTAGCAACACCACCCGCATTCACCGCTTTACCCGGAGCAAACAGCACCTTCTTTTCGATGAAGAAGTCGACAGCCTCAGCGGTACACCCCATGTTGGAAACTTCGGCTACACAGGTAACCCCGTTGGCAAGTAATGCTTCGGCATCTTGGAGATTAAGTTCATTCTGGATCGCACAAGGCAAGGCAATATCGACTTTCTGTTCCCAAGGTTTCTTCCCCGGATAGAAAGTAGAATTCGGATACTTTTCGGCATAGGGTGCAACAATATCGTCGCCACTATTGCGAAGTTCCAGCATATATTCAATTTTTTCGCCACTAACCCCTTCCGGATCAAAAATATAACCGTCGGGGCCCGAAATAGTGATAACTTTTGCACCCAGTTCTGTAGCTTTCTTAACGGCACCCCATGCTACATTGCCGAATCCGGATATCGCCACGGTTTTACCGTTGAAATCTATATTCTTGGCTTTCAGCATTTCATTCACGAAATACAAGGCGCCGAAACCTGTAGCCTCAGGGCGAACAAGCGAGCCTCCGTATTCAAGGCCTTTTCCGGTAAATGTACCCGTATTTTCCCTGGCAAGCTTTTTATACATGCCGTATAAGTAGCCTATCTCGCGTGTACCGACACCGATATCACCGGCAGGAACATCTGTATCGGGACCTATATTACGCCACAATTCCAGCATGAATGCCTGACAGAAACGCATGATTTCGGCATTCGATTTTCCCCTCGGGCTGAAATCGGAACCGCCTTTCCCGCCACCCATTGGTAATGTAGTAAGCGCATTCTTGAAAGTCTGCTCGAATCCTAAAAATTTTAGAGTGGAGAGATTTACCGATGCATGAAACCGCAAACCGCCCTTGTAAGGGCCGATAGCGTTATTGAATTGTACTCGGTATCCGAGATTTACCTGTATGTCGCCTTTGTCATCCACCCACGCTACACGGAAAGTAAAAATACGGTCGGGTTCTACCAACCGCTCTATGATGCGGTTCTTTTCGAATTCGGGGTGTTGGTTATATACATCTTCGATAGATACAAGCACTTCTTTTACTGCTTGCAGAAATTCATTTTCGCCGGGGTGTTTTGCCTCCAACGCTGACAAAATGTTATTTATATTCATATATTTAACTATTAATCGGTAATTATGCTGTACAAATTTATTAATAATGTATTATTTCTAATCTTTTTTATCTTTATTTTTTCAGGAGTAAAATATGATATAAAACATATAATAAATAAGCTAAATCAGATTTCCGTATTTTTTGTTTTTAATTCTTACATTTGTTGTTCTCAATGCCAATAGTATGACCAATATTTACGAAATAGCAAATAGACTCAGAGCCGAGTCGAAACATCTTCCGATAAACAGAATCGAGCTTGAAGATGCACTGAATACACTTATCCACAGGGTTCTGTTCCCTATATGCGATCAGGAAAAATCGCGGGAAAAGAAACTCTACTATTTCTATTCGGTTCTTGTAGAAAACATCTCAGCACTTCTCGACAGAGAAAGAGCGGAAGAAACAGTGGACAAATTCATCTCCGGCCTGCCCGAACTGCAAGACCAGCTATTTGAAGAAGCAACGGTGTATTTCGAAAATGACCCGGCTGCCAAATCGATAGAAGAAGTTATTCTTACATATCCCGGTTTCTTTGCCCAAGTGGTGTATCGCATTTCGCATGAGTTTTACAAGATGAAAACACCTATTATACCTCGATTGTTCTCTGAATACGCTCATTCGAAAGTAGGTGTGGATATCAATCCCGGAGCGGAAATAGGGCATGCACTTTATATTGACCATGGTACGGGCATTGTCATCGGAGAAACAACCGTTATAGGTAATAATGTAAAAATATATCAGGGTGTCACTCTCGGCGCATTATTCGTAACAAAGAGTCTTGCAAATGAAAAACGTCACCCGACAATAGAAGATAATGTTGTTATATATGCGGGAGCAACCATTCTGGGGGGAAAAACAGTGGTAGGCCACGATTCCACTATCGGAGGTAATGCATGGCTGACCAAAAGCGTTGTTCCTTATTCTCTGGTACAACAAAATTCGGAAATAAGGATACATAATACGCTTGCATCAGGAGAGCATATTATCGATTTCAATATATAATACTGAAAGTTAAAGTATAGAGGTCGCATAACCAATATTTTTAATAACTTTACATCATAATAACTATCGTCGAAATGGGAACAGGAGCAAACAGAGATACATCTACATTAATTAAGGACACTTTTAAACAGGCTATCGATTGCTTAGCCCATGATTATAAAGGAAGTTCACTTACGGATATTTTCATTACCGTTGACAAAGAAAGCGGTGAAGTTGCCTTTTACGACGACGAAGAGAATAAAGTAGCTGAAATCGTAGTATTCAACTGGGTTGATAAAGTCGATGAATTGAGCGACGAAGTAGTTGCATCAGTATTACGCAATGTTACCGAACAACTGGATGATGAGGATATGTTCACATCACTTGATCTGTACAAGCCTTTTTCCGTGAATTATGCAGATGAAAACTTCGTTGTTATAGAAGAGCTTCTACTTATTTCGGAAGAATCTACTATAAAAATTGACAATGATCTGATGGAAAAATTCGACCGCGAGTTCGATGAATTTCTGGATCGTTTACTGAAAGAATGAGATCAGATCCTACTCTCAAAGTCCTACTCTTTTCCAAAGCATAAAATATTTGTCAATTAAGTTGCAAATAAAAAATATATAGCCTTACTTTGTATTTCAAAGTAGATATTATGGATACAAATCTGGATGACTTAAAACACATACGTTCCATGATGGAACGCTCAAGCAAGTTCCTTTCGATAAGCGGTATATCCGGTGTATTAGCCGGAACCTTTGCGATTATCGGGGCCATAGCAGCTCATTACATACTCGAAGGTGAGTTGTCTTTTACAGGATTCCTTGTATATGATCTGTCTATAATAGCAGCTATAGTGCTCATCTTAGCCGTTTCGGAAGGCCTGATCTTTTCAGCACGTAAGGCCAGGAAAGACAATGCTAAACTATGGCAGCCGGCCACATTGCAAATAGCTAAGGACTTTTGTATTCCATTAGCAGTAGGCGGAGTATTTTGTATCATCCTTATCATGCAGAATGCAACACATATGGTTGCTCCTGCAATGCTCGTCTTTTACGGATTGGCTCTTATTGCGGCAGGATCACGCACATATAAGGACATAAAGATATTAGGCGCATGCGAAATTATCCTAGGACTTCTTGCCGGAATATATGTATATAACGGCTTACTCTTCTGGGCAATCGGCTTTGGTGTTTTACATATTGTATATGGCATCCTCATCTACTACAAATATGACATGAAGTCGGCTAAAAACGGTTGAGTATGAAAGATATTATATCAGGATTGAATAAGGTCTTCGACAGCCGTGTACGCCTTGGCATCATGTCGGTACTGATGGTAAATGACAGCGTAGACTTCAATACAATGAAGGAATTGCTGGATGTTACCGATGGAAATCTGGCGAGTCATCTCAAAGCTCTGGAAAAAGAAGAGGTGATCGAAGTAAAGAAGCAATTCATAGGCCGAAAACCCAATACCTCTTATCAGGTCTCAGAACTGGGAAGAAGGCTATTTAAAGAACATATCGACGCACTTGAAAAATTAATTAATCCTTTACCATAATTTTTTTTATCATTATACTTTGAAATTCAAAGAACTTTTATTTATATAAATTAGAACTCATGAAAACAAATTTTGGAATTAATACCGACATGCTCATTGTGAAGATTGTTGTTGTAGCAGTACTGATATTAGTAATGCTGATACCTATCACAATGATACAAGGCCTGATAGAAGGCAGGGAACAAAACCAGCAGGATGCTCAGAATGATATCACAAATAAATGGGGCGGAACCCAACGTATTACCGGACCAATATTGGTGTTACCCTACGAAACGGTAACAGATAAGAACAAAAATCCAATAACAGCGTACGCTTATTTTCTCCCCGCTTCTTTCAATGTCGACGGCAGTATCAATACTGAAGACCGCTCCCGCACTATGTATAACACGCTTGTTTTTCAATCGGATATGCAGATCAATGGTAAGTTCAGCTTGCCCGATTATGCAAAGTTGAATATAAGGCCCGAACAAATCAAATGGAAGGATGCATTTATTCTTCTAGGCATTCCTTATCTGCAAGGGATAAGGGACAAAATAGAATTTGAGATGAATGGTAAAAAACTATCAGTACAGCCGGGTGTCAAAAACAATAGTATTATAGATTCGGGTGTGACTATCGCCATGCCAATCGATACCTCTGTATCCAACTATGATTTCAAATTCAACCTGCCACTGAACGGCAGCCGAGGGCTATATTTCACAGCAGTTGGAAAAGAAAACAAAATACATCTTAAATCACCGTGGAAAACAGTTTCATTCGACGGTGATTTCCTTCCCAGCAAACGTGTCATAAACGACGAAGGCTTTGATGCCAACTGGAATGTATTTGACTACAATCGCAATTATGTGCAAATGTGGACAGGAAGCAACGATATACTCAAATCATCTGCCCTGGGAGTAGACCTCAAATATCCGGTTGATAAATATCAGATGACTATGCGCTCGGTAAAATATGCAATTATGTTCATTGCACTTACTTTCGTCGTATTCTTCCTTGTGGAACTGTTGAGCAGAAAGCGGATACATCCCGTTCAATACTTGTTGGTCAGTTGCGCGCTTGTATTGTTTTATACGCTTCTACTTGCCATATCGGAACATATCAGCTTCGGATTATCCTATCTAATTTCAGCAATTGCGACCACACTTCTGATAACGGCCTATTCCACTACCATGTTCCGGAATATAAAGCAAACAGCCATGATGGGTGTATTTCTTAGTGTGCTGTATGTATACCTATACATTATTCTGCAACAGGAAAATATGGCATTGCTCTTCGGTGCAATAGGATTATTTGTAGCACTTGCAATTGTCATGTTTGTACTTCGCAAAGTAGATTGGTATAAAGATGAAGAAGTAGAACAGTGCGAAATTACAGAAGGAATAAGTGAAGAAATACCTCCGCAATATATACCGAATAATGAAAATTCCGATAATATGAATTGAGTTTAGTCTCCTTTGAATCAATGAGGGTGTAGGTGTAAATCCTATATTGCTCTGCACCCTCTATTAGATTTGCATATATTAACTATATATAGTTAAAAGGTAACAAAAGTAATGAGCAAATTAGTAAATGTGCCTATGTGCCAATGAAAAGCGAAAAAGCATTCACTCATTACTCATAATTATTTCACATTAATTAATCATATTTAGTTAAAAGGTAACGAAAGTAACGTTTTTCAATGTACAATGGAAAGTTGATAATTGACAACGAGAAACGAAAACTTGTAACTTGTAACCACCCATATGGCGAAGTAACTTGTAATTAATATCATTTCAAAGAGCTATCAGCTAAAGGCTATCCGCTTAAATTATATAGATAAATTTAATCCCAATTTAAAACAATGAAGGTAATGGAAAAACAACTATTATTAAAAATCAGAGCACTAACTGCATTTTATATTTTTGCATTATTATTCTGGGGTATAACAGCTTTTCCTTTAGAAAGTGAAATAAGGATTGTCTGCGAAATCTTAGGCATATCACCGGAAGCTTCACCCGATACTTATGAAGACCTTAAAGGATGGATAGCCACTATCACAAATGCCGTCGTAAATACAAACCGTGATTATCCATTCCTTGCTTATGGCACCGACTGGCTGGCCTTCTCTCATCTGGTTATCGCCGTTGCCTTTATAGGGCTATATATGAAACCTGTAAGGAATATCTGGATTGTCTATTTCGGAATGATAGCCTGTATAGGTGTTATTCCTGTTGCATTAATTTGCGGAGCAGTAAGGGATATTCCTTTATGGTGGAGAATTGTTGATTGCTCGTTTTGCTTATTTGGGATTATACCCCTTTATCTTTTACATATGTATATAAAAAGATTGGAAAAACTCATTGATTACAAACCTTCGAAGTATTGAAACAAGGCAATTGCAAAGTGCAATTAGTTAATTAAAGTTAAATACAAATATTTTTCTATTTAATAAAATATTGATTATAAACAATATAGTCAATATTTTATTTTTTGACATAGTATTATGTATTGCATAGTACTATTATTTATTTATATATTTGCAATACAAACAACATGGTATAGGATAATAAATGGTATTAAATAATAGTATGTCATGAAAAAGGTTATAGAAGTCAGTATAGGAAGCATTAATTTCACAGTGGAAGACGATGCTTATTACAGATTGAAAGAATATCTGAGACGATTTGAAGAAACTATCTCCGATAAGCAGGAAGCCAAAGAAGTCATGGAAGATGTGGAAGCACGGGTAGCGGAAATATTCCAGAAAGAAATGAAATTTTCAAATCAGGTTGTGGATATGAAGCTCGTACAGGTAGTTATCGACCATCTCGGAGAAATAGAAAACAATGAACCGGAACCGAATGCCGGATCAACAAGATCGGCAGGCTACAATCAGGAATATGAATATACCAAGGGAAGCAAAAGATTCTACAGGGATATGGACGAAAAGATGATCGCCGGCGTATGTAGCGGTATCGCAACTTACACAGGAGTAGACGTAACCATCATAAGGCTCATATTCGTAGCACTGGCCTTTGCATATGGAACTGCCATACTTGCATATTTAATTCTCTGGATTGTATCGCCACGCGCTATTACTATAGCACAGAAACTGGAACTGAGAGGCTATGCGCCTACTGCAGATAATATCAGGAAATTTACCTCACAACGCAAATAAAATATAAGCTGTATGGAAACTATAAACGTAGACAATATAAAAGCTCAGATGCGCAAAGGGATACTCGAATATTGTATTCTCAGCATCTTATCGAAAGGCGATGCATATGTATCGGCCATCATAAACGAACTGAAAGAATCGGAAATGATCGTTGTAGAAGGTACACTTTATCCTCTTCTTACACGACAGAAAAATCAGGGATTGCTTAGTTACCGATGGGAAGAATCCACACAGGGGCCTCCGCGCAAGTACTATGCTATAACAGACAAAGGACGCGCCGTACTCGAAGAACTGGATCTCGTATGGACAGACCTTGTCAGAGTAATAGACAATATCCGAAACAAATAAAACCATAATACGATGAAACCGACAATAAGAGTAAGCATAGGCGGACTGGCATTCAATCTTGAAGAAGATGCCTATTCTGTTCTCAATAATTACCTCAAGGCACTCAGGATGCATTTCAGCGGCAATCCCGAAGCCGAAGAGATAATTGCAGATATAGAATCGCGCCTCAGTGAATTATTGCAGATCAGAATCAACTCCAATGACGGCGTGGTATCTTTAGCCGACGCTCAGGAAATCATAAAAATCATGGGCAACCCTAAGGATTTCGATGCTGCCATCTATCAGGATGCAAACGAAGAAGGCGCTCCTGTAAAGGGAGACCCTGAATATACGGATAAGGATGATCCTTCTCAAAGCATATTTAAGAAAAAGCTATACCGCGATGCAAATAATAAAATACTTGGAGGAGTATGCAGTGGCTTCGGACACTATTTCAAAATCGACCCGACTGCCATACGTATTATACTTGCGGGATTGGTAATTATCCTTTTCAGCTTTTTCTCTTTCAAGGGAGCCGTCACTATCATCATCGGCTATCTGATATTATGGCTGATTATGCCGACAGCCCGTACTTTCACCCAGAAGCTGTCCATGTCGGGAGCCGACCCTTCTATTGAAAACATTCAAGATCGTACTCATGCACCTCAGCGGAAATACAGGGGAAGTGCACTGGGCACCCTATTGAATATATTTATCAATATAATTATAGGTTTTATTGCGTTAACCGTTTTCCTTACGCTATTCGGATTGCTCGCATCATTAATTTGGCTACATTTCGATACGGAAATATTGAATGCTAACAACTATCTGGTGCTACTTGGATATAACTCCATTAACCTGAAAATTGCTGTAATACTGGCACTTTGTCTACCACTGGTTGCATTGCTTAGTTTACTGATGAAAGTTTTATTCCGTTCGGCATTTACACAACGGACAATGTTCAGCTTTATAATCGGACTGTTCATCTGGGTAGGTTCATTATTCTACATCGGAAACAAAAGTGTAAAATTTGCACACGGTCACAGGCAACAAGAAGATGCGATAGAAAATGTCGCTGTTAATACAAAATCCGATACACTTATTATAAGGCTTGGAGATGATTACAGGCATATGAACCAACAGCCGCAAAATCCCGCTGTATTTTACAGAGGCGAGAAAATGAAAGACAGGGAAGTATGTATTCTTCCGAGAGTGAAAGTATTGGAAGATTCATTACTGACAGGCTATAAAGTGGAAATCAAAAAAAATGATTTTGCCGACAATGATATTACAGCCAGACGAAAAGCTGAAAATCTACAACTGGACTATAGTCTCAATGACTCACTAATGGTCATTAATCCTAAATGGTACGACAATGACGACAAATGGAACCTTGAAACATTCGACGTAGTCATTACAACTCCCGCGAATAAAAAGGTACTCATTGAGGGACCTCTTAAAAATTCATATAATTCCAAACCTTTTAGATTGAAATATTATGGTCGCCATGGTTATAATTACCATTTTAATTTTGATTGAAATAATAAGCAGAATAGTTTCTTGTTTTTGATAATAGACAGTGATAAAATCCATATCACAACAGTCGGGCAAAAAACTTTCATTTTTGCCCGATTTTTCACTAAAAAAACACAACAATTTTGTTACATTTTCCGTTTATATTATGTAATTTTGCAAAATAACCTTAATTATTAGGTTATGAAAGGTAAATATAGATATTTTTTCTTAATATTAGTGATTGCCCTCGGGTTTCTGATACAATCATGCGACAGGGAAGATAGTTCCTATACTAAAAATGTAGAGGGACATTGGATTCATGCAGGGACAAAAGCTGAAGTATATGTTACCGAGCCGTCTTTGAAACAGCCCATAGAAGACTATATCAAAAACAGATACAAAGAAAATAATGTCAGCTACGAATTTAAGAATGACAGGACATACTATTTTTACCAAAACTATTCCGAGCCGTTAAAAGGCATCTACAAAACAATAGACAAAAGCTATTATCAGATCGACGATCTGCGTGGAGAAAAATCTGTTGTCCGTGAAGATTCCAGCCTCTATGTTGTATCAGATGTAAGAGAAGAAGTAGCTAAGGAATTGAAGCTAGATAAAAACAAGATACTTAAAGCTAACGCTATGGATATTTTTGAACGAGGATTATTTCCTAATCAGTAGTTAACAAAGAAAATTATTTCTGCACTGCATTCCCGTTGCCAAAACATTGCCCAAAGCCCTGCAAAGATTTCATTTTATTCATTTATAGTAAATTATTATTACAATAATATAGACTTTTATTAAAAAATCAAAAAAGTGTCAGCAAATGTAACACTTTCGATTTTTTTACGTTTAAATTTATAAAGAACAAAGTAAAACACATTATTACTTTTTATTTTAGATAAAAATAACACTACGAATCTGGAACACTTATCCGTGAGGATAGGTGTTCCTACTTTATATATCAACAAATGCAGAGATGTAACAAGATTTGAAGCCTTTATTATATTTTTTTTTAATATCTTTGCTGAATCCGAGACATCAAGGTTCATTAATGTCATCTATTTTTATATGAGCAAGACAACAAACGCAACGTTACAAGTGATATATACGAAATTTCATTTTGCCATTATACTTATCGCACTTTCTATATTCGTTTCATCCTGTAATCTTTTCGATAAAGAGATAAAACAGGATAAGCATATTGCTGAGTTCAGGCACAAGATGAACAGGATAGTAGACAGTCTGGACAATCAGAAAGAACGCATAACTGCCCTCACATCGATATTGGAGCAAATCCATGCAGATGAAGACCTCATCACTCCCCGCAAGAAAAATATCTTGCTTATCGAAGCGAATACGATCATCTGCAACGAATACCTCAATATTGAAAACTATAAAAAAGCTATCGATCATACAAATACGATAATAGCTATAGACTCTACATCTCCCAAAGGATTTTACAGCAGAGGTTGCATCTACCAAATGCTGGATGAAGACAGCCTAGCAATACTTGATTACACTAAAGCCGTAAGCTTAAATTCGGACTATTCGGATGCATACTACAACAGAGGCATTATATATGAAGGGCTTGGCAATTACGATAAGGCGCTCAACGATTACAGCAAAGCTATCAAACTGAACCCTTCTTATGTTATCGACATATACAATAACAGAGGCAATACCTATTTGGCGAAAGATGCTTACGACAAGGCTATTTCCGACTATAATAAAGTTATCGCCATAGATACTACAAATGTAAAAGCATACAGCAACAGGGCCGGAGCTTACATGATGCAAAAAGATTTTGACAAGGCCTTGGCAGACTGCAATAAAGCCATAGCGCTCGATTCTACAAACGTCAATGCTTACAGAAAACGGGCAGCGATATACGAAGAAGAAAAGAAATACAACGAAGCACTGAGCGATTACGAAAGAATATTAGACCTCGATCCGAAAAACAAACTCGACACACACGAAGCCATTAATAAGGCTATAAAGAGACTAAAACCTCTCGCCCGCAAAAGGTAAACCTGAATAATTTACTTGTAGCGGTAATGCCCTGTTATTTTAAAACTGAAAAGACAATCTTCCAAGACTTGACCCCGTCCGATATTGTGAACTATTAATGGGCGTTTATTATCCCGCGACATACGGTCGGTTACTATCCCTATATGGTTTATTCCTCCGCCCAGATCCCATGTAACAATATCTCCGGGCAGGTAATCACTGCCCTTGTCAGATATTTTCAATACTGTCCCGAAACGCGAAAAGAATAATGCCTGATTAGGCACCCTGCGGTGATCGATATTCCTATCGGTTCCTTTCAATCCCCAATTCTTTGGATATTTACTGAAATTCGCCCTCATATCCAAATGTATTTTCTGCTGCAGGTCTATACCCAGCTTTCGGTATGCCCTGATGACGACATCGGTACATACTCCTTTATCTGCCGGAACATCACCATTTGGATAGGGTATAGTAAAATAACGTGGGTCGTAGGTGACTTTATCATTTGTCAGTTCGATGGCAGCCGACGATAACCGCTTATAGAAGTCTCCGTCCTGAGCAAAAAAGCCAATACTAAGCGAGGTTAGTATAAGTATTAATAATCCTCTTTTCATAAATGTAATTATTAAATAATAAATTAGTTTCTTCTAAGAGGCGCCCCCACCCTTTCGTCACTAAATACATTCATTTTTTCAAGGCTATCCAGAAAAGACGACACTGTAGTTCTCCATTCTTTAGGATACCTGATGAGATAAGACTGATGATGAGATTCCGGAAATATCTTCATCTTCTTATATTTATCTGCAATATTATTAAATATACTTTCGGTTTCCGCTTCAGGTATATACTGATCTTTACCTCCACACATCAGCAATGCCGGCACATAAATTTTTACGGCATATTCCTCCGGATTATTTCCGAACGCATCGAATCCATTTATAGCACCAAACCAAAAGGTAAACAATTGTGCTACAGGGAAACGTGGCATATTCATTTTATCTATCCGCATTCCGACTGTTCCCTTGAATGTTGCATAGGGTGCTTCCAATATAACTGCTTTTACCAGAAGATCATAATCATGCTGGGCTTTCATAATAGCGGCTGCACCCATTGAAAATCCTGTCAGAATTATATTTTCTTCTTTTAGTTCTGTGATGGCGTATTCATGTGCAGCTTTTACGTTTTCCGCTTCCAGATATCCCATGGTAGTCTGGTCACCATAAGAATTTCCCGCACCCATAAGGTTCACCAGTAATACATCGTAGCCCATATCCAGAAATACATCTGCTCTGTCGAGCATAGATGATTTCTCATCCATATATCCATGAAAAGCAATTACCAGTCCCCGTTTAAGAGAATCGGTATGCAACAGCCATGCATCGAGCTTCTTTCCCTCTTCCTGAACAATACACAAGGAGTCGTAAGCATGTACGGGATAACCCTTTGTATGGGGCTTGGGTAAATCCAATCCGCACAAGCCGATTTTGATCGATTCAAAAAAAGTTGGTTTATAATCGGGCATAATCGGCACTGCATCCTCATCGAAATGAGAAAGACTATGTGCCTGTATAATAATAACAATATTCATTAGGATAAATATTGTTATTATTGCAATAAGACCTGCTTTCAGGATTTTCTTAAATTTCATTCTGATTCTATGTATGCCTGAAAACTACGGATTAATTATTTCACATAAAATACAGGAGCAAAGTACGGCCTGTTAACCCATTTGCCGTTAAACGGATTAAGTTCACGTATAACCCCTCCTTCTATACCGAATTTTTGTGTTACTTTCACTTCAATGGTACCGCCGTAGTATGTACTCGGATACATATTCAGCATAGGACCGGCTACACCGTTATGTTTTGCCCTTAATGAATATTGGCCGTACCCGTTAAGGCGTATGCGGTCGTGCAGGATAAACTTTATTGACCCGTTGACTCCCCCGTCATTGTAGGTGGCACCAAAAAGGTTATATTTAGATGCATAAGGTCCGGCTGAAACAGCAAGCCATTCGAGTGGCTGATAATTAAAACGCATGCTTACGTCCCGTGATGCACCTAACAACGGATATGTGACATAAGAAGAGCGTGACGACAGCCACATCCGGTCTGAATAGATATGACCCGAACTGAATGAAAAATCATTGGCAAAGGGATCCTTTGTAAATGTATTACTTTCGAGAGGAGGCCCCAGATAAACATCTAATGGAGGAAGATGTAGATCGGGAACACTATATTCCTTATCTTCATTCAACAATGGATGATAAAGCGATGCTTTGGATCCGGCCTGATTATTTGCATTTTCCCCATTAAGCTGCAAATAGTTATCAAGCTTTTCATCAATCTTCAAAGATTCCTTTTTCAATGGGGGAAAGCTATCTTTGGGAACTTCAGTCTGGCTATACACGATAGCCGGGACTGCTAAGAGTAATATAAAAACCAGTTTTTTCATAACATCCCGTATTTAATTACTTTAACTGTAAAGTTAATAAATTATTGTCAGTTATTAAAGGAGATTTTCTGATATATTTTCCTTTTATTTCTTTTTCTATGGTATGCATATATTTTCACCTTTAATCTTCAAATTAGGTAAAACTTATCTAAGTTTACTATTAATATATTTATACATATATATAATTTTTATTATTTTACAAATACATTAATATATTGTAACTTTGTATTAAATAAAAAACATTTTACATATTAAAATGTTTATACTCAAAAAGATTATAAAATAAACGAAAGGATAATTTATATGAAAACAACATTATACCGCGCTTCATCGAGAGGTCACGCTTATCACGGATGGCTTGATACATATCACACATTCAGTTTTGCAAATTATTACAATCCCGAACGCATACATTTCGGTGCACTTCGTGTTGTGAACGATGATATTGTAAAAGGCGGTGAAGGTTTCGGAACCCACCCGCACGATAATATGGAAATAGTTTCCATACCATTGTACGGCGATCTCGAACACAAAGACAGCATGGGACACACAGAGGTGATACGTGCAGGTGAAGTACAGGTTATGAGTGCCGGTTCGGGTATTACTCACAGTGAGTACAATTCGAATGAAGAAAAGCCTGTAAACTTCTTCCAGATATGGGTTTTCCCGGATACAAAAAATGTAACGCCTCGCTACGATCAACGGGCATTTGATTTCTTACACAATAAGAATGAATTGATACAGATTGTCGGGCCGAAAAACGATGCTGATAATACCGGGATGTGGATACACCAAAATGCATGGTTCAGTATCGGTACTTTCGAGAAAGGCAAAGAAATAGATTATAAAGTAAAAAGAAAAGGTAATGGTGTTTTTGCAATGGTTATCGAAGGTGAATTTACTGTCGAGGGGCAGAAATTAAATCACAGGGATGCAATAGGCATCGAAGACATAGACAATGTGAAAATAACCGCCGATTCTGATAATGCACGCATCTTAATTATAGATGTGCCAATGGAATTTTAGTGATAGGTAATTGTAAGGAGCAATATGTAGGAGTCCGGAGTTTTATAACCCGGGCTTTTTTTATTGTTCTTTGTCAAATGCTATAAAATTATTATTCAGCCTTTTTACTTTGCTCTTCACAACTTTTGCATCATGGCAATAAATTAGTGTATTTTCATCCCCTGCAATCTCAGACAGAAACCTTTCTTTTTCCTTGACAGAAGTAAGCGCATTTATATCATATGCCGATATCCATTCCAGTGGCACATGTGAAGAGGTTGGAATAAGGTCTCCGGGAAAAATGTGCTGTCCGTTGTCAGTATCTATATAAACTACTATCTGTCCGTCGGTATGCCCGTCGAAAAACCGCAGGACAATACCTTCAGTCAGGTTCATATCTTCATCTACCAGATTCAATAATCCGGCATCATATATAGGCAGGATATTTTCAGGGAAAATAGAATCGGCTTCCAAACGGTTAGGTTCCAGAAGATTTATCCATTGCTTACGGCTCAACCAATATCTTGCATTAGGAAATGACGGTGTTATCTCTCCGTCTTTGTTTATGCAGGTAGCATAGCCGCAATGATCGAAATGAAGATGCGTAAGTATTACATCTGTAATATCCGACGGCGAATATCCATAATCTTCCAAGGCTTCATCCATTCTCTTCAGCTTATGAGGCTGATAATAGGAAACCTTATCGAGATGCTTATCTCCCATACCTGTATCGATTAACACTTTCCTGTCACTTGATAACGCCAAGACACAACGCATAGCCAACCGACAGAGATTATTTTCATCCGATTCATATTTCCTCTGCCATGCCCGCTTCGGTATAGCGCCGAACATGGCGCCTCCGTCGGCCATTATATATCCGCTTTCTATTATTTTGATCTCAACCATACTACTAAGATATAAAAAAAGAAGAGACGGTTGTCGCAACCATCTCTTCCAGACCTTAACACTAATATAAAACTAACATATACTATGATAAAAACAGGCACAAAAAATCAACTAAACAATCTATCTAACACACTATGAAAAAAGTAAGAACCTGTTTTGTAGATTAAACGTTATTTGATGTCGCTTTGTTCAATCGAGGACATATATATTTTGTATATAAAAAGAGAACCCGCATGAATGCACAAATCCGGAACATTCATTTAATAAATTTATTATTTACCTTTGTATTTGATCTCGAAAAAAACAATATCATATGCTCATTGCAAAAAAATTAAAAGAGGAAAACATCGGCGAATATCTGCTTTATATGTGGCAGGTCGAAGATCTCATACGCGCCAGTAAACTCGACATCGGAAAAATAGACGACAGCATTATATCCAAATTCGGAGAAACAGACGAAGTAAAAAAAGAAATCAGGGAATGGTACGAAAACCTGATAGATATGATGCGCAGGGAAAACGTAATAGAGGACGGGCATCTGATAATAAATAAGAATGTGATCTCGGAACTGACTGAGTTGCATCTCAAATTACTAAAATCGCCGAAAGAGTCTGCTTATTCCGAAGCGTATTATAAAACCCTACCTTACATTGTGGAATTGAGAGCTAAAGCTCCTGATAAAAATGTTCCTGAAATTGAAACCTGCTTCACCGCCCTATATGGCTATTTGTTGATGCGTTTGCAAAAGAGAGAAGTGTCGGGCGAAACACAGGCAGCGATATCCCAGATTTCATCTTTCTTGCGGCTATTATCGCAGAAATATAAAAGTGATCGCGAAGGTACACTCGATTTATAAGATCAGTGCTTATGCTTTTTCTCCCATATGCGGCGGCGTATCAGCGTATCGCTAATTAAGAGTAACAATACCACACAGGCAATAGATATAATAAACGGATCGAATTTGATATCCGGCATATTAAATGATATATCCAAATCTATTGGCTGGAAATCAGTTTTCAAAGAGAATCCAAACCACCAGAAAATGAACGCAGGGATACCCAGCATACCTGCAATACCGCCGATAATAGCAAATATAGCTTTCAGATTTTTCTTCTTCGATTCTTTTGCTGATAGAATATGTACACGTTGCATCAGGCGGTCTTCAAATCCTGATGACGGTTCTTTTTGTTCAATCTCCTGAAATAAACTCCTTAGTTTATCTTTATCATCTATATTCATAGTCGTATGAGTTTATTTATTTCAAAGTTCATAAATTTTCTTATCCTGTGCAACTTTACTTTTACATTCGCCACACTGTTATTCGTAATCTCACTTATTTGCTGTATACTCTGATCGTTCATATAAAACATTGTAATCAGCAAAGCATCGTCAGGCGGTAACTTTTTTAAGACAACATCCAGATAGTGCAGTCTTTCTTCGGTACTCACCTCATCTATATCATCGGATATGTTATCATCAGGCAGGTTTGCATAATTATCTTCATAAGCCGTAAACTCATATCTGCGCTTGCGCAATTCTGATATAGTAGCATTATAAGCTATACGATACAACCATGTGGCAAAGCCCGATTCTTCCCTGAATTTATCCAACGACTGGAAAGCCTTTATAAATACTTCCTGCGTTATATCTTCCGCATCGGCAGGACGGGTGACAATCTTGCTGACAATGGTAAATACCATTCTCTGATAACGGCGCACAATATGCACGAATGCATCGGCATGACCATCCTTGATCCTGCGCACGTAATAGATGTCGTCAAAATCTGCCATACCCGTATGACGCGAAGAAGTTTGAAAGGTTACAAATGTAGAGGTAATTTTTTTCAGGGAAAATTTTTTAATTTAATTTGTAACCTTTCCGATAACTGTGCGTCAAAATGGGCAAACAAACAAAATGTTTAACTAATAAAATAGAAAATTATGGAAATGATTGGAATAGTGAGTATAATAGCCATCATCACTCTCGGTATTTACCGTTTATTCGAACTCTTTGCCCGCCGTAAAGAACGTATGGCTGTAATTGAAAAACTATCGGTCGGCATCGATCCCGAAGTATTGAGAAATCAGTTTAAAATGCCTGTTTATAAGGAACTGACTTCCGGTTCATGGGCTATCCGCGTAGGGCTCTTATTGATTGGTGTAGGATTAGGCGTTGTCATTGCAGCCATAGTAGATTTACTGGCTGTTCCGCCTGTTGAAACAAATGACAGAGTATTCTATGAGTTCCGCAATACAATATCGGTTCTTTACCCTGCGTGCGCTGCTGTATTTGGTGGTATCGGGCTTGTAATCGCCTATTTTGTAGAAAAGAAAAACGAGAAAACATCCGAAAAAGAGTAATACCTTTCGTCTATGAAAGACAGGCTAACACCTATAATATTGACTTTAATCATACTCCTGATCGTTTTCGGAGCCTGGTTTGCAGGACGTCAACAAGGATGGTTTATGAGTAAATCTTCAGACGATTTCAATATCTGCCTTATAGGAAGCGATACAATCAGTATTCAATATAAAGCTCCCGATTATGGGATTACCGGATGGAGTTCCCGAAGAGAAGATAATGATAATGTATTACATATAGAAGTTGAAATTTCCAGATGGAACCAACGTGGTATAACCGTAATCATTGATACATCTGAAGTCGAATATATAGAATTGTACGGAAAGAATTTTTTGATAAAAGATCTGCAGATCTGCAAATAATTTTTGTTTATGATATCTTAAGGCGTTGTATCTTCCGGTATAACGCCTTTTTTACACAATAAACGTATTATTTAGTTAAAAATGATAAAATACTCACATTCTTAGTGATAAATATATAATTCTTACGACAAATTCGTAGAGACAAGATAAACTAAATAAATCTATTTATATCTTAGCCGTCCGAAAATTAACTAAAAACTAAAAAAAACTGTTATATGAAATTCCGCTTATTGTTAATCGCCCTGTTAGCTTTAACCGCTTCGTTCGCTTCGGCGCAGACCAATGCCAATGCAACAGTAGTTAACGTACAAATAAAAGGACAATTGGTAGACTCGGTCACCAATGAAACCATTCCTTATGCCACAATAAAAATAACTGAAAAGGATAATCCTGCTAAATTGATAAAAGCTGTGGCAAGTGACGATAACGGAAAATTTCAGGTATCGATGAATAAAAAGGGTGAATATCTTTTTATTGCCGAATACATAGGTAAACAAACAATAACAAAACCTATTGAAATAGGAAATACTAAAACGCTGGATTTAGGTACTATCTCTATGCCGGATAATGCGCAGGCATTGTCGGAGGTGGTAATATCCGCACAGAAACCTCTCGTAAAAGTCGATCTCGATAAAATCACTTACAGTATGGAAGACGATCCCGAAGCGAAGACCAACAACGTACTGGATATGTTGAAAAAAGTACCGATGGTAACAGTCGACGGAGAAGAAAATATACAACTGAAAGGATCGTCGAACTATAAAATATATCTGAACGGGAAGCCGTCCAATATGATAACCAGCAATCCGAAAGATGTATTGCGCAGCATGCCGGCAAGTTCAATAAAAGACATAGAAGTAATTACCGACCCGGGAGCTAAATATGATGCAGAAGGTGTAGCCGGAATCATTAATATTATCACCCAAAAGAATACATCGATGGGAGGTTATACTGCCACACTGAACGGGCGCGTGGATGATCTCGGCGGATTCGGCGGAGGTGCATACGTGCAGATGAAATACGGGAAAATAGGCTTCACAGGAGGATATAATTATCACCAATACAGACGTCCTAGAGGAACATCTAATCGTTTTACAGAAGAATATGCGAATAACGATAACAGATACCTGCATGAAGACGGTTTTTCCAAAAATAAAGGAAACGGACAATATGGTAACGGGGAACTCAGTTTCGAAATAGATACCCTCAATCTTATAAATGTTGGGTTTAACCGCTATTTCGGTGAAGGGAACTCGAACAGTGAACTAATCTCCGAAATGCTGAATGCAAACAGGGATACTCAATATAAATACGCGCGCAACAGTCATTCTAAATTTAACTACGGAGGTACTGATGTGAATGTGGACTATCAACGTACGTTTAAGAAAAAAGACCAGTTGCTGACTGCATCTTACAGATTCAGCCAAAGCCCGAATGATTCGGAATCGGACAATATCATTAATCCGATAACCGGAACACCGCCTTGGACAGCCGAAACCAACAATCAATACTCAGATGCCGATATGAAAGAGCATACTTTTCAGGCTGATTTTGTTACTCCGTTTGGAAAAGTACATAATCTGGAAGCAGGGGTTAAATATATTATCCGTATCAATCAGAGCAATAGTGGCTATGATTTTATTAATGCTGATGGAGAATGGGTTAATAAACCCCAGATATATGATGAATTTAAACACGAACAGGATATCGTTGCCGCATACGGAGGTTATAGCGCTAAATTTAAAAAATGGGGTTTAAAAACAGGATTACGTTACGAAGCGACATGGCTGGAAGCAAAGTTCCCGAAAGACATAGACAGAAACTTCAAGAACGACTATTCGAATCTTGTACCATCTGCCACAATAACATACCAGTTGAAACCGTCTCAAAACATTCGCTTAGGATACAATATGCGTATACAACGGCCCGGAATATATCAATTAAACCCGTATGAAGATACATCCAATCCTAATAACATCAGAGTGGGTAACTCTGAACTGGATGCAGTAAAAAATCATAATATAAGCCTGAATTTCGGTTCTTTCAGTCAGAATCTTAATTTTAATGCGAATTTGTCTTACGACTTTGAAGACAATGGTATAGAAAATATCACAATACGCGAGAATGGTATTTCTACAACAACTTATCAAAATATAGGTGAGCGGAAGAATCTGGGCCTTTCAGGCTATATAAACTGGAGTCCTAACGATAAGATTCGTGTGTATAGTAATATGTCGGGAAGATATGTCGACATAAAATCAAGCACCGACCCTATTACTAATAAAAGGATGACCAACAGTGGTTTTTCAGGGAACATAGTTGCAGGAGGACAATATTCATTCCCTCAAAATTTCAAAGCATATGTCAATACAGGCTATTTCAGTCCATGGATTATGCTACAAGGCGAAGGATCATCATTTTTCTTCCACAGCGTATCTTTCTCTAAAGGTTTCTTAAAAGATAGATTACAAATACGCGCATATGCACAGAATCCGTTCAAAAAGGATAATGAATTCAAGAATATAACTCAAACAGATACTTTCTATAGCGAATCGCGGAATTCAAACAGGATGCGCAATTTCGGTATTGGAATATCGTTCCGCTTCGGTGAAATGAAAGCCCAGATCAAAAAAGCCCAACGAAGCATCAGAAACGATGATAGCATGGGCGGAGGTCAGGGAGGAGACCAAGGCGGACAGCAGAGTGGCGGACAGAACTAAAAATTATATTTAAAAATATTCGGAAGAGACCTTCTATATTTAGAGGGTCTCTTTCTTTTTTCAGAAAAAATATTCATACATTTTTTGCAGCATTATTAATTAATATTACATTTGTACATAAATAAGAATATAATACACATATAGAGACACACTAATGAAATACGATTAACTTATGCACAATTAATGGAAAATAAAGAAAATATATCGATGATAACAAAAGCCATGGAGTTACTGGAAATGTTATCGCGGTATCCGGAAGGGCTAACCCTACAAAAAATGGTGGAATTGCTCAATTATCCGAAATCATCTGTACATAAAATATCATCTAATCTGCTTGAACTCGGATATATCGGCCGTGAGCCCGATAGCCTGCGCTATTTCCTTACCCACAAATTACTATTAATAGGGCTGGCTGCTATAAGCAACTATGATATAATAGAAAAGTCGGAGGAGTATATGCGCCGCCTGCGCGATAAGATCGGTGAATCGGTAATGATAGGAACGCTTGTTGATACAGAAGTCGTTCTCTTAAAACAAGTACAGGGAAATCTCGATTTTGTATTTACCCTGAAACAAGGTATGCGCTTTAATCTCCATTCCACAGCACCGGGAAAAGTTTTACTGGCTTTCATGCCCGAAAAGAAGCAACGTGAAAAGTTAGCCACAATCAGTTTAGATGCTATAAATGAGTATACTATCACCGAAAAAAACATTTTGAAAAACGAACTCGATAAAATAGTTGCCGATGGCTATGCACTCGACCTGAATGAAACGGTAAAGGGTGTGCATTGCATTGCCGCACCGATATTCGATGAGAAGGGATGTGCTATTGCATGCATCTGGACATCAGGACCTGCCGGCCGTCTGACGGAAGAAAATATAAAAAACATCGGTTTACTGACAAGAGAAGCCGGACTGGAGATATCACGTAATATAGGATATAAACATACATCAAAATAAAAAACCGAAAATGAAAAAACTTGCAATCGGCCTGTTGGCCTTAATTTTATCACAGATTATGACAGCTCAAAGTCTCGAAAAAATGCAATGGTTCAATGAACCTGAAAAATGGGAAATCAAAAACAATACATTAACAATGTTCGTAACCCCGCAAAGCGATTACTGGCGTATCTCACATTATGGCTTCACTGTTGATGATGCTCCTTTTTATTATACAACTTACGGGGGTGAGTTTGAAGTTAAAGTAAAAATCACAGGAGATTATAAAGCGCGTTTTGACCAAATGGGGTTGATGCTGCGTATCGATCATGAAAATTATATAAAGGCGGGCGTAGAATTTGTGGACGGCAAGTTCAATCTAAGCACTGTTGTTACTCACAAAACAAGCGACTGGAGCGTTATTACGCAGGACAAGACGCCTCCGTATGTTTGGATTAAAGCTGTACGCAGGCTCGATGCTGTAGAAATATTTTATTCTTTCGATGATAAGACATATACAATGATGCGCAATGCTCACTTGCAGGATAATCGGCCTGTTATGGTAGGGTTAATGGCTGCTTGCCCAGACGGAAAAGGGTTCGAAGCGAAATTCGAAAATTTCAAGGTGACTCATTTGCCTGATCAGCGTCGTTTGGAATGGTTGAAAAATAATCAGTAATAAAGGTAAGAGCGGAAACACTTCGCTCTTTTTTATTTCATTTAGTTCAATGCATACATATTTCCGGGCAGATTTTTTATAACTGCTTTCATCTCCAGTTCCAAAAGTGTAGTAAATAATTGATATGCAGGAATAGAGAGTTCCCTTGCCAGTTGGTCTATATGCAAAGCTTCGATAGTGGTAAGTTTATCGACAATACGCTGTTCTTCATCCGTCAGCACAAGGAACAAATCCTGTTGTCGCGGCATTTTCTTCTTTTTCTGAGATTCGGTATCCCAGCCCATTTGCTGAAGAAAATATTCTGCAGACTGAAATAAATCGGCTTTATGGGATGCAATCAACTTGTTACATCCTCGCGAAAACCTATCAGTCATCTTTCCGGGAACAGCAAACACATCTTTACAATACGAATTAGCAATTTCGGCAGTAATCAAGGAGCCGCCTTTCTCATCCGATTCTACTACAATTACAGCATCGGCCATCCCTGCCACTATACGGTTGCGACGCACAAAATTGTGGCGGTCAGGATCAGTTCCGCTTGTGAATTCAGATAACAAACCACCATTATCAATCATTTCCGTAGCAGTTTGTCTATGTACTGAGGGATAGAGAATGTCCAACCCATGAGCAAGAACTCCTACAGTCGGAAGACCATATTTCAAGGCTGCTCTGTGCGCATGAATATCTATGCCGTATGCAAGGCCACTAACAATAAGTGTATCAGGATATATTCCGGCAATCTTTTCTAAAAAAGCCCCACAAAAATTATTCCCATAATTTGTAGAATTCCGTGTACCTACTATACTTATAACTTTTTCAGCATTGAAATCAGTTTTTCCTTTGAAGTAAAACAATATAGGGGCATCAGTACATTCTCTCAGCCGATGAGGATAATCTTTATCACTGACAAAATAAGTGGATATATTATTTTTTTCTACAAAATCCAGTTCTTTTTCTGCATTCAGTAATACTTCGGGTTTCAATATTTCGTCGACTAAACGGGAGGAGAGTCCGGAGATATTCAATAATGATTTTCTGCCCGACTTAAATATTGCTTCTTCATCACCGACTACCTGCAATATATTTCGCGCTGTAATATCCCCTACTCCGAATATACGGGTAAGTGCTATTTGGTACAGTCGTTTATCAGCGGAGTTATCCATTTGCGATAATTTCTGCCTGTGGCTCTATTATCATTCCGTCTTTCATATGTACGGTGCGGTCGGTTATTGAAGCCAAATGTTCATCATGCGTCACAATAACAAAGGTCTGCCCTAATGTATCACGCAATTTGAAGAAAAGTTGATGTAATTCTTCTTTATTCTCCGTATCGAGACTTCCGGATGGTTCATCGGCAAGGATTACGGCCGGATCGTTTATCAGGGCGCGGGCTACTGCAACACGCTGTTTTTCCCCTCCCGAAAGTTCGTTCGGCTTATGTTCCATACGAGAAGACAGACCAAGCATATCGAGCAATTCTTTTGCTTTCGCCTTAGCCTGAGAATCTTTTACCTTGCCAATCAAAGCAGGAATCATCACATTCTCCAAAGCAGTAAATTCAGGTAAAAGCTGATGAAACTGGAATACAAATCCAATATTTTTATTTCTGAAATCAGATAGTTTGGAATCACTAAGCTTACTTAAATTTTGATTGTTTATAAATACAGTCCCGCTATCAGCCTTATCTAACGTACCCATTATTTGCAGTAAGGTTGTTTTTCCGGCACCACTCGCTCCTACGATAGATATTATTTCTCCCTTTTCCACACGGAGGTTGATACCTTTCAATACTTTAAGTGTACCAAAACTTTTCGTTATACCTTCTACTGCAATCATGTTAATGTTTTATAGAAGAAACTACATAAATATCAACTTATGCATCCTTCATTATTATTTTAATTTTTTAAATGCCTATGCCGAAATAATCGAATCCGGCATCGTTCATTTCCTGCTTGTTGTATATATTTCGTCCGTCAAAAACAACCGGCTTATTCATTGTTTTCTTTATAACCTCCCATGTCGGCAAGCGGAATTCATTCCACTCTGTTACCATCAGTATAGCATCAGCATCGAGCGTCGCATCGTATATATCTTTTGCATATACTATAGTATCTCCTAATTTATGATTTCTGGCCTCTTCCATAGCAACCGGATCGTATGCTCTGACTTTACCTCCGGCTTTCAATATCTTATCAATAAGCACGAGTGAAGGAGCTTCTCGCATATCGTCGGTTTTAGGCTTGAATGCCAGTCCCCATACTGCGATAGTCTTCCCCTTTATATCGCCGTTGTAATATTTCATCAATTTATCAAATAAGATATTCTTCTGGCGTTCGTTTACATTTTCTACAGCCTCAAGGATTTCCATATTGTAGCCAAGTTTTTTAGCTGTATTTATAATAGCTTTTACATCTTTAGGGAAACAGCTTCCTCCATATCCGCATCCCGAATAAAGAAATTTAGAACCTATTCGTGCATCTGAACCAATGCCTTTCCGTACCATCGTTACGTCAGCACCAACTATTTCACAGAGATTAGCTATATCATTCATAAAACTGATACGTGTGGCAAGCATTGCATTAGCTGCATATTTTATCATTTCTGCCGAAGGAATATCAGTATATATGATACGATAATTATTGAGGGTAAATGGTTTATAAAGTCTTTCCATTAATTTCCGAGCTTCTTCCGATTCCACGCCAACAACCACACGATCCGGCTGCATAAAATCTGTTATAGCCGCTCCCTCTTTCAAGAATTCAGGATTTGAGGCTACATCAAATTTCAGGTCGGATTTACCCCTTTTATCCAGTTCTTCTTGTATGGTTCTCTTAACTAGTTTAGCTGTACCGACCGGAACAGTGCTCTTGGTAACGATCACCATATATTTATTCAGATTTTCACCTACTGTACGGGCAACATCCATTACATATTTGAGATCAGCACTTCCATCCTCATCGGGAGGTGTACCTACTGCAGAAAACACAATATCTACATCATTGATGACAGTACTCAGATCAGTTGTAAAGTGTAGACGACCTGCCTTATGATTACGTTCTACCATCTCATCCAGCCCGGGTTCGAAAATTGGTATAATACCGTTTTTCAGATTTTCTATTTTCTTCTGGTCAATGTCTACACAATAAACTTCAGTACCCATTTCTGCAAAACAGGTTCCTGTAACAAGACCTACATATCCAGTGCCGACTATTGCTATTTTCATTCGTTTTTAATATTAAGTATCAAATCTAGTTGTAAACGTTTGTTTTTTTGCGGGACAAAGTTAATATTATTCTTTTATTCAGCCTAATTATTAGGTTGAGATAAGCTTAAAAAGGCATCTTCAAAAGAAATAAAGAAAACTAACGGTTAAAAACAACTTTCACGGATATCGATCTTTTCCCTACTTTCCCAATATAATTGCATAACATCTGGGATTATCCATTTCTTCCAAAATTTAGCCCAACAATTGTGTAAAAAAATAACATTTGTTCTCCAACTTATTTTTACCTTTTTAGAATTCTTTTCACTACCTTTGCATGCCTATTAGAAAGTCAATTTATTAACTGAAATAAAAATATGGTTTCTTTCTTTCAAACCTCTGACAAAGGCATTATTGCCGTCCAAACAAGCTCAAGTCTTAGCGCCGATTTTCTCCAACGCCTTACATGGGCTTTCAGTGGTGCAACCTTGCTCGAAGCAGATAATGTTCCGGGCTTTTTTGTTGGTCCGCGCCGCGAAATGATTACCCCATGGAGTACCAATGCCGTAGAAATTACCCAAAATATGGGAATAAGCGGAATAATGCGTATCGAAGAATTTTTCCCAGTAGAAACAAACGATGCAAAGCATGACCCGATGCTTCAGCATATCTATGACGGACTGAATCAGGAAGTATTCAATATATACAAGCAGCCTGAGCCGATTCTTGAAATAGACGATATTGAAGCCTACAATATACAGGAAGGACTGGCGCTAAGCGAGGATGAAATAGAATATCTGAACAATGTAAGCCAGAGACTAGGTCGGAAACTGACGGATAGCGAAGTTTTCGGTTTTTCACAAGTAAACTCCGAGCATTGCCGTCATAAAATCTTTAACGGTACATTTATAATCGACGGGGAAGAGAAAGAAAGTTCATTATTTAAGCTAATAAAAAAGACATCGCAGGTAAACCCCAATAAACTAATATCTGCATACAAAGATAATGTAGCTTTCAGTCAGGGACCTGAGATAGAGCAATTCGCTCCCGTAAACGGAGAAAAGCCAAGTTTCTATCAGAAAAAATCAATCAAATCGGTTATTTCCCTGAAAGCAGAAACACATAACTTCCCTACCACTGTAGAGCCTTTCAATGGTGCATCTACAGGTTCGGGTGGTGAAATCCGTGACCGACTGGGCGGAGGAAAAGCATCTTTACCAATAGCCGGAACAGCCGTCTATATGACTTCTTATCCACGCACAAAAGCCGGAAAACCTTGGGAAGAAACAATGCCCGAAAGACCATGGCTATATCAGACACCGGAAGAAATATTGATAAAAGCATCGAACGGGGCATCCGATTTCGGAAACAAGTTCGGGCAACCGCTTATCTGTGGTTCATTACTCACTTTCGAACATCTGGAGAATCAAAAAAAATTCGCTTACGATAAGGTAATCATGCTGGCCGGAGGTGTAGGCTTTGCCAACAAACGCGATGCATTGAAAGGAGAACCGAAGCCGGGCGAAAAAGTGGTTATTCTCGGAGGCGACAATTACCGCATCGGAATGG
This sequence comes from Prevotella sp. 10(H), assembly GCF_000711235.1. Lineage (GTDB taxonomy): Bacteria > Bacteroidota > Bacteroidia > Bacteroidales > Dysgonomonadaceae > Dysgonomonas. The sequence continues at coordinate 297,954 of NZ_JOMI01000003.1, read as the reverse complement.
GTGGTGGTGCCGTATCGTCTGTCGACACAGGGCAATTTTCGAGCGGTATAGAACTGAATGCGGTACAACGTGCTAATCCCGAAATGCAGAAACGTACGGCAAATGTTATCCGTACTTTAGCCGAATCAGAGGATAATCCCATTGTTTCTATTCACGACCATGGCGCAGGCGGGCACTTAAATTGCTTGTCGGAACTAGTGGAAGCTACCGGAGGGAAAATAGATATATCGAAACTACCTATCGGCGATCCTACCCTATCTTCTAAAGAAATTGTGGGTAATGAAAGTCAAGAGCGTATGGGCTTACTTATTCCCGAAGATGCGACCGAAAAAATACAACGTATCGCCGATCGTGAACGTTCACCGATGTACGTTGTTGGAGAAACCACAAACGACATGAAATTCGTTTTCGAGCAGGCTGACGGAAAACGTCCTATCGACCTGAAACTGGAAGACTTCTTCGGAAAAGCACCGAAAACAATCATGCGTGACGAAACAATCGATGAATCATACGCTAATCCGGAATATGACATAAATAAACTGGAAGAATATATAAAGAATGTGCTCCAACTGGAAGCTGTTGCCTGTAAAGACTGGCTGACAAACAAAGTCGACCGCTCGGTAACAGGTAAAGTTGCCCGTCAGCAGACACAGGGCGAAATACAATTACCATTAAGTGACTTAGGCGCTGTTGCCCTCGATTATAAAGGTAAGGCAGGTATCGCTACTTCTATAGGTCATGCACCGCAGGCAGCTATGGTAGACCCTGCCGCAGGTTCGGTTCTAGCAATAGCAGAATCTTTGACTAATATCATATTCGCACCAATCGAAGACGGATTGAAAGGCATTTCACTCAGTGCAAACTGGATGTGGCCTTGTAAAAACCCGGGAGAGGATGCACGTCTTTACAAAGCTGTGGAAGCCTGTTCCGATTTCGCCTGCGAACTTGGGATAAATATTCCGACAGGAAAGGACTCACTGTCCATGACTCAAAAATACGGTGATGAAAAAGTTTATTCTCCGGGAACAGTGATTATCTCTGCTGCTGGTGAGGTAAAGAATATCCGTAAGATAGTATCGCCGGTGTTGGCTTATATCAAAGGAACATACCTCTATTATATAGACTTCTCTTTCGATACATTCAAACTTGGAGGTTCTGCTTTTGCCCAAACCATGAGCAAAGTGGGCGAAGAAGTACCAACGGTGAAAGACCCTGAATATTTTAAAAATGCATTCAATGCCGTACAGGAATTGATAGACAGGGGGCTTATCCTTGCCGGGCATGATGTTTCTGCTGGAGGTCTGGTTACAGCTATGTTAGAAATGTGCTTTGCCAATCCGCAGGGAGGACTTGAAGCACGTCTTGATAAGCTGCACCATGCAAACCTTATAAAAGTATTATTCTCCGAAAATCCGGGTATCCTCATTCAGGTGAAACATCATCATCTGGTAGAAAAAATACTCGACGATTATGGCATCGGTTTTGCCATTGTCGCACGCCCTATCGAAGAGCGTAAGCTGGTGATACAAAAGGATACTTTCTCGCAGGAATTCGACATAGACGAACTTCGCGATGTTTGGTACGAACCGTCTTACCTACTAGATAAGAACCAAACAGCAGGGAGTCTTGCTGCCGAACGTTACCAAAATTATAAGAATCAACCTCTTCAGTTCAAATACAATCCTTCCTTCACAGGGAAGTTTAGTCAATACGGCCTTGACCCTAACAGGACTCAACCGACCGGACTTAAAGCCGCTGTTATACGTGAAAAAGGTACGAACAGTGAGCGTGAGATGGCTTATTCGCTATATCTTGCAGGCTTCGATGTGAGGGATGTACATATGACCGACCTTGCTTCGGGACGTGAAACACTGGAAGATATCAACCTGATAGTATTCTGCGGCGGATTCTCTAATTCCGATGTACTCGGCTCGGCAAAAGGATGGGCAGGAAGCTTTATTTATAATGAAAAGGCTAAAGAAACTCTTCGTAAATATTATGAACGTAAAGATACGTTGAGCCTCGGTGTATGTAACGGTTGCCAATTGATGATGGAACTTGACCTCATCTATCCGGAACACGACAAGCATCCGAAGATGGAGCATAACCGTTCGCACAAATACGAATCGATTTACTTAAGTGTAGAAATACCTCAGAATAATTCCGTTATGTTCGGTTCACTCTCGGGAAGCAAACTCGGTATATGGGTAGCTCACGGTGAAGGTCGTTTCGCAATGCCGAAAGCCGAATCGGAATACAATGTGGTAGCGAAATATATCTATAGCGGGTATCCTGGCAATCCTAACGGTTCCGATTACGATATTGCAGGAGTGGTATCGAAAGATGGACGACATCTGGCAATAATGCCGCATCTGGAACGTTCGCTGTTCCCATGGCAATGTGGATACCAGCCGTTCGAAAACCGTAAGGATGACTTTACTCCGTGGATGGAAGCATTTGTAAATGCACGAAAATGGGTTGAGAATAACAAGTAAGTATATATTTTAAAGGCACGGACATAGAAATTCGTGCCTTTTATTTTTATTGCCATACTGATATAATTGATATCTTTATGGCAAAAATTTAATAAAAATGACAAAGAGCAGTAATAGCCCGGTATCTTTCTTCTCATTTTTGAAAGCAAAAGAACAGCGTATAGACTGGATTATTTTAATCTTTAGTTGCCTGATCGGATATATAATTATAAAAGTATGTTACCCTTATCCTGCCACTATTTCCGATTCAGGAACGTACGTTCAGGCTGCTGCCAGCAATACATTTAATTTCTACAGGCCGTTCGGATATTCTTATTTCCTACGATTGGTGCATTCTTTTTCATCAAGTATGAATGCTGTAGTAATAGTACAAATGATATTTTATCTCCTATCAGTATCATATTTCTCTTTTGTCATAAAATATATACTTCCTCCATTTAGCAAAATACTGTGGCGCGTCCTCTTATTTTTCTTCATATTCAGCCCTGTTGCCATATATATGGTTAATGCGCTGATGAGTGACCTGATGTTTGCCGTGATGATTTATTTCATGCTTGCATCGTTTATTTTCCTTCTAAAAAAACAAAGTTGGTTTACTCTCTGTATTTTCCTATTATCGATGTTCTTTGCCTTGCATATAAGATATTCGGCCATGATGTTTCCTGTCTTGTTTATCTGTTTTTTCTTTATGATAAAAGGGAAAATACGCTGGGTCGGAATAGCCGGGATCCTTATTTTCACTTTTACCTTTTACAATCAGGTAAAGAAGGACATGAGAAAGACTACGGGATTCGACCAATTCTCAACAGGATTCGACGGCTGGCAACTGGCTAATAATGCCATGCATGTAATTCCCTATATTGATTTGCCGCCGGAAAAGGTCAAAGACCCCGAAATGAAAGTGCTGCATCAGTATATGATGACCCAGAAAGATGTCATCAGGGAACGTACGAAAAACGGAACCGAGGCCGTTGCTGCATTCATGTGGATAAATGACTTGCCACTAAAGCAATTCCTGTTTGCATATACACAGCAGACCGGAAATCCTTATTCTTCTTCGTGGATATGGCTCGGGAGTCATAACTATAAAGATTACGGAAGTTTCCTTATTCGAAAATATCCGTTGAAATTCATGCAGTATTATTATCTACCAAACAGTAAGCATATATTTTACCCCGACCACCACGAAATCATAGGAAAGTACTACCCTATCGAAATGAAAAATGTATTGGAATGGTATAATGTACCTGAAAATACGGATATGAATGCAAAACATACAATATACAGTGATTTCGTCGATGATTTGATAACAATATCCTACCCTGTAGTATGGCTTCTTATTCTCATTATGGGAGTCCTCAATATTGTGTTGAGAAAACAATTGATATGGAGAGAAAATGAGAAAAAGATATTCTGGATTATCGTTATCACAGGAATAATGTATTATGCGGCAACAGTCTTTGCAAGCCCTGTATCAACACGGTTCTGGATACCTACCAATGCGGTATTGTTTACTGTAGTATATATCCTATCAAACAGGTTATTAGAATACAAGTATAACAGAAAGAAAAAAGATATTCCGGAAAAATAAAAAGAAAATGCACGGTTTCGAACCCGTGCATTTTTAATATCAATCATTTTTTCTTTCCAATCCAGGTCGCCTTTTTCCAGACATATTCCAACGGGCCTTGTTTATGTGATTTCAGCCAGTAATATGCAAAAGTATATTGTATGGCAAAAATGCCAAGACCAACGAGTATCGATGTTGTTACCGTAAGATAAGCGGAAATACCAATGCCCCAGTTATAGAAAATGAAGCCGCCTATTATCGACTGGCTTATATACATTGTCAGGCTCATCCTTCCATAAGACTCGAATTTCGACAGATATTTGCCCAGTGAACTCTTATAATAGACGAGAATAAACGTCGACATCAGAAAAGCCAGAAATGCAAATGAAGAGTAACATCCTAATATAATTTTCAATTGATGCCTGATAACTTCATTCTCGACAAATTCATTCATTATAGATGTAAGCCCTGCAAGAGGCAAGAAGCAAATGATGCCTATAACAAGCGCTTTCCGCCAGAATATAATGTTCTCTTTCGTATTTATAAATAATTTACGACGGCCTATCAGCATACCGAACATAAACAAAGCTGCGACCTGAAATACACGGCCCTCGCCCGTCCACCAGTAAAAACTATACAACTGACTATTATATACACCTTTTACCATATCCAAAAGATTTCCGTCAGTTAGTACAGGTATGGTTTTATAGTAATATTCGAGGAACAACTTAGGGCCGATTGTACTTTCGCCGGTGATTAAAGAACTGACAATAGTACCCCATTGAAGAGGCATAAGGAATAAGATGATGCCTAGTATGAGAATTGTCTTGTCGGAAAGCCTTGCTGTAATAACCAATAGCAAACCGACTATTGAGAAGAGCACTAAAACATCTCCCGTATAAAATATAGAATTGATTACACCCCATAAGAAAAGTAAAACCATTCGCCAGACAAAACGTCCTCTGAAATCGTTTCCTTTTTCCAGCTGGTTATTATCCTGTATGAAAAAGCTGAACCCGAATAGCAGTGCGAATATAGCATAGGCTTTTCCCGCAAAGACAAAAGGCACGGAAGTGCCGAGGACAGCATCGATAAACATCAATAATTTATTATCGACTACAAGATGATTAAAAAGGTTGAATTGCTCATAACTATGCATTAGCAGAATTCCGAAAATAGCAAAGCCTCTAAGGGCATCGGCTACATTTACTCTTTTCATTGGGCGTTAAAATTAATGCACAAAACTATAATAATTAATTTAAAAACAATCTCTTTCCGGATTAATATAATCGGAGAAAGTGAGTCCTTACGCTTTAAGCTTCAATGATAGAATGGAAAGTCGTATATTTGCACTTACAATTATAATAATATATTACATGACGGAATCCTTATTCGAATATAAAATGAAAGTGCGCGATTATGAATGCGACGCGCAGGGCATAGTCAATAATGCCAACTACCAGCATTATTATGAAGTAGTACGTCATGAGTTTCTGGAGCAGCACGGTCTGAATTTCTACGAATTGCATGAGCAGGGAATAGACGCAGTAGTTGTGAGTGTATATATACGTTACAAGCATTCTTTGCGCGGGGCTAATGATTTTATCTGCACTGTCGATTCTATAGAGAAAGACGGTATCCGGTATATATTCAACCAGAAAATAATCCGGCTCAAAGACAATAAAGTTTGTTCGACCGCAAGGGTAGAAACCGCTTGTATGGTAAACGGAAAGGTGAAGAAGCCCGAGTTATTCGATAAGGCTCTTAGTAATATGCTAATTAGTTAATATACCAATGTGCCAATAAATAGTACATTGGCATATCGGCACATCGATTCATTAAACTATTTATATATGGCGTTAATATTTGAAAATAAAATGAAAGTACGAGATTACGAATGCGATTCGCAGGGAGTAGTCAACAATGCTATATACCTCCATTATTTCGAAGCCACCCGCCACGAATTGATGGAAAAATGCGGATTGCGCCTCCGCGACCTCACGGATGCCAATATCATACCCGTAGTACGGAATGCGAATATAAGTTACAGGAATTCCCTGAGAGGCTCGGATGCATTCATTTGTACTGTAGAGGCCGAACGCAAAGGGGTAAGATATTACTTTAATCAACAAATAATAAGGATTCCCGACAACACTTTATGCGCCAATGCTGTTATAGAAGTAGTGTGCCTTATCGACGGGAAAGTCGCAGCACCCGATATGTTCGACAAAGCTTTTGCAGATTACATAACATGGAATAAATAAAAAATGAGTTCAAAAATAACAATATATGTCGCCCGCCATGGCAAAACAATGATGAATACCCTCGACAGGGTACAGGGCTGGTGCGACTCGCCACTAACAAAAGAAGGAATAGACGTAGCCCGCTATCTGGGTTACGGGCTTAGTGATATTAATTTCCGCTCAGCCTATTGCAGCGATTTGCGACGGACTGTACAGACCACAAAAATTATCTTAGGTGCCAAAGGACAGGACGATATTCCCGTGATAGAATTATCAGGCCTGCGCGAAGCTTGTTTCGGCAGTTTCGAAGCAGATTTTAATCATTTTATGTGGAACAGTGCCGCATTATATCTTCACTATACTTCTATGGAAGGTATGATTAAGGCGATCATGGAAAAGGAAATCAGCTATAGAGAAGTACTGAATGCCGTGAAGAAACTGGATAAAATGGGTATGGCAGAAGACTTTGCACAGGTCGAAGCCCGTACACAGGAAAGCCTTTTTGAGATTGCACAGAACGAATCCCAATATGGAGACGGAAATGTACTGGTAATCTCTCACGGGATGAGCATACTGGCCATGCTTTTAGGCTTGGGAGGCGATAAATTATTTAAAAAGCCGCTTGAAAATGCAGCCGTATGCAAAGTAACTTATCAGAATGGGCAATTCACTGTAGAATCGATGGCTGACATGAGTTATGTGGAAAAAGGGAAAAAAGAAGCAGCAGTAATATAAGATATTTATGAGAAAAGTATTTGCAATTATAATTTTTACATTATCAACCATTTCGTTACTTGCACAATCAGGTAAGATAAAAGAGGCAATTCCAACTATAGCATACGATAGCACCGCAAACTTTCTGGGTAAAAATGCAATGGGATATACCGGACAGGAACTTTATCTGAAAGGTCTTGATAAATCTTCACAGTCATACGGATATAGCAATTTCATCCTAAAATATAAAAAAGACGACGAACTGCTGAATGACGAAAAGAATATTTACAAACCGAATGATAATTACAATTCGAGATACGAAGATCTTGCCGGAAAATACTTCCATGTACTTGAAGTTATCAGACATCCGATGTCGACAAAAGATAAGGATTTCAAAGATGAATTTTATTTGAAACTGCAGGAATTATCAAGTGGAGATATCATGTACTATAAATATAACGTAGACTCGGAATATACTTTCCCGTTTATTGTCAGAGGCTTCTTTGAAAAACAAAAGCAATTACTAACTGGCAAAGAATATGTGATATCAGACGATATATTGAAAATGTCGCGCAATCTTGTTACAGGCAGTGCTTTAACTTTCACTACCGGCCAGACATGGAAATGCATCGATGTAACAATGGATAATACGACCAATGAAATGTCGCTGGTATTACAGAATGCGAAAGGGCTGAAAACCGTAATCCCCTACTCTACTATATTAAATACCGAAAGTATCAAGAAAGTATATACCGCAGAAGAAGCAAAAGAGCTTACGAAAAAGTATAACGTGAATAACTTCCGGCGCATTCTCCAGAACAAAGTTCGTGTAGGGATGACAAAGGAAATGACGCGGCTGGCATGGGGAGAACCCACTGATATAAACGAATCAGGAAAAACTGAACAATGGACTTATCCTGCCGGAAAACTGACTTTCAGCGGTGATAAGATAATAAGCACTAAATAAAAGTCTTAAAAACAATGTAATGGATAAAACACAGACTGCCCAAAAAGCGTCTATCTTCAGCATCATAGGCAATACTTTACTTGCATTATGTAAATGGCTTGCCGGATATTTCGGAAATTCCTATGCCCTTATTGCCGATGCTATAGAATCCACTGCAGATATATTTTCTTCTATTCTTGTATTGCTCGGTATCCGTTATGCCAGCAAGCCTGCCGATAGTAATCACCCGTATGGGCATGGACGTATAGAGCCACTTGTTACTTTCGCCGTGGTCGGTTTTCTTATCATTTCCGCTACTATTATTGCTACAGAAAGTATTAATAATATACGTACCCCGAATGAAGGCCCTAAGCTATTTACATTGTTCGTTCTAGGGGCTATCATTGCATGGAAAGAGATTTCTTACCGCATTGTTATCAGAAAAGCGAAACAGACAGGTAGTACTTCCTTAACAGCTGATGCCTGGCATCACAGGAGCGATGCTATAACATCTGTCGCTGCCTTTATAGGTATATCTATAGCTATTTATATGGGTGATGGTTATGAATCGGCCGATGACTGGGCTGCCCTCTTTGCATCAGGTGTAATTTTATATAATAGTTACAGAATACTGAAGCCGGCTTGGGGGGAAATAATGGACAAAGATACATATACCGATATGGCAAACGACATTTCTAATTTCTCAAAAACTGTAGAAGGTGTTTTGAATACAGAGAAATGCCATATACGCAAAACGGGTATGTCATACTATGTCGACCTGCATATTATTGTAGATAAGAACATAACCGTAAAAGAGGGGCACGATATTGCTCACAATCTAAAACGCAGGCTCATGGAATATAAGCCTGAAATTGCGGATGTACTCATACATGTAGAACCGTCGAAGTAAGTTTCAATCAGATAAAAATACTTTTATAATACACCAGATACCATTTACCTTTAATCCTTTTGTACTTCTCAATTATATCGACACCTGAATCCTGTATATATACCCGGTGAAATACTTCGTCGGCATCTTCTTTTATTTCTACCTGATATTCATCAGTATCGACTTCGTATATCGAATTAGTTAGCATTTCCCAGTCTGTTTCCTCGATCTCACCGGTTATTTCTATATCTTCATCGATAATCTCACCTTCGAGAGGAAAGTTGATACGGGATAATTGGAACTCTTCATCCGTGAGGAATTTTTCATAAAAGTCTTTGAAATTTTCCGGGGCTTGTTTTGTGCTTTGCAGATCGTTTGCAGCTTTGCTGTTCAGGTTACAGGCCATTAAGCCTAATGTGGTTATTATACCCAATATTACCGCTATAGTTTTCATAGGTTTGTTCTTTATTTCTCCTTAAAGATACAATATTATAATTATTATACTAAACTATAATAATGAGAAATTTGTATCGGCCTTAAATTATAAATACAAAAAACGGCTCAGGTAACAACCTGAACCGCTACTTATTATTGTCTTCACTCTTCTTCTATTCTGCAGCCTTTGCCACTATTGTTATTTGTAATTCGATATTATCGTTTACAATATTTTCTTTCAGATTGGAGAATAATGTCTTTGACCCGTATTTTACGTTCCACTGTGTACGGTCGATTGTAAACGGAACAGTCACAGCTTTATACACATTATTATCTTGGGTAACTTTTGCGCCGAATGTTATATTCTTTTCTGCATCCTTCATTTTCAGATTACCACTGATCATATAGTTCGCACTGTCATTCGGTGAAGATGCCGCCTCTATTTTTGTAAGTGTAAATGCACTTTCAGGATATTTAGCTACATCGAAAAAGTCTTCACTCTTAAGATGATTAACCAACATCTCATTCATTTTTGCATCTGTGAGGTCTTCATCCTTAATAGAATTCATATCTATAATAAATGAACCGGAAACCACCTCTTCTCCATTAACCGCTATACTGCCGCTCTTTAGGGCGAGTGTTCCATAATGCGAACCGCCTACTTTCGAACCTGTCCAATGAATAGACGAAGCCGAAGGATCGACTGTAAGTTCTACACCTGTACCGCTTGCTGCTTGCTGAGCATCTGTGCCTTCTACCTTATTCTTCGCTGCGTTGTTACATGATACTGCTATAACTAATGCTGATATCGCTAATAAAAACTTTTTCATAATTCAATTCTTAATGTTTATTATTTGTTGCTGTCTATATAACATAGAAGTGTGAAATTTGTTTATTATTCATTAATTTATAATTTGATGTAGATGTATAAAAAAAATTATAGCTTTGTGTAATTATTAAAAGATATACTTATGGTTAATCTGGAATGGTACAGGACATTTAAAGCTATTTACCAATATGGTACACTGACACGTGCAGCGCAGGAACTGCTGATTTCGCAACCCAATATGAGTATTCAGCTCGCTTCGCTCGAAAGCTATATAGGCAAACCCCTATTTGTAAGGATGCCGCGCAAAATGATGCCGACCGAATACGGCAAACAACTCTATACACAGATTGTGGAATCAATCGATAACCTCGAGCGCGTGGAGACGGAGTTTAAACGCACGGTACTTAATAAAGTTCCAAGTATCAGATTCGGCACGCCGTCTGAGATATTCTATAATTATCTGGCCGGATATGTCGGACAGCAGAAAGATTTATATCTGACAGTTGAATACGGTCTGGCTGATATATTGACCGAAAAAGTTATAAACAACGATTTGGATATTGCGATTATCACACGACAAAACAAAAATGCAGATAATCTTACTTATGAACCGCTATTTACCGAAACATTTATGATAGTGTGCAATCCCGAACAAGATATCAGTGATTTCGATAATCTTATTACTCCCGGTAATTACACAGAAGCTGAGAAATGGTTGAAAAATCAAAAGTGGATTGCGTACAGCAGTGATTTGGCTTTGATAAGGCGCTTCTGGCGTGAGAACTTCAAAAAGCGCCCCCTGTTGAAATTGCAGGCTACCATTCCGGATAATAATGCAATATTGAAAGCTATAGGAAACAGTGATGCACTGGCTGTATCCTCTAACCTTATTGCCGGAAAAGCGTTAAAAGAAGGTTTTGTGAAAATATTGTGGAAAGGTATCTCTCCGGCAACGAATACATTATATCTCGCATATAATAAAGATAAAATTCAACCGCAATATGTAGATAAGATAAGAACTTTCATCAAAACATATATTAATATAGTTGAATAATAATTTAGAATATCCACTCGATTATTTTCCCTAAATTTGTTATCTAAATAATCAAAATTACGATATGAAATATACGGCTGTTCTCCTTTTCCCTATTCTCTTTGCTTCGTGCAATACAAACTCGGTACTTGCTTTTGGCATAAAAGGTGTTATAGCACTTTTTGTATTGATGTTTATATTGTTTGCTGTCATGTTTTATCTGATAGCAAGGAGGAAGAAGCAGGGAGAAAAGAGTCTGGTTAAATTCAATAACGATGTCTATATAGCATTAAATAAGCTGACTACTCCCGAGCAAAAGATCAATATGCTCAAAAATCTTATCGAGCGTATAAATAACGATGAGAAATATAAGAAAGATACCGAATGGCGGGATAAAGTCCTTGTAAAAACGTATATGCATCTGGCAACTATCTATTATCAATTAGGCGATGAAATGGAAACCTTGAATGTATGCACAAAAATTATCGAACTCGACCCTAAAGACGGCATGGCATATTACAACAGAGGTTCTATATACAGCAACATGGGAATGTATGAGAAAGCTTTACACGACCTCAATCAGACAATAGAACTTCTCCCCGATTATGCCAGCGCATATAACAACAGGGGATTAGCCCATGAGAAAATGGAGCATTACAGTGAAGCTATTGCCGACTTCGATGAAGCTATTAAACTCGAGAATTCGCCTATTGCTTATTATAACCGTGGAAATACCCGTTATGAAATGGAAAATTATAAGGAAGCTTTAGCCGATTATCAGCAGGCTTTGAATATGACCGGTGAGGAACAGGCTGATTTGATAAATGAAATAGAAATGAGCATCAAGGTGACTAAAGAGAAGCTTTAAAAATATATAGAATTAATCACGTATAGATTCTTACTATCTGCAAAAACTATACTTGCCTTTTCCATATTAATATCATAATTTTGCATTGTGTTTGCCGCCAATATTTATACAGGTGGCAATTATTACATATCTTTTAAATTCCAAAAATGAAACATACTATATCCGATTTTGAAATTATGGCTCCTGTAGGGTCATACGATTCACTTGCAGCAGCTATACAGGGAGGTGCGGATTCAATTTACTTCGGTATCGAAGGATTGAACATGCGCGCCAAGTCTTCCAATAATTTCACAATCGACGATCTTAAACAAATAGCTGCTATCTGTAAAGAGAATGGCATAAAGAGTTACCTGACAGTAAACACTATCATATACGATAACGATATTACTTTGATGCATCAGATTGTGAATGCAGCCAAAGACGCCGAACTTTCTGCCATTATTGCATCCGATGTGGCAGTAATGATGTATGCCCGCAGCATAGGCGTGGAAGTCCATTTGTCGACTCAACTGAATATTACGAATACCGAAGCTTTGAAATTTTACGGCCAGTTTGCTGATGTAGTCGTACTGGCCCGCGAACTGAATCTCGATCAGGTCGCATCTATCTATAAAGATATAGTAGAACAAAATATCAAAGGGCCGAATGGAGAACTTATCCGTATCGAAATGTTCTCACACGGTGCTTTATGTATGGCCGTATCGGGCAAATGCTATCTCAGCCTGCACGAAAAAGACCTTTCTGCAAACAGAGGAGCATGCAACCAGATATGCCGTAGGGGATATATTGTGAAAGATAAGGAAACCGATATAGAACTTGAAATAGACAATGAATACATTATGTCGCCCAAAGACCTGAAAACGATTCATTTTATGAATAAGATGATGGATGCGGGAGTACGCGTATTCAAAATAGAAGGACGGGCGCGAGGCCCGGAATATGTCCGTACAGTGGTAGAATGTTATAAGGAAGCAATAAAAGCATATTGCGAAGACTCATTTACTGAAGAAAAAATCGCAGTATGGGACGAACGGCTGGCAAGTGTATTCAACCGTGGATTTTGGAACGGATACTATCTGGGGCAACGGCTCGGCGAATGGTCAAGCAATTACGGTTCGGGCGCGACCAAAAGAAAACTGTATCTGGCAAAAGGAATCAAATATTTCTCTAATCTTGGTGTAGCCGAATTTCTGATGGAAACGCAATCTCTGAAAGTCGGTGACGAAATATTAATAACAGGCCCAACTACGGGCGCAGTATTCCAAACTGTTGAAGAAATCAGGGTAAATCTGAAATCTGTTGAAGAAACAGTAAAAGGAGAGAAATTTTCAATAAAGGTAAATGATAAGATACGACCTTCCGATAAGTTATTTAAAATGGTAAAGGTAGAGATAAAGAATAAGTTTGTCGAAAAAGCATAAATAAAAAAGACCGCTATTAAGCGGTCTTTTTTTATATATTGTAAATATCGAACTTACGGATTAATCAGGAATAATACAGCCCTGTTCTTATCATTTTCAAACTCGAACGGCTGCAGACCGTCACCTTTCCAGTTAACTGAAATACGGTTCTTATTAATTCCATATTTTGTTTCCAAAGATTTTGCCACTGCATTCGAACGCTCTCTTGATAAACGCAGATTTATTGCACTATTACCTGTTTTCTTATCGGCATATCCTGTAACAACTACTGTCGAACCCGGATTTGCATTCAGATAATTCACAGCCAACTCTATCTTAGACCATTCCGACTGATCGATTACCGATTTGTTTATACGGAAGAATACAGGATCCGGTAAGAAGAATGGTTTCCCTTTTACAGGTTGTTCAGGAGCAGGCGGCTGAGGCAACGCAGGTGGTGCTACTTCAATGCCCGGGGTTGGTTCCCTTGGTGCAGGCGGTGCAAAAATATCGGGACAATCGAAATATTTTCTTCTTTTTGCCATATCAGACTGGCTTACACTCAGTTGCTGAGCGCTTCTTTTTACTACGATCACTTCCTCTCCGCTGTTTAGTCTAAGCAGCACAGAATCTCTGACATTTTCACAATCGCAAGGTTCCTGTTGATTTGTATTGCCTGTATTTTGTGCATTTAGCGAAATGGTCAACACCCACAAGAGAACTGGTAGTAATAATAATCTCATTTTCATAATTTAATATGGTGTTAAGGTAATACCTGTTGTTTTATAGTTTTAGTGAGTTTATAGTTTACGTTTAAAGTACAAATTTATATAATATTCTTAGATTATTTTTGATTTTTTACGAAAAGATTTTCTTTTAACACTAAAAAAGCGGGTTTTTAAGCCCTATAAGGCTTTAAAGTACAGGTATTTTTCAGATTTATACTTAGTCCGCACTCCAAATTTACGAAAATAAAATATGATCTAAAATAGTTACATTTGCACTTTTAAACATCAAATGGAAGAAAGAACAATTATAGAAATATCCGGTGCGGTACCCAGAATGGAGCATGTGCAATTCAAATATCCGGTAAACTGGAAAATCAACACTGGAGAACATTGGGCTATTATCGGTGCTAACGGAAGCGGCAAAACTATATTATCGGATATCCTATTGGGTAAGTATGCCTTTAAAAACGGAGAAATTATCTGTAAAGATATTAAAGGGAATAATATATCGGTATCATCCGTCGTAAAGAGTGTTGCTTTCCGGGACATTTACAGCATCATCGATTCACAGAATAGTTACTATCAACAACGCTGGAACAAAGGTGACGAACAGGAAGTACCGCTCGTTAAATATCTTGTATCGAAAGCTGACCCGACATGGCTTAGCACCCTCTTATACTGGTTTGGCATATCCGAACTGATGGAAAAAGAAGTAAATCTGCTATCGAGCGGAGAACTTCGTAAATTTCTGATTGTCCGCTCTTTGCTCAGTAAACCGAGGATACTTATTCTGGATAATCCTTTTATAGGGCTCGATGCGTCATCCCGTATCATTCTTAACGATTTGCTCGCCCGTCTTGCCGATATGGAAAATCTACAGATTGTACTTATACTTTCCAATCCTCAGGATATACCAGAAGCCGTTACGCATATATTACCTGTGAGTGAAAAGACTATACTTCCGACGGTCTCCCGCGAAGAACTTCTGAATGACAAAAATCTCATAGATTCTTTATTTCCGCAAAATGGATTTATTGATGTTAATCTTATTACCGATAAAGATACTTCTTCCCCCTGCCCTTTTGATAACGCCGCAATTCTCAAAAATATACATATCCGTTATGGAGAAAGGACTATTCTCAAAAATCTAGACTGGACTATAAAACGCGGCGAAAAATGGGCATTGTTGGGAGCCAACGGATCAGGAAAATCAACACTTCTAAGCCTCATATGCGGAGATAATCCGCAAGCTTATGCAAATGACATTACACTTTTCGACAGGAAACGCGGAACAGGTGAAAGTATCTGGGATATCAAAAAGCGGATAGGTTATATTTCGCCCGAAATGCATTTATATTATCACAAGAATGTACGATGTCTGGATGTCATTGGCTCCGGTTTCTTCGATACTATCGGCTTATACCGCAAATGCAGTCCCGAACAGGAAGATATAGCCTTCAGATGGATGGAAGCTTTCAAAATAGGTCATCTGAAAGATTTCTCTTTCCTCAATATATCTTCAGGAGAACAACGTCTGGTATTATTGGCACGTGTATTTGTAAAAAATCCGGATTTATTGATATTGGACGAGCCTCTGCATGGTCTGGATATTGTCAATAAAAAACGAGTTAAAAAGTTGATAGAAGATTTTTGTGATAATGATAAATCTCTCATATATGTTACGCATTACGAAAATGAGATACCGGCAGTAGTTGATAAACGTTTGGAACTTATTAAGAATGGATAGTTCTGAAATTAGCGGTTGCCAAAAACATTGAAGGTTCATCATTGTTAATATATAAAATCACAAATTGATATTTATGAAGTCAGTACTATATTTTACGATTGTAACACTTTCCCTCACAGCATGTAACCAAAATAAAAACAATGTTCCGAAATCTGATCCGGTTATCGAATCTACATTAGATATCAGTCAGGCAGAGGATACAAACAGTATCGAACTCACAGATATAGAGGGCTATTTCTCTGTGAAAAAGGTTACGGAGCCCGAAGTGATGATATTAAATAACCAGCCTGATTTTGATAAACATTTCAAACCCGCCAAAACAATGGATAATAGAATATCTATGGTAGATTTTGATATGCAAAAAGCCGGAGCTATAGTATTACCTGAGACAAAAAATGAAGTAACTATATCTTTGGACAGTTCTTACTTAGTGGATAAAACGTTGAACATTACATATTCGATAATGCAGGAATCGACAGATAGATCATTTACAATAATTCCTCTTAAAATATTTGCATTCGATTCAACTATTGGAATAGATACGGTTGTATTCCATAACGGAAATAATATTCAGAAATTCAGTATAAAATAGAAGCATAAAAAAAGTGGAACCGGAAAATTTCCGGTTCCACTTTTTATATAGGTTTATTAAAATTTTACGCCGTAACCGAACATGATATTGGCACAATCCACATCCTGGAAAGTATACTTAAATTCGACATTCAAATAACCGTTATACCCGATATCGAAACTACCTCCGGCTCCAAGATTCACACCAAAATCAGTGAAACCTTTGGAATGTCCGTCAAAAGAAAATCTGTTATTTACCATACCAATACCAGCTAACGGATACAAAGAAAATCCACTTTGTACAGGAAATACATAATGCAGGTTAGCATTGAAATCCAAACCGGTAAGATGGTCATTGGGAAAGTAAAAAGTAAAATCAGGAGCAACACGGATATTATCAGTTATAGAATAACGGCCTTCGATACCCAGTCCAAATCTTTCATAGTCTGTCTGATATCCGGCTTTCACCATTACCGATTTCGATCCGGCTTGAGAAAATGCACTTAATGATAAGGCTATAAAAGCCATGAACACCAAAAATTTCTTCATCTTGGGGAATTTTAGTTTGTAAATAAAATTGTTAGTTCTATATTTTGACATTTCTTTAGCTATTTCAACAATTACATAGTTCCGGTCTGCAAATATAATGTAATTTTATGAAAAGAATCACCCCCTGAAAGTTCATTTTTTATAGCAATATATGCACTTTCTAAAAAAATTATTACTTTTGGATTAGGATTAAAAATTACTCTAATAATGATATTCAGATTTTTACTTTTATCGGATGAAGTGGAAGACTTCAAACGTGAAATTCAGATAGACGCAGATGCTACTTTCTTCGACCTGCACAAGGCTATTCTTAAATCTGTCGACTTCAAAGACGGCGAAATGACTTCATTCTTCTTATGTAGCGACGATTGGGAAAAAGAGCAGGAAATTACGCTTGTAGAAATGGACACAAGTCCCGAAGAAGATTCGTATACCATGGAAGCATCCGTCCTGAACGATTTCCTTGAAGATGAGCGCCAAAAGCTTATGTATGTGTTCGATTACCTGACTGAACGTGCTTTCTTTATGGAACTGCGTGAGATTATTACAGGGAAAAATCTAACAGAAGCAGTTTGCACAAAATCAGTAGGTGAAGCTCCGGCACAGTTTGTAGATTTCGATACAGTATCGGCAACTTCAAGCACTCTCGATGTAGGCGAAAATTTCTATGGCGACGAAGGCTACGATATGGACGAATTGGACGCTGAAGGTTTCGACGGTTTGGATAATGCTCCTCTGCCTAGCGATGAGGAATTCTAAATGAAGCAACTTATTGTTTTGCTCGGCCCTACAGGTGTAGGAAAAACTGCTCTTAGCCTCAATTTGGCAAAACATTATCATACATCGATTATATCAGCCGATTCCCGACAATTTTATAAAGGCTTGGAAACAGGCACAGCTGCTCCTACTCAGGAGCAGTTATCATGTATACCGCATCATCTTGTTGGTATGCTCGATATCAATGATTACTACAGTGCGAGCGAATTTGAGCGCGATGCTTTAGAAACAATAGCAAGATTGCATGAGACAAATAATGTGGTCATCGCAACAGGAGGTTCCATGCTTTATATCGATGCGCTCTGTAATGGTATTGACGATGTGCCGACAATAGATGAAGAGTTACGTAAAGAAGTATATGCTCTTTACGAAAAAGAAGGTTTGGAGCCAATCAGAAGGCAACTTAAAGCTTTAGACCCTGATTTTTATAACGAAGTAGACCTGAAGAATTATAAGCGGGTTATCCATGCCCTTGAAGTATGCCTTATGACGGGAAAGCCTTATTCTTCTTTCCGCACCAATTCAAAGAAGCCACGTCCTTTCAATATTATAAAGATAGGATTGATGCGGGAGCGTGAGCAACTTTACGAGCGTATAAATCTTCGTGTAGATGAAATGATGAATTCGGGTCTTCTGGATGAAGCTAAACACTTTTATCCGCAACGTCATCTCAACGCTTTAAATACTGTCGGTTATAAGGAACTTTTCAAATACTTTGACGGTGAATGGGCTCTCGATTTCGCCATTGAAAAAATAAAGCAAAATACCCGTATCTACTCCCGCAAACAAATGACATGGTTTAAACGGGATAAAGATATAAAATGGATAAACCTTTCCGAAGCATCTCATAACGAGGCATTACAACAAATAATTTCCATTACCGAAGAACTTCGGTAATTTTTCCATATCTTAGTTATATGAAACGCGGATCTGCCGACTTACCCCTCCATTACGGAACAGTGCCTCCATGGCTGGCTCAACGCATGAGTTTGCTGGGGGGAGCTATTGTAGAAGCTATCGTTATAGAATACGGTCGCCCTGCCCTGCTACAACGCCTTAGCGACCCTTTCTGGTTCCAGTCGCTCGGTTGCGTGCTTGGTATGGACTGGCATTCGTCGGGAATTACAACCTCCGTTATGAATGCTTTGAAAAAAGCTATCAACAAACGCTCTTCCGAACTGGGAGTATTTGTTTGCGGGGGAAGGGGAAAATCTTCACGCCAGACGCCTGCCGAATTAATAGAAATAGCTAACAGAACAGGACTGAATGGTGATGAACTGGTAAGGAACAGCAAGCTATCGGCTAAGGTAGACAATACAGCCGTTCAGGACGGCTATCAGCTTTACCTGCATTCTTTTGTGGTTACTATAGAAGGCGATTGGACAGTCATACAGCAGGGAATGAACGGCAACAACCGCATGGCACGCCGTTATCACTGGCTTTCGTCTTCTTTAAAATCCTTTATGGAAGAACCGCATACTTCGGTTTGCGGGAAAAATCAGGGTCTGATATTGAACCTTACTGATAAACTGGCAAATCCGACAAAAGAGGGAATACTCGAATTGACAAAAGAAGTGCCGGATAAACTGATGAATGAAGTATCTATCATCTTGCCGCGACATCACGATGTACGGGAAGAGGATGTGAATCTGAAACGCTTAGGCGCTGCTCTTATCCTTGCCCACGAAACGAATGTTACCGATATGGAATCCCTTCTTTTGTTGGAAGGCGTCGGTCCCCGGACATTACAGTCGCTGACACTGGTAAGTGAAGTTATACATGGTACGCCGTCGCGATTTTCCGACCCTGCGCGTTTTTCCTTTGCCCATGGCGGTAAAGACGGGCATCCGTTCCCTGTGCCTACACGCGTATATGATGAAACTATCGATATTTTCGATAAAGCTATTCATCAGGCAAAGCTAGGTGATAAAGATAAGTCCGATGCTCTTAAAAACCTTTCTAAGATTTCACAGGAGATGGAGAAGGGTTATACTCCGAATAATTACTTTGATGACCTTGTACAACGCGAACGCGACACTTCCTATAAATACGGAGGAAAGACTGTATTCGGCGATGCAAAGAAACCGAAGGACAAAGGTACCCAATTGAAGTTATGGGATTGAATATGAAAATATTTTTCAGGTTGATTACTATATCATTTATAGGAATCTCCGCCTGTTCCAATACTGTGCAAAGTAGTACAGAAAAAGAGATATCCTTAGCGGCAGTAGATTCTATACCTTCACGTAATCAGCAAATTATAGATACTATTATAAAATACGTCCCAATTATCTCCCCAACCTATAAAAGAGCCGTTTGCACCGAATTGGTTATCCCTATTGTTGAGAAATTCTACACGCTGAGTAAAGCTGATAAAAATCGCATCCGCATTATTACAGATAAAAATATTCAGGAGTTATTAAAGCAAGATTCACCAATACCCAAAGGTGTTTACTATGCCCTGACAGAAAAAGGAATCGGCGAACCTGTTGAAAATCTGCAAAATGTATTACCCGGCGATTTGGTACAATTCTGGACGGATACATGGGGGCATTGCGGAGTAGTAAAAAGTATAGACACAGAAAATATGACGATGGAGTTGTATTCATCTTTCCCGTCAACTGATGGATATGGAATACAAAAGTTCCGGATTCCAAAACATTGTTTCTTTGTCAGAATGAAATGATTTGTCATTAATACAGAGCGAAGTATCGCTATTGCCGGATTTATTCGTATTTTTGCATATCTCTTTATAAAACTTTAAACCAATCCTGATGATTGCCGCTATATTGTGTTGGTTCCTGATTACGTTAGTCTTTTTTTCATTCGGAGACATATTCACCAGCCTTTATTCAAATATATTGAAAAGAGAGGAAAGTTATTCTTTCTTCGAAACATTCCTTATCGGCCTATGCGTTACGGGAACGATTATTTGCATTACGTCTATATGGCTACCGTCCGATATTAAGATAGCTGCTACGTTAGCGGTGATTTCTATAATCTATCTACTGACTGTAAAACGAAAAGAAATAATAAGCAAGATGAGGAGCGGATTTAAAAGCCTCTCCATTCTTCAAATTATCCTTATAGTTGCGTCAGGCTTTACATTTATATTATTTTTCCTTGTTCCACCGCAATTCCCCGATATATACTACTATCATATTCAAAATATCCTTTGGAACGAAGAATATCACGTCGTACCCGGACTTGCGAATATAGAAGAGCGCTTCGGATTCAACAGCAATTTATTCTTGCTATGTTCTACATTCGGCCTGCGTCCGTTATTCGGTGAATTTGTCTACGGCATCAACGCCCTGTGTATGACATTTATGATGATTTATATTATCAGTCAGGCAAACCGGCAACAGATATTCTTAACAGTGTTATTTATCGCCGTGTTTATCCCGTTCTTTATGGAATATAAAACGCATATCGGATGTTCTTCCGCTGACTTATTACCAAACTTACTGATTGTTTATCTACTATTCACACTTTTAGTCGACCCGCAAAATCTGAAGAAAAAGAGCATATTATTCTGGCTGATTCCTGTATTTTGTATTACACTGAAAGTATCGATGGTATTTATATGCCTGTTATCGCTATATCTTCTTATCCTGTTCATCAAGGAAAAGAATTATAAGGTTGCCATATTTATTTGCATTGCCGGATTGATAGTAGTCACCCCGTGGCTGGTGCGCAATGTAATCATATCGGGATACCTGATACATCCCTATGCTTCACTCGACTTATTTTCATTCGACTGGAAACTCCCTGTCGAATATTCGATAGAATCAAAGCGCTATATAGAATCCTTTGCCATAAGCTACGATGCCATGTATAATTCCAGTGAATATATTCTGGATATGCCATTAGCTGTAAAAGTACAGAAATGGGTAGGTGAACGGCATCCGCTGGATATATGTATTGCGGCATCCGGATTAATATCTCCTTTATTGATGCTTATTGCTTTCTTAAAAGATAAAAACACTATAAAGAAAAACATTACATTGATGCTTGTATGGACAATAGGGCTGATGGGCTTTATATTCTGGCTGGTTATGGCTCCGGCAGTTAGATTCGGATACAGTTTTATAGCTATCATATTTTCTATTCCTGTATATCTTCTGTTTAAAGATTTGAAGAACCCGGTCAGATTCCTTTCTGCGAATTTATTCCTGATTGTTACCGTCTTATATTTCGGCGTATTATCGGTCCGCTATTTCCTTGTGGTTAAAGAACCTTATGTTTTTTACAAAGAGATACTTTACAAACCGCAAAGCATCCAGACCCGTCTGGATAAATATCCGGTAACGATAGAAACCTTCGATATGAACGGAACAAATTTCTACAAACCGATAGACGGTGGCTGCTACGACCATGCTTTGCCTTGCAGCAATAATTATATAAAGAATTTCGAAATGAGAGGTAAAACATTACAGGACGGATTCAGAGAGAAGAAAGATTAAGCTTTGCATATCAAACTATACAATTTATCAGCACTTTAGGCGTTATTAATAAATAAATTATTGTTACTTTGCAGCGCAATATCCTGTATGTGAATGAGATTTAAATATATAATATTATCCATTATATTCTTTCTTTCAGGTATCCTTACCGTCTACGGACAGTGGGATGCCCAGATTAGCCAGTACTGGAGATTGAAGAATTTTTATAATCCTGCATTCATCGGTGAAACGGGCAACATCGAAAGCTCCCTGCTTCACCGCCGCCAGTGGGTAGGAATTACAAATGCTCCGGTCACCTCTATTATTTCTATTAATATGCCGATCAGCTTTTTCGGGAAAGAGCATGGTATAGGAGCTATTGTGACAAACGAGAAAGCGGGATTGTTCACCAACACGTACATGATGGGGCAGTACACTTATAAATTCAAGTTTAAGAATAACAAATACCTGCATATCGGTTTACAGGGAGGTTTACTAAATGTAGATTTCGATGCTGCACAGATACATATACCCAATAGCGATTACCATGATGATAACGACCCTGCAAAACCAACAGCTGCAGGCAGTAAGATTATAGACGCCGGACTGGGTATTGCATGGATTACTCCCAACTATTATGTAGGATTCTCTACAAACCATTTATGGGAACCGACCTTCGACCTTAATGATAACAGTTCGGCATTTGTCGGCCGCACATATTATTTAATGGGCGGATACAATATAAAGCTGAATAATCCGTTATTAGAATTGCAGCCTTCTGCCTTTTTCAAATCTGATGCTGTGACCTATCAATTCGATATTACAGCACGAATTGAATATAATAAGTTGTTCAATGGCGGATTGTCTTGGAGAAAAGACGAAGGTTTTGTATTTTTGTTGGGCGTAAAAATAAGAAACATAGACGCAGGCTATTCATACGATCTCCTTACATCCGATGTATCGAAGGTCAGTCATGGAAGCCATGAGTTGTTTATACGCTATAGCATTCCTCTCCATAAGAAGCGGGAAGTGAAGGCTACCAAAAGTATAAGGATATTATAAACAATAGTGCAAATACATACAAAATTACAAGAAGGGATAAAAACCAAGCTTAAAAAACAAGTAGCCAAAGGCTAATGAGCATAAATATGAAACAGCTGTTTTTTGTAACTATAGCTTCACTCATTTTACTGGTTTCCTGCGGACGGTCGTCGGGAAGTTCAGGTATAGGAGGCGAAGTAACCGGAGAAAAAGGTTCGTCGTGGGCGGAACCTTCACCCTATGGTATGGTACTGGTATCGAGAGGTTCGATAGAAATGGGCCCTGCCGAGAATGATTCCCTATGGGATATAAAAGCTAACCCAAAAGGCGTATCGGTGGACAATTTTTGGATGGACGAAACCGAAGTCACCAACTCAAAATACCGCCAGTTTGTACATTGGGTGCGCGACTCTATCATCCGTGAACGCCTCTCCGTATTAGATGAAACCTTCAAAATTACCGAAGACAGGGAAGGCAACGAGATAAGACCGCGTCTGGACTGGAGAAAAGCTATTCCCAGAAGACCGTTGGAAGATGAAGAACAAGCAATAAATAGTGTGACGGCCGTTCATCCGATTACAGGAGAAAGAGGACTAGATCCTACACAGATGAATTTCAAATATGAATGGTTCGACTATACAGAAGCTGCAAAGCGCCGCAACAGGCTTGACCCTCAAGACCGCATACTGAATACGGATATCACAGTAGACCCTACTCAGGTGGTGATGATATCGAAAGATACAGCATATATCAATGATGAAGGTATCCCTGTAAACGAAACGATAGTGCGCCCGTTAGGTTCGCTTTTCGACTTTGTACATACAAAGATCGTGAATATATACCCTGATACTACCGTATGGGTAAACGACTTCAACAATGCATTCAACGAGCCTTACATGAGAATGTATTTCTCACATACGGGCTATAACGATTATCCTGTAGTGGGTGTAACATGGGAACAGGCTACGGCCTTTGCCGAATGGCGCACGATGTTCTACCGCATGGGACAACCTAAGAATGCACGTCCTATCGAAAACTTTCGCCTGCCAACCGAAGGCGAATGGGAGTTTGCCGCACGTAACGGCCGCTCGGAGAATAAATACCCATGGGATAAAGACGGCACAATGGACGAAAAGGCATGCTTTATGGCCAATTTCAAGCCGGGAGAGGGTAACTACACCAAAGACGGCAACCTGATTCCTTCCCGTGTAGCTTCTTATATTCCCAACCGTTTCGGAGTATATGATTTGGCCGGTAACGTATCGGAATGGACTTCCACTGCTTTTACAGAATCGGGTACCGAGTTGATGAACGACATGAATCCTCAATACAGATACGACGCTGCCAAAGAAGACCCTTATGCTATCAAGAAAAAGGTAGTAAAAGGTGGTTCGTGGAAAGACATTGGTCGTAACATCAGAGGAGATATGAGAGAAGGCGAGTTCCAGAATCAACCGCGTTCTTATATCGGATTCAGGTGCGTGAGGACACAAATAGGCTTTGCAAAATCAAAGAAGTAAAAGAGAGTACAAGATGAAAAAGATACTTCATACAGCAATTATATCATTCTGCTTCCTGTTTGTTTCAGGTCTTATGACCGCTCAGAATCAGCAGGAATCCCTACGCGACAGGCTTGCTAAGAAACAACAGCAACAGCAGGGTACACAAGGACAGGATAACGGGCCTCAGGTTCCGCAACTTTCCGTAAGAGCAGAAATGATGAACGAGAACCAGACACGCGATTTATCCAATGCAACCTGGATACGCGAAGTATACCGTTTTCTGGATCTGACAAAGGGTTCGAATGCAGCTCTGTATTATCCTGTACAGCCGATTGGCGATAAGATGAACCTGTATACGATGATTTTTAAACTCATGGCTAACGGTAACCTTATCGGCTACGACTGGAACAACGGACAGGACTTATTTGTAGATAAATTGATTGTCGACTTTGGCGATGTACTGAACCGTTTGGAGATACCTTACCAAAAAAACGGGAACACATATACTTTCGATGAATTCAGCATACCCAGCAATGAGGCATTGGGCTACTATATTAAAGAGGCTTGGTATTTCGACCAGTCCAATTCCGTTATGGGAGTGAAAACAGTTGCCATATGTCCTGTCTTATTCCGCCAGCGCTACTTCGGAGATGACGACGGTGAACTGGCAATGCCGAGTACAGGTTCGCGTGAACCGCAATTCTGGATACCTTACGAGTATCTGAGACCATACGCGGCACGTATGCCTATTATGGCATCAGACCTGAACAATGTCATGAATAAGACGGTTGACGACTATTTCAGAATGAGGCTGTACGACGGCGAAATATACAAGACCACTAATATGGAGAATAAGTTCCTACAAGAGAAATTTACTACTCCCGAAGCACTTAAACATGCTCAAGACAGTATAGAAAACCAATTGAAGCAATTCGATAAAGGCCTTTGGGTTATCAACGACTCTATAAAGGCTGCTGGCGACCAGAATCCTAGAAAGTCGAAAGCATCTAAAAGCAGCAAAGCTAAATCATCATCGTCAAGTGCGACATATTCTGCAAGAGACAGAAGATAAAGCGATTAAAATGAAATATACAAAGGGCATCCAAAAGATATCCTTTTTTATTTCTGATACAGACCTTCCAAAAACTGCAACTGACTCTTCAGCATAGCTATACGGCGCATCTCAAATCCTGCCTTTTTCGCTTCCTGTATCGGACGGGAATAGATATATTTTACCTCCAAAGGACGGCGATTATCGTAATCCAGTTTCATACTCGGTGCATAAGGCGTCATCATCCGGGTTGTTTCCAGCATCTTATCTGCATAGCTTTCCGGAATGGAAAACCGGCCCTGTCCGACTGTATTTGCTCCATGTATTACTTCAAGCATAATTTCGCGTAGTAATTCTGCCATTGCCGGATCAGCCATAAGTTTATCGGTTGTGGTATTCATCACTACCGTTATTCCGTTGTAAGGAATATTCCAGACAAGTTTCATCCAGCGGGCTTTTTCCAATTCAAGTACCTGCGTTTCCACACCTGCCTGAACGAAATCGGCACAGACCTGTCCTAATATTTCCGGAGTGGGACATGAATAGGAACCAAGATTGAGCCTACCTTGGTCAAAATGCCCGATGTTCCCCTCTCCTATTTTGCTGGAGCAAATGAAAGCAAGGCCACCTGCTATACTGAGTTTTGGAAAGTCCTTCTGCAAATCAGCTTCCAGTCCTAATCCGTTCTGAATGAGGATTACAATGGTTTCTTTATGCAGCAAGGGCGGTAGTAGTTCCTTTAGAAGCCTGTTATTTGTTGTTTTCAATGCAACTAATACAACATCACAAGCCGGCATATCCTGAGTAGTCTTATATACATTGACATTCTCCAAATGAAAGTTACCGTCAATCGAGTCTACCTGTAAGCCGTTCTGCTTTACATATTCATAATCGGAATGGAGAAGAAAGTGAACCTCTTTTCCCGAATGAGCCAGCTTCCCGCCATAATAGCCGCCTATGGCTCCTGTGCCTATTACTGCATATTTTAGTGACATATATAATTTTTTATTTTGCATTTATTAACCATATTTAGTTAAAAGGTAACAAAAGTAACGATTTTACATATTAATCCAACCAAAACATCGACTCTGGATTCAATCTTTTTGAGACTAAAGCTTCTTCATCACTCTTTTCTTCCAAAAATCCTTCCGTGTTAACACTATATACATTCTTTTCATAACATTCATTCATTGTTTGTAACCAAGTTGACAGGCTATCATAAATGGAGATTGGTTCCATGCTGAGTGTGATTTTCGGGCTATAATAGAACAATTGCCCATAAGTTTTTGAACCGGGCTTTAAATCAATTAGAATAGGGTCTTCCAAAATTCCGTTATATATTATAGGTAAATATTTATTCTCATAACATTTACTTGTATGTTGTTCTAAAATCAATAAACTGGATGTAGATCTATAGTCAATATATGTACCCATAGAGAATAATTTTATTTCAAAATTTATATCCAAAGCTTTTTGGGCATCCAATCCATTTCTCCATGAATATAATTCTATTAATTCTTCTGTCGCCTTTAGACCTAAATTATTTAAAACCTCAACAAAATGACTTTGAATAAAATCATTCTCATTTAGATAATTCTCTATAGGATTTTTAGTTCTTATGAGATGATTTTCAAGATTGGACAGTATAGTTTTCATAAGATTATTCATTTGTAAAGATATTCATTAAAAGAAAGGCCTATCAATATAGATAAATCATAACCAAATATACAAACAAAAAGCGGCTACCATATGATAGCCGCTTTTTAAATTATAATTAAAAACTATTAGTCTTTTAATTTTGCTTTCAAGAACTCACGGTTCATACGGGCAATATTTGCAATAGATACATTCTTAGGGCACTGCATTTCGCAAGCCTGTGTATTTGTACAGTTACCGAAACCGAGTTCATCCATTTTGGCAACCATCGCCTTAGCACGGCGGGCAGCTTCTACACGTCCCTGTGGAAGCAGAGCCAACTGGCTTACTTTAGCAGAAACGAACAGCATAGCCGAACCATTCTTACACGCAGCCACACAAGCACCACAACCGATACAAGATGCCGCATCCATCGCTTCATCAGCATCAGGCTTAGGTATTGCTATAGCATTTGCATCAGGTACTCCTCCGGTATTTACGCTTACATAACCTCCGGCCTGCATAATCTTGTCAAATGCATTACGGTCTACCATCAGGTCGCGGATAACAGGGAAACCTGCCGAACGCCAAGGCTCAACCGTAATAGTTTCTCCATCTTTGAACTTACGCATATGTAACTGGCATGTTGTCACATCTTCGTCCGGCCCGTGAGGATGACCGTTTATATAAAGGCTACACATACCGCAGATACCTTCGCGGCAATCGTGGTCGAACACTACAGGTTCTTTACCTTCGTTGATTAATGATTCATTCAGTATATCCAGCATTTCCAGGAAAGAACTTTCTGTAGAAATGCCATTCAGCGGATATGTCTCAAAAGCTCCCTTTTCCTGAGGGCCTCTCTGACGCCAAACTTTTAATGTTATATTGATTAATTTTTCCATCGTATTTCATAAGTTACAAGTTACAAGTTACGAGTTACAAGAACCGAAACAGTAACTTTAGTTTGTATTTATAAACTTTCAGTACGAGTTTTCAAAGATTTAATTAATGATGATGCCATTTTTATAATTTCATTTATCGAGGCTAATATTGTTTCTGCTTTTTCTTTACTCAAGTAGCCTAATTCGGCAGAAATAATAATCTGAGTCTCTAATTCGGATGTAGAACCTAATGCAACGTATAAGAAGTAGATAAGCTCTTTATCTGAATTTCGCCCACAACCTTCTGCAATATTTGAAGGAATGGAAACAGCAGACCTTCTGATTTGTGAAATTAAACCGAATTGTTCCGACTGAGGGAATGAACTGGTGAGTTCGTAAGCAGCTTTAACCAAAGCTATTCCTTTCTGCCAAACAATTAGTTCTTTATGGGTCATTATTTTTTATCTTTTCATGTTACTAGCTACTTATTATTCTCTAATAACTTGTAACTCGTAACTTGTAACTCGTAACTACTTTTAAGCCTTATAGTTTCTTTGTTGTCTAACTACAAATTCGTAGTCGAGAGGTTCTTTTACCAGCTCTGGAGCTGTGTCTTCACCTTCATACTTCCAGCATGCAACATAAGAATAATGTTCATCATCACGCATAGCCTCACCTTCCAGAGTCTGATACTCTTCACGGAAGTGGCCTCCACAAGACTCATTACGATTCAATCCGTCATATGCCATCAATAAGCCTATTTCGATAAAATCAGCTAAGCGAAGCGCTTTTTCAAGCTCGGTATTCAGGTCGGTAGCTTCACCCGGAATACGTACATTAGACCAGAATTCTTTTTTCACGGCTTTCAGTTTTTCGATAGCTGTTTCCAAAGATTCTTTTGTACGTCCCATTCCTACAAAGTCCCACATAATCAGGCCCAGTTCTTTGTGAATAGAGTCTACAGAACGTTGTCCTTTGATATTCATCAGTTTGGCAACCTTCATCTTTATTTCATTCTCTGTTTCGGCAAACTCAGGTAAATCTGTGCTGAAACGAGGAACAGAAATCTGGTCTGCCAGATAATTCTGGATTGTATATGGCAATACGAAATAACCGTCAGCCAATCCCTGCATCAAGGCAGAAGCACCAAGGCGATTCGCTCCATGGTCGGAGAAGTTAGCCTCACCAAGGGCAAACAAACCTTTGATAGAAGTCATCAACTCATAGTCAACCCAGATACCACCCATAGTATAGTGGATAGCCGGATAAATCATCATCGGAGTTTCGTATGGATTCTCGTCTACAATTTTATCATACATCTGGAACAAGTTACCATATTTAGCTTCTACCGTATCTTTTCCCAGACGGTTGATAGCATCGGCAAAATCAAGATATACTGCCAGCCCTGTAGAACCTACACCATAACCGGCGTCGCATCTTTCCTTCGCAGCACGTGAAGCCACATCGCGAGGCACAAGATTACCGAATGCAGGATAGCGCCTTTCCAGATAGTAATCCCTGTCTTCTTCTTTTATTTGAGTCGGTTTCAGCTTTCCGGCACGGATAGCTTCCGAATCTTCTTTCTTTTTAGGAACCCAGATACGACCGTCGTTACGAAGTGATTCCGACATCAGCGTCAGTTTCGATTGGAACTCACCGTGAACAGGAATACATGTAGGGT
The DNA here is from genome assembly GCF_000711235.1 of Prevotella sp. 10(H). Lineage (GTDB taxonomy): Bacteria > Bacteroidota > Bacteroidia > Bacteroidales > Dysgonomonadaceae > Dysgonomonas. The sequence goes on along the minus strand of NZ_JOMI01000003.1, from coordinate 267,922 downwards.
GAATCTGAGCAAAACAAGGGTTTGCAAAATAAGCGCCCTTCTTATATGCCTGTATCAAAGCCGAACCATTCGAGCCCATCGCATTGGTAGAAAGGAAGAATGTATTTCCGTATCCTCCGGTTGCAATAACTACAGCATGTGCTGCGAAACGTTCCAGCTTACCTGTAACAAGGTTGCGGGCAATAATACCACGTGCACGTTCTTCACCGTTATTATCCTTTACAAGAACAACTTCAAGCATTTCGTAACGGGTATACAGCTTTACACTGCCTTTTTGCACCTGACGGCTCAATGCCGAATATGCACCGAGCAATAGCTGCTGGCCTGTCTGGCCTTTCGCATAGAATGTACGTGAAACCTGCGCACCACCGAACGAACGGTTATCGAGCAAGCCTCCGTATTCGCGGGCAAAAGGTACTCCCTGTGCCACGCACTGGTCGATGATGCTGTTTGCCACTTCGGCAAGACGATAGACGTTTGCTTCGCGTGCGCGGTAGTCACCACCTTTGATTGTATCGTAGAAAAGACGGTAAACAGAGTCTCCGTCGTTCTGGTAATTCTTTGCAGCATTGATACCTCCCTGAGCAGCGATAGAGTGCGCGCGGCGAGGTGAATCCTGAATGCAGAAGTTTAGCACATTGAAGCCCATTTCGCCAAGCGATGCGGCTGCGGATGCTCCTGCAAGACCTGTACCTACCACAATAATGTCGAGACGACGCTTGTTGGCAGGATTCACCAGCTTCTGGTGAGCCTTGTAATTAGTCCATTTTTCTGCTAATGGCCCTTCAGGTATTTTTGAATCTTTTTTTGGATCTAGTATATTACTCATATCTGTTTTTTCTTTAAATCTTTAAACAAAAATAATCAGTGGCTACTTAAGCAAACGGACACAGCATATGTCGTGCATAGAAGTAGATGGTTACGAAAGCAAACATCAGACAGAGAATAGTAGCAAGTACCTGGCTTATCACTTTCCAGCGGTTCATCCAGAGCGTATTATTCCAGCCGATAGTATGGATAGCGCTCCAGAAACCATGTGAAAGATGGAACCATAATGCTACATACCATACAAGGTAGGCAACTACGACCCATGTCTGACTAAAGTAATACTTTACGAATGCGGCTCCGTCCTGAGGAGATACCATGGTTCCGCCAAGAGAAACTTCGTGATGTCCGACCAATTCGGTAAACATCATTTTGTACCAGAACTGGCTGAAGTGAAGTATCATGAAACCAATCACGATAATTCCTAAAACGAACATGTTCTGAGATGCCCACTCTACATTTTTGGGACGTACACTTACTGCATATGCGTCGCCACCACGGGCTTTGCGATTCTGCAATGTCAGCACAATTGCGTAAATGAAGTGAAGAGCAACGAGTGCACCTAAGGCGCCTGTAGCTATAACTGCATACCAGTTAGCTCCCAACAGGGCGCAGATGGTATTGTAAGCATCTTCAGAAATCACCGCAGTAAAATTCATTGCCGCATGGAATATCAGAAAGAAAACCAGCGCGATTCCTGTGATACTCATAATCAACTTCTTACCAATAGAAGATTTAAGTAACCAACTCATAAATTAAATTTGTTTTTAGTTATTTAGAATAGTTAATTTTTAGCTGATAAATATAGAAAATAACCATATGTAATTGCTTTTTTCTATTGTCCTGCAAAAGTAGTTTAAATTAAGGGATTTTCAAAGTAAAAAAGAGGCTTTTTAAGTATATAAAATAAATGAGTAACGGGCTTTGAACTTTTTATGTTTAAAGTATTATTCCATCGATAAATTCTATGTTTTTATCATTTTTCTGACATAATACAATGGAATTTAACAAAATTGATTACTTTTATCCTAAACTTTTAAATATTAACACAATGAAAAACAAACATGCTTATCTTTCACTATTAATTTTCTCCCTCATTTTTTTAATGACATCCTGTTTCGGCGGTGCAACTTATTGGATCGATAACCCTACCGATCAGCCAATAGAAGTATCTATCGATGGGAAAGATCCTATAACTTTGAATGCAAAAGAATATAAAAAAATGGATGAAACCATTAGCGAAGGGGAACATACAATGAAAGTGGGAGACGGACAGGAAATCAAATTTACACTGGATAAGGATCATGTGACATTGAACCCTACTTTATCTACCTATGTTGTCGTATTGCAGGAATATGGTACCGGACTGGCATCCAGTGATAACGATACTATCATCAAAATTGACGGAAAGGAATATGAAGGACCGTTCCCGATTGTAACAAACGATCCTTTTATCTATACAGGAAATATAAATTTTCTGGTAGATGCTCCTTTTAAAGATGAAATATCAAGATCCTCCGGTGGAACTGTTACCTTAAGAAAACTTTTCAGGAAAGATGATTTTGTAGAATTTTACAAGAAGGAATACAATTAATATAACATTCAATATTAAAAAAGCTGGGATATTTCTCAGCTTCTTTTTTACATATATCTTTTCGCAAGTTCATATACCTGAGCGGCAGACTTATCCCACGAATACTTTTTTATCTGTTCCAGTCCTTTCAAACGCAAATCCTTGCGTAGGGAATCATCATTCAGTAACTGGTTTATTTTAGCTGTGATGTCGTCCACATCATACGGATCGAGGTATAAGGCGGCATCGCCGCTCACCTCTCGTAAGGCTGGAATATCGGAACAAATGGCAGGGCATCCGTAAGTCATAGATTCCAGTGGAGGTAACCCGAATCCTTCATACAATGATGGATAAACAGACAGCAAAGCATTTTGATACATCTTTTGCAGCTGATCGTCAGGGATATAACCCGGGAGATGAATATTCTCTCCTGTCAGTTTCTCCAGATCAGGAGTACTAAATGCTTTAAAAGACATACCGATGATATACAGTTTTACGGATTTATCTTTTACATTGCCGAAAGCCTTAGCCAGACGGATAAAGTTTTTCCGCGGATCCATAGATGAAACGGCTATTATATACCGCTCTGCTCCGGCATCGGGCTGAAAGGAAAGTATTTCTTCCCGCGATGGCTTGTCGTGAAAAGGGACATTACTATGAATAACATGTATCTTATCCGCCTCAATTCCCAAGGTATCGATAATTTCGCTCTTGGAAAATACGCTCACGGTCAGTACTGCATGTGCCTTTTTACCAATACGGGGCATCATGAAATGGTAGAATCGGTAGTAATTCTTAGAGAACCAGTCAGGGTAACGTTCATGTGAAACATCATGAATTGTCATTATCTGGTTGTTATAATTCAAAGGCCCACAGCCTGTAAAACTTATTAGCAATGGATTACCTATAGTTTTAAGATAGTGAGGCAATGAAATCTGTTCCCATAAATGAGTTTTTAAAGAGCCGCATTTTACAGTCTTAAAACTAAATTTATAATCGGGATGTATTTCCTGCGGAATAGCTACATGGAAGTCCACCCCCATTTCATGCAGTTTATTACATATCTCGAAAGCATAACGGTGTACGCCTGTGGCTTTCTGGGTCAGATATCTTCCATTTACTACAAACATTGCTCTTTATCTTGGTAACCAGTCTTTGTTTTCTTCGATGAATACGTTTACAAGGCTATCCACACGCTGCATCATCGAATCAACATTAGAGGCGTTTATCTCATATTCAGGATTATATATATTTCTCATAATCTTATCGGCCAGTTCAGGGCTAAAATGGGTCACATCCCCGTAATAATTGAGATCGTTAATTTCGGGAATATCCATAAAAGAAATGATTCTTACATTCTCATATTTCTCCATTGCGCGGGTAAATTTAGCGGAAAATCCGAGGAAATACTCATAGTAATTGTTTCTCTGTGTATGATACCAGTAAAGAGCCGAATATGACGGGAACATAAATGTATAATTAACATCCTTATGCTTATATAATTCCAAATCTTCAATAAAATTATTCATACTCCTGTTCATCCTTCCCTCGATATCTTGCGTATGCTGGTACAAGACACTGTTTCCCGCCAAATAAAAGTTTTTTACGAATTCGGCGCTATATGTCTTAGCATAACTTTCGGTACCAATCTGGTCTATATCCGTTTTCATCCGGTATTCTGCAGGCACATCGTTATCCTTAAGTTTGAAATATAGTTCCAGACCTAAGTCTGCAGGCAAATATTGTATCAGAGACTCGTAGCCGAACATATATTTCATTTTATTCAATATGCCATCTTCATACAAATAGCGGGGGTAACGTGATACAACCCCTTCCTGGTTGAAGAAAGGCATATCGATATTAAGAATTATATTTTTTGTGGTCTTTTCGTTCAGAAGTGAATATAATAATTTCATCTCAGCCAGGTTCATTCCACCCGAAGATAATTTCACCGGCTTCATACCATCATATGCCTTCCGCATAGTAGCCACATCGAAACTCTGCAACATGGAAGAGCCTATTAATGCGGTGTTATACTCATAGTTCTTAGCCAGCCCGCCGTTTACAAAACGAGGATTAAGAATATAATGTGCTTCGGGCCTTACCCTGAATTGCAGGAAAGGATCGATAATATAGCAACTAAGCCCTATTATGAAAAATACAGCAATTGCCGATATAACAAAAGCTATAAGGAATCGTTTCGAGGTATATTTTCTTTCTGTAGAACTCATATTACGCTAAAAATTAAAATAAATAAAAGCTCCTACTTTCGAAAAATGAATTACGGATATAGCGAATAATACAGCCGAAATGGCTGCAACTTTCGGTTTGGGTTTGAAATCATTATAAAGGTCGATGCTGTTCTTTGGGAATAAAAATACCAGATAAGCCACCACTGCAAGAACACCTACCACAAATATCGTTTGGATGATATCCGGATAAGACAACGAGGTATTGAATGCCAGATGCGATATACGATCGAACGATATAGTATCAGGCAAATACATCGTTTTCAGCATTACCAGTGCATCGGCCACAGTCTGCGAACGGAATAGTACTAATGCCGAACTGACAAACAAGAATGTAAAGAATATCCTTATAAGATCAGGGATCTTCTCTAATTGCTTATCAGCCAATTTCTCAAATACGCGGACAACGCCATGAAGAGAGCCCCATATGACGAATGTCCATGCAGCCCCATGCCACAGTCCACTTACAAAAAATACGGCAAAAAGATTGATACATGTGCGTGTCAAGCCTTTCCGGTTGCCGCCCAACGGTATGTATATCAATACGAAAAGAGAACGGCCGAGCGTTATATGCCATCGTTTCCAAAATTCGGTGATGCTTTTAGACCTGTAAGGTGAATAGAAATTGACAGGCAGGTTTATATTCATCATTTTTGCCAAACCTATGGCCATATCGGAATATCCGCTGAAATCGAAAAACAACTGGAATGTATATGCTAATGAGCCGAGCCATGCACTGCCAAATGTAAGTGCATGCGGGTCGAAAAATGTATTTGAAGTAAATATATTTAATGTATCTGCTATAACAGCTTTTTTAAAGAGCCCGATTATAAATATAAAAAGTCCCTGCGCAAAATTATCGGCATTGAAAAACCTGTTCTTATCATCCTGATACTGCGACATCACATCTTGTGAAAACACGATAGGGCCTGCTACAAGTTGCGGGAAAAATGTAATAAATAAGGTATAATCTATGATACCCGGAACTTTCTCCTCTTTTTTGTTTACACTGATAAGGAAAGCAATCTGCTGGAACGTAAAAAAGCTTATACCGAGAGGCAATATAATATACCTTAGAACGAAATGCGTATCAAATACGGTATTTATATTATCGACAAAGAAATTATAGTATTTATAATAACCGAGTAAGCATACATTAAATACTACTCCGGTTACAAAAGATGCTTTCCGCCAGAAACGGTTGGTTATATTCTGAGTACCTGTCGCCGTAATGTAATTGACTGCTACGGATATAAGAATCAGCCATACATATGACACGTGATTATATCCGTAAAACACAAGAGATGCGAGTATTATAAATATATGCTGCACCTTACGCGATACAAAGCGCGACATGCCGAAATACAACAGTAATACTATCGGTAGAAAAACAAAGGTGAATATATATGTAGAAAATATCATAGACCCTAAAAAATCTCTTTTACTCTATTTCTTTGTAAGTTTTATGACTATACCAGCTTCTTTTTATAAAACATTTGCTAAGGCTGATCCAAAAATTCATTTTAAAACGATTCCATGCTTTATTCCCCGACTTAACTTCGGGAAAATAATCTGTACCGGATACAATATTAAAATAACGTTTTTTCTGTTCCATTCCCCCTCTCAGGAACTCGATATGATGAGTTACCATCCGTGACTTAGGAAATACATAGAAACGCCCTTCCTTTATATTGGGTACATACGGATACCTGTAACGTATATAACTCGGTACATGTACCGGCATATTCTCCTTTATCCATATAAAGCCTGCATTGGTATTCCTTAGAAAATTTGCTATATGGCATTCGGGAAAAAGTTCGAAATCGAATATTCCCGGATTATCCCCGATATATTTCGTTTTTACAATCGCAAAATCAGTAGCCAAAGCATAATACTTATCATACCAGTCGGCACTCGCCCATACATTATGCACATCATCCGACAGCGATTTTGTGTACTTCGATACGATTCTATCTCCATACATCCATGTATCGGCTTCCAGAATAAGCGTATAATCGCAATCGGCAGGGATATATTTCGCCCCCTCCATAAGCAACTGCGAATTGCCCTTTCTATGTCCGGCATTCTCCTCCAGAGTAACCAGTTTATCAATCAATGGTAACGACTCCGGCAATATTTCATAACCGTTGTTCTTCCCGTTGCTAACAACAATAATATAATAATCGTTTTCTTTCCACGTGTTCCTTATTATCTGAAGATTGTATTTCAAATCCTCTATCCTGTCATAAACACGTATAAGAACAGCTATCTTCATTTATTTCGACCTTATATGCCATGTTTCCAGCCCTTTCTTTGTAAAAGAATATTGCTGTACTTTTCCTCCCAGCTTTTCCAAAGCCTTCGACACTGCAAATTTAGTATTCCCCGGGCAATAAAAAAATACATAGCCGCCACCGCCTGCTCCTGAGATTTTTCCACCCGACGCTCCTGCTTCGATTGCAGTATTATATATTTCTTCGAAAAAAGGTGTAGATATGCCATCCGCCATTTCCCGTTTATACGTCCATCCCCGATGCAGTATATGTCCTATTTCATCAAGATTGTTCTTAAGAATGGCTTCTTTGATTTCGTAAGCCTGATTCTTTATCTGGTGCATGGCCTCTATCGATTTGGGACGCTGGTCCTTTACGTTCTTTTGCTGCTTTTCTATTATATCACCCGAATTACGGCCTGTATTTGTATAATAGAGCAGCATATTGTTTGAAAGCTCGTTTATCGTTTCATTGCGGATGCGCAAAGGATTTACGATGACTTTGTCGTCAGCGGAAAACTCCATAAAGTTAAAGCCTCCAAAGGCCGCTGCATACTGGTCTTGCTTTCCTCCCGCCTGTTTCAGGTCGCTGCGTTCAATTAGATAGGCGAGATAAGCAAGGTCGTAGTCACCTAAAGGCAGTTTCAGCCATTCTGCATATGCGCCAAGAATAGCAACTGCCAGAGTAGATGATGTACCTAAGCCCGAACCGAACGGAACTTCCAATGCACAAGTCAATGTAAAAGAAAGCGGTTTATTTACAAAGTCTTTGACAACCCTGTTATAGATACCTTTCATCAGATCGGCCTTATCATTGCTGATCGGAAGTTCAAGAGCTGAATCGAAGATGTATTCTTCATCAGTCTGGGGGATACGGAATACAATTTTATTATCGTTGCGTGTTTCTATATTAGCATATGCATATAAACTGATCGTTGCATTCAGAATACAACCTCCGTAAAGATCGGAATAGGGGGAAACATCGGTGCCTCCGCCGGCCAATCCCAGCCTGAATGGTGCTTTACTTCTTATTATCATAGTCCTGCGTCTTCAAAGTTTGAAATCCACTGCAAACTTATAGAGATTTTCGTAATAAGCATTTGCAGTACTGTATATTTTATGTTCTTTTTTGTATTTATCGCCTACCAAAACAGTATACATATTCAATTTATTACCAAACTCGATATCCGACTTGCTGTTTCCTACCATCACCGAACGAGTAAAATCGATAGCCGGATAATCGTGCTGTGCCTGAAAAGCCATACCTACATTGGGCTTCCTGTTGATAGATTCGGAATTCAGGTCGGTACAATAATATATGTTATCTATACGCCCTCCGGCTTTACCAATCTCCGCCAGCATATATCCGTGTATTTTTGCCAAATCCAATTCGGACATTATCTTCCGCCCGATACCCCGCTGATTTGTAATGATAAAAATATAATCGAACTTAGCGGATAGTATAGCGATAGCTTCTAATGCACCTTTTTCGAATACAAATTCCGATATATTCTTTACATAATCATCGGGTCTTTCCTGATTGATGACGCCGTCTCTGTCGAGAAAAAGATATTTATAGTGTGTGTATATACTCATTTCTGTGCAAAGTCTTTGTTGGCTTTTTCAAAATCGGAAGGGATACCTATATCTATAAAGTAATTATCCTGTATGCACCCATAGATGTTAATGTCTTCTATATGTGATTCCATCACATCTTTTTCGAAAGAGAATTTTTCAGGCAAATTCAGTTTTGAAAATATGTCTTTCGATATAATATAAACACCTCCGTTTATAAGTCCTTCCTTTTGGTATTGCTTTTCATTGAAATGCATTATCCGTCCGCATTTATCGAGATCGACAGAACCATATCTATCAAAATCTGCCATTGGTTTCAAAGCTAGAGATATATCGGCATTCTTCGATTTATGGAATTCCATAAGCGAATTAGAATCTATATCAAAAAAGGTATCTCCATTGATAACGAAAGCATCTTTACCTGTCACTTCTTCGAAAGCTAACTTGATAGCTCCTCCTGTTCCTAACGGATATTCTTCTACAACATACGATATTTTAAATGGTGCATTCTGATTGTCGAGCCATTGTATAACAACATCCGATTTATATCCCAAGGAAAGAATAATGTGATCGAATTCCTGCTCTACTGCATAGTCGAAAAGATAAGACAAGAAAGGCCTACCAGCAACTTCCGCCATACATTTAGGTACATCTTTTACTACTGTTTGTAGACGGGTTCCGAAACCTCCTGCCAGAATAACACATTCTTTCATCATCCTACCATTTATGAATTAAGCATTCCATTATTCTTTACTCTCCTCTCCTTCCTGAAACTGGCCAGCGTCCTTGTACCTATATTCTGGGTTGGAATATAGATGTAATATTTATAAAACATAAAATAAAAGAAGAAGAGATATATAATAAGATTCAAATCTATCCAACCCTTTACATTCAGTCCCAACGAATATACAATGACAGCTGCCGATGCCAGATTTACAGCCCAGTCTTTTGTCATATAAAACTTAGACACTATCATAGGGTAAATATAAAAATACAATGTTCCCGGAATGCCTACATAAAAGAGCATACGTGAGTAACCAACATCGGTACCCATAAACAACATTCGGCCGGAGCCCAGCATAAGTACTCGTAAATCTTTAGGAATCAGAAACATTTCTTCCAAACCACTCGACGAACGTGTTTCCAGTTTTCCAGTACGAAGAAAATTTATAAACAATTCGAAAGCCCAATCGGAAAAATGCGGAAAATAGAACATCGCAAATACGTATCCTGCCGCCATCATAAATATGGAAGCGATAAAGAATATCTTTGCCTGTGCCCTTACCGATTTGTTGTCCCATAAATACAGAATGGCAATAACGACAAGCCCTACTGCTGCACCGATAACCGTAGTACGGGCCATAAACAATCCTATATAAAAAGTAAATACATATAATAAGATCAGGGCTATAAAACCCTTGTTATCAAGCTTTAGCCTCATCAGCAAATAAGAAATACAAATAAGCCCCAATCCACTAACGGCACCCGCACCAAAAAAGGCAATACCGTAACCCATCAGTCGCTGGCTACCTCCTTCATCCATGACTTCTTCTGTTAATTCGGATTTCATCTGTAATGAAAAGAAGAAATCATGAATTCCTTCATTCAGATTCATACCAAAAGTGATAAGTGCCTGCAAACCGATTGCTCCGGCAATATAGAGCAATAAGGTATTAAAAGAAGGCTTCTTGTGAATTCTATATATAGTGAATATTATGAGATAGGCGGAAAAAAACCACGCAATCTGACTCCTGAAATAGCCTATCGTATAGGGGTCGGCCATATTATTGAGCCAGCCCGAAGTGTAGAACATAAAGAACATGACTCCCAAAGCAATGATTACGTTTGCAACTTCTCTGAATGGGAACCTGTGATATGCATATAAGGCCAACCCCAACACTCCGGATAGTAGAATAAAAGATCTTCCCCTTACATCGAGAGCCTGCGGATAAATGAAGTAAAATGTCATCATCAGAGGCAGGAACATAGGTATGATCTCTTTCAGTTTCTGCATTGGTTATCTGAAAACAAGTTTATAAATAAACGATTTTTTATATTTAAGCTTAAAAGTACACTTTGTGTAAAGAACGGCAAAATCTCTCGAAGTGTAATTTTCTTCCTTATAGAATGGAGATTTTTTTAACCTACTCATCACTTTCAGCCCCAGACGGGAGTTTGCACATAGCCGCAGCCAATGTATAGACAGCATCCGCTCCAGATATTTCGCATCACAAAATGGCTTTTCTTTATTTATATTGATTAGGGAAAGCATAAAATCCTCGCATTTATCGAGATATTTAAAAGAAGAATGCAAAGGTACGCATTCTGCTACAGACGAATAAATATCTATAAATTCATTATCTGTCGGCAATCCTAAATGCCGGCAATGTATCTTGAACACTTTCTTTTTATTATCTGTCTGTAAATCTTCATGCACCGATGATATTTGCGACTTATGTACCCGGTATAGTAACAATGGCTCTCCAACATTTGCCAGTTTGGTTTTATACATCGCTTTCGACCACAAGGCATAATCTTCGACATGCAGATACTCAGTTTCGAAACCAAGCCCCAATTCGGTGAAAACACGTTTACGTATCATTACTGCCGGATGACAGATACCTGACTTAAATAACAAATAAGCCCTGAGTTCTTCATCTTTCAGCGGGCTGTGATGAAAATCACGTTTACCCGGATTTTCAGTCCTGAAAGCATAAAAAAGAGTGCTTACAATATCATGATCTCTGTTGCGCTCAAGAAATGTGACTTCTTTTTCAATGCGGGTTGGCAATGAAATATCGTCTGCATCCATACGCGCGATATATTCACCTTTACAATAGGCCAAACCTTTATTTAAGGTTACTATCAATTTAAGGTTTTTCTCATTTTCAAATATAGTAATACGGGAGTCCTCTCCGGCAAGCCTTTGTAATATTTCTCCGGTACGATCGGTAGAGCAATCATTAATTAGTATAACCTGTAGATTGGTATATGTCTGCTTGAGAATCGAATTAACCGATTCTTCGACATATTTTTCCACATTATAACAAGGTATCAATACCGAAACAAGAGGATTGTTCATTTCTTATTTGCAACGATTGCATTAAAAACGGATTTATATCCGTCTACCATTTTTTCGATTGTAAAGTTAGCAAGATATGACTGTCTTGCACACAAAGACATGTCTTTTTTTATCTTTTCGTCTGAAAGTATATATTCTAATTTTTCTACGAATAAATCCACATTGTTCTCCACAGCAAAGCCGTTTTTACCGTCGAGCACCTCTGTCACACCTCCAACAGCCGATGCCACAACAGGAACACCGAAAGCCAGCGCTTCCAGCATCGACATCGGCAACCCTTCATAATTGGACGGCAGGGCAAATACATCGGCATATTTAAGATAAGCGCATGCCAATTCGGCTTCTCCCAAACAAAAGACATTGGAAGGTGTATTTGTTACTTCCTTTTTATTTCCAATCCATACAAATGCACAATGAGGCATCCGGGTGGCAATATCAAGGAATAAATCGAATTTCTTCTGCTTGGATATGCGCGATATGCACATAATGAGTCCGAAATGTGACTGCTTTATCGATTCCAGCTGTTCCGTTATACGGTCTTTATATTCAAACCTCTCGAGATATAAATCGGCCACACCGTTATATATGCACTCTACTTTTTTGTATATACCTTCTTCTCGCATCATATTCACGTCATAGTGGCTTACCCCTATAATCCTGAATACCTTATTCCTCAAAAATTTTTCGATTACCAGAAAACGGCTGAATGCCTTACGGATAGAATCGAAGCCGTGTACTGTATATACTGTCTTCTTACGGCTGAAAGCAATACGCCCCAGCACCCCCATTTTTGATGAATGGAGATGAACCACATCCGGTTTATATTTGAACCTGTAATAAAAAAGCTTCAGAAGAAGACCTATATCCCTTAATGAAACTTCTTTGCGATGATTGTTTAATTTTATTTTTGTAAAGTTGTTTCCTAATGTGTTCCAAGCTTCACCATCACCTCCGTACAAAACAAAAAGTTCATGTTCGTCACCTAATGTTTTAACAAGATTTGCTACGATAGTCTGGGCTCCTCCATATTCAGAAACAGTTATAATCTGGAAAATCCTCATCAACCTCTCTAATCTTACGTATCTAAAATGTAAAGATAACAGTATTTATCTATTAATGAGAATAAATATTGGTTTTATAGAGTTTCTTTACTTTATTTTCAAGGCTTTCAGTATGTTAAAATCATTTTTTTCCAGTTGCGGTATCCCATAATGGAGACAATAAAGAAAATAAAGAATAAAATGCCCGACATCATATCGTGCTGTACGAACAGTAGAATGCTGGAAATGGCATTGGCAGGTATAACCAGCAACCATTGCTCTGCCCATTTACGGGAAATCATCCACAAGGCGACAATATTCAGTGAGGTTGTAAGCGCATCGCCTATGGTCACCAAGAGAATATTATGGCTAAAGTGCTTAAGGATGAAGTAAATAATGACTGCTATTATAATTACTCCAATGATTATGGGCAGTACATATTTCTTATCGACCGATGTAATTATTTCCGCACCCGATTCTTTATCTCGGTTCCGCATTATCCATACTACCCAGCCATATATGGAAGCCATAAAGAAATAGATATAAATCCCCATACTGGCATACAGCTCCGTATGATAGAATATATAAATGTAGAATGCCGCCATTACAATACTTGCCGCCCACATCCACACATTCGCCTTATACTCGAGATACAAATAAATGAGCCCGATAATTGCACCGGTTATACTTATCCAGTTATCTTCTATAAAAGTGAGTATTATATCCATTCTTTATATTTATTAAGCGGAGCACCAAAGGTATGGCAAAAAATGATGCTCCGCTATCATCCTACATTTTTTCAGAAACGGTATCTTATTTTACCTAACAGATTTGTTCCTGCCTGAGGATATAATCCTCTATCCACAATCTCCGAACCATCTTCGAAATGGGCTGTATATACCCATGCGTTTGCACTGTATTTGATACTTGCCAGATTATTAATAAAGAACTGGAAATCGAATTTTCCTATTTTATTTGCATCCAGTGTATAGGATGCTACCATATCTGTAACAAAATAATCCTGCAAACGTTTATCCGCACTCGAAGTATTATCATAATACATTTTGCCTACATATTTATTGATAAATGAGAGGCTAAAATCTTTCTTTTCGAAAGGTTTGAATGTAATTGACAGACTACCCACCGTTTTGGGTGAAAAGGATATATCCGTCGATTTATAAAACTCGGCATCCTGTCTTATCAGATTCCAGTTATCCGCATTATCGAATACATCGGTATAGGCTGTGTAATTCTTTATCTTATTACGGCTCAGTGTCAGGTTTCCATCCAGACGGAGCCATCCTGTAGGAGTATAGGCCAGCGAAAATTCTATTCCTGTACGGTAACTATCGGGTACATTTTCCTGTAATTTATAACCTATATCATTTAGTTTTCCGGTTTGTACCAACTGGTCTTTATAATCCATATAATAAAGATTAGCGCTAAAAGAGATAAAAGAATTCGCATATTTATATCCCAGTTCGTAGTCGTACAATCTTTCGGATGTAATACTGCGCGCAACACCACCTTTCAGCGATTCTTTCAGGTCGGCGCGAAGCGGCTCACGATTGGAAATACCGAATGAGCCGTAAACTTCATTATAATTACTGAAGCGAACAGAGATACCACCTTTAGGATTCACAAAATTATAGTAATTCTTATTCGTTAAGTCCATCAGGTCGTCATCTCGTCCTCTCATACGGTAATCGATATACCGTTCCTGAACTTCGGCAAATAACGACAGATTGTCCAGCGGTCGGTATTCTGCTTTCAAAAATGCGCTGGCCTCCTGCTTTATTGCCGTATTGCGGTTCCAGTTATAGCCGTCAGGTATATTTTCATTATGCTTTACCCAAAGCAAACGTCCGTAATGCGAACCGTCATAGTAACTGTACATTCCTCCGAGCATGAATCCGAACTTCCCGACTTTATAATCGAGATTAAGACTGCCCACATAGAAATCGTTACGCATCAGTTTGCGCAGGATTAAGTCGGAAGTGCTGTAAGTCTTTCCGTCGACAGTCTGATTTCCTAATCCGTAGTCCTCATAAGTTTCATCTACTTTATAATTTTCATAATAGCCGAACCCGTTATTATAATTAAGATTTGCATTCAGAGTCAATGAATGGGAAAGATAGCGTGTATAAATCAATTGACCGATATTCGAATAATAATTATCTGTTTCGTTATCGTAATAGCGTTCTTTCCCGTTATCATCGGTATATTTCCCCGCAGGATTGTAACGCCTGTCGGTGCTCACCATTTCAGGGCTTATCCCTTCCCATGTGATGCCCGTATGCTGTATCCCGTTCATATATATCAGGCGAATCATTTGGTTATCGGTATAATGCGAAAGAGCAGCATAGATATTCTTATGGTCTACTTTCCCGTTGCGGATATATCCGTCACTTTTTATATATGAATAGCGCGCATCCAGCGACAAGCCGTTCTTCAATATTCCTGTTCCGGCAGCACCCGTCAGCAATAACGTATTGTATTGCCCGTATGCCGACGACAAATCGGCATAGGGCTTACCGCCTTTTCCTCCGGCTGTCTGCATAGAAATGCTGGCGCCGAAAGAAGCGGTACCGTTGGTAGATGTACCGACACCACGCTGCACCTGCATGCTTTGCAGGGAGTTGGATAAATCAGGCAGGTTCACCCAATATACTTCCTGACTTTCAGGATTATTCAACGGCATACCATTCAGTGTCACATTTATACGGCTGGCATCCGTTCCCCTGATGCGAAGCGCCGTATTTCCCACAGCCGTTCCGCCTTCGGTATAAGACACTACCGAGGGCAAAGTCTGCAATATAAAAGGGATATTCTTTGCAGCATTATCCTTTTTTATCTCCACTTCGCCTACATCGGAATAAGCGATAGGTGCGCCACGGCTTACCCGTGTAGCAGAAACTACGACTTCTTCCAGTTTGACAAGTTTTAAACTATCCGCCTGTGGTTGTGAATAAATGGCTCCTACCGCGCTTATGAAAAGTGCAATAAAAACCCAGATGACCTTTTTCATTTAAAGACATAATTTATACGGATATAACAATCTTTACGTTATATATCCTGATGTTAAACAAAAAAGGGGTTTGATAAGATAATTTCCCGAAATGTAAGAATATGCATGTGCGCAATTGCATTCTTCTTTTCCCTCCGCCGGCATTACCCGGATCAGGTTTTATGGGTGTGATCTCAGCCCGTTTTATTAAGGCACCCCTAAAGATTTCGGTGCAAATATATATAAACCTTTTTAATAAATAAATGTTTACCTTTTATAAATTTTTTCTATATCTCACAATCCCGATGTTACAAAACGGGTTTTTCTTAGTCATATATGATATAAGAATAAATTAATATACCTTTGTAACATAAAATTTAAAAAAATATGAAGAAGTATACTTATTTTGCTGTTCTCTTTTCTCTGGTAGTATTATTCTCTTTTTCGTCGTGTTCGAAAGATGATCATTACTACTGGGATAGAGGGCGCTTGGATTATACAGCTGAATTAACAGTTACAACCAATAAGGTCTTTCAGACAAGTTTCAGAGTTTATGAAGATAATATCAGACTAAGAGGAAATAACAGATATGTGGAAATCCATGATATAAAATTTATCAGCGGCTATTCTGATATATATGTCTATACTGATGGATATATAGACTGGATGGATCTCCGTGTAGAAGGGACGAATGCTAAGCTACAATACGATGTTATACATTTCGATTTTCCTGTTCAGGATGAAACTGATCAAGCGCAGTATTTCCTTGATATGATGATAGAACAGATACGGCGTTATGGGTATGCTACTATTATAGTAGATGGCAAAGGAGATATAGATTCGGATTACGACATTGAATTTGGTGTAGATCTTGATCTTTATGTCCGTGAATAAATATGCCTGAGGATATCTCAAAGCCGCTATTCTCTACCTATCTCTCCGAGATACAACAAACAGATAGTTCCGACCTATCGTTAAGAAATAAATATATCCGACTGAAACGGATACTCGAAAGAAGCTGCAAGGAAATCACCGCAAGTGAGTCCTTGCAGTTTCCTTCTTTATTTTCGCGCCTTGTCTTCATCGGGCAAAAGTACGGGTTACCGAAAAATCTGGAATGGCAACTGCAAAACATACGGATAAAATCCTCTTTTCTTTTGCGAAGTGAAAAGAACCTTGTTTCACCCTCCCAATATCAGCAGGCAAAGGAAGCGCTTGAAAATTTCCTGTTATTTATCGATGGAGAAAAAAAAGATTTCGATTATGTAGAAGATACAGTTTTCGATTACCAAACACAAACCGAATCTGCCCTGCCAGATAAAATACGCGTACAGGTACTCGAAAGAGACAGGGATAACGAACTGCTTGTCTGCCAGTCTGATGCACAGAATAGTGAAACACTGAAAGTAAGATACAATGTATCGACTGTCAATCATATTTTCAATGAAACAATAGAGCGTCTGTGGATTGGAGCACAACTCAATCTGATAGATGCTAAACAGGACAGTTCGGGCTATTATATTCCCAAAATATTCGTATTGGAACCCGATTACCTGATAGATGCCTCTGCAATGGCCGAATGCTTTCAGTCGTATGGTAGTTCGTATCTTCATTATTTTCGCCGCAAATTCGAACCGAATGCCAATACTCATTATATCCTGCTGGGAAATCTGGCAAACTTCTTTCTGGACGAACTGATTTATGCAGAAGATGCAGCCAATATCGACTTCGAAGAAGTATTTATGAAATCGTTCCGCTCAATGCCGTTCGAATATGCTGCCTGCAAGGAAATCGCCGAAAATTCTGCTTTTAAGGAATTTATGGTAAAAGCACGCATGCAATTCGACAATATTAAACGGGTGGTAATGAACGATTTGCCTGTAACCGGATTCGATACGGCATCTTGCACATTAGAACCCTCATTCTTTTGTGAGAAATACGGTTTTCAGGGGCGACTCGACTTGCTACAACTTTCAGATGACGAGACGGGTATCGACCGCATTATAGAGTTGAAATCGGGCAAACCTCCCTATCCACGGGAAGATGTAACTAAGATATCGCCTAACCACGAAACCCAGACGGTTATCTATCGCCTGATGATACAAAGCGTGTTCAATAAAGATGCGCGGCATATATATCCTACGATACTTTATTCTGCTGCCGAAAATGCCGGGGAAAATCTGCGTTTTGCAGCCATATACCGGCAACTGGAAAAGGAGATTATTAATACACGTAATCTGATTGTGGCAACCGAACACGATTTATATACGGGAAATATCGCCACGGCAGAGAAAGTCTTTAGAACCCTTTTCAATATAGATAATTACGGACGCACACCCCAGTTCTTTATTGACAAAATGGCTGAAATGGAGAAAGTTATAGATAAGGCTACTCCACTTGAAAGGATGTATTTCTATCGCTATGTCGGTTTCATCGCCCGCGAACTTTATCTCCAAAAAGCAGGAGACGAAAACTACGACTCATCTATGAGTGTTTCCGCCCTATGGAACACAACTTTCGAAGAGCGGCAAAATGCCCTCGAATTGCTTGCTAACCTCGAGATAAAAGATATAGATGATAGCGGACGCGACATGGTTATTCGCTTCTATCGTACTAATTCAGCCGATTGCGTCAATTTCCGCGAGGGTGAAATATGCATTCTTTATCCGCGGCTAAACGATGAAGAATCTGTATTGACGAATCAGATTCTGAAAGGGATAGTAGTAAAGATTTCCTCGGACGAAGTTATTCTCCGTTTCAGGTATAAGCAGCGGAATAGGGAATTCTTTACAAAATACAAGTATTGGGCAGTGGAACATGACAAACTCGACCATAGTTACAATTCGATGTATAAAAGCCTGTTTGCATTCCTCTCCGCGCCACAGTATAAAAAGGACTTATTACTGGGCTTAGAAAGGCCCTCCTCTACCCTTTCGCCTGACAACGACAATCCTGTTATAACAAAAGAGGAGAAGCAGGAAAGCGTCATAAGAAAAGCATTATCGGCTGAAGATTATTTTCTGATTGTCGGTCCTCCGGGAACAGGAAAGACATCTATTTTTGCCCGTCAGTTGATCGAACGCTTTCATGAAAATCAGGATACCAATATTCTCGTCATAGCATATACCAATAGAGCTGTCGATGAGCTTTGCTCCTCTATCTCGAATGCATTGTGTGAAGATGAAGGCAGTTGCGATAAATATATACGTATCGGCAGTGAGTTATCCTGCGGCGAAACTTACCGCCACAGATTGTTGCAGAATATATCGCATGCTGCAAACAGCAGGAAAGAATTGCTGGATACTATTAGGAATACCCGCATATTTGTAGGAACACTGGCATCTGTTACAGGAAAGCCTGAATTATTCGACCTTAAAAGATTTTATGTCGCTATTATCGATGAAGCATCCCAGATTCTGGAACCGCAGATTATCGGACTTTTGCCCTTATTCGATAAATTCATTATGATTGGGGACCATAAGCAATTGTCTACAATTACCCTGCAAAGCGAGGACAAATCGAAAGTAGAAGAAAAAGAACTGAACGATATCGGATTGTATGATTGCCGCGAATCATTGTTTGAGCGGCTGTTCCGTATTTGCCAGAAACAAGGCTGGGCACAAGCTTACGATACACTGACGTATCACGGGCGTATGCACAGAGATATTTCAGAACTGGTAAACATAAATTTCTACGACAATTTACTTGTTACGGCTACTGAAAGACAGGAGATACCTTTGAATTTTCCTGTTTATGATATCCATGACAACTATCAGCTATTAGCAGCAAAAAACCGCGTATCTTTTATTCCCGTTAGGGAAACCGATAATACGGATATTTCGGATAAGGTGAATAGAGCGGAAGTTTATGTTATAGTCAATCTGACGAAAACATTACTGGAAATATACAAAGTAAACAACATTCCTTTCGACCCAGAACGGACACTAGGTATTATAGCACCTTACCGCAACCAGATAGCGCTGATAAAGCAAAAACTGGAAGAAACCGGCATACCGGAACTTAATAATATTATGGTCGACACGGTAGAACGGTATCAGGGTAGCCAAAGGGATATAATCATCCTGTCATTCTCCTTCAACAAGCCTTATCAATTGAAATATTTCAGCAATATGAACCGTGAGGGAACAGTAGACCGTAAGCTGAATGTTGCATTGACCCGCGCACGCGAACAGCTTTTCATGGTGGGGAATGATTATATATTAAATCAGAATCCGATCTATCAAAAAGTCCTGTGTAATATTCAGACATACAACGGATAAAAGCATCTTACGAACATTTTTCCTTAATTCTTGTAACCTTTATCTCTTTCCTGCGTCAAAACGGGCAATAATGGAAAGTAATATCATTAAATTTAAAACTATGAATAAGGGAAAATTTATATCCATGTATACTTTACTGGCACTCCTCAGCTTTATTTCATGTAATAATCAAAAAGAATCGGTATACGCCGATATTAAAAACCTCGGTAACGATACTGTGTTTGTTGAGTATCGTAGATTATCCGAGAAAGAAAATCAAGAGTATATAAAAGACACTGTTATTGCAAATGACGGCAAATTTTCTTATAATTTTCCTATAGAAGGTAAATACATTGTTGCTTTTAGTCCTAGTAAGCTTATAAAAACAGGATACTCAGGACATAAATATTCATCAGATAGATTATCTATAATCCAGTTTGTGAATACTTCCGAAAAAATAAAGATAGAAGGAGAAATAGAAAAAGATTATATTGATTATCATATTTCAGGCTCGGACATCGGTAAAGATTATGCGGAAACAAGAAATAAAAATAAAACTACGGGGCTTACGATAGACTCTTTGGAAATAGCAATCGAATACTATACGCATGGCCCGGGAGGTAAAGATACTCCGCAAGATTCTTTAATACAGGTTTTGTTTGATATAAGGAATAAAAAAAATAATGAAATCAGAGCCGAAGAACTAAACTTTATAAAAAACAATCCCGATTCGGAATTATCCGGATATTATCTGATCAATCAGCCTCTTGATTCCGTTGACATCTATTATAAAACATTATCTGAACCTGCTATAAATGGCTTTTTTAAACCACTTTTAGAAAAAAGAATTCAGCAAAGCCGGGAATATATCGCAATTAAGGAGAATAAGAAAAAGATAATTGAGGGAAAGGAAGCACCCGATTTTATTCTAAAAGACATGGAAGGAAAAGATGTACAGCTTTCTGATTTTCAAGGCAAATATGTTGTGCTGGATTTTTGGGGTAGCTGGTGCGGATGGTGTATTCATGGATTTCCTCGCATGAAAGAGTATTACAATAAATATAAAAATAAAGCAGAGTTTATCGGAATAGATTGCTATGATAAAGAATCAGACTGGAAGAAAGCGGTTATCGACAATCAACTAAATTGGACTCAGCTTATAAATGCAGACACAAAAGATATGGAAAAGAATGTAATCGTCCTATATGGTATTGAAGCATATCCTACAAAAATAATTATAGATAAAAACCGGATTATACAGGCTGTAGTCAGAGGTGAATCGGATGATTTTTATAAAAAATTGGATGAGATATTAAGATAGTAAACATATAATACTAAACTAAAAAACTCCGGCGAATACCGGAGTTTTTTGTATTTATACTTAATCAGAAAAATGTATCAACTATATTTTTTGCTATACGTATAAAAAAAGACATTAGTTAAACATTCAACTAAATATTTTGTTATACCTTTGCACACGAAAAATTTGAAGAGACATGATGCAAAAATTTGTACAGACAATATTGCAGACCCAGTCTTTCTACCGTCAGATAATCCATAGAAAAATACGCGAACACAATATAGATGTGACATTCGAAATGTTACATATATTGAGGTGTATGGACAGGGCCGGAAGTAAAGTAAACCAACAGGAACTGGCAAATCTGACGTTCAAAGACAAATCGAGCCTCTCCTATCTGATAAAGAATATGGAGAAAAGAGGGCTTGTAATACGGGAAGAAGACACTAACGACAAGAGAAACAAGCTTGTTGTACTCACATTTAAGGGTAAAGAAATGCACACACGTATAAACAAGATTATAAACGACGTGTATGCAAAACTGGAAGAAAATGTAAATCCCGAGCATATTGAGTTATGTATCGAGTATATGAAAGAATTTACCGGAACGAATAAGGAAAATTAAGTGAAAACAATATTACACATACTCATACTATTTTTTTGCTGCACACTCACCCTATCATCTCAAACGGCTTACAGGCTTACCGTCGGCGAACTTTTTGAACGAGGTCTGCAAAACAGTATTACCATACAATCCTCTATCGTAAAAAGCCAGATTTCGGAAGATAAAGTCGGACTGGCTAAAAACAGACGCTTGCCAGACATATCTGTAGGAGGGCTTTTCGGATATACGGGCACACCTGTAATCCTCGATAAGGATTTTTCATTTATGAAACGTTCCGATACTCCTGATTGGAAACAAAATTATCAGGTGACAGCAACCCAACCTATCTATCAGGGCGGGCGAATCAAAAACAATATAGAAAAGGCCGAACTCGAAAAGGAAATAGCAGAATTATCATTGCAAAAAGATAAATCGGATCTGAAACTCTGGCTAATGGGTAAATATCTCGACCTGTTTAATCTCTACAAGCATCGCGACGTATATACACAAAATATCGAGGAAGCTAAAACCCGCCTGCGCGACATAGAAAAAATGAAAGAGCAGGGTATGATTACAACAAATGATGTCCTGCGCAGCCAACTCGTACTTACCAATTATCAATTGGCATACAAGGAAACGGAAAATGATATAGCATTAATTTCGCAACAACTGGATATTGTACTAGGACTGGATGAATCGACTATACTAGAACCCGACTCGTCATTACTGAAATCGCGTCCCGAAATAAATATGGAAAACGATTATGTTCGTCAGGCTTATACGCAATATCCCGACCTGAAAATAATGGAAAAGAATATCGCACTGGCGCAAAACAACCTGAAACTGACAAAAGCAGATTATTTGCCAACTCTTTCTTTACAGGCGAGCAATACACTGGCACGACCGGTTCCGAATATTTCGCCTGCACAGGATTTATATATGAATGCGTGGGGCGTTACCCTCAATTTGTCCTATCATATTTCGTCACTCTTCGACAGGAAGCATAATACAAACGCTGCCAAAAGCCTGATACAATTGGAGGTACTTGCACAGGAACAGCAAAAGCAAAACATCCGAACAGATGTAAAATTGGCTTACGTAAAGCATCAGGAAGCGTTGGACAGAATCGATGCGCTGAAAAAATCGGTAGAGCAGGCCAATGAAAATTACCGCATTGTAAAAAATAAGTATTTTAATCAACTGGCTATACTCACCGACCTTTTGGATGCAAATAATGTACAACTGAATGCCGAACTGGAATTGACGGCAGCAAAAACAAATGCGATATACACTTATTATCAATTACAAAAAGTCAGTGGAAATTTATAATTATGGATACAGACAATTCACAAATATTAGATAAGCAACAGGAAAGAGAAGCTTATCTGAAACTGAAAAAGAAACGTACACGGAATATTATCCTCAATACTATCAGCATATTGCTGGCATTGGGAGGTATTGCATGGGGTGTCAGTTTCTTTATCCGCTACTATCGCTACGAGATTACAAACGATGCCACAATAGAGCAATATATAACTCCTATCAATTCACGTGTAACAGGCTATATAAAAGAAGTACGCTTTACCGAACACCAGTGGGTGAACGAAGGCGATACGTTGTTGATAATAGACGACAGGGAATTCAAAATAAAGGAAATGGACGCCGAAGCTGCGTTGATGGATGCGAAAAGTTCTTCATCTGTCTTATCTTCTAATATAGCTACCTCTTCCACCAACATAACCGTATCGGAAGCTAACATAGAAGAAGCCAAAGCCCGTCTGTGGAAAGCAGAACAAGACCTGAAACGCTATAAAAACCTGCTGGATGCCGAATCGGTTTCACAGCAGCAGTACGACCAGATAAAAAGTGAGTATGATGCTCAAAGCGCCCACTACAACGCTATGTTGCGGCAAAAGGAATCTTTGAAATCAACTTCTACCGAAGCTAGCAGAAAGCAGGGAAATGCGGAAGCTACAATTCTCCGGCGCGAAGCAGACCTTGCCATGGCAAAATTAAACCTTTCGTATACAACTATCACTGCTCCGTACAGTGGATATGTCGGCCGCCGTACCTTAGAAGCAGGGCAATTGGTACAGGCAGGGCAGACCATCACCAACCTGATAAAGAACGATAACAAATGGATTATTGCCAATTACCGCGAAAAGCAGATTGAAAACATTTACATCGGTCAGGAGGTGAAAGTAAGGGTAGATGCTATCAGCGGCAAAGTATTTAAAGGAAAGATTACTGCCATATCGGAAGCTACAGGAGCAAAATATTCGATGCTGCCTACCGACAACTCGGCAGGAAACTTTGTAAAGATACAGCAACGTATTCCTGTCCGCATCGACTTTGAAGATATTTCAGCCGAAGATATGCAGAAACTCCGTGCAGGGATGATGGTGATTACGGAGGCTATAAAGAATTAGGAGAAGATTTATCTATATAATAGATAATTAGTTCTTTGAAATGGTTATTAAGCATACTTGAAAGTAAAATAGTGTAGATATGTAACCTTTGTAACTTTTGTACTCTCGCAAAGACGCAATGGCGCAAAGAAAATGGAGTAGCAATAATTTATTTAATGAACGAAAATAGGAAAATCTGTTACTTTCGTTACCTTTTAACAATATATAGTTAAAAAATGCAAAAAATATTAGTCATAAATCAGAGTGTTGTTTTTTTAGCTTTGTGTCATTTGCAAATCGGCACATTTACTAATTGGCACATTATTATTAGTTACTTTCGTTACTTTTTAACATAATACAGTTAATTAATGTAAATAAATCAGATATAAGATGATAATCCCCGTAATACGCACAACGACTATCAGCCCGTTCAGGCACTGGGTTCCCGGATGGCTTAAGGTGGTTGTAGCTATCATTATACTGATACCTGTAATGCTCGTCAACGGGGCATATACAGGTAGCAATATAGATATATCCAGCTACCTCGGGGTATTATCGGAAGATATCAATATGGCATATTATGCTTCATCGGTGGGTATGGCTGTCGCATATTTGGTTATACCCAAAGTGAAGCCGATTGCTACGGCAAAAACAATAATTCTTGTTGTACTCCTCTTTCAGGTTCTACTTAGTCTGGTATGTGCTGAAACCAATTATATAGAAGTTATCATTGTCTGCAGTTTCTTTATCGGATATTTCAAAGCCTTTTCATTGATAGAAACGATAAACATTCTGATGCCTGCATTCAGTCCAAGTGGTACGCGTAATGAATTCTATGCTAAATTTTATCCGATAACCCTCACCTGCGGGCAACTATCGTTGGTACTTACTGCCGAATTTGCCTATATCTACAACTGGCAGTATATGTATTATTTCATGATATTAATGTTGCTTGTAGCCATTGTAGCAGTAGTAATCTGCATGTCTTTTGCAAGACGGCTTGTACGTATTCCTATCAAAGATATAGACTGGCTCAGCCTGTTTCTGGTTTCAGTTTGTTTTATGGCAATTATCTACGTGGCTACATACGGCAAAACAAAAGACTGGTTTACATCGGGCAGTATAATTACAGCTATTATATTAATTCCGCTCACCGGTTGGCTCTTCATCCGGAGGCAGTTCTCGGATAATCCGTTTGTGGATATGAGCGTATTGAAGAACAGGAACTCGGTAACGGTTTTTCTTTTGTCTTTTCTATTGATGTTCTATGCATCATTTAGCATCCTTATTTCGTCTTATACGACTAATGTATTAAGACTGGATAGTACACATGTAAACGAATTATATTTATATATGATTCCCGGTTTTATTGTCGGCGGAATTATCTGTTACTACTGGTTTATGAAGGAAATCCGCATGACATGGCTCATACTCTTGGGATTCGGATGCTTTACGCTGTCGATTGCCCTTCTGTATTTTCAGATTGCTCCGAACGGATTATACGAAGACCTCTATGTATTGATGTTTCTGCGTGGATTAGGGATGCTCGTGCTCTTTGTCGCTTTCGCTATATATGGTATTTACGGACTAACTCCAAAACAACTTATATATAACGGATTCTTCCTCATCTCTACTCGCTCGGCGCTTGCTCCGGCTGTAGGTGCATCGATACTTACAAACTGGCTCTACCGCCTGCAACAACAAAATGTAAGCGTTCTATCCGAAGGTGTGGATATGCAGAATACATTGGCAAACAGTCAGTTTACATCGTCTGTAAATACAGCCCTTTCGCAAGGCTGGAGTTTGGAAGAGGCGCAGAAAATAGCTACGAATCTGCTTTATCAGAAAATACAGATACAGGCTGTCACCGTAAGTATAAAAACAATTGCAGGATGGATGCTGATTCTGGGAATCATTTTGTTAGTAGGTATAATACTTTATTTTTTACAATTTAAGCCTGTAAGATTGATGAAGATGGGCAGCGATATGTCGGGATAAATCAATGTATTAATGAAATAATGTGCCGATATGCCAATTAATAAACGAAATAAAAAACTCCGGCAAATACCGGAGTTCTTCATCTATATCATTGGCATATTAGTTCATTGGCATATTGAATAATTATTTCTTATTCACCCTGAAACGCTCGTTGCCATTCTTGATGAAATCGACAATCTGGTTTGCAGCGGCTATACCTGCATTGGTATTTGCCTCGGCTGTCTGTGCGCCCATTTTCTTAGGAGTTGAGAAATAACGGCCTGCAAATTTCTCCGCCATTTCTGCATGATTTCCCGGCATGATATCGGTAACATATTTGAAGTCCTTACGGTCTTCCATCAGTTTTACGATTTCAGCCTCATTGATGACCTCTTTACGCGCCGTATTGATAAGCAATGCATTCTTAGGCATCTTATTCAATAACTCATAATTGATAGAGTTCTTTGTCTCGGCTGTTGCAGGTATATGCAATGAAACAAACTGGCATGTAGTATATAAATCCTCTGCCGAAGCAACAGCTTTTACACCTTCTTTTTCAATAGCTTCTGCTGTCAGGAACGGGTCGAAAGCATAAACTTCCATACCGAATCCTTTAGCTACACGGGCAACATTTCGTCCTACATTACCATAAGCATGAATACCCAGCTTCTTACCCATAAGTTCCGTACCCGATGTTCCGTTGTAGAAATTACGTACGGCATATACAGCAAGTCCGAGAGCCAGTTCGGCTACGGCGTTGGCATTCTGCCCCGGCGTATTCATTACGCAGATATTATTGGCTGTAGCAGCATCGAGGTCGATATTATCGAAGCCTGCACCTGCACGCACAACAATCTTCATATTCTTTGCCGCATCCAATACTTCTTTATCGAATATATCGCTGCGAATAATTGCTGCATCTGCTTCTGCTACAGCATCCAGCAATTGTTTCTTTTCTGTATATTTTTCGAGCAAGACTAGTTCGAAGCCTGCTTTTTCAATTACATCACGAATACCGTTTACTGCTTCGGCGGCAAATGGTTTGTCTGTTGCTATTAGTACTTTCATTTAAAAAAGCTTTTAGCCTTTAGCCATTAGCCATTAGCTTCGAAAAAGCATTGGCATATAGGCATATCGGCTCATTAAACAATTATTTTGAAATATTCTTCTCAAATTCCTGCATAGCAGCAACTAACGCTTGCACACCTTCGATAGGCATTGCATTGTATATAGAAGCGCGGAAACCACCTACTGAACGGTGACCTTTCAGTTCGCATAATCCTTTAGATTTTGCAAACTCAAGGAAAGCAGCTTCGTTACCTTCATATTCCGAAGAAAGTACAAAACATACATTCATCAATGAACGGTCTTCTATAGCGCATGTTCCTTTGAATACAGGGTTGCGGTCTATTTCATTGTAAAGCAATTCCGCTTTCTCTTTGTTGCGTTTGTACATAGCCGACACACCACCGTTAGCTTTCAGCCATCTCAGCGTCTGCATAGCTGCATAGATAGGCACTACCGGAGGCGTATTGAACATTGAGCCGTTTTCGATATGTGTTCGGTAATCCAGCATTGTCGGTATCTGACGGGTTACTTTTCCAAGCAGCTCATCCTTAACAATAACGAATGTCACCCCTGCAGGAGCAAGATTTTTCTGTGCACCACCGTAAATCAAAGCGTATTTGGAAACATCTACCGGACGTGAGAAAATGTCCGATGACATGTCTGCCACCAATGGCACCGGAGAATCTATATCCTTATGGATTTCAGTACCGAAGATTGTATTATTAGTAGTGATGTGAAAATAATCGGCATCGGTAGGTATCACATAATCTTTAGGGATATATGTAAAGTTGGCTGGTTTTGATGTTGCAACTTCAACAACTTCTCCAAACAATTTAGCTTCTTTCAGTGCTTTACTGGCCCATGTACCTGTATTGAGGTAAGCAGCTTTCTTCTCCAACAAATTGTAAGGAATCATACAGAACTGGAGGCTGGCACCGCCGCCAAGGAAGATTACTGAATAACCGGCAGGCACATCTAATAATTCTTTAAACAATTCTACAGTCTCGTCCATAACCGCCTGAAAGTCCTTTCCGCGGTGGCTCACTTCCATCAGTGAAAATGATGAGCCGTTGAAATCCATTATGGCTTTTGCTGTTTCCTCAATGGTCTGTTGAGGAAGAATTGAAGGTCCTGCACTAAAATTATATTTCTTCATTATTATAAAATTTAGGTAATTAGTATTCTTCTATCTCGTTTTTAAAGTCCTCAAAATTAGTAATTATATCTCAAACGAGAATATATTGAATAAAATAATATTAACTTTATTTCAATCCTCATATCAAAATGTTTTTAGCCAGATATTTTTACCTGAATTTTCAATAAGATAATGTATATATTTCATTGTTTTTATATATTTGCAATTGACAAAAAGAAACTTCTTTTTGTTGAAAATTCTCTGTAAAAAGATATATTGTATCACCTTATAATAAAGATTTAAGAACCATGGCCGTTATTAAACCGTTCAAAGGAGTAAGACCACCGAAAAGTATTGTTCAGGAAGTAGTTTCACGTCCTTACGATGTATTAAGCTCACTCGAAGCCCGCCTCGAAGCCGAGGGAAATGAAAAATCGCTGTATCGCATCATCAAGCCGGAGATTGATTTTGAAGAAATGATAGACGAGCATCATCCTGAAGTTTATGAACGGGCTGTCGATAATTTCAATAAATTTCAGGAAAAAGGCTGGCTTGTACAAGACCCCGAAGAATACTACTACGTTTACGCTCAAACAATGAATGGCAAAACACAATACGGACTTGTAGTCTGCTCACATGTGCAGGATTACATGAATGATAAAATAAAAAAGCATGAGCTTACCCGCCGGGATAAAGAAGAAGACCGGATGAAGCATGTGCGGATAAACAACGCCAATATAGAACCTGTATTTTTCGCATATCCTGATAATAAAGAACTGGATGCGATTGTTCAGAAAGCTATATCCGAAGTTGCCGAATATGATTTCACCGCTGCAGACGGTGTCGGTCACCACTTTTGGGTAATAAAAGATAAAGAAGATATAAACAGGATTACGGAATTGTTTGCTGCCATACCATACTTATATATTGCTGACGGACATCACCGTTCAGCGGCCGCGGCGCTGGTGGGTGCTGAAAAGGCAAAACAAAATCCAAATCACAAGGGAGATGAGGAATACAACTACTTTATGGCTGTATGCTTCCCCGACACCCAGTTGAATATAATCGATTATAATCGCTTAGTAAAAGACCTGAACGGATTGACTACTGCCGAATTCCTGAAAAAATTGGCAGAGCACTTCACTGTAGAAGAAAAAGGCTCTGATATTGCTCCTCCGACAGGACTTCACACTTTTTCTATCTATCTCGACGGCAAATGCTATAGCCTGATTGCCAAAGCAGGAACATACGATGATAACGACCCTATAGGCGTATTGGATGTAACGATTTCTTCAAAATATATCCTCGATGAGATATTAGGAATAAAAGACCTGCGCTCTGATAAACGAATCGATTTTGTCGGCGGTATCAGAGGGCTGGGTGAGTTGAAGAAACGTGTAGACAGCGGAGAAATGAAACTGGCTATCGCCCTCTATCCCGTAACAATGAAACAATTGATGGACATTGCTGACTCGGGGAACATTATGCCTCCTAAAACCACATGGTTCGAGCCGAAATTACGTTCGGGATTGGTGATTCATAAACTGGACTAACTAACCTTATATATAATAGTTATAAGCCGATTTTGAATTTTTATTCAACTTCGGCTTTAATTATTTGTTAATAATAAAAACTATATTTGTCAAAATATATAAAACCGTATTTAATGATTATCAAGCATTTCACAGACAACGATCTCTATAAGTTTTCAGTAATGATGGCCATTCAGCGCCTTTACCCCTGGGCATTTGTAAAATATGCCTTTACGAATAGAGGTAAAACAGAATTCCCTGAAGGCTTCGCCGAAAGAATGCGTGAAGAAGTCGCAGCTATGGCAAAGCTCAAACTGACAAAAGAAGAAAAAGCCTTTATCAAAAAAAGGTGCTATTTTTTCGACCCTGTATTTATCGATTTTTTAGAAGGTTTTACATACAAACCTGAAGAAGTAACTATCACGCAAAATGGCGGCGAACTCAGTGTGGTAATTGAAGGTTATTGGTACAGAACCGTACTGTGGGAAGTTCCACTACTAGCTATCATTTCCGAATTATATTTCCAGATGGCAGGGGCCGTACCTCAAGGTGTGACTGAAAAAGCAAAGGAAAAAGCGATAGCTTTGGCTAAAATGGAAGCCGACTTTTCCGAATTCGGTACACGCCGCCGCTTTTCGTTCAATGTACAGGATAAGGTTGTCGGTGCATTGCAGGCAAATTCCGGTGAATATTTCAAAGGCACGAGCAATCTTTATCTGGCAATGAAATATAATACGACACCAATAGGCACTATGCCTCACGAATGGTTTATGTATCACGGAGCAGTATTCGGCTATCGTTCTGCAAATATAAAAGGGCTGGAAGCATGGGTAGATGTATACGACGGTAGCTTGGGGATAGCCCTCACAGACACCTATACTACGGATGCCTTCTTTAATTCGTTCAGCCTAAAACAGGCGAAATTATTCGATGGTGTAAGGCATGACAGTAGCGACCCTCTGGTCTTTGCCGATAAAGCTATAGAATTTTACGAAAAAAACCGTATAGACCCTACCTCAAAAACGCTCGTATTCAGCGATTCGTTAAATCTGGAATCGGTAAAAGCGATAAAAGACCACGTGGCAGGACGTATGCATGATACATATGGTATCGGTACATTTTTCTCTAATGATGTAGGCGCGAAGCCACTGAATATAGTTATAAAACTGACTGATGTGAAAGTACATAAAAAAGATGCGAATTACCTCAAAGCCGTAAAACTTTCGGATGTTGCAGGGAAGCATACAGGTGATGAAAAAGAAATTGATTTGAGTTTGAGGACTTTGGGGCTTGAAGAATAAAATTAAAAAATTTATAACGTAACAGCATAAAAATATTTATACAAACTTATGAAAAAGACCATTATTATAATGATTATTATTTTTACTAAAATACCCTTAAGCGCCATGATTACAGACATTAAAAACATAAAAAGCGTGCAACCCGAGGCTTTAAAGGAAATAGGCATTGGCTCTCAATCTGACTTTAATAAACTAAATGGTACACTTAACAATATATTAAAATCTTTATCTCCTCAAAACAATACAATATTGAAAGTTTCTTTCAAAGCAGGCGTATATAAATTTAATGATCAGAACAAAATCAGTTTAACTTCGTATGATTATCCCAATACTGTTATTGAGTTTACTACCGAATCCCAAAATCAGAATACCATTATTATATCGGACGGTGACGAATATACTATAAATGATAAGATTGGAGAAACCGAAACTCATTATAAATGTTTACTAAAATCAGAATATATAAAAGGAACTGTATTTGTAAATGAAAATTTTAATTTATTATACACAGGAGATACTGGCTTTTTGTCATCGAACAAGATAAACAGAGCGAAATCGAATGTGACTGTTTTCGATTCTTTAAAAAAGATTGCACGATTTAAGTTGCCGGACGAACTTTCGTTAATTAAAAATAAAGAGGCTGATTATTTTAGTAATTCTATCTTATTCTATAAATCATGGTATACTTATAAATATGGGACTATTCTTAGATCTGACGACGAATTTATTTATTTTCAATATGACAATACAATGAATTTAGACAGTGACTACTCGTTCGCTAAAGAATTTCCGCTGTTTTACATAACCAATATTGCAGATGCTATAGAGAAGAATAAAGTAGCTGTTATAGGTGATAATATATATATACCCAAAAATGAAAACAAAGTTTTTGTCTGTAATTACAATAAATTACTAACCATAAAAAAAACAAACTTTAAGAAAATATCAATTAATGGCCTCACTCTCGCTGGCAGTTCGCTTTTCATTTTACCTTATAATGGAGATAAAACCAATCTTTTCGATTTTTCCGATAGCAACAATATAGAAATCAAGAATAATACATTTAAAAATATAGGGAATGAATTTGTAATAAAAATTTCATCAAAAAATATCGGTTATCCTAAATCGGAAACTGCCACTTCTAATTATGTAAATATTTCTAATAATAATGTATCGGATTGTTATGGGGGAATGTTCCTTTCATCTGCATGGAACACAAGTGCCACCAATAATAATACATCCAACACTTCTATATTTAATAAATTCCGAGGTGTAATGATTGTCACATCCAAGAATTTTTACATAGCGCAGAATAACATTTCAAATTACGGAGGTTATTACGGAATTACCTCTACGGGTTATAAAACTGCTACTAATGAAAGATCAGGAATTATGGAATATAACCATATTTATTTTACTGAAGATTATAAAGAAAATTATTTGCGTAATACTGTTATGGATGGTGGGGCCATATATATATATACTCATCAGGATAATACAATCTGCAGATATAATATTATCCATGGTATAAAAGGGCGCAGAGATTATCGAGGCATATTTTGTGATGATGGTGCATATAATTTCCAATTGATAGGAAATCTGATATATGATATCAGCGGATATACAATAGATAGCAGATATGTTCCGTGGAAATCTAATGTTAACTCTGAAGGATATCCCACAAATGTAAAAAATACAATAAAAGACAATATCCTATACGGTCCATATAGATTTCAAGGTAATCCACAATATCCGGCATCCTGTAAAAAAGGAACTAATTATGTAGCTTTAACCACATTAATATCTAAAGCTACTACAATTAGCAATGTGGA
Organism: Prevotella sp. 10(H); assembly: GCF_000711235.1. GTDB lineage: Bacteria > Bacteroidota > Bacteroidia > Bacteroidales > Dysgonomonadaceae > Dysgonomonas. Next base: position 234,883 of record NZ_JOMI01000003.1, on the reverse strand, counting down.
TTCATTAGGACCGGATATCAATATTAATAATACCTATGCTAAAACATTCCAAGGAACCGATTTTCCGGATTTTATAAGATCTTATATAAAAAACAACCAATCCGGACTAAAAATTAATAAATAATATGTTTATATCTACTGATCAGTCATTAGTTCAAAAACCCGGTCATACCCCCATTTTTCATCGACCTCATCATCCGATGTGAATACATTCTGCCACTTGAAATTCCGCACTTCTATCCTTTTCGATGCTGCCCCGTTCCAATCGACGGTAAAGCCTGCTTCTTTCAAGGCTGATACAACCTTGTTACCTATTATTATAGCCTCTTTATCATTCTTTTCTTTTTCTCCGTAAAAACCAATATAAAGAGTTCCTGTTTTAATCACTCCCTCAAGATCCTGCCCATGATAATAACAATAACCGGTTGGTTTTATACCCCCGTCTTCGAGGTCTTGCCACATATCCTGAATATCATATATTGCTTCCGACTGTGTATATCCGGTATTATGCAAAGCCAATATCTTTTGCTCACATAACTTATCAAATACTGCATGTAATTTCTCCGTGTCGGTAGGATGCTGCCAATTCTTACTGGCTTCAACATTTTTATCATATTCTTTCTTTATGATTTCCCTTACCCATTCTTCGGATACTTCATTCTCCCAGCCCTCGTCTTCTATTGATTCGAGAGTACTGTCAATAATATCTTCCAGCGATTCAAAACCTGATTTTATACTAATCAGGAAATGGTCGTAGAGATATTTCTCATTTTCTGTCATAGTGTAAAAATTGAAATAATATTATATCGTATATTTTCGTGCTTAATCGAGCCTCATTATATTTGCACCGAGTTGATTCAGACGAACATCTATATTCTGATATCCCCTATCTATCTGATCGATATTATGAATCGTGCTTTTACCATCGGCGCACATAGCTGCTATAAGCAGTGCAATACCTGCACGTATATCAGGCGAAGTCATAGTTGTGGCACGCATAGGACGCTTGCCTGTACCAATAACGGTTGCTCTATGTGGGTCGCAAAGAATTATCTGTGCTCCCATATCGATAAGCTTATCAACAAAGAAGAGACGGCTTTCAAACATTTTCTGATGTATCAGCACACTGCCCTTTGCCTGAGTAGCCACTACAAGTAGCACACTGATAAGGTCGGGAGTAAGGCCCGGCCACGGGGAATCGGCAATGGTGAGAATAGAACCATCGATAAATGTATCAATTTCATATTCTTTCTGCGCAGGAATATGTATATCATCTCCTTTTCTTTCAAGCTTAATACCTAAACGACGGAATGTATCGGGAATAATTCCAAGATCGTCATATGCTACATTTTTTATGGTTATCTCTGATCCGGTCATAGCAGCCATACCGATAAAACTACCGATCTCGATCATATCGGGTAAGATACGATGCTTTACTCCACCTAGTGACTTAACTCCTTCTATACGGAGAAGATTAGAACCTACACCGGATATTTTTGCTCCCATCTGATTCAGCATCTTGCTCAACTGCTGCAAGTACGGCTCACAGGCTGCATTATATATAGTTGTTTCACCTTCTGCCAATACGGCAGCCATGAGTATATTGGCTGTACCTGTAACCGAGGCCTCATCGAGCAGCATATATGTACCTTGCAGTTTATCTGCTGTAATATTATATATCTGTTGAGCATCATCATATTTGAAGTCAGCACCAAGTTTTTGAATACCGATAAAGTGTGTATCCAGACGGCGGCGGCCGATCTTATCGCCTCCCGGCTTAGGAAGCATGGCCTTGCCGAAACGGGCTACCAAAGGGCCGATAATCATTACCGAACCGCGTAGGGAAGCGCTTTTCTTCAAAAATTCAGGAGTTTGAAGATAATCAATATTTACGTTTTCAGCCTTAAAAGACCAAGAATCTTCGCTTAGTCGTTTTGTTTCCACACCCATTTCAGACAAAAGTGCAATAAGGTTATTTACATCCAGAATGTCGGGTATATTTTCAATAATAACCTCTTCGGGTGTAAGCAATACTGCGCAGATTACCTGTAATGCTTCGTTTTTTGCTCCTTGTGGAGTAATTTCACCTTTGAGTTTACAGCCCCCCTCTATGATAAATGATGCCATATTTTTCGAGTTATAAGTTTTATTAGTTAAAAGATCAACTAAGAATTTGTATGTGATTTAAAATATTCTTACTTCCGGTTCCAGTTCTATATCGAATGTGTCTTTTACTGCTTTTTGTATTTCCTGCTTAAAGCGCACGATATCATTCCCGTTTGAAGAGCCGTAATTTACAATAATAAGGGGCTGATACGGATATGTACCTATATCTCCTACTCTTACACCCTTATAACCTGCCCTGTCGATAAGAAAAGCCGCGGATGTCTTTATTGAACCGTCTTTCTGTAAAAATGCAGGCAATTCCGGAAAATCTGCCTTTATTTTATCAGCTTTTTCCTGTGTAATATATGGATTTTTGAAAAAACTACCCGCATTAGGCAAAACCTTTTCGTCGGGAAGTTTACGCTGACGGATACGGATAACTGCATCGCGAACATCCTTGATCGTAGGCTCATCTATATCTTCAAGTTCTTTATTCAGGTCGAAATATTTCGGTGTATAAACAAATGTCCTCTTCAAGTGGAAAACAACAGATATAATACAGTATTTGTTTGTCCGCTTAAATATACTGTCACGGTAACCGAACTCACATTCAACATTGGAAAATGATACACTTTCTCCGGTTTCCATATCGATGGCTACTACCTCACGAATTACATCTTTTACTTCCGCACCGTATGCACCGATGTTCTGGATGGGAGCCGCACCTACCGTACCGGGAATAAGCGAAAGATTTTCAATTCCGACAAATCCTCTTTCAACGCAATAGGCAACAAATTCATCCCAGTCTTCGGATGCATTTACTTCGAGAAATATATCCTCGTCTTCTTCTTCATCGTCGGATATTTCGCGCAATCCTTTTATTTGAGGATGAATGACGAGCCCATCAAAGTCTTTTGTAAAGAAAAGGTTACAACCTCCTCCTATAATAAGTTTCTTCTCATCGGGATAATCTGATAAACACTGTCGAAGCTCTGCAACACTGGTGGGCTGACAAAATATTTTTGCTGTAGCTTCTGTTTTAAACGAATTGTAATTTTTTAGTGAACTTTGCCTATAATAATCCATTTTGGAAATAATTGGTTCGACATAATCCTGTTCAACGCTTTCGCCTGAACAGGAAAAATAATATGGCTAAAATAGCCAGCACTCCGGCAATGATCAAAATGGTTTGCCAGTGTGACATCACAAATTTAATAATAAAGATGAGTGCAACAACAATTGCAACGATAGCAATTACCTGAATAGTCCGTTTTATTATTACTTTCCGGTGTGCAGCACGTTCTTCATCACTCAATTGTGCGTCTTCATCATTTGGATGTATATGTATAACAGGGGCTTGTTCGTTTTCTTTTACTGTTGCCTCCAATTCAGAATCCGGTTCGGTTTCCGCATCGGAAATCAAAGAAGCGTCTAACCTTTCTTCCGATACTAATGTTATAGCTGATTCTTTACTTGCGTGCAAATAATCTTCATTAAAAATTTCCGAAGAATATTCCAGATCAGCCGCATCTATATCTTCCTGTTGATAAATATTTTCATCTTCCGTATGTATAATTTCCATCGGTATATCATCTACAGAAGTAGTATACTTAAGTTCGTTTTCAAGATCAGGATCGGCAACCTCTATATCAGACATTTCCTCCACTTTGTTGCTTTCCTCTCCCTCTTCTATTTTTAACGGTTCATCTACAGGAGGAATAATAATAGTGCCCGGATTTACAGTACTTGTATCGGCCAAACGGATAACGGAATCGACACGTGATGAAGCTACTTTCGTATCAAAATCTTCGGCTTCAACCATTTTTATAAGTTCGTCTTCTATAGCCGGATATTTTATCATCAGCGTCTGGCAGGCATTAGCAAAGTCACGGAAGCGCTGGATTTTATCGATTTTAATCCTAACCTCCTCTCCGCTACCCGTTGATATATCGAGTATCTTATCTGCCAAAACTGCCTTTAAACGTTCCATCCTAAACTAAAGAATCATCTGTTGTGATACATCTGTTCGTAATATTTCATATAATCGCCCGAAGTTACTTCCTCCACCCATTGCTGGTTATCGAGATACCAATAAATGGTTTTTACAATACCTTCGTCGAAAGTTGTTTCCGGTAGCCAACCCAGCTCTTCTGATATTTTTGTAGGGTCTATAGCATATCGCTGGTCGTGTCCCTGACGGTCTTTCACAAAAGAAATCAGATCATCATTTATCCAACTGATATCTATGGTTCCGTCGGCTGTGATTTCTTTCTTTTTAAGCACTTCACGATATTTGGGTTCTTTTTCCATGATTTCACGGATTGTCTTGATCACCAGCCTTACTATTTCGATATTCTTTTCTTCATTATGACCGCCGATATTGTATACTTCGTCGAGCCGTCCTCTGTGCAAAACAGCATCTATCGCTTTACAATGATCTTCAACATATAACCAGTCGCGCACATTGCTACCGTCGCCATATACAGGAAGTTGTTTTCCGGCAAGTATGTTTCTTATTATAAGCGGAATTAGTTTTTCCGGAAAGTGGTACGGGCCGTAATTATTCGAACAACGGGTAATATTTACAGGCATCCTGTATGTTTCACCATATGCACGTACTATAAGGTCGCCTCCGGCTTTTGCGGCACTATATGGAGAGCGTGGATCGAGCGGAGTAGTTTCAGTAAAGAAACCTTCTTCCCCCAGTGATCCGTACACCTCATCTGTAGATACCTGAAGATATTTTACCCCTTCGCGCCATATAGGGTAATTGTTTTCATCCTTTCCTGTAGTCCAGTATTTTTTTGCCGTATCCAGTAAGTTCTGAGTACCGAGAACATTCACCTGCAGGAAAAGCTGCGGATTTTCTATACTTCTATCCACATGGCTCTCAGCAGCAAAATTCACTACATATTCTATTTCATAATCAGAGAATACCTTTTCTGTCATATCCCTATCACAGATATCCCCTTTTACAAAAGTCACACGCGGATTTTTCAGTTCTTCTGCCAATGTGCCCAGATTTCCGGCATAGGTCAGCGCATCATATACAATTAGTTTTGCATCGGGATGCGTAGCAAGCATATATTTCACAAAATTGGAGCCGATAAAACCTGCTCCCCCTGTGATTAAGTATGTCATTTCTTTCAACTTGATTTTTCAATTATATTATACGCAAAAATAAGAAAAAAACGAGATTAAAAAATATATGTTCCTTAATATATCCGGCAAAGTTAATTAAACCCAATGCTGAAAATAAATAAATTATCGCTTTTTATAGAAAAAAGTTTACAAATAGATATTTTTTTACTACTTTCGCAACATCCATAAATCAAAATCCATTTTTTAAAATGAAAGTAGAACAAGTCTTAGAAGATTTAAAACGTAGATTCCCGAATGAGCCTGAATATCATCAGGCAGTGCACGAAGTATTAGAATCCATCGAAGAAGAGTACAACAAACACCCTGAATTCGAGAAAGCAAACCTCATTGAAAGGCTATGTATTCCGGACAGGATTTTCTCTTTCCGCGTTACATGGGTCGACGACAAAGGAAACACTCATACAAACATGGGATACCGTGTTCAGCATTGTAATGCTATCGGCCCTTACAAAGGAGGTATCCGTCTGCATGCATCCGTAAATCCTTCTATCCTTAAATTCCTTGCTTTCGAACAAACATTCAAAAACTCACTGACAACCCTGCCTATGGGCGGCGGTAAAGGCGGATCGGACTTCAATCCGAAAGGAAAATCAAGTGCCGAAATCATGCGTTTTTGTCAGGCTTTTGTGACAGAACTATGGCGACATATCGGCCCGGACACTGACGTACCTGCCGGAGATATCGGTGTGGGCGGACGCGAAGTAGGCTATATGTTCGGTATGTACAAAAAACTGGCGCGTGAATTTACAGGTACATTTACAGGGAAAGGCATCACATTCGGCGGTTCGCTAATCCGTCCCGAAGCTACAGGATACGGAAATGTTTACTTCCTGCTGGAAATGCTAAAAACAAAAAACGTAGATATCAAAGGTAAAAAATGCCTTGTTTCCGGCTCCGGTAACGTGGCACAATATACCTGTGAAAAACTGATTGAACTGGGCGCAATACCTGTAACATTGTCAGATTCGAGCGGATATATCTACGATCCGGAAGGTATAACTGCCGAAAAACTGGAATATGTAAAAGAACTGAAAGAACTTTACCGCGGCCGCATCAGCGAATATGCCGACACATACGGTTGTAAATACGTAGCAGGAGCACGTCCGTGGGGTGAAAAAGGTGATATAGCACTGCCATCAGCCACGCAGAACGAAATCAGCGGCAGCGATGCTGAAAAACTGGTAGCCAACGGGGTGATTGCGGTATCGGAAGGAGCAAACATGCCTTCTACACCGGAAGCAATCGCCGTATTGCAGAAAGCTAAAATATTATATGCTCCGGGCAAGGCGGCCAATGCTGGTGGTGTATCGGTATCCGGTCTGGAAATGACACAAAACTCAGAACGTCTTAGCTGGTCGGCTGAACAGGTTGACAACCAGTTGAAATGGATCATGTCCAATATTCACGAAAACTGTGTGAAATACGGTACGGAAGCCGACGGTTATGTAAACTATGTGAAAGGCGCAAATATAGCCGGATTTATGAAAGTTGCCAGAGCGGTAATGGCTCAGGGAATAATTTAAGAATATTGATCAAGAAACAGAAAGCCGGCAGTCAAATTTTGATTGCCGGCTTTTTTCTATTCTTTCTTAAAATATTTCTATTCGATAAACCGCAAACTTTCTACTTTTTCAAGCCGACCTCTCAGCTCTTCAAATTTTGCCTTACGTATCTCTAATGTCATCAGGCAATCCATATCATATGTCTGTTCCAAAATCGAAGGTTCCAAATCCTTAACAATCTTCATTACATCATTCATAAAAGGATATTCAAATCCGAAGGAAAGCCGGCAGTCTACGGTTTTCTCCACTATATCAGCTTCGGATATAGCTGCGGCTGCTGCTTCTCGATATGCGACAATAAGACCGCTCGTTCCCAGTTTTATTCCTCCGAAATAACGAACGACTGCTATTAGAATATTTGTCAGTTCATTCGAATTTATTTGCCCCAGAATAGGTTTTCCTGCCGTACCGGAAGGCTCACCGTCATCATTCGCCCGAAACTCCACCCTGTCGGGCCCAAGTATATAGGCCCAGCATACATGACGGGCATCGTAATATTCTTTACGAAGTTTTTCTATTTTGTTTTTTACTTCATCTACGGATTGAACAGGTATGGCATAGGCAATAAATTTACTCCTTTTCTCAGTGTAAATAGCTTTGGATGTAATGGTTATTGTTCTGAAAACATCGTCCATACCGTAAAGATAACCGTTTCTTAAAAAACTTTCTAATACCTCTTATAAATATCTCCTAAATCGCCGTAAGAATCATATATATAGAGGTCACCGTTTTTTATAATAAAATATTCCGATTCGTCTCCAGCCACATTGAATGACTTTTGCCCTTTTCTCGTTTTTGCGCTTAATTGCTGCGTCATTCCGGAACCGTCGATGAATTCACTTTCCATATAATAGATACCTTTCTCTTTGTAAATTGTATAGATTCCGTAAGCATTTTTCCAAACACCAACAGTTTCTGTGGATATCACTTTGGGTATTTCTTTTTTAGCCTCTGCCGAATTGTCTACTTCCGGTACTACTTTTGGTACATCTGGAATTTCTATCACCCCTTGTGCTTGCTCCTCCTTTTTGGTTGATACACTATTGGTAGTAGTACTATAAGAAACATCCGCAGTAACCTGCTGAGGTTTATCTTCAAGTATAACATACATGATAAAAAGGAAGAAAATTACAATTAAGCCTCCAGACACTATAACAAAGCAAGATAAAGATTTCATAAACAAATTATGTATTAGATTAGAGGGCGCAAAGATAAATATAGTTTTTAATCCGCAAAACGGTTTCAACAAACATATTGTCACTATTTACAAGAAATTCAAAACCCTTTAAAATAAGAATGGCTGTCTCACGACAACCAATCTTCACTCCTAACCATAAATCTAATACCATGAAAAATACATTACAAATGTAAACAACGTCAGCAAACAAAACAAACAATATAATATATAAATTAAATATTTAACATTATTATGATAATAAAATAAAATAATAAAATCAATTTATTTAAATAACAAACATTTTAATTGACAATTTTAAACAAACCAGATATCGGCAATAAACATTATGGCATCATTTTTGTTTCAATATAAAAGATTTGAATAATTAAGATTTTATCTGGAATAAATTTTAGAAATAAATCTTATATTTGTAAATACGCATAAAACATCAAATAGACGGTTATGGAAAATAATTTTTCAACAAGGGTTCGCAAAATCATGACTTTTAGTCGTGAAGAGGCCGGACGTCTGCAAACAAATTATCTAGCCCCCGAACATTTGATGCTTGGTATACTCCGCAACGGAGAAGGTTTAGCCATACAGGCATTGAAAGATTTTGGAATAGATTTGGCAGAGTTTAAAGAAAATATAGATAATAACATATTAAAGCTACAGGAGGATGCTTACCCAAACAGTGAAATCGTATTAAGTAAGAGTACAGAAAAGATTTTGAAGATGAGTATATTGGAGGCGCGTTTGACTAAAAGTCAGGAAACTGATTCCGAACATTTGCTTCTTGCCATTCTGAAAGATCATGACAACATTACTGCGATGCTGTTGCAAGAATATCATATGGATTACAACGGAGCGTTTACCTATATTAAAAGTATGGGTGATATATTACATAATAATACAAAAGAAAATCCCAGAATGGGTGCTGACTTTACCGATGACGACGATGACGACGACGAACCGGTAAACGGAAACTCGAATGTAGGTACACAGCAGCCGCGTCAGGCTACCGACACACCTGTACTCGACAACTTCGGCATGGACATGACCAAGGCAGCTCTGGAAAACAGACTCGACCCGATTGTCGGCCGTGAGAAAGAAATAGAACGTCTGGCCCAGATATTGAGCCGCCGTAAGAAAAACAACCCGATACTTATCGGCGAGCCGGGAGTCGGGAAATCGGCGATAGTAGAAGGGCTTGCATTACGCATCACTCAGAAGAAAGTGTCACGCGTGCTGTTTGACAAACGTGTGATTGCACTAGATATGGCTTCGGTTGTTGCCGGAACTAAGTACCGCGGACAATTTGAAGAACGTATCAAAGCGATACTGAACGAGTTGTCGAAGAATCCCAATATTATATTATTTATCGACGAGATACACACCATAGTAGGTGCAGGCGGAGCAACCGGTTCGCTGGATGCTGCCAATATGTTGAAACCGGCTCTGGCTCGCGGGGAGATACAATGTATCGGTGCTACAACACTCGACGAATACCGTAGGAATATAGAAAAAGACGGAGCCCTCGAACGCCGTTTCCAGAAAGTAATGGTAGACCCTACCACTGCCGAAGAAACATTGCAGATATTACATAATATCAAAGAACGTTACGAAGAGCACCACAATGTAAAATATACGGAGGAAGCACTTGAAGCCTGTGTAAAACTGACCGACAGATATATCACAGACCGCAACTTCCCTGACAAGGCTATCGATGCACTCGACGAAGCCGGGTCACGTATGCATATAGCAAACATACAGGTTCCGAAAGAAATAGAAGACATCGAGAAAGAACTGAAAGATGTTATCGAACAAAAAGGCGAAGCTGTAAAAGCTCAGAAATACGAACTGGCTGCCAGTTTCCGAGATACTCAACGCCAGCTGATGGCAAAACTGGATACAGCCGAAGCTGAATGGAAAGCTTCACTGAAAGAAAAGCCTGAAACTGTAGATGCAGAAATGGTTGCCGAAGTGGTTTCAATGATGTCGGGAATACCTGTACAGCGTATCGGTGAATCTGAAGGATTGAAACTTGTAGGCATGAAGGATAGCCTGAAAGCCTCTGTTATTGGTCAGGACGAAGCAGTAAATAAGATTGTAAAAGCAATACAACGCAATCGCATAGGATTGAAAGACCCTAACCGTCCGATAGGCTCGTTTATGTTCCTTGGGCCTACAGGTGTGGGTAAGACTCACCTTGCGAAAATGATTGCAGAACAGCTGTTCGACTCGGCCGATGCCCTTATACGTATCGACATGAGTGAATATATGGAGAAATTCAATGTATCGCGTTTGGTCGGAGCACCTCCGGGATATGTAGGATATGAAGAAGGCGGTTTGTTAAGCGAAAAAGTACGCCGGAAACCATATTCGGTAGTATTGCTCGATGAGATTGAAAAGGCTCACCCTGATGTGTATAATATTCTGCTTCAGGTAATGGACGAAGGTCACCTGACCGATAGTCTGGGTCGTAAGATCGATTTCAAGAATACAATCTTGATAATGACTTCGAATGTAGGTACACGCCAGTTGAAAGACTTCGGAGGAGGCATTGGATTCAATAAACAATCTGCTGCCAACAGGGAATATTCGAGAAGTGTGCTGCAAAAAGCACTCAACAAGACTTTCTCACCTGAATTTCTAAACCGCGTGGATGATATTATCACATTCGACCAGCTGGATAAGACTTCTATCGAAAAGATTATCGATATCGAACTGAAAGGATTCTACAAACGGATGACTGAGCTCGGATACACAATCAAATTGTCTAAGGATGCAAAAGATTTCCTTGCCGACAAAGGCTACGATGTACAATTCGGTGCCCGTCCGTTGAAACGTGCTATCCAGAACTATGTGGAAGACGAAATATCTGAACTGATACTTTCGGGCGCTGCAAAAGAAGGAAGTACAATATCGTTTGAAGTGGATAAGGTAAATGATAAGCTAAAAGCAACAGCAAAATAATTTTTAATCTTAGATAGTAAAGAGGGATGAATTTCTGATTCATCCCTCTTTTATTTATATGTTCATTATAAATTCCTCATATGCCGCAATAATTCTTCTTTAATTATTGTCAATCTTAAGTTCATTTCCTTATTTGCTTTCTGAAAAGCTTCATTATCGTCCAGTTTGCTGTGCCTGCGTACAAATTCATCGAGGCTATCCGTATCTTTATAACCATCGAAGATTATTTCTTTTGCTCTTTTCGCTTCCTTTACAGTATTAGCAATTTTTTCCAATGCAGGAATAAGGGACATTGTTTCCAACGCTTTATCCAATAATTGATAATCAAGTGACATACCAAAATCCTCAGTCTCAATTATACGCAACCATTGCAGGATATTACGTATACCTTCTTTTGTTACCCCGTCTATCGGAACATAATTTTTATCATAAATAGCTTCCCTTATAGTAGAAACCGTCCTGTTGAAATCATATTTCTCCGCTTCATAAAATTCGGCTGCTGTTTCCTCGTTGCATCCAACCAGTTCGCAAATCTCTATGACTGATTTCGATTTAAACAGGTAAACACATTTCTCAACATCCCCGTGGTTTTCTTTTAATAATCTTAAAGCCTCACCCATAGGTATAGGAATAATTTTCCGCACTTCTTTTATTTTATCCGTCATCATTTTCTTATTTGGCACAAAGATAATAAAAAGCCTATTTCCTGTCGTTTTAACAACCATATTGCTGCAATAAGATTAATCATTTCGTAGCCTATATGAAGCAGAAATATCTTATCTTTGGAATAATAAAAAAAGACACAGAATGGAAAAGAAAAAAGATGTGCCCATAATCGGCATGAACGTTATTATAGATTGTGCCGACGCAAATATTATGGCTGAGTTTTACAGCAAATTAATGAGTTGGGAATGGACACACCCCCGTGCTGATGAAGGTTGGGCGGCAATCTCTTCTCCTACAGGTATGTTCTTTATATTTCAGGAAGTCGAAGGATATCAACCGCCTGTGTGGCCATGGCAAGAAGGGAAACAGGCTCAGATGCTTCATCTAGATTTATTCGTCAACAATCTCGAAGAAGGGGTGGCACATGTGATCGAATGTGGAGCAAAAATAGCCGATGAGCAATATTTCAAAACATCAAAAACGATGATTGATCCGGCAGGCCATCCGTTCTGTCTCGGTACATATACGCTTGAACCCGAATAATATATTAAATGAAAGATGAAAAAAAGAATATCATCCACTATATTATCCCTGATAATCATAATCTTCCCTATTATTGCACAAAACAAGATAATTGTTTCGGATAATCTGGAGATTACAAAACTGTCGGACAATGTATACCTTCATAAATCTTTTCTCGTAATTGAGAATTACGGAAAGATAGGCGCTAATGGCTTGCTGTTAGTAGAAGACGGCAAAGCATTGATGATAGATTCACCATGGAATGATAATCAGACCGAAGAACTATACAACTGGTTGAAAGATTCATTGAATACAACTATAACTACATTCATCCCTACCCATTGGCACGAGGACTGCATGGGAGGATTAGGCTATTTACAGACCAAAGGTGTAAGTTCATATACTAACCTAATGACCATAGATATAGCAAAAGAAAAGAATCTACCGATACCACAACATGGCTTCGACCATTCTTTGTTTCTTGATTTTCATGGCATTCCGGTAGAATGTACTTATTTAGGTGGAGGACATTCAACCGATAATATTGTGGTATGGCTACCGTTTGAAAATATATTATTCGGAGGGTGTTGTATTAAAGATATAAATTCTACAAACTTAGGGAACCTTTCGGATGCCGATGTAGAAGCATGGCCTTCGACAATGCGAAAAATGATTGATAAATTCCCGAATGCTAAAATTGTCGTTCCCGGACACGGGCCGACAGGAGGGACAGAACTTATGCGACACACACTTCAATTATTAGAAAAATAAACATTATACTTTTACATATTGAATTAAAAACAATCGAAAATATGAATAGAAGATTAACAATAGCGCTTGTAGCGCACGACCACCGCAAAGCGGATATGGTAGAATGGTGTTATTACAACTCCGACTTTTTGGCAAAGCACCATCTTGTTTGCACCGGAACAACCGGCACACTAGTAAAAGAAGCTTTTGAAGAAAAAGGCATACAAGCCGAAATCACCCGTATGAACTCAGGGCCTATGGGCGGGGATGCAGAAATTGCAGCCATGGTCGTTCGTCATGAGATAGACTTGGCTATTTTCCTTATCGACGACTTGAATCCACAGCCTCACGAAGCCGACATTATGATGTTGCTCCGCCAATGTCGTGTGCATAACGTGCCTATTGCCTGCAACCGTTACAGTGCCGACCTGATGCTGACCAGTCCATTGTGGGACAATGACGACTATAAGCCTACAAAACCGAGATATGAAACTTTCGATAGGGCGAATTTCGATGCAAATTTCAGAAGGATGAAAGATTAATTTGCCAATATACCAATTAGCAAATGTGCCAATGACGAGAAGCTATATAAAATTAAAACAAAACTAGTAACCGCCCGAAGGGCAATGTAACTCGTAACTAAAAATATGAGCGACTGGAAAGACCGTCTGAATGTGGTATATTCTACCAATCCGGACTTTAAATATGACACAGAAGGTGAAGAAGAACAGGATACTTTGCTTAAAGAAAAGCAAGCCCTGCGCATCTCGCTGGATAAGCGAAACCGCAAGGGCAAAGCTGTCACACTAATAACAGGCTTCATCGGTACAACCGAAGACCTCGAAGCACTCGCCAAATTACTAAAAGTAAAATGCGGCGTCGGCGGCTCGGCCAAAGACAGCGAAATCATTATACAGGGCGATTTCAGGAACAAGATACTGGAACTTCTGCAAAAGGAGGGCTATGCCAAAGCACGCATTATTTGACGATGAAGTAAATCTGCATGTGTACAAAGCATCGGCAGGCTCGGGAAAGACGCACCGCCTGACCGCCGAATATTTGTGCCTGCTTTTCTCCTCTCCTTTCGCGTATCGTCACATTCTGGCTGTAACCTTTACCAATAAGGCGACAGACGAAATGAAGACCCGTATTATCGACGAGTTGGCGAATCTCGCTCTTGGTCGCGAATCGGATTATATAGAATTGCTGACGAGTGAATACAGCTACAACGAAGAACAACTTCGCAAAGAAGCGCGGGAAACACTTGAACGTATCTTGCACGACTACTCCGCATTTTCAGTAAGTACAATCGATAAGTTTTTCCAGCAGACAATGCGGGCATTTACCCGTGAAATTGGTCTGGGGGGAGGCTACAATGTAGAACTGGATACGGACAAAGTTCTTGGAGAGGCTATTGATTCTATGCTCTACGACCTCGAACGAAGCGATAACAAACTCCTACTCGACTGGCTAATACGTTTCTCGGAAGAAAAAGTAGAGAACGGCGAAACATGGAACATCCGCAATGATATACAATCGCTTTCATCCGAAATTTTCAAGGAAAGCTATAAAGCATATAGTAATCAGGTGCAGGAAAATATTGCCGATAAGCAACTGATGACCAATTACAAGGAGATGCTTTTCTCTATCATCCGCACATTTGAAAACTTTTCGCAACAGACAGGGGAAAAGGCTCTGAATATTATGGTTCGCTACGGATTGAAACCCGAAGATTTTAAGGGGGGAACACGCTCACCTTTCTTCTCTTTCCTGAAATGGGCAAACGGCGCTACAGACGAACCGACAAATACATTTCGCTCACTTGCCAACGATGTTACCTATTGGTATACAGCGAAAACTCCGGGAGATATCAGAAGCAGGATAGAAGATGTATATACAGAACTGAATATCTGTGTAAACGATATTATCAGCCATTATGACAATTCCCGCATCTATCAAACAGCATACGAGATAAACAGATATTTCTTTACATTAGGAATACTGGGCGATGTGGATAAAAATATTCGGGAATACGCAGCCGAGAATAATATGATGCTTATTTCAGACACTACCGAACTACTAAACCGTATTATCGAGGGGAATGAATCACCGTTCATCTATGAAAAGGTTGGTCTACGTGTCAATAACTACATGATAGATGAGTTTCAGGATACTTCGGGCATGCAGTGGCAAAACTTCAAGCCGTTAGTGCGCGACAGCCTCAGCAGCGGAAATAAGAATTTCATAGTGGGTGATGTAAAGCAAAGCATTTACCGTTGGCGCAATTCGGATTGGAAACTTCTTGACGAACAACTCGACAAGGATTTTCTGAATGAGGGCATAAATCATGAAACCCTCGATACTAATTGGCGCAGTTCATATAATGTGATAGCATTCAATAATGCAATATTCTCTCTTGGGGCAAAGCTCTTACAGGATACTTACAACAGGCCTTTAGCCGATACAGAAGATATACGTCTTACACCTTTCTTTTCCCGTATAACAAAAGCATATAACGAAATCTACCAATCTGTTCCCGATAGTCAGAAAGATAATCAGGGTCATGTAAGGCTCGAATTCATTGATACAGATGAGCATATATGGCAGGAATATGTATTGGAACAACTGCCAAAACAGATAGAAGAATTACAGGACAGAGGCTATAAACTTAAAGATATAGCCATACTCGTGCGCACAAAGAAAGAGGGTGCCGATGTGGCCAATCGCCTGCTGGAATACAAGAGTCTAAATACCAATTCGAAATACCGTTACGATATCATTTCGGACGAAGCCTTGTTTGTCGGTAATTCGCAAAGTATAAAACTGATTATTGCGCTATTAAAGTACTTACACAATCCGTTGGATACTTCATTGAAAGCGTTGGCTGTATATGAATATTTTAAATACAGCGGACAGCTGAGCGCAGAAGATGCCCTAATGAAATATTTTTCTTCGAAAGATGAGTTGCCGGAAGATATATCAGAGAAACTCGACCGTATCAGGCAATTACCGTTGTATGAAATGACTGAGGAGATGTTCGAACTTTTCCGCAATGCAATGGAAGATAACGAGCAGATTTATATACAATCATTCCTCGATATGGTACTCGATTTCACAATACGAAATTCATCCGACCTCGATGCATTTCTGAAATGGTGGGATGAAACGGGAGTGAGAAAAACGATATTTACACCAGACGGACAGGATGCTATCCGCATCATGACAATTCATAAATCGAAAGGACTGGGATTCAATGTTGTGATTATTCCTTTCTGTAATTGGGAGATAGACCATAAACTGACAACGATTCTTTGGTGCCGCCCACAAAGTGAACCTTTCAACCGCCTGCATCTGGTACCTGTAAAATATTCTCAGAAACTAAAAAATACTATTTTCGATTATGAGTATTTTGATGAACGGTTGCATGCATTTATCGACAATATAAATATCCTGTATGTGGCCTTTACCCGAGCAAAGAATGAACTGATTGCTTTCGCTCCGCGTCCTAAAAAAGAAGATATCAGCAATATATCATCTTTGCTGTGGGCTAGTGTCAACTCTTCTCCTACCCTTATAATAGATGGGCGCGAGTATATGAATCTTTCAAGCTGTGTGAATGAGGATAACGGCATCTTTGAAATAAACAATAATTACCAGCCTCAAAATAAAGAGAAAAAATCGGTTGTAAAAGAAATATATGTCGACTCGCTTGCAGGAATATCATACGACGAACGCGTAAAACTCTTACTAAAAAATAAATACTTCTTTACCGATTCGGGGCAACGTGACTATGGTACGTTGATGCATGAAATAGTAAGCAAAGTGCAGACTGTAGCCGATATCGATAATGCGGTGGAAGAATATCATATTGCAGGTGATATCACTACCGAACAAAAAGAAAATGTAATAAATCTATTGCAGACCTACCTATCCGATCCGATGGTAGCCCAATGGTATTCAGATGAATACCGGATACTCAATGAAGTGCAGATATTACAGCCGAAAGGTGTTTTCAGTCGCCCCGACCGTGTGATGATTAAAGGCGACGAAGTGATTGTCATCGACTATAAGTTCGGAGAAAAAGAAGACCGGAAATATATCCGTCAGGTGAAATACTATGCCGACCAGATATGCAGGATGGGATATCAGAACGTGAAGGGATATCTTTGCTATATTACTTTAGGCAAAACCATAGAAATATAGGATTCTGTTAAAAATCTAATCATTCAAACCTTTACCTTTCAGAATCTGAGGAATATACTTTTCAATTCTTGTCACCCGTGTTTTAGATTGTTTCGGTGCGGAAGACCGGATGCTAATGCTTTGAAAGCTGTTTTTAAGACTGTAAATTCATCCAATTTATTTTGATACTCTTCATGTACCGCGTATTAGGATGTCTCCTTATATCCAATGCCGACTTTTCCACTTCAATAGCTTCAAATATATAAGACGGAAGGACTATTTTCATATTTTGTCAAAATCCATTCGCATTAGTTATTCAGATAAAACAGATGATGCATAAGAAGGTCTTACATAACTATCTACAATCAATATATAAACAAAATATAATATTGTATAATTTTAATAATGATTAAAGTTAATATTAGTCAGATATGAAAAATGGAATATCAAAAGATGAGGCTATCTTTACTATATTGCATTGCTAAAACAAAATGAATCTAATTATTTTCAGAACGCGTAGCCGACACCCGCTGTGAATACAAAGAAGTTGTAATCCATATTGTCGAAGTCGATAGAGTATCTAACCTGTGTATTAAAAAAGAGATTATTATTTGTAAACCATTTGCCGGCAATCCCGATATTACCAACTACGTCTGAAAAGCTATGCCAATCATCACTACCAAAAGAACTCCACTCTCTGTGGGGAACTCCTATTCCTGACGAATTCGAGGATACACCTAAATATGAACCAGTCGTTTTGCTCCATATAACCATTCCTTCAACTCCTATAAATGGAGAAACAAATGAATTTGTTCCTTTTAAGAAGAATGCATAATGAATATCTAATCCATAATTAAAGCTTTTGTTATTCGTTTTACTATTAATCATCTCATAGTCTAATTTGTATTCCTTATCGAAATAGTAGCTGACCCCCGGAGCAATAAAAAAATTATTATAAACAGGAATCATCACTTGCGTTCCGATACCGAAATCTTTATATTTGGTACGATAGTTACCATTAAATGACAATGATACTTTTTGGGCATGCATTGCTCCGATACAAGTTAATACAGCGATTAAGAGGGCAAGAGTCTTTTTCATAAAGATTTAGATTATAGTAATATTTCAAGAATATAAATGTAAATATAAAAAAATATACGATACCTTATCATCAGTCTAATTTTTCTTCCTTATTTTGCATAAAAATAACAACATGAAAATATTTCGATTCATACTTGCCGGATTCCTCATTCTTACTTTAGCTACATGCAGTAACAAAAAGAAAACCGATACACCGGATACTATAATAAAAGAACTTTCGCAGGATGAGATTACCAAAGGGTTTGATATTTATCAGGACTTGATGATAGACCTGATGATGGATATTCCTTCTGCTACATACAAGAAAGATAATGAAGGCCAATATTCGATATTATTTATACCAAAATCGGAAGAGCAGCTGGAAAAATATAAAGATTTCGATAAAAAACATTCTATAGAATTAAGTAAAGATTTGTCAGGCAACTTATACTATGATGATGCGACATTTGAAAAGATAAATAAAATACTTCGGGCCGACTTAAATATAAAGGATTTCAACATTATCGGTCGATATATACCCTATCATTTTTTAGTTATAGATACGGATTCGCCTAAAGGGGAATATAGTGTATCAATGCCATACGAAATGAAAATATATAAACTCACCGATAACAAATGGGAATATATAGAAACTACACTTATAACCGATATTGTAAAATATGAGGAATACGAAAGCCTCAGCAAATACGAAAATCTGCTGAATAAAGAATAAGTAAGCCGATAAAATTTTTAGAAATTACGTCCGCCCTTACGCCATGCAGTACTGTAATAGCCTTCCATAAGCGAACTTACAATTACACCTTTCTTGATAGAAGCGTGTATAAATTTACCATCACCGAGATATACTCCTACATGGTTGATATACTTTTTCTTAAAAGTGGAGAAAAACACCATATCGCCCGGCAGCAAATCTTCTTTAGATGTGATAGATTCTTTTACATTCTTTGCTATGGTAGTGCTCACCCTGTCGAGCTGCTCACCGAATACATTCTTATATATCAGATTGGTAAAACCAGAGCAGTCGACTGCCTTACGGCTCATACCACCCCTTCTGTAACGGGTTCCCAGCCAGTCGGCCGCTTCACGGAACAAAGGCAGCATCGATACATCATCTATAGTAACGCCCAATACGGAAGACAATTCCTGCATTTCTTTTACTTCTATCATATGTTTCTGGACTGCATCGAAAGCTTTGGAGAGGTCGGCATCTGCGAAAAGGTCATTCGTCTTGAAAAGTGAGGACTGGTCTTCGAGTGTTTGTTTTACTTGCGGCAGAGCAACTACATTACCATCGGGAGTTGCTACTTCTATATTGTTGTGAGATTGTTCTACTTTAACTGTTTTGGTAGTTACCGCGCTTGTCTTGGTTTTCTTCTTTCCTGATTTACCCGAATTCTGGGACATAGACGCCATAGGCAAAAACGCCAGTGAGGTAAACATAAGGATTAAAGATGTCTTCAATAATCTTCTCTGTGTAGACATGGGGATGAAATTAAAAATCGGATAAAAGTAGGGCTTTTAACTTAATTAGCCGGTAAAACAGCCTGTTTTTTATAATTTTTAAGGTGATTTTAACTATCTCACCCGGCCTGCTTTTTTCCATGTCTTTTCATAATATCCCTCATCCAGATGACTGACTATCACCCCCTTGGAAGTAGAGGCATGAATAAAGCAGCCATTTTTGAGATAGATGCCTACATGGTTTATTTTACTGGAGTTTTTAGATGTGGCAAAGAAGACCAGATCGCCAGTCTGCAGGTTCTTTTTCGATACTTTCTGCATATTCATCTTGGCCATATCGCCGCTCGAGCGTGGTAGTTTCTTCTTATATACTTTCTGATAGGTGAGGAAGGTAAAGCCGGAACAGTCCACTCCCTTTTTGGATAATCCGCCGTTACGGTAACGAACGCCCAGCCATTGCGAAACCTCGGCATAGAGGGGCATATTCTTATCATCGTCTTTGTTCACGTTGCTCAATGGTATGCCCAGCTTGCGGGATAATGCGGCAACTTCCTTCGGGTCGTACAATTGCCCGCCACCGCCTTTTTGCGTACCGCAGGATGTAGCAAATACTATCAGCAGTATAAATATTAGGGAATATGGGAGGATGCGTCTGCTCATAAATTCTTCTTTACCCGTAAAGATAGGGATTATATAAAAGAAAAACGGCTTTTGTTTCCAAAAACCGTTTTTGAATATTATGAATAAAAGATTATTCTGCTGGCTCTTCTTTTACTTCACCTTCGAAAGTAACTGTGATTAGTAAAGGAGGGAATACCTCTCCAACAGAAATAGCCAAATCCATTTTACCATCCTTAACTGTTCCTGTTGTTGTAACTTTAGCTTGAATTGGATCATCACCCTCGCCAATCGGAATGGTTACTGTTGTTTCTGCCAATTTATAAGTTCCATCTTCTTCTTTACTTACAACTATGCCATCAACCGGAATATCCCCAATAACGAGGTCTTCTCCTAATGAAAAATCTTTCAGCACCAGCTTAGCTTTATTGTCTGTAGATTTTTCAAACACAATATCCTTTTTTTGCGCTGGCATAGGATCTTGTCCCGGAAGAGTTATTATCAAATCTCCATTATAAGTTGCAGCAATTGTTTCAGCATACGCAACTACAGTAACTTTCAATGTTGTAGTATTATTGTCTTTATCTTTAACTGTTACTGTTGCTTCACCTGGCGCAACACCTGTTATAGTAATCACATCTACAGCAACGGAGGCTTTTGCTATTGATTCATCGGCAGGGTCAACAGTTACAACATAATCACCTTTTCCTTTAGTTACTTTCACAGTAGTTGTAGCATTACCTTCTTCAACACTAACTTCTGTCTTTTCCAAAGCAATAGCAGCATCAACTTTTACTTTTACTGTTGCTGTCTTACCTTCTTTATCGGTAACAGTTACTTCAGTTTCACCGGCTGCAACACCTGTAATAGTAACGGTAGTTTTGTCAGTGCCTAAAACAGCGGTTGCTATGTCGGCTTTCGCTGAAGTTACCTTATAGTCACCATTTCCCTTAGTTATTTTCACTTCTGCGGTAGCTTTCTCGTCTAAAGTTACTTCAGTCTTGTCCAATGTAATGTCCACTGGTTTGTAATCGTCATCGTCGTCACTACATGATGTAAAACCAAGTCCTAATGAAAAGACAAACATCAATAAACATAATAGTTTCTTGTTCATAATAAGTTTTCTTTGGGTTAATAAAATTATGATTGTTAACAGATCGTTTTTGAGTTTAAAGAGCATTTTTTAGTGTGGCAAATATACAATTAGTTATGATAAAATCTCATTTTTTAAAGGAAATTCAAAAACTCCCCTGTTACTTTTAACACTATATTAACCTTTTTATTGTATCAGCTTCGTAAAAATTTATCAATATGCTGTGCAGTCTTCCGTCCCGAAGCAATGCTTGTTACCACCAGCGATTGCCCGCTGACACAGTCGCCCGCACCGAAAACCTTAGCCACAGAGGTGTTACGGTTAGCATCAGTAACGATATTATGACGAACATCATCTGTTTTAATATCGAGTTCTTTTAATAAACCCTCTTGTATTGGATGAACAAAACCGAGAGCAAGAAAAACAAGGTCTATTTTAATGATTTCGGGTTTGCCTACTTCTTTCATAATATGCTTGCCGTTTTCATCCTGTTCCCAGGCGACCTCTACAAGTTCTACGGCGGTCAACTTTCCGTCTTCACCGATAAAACGTTTTGTATTCAGCGACCAGCGGCGTTCGCAACCTTCGAGATGCGATGAAGAAGTTTTCAATACCACAGGAAAAGGTGTCGGCCATGGATTATCTATGTCTTCCAATTTTGGAGGTTTCGGTAATATCTCAATCTGCAAAACACTTGCCGCCCCCTGACGGTTAGCCGTACCGATACAGTCCGAGCCGGTATCACCCCCGCCGATAACGAGAACATTTTTGCCTTTAGCGTCGATAATCTGATCTACAGGTTCTCCCTTTGCAATCAGTCTATTCTGGGCGGTAAGGTATTCCATTGCATAATAGACACCTTTAAGTTCGCGGCCTTCAATCGGGAGATTGCGCGGCACCTGCGAACCGATAGCGACACAGACGGCATCATATTCTTTAAGAATATTCTTACCTTTTACATCCTTACCTATCTCGGTATTAGCAACAAATTTAACACCTTCGGCTTCCATCAGCTTTAAACGGCGGTCTATAATATTTTTATTCAGCTTGAAATCAGGAATACCGAAGCGGAGCAATCCGCCTATACTGGAGTTCTTTTCATATACTGTCACATTATGCCCTTTCTGATTCAATTGATTAGCTACCGCTAGTCCTGAGGGGCCTGAACCGATAACAGCAACTTTCTTTCCCGTACGGTGTGCAGGAATTCGAGGTTGGATAAAACCTTCGTTAAAAGCGTGTTCCAATGTAGATGCTTCATTTTCACGGATAGTTACCGGAGCACGATGTATCGAAAGCACACATGACTTTTCACAAGGCGCAGGGCATATACGGCCTGTAAATTCCGGAAAGTCGTTTGTTTGCATCAATACTTCTGCTGCCAGTTTCCAGTTTCCTTTGTAAACATATTCCTGCCACTCGGGCATTTTGTTACCTAACGGACAACTCCAATGACAGAACGGAATACCGCAGTCCATACAACGTGAGGCCTGTTCGCGGCGATCTTCTGTATTTAGCGTTTGCTCTACTTCACCGAAATCGAGGATACGTTCCTGTACAGGGCGGTATCCTGCGTCTTTTCTCTTTACTGTTAAAAATGCTTTTGGATTTCCCATTTTTATATAGCTGTTAGCTTCTAGCTTTTAGCCACCAGCTATCGGCTAATGGCTGACGGCTAATAGCTGATTTAATAATCGAACTCTACCTCTGCTATCTTCTTTTTGATAGCTTCTAATTTCTCATCCTGCAATACTTTCTTGTATTCGATAGGAGTTACCTTCATAAATTTCTCTATTTCCGTATGCCAGTTGTCTAGAATATGTTTTGCCAGCGGGCTGTTAGTATATTCATAATGACTGGTTATCAGCTGACGAAGTTCTTTACTGTCGTAAGTATCTTCTATCAACGTCAGTTCGACCATCTGCATATTGCAATAGTAGTCGAAATCACCATCTGTATTATACACATAAGCTACTCCACCACTCATACCGGCTGCGAAATTACGTCCTGTCTTACCAAGAATAACAGCACGGCCACCCGTCATATATTCACAGCAATGGTCGCCTGCCCCTTCCACAACAGCAGTTGCCCCGCTGTTGCGTACACAGAAGCGCTCTCCTACCCGCCCGTTGATATATATTTCGCCGGATGTGGCACCATATAATAAAGTATTACCTGCGATAATGTTTTCTTCCGGTTTAAATGCCGATACGGCAGGCGGAACTATAATTATCTTTCCTCCCGATAGTCCTTTACCGGCATAGTCGTTGGTATCACCTTCCAGCCTGAACGTTACTCCGTGAGCCAGAAACGCTCCGAAACTTTGTCCGGCCGAGCCTTGGAAGGTGCACTGTATCGTATCTGCCGGAAGCCCGGCGTTACCATATTTCTTGGCAATCTCTCCCGATAGCATTGCCCCTACTGTACGGTTTGTATTTTTTATCGTATGGGTAATAACAACAGGCATGGATTTATCTATAGCCAAACGTGAAGTATTTATCAACTTCAAATCCAGAATATCGTCTAGCTTATGTTCCTGCTCTTTTACTCTGTGTATGGCATTTTCTTTTGCTTCTGCAGGGAAGTAGATAAGGCGTGATAAATCCAGCTTTTCTATCTTATTATTATCGTGGCTCTTCACATATTTCAGTAAGTCGGCACGGCCTGTTATTTCGTCCAGCGATTTCACGCCTAAAGAAGCCAAATGCTCACGTACCTCTTCTGCAAGAAAATTAAAGTAGTTAACCAGGTACTCGCTGCGTCCTATAAATTTCTTCCTCAACTCCTCATTTTGTGTAGCCACGCCCACAGGGCAAGTATTCAGATGGCACTTGCGCATCATTATGCAACCAAGTACAATAAGTGCACTGGTGGCAAAGCCGAATTCTTCTGCGCCTAACATAGCAGCCACAATAATATCGTGTCCTGTTTTCAACTGACCGTCTGTCTGCAGATATACCTGACCACGCAGATTGTTCAGAACTAAAGTCTGCTGAACCTCAGCCAAACCGATTTCCAATGGAAGTCCGGCATGCTTGATAGAACTGGCAGGACTGGCTCCTGTTCCTCCCTCGCAACCACTGATTACAATGCGGTCGGCTTTTGCCTTAGCTACTCCGGCTGCGACAGTCCCTACACCGCTTTCAGAAACAAGTTTTACACTTATCTGGGCCCTAGGATTTACATTTTTGAGGTCGAAAATCAGTTGAGCCAAATCTTCGATAGAATAGATATCGTGATGTGGCGGCGGGGATATCAATGAGATACCCGGAATAGAATGACGTGTTTTCGCAATTATCTTATCCACTTTGAAACCCGGTAATTGTCCGCCTTCGCCCGGTTTGGCTCCTTGTGCTATCTTTATCTGAAGTTCGTCGGCATTTACCAGATATTCTGTAGTTACCCCGAAACGACCCGACGCCACCTGTTTGATAGAAGAGCGGGCATCGGTTGTAAAACGTTCCGGCAATTCGCCCCCCTCTCCCGTATTGCTTTTTCCACCGATAGCATTCATGGCTACAGCCATAGCTTCATGTGCCTCGCGACTGATAGAGCCGAAAGACATGGCACCCGTTACGAAACGCTTGGTTATGGATGAAACAGGTTCTACTTCCGATATATCTATAGGCTTCTTTGCCAAATCAAAATCGAGGAAGTCGCGCAAGAATATTTTTTCAGGCTTCTTATCTATCGAATCGGTATATTCCTTGAATTTTTTATAACTACCCAAGCGGGTAGACATCTGCAATTTGGTTATCGTTTCGGGATTCCATGCATGATATTCACCGTTTCGGCGCCATGCATATATACCCTGACTGATGAGTGACGGGTCTGTAAATTTGTCTTCGAAAGCCTCATAATAGGCTTCGATAGTATCACTTGCAATATCGTTCAGGTCGATACCCTCTATTTTGGAAGTTGTTCCCTTGAAGTATTTATCTATTACAGCCGAACTGATACCGACAGCTTCGAATATTTGTGCTCCGATATAGCTTTTCAAGGTAGAGATACCCATCTTCGACATGGTTTTGAGCAAGCCTTTATTAATGGCTTTCACATAATTCTTCATGGCTGTGTGGAAGTCGAGATGTATATCTCCTTTCTTCACCAGTTCTTCGATAACAGCCAGTGCCAGATAAGGATTTACGGCATTGGCTCCATAACCGAATAATAGTGCAAAATGCATTACTTCGCGCGGTTCGGCAGATTCCACTACAATATCTATCTGCATACGCTTGCGACGTTCCACCAGATAATGATGTACGGCAGAAACGGCTAACAGGCATGGAATAGCGGCATTTTCTGCATCTACTCCTCTATCGCTCAGGATAATATAATTATTACCATCATCTACGGCCTTTTCGGCTTTTTTACATAATCCATCCAATGCTTTTTCCAAGCTTGCGCCGGCTTGCTTAGGGTCGAACAGCATTGGAAGCACTTCGCATTTGAATCCTTTATATTGCAGATGAATAAGCAAATCTAATTCTCTGTTAGAAAGGAAAGGATTCGACAGTCCGACCATCTTTGTATGTTCCGGCATCGGCTCCAGTATATTCTTATGGAGCGAACCGATATATCCGGCCAGCGACATCACCAATTCTTCACGAATGGGGTCGATAGGCGGATTTGTCACCTGCGCAAACAACTGGCGGAAATAAGCAAACAGACGTTGCGGCTTATGCGACAGTACGGCAATCGGTGTATCGTTACCCATAGAGGCAGTAGGCTCTTTACCGTCTGTAGCCATAGGTGTAAGTATCTTTTCTATATCTTCTTTATAATAGCCGAAGACTTTCAGCATCCTGGTATAATTCTCCACATTGTACTTAGGAGTACGACCCGAAGATATATCATCGAGCGAAATGCGGTTCTTTGTCAGCCATTCGCGGTACGGATATGCTTTTGCCAGATTTTCTTTCAGTTCGGCATCATATTGTATAGTGCCTGTTTCGGTATCTACCATCAGCATTTTACCCGGACGCAGACGGCCTTTTTCTTTTATCTCGGACGGCTCGAAAGGGAGCACTCCCATTTCGGAAGCAACTACCATAACGCCGTTGTGCGTCATCAGATAACGCGCAGGACGCAGGCCGTTACGGTCGAGCAAACCTCCGGCATAACGTCCATCAGAAAATAGTAGAGTAGCCGGACCATCCCACGGTTCCATAAATATACTATGATATTCGTAGAAAGCTTTCAGGTCGCTCGAAATTGGATTCTTATCGTTCCACGATTCGGGCACCATCATCGCCATGGCATGAGGAAGCGATTTACCGGACATCACAAGGAATTCCAATACATTATCGAATGATGCACTATCGCTCATATGTGGTTGAACAATCGGCCAGAGGTCATTTATATTACCCAACAAATCTGATTTCAATACGCTTTCGCGGGCTTCCATCCACAGGCGGTTACCCTTAATCGTATTTATTTCACCATTGTGCGCCACCATACGAAACGGATGCGCCAAATCCCATGTGGGGAATGTATTAGTACTAAAACGCGAATGTACCAAAGCGATAGCACTTGTCAGATGAGGATTCAGTAAATCAGGGAAATAATGGCGAAGTTGCTCGGACGATAACATGCCTTTATATATGATACGCTTTGTAGACAGGCTGACAATATAGAATGCCCGCTTGGTCTCCAGCGAAAATATTCTGGAATTGAATATATCTCTCTCAATCTTCTTTCGTAGGATATAGAGTCTGTGCTCCAATTCATCCTGCGACATATCCTCCTCTCCGACAACAAATATCTGTTTTATATCCGGTTCGTTAGATAGCGCCATTTCTCCAAGTATTTCACTGTTCACCGGAACATCACGTATAGCAAGGAGTTTCAAACCTTCACTATCGATATACCGGGATAGAGTTATAATACAAGATTCTTTTTCATCCTTATCCTTAGGTAAGAATACCAATCCTGTCCCGTAGTATCCTTTTTCGGGAACGGGTATACCCTGTAATAATATAAACTCGTGTGGTATCTGCAGCATGATGCCGGCACCGTCACCGGTTTTGTTGTCTGCATTCTCTGCTCCGCGATGAGTCATATTCTCCAGTACGCGAAGCCCGTTCTCTACGATAGCATGAGATTTTGCACCTTTCATATGAATCACCATACCTACCCCGCATGCGTCATGCTCAAAAGCCGGATCGTATAATCCGCGCTCAGTAATTGATTTTAAATCGTGCTTAGTCATTAGTTGATAATAATTGAAAGGAAATGATTCTTATCCTAAATTAATCCGGTGACAAATATACAAATTTCACCATAATAAATTTTACTTTTGACAATAAAAATCACATTTAAATATAAAAAAGCAATTTTTATAGTTTTTATTTGACAAAAATCTATTTCAATAGTTTTTATATTGAATATCCGATAATATAATTGTTATTCATTACTTTTGACCTATCAGTTACTAATTAAAATATAAAGAATCATGAAAAAATTCCTGTCTGTATTCCTCATTACAACATTCCTCTTTTCATGTGGAGGGTCGCAAAAAGAAACTACTTCAGCAGAAAAATCAACTGTAGACTCAACCGATGTTATTTCCTATGCGAATGTAAAAGACAAATCGTTCGACGAACTATTCAAAAAGATTGAACCGACTGAACTTTCTGAGAATATCTTCAATCTGGTGGGAAAGGATTATTCAGTAATTACGGCTGGGACAGACTCAATCTACAACTCAATGACAGCGAGCTATGGAGGATGGGGACAATTATTCGATGCACCAGTTACATGGTGCTTCCTGTATGCAAGTCGCTATACTCTGGAATTTATAAAGAAGGAGAAGAGCTATACTATGACCTACTTCCCCGACCAGTTTAAAGATCAGGTAATAGCATTCGGCAGTAAAAGCGGAAGAAACTCCGACAAGATGAAGCAAACAACATTAACCCGTGTGAAAACTCCATCAGGTAATATCACCTACAAAGAAGCTAAGCTGATAATAGAATGTAAACTGCTAGAAATAACAGAAACCAATCCCAAAGACTTTTACTCTGAAAAAGGAAAAGAGTTTGTTGAGAAAGGGAAAAAGGACGGAAATGGCAAAGAATACCACAAACTCGTATTCGGTGATATAACAGCGGTGTGGATAAGAAAATAAAAACGGATAGAAAAAAGTCCCGGCTTCTTTCGAAACCGGGACTTTCTATTATAACTAAAACGATTATCGTATAAACAGCAACTCTCTGTATTTAGCCAGAGGCCACATTTCGTTATCTACAATTAGTTCCAATTTATCTACATGATAGCGAATTTCATCCAGATAAGGTGCCACATTATCGTGGTAAGCAACAGCCTTTTCGCGTTCACTTTCTATATTATTGGCAGCCTTACGGGCATCTATCATTTCGTGCACTTTGGCGTTGATGGCATTTACGTGAGTAGAAACTTTTTTTATCAATCGTAATTGCTCGGCGCCCAATGTTTTATAATCATCTGATACATCCTTCAATCTGGAAACATTTGTCAACAAAATCGATTGATACGAAATAGCAACCGGAATAATATGATTGAGAGCAAGGTCACCTAATACGCGCGATTCGATCTGAATCTTTTTTGTATAAGTTTCCCATTTCACTTCGTTACGCGCATGCAACTCTACTTCTGACAAGATACCGGCAAAAGTCTTAATACTCTGCTTAGAAGTATAGCTGTCGTAAATCACAGGTACGCTTGTTTCACAATCCAGTTTACGCTTCTTAGCTTCTGCTTTCCATTCATCGCTATATCCGTTACCATTGAAACGGATAGGACGCGATTCTTTGATATACTTCTTCAGCACCTCGTACAAAGCTTCTTCTTTCGATTTACCTTTCTTTATCAACACATCCACTTCTTCCTTAAACGTACGAAGCTGTTCTGCGACCGATGCATTCAATGCCGTCATAGCCGAAGCACAGTTGGCACTCGAACCCACTGCACGGAACTCGAAACGGTTTCCTGTAAATGCAAACGGAGAAGTACGGTTACGGTCTGTATTATCCAGTAAAATTTCAGGTATCTGACCCACACCCAGACTTATTTGTTTCTTACTATCCACAACGATAGCGTCTTTTACCGAACTTTTCTCAAACTTATCCAGTATATCACTTACCTGCGAACCGAGGAAGACAGATATAATTGCAGGAGGTGCTTCGTTGGCACCGAGACGGTGAGCATTGGTAGCAGATGAAATTGAAGCTTTCAGCAAACCGTTGTTTTTATGTACGGCAGCAAGAATATTTACCACAAATGTGATAAAGCGGAGATTTTCCACCTGATCTTTACCCGGAGACAGCAGATTGATGCCTGTATCTGTACTCAAAGACCAGTTATTATGCTTACCTGATCCGTTGATACCCTTAAACGGTTTCTCGTGGAATAATATCTTGAATGAGTGCTTACGCGCTACCTTATCCATTATCGACATCACCAAAAGATTATGATCGACTGCCAGATTACACTCTTCATAGATAGGAGCCAACTCGAACTGATTTGGAGCAACTTCATTATGTCTTGTTTTCACCGGAATACCTAACGCATATGCTTCGTATTCGAGTTCTTCCATAAATTTCTGAACACGCTCAGGAATAGCCCCGAAATAATGATCTTCCAATTGCTGGTTCTTAGCACTTTCGTGACTCATAAGTGTTCTGCCTGTCAAAGCCAAATCGGGACGGGCAATAAATAAATCTTCGTCGACAAGGAAATATTCCTGCTCCCAACCCAAATTGGATTGTACTCTTTTTACATCCTCATTGAAATAATGAACAACATCCGTTGCCGCTTTATTGACAGCTACCAAAGCTTTCAGCAAAGGTGTCTTATAGTCTAATGCTTCTCCCGTATACGATATAAAGATAGTCGGGATACAAAGTGTATCTCCCATTATAAATGCAGGAGAAGAAGGATCCCAAGCCGAATATCCGCGCGCTTCGAAAGTATTACGCAGACCACCCGACGGGAAGCTCGATGCATCCGGCTCCTGTTGCGCAAGAAGTTTTCCTTCGAATTCTTCGATAAGTCCGCCATGTCCGTCGTGTTCTACAAAAGCATCGTGTTTTTCGGCAGTTCCGTCAGTCAGGGGATGAAACCAGTGTGTATAATGCGTAACACCGTTCTCGAGCGCCCACATACGCATACCGGCAGCTACATGTTCAGCCAGATTACGGTTTACAGAACCTCCCTTGTCGATAGCATCATTCAAAGCCTTAAAGGTTTCCTTTGAAAGATATTTAGTCATTGTCTTACGGTTGAACACCTTTTCCCCATAATATTCCGATGTTTTCCTATCCGGTTTTTTTACCTCCATCGGTTTCCTTTCCGAGGCAATTGCTACTGCTTTGAAACGTAACTTTGTCATAAAATTATTTTTAGTGTGTTATATTTTAAGATTGTTATGTTAGAGCGAAATATTTTTCAGGCGGCTAACCGCTTCTTTAGTGTTATCCAGTGTTCCGAATGCCGTTAACCTCAGATATCCTTCTCCGCTGGGCCCGAATCCTACGCCCGGCGTTCCTACAATATTCAGTTCGTTAAGCAGATAGTCGAAGAATCCCCAAGAAGTCATTCTATCCGGTGTTTTCACCCATATATAAGGTGAATTTACCCCTCCGTATACCTGTAATCCCTGAGCGGCAAGGCCTTCACGGATAATTTTTGCATTATTCAGATAATAATCAATCGTTGCTTTTACCTGCTTTTTACCTTCGGTAGAATAACAAGCTTCAGCAGCGCGCTGTATGATATACGGCACACCATTGAATTTTGTAGTGTGCCGTCTGTTCCATAATTTATTAAGAGAAACTTTTTCGCCCGCTTTT
This sequence comes from Prevotella sp. 10(H), assembly GCF_000711235.1. Taxonomy (GTDB): domain Bacteria; phylum Bacteroidota; class Bacteroidia; order Bacteroidales; family Dysgonomonadaceae; genus Dysgonomonas. The sequence continues at coordinate 203,677 of NZ_JOMI01000003.1, read as the reverse complement.
GTATATCCCATCAGCGTTTTAGGTACTACGGTATATGCACATCGGGTTCCCGTAAACCCGGCTGTTTTCGAAAAACTCCGGAATTCGATTGCAACTTCTTTAGCTCCCTCTATTTCATATATACTATGAGGCACATCGCTTTCGGTGATAAATGCTTCGTAGGCGCTGTCGAAAAGAATAAGCGCTTTGTTCTCTACAGCATAATCGACCCAGACTTTCAACTGATCTTTCGTTAATGTTGTACCTGTCGGATTATTCGGATAGCAAAGATAAATAATATCTACTTTATCAGTCGGCAAAGAAGGCACAAAGTCATTCTCGGCAGTACATGGTAAATATACGATCTTACTCCATTTGCCATTATCCTGCAAATTTCCGGCACGTCCGACCATTACATTTGTGTCCACATATACGGGATAGACAGGATCGGTAATGGCAACTATATTGTCCAATCCCAGAATATCACCGATATTTCCGGTATCGCTTTTCGAACCGTCACTCACAAACACCTCATCTGTCGATATATCCAGCCTGTAATCTTTGTAATCATTTTGTACGATTGCATTGACAAGGAAATCGTATCCCTGCTCAGGGCCATATCCCCTGAAAGTTGCTGCATCTGCCATTTCATCAACGGCTTTGTGCATTGCTTCTATCGATGCCTGAGGCAATGGCTTTGTTACATCGCCTATCCCAAGACGTATAATATTTGCATCGGGATGTGCAGTTTTAAATTCGTTTACTTTTCGGGCAATATCCGAGAACAAATAGCTTCCCGGTAGTTTGGTATAATTTTCGTTTATTAATATCATTTTTAGTTACGAGTTACTTCGCCCTGCGGGCAGTTACGGGTTACAAGTTTTTTATTTCTTACTATCTATATTATTTACTTACTAATCAACCAATTCACCTTCGAATACCGTAACGGCTTCTCCGGTCATATAAACATGATTATTGCAGACATTCCATTCTATCTCCAGATCTCCGCCCAGAAGATGAACAGTAACATTGCGGTCGCAATGATTATTCAGCACCGCCGCCACAGCAGCAGCGCAGGCGCCTGTTCCGCAGGCAAGAGTTTCCCCTGCCCCGCGTTCCCATACACGCATATTCAGGTTATTACGGTCGACGACCTCTATAAATTCAGTATTGGTCTTTCGTGGAAAAATCGGATTCGTTTCGAACTTGGGACCGAGAAGCGGCAAGTCCAGATCGTGGATACCCTCAGTAAACACGACTGCATGAGGATTCCCCATCGATACACAGGAGATTTCCCATATTTTACCATCGATATCCAAAGGATAATTCAGCACAGGCTCTTCGGCTATCTCTACCGGAATCAGAGTAGGTGCTAGTATAGGTTCGCCCATATCTACTGTTACCTTACGTGCCTTTGCATCCCCGTCGAGCAAAGTAATATATTTCACACCGGCTTTTGTTTCCAGTGTTATTTCTTTTTTTGTTGTCAGTCCGTTATCATATACAAATTTAGCGACACATCGCGATGCATTTCCACACATTTCAGCTTCCGAACCGTCGGAGTTGAACATCTGCATCCTGAAGTCGCAGGTATCTGATGGCAATATCAATACTAAGCCGTCGGAACCGATACCAAAATGGCGGTCGCTCAGCCTGACTGCCAAAGCCGACGGATTATCTATCTTCTGAGTGAATCCGTTCACATATATATAGTCGTTACCGGCTCCCTGCATTTTAGTAAATTTCAGTTTTTCCATCCTATTTCCCAATCTCCTCTTTTGTGTATTATATTATATTTATTTTCCGCTTGCAAATTTCGTACAAATTATTCGAATTCGCAAGAAATTTGTATCATTTTTTCACTTTTATCAAAATAAATAATCTTTTTGACTTATTTAATTTTAAAAACATAATCATAAAGACAGTATGGAAAGCTAAAGTGTTTACAAATGATACTCCTTTTGTAAAATCAACACCTTTAATCTATCATTTTATTACATATCGGAACAAAATAATTCTTTAGAACTATTATATCTCTTAAAGTGTTTGCAATACATTATTAAAACAATCTTGTTATTGAAAAGTTAATTAGCATTTTATTTTTCAATAATAAATTGACATCTTTGCCGTTTGAAAAAAATCAGGGATAGAGACATACCCTGATTAAACAACCTAAGAAACAAATAGTCAAGCACCCATAAAATGCCCTGACTATACGTATTAATTATATATTGGAGACATAGAAAGATGAGCTCTACTGCTATTTTTTTCAGAAAATCTATATTTTCTGACCGGAGATTTCTCCTTTTTTTATGGATACTGCTACCTGTTATCGGAGTATTAAAAGCGACCCGTATCCATAATAATTATAAAATATTTAAAGGAACGTTCTATCACATGCTGGAACAAATAAACCTGTATGTTCCCTATCCGGCAGAATATCACGACACGAATCACTACGGGCCTTTCTTTAGCGTGGTTATAGCGCCGTTTGCCTTATTACCCGACAGAATGGGCATACTCTTCTGGGATGTAGCAATGAGCCTTTGCCTGTTCTTTGCAATTTATTATCTGCCTATAGCATGGAAAAAGAAATATCTGTTCTATTATATTATCTTAATCGAGCTGTACACCTGCGTAATGAACAGCCAGACAAACGGGCTGATAGCTGCACTTATTATCGGAAGCCTTCTCTGTATACGCAAAGAAAAAGATATCTGGGCGGCATGCTTTATTATGTTCGGCACATTTATAAAATTATACGGAATAGTAGGGCTAAGTTTCTTCTTTTTCTCTAAGCATAAGGGTAAACTCATCGCATATCTGCTTATGTGGGCTGCAATATTCTTTGTACTGCCTATGCTTATATCATCGCCTTCGTTTGTCATACAAAGCTATCAGGACTGGTTTCATTCTTTGGCAGATAAAAACATCGAAAATATTACCAACTTCTCACAGGATATTTCAGCTATCGGATTGATAAGAAGGTGTTTTGATATGATCGATATTTCAGCTTTATACATTATCATTCCCGGACTAGTGCTTTTCGGACTGCAATACCTGAAACCCGAGCGGTATGGAGAATTGACATTCCAACTTGGTATATTAGCCTCGACACTTTTCTTTATCGTTCTTTTCAGCACCGGATCAGAAAAGGAAACCTATATTATTGCTATGACAGCGCTTGCTATCTGGTACTGCCTGCAAAAGAATCCGAATAACAAATGGACAATAGGTCTGTTGGTATTCACTATATTCTGGACATGGCTCTCTTCATCTCACATATTCCCCAAAAGCATACATACGGGAATATTTAAAAGGTATTCACTAAAGGTAATTCCACATCTTATTGTATGGCTTATTCTGGTTTACCAGATCATCACTTCACGGGGTTTAAAAGAACTTCCCGACAATGAGTATATAGGAGAAAAATAAAAAGCAGGAGAATAATCATCCTCCTGCTTCCACATATAATTATATTATTTTATTCATATGCCTCGGCATGCACTGCAGCCACTGCCCTACCCGACGGATCAAGCCTGTTTTTAAAGGAGGCATCCCACTCCAAAGCCGTAGCCGTACTGCATGCTACCGAAGGAACCGAAGGAACAGTATGCGCCGCTGACGCCGACGGAAAATGCTCTTCGAACATACTGCGGTACCAGTACTCTTCTTTCGACATGGGCGGGTTGACAGGAAAACGCTCGGCCGCATGCGTCATCTGACGATCGGATACTTTATTGTTTGCTACTTCGCGAAGTGTGTCTATCCAATTATAGCCTACCCCGTCGGAAAATTGCTCTTTCTGTCGCCACGCCACACTTTCGGGCATATAACTTTCGAATGCTTTGCGCAATATATGTTTCTCTATCTTACCGTTGCCACACATTTTATCTTGAGGGTTAAGACGCATAGCCACATCCATAAATTCCTTATCGAGAAACGGCACTCGCCCCTCTACACCCCATGCTGCCAGCGATTTATTCGCCCGAAGACAATCGTACAAATGAAGCCTGTCTAATTTCCGCACAGTTTCCTCATGGAAAGCTTTTGCATCAGGTGCTTTATGGAAGTAAAGATAACCACCGAAGAGTTCATCCGAGCCCTCACCCGACAGTACCATCTTCACACCCATCGATTTTATATAACGTGCAAGCAGATACATTGGTGTAGACGCACGAACAGTGGTCACATCATACGTTTCGATATGGTAAATCACATCACTGAGAGCATCGATAGCTTCTTCTACCGTAAAATGTATTTCATGATGTACCGTACCAATATAATCGGCAACCTTTCGCGCCGCAATCAAATCAGGAGAATCTTTCAACCCTACTGCAAACGAATGAAGTTGCGGCCACCAAGCCTCCGTTTTACTGTCGTCTTCTATGCGACGGGCAGCATACTGCTTAGCTATTGCCGATATTATCGAAGAGTCCAGACCGCCGGAGAGCAGAACCCCATAAGGTACATCCGACATCAATTGTCTTTGTACTGCGGCCTCTAAAGCAGACCTGAGTTCATCTATATCCGATTTGTTATCCTTTACATTATCATATTCCATCCAGTCACGCTTATACCATTTCTGAAGAGTGCTACCTTCTTTACTGAAAAGATAATGCCCCGGTAAAAACTCAGCTACATTCGGACAAACGCCCTCCAATGCCTTCAACTCACTGGCTACATAGAACTGCCCAGCATCATCGTAGCCGGTATACAATGGAATAATACCCATATGATCGCGGCCGATAAGCATAACATCATTTTCTACATCATACAGTGCAAAGGCAAAGATACCGTTCAGGTCTTCAAATAAAGCCGCCCCTTTTTCCAGATATAGGGGAAGAATCACTTCACAATCGGAATGAGTCTGAAAATCATAATCCGGATAACGGCTTCTTATCTCTTTATGATTATAAATTTCCCCATTGACAGCCAACACCAGCTTCTTATCTTTACTATATAAAGGCTGCTTACCCGAATCGATGCCGACTATAGACAGCCTCTCATGGGCAAGAATAGCTTTTTCACCACAGTAAATACCCGACCAGTCGGGTCCGCGATGGCGTATTTTCTTTGCCATCTTCAGCACCTGCCCACGCAGCACGTCTATATTTTGAGTTAAATCAAACACTCCTACAAATCCACACATAATATTTTATTGTTTCATTTTAAATTTCTGCACATTTCAGCAAATATATATCATTTTATTTAATTACAAAAATATAAAACATAAATATGATATATTTTGTTTATTTTTAATTATAAAATGATAATAATACAATATAATAAACATACTATCGTTTATCCAATATCACATTATGCATTTAACTATGATATAACATATCGACAAAAAATTATACGTATCTTTGTAAAACATTACAAAACAAACATTTTACACATGAAAAAAAATATCTTTTTCCCGACACTATTAGCAATTTTCAGCATTGTATTATTCTCTTGCGGAGACGATAATGAACCCGTTCCGAATCAGCCTCTTGATGGAGAATGGCTTACACAGAAACGCGTACTCGAGACGAATGACGAAGACGTAAACAAACGTGTAAATAAGATGTTCGAAATCGATGCCGAAGACTTTATACTTAAAAGGGTTTTTGAAATAAATAAAAATATTCCTGATCTGGGTACAGTCACTACACTGGCATATGATCCGGATAGAAACATAAATGCAGTAAACAGAGATAGTGATTTTACTCTGGTAGGTGACAGCATGAATCTTTCGGACAAAACATTAGGCATAATGCCCGGAACGTATACTATAAAAGGAAATCTGCTGGTAACGAAGTCGAAAGTCAACAAACAAGCCATACAGGCTATAATAACGGAGATAGGTGGAGATCCGAATATTAAAATGAAGGACGATATCGAGGGAATATTAACTATTACCGACAAGAAATAATCAGGTATAAGTATTTGAATATTCGGTAATATTTATTACTTTTGTCACCCGATTGCCAATAGGCCTACAAGAAACCCTTACTAAATAGGGTTCGCCTCAGGCGCATAACCTGTAAATATAAAAACAGATGTACGTAATTGTAGACATTCAGGGACAACAAATGAAAGTTGAAGTAGACCAGAAATTGTTTGTTCACAGAATCAACGCAGAAAATGGCTCTAAAGTAGAGTTCGAAAAAGTATTATTAGTTGACAAAGATGGTGCTGTAACAGTAGGTGCTCCTACCGTAGAAGGCGCTAAAGTCGTGGTAGAAGTAGTATCTCAGGCAAAAGGAGATAAAGTACTTATTTTCCACAAGAAAAGAAGAAAAGGATACCGTAAATTGAACGGTCACCGTCAACAATTTTCAGAAGTTATAGTAAAAGAAATTATTGCTTAATCAGTTAAAAACAGAAGAAAATGGCACACAAGAAAGGTGTAGGTAGTTCGAAAAACGGCCGTGAATCGGAAAGTAAACGATTAGGCGTTAAAGCATTCGGCGGAGAAATCGTAAAAGCAGGAAACATCATAGTACGTCAGAGAGGAACAACTCATCATCCGGGCGAAAATGTAGGCATCGGTAAAGACCATACATTATTTGCGCTGATAGACGGTACAGTAGTATTCCGCAAAAAGAGAAATGACAAATCTTATGTTTCTGTACTTCCAAAGGCAGAAGCTTAAAATAAAGTTTTAAACGTACAAAGAGGGCAGGTTGAATCATCAATCTGCCCTCTTTCTTTATATAAAGCACTAATACACAAACATCTTTCTCTCCTGCTCTACTTATTAATGAGTATTTTAGACTCTAAATTTCATTACTTTTCGGTATTGCCCCGCTGCTCGAAATCCGGTTTCTTTGCATTGTCAAATTGAAATTAATAACTATAATCAATTAACAATATGTCTAAAATTGGAATATATTACGGCTCCACAACAGGAAATACGCAGGAAGTAGCGGAAGAAATAGCAAAAAAACTGAATGTAGACAAAACTGATTTACATGATGTAAGCAAAGCAAATGCAGATTATTCGGCTTACGATGTAGTTCTGTTCGGTTCACCCACTTTAGGATACGGAGATCTGCAGGACGATTGGGAAGACTATATCGATAAAGTGAAGGAGGCCGACCTCAACGGAAAAAAGGTAGCTCTTTTCGGCTGCGGCGACTCTTCGTCTTACAGCGATACATTCGGTGATGCAATCGGCAAAATATATGAGGTTATTAAGGACAAAGGATGTCAGCTGGTAGGTCAGGTAAGCACCGAAGGATATACATACGACAGTTCGGAAGCCGTTGTAGAAGGACAGTTTGTCGGACTTCTAATAGATAATGACAATGAATCCAATATGACCGACCAGCGTATCGCTCTTTGGACGGAAGATTTGAAAAAAGTAATTTAAAACGAATACTGATATGCGTGTTTTTTATCATCTTATTTATGAATATAAGAAAGGGGTCCGCGATCTGATGCTTTGCACCCTGACCGCCGACAATGAAGAAAAAGTGAGATGGAAGCTCGAAAAAAACGCTATCGGTTATCAGATACAACGATTAAAGAATGGGAATATAAATGTATTTTTCGGGAAGGATGAGTGCCTTGCCGTAGCAAACAGGATATGTGGTGATAAGCCACTGAACCTGCTCACTCCCGAAGAAGACTTTATACTCGGCATCTTACTCGGATACAGTATCATCGAGCAATGCAACCGGTACTGTAAAAAGCAAAAAGAAAAGGACAAACATTTACTTTGTTTAGCATAAAACTTTTCTATTGATAGTTTTTTTAGTTGATCTTAGAATCCCCGTGGACGTGATGTTAACGGGGATTTGTTTTGTTTTGATTTATCTATATAATTTTAGCTTATAGCTTATAGTTCTTTGAAATTTAATAGTACAGGATAAAAGTATTTCATTGCCAATTATCAACTGTCCACAAAAACGTTACTTTTGTTACTTTTTAACTATATATGGTTAACGAATGTAAATATTTTTTTGGTGTTTTATCCTGTTTAGCAAGAACAGAAAACTATATTAATTATTCATTGTTAATTATTAATTGAATGATGTTACTTCTGTTACCTTTTAACCAAATATAGTTAATAAATGTAAAAATTATATGACTGATCTATTCAATATAAGACGGGACTTTTCCCTGAAAACCCTTGATGAAAGCGAGGTTACAGCCGACCCAATAAAGATGTTCACTCGTTGGTTTGACGAAGCTATGACTTCCCAAGCCTTGGAACCGAATGCTATGAACCTTGCTACAGCGGATAAAGACGGTAGACCGTCATCGAGGATAGTGCTGCTGAAACAAGTAAAGCCTGAAGGATTTGTATTCTTCACCAATTACAACAGCAGAAAAGCCGTGCAACTAGCAGAAAACAACTATTGTGCACTCGACTTTGTATGGCACGAGTTGGAACGACAGGTACGTATCGAAGGCACGGCAGAAAAGATATCTCCGGCAGAATCGGATTCTTACTTCGAAATGCGCCCGGAGAAAAGTAAACTGGGCGCATGGGCATCGCCTCAAAGTCGGCCTATACCCAACAGGGAATATCTGGAAAGAATGATGAGCGATTTCGAATCGGAGTTTACGGGAAAAGACATTACCCGGCCGGACAATTGGGGTGGATATATTGTAAAGCCGTACTTAATAGAATTCTGGCAGGGGCGCAAAAACCGTCTGCACGACAGGATACAATACAGTCTTGAAGATGGGGTATGGGAAATCGTACGGCTAGCTCCATAACAGGAAAGCCGGACGTATCCGGCTCCCTTAATTGCAGCCTATTCTTTTGCCCGACCGCTTCTCTTTCTGAACCATATAAATAGGAATACACCTATGCCAACAAGAACCCATAATGGCCATATATATACCAGACATAAAAAGACCATACTTACGGCAGACCATCCGGCAGCGAATCCATCTGCAATCTTAGAACCAAAGCCCGGAGTGTATTCTTCATAAGGAGCCTGACGCAGCACCTTTTCGGAGTACTCTATCCTGTCCTGATATAAGCTGATACTTATAGTGCTGTAAGCAATCTGTTCGTTTATATTATACTCTGATATTACCTTCCGGTCGGCATCAGCCAGTGTTTCATCCAGTGCATCTTCGGCAGCCATGATATCATCAAGTTTACGTCCGGTTGTGCTTATCGCGTTGGATATCCGCTTTTGGCGTTTAGCTAAACGTATTTGTGCCAGCTTATCCGACATCAGTTTTACTGTTACATCATCAGCATCTATTATTCTGTAGTCCACTATGAGCGCTAAGGGCGCTATCTGGCGAAGTACGGTATCGAGAGAAGAAGCCGGAACTTTCAGGTTGATCGACGAAACCAGATTGCAATAGTATTTTACCATAGCCGAGTCTTTCGAGATATTAATAGTCTCGGTACGGAAGTTTTCATTATTAACTGACGATTTGATAATAAAACCTTTATTTATCAGTGCAACATCCTCAATTTTCCTTGTCGCAGATACTACATCTTTGACCTTAAACTTAACCTGCGCCGTGCGTATAAACTTATGAACTCCGTCGTCGAATGCCGTCGATGCAGCAGAAGATGCTACAAAGTTAGGAACGATAGTAGGCGGAACAAATCTAACTGCATCCGGCGGAGCCTGATGTTTGACAACTTCATATACTTCTTCCATGGCTTTATCGGCAGGACTTTTTTCATCTTCGGTAGCTATCTGCGACATAGAATAGGCTTCGTTCATTACTGCGTCCTTATGGCTATTGCTGCAGGATAGAAATCCTGTAAATCCTATGGCTGCTACTATTAGTAGGTTATTTATGGGTTTCATGGCAAAAATTATTTAATTTCACATTCTGATTAATAGATGATACGGAATGGTTAATTCCATAAACATCTTAACAAATTGTTTAAGCTATTGCCAAATATTACCTTTCAATAATGAAAATAGAGAAAACAAATGCCGCCAGACTACTGGATAAAGAAAAGATAGAATATCAGCTTATCCCATACGAAGTAGATGAATCCGACCTCAGTGCAGTCCATGTTGCAGAACAATTGGATGAACCCGTAGAACAGCTTTTCAAGACGTTAGTATTGAAAGGTGATAAGTCAGGCTACTTCGTATGCATCATACCGGGAAACGCAGAACTGGATCTGAAAATTGCGGCAAAGATATCCGGAAACAAGAATTGTGATATGATTCCTATGAAAGACCTGCTGAATGTTACCGGATATATCAGGGGAGCATGTTCACCGATAGGTATGAAGAAGAAATTCCCTACCTATATTGATGCATCATGCAAAAATTATAACTTTATCTATATTAGTGCCGGAAAGAGGGGATTGCAGATTCAGATAAAACCGGAAGATTTAATAAAAATTGCAGATATTAAACCTGAAATAATCATAAGCACCAATATTGCATAGACAACCTTCTGTGAGTCAGCATTTGTTGCTACCCATAAAAAACAATAATATGCATAATAGTGTTACTTTTTTTAACATCTTTGTCTATGAAAATGGGAAATATAAAAATAAATACGTATACCTTTGTGCTAGATCAAACGAAATTCCCCCATCGGAAAAGTAGTACTGGAAAACTAATCGTTTCGAAGCAGCGTATTGTCTGCTTGCTATAATGACCATTCATGGTTATTATTTTAGAAAGGAAACATTGAATTTTTACTTTTACTATTAATAGGAAATGGCCAAAATCAAAGGAACAGTTGTAGTAAATGAAGAGCGTTGCAAAGGATGCAATCTATGTGTTGTATCATGCCCCTGCGACGTATTGGAACTGCAACCGCGGAATGTAAATCAGAAGGGCTATCATTATGTTTACATGAAAGACCCTGAAGCTTGTATAGGATGTGCAAATTGTGGATATGTATGCCCCGACGGCTGCCTGACCATATACAAGAAAAAATTTGAATAGTAATAACGGATTATCTACCTGTACAAACAGAGCAGAGCGTATCAAAATTCGTTTTTAACCAAACAAAGCTTATGTCAGAAGAAATATTTTTAATGAAAGGCAACGATGCCATTTCACATGCTGCAATAAGGTATGGAGCAGATGGCTACTTCGGTTATCCGATAACTCCCCAATCGGAAATAATGGAAACTTTAATGGCTGAAGCACCTTGGAAAACTACAGGGATGGTAGTACTGCAGGCAGAAAGTGAAACAGCCTCAATAAATATGGTATACGGTGGTGCAGGCTGCGGTAAAGCAGTGATGACATCATCTTCAAGCCCCGGGATGAGCCTCATGCTCGAAGGCGTATCATACATAGCAGCAGGTGAATTGCCTTGCTTACTGGTAAATGTAATGCGCGGAGGCCCCGGACTGGGAACAATACAGCCCTCACAGGCCGATTATTTCCAAGCGGTAAAAGGCGGTGGTCATGGAGACTATAACCTTATAACACTTGCGCCGAGTTCAGTACAGGAAATGGCCGATTTTGTAGCGCTTGGTTTCGACCTTGCTTTCCAATACCGCACACCGGTGATGATACTCACTGACGGCGTCATTGGTCAAATGATGGAAAAAGTTGTACTTCCCCCATATAAGCGCAGAAGAACAGATGCTGAAATCAGGGAACAATGCCCTTGGGCAACGCTCGGCCGACTACCGGGAAGGCAACCAAATATTATTACAACATTAGAACTGGATTCAAATAAGATGGAGGCTAACAATCTTCGTCTACAAGCTAAATACAGAAAGATTGAAAGCGAACTATGCATGCATCAGGAAATAAACTGTGAAGATGCCGATTACATATTGGTAGCTTTCGGTTCTGCTGCACGTATATGTCAGAAAACGATGGAACTTGCGCGCGCCAAAGGTATAAAAGTGGGCCTTATCCGTCCGATTACATTATGGCCTTTCCCGTCGAAAGAAATAGAAAAATATGCCTCTAAAATAAAAGGAATACTTACAGTGGAAATGAACGCCGGACAGATGGTTCAGGACGTTAGGCTGGCTGTAAACGGCAAAGTGAAAGTAGAGCATTACGGGCGTTTGGGTGGAATAGTATTTACCCCAAGTGAAGTACTTGACGCCCTGCAAAACAAATTTGACTGTTAATAAATACAGTTATGTAAAATTAAAAGTAGAAAAGTTATGAGTACAAATATTATAGACCCTGCTAACCTAGTATATGCAAAACCAGCATTGATGAACGATGCCGAGATGCATTACTGTCCCGGATGCTCACACGGTGTTGTACATAAATTAATAGCCGAGATAGTTGATGAAATGGGACTAATGGAAAAAACTATTGCGGTTGCTCCTGTAGGTTGTGCAGTCTTTGCATATAACTATCTGGATGTGGACTGGCAGGAAGCCGCTCATGGACGGGCGCCTGCGGTGGCTACGGCTATTAAACGACTCAATCCTGAGAAGATGGTATTTACCTATCAGGGTGACGGCGACCTTGCAGCTATCGGCACGGCAGAAACAATACATGCAGCTAACCGCGGTGAAAATATAGCCGTTATCTTTATCAATAACGGTATCTACGGGATGACGGGAGGACAGATGGCACCTACTACCCTTCTGGACATGAAAACCTCTACTACCCCTAACGGACGTAATGTGTATGAAAACGGCTATCCGTTGAAGATAACCGATTTGTTGGCCCAATTGCCGGGTGTATGTCTAGCCACGCGTCAGAGCGTACATACTGCTGCTGCTGTCAAGAAAACTAAGCGCATGATCAGAAAGGCTTTTGAAAACTCTATGGAAAATAAAGGGCTCTCGATTGTCGAAGTAGTATCCACCTGTAGTTCGGGATGGAAAATGACACCCGAGGCATCCAATAACTGGATGGTGGAAAATATGTTCCCTGCCTATCCGTTGGGAGATCTGAAAAACATCTAAAAAAGGAAAAGCATGACACAAGAAATAGTAATAGCAGGTTTTGGAGGACAAGGAGTATTGTCGATGGGAAAGATTCTGGCCTATTCGGGACTTATGGAAAACAAGGAAGTTTCATGGTTCCCATCTTACGGCCCTGAACAACGGGGAGGAACAGCAAATGTAACCGTTATCCTTAGTGACAATCCGATCAGTTCGCCTATTGTTAACGAATACGATGTAGCAATCATATTGAACCAGCCGTCGCTGGAAAAATTCGAGCCGCATGTGAAACCGGGCGGTATACTGATTTACGACCCCAGCGGATTCCAGCATCCACCTACAAGAAAAGATATAAACATTTATAAGATAGAAGCTATAGATACGGCTACATTGATGAAGAACAACAAGGCTTTCAATATGATTGTACTTGGAGGACTTCTGAAAATATGCCCTATGGTAAAACTCGAAAATGTAATGCTAGGACTAAAAAAATCGCTGCCTGAACGTCATCATGGCTTATTGCCTATGAATGAACAGGCTATTCTGAAAGGGATGGAAGTGATAGAGGAAGTGCAGAAAGCCGGTTAATAGAAAGGACTTCATATATGAGAGGCTGTTTTGGAAACAAGACAGCCTTTTATATTATCTGACAATAATTAACTTAATATGCAACGTTTCTGCTTTATATCGCATCTTATTAATATATGCCAGACACCTGAACGACAAAACACAAGATAACAAGCTTTACTTATATTACATATTATTAATTTAACACTCACATTTATGAAAACACTATTGTCCAGAATCTTACCTCTAATATTGTGCTTAGGATTCTTATTCATTTCATGCGATGACGAAGACTATTTGCTAAAGAAGCAGTATGACGAAAACTATCAAGCCAAAGAGTTCTTAGAAGAGAACAAATCTACATTGAAACAGGAAGTTAAGGTAAACACTTCGGAACTACCCAAGACAATAACTCTAAAAGAAGGTGTCCAGATCACTATTCCTGCTGATGCATTAACCAAAAATGGAACAGCTATAACAGGAGAATTTACAGTAGAGGCATATGAAATGCTGAAGCCGAGTAGTATGATCTTCTCCGGAACAAATACAAATTATGCGGGTAAGAACATCTTTGAATCCGATGGCTTTATATTCATAGATATTAAGCAGAACGGGGTAAGCATCGACCAGAATCTGAGTTCACCTATTACCGTTAGTATCCCTACTGACAAAGAAGATGGTACAATGACACAACTTTGGGTTGGTAACGAACAGGCAGGAGAGCAAGAGAATCAGTTTGCATGGGAAGATATTCCTGAAGATGATATGGAACCTAATAACAGGGAGAATGGAGCTTTTGCCAAGAATAAGAGATTCGAGTTCCTGCTTGGTAAATTAGGATGGATCAATTGCGATATATTCTGGTCGAGTACAAACGGCTTCACAACAGTTACTGTCAAACTATACGGCGACTTCGGTAAACTGGCTTCATATCTGGGATACACAGGTGATACGTTTGTATTCTTCCGTGCAAAAGGCGTATTAGTATTAGCGCAGATATATACGACTGTAGATGATAAGACGGTCAAAAGCTATGACAACAGCGTACCTTTGGGTGCACAAGGCAAATTGATTGCCTATTCCGTAAAAGACGGTAAATTCACTTATGCCGAAAAGGAAGTGACTATAACTGCAGATATTTCGATAGATATGGATTTACAAGAGATAAGTAAAGAAGACTTGGAGAAGAATATAAAGGCATTGGATACCTATAAATAATAAAGTCATTATAATAAAAAAGAGCATCCATTATTGGATGCTCTTTTTTATGCTTTATATCATAGAGTATTATCTTCTATTTTGAGCAGCATAAAATTTAGCCTGAATATAATCCAGTTCATATTCTATACGCTTACGCTCGTTAATGAGGTCTTTTATCTCAGGGAAGAAAGCCGACAGATGTCTGAAACCAACCTGATAAATACAACCTCTGTACCATCTATTGTGAATGATATCAAACATAGAAGCATTGCTTAACACGGGTGTAATATTAGCTACAGCAACCGGTGATACCGCTCTTGCCAGATATACACTGATATCATCGAAACGTACCCAGAATAGAGGGAAAAACTTTCCATTCTCGGATAATACCGGACAAATATGTGTTACACGGATATCTCCTTTGAAAGTCTTTATATCAAAGAACCATCTCTCTTTAACCAAATAATGGCTTATCTTCGCTGAAGGGATATCTTCTTTCTTTATAGTAAGCGTTTTATCACTACTTTCTGTAAAAGGAATAGCAGCCTCTTCGAGCGTTTGTTTACCTGTCAATTCAGGACTCAATTCAGGTACAGCCTGATACTTGTAGCCGTTAATAGTATTAGTACTCAAAAGGTTTACCAATAAAGAAAACAGATTTACTCTTGTATCGGTAGATTCCTGTGGATAGAAGAAAGTTTCATTACCTTCTATATCACTTACCTGACGGTATATCTCACGGGACCAGATAGAAGAAGAGTAATCGTTCATCGAACCCTCCATCACTGCCAGTTCTCTGGTAGATATCTCTGTTGCCATATCCTCAGCTGTGGATGTAACAACAGACACCTCGTCTAATATGCGTGGTCGATTGTTTGCGAAGTTTTGTGCGGAAAGTGTACCAACTATCAAGAGCCCGCAAAACATTAATGAAATAATGGATTTCATAATATTCTATTTTTGTGTTAATTAATTAATCGTTATCTGCATCGGATTTGTTTCCTGTTCAACGCCGTCAGGTCCTTTGACCTTTATGTCGCCTATGAAGAAACGCGTTCCTCTGTTCATTCTTCTTATTTGTTCGATCTGACGTTGAGAGAAGCTTGCTCCATTCGATAGTTCCGGAGTAGTATTTCCCATAGCGTCGAAAGAATATGTTCTAAAACTTAGCACTGTAAACTGTATGTCAAGAATACCATCGTCAATAGATGCCTTAATTCCCGGAGAATTTAAAATAACTGCCCTCGACAAGGCTCCTTTTCTAAACTTCCTCGGACTACCGTTAGCATCGTTATATTCGATGTATGCTAATGCCGGAGGCAAAGGACGTATCCTGAATTCTTTTCTTGCTACTATTTGTGATACTCCGTTCACTTTAGCAGTAACGGCTATAACAAATTTTTGCCCAATTTTCGCCGAAGACGGTGTTGCAACCCATAGCCCATTACCGGATGAAGTCAATGTTCCGCCATCTAAAGCGGAAGCTGACACATCACTGACGGCTACTCCCGGAACAGATATACTGACCTGATTAGGAATACCTGAATAAAGTACATCCATCAGCAACGGAGCAACAGTAGCCATCGGTTCCATGACCGTATACTCCTGCTTAAACTCACGCCTAAGAGGAAGCCCGCTCCTATCCATCATTTCAATGTATCCGTTGAAGCTTTGCTTTCCTGTTCCTGTAGCATTAAATTCGTATAAGCCATTCTTCTCTTTTGGCAACTCTTTGCCATTGACTACTATCGTCGGACGCTGTGTTGTATCTACTGCCGCCATGATAATCTGAGCTGAATAGTTAGTTCCTCTCATTACCATATTAGATTGCGGTACAACAAATGCGCTCAATTGATTTACACGCAAATCTTTTATATCTATATTCTGAATAAGGTTGTTGAGGACTTCGCCTTCAGCTTGTCTCACATTTACCTGCAATTCAGACAAAAAGGTTATTGCTGCTATACTCGGCATCCTGTCAAAAGATGCTTGCAACCAACTCTTACCGTCTTTTCTGGCCCTTTCGTTCGGCTCAGTAGATAAAGTCTTGCTCACGACATCTTTCTTCGCATTATCCGAGATCAAGACCAATATTCCGTCACGGTATTCGTCAATCAACCCTTTCAATTTATTCCCCTGTCCGCCGACGGGTGATATCATTACTTCCGAAGAAGCATCGAGATTATCTTTCGATTTCAGGTTATCGATATCGGCATCCGCACCATCACTCTTCTTAGCTATCTCCTGTTTTAAGTACTGTATATAGTTAAAGAGCGAATCGGTCTTACGTCTTATATCCTGCGATATATCGTATCCTGTTTTTGCTTTCTCAGGATTAGAAGTATATGCTTCATCGATATCGGTATATATCTGTTTATTACGTGCGTTTGTAACCTCTATATTCTCCTGAAGGTTATCGTTAACTAATACAAACCCGTCCAGAACCTCTGTGGATACATTTAAAGCAAGCATAGCAATGAAAACCAGATACATCAGATTTATCATCTTCTGTCGCGTCATTTGCCCTCTACTCAATGCCATCAGTTATCTTCTTTATAATTTCCAGATTCAGATACAACTCTGTTAGAAATTAGTTGGGTTCATATTATTGTTGTTATTTGTTGTCATAGCCTGTAATAAGCGAGCATATACATTATTCAATGCTTCGATATGCTTAGTCATTTTTGCAGATTCTTCCCTGAACATATAACTATCTCCGATAGCGCCGTCATACAGGCCTTTCATCCTGATCAGGCTATCATTGATATATCTGATAGCAGACATCTGTTCGTTTATTGTTTGCAATTGTGTATTGAAAACATCATTCAGTCCACTTACATTCTCGTTTAATGTTGCCAGATTATCTACAAAACCCTGAGTTTCGGTCACATGTTTATACGCACCCAGCAACTTCTGGGATGCTTCATTCAATGATTGTATTGTAGTAGAGAACTCTTCCAGATTTTGAGCTGTGTCATTTAGACTTTGAGCATATTCCGGAGAAACATTTTTGCTTCCACCTGCAGTATTTCCTGATGCCACAGACGGAGAGCCAACTGATGTACCACCTGAACCCTGAGCATTTGACATGCCCGAAGATCCGGCATAACTTCCACTACCTGCATTTCCGCCACCTCCTATAATAACAACCGAGCCTGAACCCTCGACTTTACCTTTTCCTGATTCTGTTGAGGCTCTTGCTGCTCCCGGAGGTGCTACTACGGTACCACCGGTAACACTGCTACCGACAAAAACACCTGCATTTGCAGGGGTTTCTGTAGCCGGAGTCGGTGAAATGTAATCAAATGCGGAAATGAAAAACACTATAGCTTCTGTAATCATTCCCGCCATTAGTATGTAATCGGCAAAAGGAAGATGAATAATCTTAAACATGGCTCCAATGATCACAACTGCAGCCCCCCAGCTATATAAATAGTTGAATATTATCTGTCCTTTTCTACTGGATATGAAATGTTTAATATTATCTCTCTTTGCCATCTTGTTCACCTATAAATATTATATATAAGTATATAACTTATATTTTGTCGATTTATTATCTAAATCTACCTTTTTCGTCAACACCCCACGATCTGACACATCTGAATCCGATGAAAGAGCGTCCTTTATCCTGAAATTCTACTGATCTTTCTCCTGATCTTACTGTAGCATCTTTCCAAGATCCGCCTTTCACGATTTTGCGTTTCAGAATCGCCGGATCGGCAAGAACAGCCCTGTAACTGAAATCAGGGTTTGCCTCGTCAGCCATACGGTCAACAGATTCGGTAAATGTAGTAGTTGTCCATTCAGAAACATTTCCGGCCATATCATACAAACCGAACCGGTTTGGCAGGAATGTGGCAACCGGCGACACTAGATCTTTCAGGTCTTTGGATGCACGGAAATTAGCATGCGCTAAGCCGTCTGTAGTATGAGTTTCGTTAGAATACCACGGATAGTCCAGTTCCGAACGTCCGTTTCTTGCTGCAAATTCCCATTCTGCTTCTGTAGGGAGTCTGTAACCTTCAAAACCAGCCAGACTACAATTACTATCGTAAACATAACGATCGGTACGCCATGCACAGTATGCATCGGCTGCTTCCCATGATACACCAACCACAGGGAAATTATCGTAAGCCTTAGATGTAAAATAGCTTTCTACATAACGTTCGCTCTTTGCATTGGCGAAGTCTGTCATCCAACTCATTACATCGGGATATATATTTACTATATAAGTATTTGTAAAATCGATTCTGTCGCCATGTGATAATCTCGACAATGTTTCGCGAACAATATCTCCTCTCATGTTCACGTATGCAGTATCTTTAGTAATTGCTATAGAAGAAGCTTCTCCCTCCTGCAATTTACTTAAAAATGCATAGTAGCTTTTCGAATCGAACCAGTCGTATTTATAATTCATTGCTGATGATACCAAGCCACCTTTATCTGCACCGAACGGATTACCTCCGACAACGCTGGCTATAGCAGCTGATTCTCTGCTTGTAGGATTCTTCCAAGGAATGGATTTTGTCCAGTTAAGACGCTGACCGACCGGTGCGCTCAAATCATCTTTCGGTCTTACCAATACTTTAAATGTAGGGTCTCCACCATAAGCCGGGTCTGCCAAACGTTCTCTTATTATCGAATCGCGTACCCAATAAACAAATTCGCGATATTGTTTGTTCGTTACTTCTGTTTCATCCATCCAGAACGGACTAACAGCAACTAATTTGCGAGGAACAGAATCACCCCAAAGAGGGTCTACACCAGTACCCATCTCGATATTACCCCCCGGAACAAGTACCATCTTGTCACAACCGCGGGCAATATTATACGGCATAAGCAAACGTGTTTCGATAGCAGGGTCGATATATTTAGGGTCTCCGAATTTGTAAGCAATACCCATTGTAGCCTGTACAATACCATTGTTACTCATGTCTCCTTTTTGTCCGTCAAATCCGTCGCTTACAATTACGCCTCTACCTTCCGCAAACACCTGGAATTTTCTTGTAATATTATATCCCAGATTCAAACCGAAGCTGCCTCCAAAAAACGTATTGTTCAGTGTACCCATATGAGCAAAACGTTGATACCAGCCCACACCTGCGAACGGCCATATTTCAAACTTACGGTTAGGTTGATATCCTTTTATCAGATTGATAAGATTCAGCGACACGTCTCCTGTAGCACTGAAATAACGCATATGCTGCATGTAGTATTTTTCATTCTCACCCCACGCTGCATGGTATACAGGCACTCCAGTGTGGTCTACAACACCATACATGTAATCCTTGCCTTCTTCCCATCCCATATAGTCCCATTGTGGGTCTTTGGATATTTTCATAAAATCGTCTCCGTTAGAACCGTCTTTCCACCATCTTGTATAGGTTCCATTCCAACCATCGTTAAAACCATGCAAGCTACCTCCTGATAATTGCAGACGAAGCGTGATTATATTACTCATCCGGCGGCCGATAGTTAAAGTCGGTGCGAATGTAGCTCTTTTGTCCAGACCAATGCGATTGCCCGGAACTCCATTGTCATCTTCTCCAAAATAAACCTGCGCCCCGGCCCCTATTGAGATAAACCAGAGAGGATCTTTGAGAAGGTATTCATTTCGGCTAGGAACCGAATACTGCTCAGTACGATTAGTCTGTGCTAAGGATACTATTGACACACAGAGCAATAGTAGTGAAGTTAGTAAAGTCTTTTTGTTCATATGTTTTGTATCAGTTATAATAACTATATATCAGGTTTGGCAAAGATAATACATATTTTTCAAATTATAATTTATTTGAGTACTAAAAATATCAAAGTTTACAATGAATAATCCCGTAGAGATAAGGCTTTTAACAAAAAAGCAGGGTGAATTATCAAAATTCACCCCGCCTAAACGCTAATATTTATTAATTAATATAGTTATATATTAAATCTTATTCTGGCTTATCAGAAGATTCAGCTGCAAGACGCATATAGCTCTTATAGCGCCACATAGCATTGCTTTGAGCAGCCTGGTACAATTCTTCCGATTCTGTCGGATTCGATTTCTGAAGCGATGTATAACGAACCTCGCCTTTCAGATAATCCTGGAATTTAGTCCAGTCCGGCTCTTTGCTATCCATGATAAACGGATTCTTGCCTTCGTCTTCCAACATCGGGTTGTAACGCCATAGATGCCAGTATCCGCAGGCCACAGCTGCTTTCTCTTCATCCTGAGCATGCCCCATTCCTTTACGCAACCCGTGGCTGATACATGGAGAATATGCAATTACAAGTGACGGTCCTTTATATTCCTCAGCTTCCTTGATTGCTTTAAGGCATTGTCCCTGATTAGCACCCATTGCTACCTGAGCAACATATACATAACCGTAAGTAGTCGCTATCATACCAAGGTCTTTCTTACGTATTTTCTTACCGGCAGCAGCAAATTTAGCTACAGCAGCCACAGGTGTAGATTTGGAAGACTGACCTCCCGTATTAGAATAAACTTCCGTATCGAGTACAAGGATATTTACATCTTCACCCGAAGCAATTACATGGTCGAGACCACCGAAACCTATATCGTAAGCCCAACCGTCACCTCCGAATATCCAGATAGAACGCTTGATAATATATTGTTTCAGAGAATAGATTTCCTTGCAATATTCGCATTTGTCTTTTTCCACTTCAAGCAAAGGCATCATTCTTGCATGAATTTCCTTTGTCTTTTCAGCCTCGTCTTTATTCTCGATCCATTCTTTGTAAATAGCTTTGATCTCAGGAGAACACTGGTCGCAATCCTGAGCCTGCGTCATCAGCTTAACCAGCCTGTCGCGCATTGTTATATTTGCCAATGCATAACCAAGACCGAATTCGGCATTATCTTCAAACAATGAATTTGCCCAAGCCGGACCTTTTCCTTCCTCATTCCTACGATAAGGAGTAGAAGGTGCAGAACCGCCATAGATTGAAGAACAACCTGTAGCATTGGCAATCAGCATACGGTCTCCGAACAGCTGAGTAACAAGTTTTACATATGGAGTTTCACCGCAACCTGAACATGCGCCTGAGAACTCAAACAATGGAGTTGCAAACTGAGAGTTTTTCACATTCAGTTTTGTATCCACAAGGTGAGCCTTGCTGGTTACATTTTTGATCATGAAATCCCAGTTGTTCTGTTCAGGGAATTGTGTACCGATTTCAACCATTTTAAGGGCTGAATTGCCTTTTTTGCCCGGACAGATATCGGCACAGTTACCACAACCAAGACAGTCTAATACGTCTACCTGAATGCGGAATGCCATACCATCGAATTGTTTGCCCTGAGCTTTGAGAAGTTCGATACCGGCCGGAGCATGAGTCTGCTCTGTAGCATCCAACATAAATGGACGGATAGTAGCATGAGGACAAACATATGCACACTGGTTACACTGTATACAGTTTTCAGCTTCCCATACAGGAACGAAAGCAGCTACACCGCGTTTTTCATACTCAGTAGTACCGTTATCCCATGTACCGTCTTCACGGCCAACGAATACAGACACTGGCAAGTCAGAGCCACGTTGCGCATTTACCGGACGAACAACTTTCTTGATAAATTCAGGAGCATTGTCTTCTTCCGCTTTGCCAACAACAATGTTAGCCCATTCTGCAGGAACTTCTACTTTCTCTATCTCGATACCGCGGTCTACGGCAGCATAGTTTTTGTTTACAACATCTTCTCCTTTACGGCCATAAGACTTCACAATGAATTTCTTCATCTGCTCTACGGCAAGATCATAAGGGATCACATTAGAAATTTTGAAGAATGCAGACTGAAGGATCGTATTTGTACGGCCACCAAGACCAATTTCTGTAGCAATCTTAGTTGCATTGATAATGTAGAAATTGATATTGTTTTCAGCCAGATATTTCTTCACATGGTCAGGCAGGTAATTACCAACATCTTCCTTACTCCAAACAGAGTTAAGCAGGAATGTTCCATTCTTTTTCAAACCTTTGGTTACATCATAAAGATGAAGATAAGCCGGAACGTGACATGCCACGAAGTTCGGTGTATTTACCAAATAAGTAGAACGTATAGGATTGTCACCGAAACGAAGGTGAGAAGCTGTAAAACCTCCCGATTTCTTAGAGTCGTAGGCGAAATATGCCTGACAATATTTATTTGTATTATCGCCGATAATCTTAACAGTATTCTTATTAGCTCCTACCGTACCGTCAGAACCTAATCCGTAGAATTTTGCTTCATATGCAGTTTCATCTACCGAGACTTCTTCTTTCAATGGAAGTGACTTGAAAGTCACGTCATCCACGATACCGATAGTGAAATCGTTCTTCGGCATAGGCATAGCCAGATTTTCATATACTGACATGATCTGTGCCGGAGTAGTATCTTTAGATGAAAGACCGTAGATACCGCCAACAATAGTCGGAGCATCTTCTTTTCCGTAGAAACAGTCTTTTGTATCCATATACAATGGTTGACCCGGAGCTCCCGGTTCTTTTGTACGGTCGAGAACTGCGATTCTTTTAGCTGTCTTAGGAATAGCCGAAAGGAAAGCTTCTACTTTGAACGGACGATATAAGTGAACGGCAACAAGACCGACCTTCTCGCCTTTGGCATTCAGGTAGTCTACTGTTTCCTTGATAGCTTCCGTTACAGAACCCATTGCGATAATTACGCGGTCTGCATCTTCTGCACCGTAGTAATCGAACAAACCATATTTACGGCCTGTGATTTTGGATATCTCTGCCAGATATTTTTCTACGATTTCAGGAACTGCATCATAGAATTTATTAGCAGCTTCGCGAGACTGGAAGTAAATATCATCATTCTGAGCAGTACCACGCGTTACAGGGTTTTCAGGATTGAGAGCCCTTTCGCGGAATTCAGCCAAAGCTTTCTGATCGATAAGCGGAATCAGGTCTTCCTGATCCATTTCTTCCACTTTCTGTATTTCGTGCGATGTACGGAATCCGTCAAATATATTCATGAACGGAATACGGGACTCCAACGTTGCCAGATGGGGAACTGCCGAAAGATCCATTACTTCCTGTACGGAACCCGAGAAGAACATGGCAAAACCGGTCTGGCGTGCTGCCATTACGTCCTGATGGTCACCGAAAATAGAAAGAGCCTGCGCTGCAAGAGCACGAGCCGAAATATGGAACACACTTGGAAGAAGTTCACCTGCAATTTTATACATATTCGGGATCATCAACAACAGACCCTGAGAAGCTGTATATGTAGTTGTCAATGCACCCGCCTGCAGTGAACCGTGTACTGCACCGGCTGCACCTGCTTCGGATTGCATTTCCTGTACTTTCAATACTTCGCCGAATATGTTCTTGCGGCCTGCTGCCGCCCATTCATCGACATATTCTGCCATTGTCGATGACGGTGTGATCGGATAAATCGAAGCTACCTCGCTGAACATATATGAAATATGCGCTGCAGCCTGATTACCATCACATGTTAGGAATCTTTTTTGTTTAGCCATACCTTTGTAATAGTTGATTATCTTAATTGATTTACGTTATAATTAGTTGATTTGCATCCCTGCCAAATCACATACACACTAATATAAAAAACCGAACAGCCAAAGAGGGATTACATTTTTATCGCCGGCTTCAAGGCTTCCTACCGCATAGAATAGTTCCGACTTATTCTTACCCCTACTTTTTTGTCCTTCTATCTTAAATTTATATTTCTTTCCGTCGTTTTCCACAATAAACATTCCGCTTTTCACACCCTTTTTCAGCTTACTGTCGCTATGATGCACCTGATTGTAAAAAAATGTTTCGCGCAAAGACTGATCTTCTATCTGGGACATTTTCAGTGGAAATATCAGATTTGTATTGTGCATATATACCAAATCAGGTTTTTTAGGAAATTCTTCCCCTTCGCTGTATAGCATGTTTATCAATCGGGCACTTCGCAAATATTCCATATAATTAGTTACAGTAGCTCTCGATATCTCACAATCGATGCTCAACTGGCTTATATTAGGTTTGCCGGGTGCCGACTGTGCTATCAGATATAGCAACTTTCTGAGTTTAGGCAAATAACTTAACTCAATCTGCCTGATAGACAAAACATCTACTTCCAGCATCATATTCACCGTCTTCAACAGGTTTTCAGAGAAATTCCTTTTCTCCAGAAAAAACGGGTAATAACCATGATGCATATAAGACCAGAAATTATCGAGAGGCCTTATCTGAGAAGAAACTTCAGCAGCAATCTTCTGATGATTGTTTATAATCTCCTCAAGCCTATATGCCGAAAAACTCTTCTTGAACTGAATATTAAGAAACTCCCTATACGAAAATCCTCTCAGATTGTACACCTGAACTATTGGTGATAGACCTTCATCCTCGTGAAGCTTCATTACAGTAGAACCTGTAAAGACAATCTTCAACTGAGGATACAGTTCGTAACATTCTTTCAATTCCTTTGCCCAGTCTGGATATTTGTATACCTGATCGAGCAAGAGTGTTTTGCCGCCTCTGTCGACAAACTCACGGGCAAAACTGGTAATTGTCCTTATGGTAAAATAGAATTGGTTCAAATTTATATAAAGACAATCCCTTTTGCTTATATCGAAAAACTCTTTCGCATACTGGAGCAGAAACGTAGTTTTACCTACTCCTCGGGTTCCTTTTATTCCTATAAGCCTTTGCGACCAGTCAATCTGCTTCATCAACAACCTCGGAATAACACCATCCAGATGTTCCACTAAATATCTATGTGTACGAAAGAATGATTCCACTTAATAAACTAAATTAAAATCCGACGAAGGTACTTTTTTTTTACGTCATTGCAAAGTCAAGATAGCAATTTTAATCATTTTTTATCAAAAAAACAATACTATAAGTCGGATTGACACTTATAACTTAAAATAAGTGATTAAATAGTATATAATTACTCCGATGGGGATAATAGCTTAGTTGGTGTAGATTCCTTTATAAATATAATAAGGTCAAAATCATCCACCAGATAAGTTCGGAAAAATTCACACTTTTGCTTGGTAAGGCCTGCATTGCGAAATTCCATATCGCCAGAAAGCCATTTGCCATTCATTGAACTATCTTTTTTTGCTTCGCGTAAATCAAGTATAAAAAGAGGTTCCTCTATCGCATTAAACAAATATTCATAAGTTCCCGGATAAGCTTCCTTTGATTTCTGACCTGACAATGTATAATTCACGCCTGTTGCTGCCGTGTGCTTACCATGATAAAAAGCAAATCCGATAGATAGATATTCTTCATCAAGTGCTTTCGATAAATGGCTTCCCATACTATATCCACTTTTTTTAATATGCCCGTTATGAGCCCACACTGCAATCTTAGACTGTGGATTCTGATCTTTTATCCATAAAAGATTTTCGGCCATAAATTCATCCCTCTTAGCAGGGGATAAGTTCAGGTATTGTTCTAATATTCTTATATTCTGATGCAGCCATGCCTTTTTTTTCGTATCCATAGAAGACTGATCTATTCCTTCTCTGATAAGGCTTAACTTTATATTTATTTTTTCTTTAATAAGTTTCGACTCCTCCTCTGATAAGGGTTTAGTATAATCCTTTCTTTCGGTTAACTTATTTTTCAACTCTTTTATGTGTGATTTGACATTTTTGTTCCTGATAAAAGCTGATTCTAATACTTTAACTGATTCATCACAAAACTGCATATCAAATCCTGTAAATTGCATTCTATCGACCGCAGAATTATAAGTTTTCATCCATTCTATCATATTCCTCACTTCGTGTGTGCTCCATACGCCATAATACATATTTTTTATGGGATTAATTTCTTGGCTTCCAAGACCTTTGATATAATTGTTTATTTCGCATGCTTCCGGCATATTGGCCTCTATTGAAAAAATATCAAAGCCATGTTTTTCTGCAAGGTATCTGATTATCCTATGCTTCATCTGAAATATCTCACTTGTACCATGCGAAGATTCACCTAGCCCTATCACTTTTGCATGCTGAATCATCTTATCTAATACTTCAAGATCATTATTTGATTTTACATCAGGATCGAGTGTCTCTAATGGATGTATATATTTCTGTAACGATGAAATTTCTTCTTTTTTCGGTTCAAGCACTGAAGGGTCAGATTCAATGAGTTTGATTCCATCGATAAAAATCTCAAAATCGTCGAACCATGCTGTACCGCTTCCTGACAAAATTCCACCGAAGTTAATATCTGTTGCTTGCGTATCGACATTAACTTTCAGTGAAACCAATTGCCAATCAGTGGTACCTTTTATACCCCGATCTTTCATATCATCAAAGAACAGGGTACTATCGCATTGTGATACACTACACCATAACCCTGAAAATCCGTCATTGACCGAATGAACTCTTATTTTTCCCCTTAGTTCCACTTCTTTACCTAGTACAAGATCAAGAGGCAATGTTCCAAAAAAACGGAATTCTTTACTATATAAATGCTTACTTTCTATTTTAAAACATTTACCCGATTCCTCGCGCCTATCCACTAGTTTAAAATCATACTCGGGATTCCACATATTCCATCTCAGAGGAATATCATTATCAGGCACTGAATATTCGAATCCAAGATTTAAAAACGGTCTTTTCGAATCAGGTTCCAAAGTACATGCTGATAATATAGAGATAATTATAAATAAGGTAGAAAATGACCTTTTCATTGTCTGATCAATAATGAATGAGCAATTAAACAGGTTTGAGGTGTTCTGTAAGTAAATAACAAACCGACAGAACCGTATGTTAATTATAATATTTTTGATATATCCTGTCGTATTCTTTCGTATTTTTCACCTGCCTTATCCATTGGTTTAATGAATCCAGCAAAACCGGAGATTTTTCACTTACCACCCATGCTTCTATATGTGTAAATCCTATAAGTGTCGAATAATCTATTTCGGGCAAAGATTCAGCCACCTTTGCCGCCCTCTTTTCGTCGCAAACGGCATAGTCTATCTCTCCGGATGCTACCTGCATAGCCAACTGTTCTGCACTGTAAAGAGGATCTTCTTTAATGTAAATAGTATCTCCTATTTCGTGTGAAAGATTGCGTATTCTTAATATGGCAGGGGAATCGGCAGCAACGTACAATGTTTTTTTTGCCAAAGCAAGATGACTTCTTAACGGTTCAACCCCGTCGTTATATTCTTTTTTGCGTTGAACGAGTACCTGTCTGTTCTGGGCTACAGGTTCTGTAAATATCAAACTTCCCCGAAGTTCGGATGTGATTGGAATATTACGCGCCATAACATCGTATTTCCCATATTTAAGACCTTCTATGCTCTTATCCAGCCCGGACTCAAGCTTTATTTCTATTTTCAGTGGTATATATTGTTTTAGCAGCTGGATAAGATCGTAATTGAAACCGGCAATCGTATCCCCGGATACAAAATAACCGACAGAATTATAATCCGTTACAATACGAAGAACACCCACATTCTTTATTTCCTCAAAATCCTTAGGCTTTCCATTATCACTAAAAAGGAAAAGGGAGATAACTGCCAAGACAATTATCACTCCGGTAGCAGATATGAGTTTCTTTGTCTTTGTCATAAGCCGGATTAATTATTGAAACGCCACGATAGTCCTAATTTCAACATCCTCGGATTCACAGGATAACGATAGAGAGAGAACGACTGGCCATTGCCCATTCCATCGGCCAGATTATACATCATTATATAGAATCGGGTATATTTAAGATGCAGATTTACATAAGCTGTCGCAATAGGAAAATTTCCGATTTCTTCATTCCTTTGATTATAAAACTGCATCGTCAACGGCTCGTATCCGGGCGCATAATATTTTGTGTGGAAATGCGCATCAACCCCCAATTGAAAAGTCAATACTTTTGCTATTTTAGTCAACAAGTAAATATTAGTATAAACGCTAAGATCGGGTAAAGGAATTACTTTATCATTACTCGTTTTTTGGTATACTATTTGATTATCCCAGTGAAAAACGCCAGCTTTCAGATCCTGGTTGAGTTGAAGGGAAATCACTTGCACATTGCCTGATTCCTGAGCAACCAGCCTATCTGAATTATAATATATGTAATTCTTTATATTCTCAACCCCTCCGCTGATACGTGTCTTGGAAAAAGACAATTCAGGAAAAGAAATTTCTCCGCCGACAAAAACCCTGTTAGTATTGCTAAAGTCAGTATTTTCACTTGTCCAGTTCCAATATTTGGTAGAAAAATTCTTCTGGAAATAACTCGGGCTTATGTTCTTTACATACGCATGAGCCTTTGCAGATACATCTTTTCCAAATATCTTCAACATGGTAGTTATTTCCCCTTCTAGCTTGGAGTCTTTTCCGTCAAGAATATTAAATTCACCCGAAGCCCTGTATTTTAAATATTTACCTTTCTCTTTCGATAAAACGCCACCTATAGTAAGAGCATTTTCTCCTTCACGTTCATGTAATCCGGGCAGCGCTCCGGGTATCGAATATTTTCGCATATCATATTCGGCAAAAGCAGTGAGACCAAACTTTGTCCACTTGCGAAAGCCTTCATTCATAGCCAGAGCGAGCGTATTTTTGAAGGAATAATAGGACATAAAATCGTTCGCATTATTGCTATATTTCGGCCCGTTCACTACATCTCCGTTAATACCTGTATAATAAGGATATAACTCATCCATTTGATTGAATTCGGAAACAAAACGGCGTTTTTGATCGGTATAATGAGTTGTTAGTATAACACTGGCAGGAGACACGTAATTTTCCTTCTTTCGCCAAGCCTTTGTTGTATCATTCACCATGTATTCTTCCTCATCATTACCCAGATCGTAGCGATTAGTTACATATAAGTGTCGACCACGCATTTTATTCCATGTATGCTGCATCCTGATCGGAATATCGAGAGAATTGCCGCGGAATTCCGTCTGCCTTATTTCGTCCGAATTAGGATTGGTTATATAAAGAGAATTAGTTATCCCTCCATTTTCAATATTATTGAAATTATTGTTGTGTAAGAATGCATGCATCTTATATTTATCGCCTATGTAGCTGGCATAAAAATCATAACTCATCTGCTTGTTTGACAAGGATGTATAATACCCCCGCGAATAAACGTAATCAAAGTCAAAGCCAACATTCAGTTTCTTTCCTGCATTAATTGAAACTTCGGTCTGCAAACGGTGTTCCGAACTTTCACCTCCTCCTCCGGTCTGGTAAGTTACATTTGAATAAGGTATCTTAGTATTCATGAAGTATTTATCTTCAGGGTTCTTACGCCAATGATACATAGCATCAAGAAATACAAAACGGGAAGGATCAGGACGATTAAAGAATATTTTTGACTGTAAGGGCGACCCCACATTTCCTAAATATCCCATTGTTACATCGAGCCCGTCGACAAGCAAACTTTGATGAAAATCTAAAGTGGCCGTATCCATTGGCAAAAAGATACGCTCACCCAAACGAGGTGTAATTTTCCATACATACATAGACGGAGTTGCAACTTTAGCAGTATCTGTCTTAATACTGTCGACCGGTAAGGCTACAGGAACAGAAGGTACAGAATCTGTCTTCACCTCTTTTGTCTGTCTGACAGCAGCAGGCCGGTTTGCAGATCTACGCCTGTTACTCTGAGCGCTCAGTGCAGAAAAAACGGCAAGTAACAGAAATACTGTAATTATATATTTTTTCATCGGTGCAAACTTACACAAAAAATGAAAAATGAGGCGTTAATGTTTCCATAAAAACAGATATTTACCTCTATTTATTGTATTAAGATTATCTAAATATTAAGATTATCTAAATATTCAGATTACTCCTTTGGTAGATGGAAGCTCATAATTAAATATATCCCTTTTCTTTGCCATTTTAAGTGCTCGGGCAAAGGCTTTGAATATACCTTCTATTTTGTGATGTTCGTTTTTACCTTCGGCTTTCATATTCAGATTCATCCTGGCAGAATCACTCAATGATTTGAAAAAGTGCATAAACATTTCAGTAGGCATATCCCCTACCCGTTCGCGCTGAAAATCGGCATCCCATATTAGCCATGCACGCCCTCCGAAATCAAGGGCAACCGAGCACAAACAATCGTCCATCGGAAGATAATACCCGTAACGCTCGATACCCCGCTTATCGCCGAAAGCTTTATAAAGCGCTTCACCGAGAGCAATGGCTGTATCTTCAATTGTATGATGTTCGTCTACATCGAGGTCACCTTTTACTTTTATAGTCAGATCCATTCCAGAATGCTTACCTATCTGTTCCAGCATATGATCGAAAAAACCAAGTCCGGTAGTGATGTCGCAATTTCCTTTACCATCGAGATTCAGGGAAACATAAATATCCGTTTCTTTGGTAGTACGTTTTACCTCGGCTTTGCGTTCTCCGGCAAAAAGGAACTCGGTCACCATGTCCCAGTCGGCAGTCTGCAAGGCGCATATATCCTGTAATTCTTCCGGAATGTCCATATCATCCCGCAAAAAGATTGCCTTCGCTCCCAAATTCTTTGCCAATTCTACATCCGTCATACGGTCGCCGATAACGAAAGAATGCTCCAAGTCATATTCCCCTGAGGTATATTTTCCGAGCATGCCTGTTCCGGGCTTGCGCGTAGGAAGGCTATCTTCAGGGAAACTACGGTCGATAAGTATATCGTCGAACGTAATGCCTTCTCCCTGCAAAGTTTTCAGCATTAGATTGTGGGGTGGCCAAAATGTATGTTCTGGAAAAGATGAAGTACCTAATCCGTCCTGATTAGTTACCATCACAAACTCAAAGTCGAGGTTCTTACGGATAAAGTAAAGGTTACGGATAACTTTTGGATAAAATTCCAGTTTTTCAAGACTATCTAATTGATAATCTGTAGGCGGTTCGATGACTATTGTTCCGTCACGGTCGATAAATAATGCTCGTTTTTTCATCTTTTATACCAAATGTATTTAAAACCTTTAATAACGTCTTATTCTCTTCCTCCGTTCCCACTGTTACCCGCAAGCATCCGGCACAAAGAGAAATGGAATTACGATTGCGGACAATAACACCTTTATCGGCAAGTTGCTTATACAGACCGTTAGCATCGGTAACCTTTACCAAAATAAAGTTGGCATCGGTAGGATATATCTTTTCTACAAATGGCAGATTGGATAACTCCTGTTTCAAGAAATCACGTCCTTTCAGCAATTCCCTCACCCATTCTTTCCTCATTTCGAGTTTATCAAGTTCGGCACTTACATACTCCTGGGTAAGGATATTCACATTATAGGGATATTTAATTTTATTGAAAAGTCCGATAATCTCAATCGAAGCAAATGCCATTCCCAAACGAACAGCAGCTAATCCCCATGCTTTGGAGAATGTTTGAAAGACAATGAGATTCGGATATTTATCCAATTCGTTTATCCATGAGGTTTCAGATGCAAAATCGATATATGCCTCATCTATAACCACAATTCCCTGAAATGTATCCAATACTTTCTTTATTTCTTCTCTGTTCAGAAGATTTCCTGTCGGATTATTCGGAGAACAGAGGTAAATCAGTTTGGTATTATTATCTGTTTTATCTAATAATCTCTGTGCATCGAGGTCAAAATTTTCGTCAAGCAATACTTTGCGATACTCCACATCATTCACATTGGCACAGACTTGATACATGCCATATGTAGGATCGATTGCAACAATATTATCTATACGCGGTTCACAGAATATACGTATTACAAAGTCTATCGGCTCATCACTTCCGTTACCAAGAAACATTTTTTCAGGTACAGTACCTTTTACGTTAGCTATTTTCTCTTTCAATGCCCATTGTAAAGGATCGGGATAACGGTTGTATTTATCATTCAAAGGATTCTCGTTCGCATCTAAAAAAACAGAAGCCTCCCCTTTAAATTCATTGCGTGCCGAGGAATACGGCTTCATATTCCATACGTTTTTGCGTACCAGTTGTTGCAGATTCATTGTTATATTATTGTCATTAAATTAATGTCCTTTGCATATTTCACTTTCAGATTTACACAAAGGACATTCAATAGTTCTTTAATTTATCTGATTTACAATTCTATTTTTACTCCCAGCAATTTATAAAACTCTCTCAAAATAGCAGGATGTCCCGGCCATGCAGGAGAAGTAGTCAGATTACCGTCGGTTATAGCTTCCGTTGCAGGGATATCTTTGTAATTACCGCCCGCAAGTGTTACTTCCGGCCCTACAGCCACATAGCAAGTTAATGTACGACCTTTTACAACATTTGCAGCCGTAAGAATTTGTATTCCATGGCAGATAGCTGCTACGGGAAGATTCTTTTCGAAGAAATACCGGGTGTATTCTATCACTTTAGGGTCGAGCCGGATATATTCGGGAGCGCGCCCCCCTGTAATATACAACCCTGCATAATCTTCAAGTTTTACACTGTCTAAACTTTTATTAAGCGTAAAATTATGTCCCCGAAGTTCCACATAGGTCTGAAATCCCACAAAATCGTGTATAGCCGTTGCTAACTGATCACCGGCTTTTTTACCCGGACAAACCACGTCAACATGGAATCCTACACTGCAAAGAGCCTGATATGGTACCATCAATTCGTAATCTTCAACAAAATCACCGGCCAGCATTAATATTCTTTTACCCATAATAAAATAGATTTAGAAATTCGACAATTTATTTACCTGCCTAAATGTAATGATAATTGTTAAAATCGGATACTTACCGATAGTAAAAAATAATTAATCAGGCCTTTTCATAGGTCGTTACCACAAATATAATCAATGGTTCATCGCCTGTATTGATAATGGAATGGTAATTATTGTCGCCTTGTATCGAGGTTACATTACCCTTTTTCAGATTGAACTTCCTTGTTATCTTATCCAAGCCTTGACGTTCGATATACTCCCCTTCGCCATGTACAAGCACATACAGTTCCTGTTCCTTTTTAGTACCATGTTCATGAAATCCAGCCTGGTCGCCTTTATTCAGCAATACCATATAAGTACCGATACGGTTATTTACTAACTCTCCTTTTTCGAATATCGAAAGCATATATACGACTCCGTTGCCGTCGTACATCGGATCGCGTTTCTCCACATCGATAACTCCGCGTTGCGGTTTGCCGAAAGGAGTAAGAGTAATATCGATATATTTCAATACTTCGTCGACTACCTGTTGTTTTTCCTTTTCCATTTTTATTCGTTTTTCCATTCTGAAATGAGGAATACCCACTTCTGTAAATTCTTCTCCAATAATTTTATAATCATACTTCTGATAAAAAGCCACGGCTACTTTACGGGCATTCAACACAATCTTTTCGAAACCTTCTCTCTCGGCTACATATTCGGCAAAAGAGAGCATGCTGGTTCCTAATCCGCTCTTTTGTTGTTCTCTATCTACAGCCATTTGACGAAGCTTAACCGTGTGTTCATCTACACGGGTAAAAATACAGCAGGCCAGCATCTTCTGCTCTTTAGGTAAGACAAGCGCCATCAGAATATCGCCCTTATCTTTTTCAATATCTTTCTCTGAAAAAGTCAAGCCAAGCGGTTCGCGCAATATCTTGTGACGCAATACCAGCATATCCTCATAGCCTTTAGTCTTATATTCAAGAATCAGAGGTATTATCATTCTTTCAACCTTAAAGTTACCGCATTCTTATGTGCAAATAATTCCTCACTCTCAGCCATTATTTCTATTGCTGGCCCGAGATTTCGGATACCCTTTTTAGTGATTTTCTGAAAGGTAATTTTCTTCACAAAACTATCCAGATTGACACCGCTATATGCCGTCGCATACCCGTTGGTAGGTAACGTATGATTCGTTCCTGATGCATAGTCCCCTGCACTTTCAGGCGTATGATGCCCGAGAAATACCGAGCCTGCATTAACAATTTTATCGGCTATATCCATATAGTCGGAGGTTTCTATTATCAGATGTTCGGGAGCATACTGATTTGTCATGTCGATTATTTCACTATTACTCCTCAACAAGATTAATTTACTATTCTGTAAAGCCTTTTCAGCAATTTCACGACGGGGTAGTTCAAACAATTGCAGTTCTATTTCCTGTAATACATCCGAAATAAACGATTCACTGGTAGTTGTCAGTATTACCTGACTATCCGCCCCATGTTCCGCCTGTGATAGTAAATCGGCTGCAACAAATGCCGCGTTTGCCGAATCGTCTGCTATTACCTGCACTTCCGATGGCCCGGCAGGCATATCTATCGCCACATCGCGTAGGCTGACCAGTTGTTTTGCTGCCATAACATACTGGTTGCCCGGCCCGTATATCTTATAAACCTTAGGAACTGATTCGGTACCATAAGCCATTGCGCCTATAGCCTGTATACCTCCAATCTTGAATATTTTATCTACTCCGGCCTCTTTTGCTGCAAAAAGAATTGCCGGATGTATTTTTCCTTCTCTATTCGGTGGTGAACAAAGAATTATTCCTTTACAACCCGCTATTTTTGCCGGAACGGCAAGCATCAATACGGTTGAAAATAGAGGCGCTGTTCCTCCGGGAACATATAAGCCGACCTTGTCGATAGCTACTGCCTTTTGCCAGCATGTGACACCTTCGGTTGTTTCTATTTTCTTACTTTCAAAAATCTGGCTACGGTGAAAAGAGTCTATATTCTTTTTAGCCAGACAGATTGCAGCTTTTAATTCTTCCGAAACTAAATATTCAGATTCTTCTATCTCGGCTGAGTCTACAAGTAAGGATGTAAGTCTTATTTTGTCAAACTTTTCCTCATATTCCATAACCGCTTCATCTCCTCTTTTCTTAATATCAGATAGCACTGTACTTACCGTATCATTCAACGAAGATGTATCAAACTGCGGGCGGGCAAGTATAGAAGCCCATTCGGAACGTTCGGGATATTTTATAATCTGCATCGTTTTATCCTTTAAATTCTCTCTTCAACAAACTATATACGGCAATATCGGTATAAACGTTATCTACAAGTAATTCGCCGTCGCGCTCAACTCCTTCGAACTGAAAACCCAACTTTTCAGGAATTCGTCGACTTTTATGATTTCCGACTGCAACTCTTATCTGTATACGGTTCATATCCATTTCGGAAAAAGCATGTTGTATAAGTTTAAGTACCGAGTGCACCATGATGCCTTTGCCCTGTGCGTATTGAGAAAGCCAATAACCAATCTCTATCTTTTTGTTGGCATTGTCCGTATCTTTGAATCCTACAAGACCTACAAACTTCTCCTGATAATAGATAGTGAATTGCTGATCGGTCGTTTCCAGCACGTGGTTTACAAAACTGGCTGTATCTTCCACCTCTTTTGTTGTGTCTACAAAGGGTAGCCACTCACGCATATATTCACGTTCGTCATTCAAAGTATTGAAAATCTTGAAAATGTCGTCCACCGACAAAGGATATAATACAATATCATCTGAAACCTGAATCATAATATCATTTTTTCGATTGGTAAAACTAATATTCCTTCTGCTCCCAATGATTTTAACCTGCTGATTACTTCCCAGAAACGTTTATCGTCGACTACCGACTGCACCGAGCACCAGCCTTTTGTTGCTAATGGTGTAACAGTAGGGCTGCGCATTCCGGGAAGGATATCAATTATTTCATCAAGTTTATCTTCGGGCGCATTCAAAAGTACATATTTTTTATCAGTTGCAGTCTGTACTGCTTCGATTCTGAATATCAGTTCATCTAGAATATCTTTCTTTTCCTGCGAAAGATTTTTTGTAGCAATAAGTAAAGCCTCGGATTGCATTACAACTTCTACTTCTTTCAGACGGTTGCTCACAAGTGTACCTCCCGAACTAACAATATCAAAAATAGCATCCGACAAGCCTATACTCGGCGAAATTTCTACAGACCCGCTAATGATATGAATATCAGAATTGATATTATGTTCTTTCATATATTTATTCAGGATGAAAGGATAAGATGTTGCTATCTTTTTCCCTTCAAACCATTTTATACCTTCATATTTTTCGTCTTTAGGTATAGCCAGCGACAGGCGACATTTGCTAAAACCGAGTCGCTTTATAACTTCAGCAGCCTCGTTCTTTTCTACAAACTCATTTTCTCCTACCACACCGATATCAGCTACACCGGTTGCAACTGCCTGCGGTATATCATCATCACGTAGAAAAAGTATTTCTACCGGAAAACCTTTCGCGGGAACGAGTAATGTACGCTTAATATTATTCAGTTTTACACCGGCTTCCTGTAGAAGCTCCATTGTTTCTTCAAATAAACGTCCTTTCGACTGTACTGCAATTCTTAATACCATAGTATATTTGTTTTATATTTATTTCAACAAAAAAAAGAGCCTACCCTCATCAGGTAAGCTCTTTCTATATTTTTGTAAACATCATCACATCAATATATGTTACTCACCTTATGGCAGTAATAACAAATGATGATGATGTGCTTTATTATACATAATATATTCTTTATTGGAACAAAAGTATATATATTTTATAATAAAACAAACTTTTTGTCAATTTATTTTCCTTGTCTGTGGCGATGCGGCCTTGATTTTCTGTGTTCGCCAAGTTTCTGCAGCATATGTTCCTTAAACTTCAGGTCTACTCCCCGGTATTTTTCTATTTTTTGAGCGGAGAGAACGTCTGCAAATTTTTTGTAATACTCTATTTGAAGCTCAGCTTCTCTTTTCTCCGACTCCAGATTCAGACGGGTAATCCGTTCATAATCCTCTTCTGTTTTATTTGGCTTCTCTTGTAGCGCACGAGTTTCGTAGCGCGCTTCTCTGTTTACTTCAAATTTTTTTGACACAAATTCCGACTCCAAAGGAATAAATGCTTTGGCTTCGGCGTCGGTAAGTTCAAGCTCCTTTATAAGGAATGCTGCTTTCTCCTTCTTTATTGTTTCTATGTCAAAACCGCTTCTCTTCAGACCCTGACCGCTTACTGAAAGTGTCGAACTCATAATAAGTATCAACACGGCCAGAATACTTTTAAACTTCATATAAAACGTATTTAGGTTTAATTATTACTATAAAAAGTGTCGTCAAATCTGTTAGCTCTTGCAACCTCGTCTTCCAGGAAATGATAATAATCATCTTCATCCACAGAAGAAGCCACTGCCGACGATATTACGGGCTCGGGATCTTCGGTAGCATTTTGTTTAAATACTCCCGTAGAAAACACAATTCCGCATAGCATTGCAGCTGCAGCCGACCAAGGCAGCACCTTTTTCCACAATGGAACAATCTTCGCTTTTTCCGTTTGCTTGGAAGGAAGCTTGTCCATCATTTCGGCATTAAAATTCTCGAAATAATTTTCGGGAATCTTAAACGGTGTCTTACTTTTGTCGATTTTATCCAACATAATACTTAATTCTTTAACAAACTCTATCTATATTATAGACTAAGGTAACACAAAAAGGTTTAATCGTCAACCGATAAAAATTCCTCAATTTTTTTCACAGCATGATGATATGATGCTTTCAAGGCTCCCACAGAGGTTTCAAGAATCTCTGACATCTCCTCGTATTTCATCTCATCAAAATATTTCATATTAAAAACGATGCGTTGTTTTTCGGGTAGTGTCAATATTGCTTTTTGTAATTTGATCTGGGCCTCGTCGCCATCGAAATATTCATCGCTTTCGAGGCGGGATAATAAAAATGTATCCGCATCGTCCATCGATACATTATTTTGTGTGCGTTGCTTATTCAAGAATGTTATAGCTTCATTTATTGCTATACGATACAACCATGTGGATATCTTAGATTCGCTTCTGAAATTGTCGATGCTTGTCCAGACTTTAATAAATGTATTCTGCAAAACATCATTGGCATCATCGTGACTCAATACTATTTTACGAATCTGCCAATACAATACTTCGCTGAACTCTTTTACCAGTTCAGAAAAGGCGGACTGCTGGGTCTTAGGGTCATGGAGCCGCTCTATTAATCTATTCTCTGCTTCCTGTAACATTTATTCTTAATCATTCTCTCAAAGGGCTTCATCAAGATCCGAATCATCCCCGTAATCTGCTTCCTCGTCTACTCCGCCTTGTCCGTTCTCGAACCATTCTATAAAATTATCCACATGGGTCTTATTATTCTCCCACCATGTGAGTGATTCCGGAAAATATGCAACACTTACATAACGGCAATAGGTATCGAAATGCCCCGAACCCAATATCTCTTCATAAGTAGGCACAAAGAAATACCACATCAGACCGTTTTGTGTATCATTTTGCATCTGCGACAATGTAAAGAAAATCAATTTAGATGATTCTACGAAAAAATCATACTGTGATATCTCGTCCGTCGCTCCTGTTTTCTTCTGCTGTATAGCATTATAAAGAATATTCCTGTCGATACCGTCTTCCGGCAAAAGTTTATCTGAACCTGCGTCGAGTTGTGCATTTATTATGTCATACATTTCGCCGAAAGCATCACTTGATCTCCCGGTATTAGGTTCGAGCAGAAGGAAAAAGTGGAACGAATAAAAGCTCTGAACCCATCTTCCCAAATCGTTCAAAGCATAAGCATATAACAAAAATGCACTGGCATGTGTCGCATCTATCTCAATTGCTTTTCGCAAATGCTGCACTGCCATACGGTTGTCCTTATTGTTGAAATAACAAAGTCCCAGATTGAAATGTAAAAGATATTCATCCCCACATTTTTCGAGTGCCTCATTCAATGTTCTGAGCGCCTCGTTCATCTTATCCTGATTAGCTAATGCCGTTCCTTTCACAATGTATGCATCCATTAATAAAGGCTGGAAATTAGCAGCAATAACCTTTCCGCTATTCCGTAAAGCCTTATCATAGTCTTTCAGCTGTAAGTACGACAAAGACATTTCATAAACAGCCGACATGGAGGTCGGATTAACTTTCAATGCCTCCTCGTAACATGCAATCGCTTCCTTATAACGTCCTTTGTCGTGCAAAGAAACTCCTTGCCGGATCAGTCTTTCAGAAGAGGGTTGTGCATATATTGTTAAAGTTGTGAATAATAAAAATAATATTATAATAAAGCCATTTTTCATGCAAGATTTCTTTTTTGAAATACAAAAGTAAGAAAATACTCTTTAAGTATATCTTCAATTCAGATTCTTTGACATTTTTAATATGGAAAAGAATAAATTATCACATTAAAATAAACTTTGTTTCTCATCTTATTTTTTTATCAATGATAAATAAAATCTCTCACGATTTAATGTCTTTCTTAAAATAGCCTGTTCCCGCAAAAGAATACATAAAATTAAAAGTCATCATATACACATTAAGCAGATATTTTTTATCATTTTGTATTAAAGACTAACCCCTGTATACATGATAGGAACTAAGAACTAACAGATATTTTGTTATCTTTGTATTCTGACGAAACGAAAAATAATTACCACAAAAAATATCAATCTGTAATGGCAAGTAACACTTTTGACATAAATATGATTCAGGCTTTTTATAAATCTTATGCACAGAAAACCAATGATGCTAAAAGATTTCTGAACCGCCCGCTGACTTTAAGTGAAAAAATACTCTATGCCCATCTGTCAGAAGTCAATAATATTAAGGATTTTGCACGGGCAACAGATTATGTGAACTTCTCACCCGACAGGGTTGCCATGCAGGATGCAACTGCACAGATGGCATTGCTTCAGTTGATGAACTCAGGACGTACACGTGTTGCTGTGCCATCTACTGTGCACTGCGACCATCTTATACAGGCATTTAAGTCAGCAAAGGAAGACCTGCATACTGCGGAAATAACCAATAAAGAAGTATACGATTTTCTCAGTGCCGTATCTGATAAATACGGAATCGGTTTCTGGAAACCCGGAGCAGGAATAATCCATCAGGTAGTGCTAGAGAATTATGCATTTCCCGGTGGAATGATGATAGGCACGGACTCACATACTCCTAATGCCGGAGGCCTCGGCATGATTGCAATCGGTGTCGGAGGAGCAGATGCGGTAGATGTAATGGCCGGAATGCCATGGGAATTGAAAATGCCGAAAATTATAGGTGTAAAGCTTACAGGAAAGCTTTCAGGATGGGCTTCACCGAAAGATGTGATCCTGAAACTAGCAGGAATACTGACCGTGAAAGGTGGAACAAATACAGTCATCGAATATTTTGGCGAGGGAACGGCTTCACTTTCGGCAACAGGTAAAGCTACTATATGCAATATGGGCGCAGAAGTCGGCGCTACCACATCTATTTTTCCATACGATCAAAAAGCGTCGGAATATCTGAAAGCTACAGGCAGAGCAGATGTTGCCGCAATGGCTGATAAAATAATAGAATATCTGCAACCGGATGTAGAAGTCGTCAGTGATCCGCAGAAATATTTCGACCAAGTGATTGAAATCGATTTATCTACCCTCGAGCCATATATCAACGGGCCGTTTACACCTGATGCAGCACATCCTATTTCGGAGTTTGCAAAAGTAGTAAGAGAGAAAGGCTATCCGCAAAGGATGGAAGTAGGTCTGATAGGCTCATGTACAAACTCATCGTATGAAGATATGTCGCGTGCTGCATCTGTTATTGCCGATGCTAAAGATAAAAACATAAAGGTAAAAGCACAATTTATTATCAATCCCGGATCGGAACAGGTGCGGTATACAGCGGAAAGAGACGGTATATTATCAACATTCGAAGAAGCCGGAGCAACTATTATGGCAAATGCCTGCGGACCTTGTATTGGCCAATGGAAGCGGGAAACAGAGAATCCTGACCGTCCGAATTCAATAGTGACATCTTTCAATCGCAACTTTGCCAAGCGTAATGACGGCAATCCGAATACACATGCTTTTGTTACCTCTCCCGAAATAGTAGCAGTATTGAGTATTGCTGGGAACTTGTGCTTCAATCCGATGACCGATACTCTGTCAAACGAAAAAGGAGAAATGGTAAAATTGCAGGAACCGAAAGGATATGAACTGCCGCCTAAAGGCTATGAGAATGATGATAATGGTTTCGTTGCCCCTTCTGCGGATGGCTCCGAAAGAGAGATAAAGATTGCACCCGATTCTCAACGCTTACAGGAACTCAAACCTTTCTCTGCATGGGATGACAAAGATATTATCGAACAACCTTTATTGATAAAGGCAAAAGGGAAATGTACTACCGACCATATATCTATGGCAGGGCCTTGGCTGCGTTTTCGCGGACACCTCGATAATATATCTGACAATATGCTGATTGGGGCAGTCAATGCTTTTAATGATAAGACAAATGCAGTTTTGGATACTGAAACGGGCGAATATATCTCTGTACCAAAACTTGCCCGACAATTCAAAGCTGCAGGCTTAGGCTCTATAGTTGTAGCTGAAGAAAACTACGGCGAGGGTTCGTCTCGCGAACATGCAGCTATGGAACCACGATTTTTGAATGTAAAAGCCATTTTGGTAAAATCCTTTGCCCGTATCCACGAAACAAATCTGAAAAAGCAGGGTATGCTGGCACTGACATTTATTAATAAAGACGATTATAACAAAATACGTGAAGACGATAAGATAAGCATACTCGGATTAACACATTTCAAACCGGGCAAAAATCTTGTTGTAGAACTGGAACATTCAGACGGAACTAAAGAATCATTTGAAGTCGCCCATACATATAATGATATACAGATAGAATGGTTCAAAGCCGGCAGTGCATTGAATTACATGAAATCAAAACAGATATGATAATATGATTTTTAATGTTATTCTATTTCCTGATTTCGAAACACTGGATATCTTCGGCCCTGTTGAAATATTTGGCAAAATAGGAGATTGTACATTACGGTATTTCTCTGAAAAAGGCGGAATCATAAAAAATACAGATAATGTTGAAATTATAACCGACCCACTGGACTCTCTTATTATCGACAAAAATGACGTATTATTTATCCCCGGAGGTTTAGGTACAAGAACTGAAATAAACAACAAGATATTCATTGAAAAAATAAAACTGCTAGCGTCGAAAAGCGAATATGTATTGACTGTCTGTACAGGTAGTGCACTAATTGCCAAAACCGGCCTTCTGGACAGTAGAAAAGCGACGTCGAATAAACGCTCTTTCGATTGGGTAAAGGAAAGTTCAGCAAATGTCTTATGGATAAGAGAGGCGCGCTGGGTAAAAGACGGAAAATATTATACTTCTTCGGGAATCAGTGCTGGCATGGATATGGCACTCGGATTTATCCGGGATATTTTTGGACTCGAAGAAGCCCGCAGGATTGCTTTCAGAATAGAATATAACTGGCAGGAAAATGAAAGTATCGACAATTTTTATAAACAATAATCTAATAATATGAATATAAAAACAGAACCCATACAAGAATCCGATTTCGAAGAGCTTATCTCTCTTTTTCATGAATTTGCCGCTTTCGAGAAATTACCCGAGAATATGGTCAATACGGCCGAAAGAATGAAAAGAGAGAAAGAATATATACATGGCTTTGTCGCTCGAAATGAGGATGGTATAATTGTTGGCTACGTTAACTTTTTCTTTGCATATTATACATGGACCGGAAAATCCATGTATATGGACGACCTGTATGTCAGGCAAGAGTACAGAGGCAAAGGAATAGGTACTTTGCTGATAAATAAGGTTATTGACAAAGCCAAAGAAGAAAATTGTAACGGGCTGCGGTGGCAGGTATCCGAATGGAATCACCCCGCTATCACATTTTATAAAAGCCTCGGTGCAAAAATTAATGATATAGAGCGTAATTGCGATTTAATATTCTGAAAATGTATAACTCATATATAAAATATTATGGACAGATTACTCGGTAAAAGAATAGTTGACAAAATATCGGGAACAGTATGCACTACCAGTAATTTCGATCCCGAACAATTTAAAAAAATGGGTGTAAAGCGCGGACTCCGCAACGAAGATCATACAGGTGTAATCGTCGGGCTTACCAAAGTAGGCGATGTAGTCGGATACGAGCGCGGCGAAGACGGGAAACTGACTCCTATTCCGGGTAAACTGTTATACAGGGGAATCAGTCTG
This sequence comes from Prevotella sp. 10(H), assembly GCF_000711235.1. Classification (GTDB taxonomy): domain Bacteria; phylum Bacteroidota; class Bacteroidia; order Bacteroidales; family Dysgonomonadaceae; genus Dysgonomonas. The sequence goes on along the minus strand of NZ_JOMI01000003.1, from coordinate 160,189 downwards.
GAAGATATTGTAAAAGGCGCCCAGAAAGAAAACAGGTTGGGTTTTGAGGAAGTAGTATATCTCATCCTTTCAGGAAACCTGCCCACAAAAGAAGAACTAAGCGATTTTTCGGAACTGATGAGCTGTATCATGGATTTGAAGCCCAAAATCGTTATGCATATCCTAGACCTGGTAGGAAATGACATTATGAATTATCTTTCGCGTTGCGTACTCGAATTATACACATTCGATGAAAAGCCGGATGATATCTCACCCGATAACCTCATAAAACAGTCATTGAACCTGATAGCCACATTCCCTACTATCATAGCCTATGCGCACAATGCATTACGGCATAGCTGCGGAAAATCTTTGCATATCAGGCATCCGCAGCCAAATCTTTCACTGGCTGAAAACTTCCTTTACATGATGAAAGGACATCACTATACCCCTTTGGATGTTAAGATACTCGACCTTGCCCTTATGGTGCATGCCGACCACGGAGGAGGAAATAACTCTACATTCACAGTACGTGTGACAAGTTCTGCCGGAACAGATACCTATTCTGCAATTGCTGCCGGTATCGGCTCACTTAAAGGGCCATTACACGGAGGCGCCAACTTGAAAGTCATTGATATGATGAAAAATATCAAAGCAAATGTAAAGAACTGGACTAGCGTTGAAGAAGTAGACCGTTATCTGTTGAAAATACTCAATAAAGAAGCGTACGACAAGTCCGGTTTAATATATGGAATCGGCCATGCTATTTATACAATTTCCGACCCGCGCACAATGCTGCTTAAAGAAATGGCTCATGATCTTGCTGTAGAAAAAGGGCGTGAAGCTGAATACAACTTCTATAGACTGTTGGAAGAACGCGCAATCCTCAACTTCATGGAAATGAAAGGAAAGAACGTAAATAAGCAGGTATGCGCGAATGTGGACTTTTATTCGGGATTTATTTACGACATGATCGGGCTTCCGCAGGAAATATATACGCCTCTGTTTGCCATGGCGCGCATTGTAGGTTGGTGTGCCCACCGTATCGAAGAATTGAATTTCAGACAGAAACGGATTATCCGTCCGGCATATAAGAATGCAGCTGAATTAAAAGAGTATAAGCCTATAAACGAACGGGAATAATAAATTATTGGAGTATCCGACCAATTTCTTAATTTATTGAGAAGGACAATTAATATTTGGTTTTAATATAATTTGCCTGAAAATACAATTTTTAATTTTTTTTCAATTTATTTGTAACCAGATTATATATTCTCCCGTCATACTTATAACTTATAACTTCAAAAAGAATATTTATTATGAAAACATTTTTTTACACAATCGGTATTACCCTTTTGATAATGGGGATGCAAAGCTGCTCATTCAATGCAATTAAAGGCAACGGAAATATTACAGTAAATGAAGTGAATATTGCCGAATATAAAGAAATAGAATTTAGCGGTGGTTGCAACATGGTTTACGAACAGAATACTGATGCAGCACCCTATCTGCGTATCGAAACAGATGAAAACATTTATCCGCTGCTGACTATCGAATCCAAAGACGGAAAATTATCGATAGGAAGTAAGGAAAATATTAATCCTACAAAATGTGATATTTATACTAACTCCACCGGCCTGACCAGAATAAGTGCCAGCGGTGCCATGAAAGCACACATAAAAGGCAAACTTGAAACAACAGACCTGAAATTGTCAGTATCAGGAAGCGGGAACTTCACCATTGATAGCCTTACAGCTCACAGTATTAAATATAAAGCATCGGGATCGGCCAGCCTCAACGTTTTAGGCGGAAAAGTCAACCAACTGGAAAGTACTATTTCAGGAAGCGGAAAAACCGAAACATTAGGATTAATAGCTGATACAGTACAATGCTCTGTATCGGGTAGCGGAAACTTCAGCGTATATGCCGAAAAGATACTGAATGTAAAAGTTTCGGGTAGCGGAAATGTCAGATATAAAGGAAATGCTCAGGTAGACCAATCCATTTCGGGAGCAGGTAAAGTAATAAAGGTGGAATAACAATCTTTCTCGATAAAAAAACAAAGCCCTGAAAAATCACTTTTCAGGGCTTTGTTTTTTTATTAACTTCTACATTCCAATTTGGGTTTTTATAAAATTATTCGCTTCATCTTCTGTAAGGAAATACAATAATCCTTTAAACTCAAACGGAAATTTTTCTATAGGCATCTGCAACTGCTTCCTCTCATTCTTATCTAAAAAGAAATTTTCATGAGTGGTCTCAGCTTGTTTTCTCTCATCGGAATATCCGATTCTAAATACCTTGACTGACAATTTACGGGGATCAACTCTATATAAAATATCCCCTGCTTTTAAAGCTCCTTTTATTCTCATAGTAGTCTTCACTTTAAAAGATGAAACAAAAGTGGTGTAATAGTTTAAAGGAGAAAGATATATAAATTGTTCACTCAATGTGTGTATTTAACACAATTTTATATCAAAAACAATGATAATAAAAGATATTTTAACCAAATAGTTAAAATAAACCAATCGCATATTTGTGATATAATTCCGGATTTATCTGTTATATATCGCTCCAAAAAAATTAGAACAAACGGGATAATTTTATGTTCATAAGCCAGTGGTTAAAATAACTCAATTGCTACTACTTTTGTTACTATTCGGATTATAAGACTTATCAATCATTATAATTGCAAAAATATAAAAATCTAATTTACAGATACTTAAACAAAATATAAATATAAAATGCACACTTTTGAGAATTATGTGCATAAACAATGTTTTTTTATGTTTTTAATTTCGTCATTCTATATTTTAATAGTACCTTTGCGCGGAACTAAATAATAACTTTTTATTCAGATAAAATCATGAATATTTCGCACATTGAACATTTAGGTATTGCTGTAAAAAGCATCGAAGAACAACTACCTTACTATGAAGGAGTTTTAGGTCTGAAATGTTATAACATTGAAGTTGTGGAAGACCAGAAGGTAAAGACTGCATTCTTCAAGGTAGGACAAACAAAAATTGAGCTTCTCGAGCCAACCAGCCCTGACAGCACAATAGCTAAATTTATCGAGAAAAAAGGAGAAGGCATCCACCACATCGCATTCAGCGTAGCCGATGGAGTAGCTAACGCCCTTGCCGAAATGGAATCGAAAGGTGTACAGCTGATAGACAAGGCACCACGCGCAGGAGCAGAAGGCCTCAACATTGCATTCCTCCATCCTAAATCAACAGGAAGCGTCCTCACCGAATTGTGTGAAAATCCAAACAAATAAAGTAAGAATGACTTTACTCACTAAATGATGATGTAAAGTCATTTTTATGTAAAACAGATTAATTTATCAGAATCTAAAATATTAAAACATGAGCCAACTTGAAAAGGTAAAAGAGCTAATGGAACTTCGTGCTAAAGCCCGTTTGGGCGGGGGTCAGAAAAGAATCGACTCTCAGCACGCAAAAGGCAAATACACAGCACGTGAGCGTATAGCGCTGCTACTCGACGAAGGCAGCTTCGAAGAATTCGACATGTTCGTAGAGCACCGCAGTACAAACTTTGGTATGGACAAACAGAAATTCCTCGGGGACGGCGTTGTAACAGGTTGCGGTACTATCGAAGGTCGTCTGGTTTATATTTTCGCACAGGACTTCACTGTAATCGGCGGTTCGTTGTCAGAAACCATGGCATTGAAAATATGCAAAGTTATGGATATGGCGATGAAAGTAGGGGCCCCTGTAATCGGAATCAACGACTCGGGTGGTGCGCGTATACAGGAAGGTGTGAACGCCCTAGCCGGATATGCTGAAATATTCCAGCGCAATATACTTGCTTCGGGAGTTGTACCGCAGATTTCGGGTATCTTCGGACCTTGTGCCGGTGGTGCTGTATATTCTCCTGCTCTTACCGACTTTACGTTGATGACAGAAGGCACATCTTACATGTTCCTTACTGGTCCTAAAGTAGTGAAGACTGTAACCGGCGAAGATGTTACTCAGGAAGATCTTGGAGGCGCAAGCGTACACACTACTAAATCGGGTGTGGCTCACTTCTCTGTAGCTAACGAAGACGACGGGATATCTCTTATCCGTCATTTGTACAGTTTCCTTCCTCAGAACAATATGGAAGAGGCTCCTCGCAAAGAGTGTACCGACCCTATCGCCAGAATGGAAGATTCACTGAATGAAATTATCCCTGACAATCCGAACAAGCCATATGATATGGTTGAGGTGATCGGTGCTGTTATCGACAATGGCGAATTCCTTGAAGTGCATGCTAATTATGCTAAAAATATAATCATCGGTTTTGCCCGCATGAACGGCCAGTCGGTAGGTGTTGTAGCCAACCAGCCTAAATACCTTGCCGGAGTACTTGATATCAATGCATCACGCAAAGCTGCCCGTTTCGTACGCTTCTGCGACGCTTTCAACATTCCGTTGGTAACGTTGGTAGACGTACCGGGATTCCTTCCGGGAACAGGACAGGAATACGGCGGCGTAATCACTCATGGTGCTAAATTGCTTTATGCTTATGGTGAAGCTACTGTACCTAAAGTAACAGTTACACTGCGTAAATCTTACGGTGGTTCTCACATTGTGATGAGTTGTAAACAACTTCGCGGAGACATCAACTATGCATGGCCAACTGCAGAAATCGCAGTTATGGGTGCTGACGGTGCTGCCGAAGTATTGTATGCAAAAGAAATTAAAGATGCTGAAAATCCCGCTGAAGCACTTGCTGCTAAGAAAGAAGAGTATAACAAATTGTTCTGCAACCCTTTCAATGCTGCACGTTACGGTTATATCGACGATGTTATCGAACCGCGCAATACACGTTTCCGTGTCATCCGCGCTTTGGAACAACTGAGAACTAAAAAGCAGGTTAATCCTGCCAAGAAGCACGACAACCTGCCTCTGTAATCCTTCAAAATAAATATAACAATGAGCGATCAGAATATATCAAAAGAAGTATTGGCAGCTATAGCATTGGCTATATATGATGTACAGCATCAGCATGATATAGAAAGCAATGTGCTGACTATAAAACATGTATCGAAAGATTATTTGCCTTGGGCCGACAAAAGGGAGGCTATGCTTCAAATGCCAGTAAGAAAATAAAATTCGAAAAAACATCATGAAACAATTCATATACAGAATCAACGGCCAGGAATATATCGTTGCCGTAAATAAAATGGAAGGCGACCTTGCAGAAGTAGCTGTAAACGGTACTAACTACAAGGTAGAACTTGTTAATAGTGAGGAGGAAGTAAGCCTTACTACTCGTCCGGCTGCTAAAGCCGCGCCTGCACCTGCTGCCAGCGCACCTAAAGCGACAGCTTCCGCACCAACTGCTAACAAACCTGCCGGAAGCGGTATGGGTGTTGTAAAATCACCGCTACCGGGTATCGTTATCGGAATACAGGTAAATGTAGGCGACGAAGTGAAAAAAGGACAAACAGTTGCTATGCTAGAGGCCATGAAGATGGAAAATGCCATACAGGCTCCAATAGATGGTAAGGTAACTGAAATATATGTGAACCAAGGTGACTCCGTTCTTGAAGGAGTGGCTCTGTTGACTATCGCATAAGAACTTCTATATATTAAAGGCGCTGCAGGAAATATTCTGCAGCGCTTTTTTATTAATAACTCTTTATAAAGAGAACCTTTTCCTATTGGTTCTGTTATAAAATTAACAGAAAAATAAATACATTATGAAAAAAATATTTGTAATAAACGGAGCGCCGAAATTTGCACATTCGGGTGGAGAATTCAATAAGACACTAGCAGGCTGGACAATAAACTTCTTTCGCGGGAAAGACAATTACGAAATAGAATATACCAATATAAATGATGTATATGATCCGGAAGAAGAAGTGAAGAAATTTGTCTGGGCAGATATTATTATATACCACACCCCTGTATGGTGGTTCCAGATCCCGAATGATTTCAAAAAATACATAGATGAAGTCCTTACATCCGGGCATCAAAACGGTATCTACTTCAGTGACGGAAGAAGGTCTGCTAACCCGACACGAAACTATGGAACGGGAGGACTATTGCAAGGACGAAAATATATGCTGACAACTACATGGAATGCTCCTCAGGAAGCATTCACTATCGAAGATGAATTTTTCAAACTACACAACGAAGATGATGTGATGTATGGTTTTCATCAAATGAATGCCTTCATCGGACTATCGCCTATCGAGAGTTTTCATTTTCATGATGTATCGAAGAATCCGAAAATCGGGTATTGGGAAAAGAAGTATCTGGAACATCTCGAACAAATATCAAAGTCTATATAAGTTATAAAAATACAAAGGGCGCTTCTATGAGCGCCCTTTGTACATATAATAAACCTATAAAGCCTTTTCCTAATTATTCCCGCCCCGATGCCTGAATCATCTTTTTAAGTCGTTCGTTATATTCCGTAGCCTTTATCAGTTCCTCCAATGTGAGGTGCATTCTGTATCGCCAGTAATGCATTGGTACAGCCGGAATATTTATTCTTTCTTCATCGGCTTCCGGTCTTCTCAGAGTATCATCTATCGACAGCCAGTCTTGAAGCGGCAGAACAGCAAGCATTGAAGGAGAATTGAGATGATTGGAAACAATCTGAGAACAAATGTCTGCCGTACACTCTTCGGGAGCAATTCCATCTCTGCCTAATATCTGATTATAATATTTCTGAATGTTTACCCTGTCTTCTTCCCACCACAGCCTAATAGGCGACATATCGTGCGTAGAAGTGGTGCACACACTCATATATGGCAAAGTATGCAAATCATTGAACAATAGATTCATCGCTTTAGGCATACGCTCTATTTCGAGACTAAGAATTTGCAATTCATTCATTACCGATGGAACAGATTCCGGAACCATCCCCAAATCTTCACCACAGACTAACATATCCGTGGATTTAATTAAAGGCGGCAACTTGATCATAGCCTGCTCGCGCCAGAATTGCGAATGCCTACGGAAAAAGAAATCATCGTACATTCTGTTGAATGCATTCTGTGTTCCCTGATCAAGATCTTTGAATGAATAACTATATTGTGCAGTAATACGCGGATGAAATTTTTCCGGTTCACGTTTATCTCTTACAAATAGAACTTCATTGCAAAGGCTGTAAAGACCATCGCGTATATGATTTGCCTTATCATCTTCATAGCCTGCAAAAGATTCTTTTATTTTGGCTTGGGTGTTGAATTCATCTTTCAGTTTAAATATCTGCCAGCCTGCAGGCTCAAGATATTTTTCTATTACTTCGGGCATATAGACACCGAAAATATTACCGAGAAAATGTTCATGTATATAAGGAGTCAGCATACGCGCTTCATCAAACCATATTCCATAAGATCGTATTTCATCCACTGTAAGAGGAAGAGCCGGACTAAAATATCCCAGCAGCCCCTGCACAGATGTCATAGGAATCTCCCAAATACGGAAAAAGCCAAGGATATGATCGATACGGTAAGCATCGAAATAATCTGCCATCTTACGGAAACGCTTTATCCACCAGTGATAGCCGTCTTTTGCCATTTCTTCCCAGTTATATGTCGGAAATCTCCAGTTCTGTCCGAAGAAAGAAAAACCATCAGGTGGCGCTCCTGTCTGCACATCCAGATTAAATAAATGAGGCTCGACCCATGCTTCGACACTATTGCGGCTGATACCGATAGGGATATCACCTTTGAGTATTACATTATGCTGATGCGCATATTCTTTTACATCTACAAGCTGCTTATGGAGTAAGTATTGAGTAAAGCATAATAAATCGATACTGGCTTTTGCTTCTTTATCTGTTTCTACAAACTTTTCTAATCTCTTTTTATTAAACTTACTTTGCGTCTTCCACTTTGTAAAATCAGCAGTTTCATATTTATCGCGGAGATAAGAAAAACACGCGTATGGAAATAGCCATTCTTCGTTATGATTGTAAAAAGACTGATAATCTTTGCTTCTTAGTGTATTTCTACCTGATTCGTCAAAAAGGTCTTTGAGATATCTCTGCTTCAAATCCAGTACCTTATCATAATCGACACCTTTCAATGTATTCAGTTCCGCTGCCTCTTTCCTATATTCCTTGTTTAATTTCTGATCTTTCAACGGGTGAGCATTCAGCCCTAAGTACATAGGATGAAGTGCGTAAATGGAAATCGCATTATAAGGGTAAGAGTCAGCCCATGTGTGAGTGATTGTGGTATCATTGACCGGAAGCAGCTGTATTACTTTCTGTCCGGTAAGAGAAGCCCAGTCTATCATTTTTTTCAGGTCGGAAAATTCCCCGATACCAAAGCTACCTTCGGTACGTAATGAGAATACGGGAATTGCAACACCGGCAGCTTTCCAATCCAGCCATGCATACCAGTAATTAAGTGTTTCCACTCTGACTACATTCTTTTCTGCATTAACAGACAGCGGCGATAGTATACGATTATTTCCCTCTTCCCAATGCTGAATCTTTTCAGATGCATGATCATAGATAGCAAGTTTATATTCGAGCGGCATCTCGATTTTTGATGCATCCAAGGCTAATTGCCATACACCGTATTTTACAGGAATAAAATGCAATGCATCCTGATGTTTCCAATCACCCAGCAATTCCGATGCCCCACACAACACAAGCGACTGATCCTTTTTTACATAAGGACAACAAACATTCAACAGCATTGTTTCCTTATAGTATTTAATCTTTGCCCTGTTTTCATGATAGAAAAAGCTATCTGAAAAGCCGGATGTATACAGGAATTTTTGCTGAGGTGTCATCCGCCATAAATCCTGAACATCGAAAAACTTATCAGGTTCTATCCTGAGTATGTGTGGAGTGCCCCACTCCCTGTCTATTATTTCATCCTGATATTTGACAAGATATCTATATTCAAATTCTTTTACATTATCAACTTCTATCTCAAGCATCCATTTAGATGCGGATAGATTATCCATTACTATGGCTTTTTTTTCATTCCAGTCACCCAAAGAAGGAATTGAACCGCTTACACAAAGAGTTTGCCCCCATTCGGCATGGTAGTCTATAAGTAGTCTTATATTCATTACATTTTTTTTAATGATTCCGTACGGCATATTAAGATGCCTCAAAACAAATCTACAAATTAATAAACAAGTATATAATATAAGTGGTTTATTTTTTAATAAAATGAATTGCATACGAGTGCAGGATAATCACTCCTGATTAAAATAATTATCTTTGCAAATAAACTGCAATATATATTAAATGGCAGAAGAAAGATATATAAAAGAAAAGATTCCGGCACAACGTTTTGCCGATCTCATATTGGATATCGGTACATTCCTGTTGGCATCAGGCGCTCATTGCGGGCGTCTGAACAGTAATATTGGACGTCTGGCCTCCACATGGGAATTCGATATAAATATGAACCCCACCTTCAAAGGGTTACTAGTAACGGTGAAAGATAAAAACGATCCTGCCAATTCTATTACTTGCTATAAAACTTCGCCGTCACATAATGTGCATCTGGCGATATTGACAGCAGTTTCGCATATGTCGTGGAAAGTACAGGAAGAGAATTTATCTATTTCATATGTAGAAAAAGAGTTCGCTAAGATTAAGAGCCAGCAAAACTATAGCGACTTAGTCGTGGCTGTGGCTGTAGGTTTTTCATGCGCAGGATTATGCCTCTTCTCGGCAGGAGACGAAAAGAATGCATTACTGACTTTCATAGCAGCTTTTATTGGTTACATGGTAAGGGTATTTTTTAGCAAAAAGAATTTCAATCCGATGATATGCATAAGTATAGCAGCATTTATTACAACCCTGATAACCGGTGCGGGGCGGCTCTATAACTTCGGAGAACATCCCGAAGCTGCTATGGCAACAGCCGTGCTATATCTCATACCGGGAGTACCTCTTATCAATTGCGTTATTGACTTAATCGAGGGTTATCTGTCATCGGCAATAAACAGGGCGCTTTTCGGAGGGTTTATACTATTGTGTATTGCTGCGGGTATGACATTATGTATCACGCTGCTGGGTATAAATAATTTTTAATTGAAACAGAATGGAAGAACTGTCTGTAATAAATATATTCCGCGACTTTATAATTGCATTCATTGTAGGCTTTTGCTGGGCAATACTGTTCGGTTCACCTAAGCGCTTATTATGGGTAGCAGGCTTATTGGGCGGTATGGGTCATGCTGTACGGTTCATTCTTATCCAACTTGATTTCGGATTGATTACCGCTACTCTTGCAGGTTCGGTTCTTATTGGGCTTGTAGGTATATTTGCCGCGCATAAGGTAGACAGTCCGCCTGTAGTATTCACTATGCCGGCTTGTATAACTATGATACCGGGAATGTTTGCCTACAAAACGATGCTTGCTGGCATAAAGGTAACAGACTTACCGACTGTGGAACAAAATCCGCATCTATTAATCGAAATGTCACATAACCTTATGCTTACAATGTCTCTATTATTCACATTGGCAATAGGTATATGTATAGGCGCATTGCTTTTCCGCAAATCGAGCGTAAAAAATATATCGTTTAAGGATGTAATCGGGAAGGGTTAAACTGCCAACTTCTGCCGTTTCTTTCTCTGATTCATCTTTACAATTAATCGGGATGCAAGAAATACAATTATCTGTGTAAAGATTATAAATACACCCGAAGGAACATCCAATACAGCAGAGAGAAATAATCCCACTATACAGCCGAAGAAGCCGATAATAACGGATAGTAGTATCATTTTTACAAAGTTGGACGTGAACAGATTTGCTGTCATTTGGGGAACAGTAAGGATCGACATAAGCAGTACAATACCTACCAAACGGATTGATAAGACTATAGTAATGGCAATCCCCATCATCATTGCATATTTAATCAGATTGACTGGTAAATTCCGTGTCTTAGCAAAATCCGTATCAAAAGCTGCAAATAATATCTGACGCCCGAAAAGCAGGAAAACAATAATCAAAACCAAAGATAATACAGCCAGATAAATTATATCGGGTGTTGTAATGGTGAGGATATTCCCGAACAGATAATCGGATAAGTTAGGTGCAAATCCCGGTTTTAGATAAATAAAGATAATTCCAATAGCCATTCCCAACGACCAAAAAGAACCTATTGCCGAATCTTCCCTCACACCCTGCCGCGACGAAAGCCATTCGATACCAAAAGCCGAAAGAATAGAAAAGATCATTGCTGCAAAAATAGGATTCCATCCGAAATAAAAGCCCATACCGATGCCTCCGAGCGAAGCATGTGTTATCCCACCACTGATGAATACAAGACGACGGACAACAACATACGTACCGATAATGCCGCAGGCAATACTTGCAAACAGACTACCCAGCAAGGCATTCTGAAAAAATGTATATGATAGTAAATCCAAAAATTCCATTTGTAAGTATATATTTATTCAGCAGGTTTACTGACAATAAGCCTCACTTGCTTTAATCCGTAAAACCGTACATAGCATTTATTCTCCCAGTATTCAGGGTCATCCGACAGGTCGGATATATAATATTCTGGCGGTAATTCAAATTTCTTTGTGAATGTTATAGAATCATTCCCCATTCGTTTTTGCTCTGCCATATAGATTTCTCTTTCATCCCAGACAGCAGTAATATATGATAGGTTATTAAATACTGTCTTGTACTGAAATGCATATATAACAGCTAATGCAAAGAAAACAGTAATTGCTGGATATTTCAGTTGCTTAAGGCTGAAATCGATATTCGCAATTATAATACCAATAGCTATCAACAGCAGTATAATGATACCGAATAAAGCCCTCTCTGGAAAAATAGGCGATACTACCATTGCAGCAAGCGCTACTGCAGCCATCAGTATAAACATTATTGAACTGCGTATTATAGTTTGCTTATCATTCTCATTCTTCGGATATTTAATGTAAATAAAGACCAAAAACAAATATACGATAAACGGTATAAGTAAATGATTCCACGTATGCGTGAGAATATAATTGACTCCCATAAGGAAGATATCTTTGTACATTATCTCTGTTTGCCCGAACGAAGTAGTAACATCCTCCAATCTCACATAATTGCCGGGAGCTACCAGCATCATTATGCAACCGACGATTGTTCCGATAAGACCGGTAATTGCCCATGCCGGAATCTTTATCTTTTCATACTTATAAAGAGCTAAAGAAGCAATAATATAGAAAATCAATGCTACGGACATATTCTCATTTGTCCATCCGGCAATAATACCGAAAAGAAAAAACAATACTGTTCTAACTGCACTGTTTTCCGTTTTTCGAGAACGATAACAGGAATAGTATGAGTACAGGAAAAGAAGTATAATTAATGTTCCCCAAAGATAATTTGCCGCACCTGTTTTCCATAATATAGTCGCAAAATAGGCAGGTTGTGCAAACCAGATAAGCAAACTAAACAGAAAGAATAATACAGGGTTCGTTTTATTACCTTTATTCGCTATTCTATAGAGGACATAGACAAAAAGCACATAGCCGAGCGAATTAATAACACACGCCCAGAAGAAGCCTGTCATTAGCATGGATTCGGCAATAAAATGGACAACACTACGCCCGCCCCATGTCATATAATGATTATATTGAGAAGTAAAAATATGCGAAAATGACCGGATACGGGTTGCTTCTTCCCCATGTACAAAACTGTAGTTCCAGTCGTCGGCATACAGCGGGTAAAGATAATTCTGAATATATATCAGGATAAATACAGTAAGTACGGCAAGCACCATACATACTATATTCAGTCTGCTATTTTCTTTTTGAATACCCGTATTTGTCATTTCATTTTATATCAGGTTCGCACTCAAAAATTTACGAATCAATTCTGCATCTTCTCCTCGTCTTTCTATATAGGCTTCAAGTTGGTCGTCGAGTATATTTCCGATATTGAAATACTTTGACTTTGGATGTGATATAATAATTCCGCTAACGGTTGCATTTGGCAACATTACGCCATTTTCAGTGAGTTCTACTCCTATCTCTTTCGATTGCAAAAGATCATCATTCAACAGGAAATTAATCGATTGGTCGGGAATAGACGGATAGCCTACCGCCGGACGAATACCCTGATATTTAAGTGTAAACATCTCATTGACCGTAATATTTTCATCGAGAGCAAATCCCCAGTATTTTTTTCTTATTTCGGAATGCAACCATTCTGTTGTGGCTTCTGCCAGACGGTCGAGCACCGATTTAAGAAGCAATACTTTATATTCATCGCCCTGACGTTCATACTCGCTCATCAATTCATTTGCGCCTACTCCTGCCGTTACGGTAAAGCCACCGACATAATCTTGCTTTCCAGAAGATTTCGGTGCTACAAAGTCGCAAAGGGAAAGATATTCACCTTTATCGTTTTTCTTTTGCTGACGCAGCATAGGGAAACGAATATCATTGATATAGAGATTTTCATTTTCGCTATATGCATCAAATATGCCGAATACCGCATTGATATAATCGGCTTTACTAAATGCAAGCTGGTCTAATAATGATTTTGCATCCTTATAGAGTTGCATACCTTCAGCGGCTTTTTCCCGTTCCTGTTCGGGGAAAGAGTTTAACCACGTCGCTTTACATGACGGACAATCATCGATATTCTGCACAGTAGCATAACGCGCCGATAGATTCCATGAATGGAAGAAGAATTTCCAATCTACGAATGGAATTATATTTTCTATAGGAATATGCTTCAATATCTGCCGTCCTTTCACTTTCGGTTCAGGTGATTGATAATTATTCCAGTCAATCTTCATCCCCTTATCCAATACTTCTGATAAAGGTAAAAGGTCAGCTTTTTTATCTCCGGCTGAATCCCTTAATAAAGCATACTGTTCACGTATTTCTTTTATATAGTCATCCTTTGTGTTCGGATTTATAAGCTTACCAACTGCTGCCGGAGCTTGCGAAGCATCTTTAACATATACCACCGACCCGTTGTTATATTTAGGGTCTATTTTTATAGCGGTATGGAGTTTAGATGTAGTTGCCCCGCCAATCATCAATGGAATGGTAAATCCGGCCTTTTCCATTTCATTGGCAACTATAGTCATTTCTTCTAGTGATGGAGTAATCAAACCACTAAGACAAAGGATGTCCGGCTGTTCTTCTTTAACCCTCTGAATAATCACTTCCGGCGGAGTCATCACACCGAGATCAATCACTTCATAATTATTACAGGCAAGGATAATAGAAACTATATTCTTGCCGATATCGTGTACATCGCCTTTAACCGTCGCAATAATAAGTTTTCCAGCCTTGTTGCTTCCTGCAGAAGATGCTTTCTGAGCTTCCAGTGTCGGTTGTAGAATAGCCACAGCGCGCTTCATGGTACGGGCTGTCTTTACTACTTGTGGAAGAAACATTTTTCCTGCGCCAAAAAGGTCACCGACTCTATTCATTCCATCCATTAGGGGCTTGTCAATAATATCAACAGCTTTCGGATACACTTTAAGCGCTTCGATCAGGTCTTCTTCCAGATAATCACTAATACCTTTTATTAAGGCATACTGTATACGTTCATCGAGCGGAAAAGACCGCCATTCTTCGACCTTTTGCTCTGTTTGTCCTGTATTTTCATTCTTTATCCTTTCGGCATATTCGATAAGTTCGTCTGTTGCCTCGGGTCTGCGGTTGAAAATAACATCCTCAACCAAATTCCTCAATTCGAGCGGAATGTCGTCGTAAACAACCGATTGACCCGGATTCACAATACCCATATCCATACCGCGCTGAATAGCATAATACAGGAATACTGCATGCATGGCTTCCCGCACATAATCGTTGCCACGAAAAGAGAATGAAAGGTTGCTTACTCCCCCGCTTATTTTAGCGTGTGGTAAGTTTTTCTTAATCCAAGTGATTGTTTCCAAAAAATCAACCGCATAGTTGCGATGCTCTTCAATGCCTGTAGCTATGGCTAAAACGTTCGGGTCAAAGATTATATCTAATGGATTGAATCCGTCATTTACCAGTAAATTATATGCCCTTTCGCAAATTTCTATTCTACGGGCATACGTATCAGCTTGCCCCGTTTCATCAAAAGCCATGACAATAACAGCGGCCCCATACCGATGAATAAGCCGTGCCTGACGAAGAAATTCTTCTTCGCCTCCTTTGAGTGAAATAGAGTTTACAATCGGTTTGCCTTGTACACATTTCAGTCCGGCCTCCAATACCTCCCATTTCGAAGAGTCTATCATTACCGGAACACGCGATACATCAGGGTCGGATGCCATCATATTGAGGAAAGTAGTCATTTCTTTAACTCCGTCGAGTAATCCTTCGTCCATATTCACATCGAGTACCTGTGCTCCGTCTTCGACTTGCTTGTGGGCAATAGTAAGGGCTTCTTCGTACTTCTGCTCCTTTATCAGGCGGAGAAATTTGCGTGAGCCGGCTACATTAAGCCGCTCACCGATATTAATAAAGTTGATCTCAGGCTTGGCTTCTAGTAGTTCCAATCCTGACAGCCACATATATTTAGGTTTTTCGGCAGATTTGTGAGGTAAAGCACCTTTCACCAAATCGGCATATTTAGCTATATGTGCGGGAGTTGTACCGCAACAGCCACCGACAATATTTACAAGGCCGTCATCGATAAACTCTTTTATCTGTCCTGCCATTATCTCAGGCGTTTGGTCATATTCTCCAAACTGGTTTGGTAATCCCGCATTTGGATGCGCCGAAATAAAGCCGGGAGCAATCCGTACCAGTTCCTTTAAGAATGGTTTCATATCCGATGCCCCGAATGAACAGTTAAGTCCTACCGACAGGTAATCGAGATGACTAACAGATGCCATAAATGCGCCGACAGTTTGACCCGACAATGTACGTCCTGCCTTATCGGATAAAGTTACGGATATCATTATCGGTAAGTCTATATTTCTTTCTTTACGTACTTCATCGGCAGCGAATAAAGCAGCCTTAGCATTTAAGGTATCAAATATAGTTTCTATCAGTAGTAAATCCACACCGCCGTCTGCCAGCCCCTCTATCTGTTCTTTATAGGCAATATACAGGTCATCGAAAGTCACGGCACGGAAGATAGGATTTTCTACCTTCGGACTCATCGATGCTGTTTTGTTTGTAGGGCCTATCGAACCTGCTACAAAGCGCGGTTTATCAGGGTTCTGTTTTGTATAATCCGATGCTGCTTTCTTTGCTATTCTTGCAGCTTCACGGTTTATCTCTCTGGCCAGTGGTGCCATATCATAATCTTCGAGCGATATGGTAGTGCCATTAAAAGTATTGGTCTCTATGATATCTGCTCCCGCATCCAGATATTTGCGATGAATTTCCTCTATTATATCGGGCCTTGTAAGATTGAGTAACTCGTTATTCCCTTTTTGTAATATAATAGCATCACGAAAACGCTCACCACGAAAATCCTCTTCGGTCAGTTTATATTCTTGTATAAGGCTTCCCATAGCACCGTCGAGGATAAGTATACGTTCCTTTAGTATATTTTGAATCTTATTCATTTAAACTTATTTATTTGGTATAACCTTAACGGTTCTAACTCCGTAAAATGCAGCATAATATACATTTACCGGATCGTTTACATCTTCACTTAAATCCTGAAATTCAAATTTATAATGTATCCCTATTTTGCCTTTAAAAACAATATCTTCTATTCCTTCTTCCTGCTGCTCTTTTAAGAACTTTTCTCTTTCGCTAAAAGTCTCAGAAATTAAAGAAATAGAAGGATATATCCTATAGTAATTATATATAAACGCCACGCTGATCAAAAGCACAACACACAGATTTGCTAATCTGCTAGAAATAGATACAAAACTGATATTTGCATATAATATGGCAATTGCAACAATCATAAAAGCAACGACGCCAAACATAGCCCTTAAAGGGAAAACAGGTGTACCGATAAATGCCAGCATAGCTATATGAGCAGTAACAACAAACAAAACCGATATATCAATATTCTTCCTGTTGACCAATCCTTTTTTATATTGCCATATAGCTATGAGAAGCATTACAACATATAATATAAACACTTGATACATGCAATGATGATACATTACTACCAATAATTGCAAACGGGATATAATCATATCAGCAAAAGAATTCTGAACCACATTCAATCCTTCCATACGCACATAATTACCCGGAGCAGCCACCATTATTATAAATCCGATACAAAGTCCTACAAGTCCGGAAACAGCCCATTTTTGCATAATGTTTTTTTTCCAGAAATAAATACAAAATACGCCCGTCATAAAGATCATGGCGGCAGCCATATTCTCGTTCGTCCATCCGGCCAGAATTCCTAAAAATAGAAATCCGATAAATTTCAATGACTTATTTTTTCCTTTATTATGCTCCGTTCTGTAAGTCAGATAGTAAGGGTAAATAAAGGCGAGGAGCAATAGACAGCTCCAAAGGTAATTCGCACTACCGGTTATCCACAATATATCATGCGTTAGAACAGGTGTATAAAACCATAAGAGAATGGTTATAAATATAAATAAATATGCATTGATCTTATTATTATAGTTTGCAATACGATATATTGCAAAGATGAAAAGAAGAAAAACAATCGTATTCAGAACATCTTGTAAAAATGGTGGTAAAACAAGCAGTATCTGGGCAATCACATGTACAACCGAGCGCCCCCCCCACTTAAAGTAATGGTTGTATTGCCCGATAAAAATATCAGATAATGAAGATACTCGCCTTAAAGGATATTCTCCATATACGAAAGAATAAATCCAATCGTCAACATAATTTGGAAACAGATAATTGAAAATAAATATTAGAACTGATACAGCACACAGAAAAAGTATCAGCAAACCTTTTTGAGGTTTCGCCGAATAAATAAAGTCTGTTATTTTATTTAATAATCCTATCATATCTCATTCTTTATCAGGAATAACCCTGACTGAACGTACATTATAATACTTTGAATAGATCCTATTTAGTTCGCCATCCGGATTTTCTTCCAAGTCTGTAAATCCGAATTTCGAATGAAGCCCGATCCTTCCCGTGAATATAATATCTTCAATACCTTTTTCTTTTTGTTCCTGTAAAAATATTTCACGTGCTCTGAACGTTTTGGACATCAAATGTATAGATGGATATTTTCTGTAAAAATCAATAAAGCCCCCCCCGCAAAGCAGCACAATTATTAATAAATTCCCAGCCTGCAAATATAAAGTATCTAATCGCATATTTGCATATAGGATCATTATACCTATTATCATAAAAGTAACCACGCAAAATAAAGCTCTCTCCGGAAACACAGGTGTTGCGATTAGAGCAAAAAAAGCAATGTGTGCCGTAATAACAAATAGCAGTGATTTGAATATTATTTCCCGTTTATTTAAATGATCTCCGGATGTTTTATAGAAAACTATCAACGAAATAATATAAACGACAAGCAATATTAATAAGTGCTTCATATATACAGCCGGGAAGAAACTTAACCTAAACATAATAACCTTAAGAAAAGGTTCGTTTGAAGTATTAAGATATTCATTTATTACTTCTGCCCTATGATAATTCCCCGGAGCTATTAACATTATAGCACAGCCGATGCACAGACCGATAAGTCCTGTTAACATCCATGGTTTAATATTTCCGTATTTTCTCTGAAATATACAAAAAACAAAAATCATAAATATGGCTGCGACGGACATATTCTCATTTGTCCATCCGGCAATAATACCTAGTAGAAGAAAAGCAGAGGCTTTCCATATACTATTTTTGGGTACAGCTTTTTCTTTATTATCAATATAATAGGGATAAAGAAATAACAACATGATGAGTGTTCCCCAAAGATAATTAGCACTTCCTGTTATCCAAAGGACTGTACCGGCGAACAGCGGTAAACAAAGCCATGCCAGTATAGCTGTTATTATAAAAACAAACGCATTTGCATTATTGCCTTGGTTCACTAATTTATAAATAACCAATATATAACCCAAAAATGCCAGAGAATTAATCATATCGGCCATTGATACCGGTAACAATAATAACAGTTGAGCTATAAAATGAACTACCGAACGGCCACCCCACAGCACATAATGATTATACTGGCTCGTGAAAATATCAAACAGATTATGGACACGTGTCGAAGGATTTTCTCCAAAAATAAAAATATAAGTCCAGTCATCTGCATATAACGGATATAATCTGTTTAGAATAAAAATGATAATAAAAAGTACAAAGCTACTGGCAATAAGGATAGCTTTTTGCACCTTATTGTCAGTTACTTTATGAAATATGTCATTGATTATCATTGATATTCTTTTTCGCTTCCTGCAAAATAAACCGGATAAACCTATTATAAGTTAATGAATATGATCAAGGAATTACTGTTTCATTGCCCTGTCCATTGCCCTCTTGTCATCTTTTTCGCGAAGGCTCTGACGTTTATCGTATTGTTTTTTACCGCGGGCTACAGCTATATTTACCTTAGCCAGTCCTCTTTCATTTAAGAATATACGGGTAGGAACAATCGTATAGCCTGTTTCTTTGACCATACGCTGTATTTTTTTCAGTTCCTTTTTGTTAAGAAGCAATTTGCGGTCACGCCGGGCTGCATGATTATTATAAGAGCCGTAGAAATATTCGGCAATATACATGTTACGAACCCAGAGCTCATTCTTTTCGAAGATGCAAAAGGTATCTACAAGACTTGCTTTGCCAAACCGTATAGATTTTATTTCCGTACCTGTAAGTACGATTCCGGCGGTGTAGGTTTCTATGAATTCATAATCGAAGCTTGCCCGTTTATTCTTTATATTTATATTTGGTTGATCCACTGTCGCTAAATTTATATTCTGTCCTGAGTTTAAAATGTACAAAGATAGCTATTTCGAAGCAAATCTACATCAAGATATACCTGCTAAAGAAAACAGGTAAAGAAAAGTCTATTCCTGCTCATGGTTAGAGATATCATCTTTTGCAAAACCTTTACCTTCAAACAATTTCTTGTCCTGAATCCGCCGTATTATAATAGAATTGACTCCCATATATTTACCGAATTGTTCCGGCCAAAAACTTTCCCCGATATAGAACTGCTTTAATTTCACGATGGCGAATGGGGAACATTTCGATTCAAAATTCTCATAAATAATAATATCCTTTATTCCCTTTTCCTTTTGCTGCTTAATATCAACCATCCATCCGGCATATATTTTATCGAACTGTTTCATTTCCGAATATGTTTCTTTAGCCGAAAGAAGGCACACAATTAATAATGCTAAACCAAATGTATAGTTTAATACTTTCAAGGGTAAAAAAGAAAAATCGATATTTGCATACAATATCATAGCACTTATTATAACAAATATAAGAATACCGAACCATGCGCGATTCGGAAACATCGGAGCACCTGACATTACAACAGTTGCCACTGCACCTGCAACTAAAAAGAGAAGAGAAACTACCAGCTTCTTCTTTTTTTCGTTTTTATCTTTAGGCCCTCTCCATAAGAATAAAAGCAAGATTACCAAGTATATTTTGAAAGGGGTAAAGAGATTGGTATAGGCAAACTTCATAACAGTTACGAAGCGATAAAAATAAAACGACAGATCGACATTTGTTGCCCCATGTACATCTGCTATATCGAATTCCCGTCTTATCGCATTTCCGGGTGATAATTGCATTACGAGGCAACCTATAACAGCTCCAACGAAGCCGAATATCATCCATTTAGGGATAGATATTTTTTGCATCTTCATTATTAATATAAGTACCACTAACATGAAACAAAGCGCCAAAGTAGTATTTTCGTTCGTCCATCCGGCTATAATGCCGGCGAATAGGAATAAGATATTTTTATATGTTTTATCTTCTTTCTTCTCCGGCGAAAAATAATATAATATATAAGGACATAGAAACAGGATAATAAACAGCATCCCCCATAGGTAATTTGCACTGCCTGTTATCCAAAATAAATCCTGATACGGTTCGGGTAAAGAAAACCAGATGAACACATTGATAAAAAGGAAAAGAGTTATATTCGTTTTATTGCTTTTATTTGAGATAATATACATACACATTACCAATAATATATATGCCAGCGAATTAAGTATATCTGCACCCATATTGCCTATCCACAGTAAGAACTGGGCTACAAAATGTCCGACTACCCGTCCCCCCCATGTCATATAATGACAATACTGACTTTGAAAAATATCCCACACTGAAGTAATTTCGCTACCGTCACAGTAGTTGAAAGCATAGCCCCAGTCATCGAGATAGACAGGATAGAATTTATTTAACAGGAAGATGTAAAGCCACATGATCAGGATAATGACACCAAAAGTAATTTTCAGTAATTTATTTTCTTTATTATCGTCTGTGCCTTCTATTGTATTACCCAAAATCATATTTAATGAATTAATAAAAGTATGCAAAAATACGAAATTTTAAACTTAATGGAGTCTGATAACAATCTAAATCATCATTCTTTCATTATCTTTATATAGATTTTAATCAATCTTTTTTCGAAAAACATAGAAAAAATTCTACATAAGCAATAAAAAAAGAATTAACATAAGGTGAATTATATCCTTATTTCATTATATTTGCTTTTGCAAACGAACTATAAACAGACTAACACAGTAATACAAGATGAAAAACCTTTTTATCGAAGTAATCGAATCGGTTACTCCGAATCAGGATTATCTCATGTGGCAATACGATGGCGCGGGGAAAGAAATAAAAAACGGAGCCGCTCTCACAGTCAGAGAAAGTCAGCATGTATTGTTACTCGACAGAGGTCAATTGGCCGACGTCTTTCCTCCCGGACTACACAAATTAAGTACTGAAAATATCCCTATTTTAACAAATCTGCGAAACTGGCACCATGGGTTCAACAGTCCTTTCATGGTAGACGTATACTATTTCAATACACATCAATTTGTTAACCTGAAGTGGGGAACACCTGCTCCTATAATTATGCCGGATGCAAAATTCGGACAGGTAAGGATAAAGGCATTCGGAGCGTATAATATACGTATATGCGATGTTGTCAGATTTTTCCGGCAGTATGCAGGTACGACCGATACTATAACTATCTACGAACTGGAAAGACAAATGCGTGATTTCATTGCACCTAAATTCGGAGAAGTACTGGCAAATCACGGTTATAGCATTATGGATGTGGCCGGAAATATTACCGAACTGAGTAATAAAGTATTGCCTCAACTCCAACCTTTCTTCAACGAATTAGGTCTCGAGCTTCTTAAATTCCAGATTACCAGTGTTACTCTCCCCGAAGAGGTTACCAAGCATTATGATACGGTAACCAGTATGAATATGGTAGGAGACATGAATAAATTCCAGCAGTTCAATACCGCACAGGCCATCGGCCAGCAGGGCACTGCCATGAACGAAGGTACACAGGCTGCAGCCATGATGGGTGCAATGATGGGACAAATGAATCAGATGATGCAACAACAGCAAAGCAATCAACAGGCAGCTCCTGCTGAAGAAGATATTGTAGCTAAATTGAAGAAACTAAAGGATATGTTCGATATGGGTCTTTTGGATGAAGATGAATTCAAAGCGAAAAAAGCAGAATTATTAAGCAAACTATAAATAAAACTATGGAAGAAAACAAGCCTTTATCTTTACTGGAAAGATTGAAGCAAAAAACACAAAATCAAACACCATACGGCGGAGAAGCTAAAGAAACCGAAGCAAAAATGGATGCAACTACCTGCCCCAACTGTGGCGCCGGACGGGCTAAATTAGATGGTCTTACAAAATGCGGATATTGCGGATTCGTTTTTATCGAGCAAACATTAACAGACGGCATAAACATAAAAAAGGAGGACAACTCCCGCTAACTTTAATAAACACAAAACAACTATGACAAAAACCAGACAACAATGGATTGACGAAATGGCCGGCATAGAAAAACGCTGGTTCGTATTTCTTGACAGGCTCGAAGAACGGGTAAAAGAGTTTGTCGAAGCATCCATACCGGAACTACAGGAAGCCTACAAAAACGATACAGATGCCGCCAAAAGAACGTATGGCCGCCTTGCCGACAGCATAGAAGGACAGATAGAGAGCGTCCGCAAGAAAGCTGAAAAAGTATACGAGAAAGAAATAGAAGACTATTATCATCACTATTTATTCGAATATTTCAACAGTTCGGATGAAGATGAACTTCAGGGACTGGAAGATATCGCATCCGACACATACTTTGAGGTATGTGACCCGCGCTACAAGAAGTTTGAAAAGATTATGGACGACTGGTCGAAGAAAGTAAAAGACACCGAAGGCGAAAATACAGAATCCAAATATCAGGCGATAATAGATGAATATGAACAGTTGAAAGATAAATTTGCCTGTAAGCAATGCGGTAGCCCTATCTCTATCCCTCATATTTTCCTTACTACCGCTTATGTAGAATGTACTGCATGCCAGACTCAAAATACATTCGAACCGAGCAGCCGTGCCCGTGAACTCGATTTCGTGGGGCGCGAACTTGCAGAGCAACGCAACGAATACCTGAAAAAAGAGTATGACGATGAAAAAGACCGTCTGGATGAAATCCATGATAAGATCAGCGATCTTGAAAGCGATATGATGGGACTGGATGAGGAAGACGATGCTAAAGAATACGCGAAACTACAGGAAAAGATGAAAGCCCTGAAAGCTGAATACAAAGCAACCAAGGAAAACATACCTGTTCTGTATAAAAAATATCTGAAAGCCACATTCGACGAATGGATCAGGCTGGTGCCTCAACTTGCAGAGCAAAACCAACGTGTTTATGAAGGATGGCTCGCCGACTATGAAAGACGCGGAGAATAACCTTAATTAGAAAACAGAATAACAAAAACTGAACAAATATGCTAAAAAAATTATTAGCCCTTTTCGGGATTGGCAAGGAGGAAGACGATAAACCTGCCGCTAATTCATATACACAGCCCAAACCGACGTATCCGCAAGCGGATGTGGATGAGGATGATGAAGATGAAGATGAAGATGAAGATAATGATGATATAGACAATGACGACAGTGATGATGACGATGATAACGACCCGATGTATCAGGATTCCGATCCGAGTGAAAACACTGGCGCTACAGATCTCGATCCCGTAACGCTTCACGGTAAACACTATACAATAGAAGAGTTCGACGCCGAAGTTGAAAGACGTGTACAGAAACAGGTAAAAGAAGAAATCGCAGACGGAGAAGAACCGGACGAGCACGATATTAAGGATTATAAATTCGAACATCGCCGTGCTGTATATATCCAATGGAATAAAGCAAGTACGCAGCAAATGATAGACTTTGAGGCTTTACACTCGTTCGAGCAAACAGGAATACATTCATTCAGCAATACTCCTCATGATGAGAATAATCCGTTGTTACAGCCTATACACGGAGTTACTTTGCAGGATTATGCAGCTATCATGTCAAAGATCGGCACTGGAATGGACATGGATACCATGCTAAAAACATTGGGAGTCGACAAAGCTGCATGGGAAGAAGCGAGTGTACTGTGGACTAAACGTATGCAGGAAGACCTGACTTTTGCCGTAGTAAATCTATATGGCAAATATTTCAAAGAAGCAGACGATCATCCAAAACTTGGTGCATCACTACAACCTGAAATTTCCGAAACCGGATTAACTACACTGGAAAGAATGAAAGCCGATCGCGAATTCTTTACAGATGTGCAAGCTGAAATGAATGCAGCCTATGAATATGGTATCGACGGTGCTCAACAAGCTTTCGAAAAATATGGCGTGAATATTGGCGATATCAGCAAGATTGCGTTACACTATTCGGAAATAGACGGGAACAACATGGAACAAATGGATAAGTGGGCCCGCCTGCTTGACCGGAAAATGAAAGAATATGCCGACAAATATGCTGCCGAGCAAGGCGGTAACATTGCCGACGACATCGAATTTTGACAAACTAGTCTTACACAACAACTAGTCTTACACAACTGAGAAAGGGAAAGCCGTGATGGCCTTCCCTTTTTCCATTATATAGAAATATTATTTTATTTTTCCCTGATAATAATATTAATCGGTGTACCCGACAAATCCCAGTTGTCGCGTATGCGGTTCTCCAAGAAACGTTTGTAAGGGTCTTTTATCCATTGCGGCAGGTTACAGAAAAACACGAATGTCGGCACCTGCGTATGGGGCAATTGAGTAATATATTTTATCTTGATATACTTCCCTTTATTTGCCGGAGGAGGTGTACGCTCTATAATAGGAAGCAATACCTCATTTAGTTTATGTGTAGGTATCTTCGTTTTGCGGCGGCCGTAAACTTCTTTTGCTAATTCAAGCACTTTCAGTATACGCTGCTTTGTAACGGCAGAAGCGAATATGATAGGAAAATCGGTGAAAGGAGCCAGACGCTCACGAATCGCATTCTCAAAAGTCTTGATAACAATCTGCTCTTTATTTTCCACCAAATCCCATTTATTAACACAGACAACCAATCCTTTACGGTTTTTCTGTATCAGTGAAAATATATTCATATCCTGACTCTCGATTCCTTTAGTTGCGTCGATCATCAATACACACACATCCGAATTCTCAATGGCCTTGATAGAACGGATTACCGAATAATATTCCAGATCTTCAATAACTTTGCCCTTTTTACGTATACCTGCAGTATCCACAAGGTAAAAATCCATTCCGAATTTATCGAAACGGGTATAGATCGAATCGCGTGTAGTACCTGCTATATCGGTTACAATATTGCGTTCTTCATCCATTAACGCGTTTACAAATGAAGACTTCCCAGCATTAGGACGTCCGACAATAGCTATACGCGGAATCTCCTCTAACGGTTCATCTTCGGCTTTTTTAGTAAACTTTGTCAGGATAAGATCGAGTAAGTCACCCGTACCCGAACCGTTTATTGCCGATATATTGACAGGATCGCCCAAACCTAAGGCATAAAACTCGGCAGCCTGATAATGAAGATTGAAGTTATCCGCCTTATTCGATACAAGTATTACCGGCTTTTTTGAACGGCGGAGCATGTTAGCTACGCCCATATCCAGATCGGTAAGCCCATTCATTACATCCACTAGGAAAAGAATCACTTCTGCCTCTTCTAAGGCTATCGATACCTGTTTGTTTATTTCACTTTCGAATACATCGTCCGAATTGACAACCCATCCTCCTGTATCTACCAGCGAGAACTCCTGTCCTCCCCACTCTACTTTTCCATACTGACGATCGCGTGTAGTACCCGCAGTATCGTCTACAATAGCTTGCCGGCTTTCGGTCAAACGATTGAACAGTGTTGATTTACCCACATTGGGGCGACCGACTATAGCTACTAAATTTCCCATAATTTGCTTGTTCTCTAAAATTTGTGCAAAGGTAGGCATTTTTATCGGATTCTGATGTAAATAAGAAACGGCTTGTCAATCGACAAGCCGTTAAAACTATATAAGATCAGTATTTACTTAAATACATATTTGGCATTCAGCCATATCAGCGTATCCTTACTATCGGGGATAATCTCCGATGCCGAAAACCCGGCAAGGCCTGCAACCTTTTCTAAGTTTAGTGGTACATCATAGTTGGAAACTGTATCATTCCCGGTATAAGGGCTTAAATAACGGGCATAACTCTTCGTACGGTACAGTTCCTCCATATTACCCATAGCCACAAATGCATCTTTATTTCCCGATTTAATAATAAATAAAGAATCGTCCTTGAAATAATATTCCGACACTATTTTTGCTGTTCTCGCCGAATCAACGAATGTAAGTTTTCCCTCATAAAATTCAGCCGTAAAATATCTGAATAATTGCGCATCGTAAGGGGTAGCCATTTTTTGTGTAAAAAAAGCATTGTAGGCACTATCCGTGCTACCGTTCATATCGGGTTTATATTTCATAGGCTCCAAGGCTCCCTGATCATTACGGGTATAAACCTGAAAGTCGGAAATATCATTTGCCTCCGACCAGCGTTTTACAGCACTTACACCATCGCCGCTACTACAACGAACCAAGACAATGATAAGAGGTATAATTATAAATAAAAACTTTTTCATCCGTTTTTTCTTTTTACGGCTGTAAAGATAAATAAAATTTTGCCTTATCGGGTTATAACTTCGATTTCCGAGATAGCATATTTATCACTTTCTTTAACTAATTCTATGGGAGTTAATTTTATATAACGTGCCCTTACTTCCTTATCAAATGCAATACTTTGTATTACCGGATTATTTTTTATATTGTTGAAAGTCGCATTATCTTTCACTTTCAGCCACTCTATTCCATCATCACTAACATAGAAATTGTATCGATATATATTGGGAGCATCCATCCTACCAAGAGGTACATATGTGAAACCTTTTAATATCAAATTTTCATTTAAATCTATAATTAAAGGCTTTTTATCCGCGATATAAATATAAGTATGTGCATTACTATCTATAACTCTGCCAACCTCTTCACCCGACGGAGAAACGATCTTCCATTTTTCAGGAGCAATGTCATAATCCATTGTCACAATATTGCTCTTTGTATTACCCTTATCGATTACAGCTATCGCTTTTATCGTTCCTGCACCTTTCTGTATAAAAGTCTTCTCGTATCGCAATGAATTTATGGTTGGTTCTGTTCCGTCGGTAGAATAGTATATTACAGGATCGGGAGTCTTACATTTTATCGTCACCAGCCCCGACTTATCACGTTCGACAGAAGGTGCCGACAATTGTTCCTTAGCCTTGTACACTCCTATTGAACTGATAACAGGAGCAGCCAATGCTTTGAATTCGATTTTTATTTTATTTGTAGTAACTAAAGGGAAACGGAGAATCCGTTTATAACCTATAGTCGTAGCTTCCGTCAGTAATTGCCAGTCGTTTTTATTCTTATCCCAATAGCTGACAGAGAAAGAAGATACGCGCTGCCCTAAAGGAAGATATTCCTGTAGTAATAAACGATTGAAAGTTTTCTCTTCCTTAAAGTCTACTTCAATAGAAGGTGATAAATTATTTTCGTCAGATGACCAATAAGTTTCATAATCATCGTCCTGCATATTAGAAACAGTATACCCCGTTCTTGTATCGGATGAGCTTAATTTTGCACCCTTTATCAGGTTTTCTTTAAACTCTTCTTCAATTGCTCTGCGAAATTCCATCAGTCGTAAAGAATCGACAGGATGTATGCGTCCTCTGCGGTCGGGAGGCACGTTAAGCAATAAATTTGAGTTTCGTCCTACAGAGGTATAATATATATCCATTAGTTCTTCCACTGTTTTTACTTTATCATCCGTAGACGGACTATAAAACCATCCCGGACGGATAGAAACATCCGTCTCAGCCGGAACCCATGCTTTGCCCCCCTGCTCGCCACTATTTAATATTTTTATAGGGGGAGCATTGCGTCCGGGCTCGAAACCTTCTATATTCATAGTCGCCCAGTTGGTTTCACCGGCTATTCCCCTCTCATTTCCCATCCAGCGGCAACCGGGACCTACATCACTGAATATAATAGCTTGCGGCTGATTTCGATATACCGTTTCGTGGAATAAATCCCAATCATATACCTGCTTTTTACCATTATGCCCTTCTCCGTTTGCTCCATCGAACCATTGCTCGAAAACTTCTCCGTAACCGGACAAGACTTCATTCAATGTATTTGCAAATATCTGATTATATTCAGGTGTACCGTATGCCGGATGGTTCTGATCCCATGGAGACAGATATACCCCGAATTTCAATCCGTATTCTTTACAAGCATCGGATAATTCTTTTAGTAAATCACCTTTTCCGCCTTTCCACAGGCTTTCACGAACGGTATGAGTACTGAATTTACTCGGCCACAGGCAAAAGCCATCGTGATGCTTTGCAGTAATAATAATCCCTTTCATTCCTGCAGCCTTCGCCGTTGATGCCCATTGTCGGCAATCAAGATCGGTAGGATTAAAAACCTTCGGGTCTTCTTTACCGTCGCCCCATTCTACATCGGTAAAAGTATTCGGGCCGAAATGGACAAACATATAATATTCCAGCTGCTGCCATTCATACTGATGATCAGAGGGCAAAGCACCATACGGAGCAATTGGCTTTTCTTTATTACAGGAAGACAACAAGACTATTATTAATAAACAGAAAAGAAAAGATTTCAAAGCAGACTTCATAGATCAGATTTTAGATTGCAATGTATAAAGTTAACATAAAAAATAAAAAGGGTAGCTTAACGGCTACCCTTTCTATCATAATATATTATTCTATCTTAATATGCCCATTTCAAATATACAGCACCCCATGTAAATCCGCCGCCGAAAGCAGTAAGGATAAGGTTATCCCCTTTCTTCAACTGAGATTCCCATTCGTAAAGGCAGACAGGAATTGTACCTGCACTAGAATTGCCGTATTTCTGTATATTTATCATCACTTTATCACTCGGAAGTCCCATGCGGTTACCTACAGCCTCGATAATACGGATATTTGCCTGATGAGGAACAAGCCATGCGATAGTATCTTTCGTAAGGTTGTTACGTTCCATTATTTCAACTGAAACATCAGCCATACGTGAAACAGCATGCTTGAACACAACCTGACCTTCCTGATACACATAATGCATATCCTTATCTACAGTTTCGTGAGAAGCCGGATAAACCGAACCTCCTCCACGCATATGCAAATGATTGATGCCCACTCCATCGACATGTAGGATAGAATCCATCACTCCCACTTCTTCTTCGGTAGGTTCCAGCATCACTGCGCCGCATGCGTCACCAAACAGAGGGCAGGTAGTACGGTCTTTATAATTGGTTATTGCAGTCATTTTATCACCGGCAACTACAACTACTTTTTTGTATTTACCCGACTTTATAAAGTTAGAGCCGATTTCCAATGCATAAATGAAACCCGAGCAGGCAGCCTGAATATCGAAACCCAAAGCATTTTTTATTCCGCATGCTTCGGCTGTCATAGCAGCTGTCGACGGGAAAATAAAGTCGGGAGTAGTAGTTGCAAAAATAATTACTTCTACTTCTTCCGGTTTTGTATTGGTCTTTTCCAATATTTGCTTTACGGCCTCGGCGCCCATCGATGAAGTACCCTTACCCTCACCTTTCAATACATGGCGCTCTTTGATACCCACACGTGTCATAATCCATTCGTCGGTAGTATCAACTATCTTCGCCAAATCTTCATTTGTCAGAATATCTTCAGGAATATATGCACCAACAGCGGTAATCGCGGCTTGAATCATTATTATTTCTGGTTTTGTGAGTAATAAATAAAAAAAATGCCCTATTCAGGGCTTGGAGTATCGGGATAATCGAATTAAACCGCTGCTCCTTTTTCGATAGCTAATTTTCCTCTGTAATGTCCGCATTCAGAGCATACAGTATGGAATACGTGCCACGAACCACAGTTTGAACATACTGCCAGTGTAGGGGCTACTGCCTTATCGTGAGTTCTTCTTTTACCTTGTCTAGACTTCGATTGTCTACGTTTCGGATGTGCCATTTTCTTGTTTTATTTAGTTATTTTTATTTATCTGAATTAGAAAAATCAGTTTTCTGTTATAGTTTTATTCATCATCTACAGGAACGTCTTTCAATGCATCCCAACGTGAATCGGTGAAAGAAGAATCATCTTCTTCTATAGAATCATCTTCGATATCATCCTCCGATTCATCATCAGTGCTTTTTGCCCTGTGTTTATTTAACTTGGTAGACATTGCTTTATTGCACGTGCCCGGAGGGTGTACCTTTTTAGTAGGCAGACTGAGTACAATAAATTCGTAAAGAAACCAAGCAATATTGATCTCTCCGTCTTCTTCCGGAATTATTACGATCTCATCGCTTTCTTCGGAATATTCCTTTCCAAATTTCACAATAAGCTTATTCTTTGTATCAACGTCCATCGAAATATCGTCGAGACACCTGTCGCAAGGCACGTGTACCGAACCTGTTATTTCGAAGTTCAACTCAAATGTAACGGAAGTCTTCTTCAAAGACACCACCACCTTAAGATTACCTCTCTTTACGTCGGCCGTACCATCATCGATAAGCGCAAAAAAACCTTTGTCCAAGTCGTACTTGAACTCATGCTTCCCCTCTGATAAACTTCTGAGAGGGATATTATATAAGCTAAATTTTCCCACGTCTGTAATTAACTTGAAAAAGAACGGCTGCAAATGTACAAAGTTTTTTTGAATTAATGAATAAATTATTCAAGATTTCGAATCTCGTTTCTTGCAGCTTTATTTATTCGAAGATACAGATTACAGGCAATAAACAAATGATAAATTACTAAAACTTTTTTTCATTCCTGAATGTTTTAACATTAAGACTTCATCAAGCAATTACTGGTAGATGATTAGACACCTTCAGAATTAGCCATTAATATTAATTTAGAACAGGAAAATATGCAGAAAATTTAACACTTAGATTCGTTTTTTCATAATAGCACCCGGCAACCATAAACAACATCTATACAAAAAAAATTGATATACTATTTATCTATATCGAAGTTGCCCGAAAAGCATATTATTTACGATTTGCAATCCTCACTAAGCAAAATGCTATGTTTTTGTACCAGTGCGCCTTTAAATAACGAAACAGATAAAAATATATGAGTTTTTTTATTGTTTTTTGATAAATAAAAAAAGTATCTTTGTGTCCGTATAAACAAAGTATGTTAAATAGGAAATTATGAGTTCAAATCTGTATGATTTTTTACCCATATTGATGCAGATAGCTTTTTCTGTCATTTTTGTATTTGCAACAGTATTTGCATCCAAGATGCTGGGTCCTAAACGTAAAAATGCACGAAAACTTGAGAATTTCGAGTGCGGTCTCGATCCTTTAGGGAATGCACGTTCGCCTTTTCCGATAAAATACTTCCTTGTAGCTATCCTTTTCGTTCTTTTCGATATAGAAATCGTATTCATGTATCCATGGGCGGTAAACTTCGAAGCTATCGGCTGGGAAGGGCTAGCAAAAATGGGCGGATTTATAGCATTGCTGCTGGTAGGATACCTTTATATTGTTAAGAGAAAGGCTTTGGAATGGGAAAGATAACTAAAAGAATATATTTATAGTTATAGGCCGAAACCTTATCCGATAGTTATTGTTTTCTCTATAGGAATTTATCAACCTGAAAACAGAAACAATTAAGATTATGAGCAAGACATCTGATATAAATGTAGTACCTGCCCCCGAAGGTTATACAGGGCATGGATTCTTTGCTACAAAATTCGACTACGTCATAGGGCTGGCACGCGCCAATTCCCTGTGGCCTTTGCCATTTGCCACTTCATGCTGCGGTATAGAATTCATGGCGACAATGGCTTCCACTTACGATATGGGACGATTCGGAGCAGAGCGCAATAGCTTCTCTCCCCGTCAGGCAGATATGCTATTGGTAATGGGAACCATCGCAAAGAAAATGGCACCTGTACTCCGTCATGTATACGAGCAGATGGCAGAGCCTAAATGGGTTATTGCTGTTGGAGCCTGCGCATGCTCGGGAGGTATCTTTGATACTTACTCGGTATTGCAGGGGATAGACAAGGTGATCCCGGTAGACGTATATGTACCCGGATGCCCGCCACGCCCGGAACAAATATTGGACGGTGTAATACAACTGCAGGAACTGGTGAAACATGAATCTATTAATAGGAGAGGTTCGGACAGATATGATAAATTACTTGAATCGTATAAATTTGAATAATCAGGAATAATGGCACTTGAAACTACAGTTATTGAAAGTAAAATAAGTGAAAAATTCGGTGCGGAGGTTTCAAACTTCAGGATGGAACGCGACATCTTCACATTCGAAGCTGCTCCTGCCGTCATCAAAGAGGTTATCCGTTTTATGAAAGAAGACGAAACACTAAGTTTCAACTTTATGACCGATCTCTGCGGTGTACATTATCCCGATAATGAAAAGAATGCACAATTTGCAGTGGTTTACCTGCTTCACAACTGGATAGATAATATCCGCGTGCGGGTGAAAACATTCCTCAACGGCGACAAACCGGAAGTGGATACGATGACAGGAGTTTTTGCTGCTGCGAACTGGATGGAACGCGAAACATATGACTTCTACGGTGTAACATTTAAAGGGCATCCTAACCTGAAACGCATACTCAACGACGATGGAATGACATCATTCCCTATGCGTAAAGAGTTCCCGCTCGAAGACCCGGGACGTACCGACAAGGATGACCGCTTCTTCGGAAGAACACCGAGTAACTATGAACCAAATAACTAAAGCAAAGTAAGGAAATGTCAGACCAGCTAATAAATCCCGAACATCGCTTTGCGAAAATAGTAAGAGAACAGAATTTTGAAGACGGAATGGAACTGAATGTCTTGAACTTTGGCCCTACCCACCCGTCTACACACGGTGTATTCCAGAATATACTGCTGATGAACGGCGAGCGTATCCTCGATGCGGATACTACCCTCGGCTATATTCACCGTGCATTTGAGAAGATAGCGGAACACCGCACTTTCTATCAGATTACTACTCTTACCGACCGCCTTAACTATTGTTCCTCTCCCATAAATAATATGGCATGGTGGATGACCGTAGAAAAGGCACTTGGGGTGGAAGTTCCCAAACGCGCGCAGTATATGCGTGTTATCGTGATGGAACTTGCCCGTATTACCGATCATCTTATATGTAACTCTATATTAGGTGTCGACCTCGGTGCCTATACCCCTTTCCTATATGTAATGAAGTACCGCGAACTCGCATACGAAATCTATGAAGAAATCTGCGGGGCGCGTATGACAACAAATATGGGACGTATCGGAGGATTCGAGCGTGACTGGAGCGAAACAGCATGGCGTAAGCTGGACGAATTCCTCGAAGGTTTTCCCAAAGCATGGGATCAACTGGAAAGACTGTTTGTCCGCAACCGTATATTCATGGACCGTATTGTTGGTGTAGGTACTATCTCTGCAGAAAAAGCCATGGATTATGGATTTACAGGGCCGAATCTGCGTGCAACAGGTATCGATTACGATGTGCGTGTTGCAAAACCTTACAGTTCGTATGAAGATTTCGATTTTATAGTTCCAGTAGGCGAATCGGGCGATACTTACGACCGCTGGTGCGTACGTGCTGCCGAAGTGAAGGAAAGCCTCAAGATAATCCGTCAGGCACGCGATAATATGCCGGAAGGTTCATATCATGCCGATGTACCGGATTATTACCTGCCGCCGAAAAATGAAGTATATACCGAAATGGAGGCGCTTATCCAGCATTTTAAAATAGTAATGGGTGAAGTTCCTGTTCCCGTTGCCGAAGTTTACCACTCGGTAGAGGCTGCTAACGGCGAACTGGGGATATATATGATTACAGACGGATCGCGTGTACCTTACAGGGTTCATTTCCGCCGTCCTTGCTTTATCTACTATCAGGCATTCCCTGAAATGATAAAAGGAGGGTTGTTTTCGGATGCTGTCGCCACGCTATCGAGTATAAATGTTATTGCCGGAGAATTAGATGCATAATCTAATGTGTTGATGTGAAAATATGCAAATGTGCCAATTCAAATTTGAAAATATAATACAAAAAAGCTAATAGCTAAAGGCTAACAGCTAACAGCTAAATATAATGGAACAAGTAAGAGATTACAAACAAATAATAAACATGTCGGACGAACTGATGGCTCGTATCAACGAACTGTTGAGCCATTACCCTGCCGATAAGAAAAAATCCGCACTGCTTCCTGTTCTTCATGCAGTACAAGATGCTCACGACAACTGGCTGAGCCTTGAACTGATGGATAAGGTCGCCGAGATATTGGAGATAACACCTATCGAAGTTTATGAAGTTGTAACATTCTATACTATGTTCAACGAAAAACCGGTAGCTAAATATATGCTGGAATTTTGCCGTACAGCCTGTTGTGGACTACGTGGCGGCGAAAATCTGATGGACTATACCTGTCAGAAACTGGGTGTAAAACCCGGAGAGATAACTCCCGACGGCATGTTCAGTGTGGTAGGGGTAGAATGTCTCGGAGCCTGCGGTTTTGGGCCGATGCTTCAGTTGGGCGACAACTATCACGAAAATCTGACAAAGGAAAAGATAGATACCCTGATAGAAGATTGTAAACAAGGCAAGATCAGTTTACAGTGAACAGTTAACAGTAAGTAAAAAATTTAGAATAAATAATAACTTGTCTACTCGTATCTTGTTTACTTGTCTACTGACATGTAACTCGTAACTTGTAACTTGTAACTAAAAGATGGCTAGAAAAGTATTATTTGAAAAAATAGATATTCCCGGCATACAGGAATATGAAGTTTATCGCAAAAACGGCGGCTACGCCTCTGTTGAAAAGGCCTTAAAAACCATGTCTCCCGACGATGTTGTGGAGCAGGTGAAGACTTCCGGCTTACGAGGTCGTGGAGGTGCAGGTTTCCCTATGGGGTTGAAATGGAGTTTTATAGACAAAAAATCAGGAAAACCACGTCATCTGGTAGTTAATGCGGACGAATCGGAGCCGGGTACATTCAAAGACCGCTATCTGATGCACAAAATACCTCATCTGCTTATAGAAGGGGCTATTGTGGCAAGCTACGCACTGGAAGCTAATCTATCTTACATCTATATCCGCGGCGAATACATGTGGATATTTAAAATTCTAGAAAAAGCAATAAAAGAAGCCTATGCCAACGGATGGCTGGGTAAGAATATACTGGGAACAGGCTATAACCTCGACCTGTATGTACACTGCGGTGCGGGTGCATATATATGCGGTGAAGAAACCGCCCTTATCGAATCGCTGGAAGGCAAACGCGGTAATCCGCGCATCAAACCGCCATTCCCTGCCGTTAGCGGTCTATGGGCAGAGCCTACGGTAGTAAATAATGTGGAATCTATATCTGCCGTTTCGTGGATTGTAAACAACGGCGGTGAGGAATATGCTAAGATAGGTGTAGGAAAATCGACCGGAACAAAACTGATGTCAGCATCAGGGCATATCAAAAATCCGGGTGTGTACGAAGTGGAACTGGGTATAACTATCGACGAATTCTTCAACTCGGATGAATACTGCGGCGGTATGATGGATGACCGTCCGTTGAAAGCCGTTATTCCGGGAGGAGCATCCGTTCCGATTCTTCCACCTGAACTCATATTTAAAACAGCCAACGGTGAAGACCGTCTCATATCATATGAATCGCTGGCCGATGGGGGCTTTGTCACAGGCTCATCGCTCGGTTCGGGAGGTTTTATCGTATACAACGATACAGCCTGTATCGTCCGTAACACATGGAATTTTGCACGCTTCTTCCACCATGAAAGTTGCGGACAATGTTCTCCATGCCGTGAAGGAACAGGATGGATGGACAAAATTCTCTACCGTATCGAAAACGGACTAGGACGCGAAGAAGATATCGACCTGCTATGGAGTATCCAGGGCAAAATTGAAGGAAATACAATCTGTCCGCTGGGAGATGCGGCTGCGTGGCCTGTAGCTGCAGCTATCCGTCATTTCCGCGAAGAATTCGAATATCACATCCGTTTCCCTGAAAAGATAAAAAACAGGGATCACTTTGTGAACGAACCGATGGAAAAAGTAAGACATTTGTTGAAGCCATTAGCCAATAGCCTTTAGCTGTTAGCAAGATGGTGATAATTTATATATTCTAAAATGCTAATAGCTATCAGCTAAAGGCTAACAGCTAAAAAAATGAAAATTACAATAGATGGACATACAATAGAGGTAGACCCGGGAACTACCGTCCTGCAGGCAGCGCGCATGATAGGCGGCAATAGTGTGCCCCCTACTATGTGTTACTATTCTAAGCTGAAAGACTGTGGCGGTAAATGCCGTTGCTGTCTGGTGGAAGTAACCAAAGGAAGCGAAAAAGACCCGCGTCCGATGCCGAAGCTCCAGCCGTCGTGCGTTACAGCAGTACAGGATGGTATGGAAGTAAAGAGCGGTACTTCGGAAAAGGCGATAGAAGCACGCCGCGCTGTTACCGAGTTTTTGCTTATCAATCACCCGCTGGACTGTCCTGTATGTGATCAGGCCGGAGAATGTGATTTGCAGAATCTTGCTTACGAGAATGGTAACTTCAAGTCGCGCTATATAGAAGAAAAACGTACATTCGAACCCGAAAATATAGGTCCGTATATCCAGTTGCACATGAACCGTTGCATATTGTGCTACCGATGTGTGAAACTGGCCGACCAACTTACTCCCGAACGTGTCCACGGAGTGGTAGGACGTGGCGACCATGCCCAGATATCTACTTATATAGAGCGGGCGATAGATAATGACTTTTCAGGAAATGTAATCGATGTATGCCCTGTGGGAGCCTTGACGGACAAGACTTTCCGCTTCAAATCGCGTGTATGGTTCAACAAACCGTTCAATGCACATCGTCATTGTACAAAATGTTCGGGTAAAGTGGTGCTTTGGATGTTCGGCGATACTGTTCAGCGTGTAACTGCCCGTAAAGATGAATGGCACGAAGTGGAAGAATTTATCTGTAACGAATGTCGTTTCGAGCATAAGAATGTCGAAGACTGGGTCATTGAAGGCCCTCGTAAATTCGAAAAGCCGTCTGTAATCAATGTCAATAATTATACGGAGCCCGTGAAAAAGGTAAAGATAAATATGGACGAACTTGCACTTGAAGGAAGGGAAGAAGACCAGAATAAGATAAGTATGGTTGGCTCACCTTATGACGAAAACGAAAAGGAAGCGATAAAGAAAGTAAAAGAAGAATAATTACAAGTTACAAGTTACGAGTGACAAGAAGTTCAGACTCGTAACCTGTAACTCGTAACTCGTAACTAGAGAAATATGGAAGTTGCATTTATTTTAGAAAAGTTGATTTTTATTGTTCTGGTATTCGCAGTTACAATGTTGGTTGCATTGTACTCGACATATGCAGAACGTAAAGTAGCCGGATTCCTACAAGACCGTTACGGGCCTAACCGTGCAGGACCGTTCGGGTTGCTTCAGCCGATTTGTGACGGGGCGAAATTATTCTCGAAAGAAGAATTTATGCCGAATACCCCGAACAAGATACTATTTGTTACGGCTCCGGCTATTGCAATGGCAGTATCCTTGTTGGGAGTAGCTGTAATTCCATGGGCTGAAAAATTTGAAATACCGGGATACGGCGAAGTCATGGGTTACATCGGCGATGTGAATGTAGCTGTACTTTACATTGTAGCCGTATTATCAACCAGCGTTTACGGTGTGGTAATCGGAGGCTGGGCTTCAAACAACAAATACTCACTGATGGGTAGTATCCGTGCAGGGGCGCAAATGATTTCATACGAAATAGCAATGGGATTGTCTATTATTGCATTGGTGATGATGACAGGTTCGTTGAGCCTTGTGGAAATTTCACAGCAACAAGGCGGATGGAACGGCATGCAATGGAACATTATCTATCAGCCTCTTACTTTTATTATCTTCCTTGTATGCTCTTTTGCAGAATGTAACCGCACACCGTTCGACTTAGCCGAGTGTGAATCGGAGCTGGTAAACGGTCACCATACAGAATATTCATCACTGGGAATGGGATTCTTCATGTTCTCCGAATATGCAAGTATGTTCTTTTCTTCGGCATTTATATCTGTCCTTTTCTTCGGAGGATATAATTATCCGGGAATAGACTGGGCAAGAGAGAATTGGGGCATTAATATAGCAAATATCCTTGGAGTATTAGCCCTGATGGCTAAAACGCTCTTCTTCATATTCTTCTATATGTGGGTGCGCTGGACAATACCGAGATTCCGTTACGACCAACTGATGAAACTGGGATGGAAGATGTTATTCCCGCTGGCAATAGCTAATATATTTATTGTCGGGATAGTTATGCTGATTGTAAAATCGTTATAAAGAATTAAGATGTCATCAATAAAAGATATATCACTATCGGGTAGAAAGACGGAAGTTGTCGACAAGAAGATGACTTTCACCGAAAGCATTTATCTACCTTCCATTGTAAAAGGATTATGGATTACGATCAAGCATTTCTTTACTAAGAAAAACACAATCCAGTATCCTGAACAAAAACGTGAATTCAGTCCTGTATACCGTGGTCAGCATGTACTGATGCGCGACGATCAGGGACGCGAACGTTGCACGGCATGCGGATTATGCGCACTGGCCTGTCCTGCGGAAGCTATCACCATGGTAGCGGCAGAACGTAAGAAAGGTGAAGAACACCTGTACCGTGAAGAAAAATATGCATCTACGTATGAAATAAATATGTTGCGCTGTATATTCTGCGGGCTGTGTGAAGATGCTTGTCCGAAAGAAGCGATTTTCCTTACGAAATCGAAGTTGCTGGTAAAACCAAAACTGGAAAGAAAGGACTTCATCTACGGTAAAGATAAGCTTGTGATATCTGTAGAGGACGCAAAGGCAAGGAAGTACGATTAGGCCCCCTAAATCCCCCAAGGGGGACTTAGAATGAAATAATGATAAAATAAAATAATATAAATACTCTCTATGGTGGTTTACCACTCCTCCCCTAGGGGAGGCCGGGAGGGGCTTTAACTAATATTTATGGTATCTGTAATTTTTTATATTCTGGCAGCTATTACACTCGGTACGGGTATCCTGACTGTTTTGTCGAAAAATCCGGTACATAGTGCAGTGTATATGATTATCTGTTTCTTTTCCATATCGGGACATTTCCTGCTGCTGAATGCAATGTTTCTGGCAGTGGTGAATGTAGTCGTTTATGCAGGGGCAATCATGGTATTATTGCTTTTCACCCTGATGTTGATGAACCTCAGTGAGCAGCACGAACCGAAAAAGAAAGTGCTAAGCCGTGTGGCGGCAACCGTATCTGCATGCCTTATGGGAATAGTACTGTTAGCTACCCTGTTGAAATCGACTCCTGTTATCGAAAACTACAAAGCCGAAGGACTGGACTATCAGTCGGTAAGCATCATCGGGCAGACACTGCTCGACGAATACCTTATTCCTTTCGAGTTTGCTTCCATACTGCTGATTACAGCTATGATAGGCGCTGTATTGATATCAAAAAAAGAGAAAAAAGCTTAAGCTATGCTGAATAATATATTAGAACAAGTAGGAATTGACAATTACATCTACCTCTGCATCCTCCTGTTTACAGTTGGAGCGATAGGTTTATTGTATCGTCGCAGTACCATCGTTATGCTAATGTCGGTGGAACTGATGCTTGCGGCTGCTAATATGCTGCTTGCTGTATTTTCCGTGTATCATCAGGATACCAGCGGACAAGTGTTTGTAATCTTCTCGCTGGCAGTTGCCGCCGCCGAGGTAGCTGTGGGGCTTGCCATTATGGTAGCCATTTACAGGAATATAGGCACTATCGATATTGATGAACTGAAAAACTTAAAAGGATAAACACGGATGGACACATTATTAGTATTAATACTTCTGCTTAGCCCTTTTGTTGGTTTCCTAATCAATTTGCTGGTAGGTAAACGGTTTTTGGGAAGGACAATGCCCGGCGTTATCGCCACTTCGGCAGTACTCGTTAGCTTTGTTATCTCCCTCGTATTTTTCATCCGTATCCTTTCTACAGGTGAAGTTATCCAGGTCGACCTTTTCGAATGGATAGCACTCGGAGAGTTTACGACCGAACTTGCATTCACGCTCGACCAGCTGTCGCTTATCTGGCTGCTGTTTGTAACGGGAATCGGTGCGTTGATTCATATCTACTCGATGGGCTATATGCACGATGACCGCAATATCGACCGCTTCTTTGCCTATTTGAATCTCTTTATCTTCTTTATGTCGGTGCTTGTGGCAAGCAGTAACCTGCTGGTTATGTTTATCGGCTGGGAAGGTGTAGGATTATGTTCTTACCTGCTTATCGGATTCTGGTCGAGAAACCATGAAAATAACAATGCTGCGAAGAAGGCATTCATTATGAACCGTATCGGTGACTTAGGTTTCCTTGTCGGTATCTTCACATTAGGCTACCTCTTTAAAACAGTGGACTATGAAACATTGAAAACTGCGGTATCTACCACTTCAAATCCTGAAGTTTCTACTATGCTCGGCGTTGCTACCTTCGCGCTCTTTATCGGTGCTACAGGTAAAAGTGCTCAGATACCATTATATACATGGCTTCCCGACGCGATGGCGGGGCCGACTCCCGTATCGGCTTTGATACATGCCGCAACGATGGTAACGGCTGGGGTATTTATGGTAACGCGTTTGAATTTCTTATTCGATTTGACTCCTAGTATACAAACGCTGATAGCTATTGTAGGTGCTGTAACAGCATTATTCGCTGCCACTATTGCAATAGCGCAGACAGATATAAAGAAAGTACTGGCATACTCTACCGTATCGCAACTCGGACTTATGTTCCTTGCCCTCGGGCTCGGCGCTTATCATGTTGCCGTATTCCATGTAATCACACATGCATTCTTCAAAGCCTGCCTGTTCCTCGGTTCGGGTTCGGTTATCCATGCCATGGGCGGCGAACAGGACATGCGTAAGATGGGCGGATTGAAAAAAGCAATGCCGAAAACATATTATACATTCTTAGTTTCCACATTATCGATATCGGGAATACCACTATTTGCAGGTTTCTTCTCTAAAGATGAAATCATGCTGACTGCATTCGAGCATAACAAGATACTATGGATTATTGGTGCTTTAGCATCACTCTTAACAGCATTTTATATGTTCAGAGTATTGTACCTGACATTTTTCGGGAAATTCAGGGGAACAAAAGAACAGGAACATCATTTGCACGAATCGCCGGGCACAATGACTATGCCGTTGATTATACTAGGCTTCCTTGCCGTATTCGGCGGGGTAATCAGTCTGCCGTCCTTTATAGGAGTACATAGCTGGCTGAACGGCTTCCTCTCTCCTATCCTGCCAAGTGCAATAGCAGAGCACCCACCGGTAGATATGCAGGTTACGACAATGGTCATATCCACGTTAATAGCTTTCATCGGCCTTGGAATAGCTTATTTCAAATACATTAAAAAATCGGAAGTCCCTGCCGAAGACGATAAAATCACAGGATTCGG
Source organism: Prevotella sp. 10(H) (assembly GCF_000711235.1). Taxonomy (GTDB): domain Bacteria; phylum Bacteroidota; class Bacteroidia; order Bacteroidales; family Dysgonomonadaceae; genus Dysgonomonas. Next base: position 118,240 of record NZ_JOMI01000003.1, on the reverse strand, counting down.
AAAAGTATTATATAAGAAATATTATATCGACGAAATATACAACGCACTGTTTGTAAAACCAATATACGGGCTGGCATCATTCTTCAACAAATATCTCGAGCAATGGCTTAAAGGCTTCTTTAAAGCCGGAGGTGATATGGTGGAAGCCACATCGCCATACTTTAAAAGGTTGCAGAACGGAAGCCTCGGCTTTTATATGTTTTTCTTTGTGTTGGGTTTCAGTGCTTTGATAATCTGTTTATTCCTTATATAAAAATTAGACTTAGATATGAATATCGCTATTATATTAATCATATTATTAGTAGGTGCAATTCTCACTTATTTTTCGGGAAACAGATTTGCCTCTAAGGTGGCTATATTGTTCAGCGTGGCTGCAGCAGTATTTTCAGTAGCCTTATGTATCAACACCGGAGGTGCCGGAACAGAATACAGCACAGCATGGATAACGAATCCGAATATCTCATTCTCACTCAAAGCAGACGGGCTGGCAATAGCCATGATACTGCTGACGACGATTTTATTACCTATCATTATACTTGCCGCGCATAATAGGGAATTTAAGAACGAAAAGCTTTTATTCAGCCTGATTATGTTTATGGCTTTTGCCATGACGGGAGCATTCCTGAGCGGTGATGCCCTTTTATACTATGTATTCTGGGAAATGTCGCTTATACCTATTTACTTCATTATCGTACTATGGGGTAATGGCGAAATGGCAAAACGCCGCAAGGCTGCCATGACATTCTTCCTGTTTACATTTGCAGGTTCACTGTTTATGCTGGCAGCTATCATCTATATGTATGTAAAAACAGGAAGTTTCCAACTGGAAGCATTCTATAGCGCTAATCTGAGCAACACGGAGCAGATATGGATTTTCCTTGCTTTCTTCCTTGCCTATGCGATAAAGATTCCGATTTTTCCTTTCCATACATGGCAGGCAAATGTTTACCAGAAGGCTCCGGCTGTAGGTACTATGTTGCTGGCAGGGTTGATGTCGAAGATGGGGGCATACAGCGTTATCCGCTGGCAGTTGCCGACAACTCCGTATGCAGCACACGAACTTAGGACGGTTATTGTCATCCTGTGTATCATCGGTGTTATCTACGGAGCGATAATGGCTCTGAGGCAGGACGACCTGAAACGGTTTATGGCTTACGCATCGCTATCCCATGTCGGATTTATTGCTGCTGGTGCTTATGCACTGACTTACGACGGGTTGCAGGGAGCAGTAGTACTTATACTGGCGCATGGCTTCGGTATTGTCGGACTGTTCTACTCGGTAGATATCATCCAGAACCGGACAAATACACTCTCGATAAGCAAACTGGGAGGAATATCATCGCAGACGCCTAAGTTTACGGTTGCATTCTTCCTCACTATACTATCTTCGATAGGCGTACCGCTGACATTCAATTTCATCGGTGAGTTTACCATTATGTTCGGTCTTTACCAAGTTAACCCATGGTTTGGTATAGCAATAGGTACATCCCTATTTTTGAGCGCACTGTTTATGCTGCGTATGTTCCAGCAGACTATGCTCGGAGAACCTATCAAATCGCCGTTCAATGATTTGTCGAAGACCGAAATATTCGTATTCTCGCTTCTTGTTTTCGTTTTGATATTCTTCGGAGTATATGTAAAACCGGTTACAGATCTGGTAAGAACAAGTCTGGAGGAAATTATAATTTATATTAACTGATAAAATTTAGTCATATATAATGAGTACATTGATAGCCATCTCGGGATTAGGAATAATCTGCATGTTACTGGAGATTCTCAATTTAAGAAAAATCCTTATACCTGTCACCCTCATCGGGCTGATAGCCGTACTAGGAATGACGGTGACCGAATTTTATCTGGGGAATTCTTTTCTGGGTACGGATAAATACAATATGGTGATCGCTTCCGGCTTTTCGCAGGGATTTTCCATACTGTTTATAATCCTCACCATCCTCATTCTTGCGATGAGTCCTAAATTTTATCAGGAAAAGATAACAAAAATAGCCGATTATGTAACCCTAAAAATATTTATGCTGGCGGGAGCTGTGGCAATGGTTTCTTTCGGAAATTTTGCCATGTTCTTTATCGGACTCGAAGTTCTGTCCATCGCCGCGTATGTATTAGCTGCAAGCGAACCTAAGAATCTGAAAAGTAATGAGGCCGGAATGAAATATTTCATTATGGGTGCTTTTGCTTCCAGTTTTGTACTATTCGGTATAGCTCTGATATACGGTGCAACAGGCTCTTTCGATATTGTAGAAGTAGAAATGAATTCGAGGCTGCTTACCATGCCTATATGGTTTACCATAGGCTTTGTAATGATATCGGTAGGTATGATGTTTAAGGCATCTATTGTTCCGTTTCACTTCTGGGCGCCTGATGTATACGAAGGCTCTCCTACTCTGGTGACTGCGATAATGAGTACGCTCGTTAAAGTTGCAGCTATCGGCGCACTCTTCAAAATGATAAATGTCCTGTCGGTAGGAGTAACACCGGCATATCAGATAGCCATTGTAGTGATCTCCATACTTACTCTCACGGTAGGTAACATCACTGCCATGAAGCAGACAAATATTAAACGTATGATGGCCTATTCGGGTATATCACATGCCGGATTTATGATGATGACTTTACTGGCGACTGCAACCTCAGCAAACACAGTATTGTATTACGCTGCAGCATACAGTCTGGCGGGAGTAGCGGCATTTGCGGTAATACTGGGTGTATGCAGGGGAAAAGACAACGAAGATATTTCGAACTTCTTCGGACTTGTTAAACGGCAACCTGTTTTGACTGCAATAATGATATGTGCTTTCCTTTCGTTGAGCGGTATACCTATTTTCGCAGGTTTCTTTGCTAAGTTCTTTGTATTCGGACAGATGTTGGAAGCAAACTATCTGGTACTAGTTATATTCGGGGTTATCAATTCCGTGATAGCTGTATCATATTATCTGGGTGTTGCCAACGTAATGATAACAAAGGAAGGGGAAACGACAGAACGCCTGAGAGTTCCTTTCGAATATAAAGCGGTGGCGGTTATTGCTATATGCCTGAATTTGTTACTGGGTATTTTCCCTGATGTTATTATGGGATTATCTTTGTAAGAAAGAATTAAATAATATAATAAAGAGCAGGCTTCATGGTCTGCTCTTTTTCATTTAATAAACTTCAAAACAGAGGAATTTTTCTCTTATAGAATTATCTATATAATTGGTTATTAGCCGATAGTTCTTTGAAATAGTATTTTAGTTACGAGTTACTTCGCCCTGCGGACAGTTACAAGTTACAGAGTAATCATTTAAATATTGTTACTTTTGTTACTTTTTGAATTGAAAGCTAACGGCTAAAAGCAAAAAGCTATCAACTATAAATCCGTTACTTTTGTTACCTTTTAACCAAATATAGTTAATATATGTGAACACAAAAGAACTAAAATTCTAATGGCTAAAAGCTATCAGCTAATAGCTCAAAAAAGTTACCTTTGTTACTTTTTAACCAAATACAGTTAAAATTTGTAAATCCAATAAAACCATATATTATTAATTATATCTTATTGATTGCGAATTAACTTAAAATCACTTGATTAGAGAAGAAAGTTTTTTTATTTTTGTATTGTACTAAACTAATGACAATATATATTATGTTAAAATCAAAACTACTGTTCATCCTCATCTTTGCGGGTTCCATTTCAATTTTAGCTTCACCACCACGTATCAAGATTGAAAAAGACAAAGTAACCTTATCTTATATCGAAGTAACAGACAAAGTTGTAGAATTCGTTGCATCTGACGTTCACGGCATGATACTCCGTAAGAATAAAGGTTTTCTCTGGCCTGCCACAAAGATTGCTTTCTTTAAGAAAGACGGACAACTTCACTTCGACGTGACAGCTATAGACAATTCGTGGTGCAACATGTTCAGTAACGGTGAAAAGCCTTACGGATACTTCGTTATCGGAGGCCGTGCATTCATTGTAGCCTCTAAAGGGGAAGACGAAATTGACTTAAGCCAATACTTTACTTGCGATAACGAAATCGAGCGGACATTCTATAAGCCGGACGGTAACGTCAAGCCTGTAAGCAAAAATCCCGTATGGTATTATCTCCATAAGGGAACAATGGCAACCGTTCTCGATTCGGTAAATATGGCAAGCTTAGGAAGATAAAAAAGAAAAGGACTGAAAATTCAGTCCTTTCTTATTCTTTTTACATCAGGTATTATAGTTTACCGGCAAGGCTTTTAGGAAGATAGAAAGTATCGTTCTTATCTATATACACTACAACTGTAGGTAATGCTACAGGCTGATCGTTGAGATAAACTACCGATTTGAATGCCGGAACAGTCAGTGTTGTATTGCCTTTCTTAACTTTCAATACAGGGAAGTCCGTCGATTTATCTATCGTATATTCCATACCTTTAAACACTTCGGTATGCTTGGCGAATACCTCTTTAGTCATTTCAGGCAGGGATGTAGATAAGCCGAGAGCAGCACACATATACTGATTGATCTCCATATTGGTATTCATACCCACAGGTATATCCCCGTTAGGGTGATAAGCAGCAAGGAAAACTTCTTCACCGGTATGTCCTCCGGTAGTGAACCCGAAATATGTATGAGCATTCATAATCTTAATGATACTCGAACCCATATTCACACTGTTGCTCACCTTCATATAATCGGCTTCTTTATAGTTCTTCGAACTAAGCAACAGATCGAGTTCCTCTTGTTTAAGATCGATATCGGTATATTCCTTAAAGATAGCTTTAAATTGTTCCGGCTTCGACTTCAATAGTATGCGTTCGAGGCCTTCCCCGGTCTTCTTGTATTTGGATACATTCTTAAAGAGATCGTCGAAAGTAGCCTTATCGTAACTTTTCAGATCACGGCGTCCGATAGTAAATCCGCTATTGCCATGATCGGGAAGAACTATCACTGTGGTTTCTCCGTTCTTTTTAGCAAATTCCATAACAGAAGCTACAGCCTTGTCAAATGCCAGATATTCGGTAATACAGCCAATAGCATCGTTGCCATGAGCCGACCAGTCTATCTTGCTGCCTTCTACCATAAGGAAAAAGCCATTCTCGCTTTTGGATAATCTTTCCAATGCTTTCTCTGTCATCTCCTGCAAAGACGGTACTTCACTGGCATCCCTATCAAGATCGTAAGGTAAATCTCTCTCTTTGAAAAGAGCCCAAACTTTTTCTCTGCCGTTGAAAGACTTGAAGGCTTTGATATCATCCTGTATCAGTTTTGTGCCTGTATTTTTGAAGTGCTGCTTGATATCATCAGTAAGAATAGAATTACCTCCTCCGAACATTACATCGAGATTCTGATAAGCCATTTGTGAACCTATATAATCATATTTGCCTCTGTTGTAATGATGTGCTGAACAATCAGCAGGAGTAGCATGGGGAAATTCAACTGTTACAACAAGTCCGGTTGCTTTGTTCTGCTGGTATTTTGCAGCCTCTAAAACCGTAGCCAAAGGCTGGTATGCCATTTGAGGATCGACAGGAATAAGATCGTTTTCCGGATCGGCTACAGGATAAATAGATACATTACCTGTCCGCTGCGGCATTCCGGTCATGTAACAAGAAGTTGTCGGAGCAGAGTCGCCAATAGGAGCATTTGAGGAAAACGTCTTGACGGTTCCGCACATATATGGGTCGATAGCCAGATTCTGACCGCCCAGCTTGTTATAAATCTGATACCAGCGTGCAGCCGAAACTACACCGATAGAAGTGCCGTCGGGTATCATAACAATTACGTTCTTAGTAGGTTTTACAGGCCTCCGATACTGCTGCTGAGCGAATACAGTGATCGAAAGCATAAGGAAGAGCAAGATGCTCATACTCACTTTCTTCATCGCTTTAGATTTTTCGTTTATAAAGATTTTCCCCAAAGGTAATAATTATTGGCTAAGCAGTAACGTACATCCTGTAAGGATTTGGAATAATAACCATAAATTAACAAGGATATAAAAATAGCACAAGTGAATTAGAAAATATTGACGTATCTTTGTTCTTCGAAAAGGATAAATACAGATTATAATATGGAGAATCAAAAGCCTCTGATACTGATTACTAACGACGATGGGTATCAGGCAAAAGGCATAAACGAACTGATAGAAAGTGTAAAGGGTTTAGGTGAGATAATAGTTGTAGCGCCGGACGGTCCCCGCTCGGGTATGTCGAGTGCTATTACCTCACTGCAACCGTTGCGGATACATCTGATAAAGAATGAAGGAGATGTGAGAATCTATAGTTGCTCAGGGACACCGGTAGATTGTGTGAAATTAGGCATAAGCGAACTCGCAGGGAAGAAACCGGATATAGTTCTTTCAGGTATTAACCACGGATCGAATGCTGCTGTTGCCGTACTGTACTCGGGAACGATGGGAGCTGCAATCGAGGGTGCTGTTTTTAAGGTGCCGTCCATAGGATTTTCGCTGCTCGACCATGATCATAATGCTGATTTCTCCGCTACCCATAAATATACAAGGATGCTTACCGAACAGGTATTGAAAGATGGGTTACCTGCCGGAACGTGCCTCAATGTAAACATACCTAAAGGTGAAGCCATAAAAGGGGTGAAAATATGCAGGCAGACAGCCGGACAATGGGTGAATGAATTTATGCCGTCCAAAGACGGGGCGAACAAACAAATATACTGGCTCACAGGTTCATTTGAAAACGACGAGCCACATGATGAAATGACAGATGAATGGGCGCTGAATCAAGGATATGTTTCCGTCGTTCCGGTCAAAGTGGATATGACAAACCACGATCATCTGGAGATGATAAAGAGTTGGGAGAAATTAGTATAGTTATAAATTATAAGTTATGAGTTATCATACGATAGTATTTCTGTTGACTGCTAACTGATGACTGTTAACTGATTCTTATGAAGTATTTTCTTGTTGCGGGAGAAGCGTCAGGTGACTTACACGGTTCGAACCTGATGGCTGCATTGAAAGAGCAGGATGCGGATGCCGAATTCTGTTTCTTTGGCGGTGACCTTATGCAGATACAGGGCGGAAAGCTTGTTAAGCATTACAGGGAGATGGCATTTATGGGCTTCATTCCCGTATTGCTGAATCTACGAACTATCCTGCGCAACATGAAAATGTGTAATGAGGAGATTATCAAGTTTCAGCCGGATGTGCTCATACTTATAGATTATCCCGGCTTCAATCTGAAAGTAGCCAAGTATATCAAGACAAATACTCAAATACCTGTATACTACTACATCTCTCCAAAAGTATGGGCATGGAAAGAATACAGGGTGAAGTCATTCAAAAAGTATGTGGATGAAATGCTTTCTATACTTCCATTTGAAGTAGATTTCTATAAGAAACATAATTACCATATCGATTATGTAGGCAATCCCGTAGTAGATGCTGTAGCTAATTTCAGAGCAGAGAATAAGGATGATACAAAGGAAACCTTCCTCTCACAGAACCAACTGGAAGAAAAGCCAATAATAGCCCTTTTAGCAGGAAGCCGCCAACAGGAAATTAAAGACAATCTGCCTTCGATGCTGGAAGCAATAGAACGCTTTTCTGGATATCAGGCCGTAATCGCCGGAGCACCGGGTATAGATCCGGATTACTATAAGAAATACATCGGGGATAAATCTTGCAGCATTGTTTTCGGACAAACCTACCGTTTGCTGGAATACGCTGAAGCCGCTTTGGTAACTTCCGGTACAGCAACTTTAGAAACCGCATTATTCCGGATTCCACAAGTAGTTTGCTATAAGACCCCGATACCGCAAGTCGTATATTGGGTATTTAAGAATATACTACATACTAAGTATATATCCCTTGTCAATCTGATTGCTGATAAGACAGTAGTACAGGAACTATTTGCCAAGTTCTTTTCTGTAAAGACTATTCAGTACGAAACCAATAAGCTACTGAACGACTTACCCTACCGCAATAACATGCTGGCTGAATATGACAGAATAATAGATATACTCGGCAAACCGGGAGCCTCCGCTCATGCAGCAAAGATCATTACATACAAATTAAAAAAGGGAAAATGATATCATTCTCCCCTCTTCTCTTATTTTCAATTATATCTTAAGGTAAAGGAGTCAGCAATACGTTGCGAAACTGGACGTCCTTACCTTCGCTCTGTAAACCGATATGTCCTTCTTTGACCTTATCTGTACCTTTATTCTGGAATACACCATTGATATATACGGTAATCTTTCCGTCATAGCAATATATATCGGCACAGTTCCATTTTCCGGGAACATTCTCGCTCGATTTGTTAGCTTTCGGTACAACAGGGAATTTAGGTCGTCCGCTTTCAGGTACTTTATATTCTGCCAAGTCCGAACCATTCAGTAAAACGAAATCTCCGGCATCTCCAGATTTAAGCTGGCATTCTACACCATTCGGGAATGGGTTGTCCGCACTTTCGATTAACAGGAATATCCCGCTGTTCGACTCTACTCCTCCCGGCCATTTCCATTCGGCATGCAGGTGGAAGTTGCTATACTTCTCTTTTGTATACATATAGCCCAAAGGCTCGCCGATAATATGGATGACTCCGTTCTTTATAGAATAGACTTTTTCGGCCGGAACGTCTTCTTTCTCTAACACGAAGTTCCAGTTGGACAGGTCTTGTCCGTTAAAGAGTTTTACTACTTCCTGCGCCTTGACATACGAGGAAAAGAATACTGAAAAGATGGCTAATAATAGTACTTTAAAATGCTTGTTCATAGGTACGTTAGTTATTTTAAAAAATCACTTATTTTATCAAATGTAAAACGGAACTGCTTATCCACTTCATCTGCAATTCGCGGAAGTGCCGGAAACGGATCTTCATGGATATATTTATATGGATAGTCCAAGGTTTCTACCTTAATAGGAATATCACGGCAAGAGCCTTGCAATGTGTTGATAACTTCATAAGTAGGTACGACCTCATCATTCGCCAATGTGATTGCATAGAACTGATGACTCATTTCCCTGAAGCGTTCTTCCCTTTCTTTAGTGAGCGTCCGATAATTCAGCATGCTACGGAAATTGTTGCCTTCAGGATGAGTATGCATATAATGACGAAGTACTTCATCTCGCTTCATATGGCTCTCCAAATGTTCCACTACGTATGAATAAAGGCTTACATTCGCTTCACTATCAAGGATAAATTTCGAGACGGGAGATAAGCGGTTGAATACCGCCCCTCCACAGAAAGTGGCATATTTCGAGTTGGTAAAATGTCCGTCCTTGTTGCTCATCATCAGAATTTCACCGAGGAAAGTGCCTATAGAGTATGAAAAGAAATCTATCGTAGCATTCTTATCTATTGCCGGATGCAGATTCTCTTTAATATTTTCAACGAAATCTATTACATCATAGTAGCTCTGCAAACCCGACCAGATAAACCGTTGCGGCTTGTTATGTAAACGTGTACTGATAGCCACATTAGACAAGCTGGAGCAAATAACATCCGGGTGACGCATTTTCCTCTGCTCACTCACATGATACATCTCGCGGGAATTGCTCCATGTTGCCGGAGCGCGATTCATATGAAAGGCGATAGGAAACATTACAATGGATTTGCCCGTCTTCTCTGCAATATACTTAGCCCAAGGCAGGTACTTATTCCAGTATTTTTCATTGAAGCCGTGAAACAGGAAGATTATACCTTTGGCTTTGTCCTCCTTTTTAGGCATTATCATATGATACCGGAATTTGATATTCTCTGTTATTTCGGAATCCTTTTTATTAAGCATCTTCTGGATAACATCCGGCTCGTAATCCTGCGGTACACTGGGAATATATTCATAGTCGTCGTTATTACCCAAGCCGCCGGGAAGAATAAAGCGGTAATTGGATTCGAATGTGAAATTACGGATAACAAGATGATGATCTATCTCAATCTCACTATCTGTATAATTCTCGATCTTTTTCAGATGGTTAAAGAGGTCTATATACTTCATTTTGCTACAAGTTTATATATATGTTGTGTATGATCAGCAAGTAAGCAACTGATGCCCTATCCTGCAAAACAGGCATTTACGCATTTCACAATATTCGCGTTTCAATTGTATGATAGCCTGTGAATCTGCCGCATTGTTTAAAGGCATCTTAAGCTTTTCGAATCGTTTTGTAATCGAGTTCCTTTCCGGCTTCAATATCTCAAGAAAGTTGAGAGCACGTTCGCAATGAGTATCGCTGTTTATACTTTTGCCATAGATGAAAAGAAAAGGCGCCACAGTATTTATTAGTATAATGTCCAACGATGCATCACCCAGAAACTTGACCTTACGTTCCGATGTCACGCCAAATGCATAATGAGTCTGCCAGTATTCTGAAGCGTTAACATGAAACATCAACCTGATACGCCCGACATCTTCACAAGATATGATTTTAGAAAATAATCCATGTGAACTGTGTAATAAAGCAGCCAGCTGGGCTATCCGTATCTGAGGAAAAGCCGTAGGCCGTGTTCGCAGATTCTTAAATACATATGAATCTAACGATTTCAGTTCGTATTTATTTTTCAGGAAAGCGTATTCCTTTTGCAACAGAGAGAAATAGTCGTCGTTTACTTTCAGGTTGTCTAGCATACCCGATTGCCCGAACAACAAGGCCTCGATCTGGATAAGATTATCCCCCTGTTTCTGAATATATTTCAATGGTAAGCTCAATGCCAGACGTTCGAAAGAATCGGAGTTTAGGCCGAAACCGAAATTGCGACAAAGAATTACATAAAACGCATCTTCCCACGAGTTATTAAAACGCGTCAACAATTCTTCGATATGATTGGCCTTCCGCTCCATACGTTCTATCAAAAGAGTATTCATCCACGAACTCAGATGAAACGCAGGCATGGAAGCAATGTAATTGCAGCATGGAATATCAGTATTGGAATGGATCAGGAAATCGTAATTCTCCATGATATTTTTCGGGTAAGTAATTTCACATTGCAGAACAGACTGCCCCGATTGATTGTATACTTCACAATTAGCTTTTTCTACTACATGTAGTATTACGGAATTATAATTCTCATCTTCATGGTGTTTGTGTTTCATCCAATCGTCAGACGATTTATGTATCTCTATATTTCCCGCCCATATTTTATCTTCAATCTTAATTTTAGCATTGAAGAAATCAGGGCCTGCATTCGTATTGGGCAATCCGACATCTATAACTTCAACGGATTGACCTGTTGTTGTTTTCAAATCCTTTTGGAAAAGCCTGAATTTCCATACATAATGCAGAATATCTTCCATAACTATATAATCTTCATATCTTGTAAAACACTGAAAGCAAATCTGGCCGACGGATATGTTATCGAACCTCCTCCGATGACACCTATCTTTATAGCTTCTATTATTTCTTCCTTTGATGCATTTTCTTCAAGACAAGCCTGAATATGGTAAAGAATGCACTCTTCGCATCTTGTCAGAACTGAAATAGACAAACCGGTCAATTCTTTATACTTCTTAGGAATAACGCCATCCGAATAAGTATTGTCATCTAATTTTCCAAATTCTCTGAAAAATTCATCCGTATCACCCATCAGGCTGTTCAGTTCTTTTCTTCGTCGGTTAAAGTCTTCCATGTCGTTTTATTATAATCCTGTTATACCCATCTTTTTCATCAGGAAACTGGCATTCATATTCTGCGCAACACCTTCACGAATCTTATAAGTAAAAGATAATTGTTCGCCGGTAATATCCGCTTCGAAACGGTAATTCTTTATCGAATCAGGAAACTCTTTTTCAAGATTCCCCAATACAAGGTCATGCGTAGCAATAATGCCGTTCCCATCTAGCGATACCAATTGTTTCATCAAAGCGATGGATCCCTTTTGCTTATCCTCCGAGTTAGTCCCCTTAAGGATTTCGTCTAAGATGATGAACAATTGCTCACACGATTGCAAACGGTCGATTATCATTTTCAGCCGTTTCAGCTCTGCGAAGAAATAAGATTCATTGTCAGTTAGGGAATCGGACGTACGTAGATTGGTAACCAGCTTATATGGATAAAACTTTAATGAAGTTGCACATACGGGCGCTCCTGCACAAGCTAAAACAAGATTCAGACCGACGGTACGAAGATAGGTACTTTTGCCAGCCATATTCGCTCCCGTAACTACAATAAAAAATGGCTGTTTATCTACAGTCACATCATTACGGACACAAACATTGCGATTTATCATCGGATGTCCTAAATCTTTGCCCTCCAGCATAAAAGTATCCGATACCTCTGGATAAACATAGTTGGGATTATTGTATGCAAATGTACCTAACGAAGCAAGGCTGTCGAATTTTCCCAATACTTTCAACCAGATAGCGATATTCTCCTTATGAAGGACTATCCATTTCTCAATCTTTATCGAATAGATGACATTCCAGAAAAAGAAGGGATTAAGGATTAATAATCCGAGCACGTTTGAAGACTGGTCGAGATTGTTACTATGCGACTTTAACTGATGTATCGCAAGCGAAGCAGACTGTCCGTCTTTTACCTTTGTTTGTATCTTGCTTAACAAAGGAGATTCGAATTGCTCCTCTTCTATTATCTTGAACAGTTTGGAATAAGTATCGAGTGTTTCTATTTTCTTTTCAAAGAGATCCATCTTTTTTCTTATATCTTTTAGGGGAACAAGACTCAAAAAGAACAAGACAGTCCAACATAAACCTAATACCGGAAAAGGTATCAGGCCAATAACCGACAACACGAGAACAAGAATAGATAAAACCGGAGCAATATAAACAAAATACCGCCAAAAGCTCTTTGATAAAAGCCTTGTCTGCATAAATTGCTGGGAGAAATACGGGATATTCAAATTTTCGGCATCAGTCATCTGTCCTATTGCCCTGAAATGAGAAAGCAAATCTATCCTACCTCCTAATTCCTTTATGGCTTCCTGTTGCATCAATATATCTTCTTTCTTCTCGAACGGATATAGTAAAGTATCAGCCAGCCTGTCTTTACCAAATGAAGTAACAGTCCTGTTTACAGACTGAAAAAATGAATGATGACCAAACATATCCAGATCGACACTGTAACTGTGGTTATGGTCAGCCATTTCCGAGGCGCCGTCGAATGGAGAAAAATCGTAATCTATCCCCTTTAGTTCATTTCCGGCATTTTCTATAAGTAGTTCACAATACCGTTTTTGAATGAACAAACGGTTATGATATTTCATGACGAAAAGATAAAGAATAATAGAAACTGATATTATGCCAAATACAACTGGTGCATCGTCCCAAGCGACATAGCTGAAGGCAATACATACAAGTACGATGACAAGTCGTAGGGTACCTATCTGAAATATAGTCTTTTTTAGTTTCGAAAGGGTTATCTTTTCTTTTTCAATAATATCTTTATATGAATTCTTTACTTCTTCCAGTGTCATGTTTTGGGTATGAGTTCTTTAATATACAAGTTTACGGAAATTAATCCTGAAATCCTTAACATCTAAAATAATTCATGTAATACATCCAGTGATTTCAATGCAGGAAAATCATAAAGATGTAAACGATAATATTCCAACATCCGGTTAATTATATTTATACGGTCTTGCCGCGAAAACACAAAATGATGCATATTTTCATACGAGATGCGTGCTAGTACTGAAAGGGACTTACTCTCTGCCCTGTTCAGAAAATGCTTATGCAATGGCTGATACAGCACAAATTCTCCATTTATCATATCAAACAGGCTATTAGGTAAATATTCTTCCAGATTGGGATAAAATCCGAGAAAGTGACTGAGCTTAAGCATAAATACCAAATGATAATTAGATATACTCTCATCAGTCATCTCCAGTATCTGTACCGACTGCTCCAGAAATCCGAAAAGCAGCTTGCTATCATTTGTATCTCTCAATACACGGGTAAGAAATTCGGATAGAAAAAATGCCATAGATGTCTTCCCTAAATCACCCGATATGCCATACAGATATATATCGGCACGGGCTTCCCGTATGCGTTGTATATCCCGTGATGCCTGATGCTCCACTTCAAGGTCGAGAATAGCTAAAGGTGAAAAAAGAGATTTTGGCGCCTTCGTATTCTTTCCCTTAGCCTTCGATACCATATACGTTACCTTTCCGAACGATTCGGTGAAAATCTGGGCAAGGACATATTTGTCGTTGTAGTTGATGGTATTTAATACTAAACCTCTGGTTTTATGGAGCACTTCTATTAATTTTAATGTTAACAAAAATACAAATACAAATCTAAAAAATGGCCTCCGATAAGGAATAAATAACTAACTTCGTAGTATTAATATTATAAAGAATAATACAAAGATTCATGAACAAAAACATTAAAAACATCCTGTTCGACCTTGGAGGGGTGATTATCAGTCTTGACAAGCAAAAAGCGCTCGACCGCTTTACTGAAATCGGTTTTCCTAATATCCATGAGTATTTGGGCGAATTCCGCCAAAAAGGCATTTTCCTCGATTACGAAGAGGGAAAAATAGACAGAGAGAACTTTTTGAAAGAGTTTCGTAAAATGTCGAACAATCAAAATATAACTGCTGAACAGATCGATTATGCATGGCTCGGCTTTTTGGATCATATTCCGGAATATAAATTCCAACTGCTGAAAGAACTCCGAAAAAAATATAAGGTCTATCTACTCAGCAATACAAATCCGTCTATTATGGGATGGGCCATGACTCATGAATTTTCACCGGAAGGTATACCAATACAAGACTATTTCGATAAATGCTATCTGTCTTATGAAATAGGTTGCGCTAAACCCGACAGGGAGATATTTGACTTCATCATTCAAGATTCCGCAATGCAACCTGCCGAAACTTTATTCTTTGACGACGGAAAGGCAAATATAGAAATAGCGGATAAAATAGGATTCCAGACATACCTGACAAATCAGGATGAGGATTTACGTAAAGTTTTTACCGATAAAGGATTACTATAAAAGTAACCGATATGTTATACATTGACAGAGAAAACAGGCTGGAACATCCGCCTTTAGTGGCAACGATAGGTTTTTTCGACGGCGTGCATGCAGGGCATCGTTTCCTGATAGAGCAGGTAAAAAAAGAAGCTGCTGCAAAAGGACTATCATCTGCTGTTATAACTTTTCCAGTTCATCCGCGAAAGGTTTTACAGAAAGATTATCAGCCGGCGTTACTCTGCGGATTTGAAGAAAAGATAGAAAGACTATCGTCTACCGGAATCGATTATTGCATATGCCTCGATTTTACACCCGAAATGTCTGAACTTCCGGCAAAGGAATTCATGAAGAATATCCTGAAAGAAAAGCTATCTGTCGATACTTTAGTTATCGGATACGATCATCGGTTCGGCCATAACAGAGAAGACGGATTTTCAGATTACAAGGATTATGGCAGGCAAATGGATATAGAAGTTATCGAAGCCGAAGAACTCCCCGGCGGTGAGCATGTAAGCTCATCCCGCATACGGAAGCTATTGGCAGAAGGCTATGTTCGCAAAACATCAAAGCTTTTATCCTATAATTATACTATCTCCGGTAAGATAGTCGAAGGCTTTAAAGTCGGACGTACAATCGGCTTTCCCACTGCCAATATAAAAGTATGGGAAACATACAAGGTGATTCCTGCTTTTGGTGTATATGCCGTATATGTACATGTCGACAGCGAGAAGTACGACGGTATGCTTTATATAGGAAAGCGGCCAACCCTCCAAAATGGAGATAACATCAGTATAGAAGTCAATCTTTTCAACTTTGACGAAGATCTATACAACAAGGAATTGACGGCAGAATTTCTCGACTTCATCCGTCCCGACGAAAAATTCTCCGACATTAACACATTAAAAGAGCAAATAAGCAAAGATAAGGATATGGTCATTAAAGCAATTAATTACTACAAAAGTCTGAATCATTGATATTTGTCAGCCATTTTTGGTAATAAAAACTAAAAATGTAAGGCTTAATCGAAAAATAATCAGTTAAAAAGATGAATAACTGATTTTTATTTTTACATTTGTTATCGCATAAGAGTTCTTAAGTATAGTTCGATTTTTCTTTTCAAGTCATTTTCCCTTCTTTGGTAACCTTTCTTGTCTAGTTTCATTTAGCTTTTCTATTTACATCTTTTGCCTAGAGTATTTATTTTAATTTTTTATTTTTTTTACAATGAACATTTTTATCGCAGGGTTGAGCTACAGCATCAACGACAACGATCTGAGAGATCTTTTTACTGAATACGGAGAAATCTCTTCAGCAAAAGTTATTATGGACAGAGCCACAGGCCGTTCAAAAGGTTATGGTTTCGTAGAATTGGCAGATAATACTGCTGGACAGAAAGCTATCGATGAATTAAATGGTGCTGAATACGACGGAAGAACTATTTCTGTATCTGAAGCTCGTCCTCGCACTGAAGGAAGCGACCGCCCTCGCAGAAGTTTCGACAACAACAGAGGTGGTGGTAACGGTGGATACAGAAAACGTGAATATTAATAAGATCACTGACTAGATATCTGAAAAGAGTCATACAAATTATGTATGGCTCTTTTTTATTATATTTAGGTCAGAGGTTTCCCCAGCATTACCATATCTACACATTGTTCGCCGTTATCAAAAATAGGTTCAGCATAATTATCGATAAAAAAGTTTTTCTTTACATCATATATTTCAAAACCATTCTTCTGATATAAAGGAATAGGAGATGAACTGATATCCGCTGTGCCAATTACAAGACGTCTATAGCCTTTATCTCTTGAAACCGTAGTTGCATATCCGAGCATAGCTGTAGCAATCCCCTGCCCTTGATAATTCTCGTCTACGGCTATATTTTTTATTTCAATACTATCTGCATCCAAAGGATATAATGCAAACACACCGACAACTATTCCTTCAATTAAAGCAACAAAAATATAATTTCTGTCCAGATATTTTTCAAGCGCTTCTATTGACGGATCGGCCAATAATAATAAATTATAGGGAACAGGCTCTGATGAATTTAATTTTCTAATTTCCATAGTAAATACATTTATCTCAAATATAGATAATTCTTACGGAAATTTATTACAATATTTTTACCCCTAGAAGGAAAAAAACTGAAAATTGAGTTATTTTCAGTTTTTCAGTTTCTTTTCTATTTCGGCGATCTCATCTCTGAAGACCTTGTCGACTTCCATTTGTTCTTTCACCGTCTTACAGGCATGGAGAACTGTAGCATGATTCTTTTTGCCAATCAAGGAACCAATCTGAGCTAAAGACATCTCTGTATAACTCTTCGACAGATACATGGTCACCTGCCTCGCCTGCACAATCTGGCGTTTGCGTGATGCTGTATGAATCAGTTCGCTTTTGATGTTGTAAAACTCACACACAACGGACTCAATCGTACTGACTGTAATTTTCTTAGCCTCGATTTTCTTAATGGCCTGACCAATAACTCTACGGGCCAAAGGCATATCTATTTCTTTATTATACACTAAAGAATGAGCCATAATAGATACAATAATACCTTCCAGATCACGTGCATTATCCGTTACATTTTCGGCTATATAATCTACTACATCTTCCGGTATCGACAGACCGTCGAAAAGTATCTTATTCTGCAATATCTTCAAACGAAGGGCCTTATCCGGATGATCGATCTTTGTAGTCAATCCCCATCTGAAACGTGTAAGCAAACGTTCTTCCACCCCCTGAAGTTCTGAAGGTGCTTTGTCGGATGTAAGGATAAGTTGCTTATTGTTCTGGTGTAAATGGTTGAAGATATGAAATAATGTATTCTGGGTTTTTTCTATTCCGGACAGTTCATGTATATCGTCGATTATGAGAACATCTATACCCTGATAAAAATTGATGAAATCATTTATCGTATTGAAACGTCCGGCATCAGCATATTGAATCTTGAATAAGTGTGCCGTGACATACAAGACTCGTTTCTCCGGATAAAGTTCCTTGATACGGTTTCCGATAGCATGGCAAAGGTGGGTTTTACCTACACCCGATGTACCATGAAGAAATAGCGGATTGAATGCTGTCTTGCCCGGATTTTTTGTAATTGTATCACCGGCAGTCCGTGCCAACTTATTACTCTCACCCTCAAAGAAGTTGTCAAACAAATACTTGCCGTTGAGCTGAGAATCGAAATCATCAGCCACCACTTTCTGAAATGGATTAGGGATCTTTCCGGTGAGTTTCGCCGGAACCTTGTCTACAGGTGCTGCCGTCATATTACCTCTGTAATCTACAACCGTATTAGTTGTATTTTCCATTAGAATACGATATTGCAGGATTGTATCGTTACCTATTTCGCGGTGCAACGTTGTTTTTAGGAGATCAACGAATTTATCTTCAAGGTACTCATAAAAGAACTGGCTTGGAACCTGTATTGTAAATACCTTATTCTCATAAGATAGCGGTACAATCGGTAAGAACCACGTCCTAAAAGCTGCCTCAGGAATATTATCCTGGATAACCTTCAAACAATTAGCCCATAGGTTTTTAGTTGAAGAAGAATTCATTTAATAGTTTAGATTATATTTTTCTAGATTACCCTCTCTGTTTGGTTATGTAAATTTCTGAATTAATTTCAGAAAAAAAAAGTGTCTCCAAATTTGGAATTTCGATTTAGAAAATATCTGGTTTAAATTCAAGGACTTATGACAATATTACAAAATCATTTCGATATATAAAAATAAGCACCTCATTATTAGCAGGTTAAAAAAGTTAAATGCACTTAAACCATTTCTTAACCAAAACTACACATTGTGCAAAAAGTATCTGGTTTACACGATTATGGAAAAATCCTTTTTTTTGTTATTTAGAATCCCTCTAAATAACAATATCAGAAAACTTTAACATTTATATATCTGGATGGATTTTCCCTTACGTCTTTAAGTAACAACGAAGCATTACTAATTGTTCCCTGAATACTGTCATATAATTGACGATCGTTCAGCAACAGACCTATTGAATTATCCTTAGATGAAATTTTAGTTGATAAGTGCTGGATATTTTTCATAGTAGAATCGATCGAGTTGAATGTAGCCTGCAAGTCCATTTGATTGACCTTATTTGATACACTGCTCAAGTCACCGGACATCTTATTGAGGTTTCCTGTTATTACAGGTACATCATTATTCAAAGCAGTCATCATTACATTCAGCTGACGTGTAGATTTTGCCAAGTCTCCCGTTATCTTATTTATATCACTTAGAGATTGAGTAAGTGCAGGGCTGTTTACAAGCGTCTGAAGCCCAATAAGAATTGAGTCTATTTTAGGAATTAATAAATCGACCTTCGGAATTATATTGCCTGCAGCATCCATCATTCCCTTTACGCGAGTGCCTTTTATAGTATCGGTAGAAGATAGGTATTCTTTTGAATATGGGTTGGCTTCCATTATTATAGTTGCCGAACCGAGAACCGAAACGTCCAAAGACATTTTACTTCCTTTCGGAACTTTCACTCCATCATCCATATTAAGATATACGAGTACCTGCTTCGGATTTTTCGGATCAAGTTTCATAGACGAAACCAGCCCTACCTGAAAACCGTGCATTGTAACCGGTGTAGACTGTGTCAGTCCCGACACATCATCAAAAACTACAATATATGTATCTGATGGTTTAAAAAGATTCACACCTTTCAGAAAACTAATACCATAGTATAAAAGAAAAATTGCAATTACAAAGGCTACACCTATTTTTACTTCTTTCGATATTTTACTCATAATAATCTTATATATGTAATTCTACATGCACTTTTAAGCTAAGTTATTTGATACGTTCCCCGTTTTTGAACTTAACGACGAAAGCATCTTTAAATTTTTTCCTGACCTCCCGTTGTATATTCGTTATTTCATTAAAATCGGTCGTCGATCCGTAGGTATATTTATAAGAGCTACCGTCTTTATAATATGATACCGGCGATAAACCCTGAAATCTTAATGACTTTTCAGGAAGTCTGTTTTCTGTTACAAGAAATTGAACTCTGTATTCTATTTTGTTCGTCAGGTCAGGTGTAGTAGTCACTTTTGTCTTCGTTTCTTTTTCCCTGACCGTTGTTTCCGTTACTTTTTTTACCGGTTGTTCTTTCGTCTTTGACGGTTGTTCTTTTTTTAATGTTGTTTCAATAGTTTTTCTTGTTACTATCGTTTTATTTTCGGTTGGCATGTCTACTTTCTCGGTAGTAGTAATGATCATATCTTCTTCGTCCAGCTTGTCTTTTTTGATTACAATATCTTCGGTTATAGTTGTTACCGTTTCTTCCTTGTCAGTAGTACTATCGATACGGCCCTGTTTTTTATCAAACTCCTTCTTATATTTCTGAAAACCGGAATATATCGAACTTGCCATAGCCCTCTGCCCTGTACGCGACGACAGATATTTTGCTTCGTTCGCATTATTTATAAACCCGAGTTCTATCAGAACACTTGGCATACTTGTCTTCCTTAACACAAGAAATCCTGCCTGGCGCACTCCCCTATCGGTACGTTTGGCAATATTACGAAAATCTTTTTGCACCAGATCGGCAAACTGAAGACTTTGTTCCATATACTTATTCGACATGAATTCGAATATGATATACGACTCCGGCGAGTTAGGGTCGAACCCTTCATATTTAGTAGTATAATCGTCTTCTAGTAATATAACCGAGTTTTCTCGTTTCGCTACTTCTAAGTTCTCCGCACTTCGCGCCAAACCAAGTATGTATGTATCAGCCCCTGATACGGTTGCCGATTTTGCTGCAGTAGAATTTGTATGTATGGATATAAAGAGATTTGCTTTGGCCTTATTAGCTATTTGTGCACGCTTATCCAGATCGACAAAAACATCTGTTTTGCGGGTATATACGACTTTTACATCCTTCATATTGGCTTCGATGAGTTCTCCCAATATCTTAGCTACAGCAAGATTTATATCTTTTTCTTTGTATGAACCTCTTACAGCCCCACCGTCTCTGCCTCCATGTCCGGCATCGATGACGACAACAAATTTAGGCTCGGAAGCGTAAGCACTTCCCAGTAACATAAACAAACAAAAAACAAGACTTAAAATCCTTATCATCACCTAAACGCCTGCTATTAATTTTATTCTGCTTTATATACTATTTCGTTTTTCAACTCTTTACCATTAAAGAAATCAAGCATATTTTCCATAGTCGTATGTGCAATATTCGACATAGCCTCTTGTGTAAAAAATGCCTGATGAGAGGTTACAATGACATTATTGAAGGATAGTAAACGCGCCAGCACATCGTCTGTCATTACCGTATCGGAATGGTCTTCATAAAAATAAGCACCTTCTTCTTCATATACATCCAAACCTGCATAGCCAACCTTTCCCGAGACTAATCCTTCAATCAGATGACGGGTATGTATAAGTTTACCACGCCCGGTGTTTATTATCATTACACCCTTCTTCATCTTTGCTATGGATTCGTCACGTATAAGATATTCGGTTTCTTTGGTCAAGGGACAGTGCAACGTGATAATATCCGAGCCGGCATATAATTCATCTAACGAAGCATATTTTACTCCGGCAGATTCTGCCCATTTAGTATCCGGATAAAGATCATAGGCAAGAACATTCATCCCCAAACCTTTAAACAGACCTATAGCCACCTTGCCGATCTTTCCCGTACCGATCACACCGACTGTCTTTCCGTACATATCGAATCCCTGAAATCCTATCAGAGAGAAATTACCGTCGCGTGTACGAAGAAATGCCCTGTGTACCTTCCTGTTAAGGCAAAGCATCAGAGCAAGCGTATGTTCTGCAATGGCATGTGGTGAATAGTCGGGTACACGAACAACTTTTATATCCTTTTCTGCTGCAGCTGCTATATCCACATTGTTAAAACCTGCACATCGGAGTGCAATCAGTTTCACTCCATAGGAATGCAATTTATCGATAACAATTTTATCGACTTTAGCATTTACAAAAATGCAGACGGCATCTGTACCACTTGCAAGCAGCACATTATTTTTGTCAAGATGTTCTTTGTGATATATCAGTTCAAAGCCATATTCTTCGTTTACCTTATTGAAGGTAACCATATCATAAGGCTTTGCATCGAAAACCGCTATTTTATATGCCATTATGCTTACTGTTTTATTAAACCTTTATATCTGACTGCAAAAGTAATTAAAATAACCTTTAACCTCAAAAAGTATATTAATTTGTTCCGCCGCAGTTTCGTTTTTTCATAAAATTTATATATATCTTTTACTTTAAGCAATATAAATAATTATTTGATAACACATTTGCTCTTAAAGTTTACTTTGCAACCCCAATCTATTTTCACTTTTATTAACCATATATAGTTAAAAGGTAACAAAAGTAACGGATTTATAGCTGTTAGCTGATAGCTTTCAGCCGTTAGCCTCCTGTATAAGAAAATTCAAAAAGTAACAAAAGTAACTTTTTCAGTTGATAATGAACAATCAATAATTGACAGTGTACAAACAGAAACGCTATCAACTATTAATTTAAAAACCTGTAACGTGTAACTGCCCGCAGGGCGAAGTAACTCGTAACTATTATTTATTTCAAAGAACCACAAGCAAAATCCCTCTATAAAGATAAAATTCTATTCTTCATGTGATTTTTTTATCCCCGCTTGCGACAAATATTATACTCCGAGCGATCAGAGCATCACACTACTTTTTTAAACAAAAAAACGGGGGCATTGTTTGCCTCCGTTTCTCTATTTTGATAGTGACGGTTTCTTAGTTGCTCGCCGACCATACAGGAAAAATATAAAAAAGAGGACTTCTATCAGAAATCCTCTTCTAGTATAATAACTTATTCTTATTTTATTTAGCGTAACTTACTGCACGTGTCTCACGAATAACAGTAATTTTTACCTGTCCCGGATAAGTCATCTCATCCTGAATTTTCTTCGCTATATCGGTCGATAGCTTTTCTGTTTCCACATCGTCTATCTTATCCGCACCTACAATCACACGCAGTTCGCGTCCTGCCTGTATGGCGTATGTTTTCAATACTCCCGGATAGGATAGCGCTAATTGTTCCAGATCATTCAGGCGCTTGATGTATGCCTCTACGATTTCGCGACGTGCACCCGGACGGGCTCCTGAAATAGCATCACATACCTGTACAATAGGCGCCAAAAGACTGGTCATTTCTACCTCATCGTGGTGAGCACCGATAGCATTACAGATATCCGGCTTCTCTTTATATTTTTCAGCCAGCTTCATACCTAATAAAGCATGTGGCAATTCCGGCTCATCATCAGGCACTTTACCTATATCGTGAAGCAATCCGGCTCTTTTCGCTTTCTTTACATTCAGCCCCAGTTCCGCTGCCATAACTGCGCAAAGGTTGGCTGTTTCGCGGGCATGCTGCAACAGGTTTTGCCCGTAAGACGAACGGTATTTCATTTTACCGACAAGACGTATCAACTCAGGATGCAGACCATGTATGCCAAGGTCGATAGTTGTACGTTTTCCGGTTTCTATAATTTCTTCTTCTATTTGTTTTTTCACCTTGGCAACTACTTCTTCGATACGTGCAGGGTGAATACGTCCGTCCGCTACCAACTGATGCAGTGCCAGACGGGCAATCTCGCGCCTTACCGGATCAAATCCCGAAAGGACAATAGCCTCCGGTGTATCGTCTACCACTATTTCGATACCTGTAGCAGCTTCCAACGCGCGGATATTACGTCCTTCGCGTCCGATAATACGGCCTTTTATTTCGTCCGATTCGATATGGAATACAGTAATTGCATTTTCGATAGCCGTTTCTGTAGCTACACGTTGTATAGACTGGATTACGATTTTTTTGGCTTCTTTGTTGGCCGTCATCTTGGCCTCTTCCATGATATCGTTGACATAAGACTGGGCGTGTGTCTGTGCCTCGTCTTTCAGGGCTTCCACAAGTTTTTCTTTTACCTCTTCGGCCGAAAGTCCCGATAGGGCTTCAAGTCTTTCCACTTCCTGTTTGTGAAGTTTATCGAGATCCTGTTTTTTCTTTTCTACAACTTCAAGTTGATTATCCAGATTTGATTTAATCGCATCTACTTCACTCTTTTTACGCTGCAGTTCTTCCTGTTTCTGGTTCAGGGTAAGTTCACGTTGCTTGATTTTGCTTTCCGCTGCCTGTAGTTTAGAATTGCGGCTATTGGCCTGTTTCTCAAACTCCGATTTCATCTGCAGGGCTTGTTCTTTGACTTCCAGCAACTTATTTTTCTTGATCACTTCAGCTTCCTGCTCCGCCTCTCTCAGCTGGCGCTTCAACTTCGAATTTGAAGATAAATTCAAAGCTATCCACGTCACGGCTGCCCCGGCGATGAAAGCTATTGCATAAAATAATATATCCATAATTTTATTTTCATTAATTTAAAAAACACATTTATATAAATAAAAAAACACCAATTTAAGTATGTTCTGGCCATACATTAAATTAGTGCTTAGATTTTCAGTACTATTATAAGCTTATTTTACGTTCTCTCTGAGATAATTTTCCAATTCCCGTGTCAGTTCCTTCACTTTCGACTCGAATGCATCGGCCCTCAGTTCGTGTTCTACTTTCTCTGCTACTGCCTGTATAGCGGTCATAGCCATATAATCGGCATTCTGCAATGAATGAGGCGAATTGCCTGTAAAATAATTTTTATATTGTCCTAATTTATAATCTATCTCATTCGCAGCTTTCCGAAACATTTCCTCATCCCTGCGTCTTATCCGGAGAGGATATCTCATATCTGCCACGCGTAGATTAATTATTAAATGATCGTCCATAACTTTTATCCTTTATTTTAATTTTTCAGCATGGCGATACACTTATCTACTTCCCGCACTAATTTCGACAATCGCTTTTTAGCCTGTGATATTTCATCTGTATTTCCCGATGAAAATGATTTCACAAATTTCAGATTGTCATATTTATTTTTCAACTCTTTTATATCCGAATCCAAACTTTCGATTGCCGAACTTTTCTCTGCTAACTCCTTTTTCAACAAGGCATTTTCTTCCTTAAGCGCATCACAGAGATACATCAACTGCCGCATCCTTATTTCAAATTCGGCCAGAAGTTTTTCATCATTTTCAGTCATAAAACAGCCAAAATGCTAGACAAAAATAAGTAATAGCAACGAATTAACAAAATTATTACACCTCTAAATTAATCCGGAACAGACTTCCTGCATATAAATATAAAAAGAGGCACTTAAGCATAAGCTAAGTACCTCTTTTATCTGATAAAGTTGTTTTTGCTTTTTTACAACAAAACGACTTGCAAGTCGTCCTTTAGTTCGTTGAATGCAATTTTACCTTCTCTAGCCAACCAGCCTAAAGCTGCATACATATCTTTTTCAGTCAATTTGCATGCTTTTTTGATGTCTTTAAGCGGTTTGCTACCTTCTGCATCCAGGTAAGCCCAGATAATACCTGCATTTGTTCCAATTTTTTCTTTCATAATAATGGGTGCTTGTTAAAAAATTAAACTTGTTAATAATTCGTTGGCAAAATTACATAAAATGAAGCATGTAAACAATTTATTACTAGAAAAATTAACTCTAATGTGAAAATTTGGCATTATACTTAAGATTTGGGTATATTTGATTATTAATTAAATTCTTGTAGATTTGTGTAAAATTGATTTCCCTTGCGTTTTTTTAGCCTACATAAAAAAATAGAATCCGACAGCGATGAATCTCTCTTGTCTTTATTTAAAAAGACAGGGAAAGCCGAGTATTTCCAGCAGCTTTATGAACGTTACATTCCCCTTATCTATGGTCTTTGCCTGAAGTATCTGCAAAATCCTGAACAATCGCAGGATGCTGTCATCGATATATATGAAAACCTGTCGCAGAAAATACAGGATTACGAAATCAAAGTCTTTAAGAACTGGCTTTATAGTGTGGTAAAAAACCACTGTTTCCATATATTGAAAGAAAATAAAAAGGAAATTATAGTTAATTTCGACTCTCAACTTATGGAATCCGACACCACAATTGATCTATTTAGTGACACAAGAGATGAAGAAAAGGAAAATGCACTGAATGAGTGCTTGGAGAAATTGCCGGAGCCTCAACGCATATCTGTGGAAAAGTTTTTTTACGAAAACAAATCCTATGCTGACATCGTGGATGAAACAGGCTTTCATCTGAAAAGTGTGAAAAGTTATATTCAAAACGGAAAACGGAATTTAAAAATTTGTATCGAAAAAAATCTGAAGGAATGAAATTTTTAGATTACATAAGAGGACAAAGGAAGGGCAAAGATGCTCATCGGATCGAAAAAGATTCGATGAAGGATCCGTTTTTGTATGAAGCTATAGAAGGTTTCGACAGTATCGACGACAATCATATCGAACGAATAAACACTATACAGAACCGGCTCAGAGCCAAAACAAAAACGAAAAAGAACCGCTCCCAGTTGTGGCAGAGCGCTGCAGCTGCTATTGTCATCGTATTCGGTATAGGCGGATATTTCCTGACCGATTACCATAAATCGGGACTGTATGCACAGCAGGCTCCGGATAATTCTATCATCGAGATTTACGTACCTGAAGCATATTATACCGAAAATATTGCCGTAATTGCTCAGAAAAATTCCGATCTGGCAAAAGCATATAATGCATACAAACCGAATATTTCCCGCTTCAAAATAGAGAGGGAAGATAATGCTTCTATAAGCAAAGAGGAACAGGAACTGTTATCGGAAGGTGTGAACAGGCAGAATGAAGAACCTATAGAAATATATGTTCCCGAAGATTTCAGCGAACGTACAGCACCATCTGCTGAAGAAAGCAAAAGCGGAAAACCAGAACCTGTAATCGGATACGAAAAATATAATGAATATCTCAAAAAATCGCTCAGACGACCGACTGATGATATATGTAAAGACCGTAAAGGAAAGGTCGCAGTTGAGTTCTCTGTAAATTCATTAGGTCAACCGTTCCTCTTCGATGTAAAATACAGCCTGTGCGGTACATCCGACAATGAGGCCATACGACTGATTCAATCCGGCCCTCGCTGGACAACTGGCAGCAAAGAACGTGTGACTGTAAAAGTGGAATTCTAATCTTTATTTTCAAGTAGGTCAGGGCGCAGGCGTTCGGTGCGTTCCATTGCCTGCTGCAATTTCCATTCATCTATATTGGCCTGATGACCTGATAGTAAAATATCGGGCACACGCCATCCTTTATATTCGGCAGGGCGGGTATAAACCGGAGGAGCGAGCAGATTATCCTGAAAAGAATCGGAAAGTGCCGACTGCTCATCGCCTATTGCCCCCGGTATCAGACGGACTACAGCATCAGCCATTACAGCCGCGGCAAGTTCTCCGCCGGTAAGGACATAATCGCCTATAGATATTTCACGGGTGATCAGATGCTCCCGCACACGGTAATCAATCCCTTTGTAATGCCCACAGAGGATAATTATATTTTCGTATGAGGACATCTGATTCGCTATCTTTTGATTGAAAACTTCGCCGTCGGGAGAAGTATATATTACCTCATCGTACATCCGTTGCTGCTTCAAGGATGTAATAGCATTGTCGATAGGTTCTATCTGTATTACCATTCCGGCTTCACCGCCGAAAGGATAATCGTCTACATTACGATGCTTGTTGGTAGTATAATCCCTCAGATTATGAATATGGATTTCAACGAGTCCTTTATCTTGTGCCCTCTTAAGGATAGAGCAATCTATAAGGCCTGTAAACATTTGAGGTAAAACACTGATTATATCTATGCGCATATATTTCAGCCCCTCCTTGCCTCCCCAGGGGGGAGGTTACAAAGAGCGTATTATTTTTATTTAAAATTCAAATTATATAATGTCCCCCTTGGGGGAACGGGGACCTATTTCTCCTCCTTATGAAACATATTTCCCGTTGCCTGAGCAGTAGGCATTACTAATACATCCTGTATATCTACATGCGGAGGCTGCGATACAGCATAATAAACAGCATCGGCAATATTATCTGCAGTAAGTTCTTCATACCCTGCATAGACCTGATCTGCCCTACCCTGATTGCCTTTGAAACGGACAAGCGAAAATTCTGTATTTACTGCGCCCGGACAAACCTGTGTAACGCGTATATTATACGGAAGCATATCCATGCGCATGCCCTGACTCAATGCATTAACAGCATGCTTGGTTGCACAGTATACTGCCCCATTAGGGTAAACACCTTTTCCGGCAATGGAACCGATATTCACAATGTGTCCTGATTTACGGGCGACCATGCCCGGCGATATAACACGGGTCACATATAGTAAGCCTTTTATATTAGTATCGATCATACGCTCCCAGTCATCGACTACCCCCTCCTGTATAGAATTTAATCCCACAGCCAAGCCGGCATTATTTACAAGAATATCTATCTTGCTCCATTCCTCGGGTAAGGAGGATATAGCATCTTCCACTTCGGTGTAATTCCTTACATCGAAGCACAATGCTAACACTTTGGATTCGTAATTTATCTCTATTTCTTTTTCCAGTTCTTCGAGACGTTCCTGACGACGGCCTGTAATGATTACATCATATCCCTCTTTCGCCAGTCGTAAAGCTATTGCCCTACCGAGACCCGAAGTAGCACCGGTAATTAAAGCTATTTTTCTCATAAGCTTTTACTTTATATTCTATTTTATCCAGACGTTTATTATCTCCCCTAAATATGTTTTATCGGATGTTGCATTCGAGTCGGTAGATGGCATCACCCCAGCCTTTCTGCATTCGATAATCATCCATGCTTCTGAGAAAGCAGGCGCATCTGAAGACATAACCGGTGTAAGACCGGAAGCCTTTATTTTGTCATTTATATTGCCTTTGGTATTTTCAAATTGTTTCAATGCATCGGCATATATCTCTGTATAAAAAGATATTGTATATGTCTCGGCATTATCTATTGCTGCTGATTGAGCAGAATTGACAGTAATCAATGCCATGGATTTCCCCATCAATGTGGCCACACCGCCCCATTGTACAGGCATAACAGAAGGATTGTTTACAGAACCTGAAAGCATCAAAGCATTACTTCCTTTCAGGCTTTCCGGTATTTTACCTGCATCAACCTGTTTGAATGCGGCCATGGCACTTCCCTGTGATGGAACATTTGTTACTGTTATCTGAATAGGTTCGGATGTAGTCACAGGAGTAGCAGGAGTAAGAGTGGCAGCAGCTACTGCTCCACCGGTTGTGGTTCCGTTAAGATACTTGTCGATAGAAGCAAATATTTCCTCAACATTATCGATCGTTTGAGTACGGAACTTATCATAATATCTGTTCAACTTATCGCCTTTCTTATTTACAGCAACTTTGTCGGTTATCATTTCTTCTGCAGGAAGATAGCTCTTGCTATCCGAATATTCATATTTAATACTTCTTATAGTTGCAAGACAACTGCCGTTTTCGGTATTCAGTATCAACTGATACATAAATTTAGCCTGATCGAGCACAAATGCATTTTTTCTGAACACTAGAAATTCCGCTCCCTGACAGGCAATATCCAATTCATCTTTATTTGATAAAAGAACTCTGTTGTTTAAATCTTTATTATCGCTCTTACCATAATTTTCAGTTGCCCAGTTATTCATCAGATCGAATAAGTCTGCATCCGAAATAGGATTCTTTACTGCTATCGATTTTGAAAAAACTACTCTGCCATCTACTTCAGGCACAGCACCTGCCAGATATTTCTTATCCTCTTGAGCGTATGCCAGCACCGATACGATTGCACATAACGAGATTAAAAGAAATTTATTCATATTTCGTGGATTAAATTGTTAGTTGCATAAAATTAGTACAAATTCAGAAACAGGCAAGCAAAGTTTACGCTTTAATATTTGTTTAGCATATCTTTTGCAATAAAAAAACGGCATTAGTGCAATACTAATGCCATTCGTATTATATATTTTACCTTAAAATCAGAAATTATAGGCTACTCCTACTCCTATCACTTCTTTAAACTGAACTTTCGGTCCTCCGGTAGTTCCGTCGTCATTTATAATCTTCACATCATCGTCATATTTCAATGTCGTGTTTACACTTGCGCTCAGAACCTTATTAATCTTCATACTTATCAGTAAATCCCAGTTGACGTCTATATTTCCGAACGAACTGTCGTATGCTGTAAAGAAGTCCGCTGTAGAAATCAGTTTCACATTTTCCATGATAGTCTTTTCGGCACGCGCCTTTACATAGGCACCGAACTCTGCCTTAAACCTGTCACCCGGATCTACGCCAAAAGCCCCGATGCTCGAAAGATAATCATCTTCAACAAAGGTAAGTTTTCCTGCAAGCGGCGACATGTAAATAGAATAGGTAGTATTCGGCCTGTATTCTATACCGAGAGATATATTGGTATATGCCGGAGCAAAGAATTTGGAGATATAATGTTCCTTATCCGGATAATTATATCCTTTATAGAATTGCGACTTGAAGTCACCCATCACTGTATAATACCATTTATTGTCGGTTGAATAACCTAACTGTGTGGTAAAATCGATTTTGTCACCCGTTTTTTGTGTCCCTAAAGATTTAGTATTTGTAAGCCCGTATTCCAAGGCCAGCGCGTTTGACCAAAGCCAGTTTCCGCTTTTTCGTACTAATGAACCGTTCAGGTATACTGTTCCGGCCATAGCATTTTCACCACCTGCCGACCAGTTGCTGACCGCTGTTTGTGATAAGTTCAATCCGGTTACTCCTTTAAGGTTCCATTTTCCGTCTACTAATTCCTCTGTTTTTTCATCCTGTGCATACGTTCCCATTGCCAATAAGAAAAAGGCAACAGTTAAAAATAATTGTTTCATTTTATGTTATAAATTTGAAGTTTTGTGTTTTAATTTCATCTTAGTTTTAAAACATCACCTTCTTCTGGAACGTATTCAAAGTCCTTTTTGTTCATTTTATAAAGGTTCTTGACCTTTATGCCATACAGCTGCGATATACTGTGCATAGACTCTCCGACCTGTACGATATGCTCATAATGCGGCTTGTCTGCTTTCGATTTTTTCTTTTCAAAGTATACAAGATCTCCTCGTTTAAGCGGAAAACCTTGCGGAACTTCATTGTATTTATATAAATCTTTCGCTTTGAAACTAAATTCGGCAGCGATTGCTTCGTAAGTATCTCCGTCCTGGGCAACTACGTAGACAAGATTATGAGTTTTATACGGAGTATGTTTATATTTTACAACTACTATCTGTTCTTCTTTCTTACCTTTATCTTTATTGTCTTTGCTTTTATCTTTTCCGGAATTCTTTTTATCATGGCGATAAAGTTCATAATCCTCTATCAGCTTTATCAGTTTATTCGCATAGGCTTTATCCGTTGCATAGCCTGCTTTCTGCAAACCTTTTGCCCATCCTCTGTAGTCAGTTATTGAAAGAGAGAACAGAGCCTTATAGCGTGGTTTTTCCGCAAGAAATCGGGAATGGTCTTCATAAGAATCTTCTGCCCGTTTATATTTGCGGAAACAGTCATTCGGATTATCATCGGCGTGATATACTTTTGCCCCCTTCCAGTCGTTATGACATTTGATTCCGAAATGGTTGTTCGAATTCTTTGTCAAGGCACTTTTTCCTGCACCCGATTCCAGTAATCCCTGTGCCAGTGTGATACTGGCCGGAATCTTATATTTCTTCATATGATCGATAGCAATTCCTTTATACTGATCGATGTATTCATCATAAACTTTATAACGCTTGGCCTGCGAAAATGCAGTAACGGATGTAAATAAAATAAGCAGGGAAAATATAATAAACCGATGCGAAGCCTTCGGGGAATAAGCTTTTTTCATATATTTATGATGTTTAATTAATAGCAACATTCGTTATGGAAAGTTTTGTTCTGAATACAAAGATACTCGTTTATACCTTTGATGAGAGTTCCGATAGTATAAAAAAGCTTATAAATGAGGCAAAATTAGCAACAAAAGGTGCATATGCGCCCTATTCGGGCTTTCATGTGGGAGCAGCCGCCTTATTATCGGACGGTAAAATAGTAAGGGGAAATAATCAGGAGAATGCCGCCTATCCTTCAGGTTTATGCGCGGAACGTGTCACCCTTTTTGCTGCAAATGCAGAGCAACCCGATAATCCGGTTACAGCTATTGCCATTGCCGCTTTTCATGACGGGGAATTTACGGAAGTTCCTTGCTGCCCTTGCGGATCGTGCAGGCAAGTGATGACAGAAGTCGAAAACAGATTCGACAAGCCGTTAAGAGTAATTATGTACGGAAAGAATAAGATTTATGAAGTGGGATCGGCAAAAGATTTGTTGCCTCTCAGTTTCGGGAAAGAATCCCTGACAGAATAGACAGCTTACCAGCCGGTCTTATATGACCTCAACTCTTTAGTCAGCTGTTTGGCCTTACCGCCGGAAACTTTATCCAACAGCGCCCAGAAACGTTCTCCATGATTCATTTCACAGGTATGGCACAGTTCATGGAGTATAACAAAATCTACCAGATATTCAGGCAACAGCATGCAATGGTAAGACAGGTTTATGCTTTTTTTGGAAGAACAACTACCCCAGCGCGTACGGCTCTGATTAATCTTCACTCCGGAATAGGTAAAGCCATGTTGACGGGCAAAAGCTTCGACTTTCTGAGGGAAAAGACGTTTTGCTTCATAGCGTAAGGCTTTTTCTACGAGTTTTTTTATAGTAGTCTGTACGGAAAAATCTTTATAATTTGTACCGAAGGGACAGGATAAATATAAAATGCCATCCTTAAGTTTCATGTAAAAATTAGAAGTGGAAGTACTCTCTGTTATATTGAGAGCAAAACTAAATGTTTTAAAATCTGTTTGAGGAGTAAAAATATATCCTGCCTTTTTCTTTTCCAAGAGTTTAAACAGGCGCGGCTTCATTTCTTCAATTGTCTTCTCAATGTAGGTGAGACTTGTACCCGGCGGGTAAGTCAATTGCAGATAATCGTCTTTGCGACGGACAATAATCCTTCTGGCCTGCGCATTCTTCACAAGTTTTATTTCTCCGAGGTCTTTGTCGTTTATTATCATACAATTCAGAACAAAAAAAGCTTAACCATGTATGTTAAGCTTTTCTTTAATTTATATCGTAACAGCTTATTTAGCCTTATGATTATCTTTGATAAAACTTTCCAATGCTGCAGTCATAGACGGCATACCGGGTAACGGAGCCTCGCAGTCGAGCCTCAAGCCTGCATCGCGTACCGCTTTAGCTGTAGATGCACCGAAACAACCGATAGCTCTTTCTTCCTGTTTGAAATGAGGAGCATTCTTAAACAGGGATACTATACCCGACGGACTGAAGAATACCAGCATATCGTAAGACAATATTTCTTCTTCGGTGATGTTATTACTAACAGTACGATACATTATCGCCTTTGTATAATCTATCTTCTTCTCGTCGAGCACTGCTGTTAAATCTTCGGTATGCACATCAGATACAGGAACGATAAATTTCTCCTTGTTGTGTTTAGTAAGCGAAACAGACAATCCGTCCATTTTCCCGTTGGTACTGAAAAATATTTTACGTTTTCTGTAAACTATATATTTTTGCAGATACAATGCGACAGCTTCCGAAATACAGAAATACTTCATTGTTTCAGGCATTGTTATCCTGAATTCTTCACACAGTGAAAAAAAGTTGTCGATTGCTGTTTTCGCCGTAAATACAACAGCGGTGTAATCTTGTATATTTATGCGTTGTTGTCTGAACTCTTTCGCATCTAATCCTTCTACACGTATAAACGGACGGAAATCCAACTGTAAATGATATTTTTCAGCAATATCAAAGTACGGAGATTTCTCTGTAGAAGGTGCAGGTTGAGAGATCAAAACCTTCTTTACTTTTAATGCCATAGTATATTTAAAACGTCAATTCTATATAAATAAACCAATCCAATAATTAGAAATATGTAAGGTAATATTTCAACGGTGCAAAGGTACGCAATCAGATACAAAAAGTTAAATTTTTCTCTGATAAAAAAGATTATTATTTGGTAAAAAAGTATTAATTGGACGATTAGAAACAATATTAACATGAAAATAACAATCTGAGTATGGTAAAAATCGGA
Source organism: Prevotella sp. 10(H) (assembly GCF_000711235.1). Taxonomy (GTDB): domain Bacteria; phylum Bacteroidota; class Bacteroidia; order Bacteroidales; family Dysgonomonadaceae; genus Dysgonomonas. Next base: position 84,251 of record NZ_JOMI01000003.1, on the reverse strand, counting down.
ATACACTAATAGCAATGTCGGGATAAAATACAGTATTCCCAATACTTCTATTCCTAACAGATGTGTCCGTCTCCATACATTCATTTGCCTCTGTCCGTCAAATATGTAACCTATTATTATATATAATACATCTTTCACACCCAAGAACAGCCCTATCAGTAATATATTCAACAAAATAGATATAAACGGTCTGTGAGCGGCATTACTTTGGGGATCATATTCAATAAAAATATCATATACGCATATAGCTATCAAAACGACAGTTTGGAATACAAGAAAATAAGTGTATAAATATTCCTTTACCGTTGTTTGCTTAAATGCCCGTTGTCCCTTTTCCGAATGAAATAATAAGGATAGATTTTCCTTCAAAAAAGTAAATCCACCGTTGTATAAATGTGCAAAAAAGAGAAAGCACAACAATAGTAAAGCAAAAACCCCGTCGGTCTGTTCAATAGAGAAATGCAAAGGTGTTCCGTCATGCGCTATCCGGTCTTCCGACATAGGCTTTTCAGTATAGAGATTGTAGGCTGCACTGTCGTTTGCCTGTACTACTTCCCCCAAAACCGGCCTTATTTCAACAGATTTCTGACGGAGAGAATCAGCTAATGCAATACTATCCCTGATACTTGTATATGATGATATGGAATCCTTCACGAAAGGTTTATCAATATATTATTAAAGCAGATACATATACGGAATCATGCCGGACATGTATCTGCATATCACGATTACAAATTAAATTCCTTTTTTATAGTATCTACAAAATCCAGTTTTTCCCACGTGAATAATTCTACTTCACGCGTAATTCCTTCCGGATTGTAACGGGATTTGAATGTCTTAGATACCACTTGCGGCTCACGTCCCATATGACCGTATGCGGCAGTCTCTGCATATATCGGGTTCCTGAGCTTCAGTCTTTCCTCAATAGCTTTCGGACGCATATCGAATATCTTTTCCACCTTTTTGGCTATCTCACCGTCTGTAAGGCCGGTATTACTCTTGCCATAAGTATTTACATAAATATTCATCGGTTTTGCCACACCGATAGCATACGAAACCTGCACCAATATTTCAGAGGATATACCAGCTGCTACCAGATTTTTTGCAATATGACGCGATGCATATGCTGCAGAACGGTCTACCTTCGACGGGTCTTTCCCCGAAAAAGCTCCACCTCCGTGCGCTCCTTTTCCGCCATAGGTATCTACAATGATCTTGCGGCCTGTAAGCCCTGTATCACCATGGGGGCCTCCGATAACGAAACGGCCTGTAGGATTTACATGATAGGTAATATCGTCTGTAAATAACTTCGTAATATCATCTCTGAATTTATATTTCTCTTTTACACGTGGAATAAGGATATTGATAACATCTGCTTTGATTTTATCCTGCATCGTCTTATCATCCCCAAATTCATCATGCTGGGTAGATATAACTATAGTATCTATACGCATAGGCGTACCGTTATCGTCATATTCGATAGTTACCTGCGATTTTGCATCGGGGCGTAGATAAGGCATTAAATCCAATTCATTCTTACGGATTGCAGATAATTCCAATAATAAGGCATGCGATAAGTCCAGTGCAAGCGGCATATAATTATCAGTTTCGGACGTTGCATACCCGAACATCATGCCTTGGTCTCCCGCTCCCTGATCCATCGGGTCGGATTTACCGTCTACTCCCCTGTTGATATCATCCGATTGCTCATGTATGGCCGACAAAACGCCGCATGATTGTGCTTCAAACTGATACTCACTTTTTGTGTAGCCGATACGCTCTATTACCTTTCTGGCTGTTTCGGGAATATCGATATAAGCCTTCGACTTTACCTCTCCCGCCAATATAACCTGGCCTGTAGTGACTAAAGTTTCACAAGCTACTTTCGAATTGGCATCATATGCCAAGAACTCATCCAATAGGGAATCGGAAATCTGATCTGCGACCTTATCCGGATGTCCTTCCGAAACAGACTCAGATGTAAATAAATAACTCATTGTGCTTAATTTTTTCTGTTAATAAAAACAGGAAGGAAATGTATAATGCAGTATAGAAAATGTTTTAGCATTTTTTCATGTGGTTGCAATCGATACAAATCTATCCACTTAATTGGATGCAAAGATACGTCTTTTTCTCTACGAAATCATTCTTTTTACAAAAAAATAACCTGAACTCATAGAGTTCAGGTTATTCTTAAATATTATATATCGGTTGCTTTTATTTTGCGTTAGCAAACTCGAATAAAGCTTTACCGTTTGCATTCTCAGGGTCAAGTTCAAGAACTTTCTCTGCATACATTTTTACATTGGCTTTATCTTCTGCTTTCTTTGATTTATCGAATTGCAGGTAGTAATAATAGCTCAAATAGCTGTAAGCTTCTATCAGGATTCTGTTGTTATCCGTATCACCTTTCTCCAAGATTACTTCAACAGTTTTTTCGTAATGTGGTTTTGCTAAACCGGCTTCACTTTCAGGGTCAAGTTCGAAGTTTACACGTGCTCTCTGATAATAACCAAGATAGCTGTCAGGCATTCTTTCAGATACAGTTGCGAATGCACCGTCGGCCAGTTTAAAGAATTCAACGGACTTAGCCTTAGCCTGATCTGCCGTCATGTTGATAGTATCATTCTTTGCTGTGCGGCCTGCATTAGAATAATAAAGACCTAGCTGATAATAATCCTGTGCATCGATTTTTTCACCACCAAGTTCTATATATTTTTTGTAGAATTCAGCTGCTTCAGGATACATTCTTTCGTTTGCACAGATAGTAGCAATTTCTTTGTATACATCGACATTTGCCGGATCCATCTCCGCTACTTTCTTGTATTGTTCAATTGCTTTAGCTTTGTTTCCTGTTTCACTCAATGAGTTAGCATAAGCCAAATAGTCTTGCTTCAGATATTTAACTGTATCTTTTCTCTGTATGCTAAAGAATTTATCGCCGGCGCTAACAGCTGCAGGATAATCCTTGAGGTCGTTGCTTGTATATAGAGAAAGACGGTTCAGTACGAAGCTATTAGCGTCTTTTCCAAGTCCTTCCTGAATAAGAGTCTTAGCTTCGTTGTAGTTTTTAGAGAAATATTCCGCAGATGCGTAATATGTTATATCTTCTATTGTATAATCTCCACCTTTGAAATATTCCTTATAAGCTGCGATCGCTTCCGGATAAAAACCATCGCGGTAAGAGATTTGTGCAAGGTCTTTATATGCTATCCTGTATTCAGGGTTTATTTCAATCGCTTTCTTCAACATGTCAGTTGCTGTCTTGCGGTTGATAAATTCATACACTTTAGCACCTTTCATATATGCCAATACGGAATTTGCATCGAAGTTAATAGCCTGATCATATTGCATTGCTGCATCTCCCGGCTTGTTTTCTTTAGCCAGCATATCTCCCTCAAAGATATAGATATACGGAGATTTTTTGTCAGCTTTGCGCGCATCCTGCAATCTTTCCATTGCTTTTTCTTTCATACCATTGTCCAGATATGCTTTAGCAATAGCAAGTATAACATTTACATCTTTCTTATTTTTTTTCTGAATATCTTTCAATTGATCTTCAGCTCCTTTAGGATCTGATTTCAATTGCAATTTAGCAAGACCGATTGCACTGAAAGCTGATTCAGGGTTAGCGGCCAAACCTTTTTCATAATAAGATTTTGCCTCAGCCATATTACCTTCCTGGAAAGCAATTTCTCCAAGATAATAATTAGCCTCTGCCGAAGATTGCTTCTGAAAATATTCTTTCGCTAGTTTTAATTCTCCTAAACTCAAATAATCCGCGCCGGGATTATTTTGCGCTAAGGCCGAAATGCTGATCATGAGGCTCAGTAGAGAACCTAAAAAATACTTCATTTTCATCGTCTAAATAATATTTTTGTTATTAATGATTTCTGTATTATTATATAGTTTATGTTTAATTCTATAATGACGGCCTTACGCTTACAACTCTCGTTAAACGATATGCTGGGTAAAGACCGGCTTTGTATACTATACGCTGCCCCTTTTCTCCGGCTGCAAAGTTAACAAAACCTGACGGTAATCCGCCCCTAACATCAGATATTATTATATAAAGATCGCGACTCAGCGGATATTTACCTAAACCAACATAAGCGGTAAAAGGTTGAAAACTGTTTTTTTCAGTAGCTTCTTCAGCTCTGCTGACTGCCATGACCTTAATATTATCAATAAAACTCAATTTCGTAGAATCGGACTGATTACTGATCCAATTGACACCGATGACCCCTAATGCATTCGGGGTAGACGCCACATAATCGATTACTTCTTGGTTAGGCGTGCGTTCTGTAAGATCGATAGTCTGAATACTGTCGGAAGATCTTGCCCTGAGATTATCTCCAAGTTTGCCACCGGTGATAGAATCCCTTATAAATCTGACGGTACTCGAATTGGGACTATCGAAAGTGACCGCAATATCTCCAAGCCGTGAATTAGGATTGATGTCCTTCCAAGACCGCGCTTCACCGGTCATTATGCGCTTAATATCCGCTACTGTTATCAATGTATCGGGGTTTGCTTTATTTACAATAAGAGCTATACCGTCTGTAGCATATTTTTGTGATCGTATAGTCTGGCGTCTTTCTTTTATTATCGCTGTTTCATTTGCCGTGAGTTCACGGGCTGCTATAATGACGCGCACACTATCTTTCATGAATAAATCGAAAGCCTGAGTTTCGCTCGCATATATGGGGATAATAGTTGCATCCCTGTTTAATGCCTCGAACACATCGACTTGTTCCTGGACGATGGGTGCGAAACATTCGTCAGCTATTATCTGAGCTAAACCGCTGGTCGGTGTATCCATACGTGTACTTTTGGGTCCGCTACATGAGTAGACGACAACCAGTGATACGATAAATAATATAAAACCCAGCCTTTTCATAATTGTATCTTCTTTTCTATAGTTAGCCTTTGATAGCTCTGTAACCTCTGAATATGCTATATGCTATAAATAATATTCCGACAATAATACTAAAAACATTTCTGCCGAAAAAAGACTCGAATACCGAAGTAAATGTGAGCAGTATACCCAGTCCGAAATAGAACAGAGCCATAAAAATGCCGATTACTGTTTTTACAGATGGATTACGTCCTTCTTCTTTCATATCTTTATTTATTGGAAAAAGAAGAGAAGATGATTTTTTAAATTCAAACTTCTCTTCTTTATTTAGTTTTATGTTTGTTCTTTAAACAAATCTTTTAATCAATTGCATTACTGTTTCAAACGGAATACAATCGGAAGTGTAAAGTACACAGGCACATTCAGACCGTTTTGTTTACCCGGAATCCATTTTGGCATCGATTTGATAACCCTGACTGCTTCTTTGTCGCAAGAAGGGTCGATACCGCGGATTACAGTAACATCTGATATTGCTCCAGTTTTAGTAACAACGAAACGGACAGTAACACGTCCCTGAATCCCTGTTTCCTGAGCAACCATCGGATACTTCAGATTGTCGAATATAAACTTATGCATTTCCGTTTCACCACCCGGGAAACTTGGCATCTGCTCTACTGTAACAAATGGTTTTTCTTCTACAGGTTTTTCTTCCACAATTTGCTTGTGCTCTCTCAACTCTGCAATGTCAATACCATGTTTGTCGTCAGTACCTTTCACGTCAGCCACTGAAATCTGGATCTTAGTTTCCTGAATTTCTTCCTGACCTACCATTTTGTCGTCAGCTACTTCTTCGTCTTTCGCAATTGTTGGCGGAACGAATTTCACTGTTGTTTTCAATGGTGGTGGCGGTGGAGCCGTTTCCTGTTTGATAATGTTCTCTTCCGGAATTTCCTGTTCAACCGGAATCTGAGACAACTCATAAGCCTCATCCATCGGTCCTTGCTGGTTTTGTGTAAGCTTTTTAATCTCACTTACCAATCCTGGTAAAGCAGATACGAAAGCAGCAAAAACCAACACAACCAAGAATGCCACAATATGTCTCTTCGAAGATGATTGACGTAGTCTGTAGGCACCATATTGTTTGTTTTTTCCTTCAAAAACTACATCACACCATTCTGCGGAATTTAATCTGATATCTTTTGACATAATTTACTCCTTGTTTATAATGTGATTACTTTTTTGGTGGTGCTGACTCTGCCCCGTAAGCTCCTTTAGTCTTGAGATTTTCAAGAAGGAATTGGTCACCTTCTGTCATATCCACGATAGCATATTTGTCAATACTACAAATCTGCATTTCATCCAACGCATCTACAAGATTCTTATAGTTCGCATCGGCGGTAGGTTTAATTACAACAACCTGTCCGTCCTTTACGCCCTTGATTTCCTTAGACCTTTCCTGAAATTCTGCATCCGACATTCTCTTGTTAGTCACATACTTTTCGTGCTTCAGTTCTCTCATCTGATTTACGACAGGAGCATTTCTTTCCAACAATAAAGCACGAAGTCCTTCAGGTGAAAAATCTGTTTCTTTCAAGGTTGTATAATCCTCATAGTTAGGCATACCTGTATAATAGTATACCTTATCTTTTTCTCCGAGAATGAGGGTGATCGCTTTCGATTCTTTTACCTTTACTTCCTCGTCTTCGTTGAGCTTTTCATTAGTAGGCATCGCAATATCCATTACTTGCGGCTTACTCAACGTAGTACAGAACATAAAGAATGTAATCAAAAGCATGTTCATATCCACCATCGGAGTAAAGTCGACCCTTAGGGTTTCCTTTTTAGGTTTTCCTTTTTTTACTTCCCCGCCACCGGTTTCTATTGAAGCCATAATCTTTTTCTTTTAAAAATTTTAAATTTGATTATCACAAGCCTTCCGGCGTTCTCTTGAGAGTGGTCACGAGGCTGTATCTGTTTTCTTTCATTGCAACCAGAATTTTCATCACTTTATCCACTTCAGGATATGGTGTTGTCTGATCTGATTTTATTGCGATTTGCAGATTGTCACCTCCTACTTCACGTGCATGTTTCACCCAACGTGCTAACTGGTTGTTAGTACTGTCGGCCGGCACACCCATTTTCTTTATTTCTTCATCCTGCGAACTTAGCGGTAAATCTAAAAATGCAGACATCCTGTTCATAGGCACACCGATGTGTGTTTGCTCTACGAATGATTGCACCTGCTTAGGATTAAATGTAACGCCATAGTCTTGCCCCATCAATTGCAACACAGATTTTTTAGCATTATTGTCATCCAGATTCAAAAATATCTTTCCTTGTGTATCAATTAAAATAGTCAATACATTATATTCTGATATTTTGCGCTCGGATACTGATGCCGGTGTCAAAACCTGTACCGGTTCTTTTGGCAAGAATGTCGCTGTAAGCATGAAGAATGTGAGCAAGAGCACAGTAACATCACTCATCGCGGTCATGTCGATAAATGTGCTCTGTTTTTTAACTTTAGTCTTTCCCATCTATTCTTGTTTTACTTATTAGAGTAGAATTCCATAGAAATTCCACAAATTATTCTGAAAAAAATTAATTATTTACCTAAACCTCCGTGTAACTGAGTGTAAGTCTGGCCAATAGCGAAACCTACTTCGTCAACAGCGTTAGTCATATCTTCAACTTTTCCAGAGAAGAAAGAATAAGAAATGATAGCACAAGCACCTGTACCGATACCCATTGCAGTATTCATCAAGGCCTCAGAGATACCGAGAGCCAGTACTGTAGAGTCCGGAGCACCTTCCTGAGCCATCGCACCAAACGACTTGATCATACCAAGTACCGTTCCGAATAGCCCCATCAGTGTACCTAATGTAGAGATAGTAGCGATTACTGAAAGATTTTGTTGCAAATATGGAAGTTCCAAAGTTGTAGCTTCTTCTATTTCTTTCTGAATGATTGCAGCTTTTTCGTCGTTGTGCAGGTCAGTCAATTTTTCAACGTCTGCATATCTAACTAAGCCGGCTTTAAGGATGTTAGCAACTGAACCTTTTTGCTCGTCGCAAAGCTTAGAAGCACCGGCGATATCACCAGCTTCAAGTTTAGCTTTTGCATTCATCACAAATTTAGCTGTGCTGCCTTTACCACTAGCTCTGTTCAAAGCAAAGAATCTTTCAACAGAAAGAGTAAATACTGTAAGCAACAATGTGATTACGATCGGAATTACCCATCCCCCTTGGAACAGTGTTCCCAGCATATTTCCTCCTATTGGGTGACCTTTTTCGTCGAAGTTGCTGTCAGCACCAGCTACAAGATAGAAAAATAAATGCGCAACGATAGCACATCCAATAACTACAAGAAAAGCTGAAACACCTTTAGATCTAGGCTTTTTGTTCAGTTGTTGTTTTTTAGTTTCCATAATGATAATAAATAATTTAAGTTTAGTGAATCAATTTTGTTCTTTATAATTGTTATACATTCAATGTTTCAAACTCAAAAAAGCTGTTCAGGGCGACAATACAGGTTACAAATATAATATTCCATTTTATCTATGTAATATATTTTGTCCTGAAATTGCACTCCGACCAAAACTTTCTGTTGAATATAACGCTAAAAGTAGCTTTTTATTCTTCGAAAAAAACAACTCTATAAAAATAATTTTCAATAAATTAAAAGGTCTAAACATCTGTATACGTGGAGTTTCTACATTTAGATGTGTCCACTAGGTATTAAATCTTAAAAAGAACCCGTTATTCCAGCTAACAAAAATAGAATTAAAAATGATTCTACACAATTAAAAAATATAAAAAAAGTCTTATTAAATCTATTTATCAATACATAGCTCGTCATTGAGTGCTATTACAGCCTCGTTGTAGAATTCTCTTTTTATCACAAACTGCATATTTACCTGACGTAACGATTGGCCGAAACTTTCGACATTAATACCCCTGTCATACAATGCTTTTGCTGCTCTATAGAGGAATCCCGGCAAGGCAATATTAGTTCCCATAGCACAAACCAAAGCCACCCGTTCGGTAATTACCTGATAGAAATTCTTTTCCAGTTCGGCAATCAATTCACGCGACTTATAATTATCCCATACAATATTCGTTATCGAGTTGGCATTAGTCGACTTAAGGATATAGCTAACCCCGTATTTAGCAAATAATTGCATAATCTTCAGGTCGAAGCCTACCTCACCTACCATCATGGGATCGTGAACTTCTATAGCCAGCACTCTATTCGTTCCCGAAACAATCTCTACCTTAGGCACTTCCGAGATATAATCGCGTGTGATCAGAGTTCCGGGATGCTCCGGCTCGAATGTATTTTTTATACGAATATCTATATTAGCCAATTCCAGCGGTTTGGCAGCTTTAGGATGAATCGCTTCCATTCCTATGTCGGCAAGCTGATCAGCAATAATATAATTGGTGCGTCCTACAGGCACTGTTTTTTCGACACCTACGATATTAGGATCGGCGCTTGAAAGATGATATTCTTTATGGATTATTGCTTCTTTTGCCTGCACTTCTACAGCAACTTTGCTAAAGGTAACCTCGGTATAGCCACGGTCGAAAGCACGCATAATACCCTCTGTACCCTTTGTATAGCCTGTAGCCACGCATAATTCCTTGCTAAAATCAACACCCTTAAAAGCACGGTGTATGCGCTCATCTATCGTTAGAGGCAGCGAATCGTTAAATCCGCATAAGTCTATAAAGCGGGCAGATATACCATTATTATTCAGTATATTGACAGAATTCCATGCAGAATGTGCCTCACCTATCGAAGCCAATATTTCGCGGGCAGCCAGACATATATCATCGGCATTGACATAGCCGGAAGCCATTACCTTACTGAGACTGTGAAGCATGGTTTTAGCCTGCCTGATGCGGTAAGTGATAAATTCACCGGCTTCATGCAGGTCGAGGCCGATTTCTTCAAATCCTTTGTTAATTAACAAAAGGCGTTGGCAAAGGCTATCGAGACCGATACTGTAATCGCTGTTTTCGAGAAATTGAACATACACCCCGGGCTCGCCAGTCTTCTTATGCTCCAACAACCAGTTAGTCACATTATTATAAGCCGACACAACAAATATACGGTTGTACATTTCGTCGGGTGTTCTCTTTCCGATTATTACATTCTGCAGCACATCTTTGAACTTCGACATCGACGTTCCGCCAATCTTCTCTACTGTAAGCATTTCTATCTTTAAAACTTCTAATTTTTAATTGCGCAAAAATAATAAAATAATCCTATTTATTATACTTATACGGAATATTGTCATATTCTTAGCACAAAAATTAACCGAAGTGAAACTGTATTATACAGCAATGTTAATTAACGAATGATTTCTATAAAGCATTTTAATGCGCTCCATGAATAAATCTTGTCTGCAAATATGGGTATACGCCTTATTTCTTTAAATTTGCATTCTTAAAACATACCTTATATCAATGGCATCATTCAAATCATGGATTTCGGCACTCCGCCCCCGTACATTATTTCTTGCTGTTGCAACAGCATTATGCGGAAGTGCAATTGCTTATAGTACAGGCCGGTTTAGCATTTTGGTCTGCATACTAACTTTATTGATTGCTACCATTCTTCAATTACTGTCCAATATGGCAAATGATTTGGGCGATTACCAACATGGAACCGACATAACAGGGGAAAGAGTCGGCCCCCAGCGTACGGTACAGAGCGGAGCTATCACTCCAAAGCAGATGAAAAACGCCATATTAATTGCAATCATAGCTGCAACAATAGTCGGGTTACTCCTTATATATATAGCATTACAATTTATGGCATTAAAATATGTAATCCTATTCCTATTATTGGGAGCAGGTTGTATTATAGCTGCCATAAAATATACAGCAGGTAAAAATCCTTACGGATATAAAGGGCTGGGTGATATTTTTTCTTTTACTTTCTTTGGATTGGTATCCGTTGTAGGAACTTATTTTCTGCATACACATACTATAGATTTCATGCCATGGCTGCCCGCTATAGGTCTTGGATTCCTTACTGTAGCGGTACTGAACCTGAATAATATGCGCGATATAGAGAATGACCACAAATCGGGTAAAATAACAATTCCTGTGCGCATCGGAATTATAAATGCCAAGCGCTATCATGCTTTTCTTATTTTCGGGGCTTTAGCATGCTTTATTATATATTCTTTATTATATGCAACTCATTGGCACCAGTTTTTATACCTGATTTGGTTCTTCATTTTTTTTAAACTACTGGCCGATATATTCAGCATCACGGAAAACCGCCTCTTAGACCCTTATTTAAAATATACTTCTATGGGAACTTTTATCTTGTCAGTTTGTTTCTCAATTTGTATAAACTTATAATGAAAAAGATTGGATTAATCTCGGATACACACGGTTGGTGGGACGAAAAATATGAGAAATATTTTGCCGATTGCGACGAAATATGGCATGCAGGGGATATCGGTTCTATGGACTTAACACTGCGTTTTGAAGCGTTAAAACCTTTCCGGGCAGTGTATGGAAATATCGACGATAGCAAAGTTCGGGCAGCTTATCCCGAATTCCTGCGCTTCACGCTCGAAGATGTAGATGTGCTGATGACGCACATAGGCGGCTATCCCGGTAAATATGATCCGCGGATGCGTTCTGTATTGTTTGCCAATCCCCCTAAATTATTTATATCCGGGCATTCCCATATCCTTAAAGTTATGTATGACAAGAAACTTAATTGCTTGCATATTAATCCCGGGGCAGCAGGAAAATACGGGTTTCATAAGGTGCGGACACTTATCCGTTTCATTATTAACGAAGGAAATATTTCCGATCTGGAAGTAATAGAATTAAACGACTGAAAATCGGGGATATTTACAAATCTTCACTAAAAAAGACTGACAAAATAGTATTTAATATGTAATTTTGTCAGGTTTATAAGATATTTATATTCACAAGGCTTGCTTATTCATTAAAAACATGGCGAAACCAGATATACAACAGGTAAAACAACGATTCGGTATTATCGGGAGTAATCCAGATCTTAACCGTGCTATAGATATTGCGCTTCAGGTTGCTCCTACCGACATGTCGGTATTGGTAACAGGAGAAAGCGGTGTGGGAAAAGAAAATTTCCCGCAGATAATTCATCAGTTCAGCCATCGTAAACATGGTACCTATATTGCCGTCAATTGCGGCTCTATACCGGAAGGAACCATCGATTCCGAACTTTTCGGACATGAGAAAGGGTCGTTTACCGGAGCAACAGGTGAACGCAAAGGTTATTTCGAGGTGGCAAACGGGGGTACATTATTCCTCGACGAAGTAGGGGAATTACCTTTATCTACACAAGCCCGCTTACTGCGTGTACTCGAAACAGGTGAATTTATTAAGGTTGGTTCGTCGAAAGTAGAAAAGACCGATGTCCGCGTAGTTGCTGCTACCAATCTGGACATGGTGACTGCTACCCGGAACGGGCGCTTCCGTGAAGACCTATATTACCGTCTGAATACCGTACCTATCCGCATACCTGCTTTAAGAGAGCGAAAAGATGATATTCCACTCTTATTTCGCAAATTTGCGAGCGATTGCGCCGAAAAATACAGCATGCCTCCGATAACCCTGACAGACGATGCAAGGCAAATGCTGAAAGATTATTACTGGCCGGGAAATATCCGCCAATTGAAAAATATTACCGAGCAGATTTCTATCATCGAGCAGACAAGGGAAATAACTCCCGATATTCTCAAATTATATCTTCCGGCAAATGAAGTAGGTCTTATTCCTGTAGGTACAATAAATTCGAGTGAACAAAAAAGTTTTAATAATGAACGTGAGATATTATATCAGGTGTTGTTCGATATGAAAAAGGACATGAACGAGCTGAAGAAGATAGTTCATGATATCGTTGCCGGCAATATGAAAGCTGCAGATATAATATCGTCTCCTTTAGTTGGCAGCAGCGATAAACCGTTACCTCCGATGGTAGTGAATAGCTCCGAAAGGAATGCTCCTATTACCGTAAAAGAAGACGGCCATACAATTATTCCGGCATCGAACATTGCGGATGCCGATGTAATAGATGCACCTGAGTATGAAGAGGAAACCCTGTCATTACAGGATGTAGAAAAAGATATGATAATAAAAGCATTGGAACGGCACAACGGAAAGAGAAAGAATGCAGCGCAGGATTTGAAAATATCGGAACGTACACTATACCGGAAAATTAAAGAATATAATCTGGAGAATCTATGAAAAAAACAGCTTTATCGCTTTTAATACTTCTTCTTATAACAGCATGTACCGTTTCGTATAAATTTAACGGGGCTTCTATTAATTATGCTGAAACTCCGACAATCGAAATAAGGGATTTCCAGAATCAGGCGCCATATGTTTATCCTCCTCTGACACAGGTCTTCAACGAGAGGATGAAAGATGTATTTACACGTAATACAAAGTTGGAATTTACATCAATAAACCCGTCACTTGAGATTGAAGGCGAAATTATCAGATACGAGCTCACTCCTTTATCTGTGAAAGAAGATAATTTTTCTGCTGAAACACGCCTTACTATGGAAGTAAGAATGCGTTTCCGGAATAATAAAAATCCGCAGGAAGATAAGGAAGAAACTATCAGTGCATACCGTGACTTCTCCAGTAACCTGATGCTCACAGATGTGCAGGACGGACTGATCGATGAACTCACAAAAGATATTGTAGATCAGATTTTCAATACAACAATGTCTAACTGGTAATATACAATTTTAGCTATACCTTAATTTAATATTTTGCAAAATGGATATTCAACAGTTATATAAATTAACGGAAAAGGGTGAAAATCCGTCTATGGCAGATATACACCCGTTAAAAGACCTAGTGGAAGAGTATCCTTATTTTCAAACGGGTATTTTCACCTACCTGAAGGCTCTTTACCTGTTCGACAACGAGCAGTTTGATGAAGAACTAAAACGCCTTAGCATTTTCGTAAACGACCGTAAAGCCCTGTTTTATTATATATTCAGTGATGAATATGATAAGTTCTTCGAGCAGACAGGTAAAAAAGAAGTAAGTGAAGATAAGACAAGCCAGTTGCTGAATGCATTCTTCGAGGCTACGGGAAATGATGATCAGCAAACAGATTTTGAATATGAAACACTGTCCTCCGGACTGGCTACTATAGATTATCTTTCTTATCTGCAGGAAACATCATATGAAGAAACATTTACAGAAAAAGAGGAAAAAGCTCCCGAACTGAAACATCAGGATATAATAGATACATTTATCTCCCGAGCAGAAACAGACGGAGGTATCCGCATCGAACTCAATACGGAAGAATCTGATAAGGAACAGCACGAAGAAAAAGCCGAAGAAGCCGAAGACGAATTAAACGAAGATGTATTCTTTACCGAAACCCTTGCCGGAATATATATAAAACAGAAGAAGTATGAGAAAGCATACAAAATTATTAAACATTTAAGTTTGAATTATCCGAAAAAAAATATTTACTTTGCAGACCAATTGAAATTTTTGGAAAAACTGATTATAAATTCGAAATATAAAAATACAAAATGATTACACTTATTACTGTATTAATTGTAATTGCATCTATTGCTTTGATACTGATAGTTCTTGTTCAGAACTCAAAAGGTGGAGGCCTTTCTTCCGGATTCTCGTCTTCGAATGCTATTATGGGCGTTCGTAAAACTACAGACTTCCTTGAAAAAGCAACTTGGGGTCTTGCCGGATTTGTTATGGTGATGAGTATCGTTTGTGTTATGATAAAGCCAAAAACGACATATACGCTGCAACCTGAAGTTGGCGCTCCTGCACCTGTGAATACTGGTGCTCCTGATATGTCGACTACATTGCCTGGTTTACCTCAGGCTCCTGCAGGCGAGCAACCGGCTCAACAGCCTGTAACTCCTCCGGCTGAATGATCAACTAAATAATATATAGGAAAATGGCTTCTCGGAAACGGGAAGCTTTTTCTTTTTCTACAGTTCGGTATAGAGAGGAATTTCGGGAAGGTATTCGAATGTCTGTGTATCATAATCCATCCGGCAACAGTAATGCTTAAGGCCGTTGGAAACAATCAGGTATTTAACCTTTAATACAATATTATACCTGACTATCTGATCGAAAACAGCCTGTGTAATCATTACATCGGGGGATTTATATTCTACAATCACCAAAGGCGATAAAGCCCGGTCATATACGACCGAATCACATCTTCTTTTCAGATTATTTAGGTTGATCTGGATCTCATTAGCTATTAATAAAGACGGATATCCCTTTTCTGTAATGAGGTAATTTACAAAATGCTGACGCACCCATTCTTCGGGAGTGAGGGCAATATATTTGCGTCGCAGCTTGTCGAAAACACTCGGCTTACCGTTCACTTTTTTTACATTTATATCAAAAGGGGGCAGATTTAAATCCAACATTTGTTACCTTTGCTAGTCTTGTACAACAAAAAGAAAAAGATACTTGTTGTATCTTAAAACAAATGTAAAATTAATATGAAAACAAAACAAGAAATTGTAAACAATTGGCTTCCGCGTTACACGAAAAGGCCACTTGACCAATTCAGTAAATATATATTGCTCACCAATTTTGCGAAATA
The DNA here is from genome assembly GCF_000711235.1 of Prevotella sp. 10(H). Taxonomy (GTDB): domain Bacteria; phylum Bacteroidota; class Bacteroidia; order Bacteroidales; family Dysgonomonadaceae; genus Dysgonomonas. The sequence goes on along the minus strand of NZ_JOMI01000003.1, from coordinate 68,764 downwards.
TGTAGAAGTTTTTGCCAATCACTTCAAAGTTCCGATTGTAGGAATGGACGGTAATATGCCGAATGCTTCCGCAAACGGAATCACCATTATCAACTTCGGTATGGGGAGTGCCAATGCCGCTACCATAATGGATTTACTAAGCGCTATCGAACCCGAAGCAGTATTATTCTTAGGCAAATGCGGAGGAATCAAAAACCATAACAACCTCGGCGACTATATACTTCCTATTGCCGCCATAAGGGGTGAAGGTACATCAAACGACTATCTCCCACCCGAAGTGCCGTCGTTACCGGCCTTCAGTCTCCTGCGCTCGGTATCGTCGACAATAAGAAACCACAACCGCGACTATTGGACAGGTACAGTATATACAACAAATCGCCGTGTATGGGAATATGATGATGTATTTAAAGACTATCTGAGGCGTATACGAACTATGGCTGTGGATATGGAAACCGCTACGTTGTTTACATGCGGCTTTGCCAATAAGATTCCTACAGGTGCGCTTCTGCTGGTATCTGACCAGCCGATGATATCGGAAGGTGTGAAAACGGAAAAGAGCGATAATCTCGTTACCCAGAATTTTGTAGAGGAACATGTCATGATAGGCATTGAATCTCTTACCACATTGATAAATAACGGACAAACAGTAAAACATCTCCGCTTCGAATAAATATGACCTTTGAACAAATCATAACTGATATTAAAGCACGGAAACTCAAACCCATTTATTTGCTAATGGGCGACGAGCCGTATTATATTGACGAAATCACAACTCTTTTAGCTAATACCGTATTGCCGGAAGAGGAACGGGATTTCAACCAGACTATACGTTATGGTATGGAAACCGATGTAGCATCGGTAATTACGCTGGCACGCAGTTTCCCGATGATGTCCGAATATCAGTTGATTGTGATTAAAGAGGCGCAGGCATTGAGTAAAATAGAAGAGTTGGAAGTATATGCAAAAAATCCTCTTCATACTACAATACTGGTTATTAACTACAAAAACGGCACACTTGATAAGCGTAAAAAGCTATATGCCGAAATAGATAAAAACGGTGTTGTATTCGAATCGAAAAAAATACCTGAATATAAGATGCCGGCTTTCATCTCCTCTTATATTCAGCAAAAAGGTTTGGCGATAGATGCAAAATCTTCCCAGATGCTTGCCGATTATCTGGGCAACGATTTAAGTAAGCTGACGAATGAAATAGCCAAACTGCTTATTGCCATACCGCAAGGACAAAAGCAGATAACCCCCAACCTGATAGAAGAAAATATTGGTATCAGTAAGGACTTTAATAATTATGAATTATTGAAAGCTGTTATTGAAAAGAATGTCTTCAAAGTAAATCAGATAGCCGACTACTTCGAAAAGAATCCGAAAAATAATCCGCTGATTGTTACACTTGTTGTCTTGTTCAATTTTTTCAGCAATCTGATGATATGCTACTGGGCAAAAAATAAAACAGAACAAGGCATTGCTGCCGAGCTCGGTTTCAGGAATCCATATCAGGCAAGGGATTACGTGACGGCTATCCGCAACTATAATGCTTTTAAATGTATGGAGATTATCAACCTGTTGCGTACATACGATGCCAAAGGCAAAGGAGTGGATAATAATTCCGTACCGGACGGTGAACTATTGAAAGAATTACTATACAAAATAACCCATTAATAATACATCGTATGAAAAAGGAATGTGTTATTACTTTAGTTATAGCATTGTTTATTTGTATGGTTATCCATGCAAATGATAATCCTGTAAGAAAGGAAACATATGTATATGCTGTAAAAGAGACGGATTCCTTACGTCTGGATAAATATGATCTGTCATCTGGGGCAGAAGCAAAGCCTTGTATTATTTTTATGTTCGGCGGTGGCTTTGTATCCGGTACGCGCGACAGAGCAGGATATATTGACTATTTCAATTACCTTGTCAGTAAAGGCTTTACTGTTGTATCTATAGATTACAGGCTGGGTATGAAAAATCTGAATTCATCTGACCCGATGCGTATCATAGCCAAACTAAATAATAGTATTGCTATTGCTGTCGAAGACCTTTTCGATGGTACAGCATTTGTTGTACAGAATGCATCGAAATGGAATATCGATAAAGATATGATAATAGCAAACGGATCGAGTGCCGGAGCAGTCTCCGTTCTGCATGGCGAATACGCAATATGCAATAAAGCTAAAGTAACGGAGAAGCTTCCGAACGATTTTAAATATGCAGCTATAATCTCCTTTGCAGGTGCTATATTCAGTACAGAGGGAGATCTCAAATGGCCGTCCTCTCCTGCCCCATTGTTACTGTTCCACGGAGATGCCGATAGCAATGTACCATATGATAAAGTTGAACTTGCCAACTATGGTTTTTACGGATCGAAGCACATTGCAGCGCAATTAGAAGAAATGAAAAGCCCATATTTCTTCTTTGATATGAAAAATGCTGCACATGAAATAGCCGATAACCCGATGAGAAATTGTAGAGACGAAATAAACATTCTGCTCGATAAATTTGTGAAACAAAAGCTGCCTTTGATGATTCACTCCGAGATAGAACAGATCGGAAAGCCTGAATTAAAGAAAGATTTCAATATTACGGACTATATAAAGACCAACTTCAAATAAAGAAAGCACGGTACATACCGTGCTTTTTACTTATACTATAATTATTTTTTCTTCTAAAACACAGGTTTATCGGCCGATAATGACGGACTTCCGCCCTCTATATAGGGCCATCCTTCCTTATCCCATCTTACCTGATCGAGCAACAAGATGCGTCCTTTCGGGTTAGTTAGATCTACACCGTGATAGAATATCCAGTCGTTCCCTTTTTTATCCTGTACTATCTCCGAACAGTGACCATTACCAACAAACCGGGAATTAGGACCAATTACTATAGAATACCCGTTATCTATCATATCTTTTCCTGTTTTATCCAGATACGGACCGAATAAAGATTTGGAACGGCCGACTACGAGCTTATATGTACTTTTCGCTCCTTCACAGCAACTGCCGATAGAAGCAAACAAATAGTAATATTTACCTTTCTTATAAATGTATGTTCCTTCAAAGGCTGTACCTGCAATGCGCTTTTTCTCCGCTCCCGGCTTAATGCTTAGCCCATCCTTACTTAACTCGATAGCATATATACCTCTGAAACTTCCCCAGAAAAGATATTTCTTACCCTTCTCTTCAATATAAAACTGGTCGATAGAATTCTGGACATCTATTTCATTACTCCTGAAAAGTTTTCCCTTATCGGTAAAAGGTCCTTCCGGTTTATCCGATACCGCAACACCGATACCGCATGTCCATTCACCGCCCCATACCGACATTGAGTAATAAAGAACATATTTACCATCGATATAATTAATATCGGGTGCCCATAAGCTGCCTTTCGGCTCGAAATCGGGGCGCGTATCTTTTGTGAAAGCTGTACCTAGAAAAGTCCAATCGACCAGATTAGCCGACTTGTAAATAGGCAAATTACGTATATTTTCGGTTGCGTAGAGATAAAAATATCCATCTTTGGCCTTGATTATTGTCGGATCAGGCAAACTTTCAGCAACAACAGGATTCTGATAAATATTAGAATTTTGTGAAAATAAAATACTTACATTAATAAATTGGAGTGTAAGAAATGAAATGATAAGTAAAATAAGTCTGGTTCTTTTCATAATAAACGAATTGAGTTAAAAATACCTGGGCACGCCAAAATTAATACAGAAAAAGCGAATAAGAAAAATTTAAGGCCGGTTATTATATAAATTCATCGGGAAGATTCACCAAAAACAATTTATTGCTGGCACGCGTAATTGCCGTATAAAGCCAACGGTAAAAATTTACTCCGAGATGTTCTTCCGAAATATAGCCTAAATCTAAAAAGACATTATCCCATTCCCCGCCCTGTGCTTTATGGCATGTTACAGCATAGGCAAACTTTACCTGCACGGCATTGTAGAACGGATCAACTTTCATTTTCTTCATCTTACCTGCTTTTGTGGAAATGTCGGAATAATCTTCCAAAACGTTGAGAAATAATTCTTCCGAACGTTCCCGTATCAGGCTGGCAGCATCAGAATAGAGTGTATCCATCAATATTTTTATCTCCAGCTCTATATCGTAATCTATACTTTTTACCAAAACATCGCGAAAGCGAAATCCATATAACTCCTGCTCTCCTCGAACGCGCATGACTTCTACAATTTCACCGTTAGCCAGGAAATCAATACCTTCGATATTCTCCGTCCAATGATAGTTATTTTTAGTAATCATCAACATATCCCCGGCCGATAGTTCTTCTTCACGGTAAAGTATACGGTTTCTTACGCCCTGATTGTATATATTGGAGCGCTTGTTGGAACGGGAAATAATCATTGTATTTTCCAAACCGTCACGGTTGTAGGCTGAAGATATTTCATCTATCAAGTCCTCTCCCGATATGCGGACGATATCTGTGAACTTATTCAGCTTCAATTTGGGATAAGCGTCTGTTTTTCCTTTACTCAATGCATTGCGAATATTAGTAGCATTATATAATATCCCCGAACTTTCGGCCTGCCGTACTATCTGTGATAACATCGCTTCGTATACTTCCAACCCATAACCTTGCAGCACTTCTGACTGCAATGCCGGACTGTCTTCTTCTCCTACGGGAGGCAATTGTGCCGAATCACCGATAAGTAACAAACGGCAATTTTCTCCGGAATATACGTAATGAATCAGGTCATCGAGTAACCGCCCCGTACCAAAGAAAGAGGAATCGAGGCCGTTATTGCTTATCATCGAGGCTTCATCGACAATAAACAATGTATCCTTATATAAATTATCCATCAGCCCGAAGCTGCCAAATTCGCCACTATACTTCTGCTGACGGTATATCTTTTTATGAATTGTAAACGCAGAATGATTGGCATAGGATGAAAATACTTTCGCAGCACGGCCTGTAGGTGCCAGCAGCATGGTCTTTTGCTTAAACTCCGTCATGGTTTTGACCAAAGCTCCCAAAAGAGACGACTTTCCTGTTCCTGCATAGCCCCTTAATAAAAACAAAGATTCTTCTTTCTGCAAAAATAAAAAACCGACAATCTTTTCCAATGCGGCAGCCTGCTCAGAAGTAGGTTCGAAAGGGAAGTTCTGTTTAATTTTATCGAGGAAGAAATTTTGTATCATAATGAGCTTTAAACGAATTGAAGGTCAAAAATAGCAGATAAAAATATCTTTTTCTAACTTTGCTATTATTAAAATCGAAAATATGTTCTTACCAGAAAGTATAGACTTAGGACACTCGGAAAAATATGTCCTTTCAATCCGTATAAGGCCGCATGGTTTTACATTCTCCATATCCGATCCGGAAGACGGAAGAAACTATTGTCTGCGCGAAACGTCTTTCTCTGAAAAAGACAATCTGGCTGTCAATATCCAGCGGATTATTTTCGAGTTGAGTTTCCTTACTCAGGAATTTAAACAAACCAATGTAATTATTGTTTCGTCCGATTACGACCTGGTTCCCGCTCCATATTTCATGGTGAAAGAAAAAGATCAATTATATAATCTGACGCATACACAGCAAGAAGGCCATATTCTGTCTGACCTTATCGAAAAACAGGATATAGTTACTTTATATAGCATAAATGATGAAATATTCGGATTCCTTTCCCGTAATTTGTGGGATCCTCATTTTTTTCATCATTCCACCTTGCTTATAAATTTATTCGAAAACAGGGGTGCTGCAAATCCAAACAAATCCAAAATGCACCTTAACTTCCATGAGAATAGCATGGATGTTATTTGCTTTGCAGGGAACAAGCTTGTACATAGCCTGACTTATGAAAACGAACCGGCAGCCAATCAGGCATATTTTATATTAAAATTGTGGGAAATCTGTGGATTCGACCAATTGGAAGACATTGTATACATTACAGGAAAAGCCGATGATTTACTTATCATCAGATTACAGGAGTATATTAAAAATATAGAACAAGTCAGCTCTCCGAGTGAAATATATCTATGGAGTGAAGATGCGCAAAATGCTCCTCTCGACTTGTTAGCATTGTCATTATGAGAATTATCAGCGGAAAATATAAAGGACGTAGATTCAACCCGCCTAAAAACTTCAGAGCAAGACCAACTACGGATTTTGCCAAAGAAAATCTGTTCAATGTACTGAATAACATGATCGACTGGGAGGAAACTACCGCACTCGATCTTTTCGGAGGTACAGGAGGCATAAGTTTCGAACTGGTATCAAGAGGATGCCCAAAGGTAGTATGTATCGAAAAGGATTTCAATCATGCATCTTTTATCGAAAAGACAAAAAGCGAGTTGAAGATACAATCCGAATTATCGCTATTAAAAATGGATGTTTTCTGCTATCTAGAACGTGCAAAAGAACAATTCGACCTGATTTTTGCCGACCCGCCTTACGATCTGAAAAATTTTACAGAAGTGCCCCGCTTGGTATTTGAACGAGATTTGATAAAACCAGAAGGCATGCTCATTCTGGAACATTCTAAAGACTATGATTTCTCAGACTTGCCGCTATTTACAACTAAACGTGTGTATGGCAGCGTCAATTTCAGCATGTTTGAGAAAGCTTCTATATAGCGTTGCTAAACGATTCGATATAATTGCACAAATTGTTGATACCGTTTTCCCCGTTTACTTTTTTGGCTAGAGTTGCAGCATTATCTTTATATTTCTGATTATAAACAAGATCGTTTATTTTCTTCCTTAATTGCTGCTTAGGAATTGTAATCTTTATTTTTCCCGGGCCTGTACCCAGTTCTTTTACCCGTAATGCCCAATAACCCTGATCTATCAGCAAAGGTATTATCATTTGCGGCTTAGCTGCACTGGCTACACTATGCGTGGTACCACTTCCCCCATGATGAATAACAGCATCGCAATATGGAAAGATCAACTTGTGCGGAATCGCTTTATCCATAATAAACAGATTCTCGTTATCTTCCAGATTAGAGCCTGTCTTGCACCAGCCCGAACCGACTATCAGTTTGTATCCGTCTTCATTGCATATATCCAAGAGGTTTTTGCAGAAAAAGTCTTTTTTTTTGGCATCGCAACTGCCCAATGTGAAGAATATTACAGGCTTATCATCCTTCTTTATAAAATCGAGTACGTTCGTATATAGATTCTCGTCATACTCGAAAGAGTTATTAAAGCAATAGCCCCCTATCATCCACCGATATTTCCAGTCAGGATCGGTATTACCCAGATAATTGCTGTGCATAAGGTAATTATAGGCATTACCGGCGGCATGCGGTGCATATTTCTTTATCGGCGGCATGCCTAAAGACTTTCTGTTCTTATTTAGTGTTTTTCTTACCATAAAATCCGTCCCCCTGTTGAGTAGGCTCCACATGAATGTAGGAGTAAAAATTTTATTCGAATCGGATAGGGGAACAATCGGCGGCGGTATTTTCCGTCCGGGAATAAGCGGGGCGTATGCCGTGCGTATAATAGGCTTTTCGCAATACTCGGCTATACTGACAGCAGCAAATTCAGTGTTGGCAGAAACAAATATATCATGTTCTTTGAGCACAGGTATAAATTCTTCAAACTGGTTATCTATGACCCTGCGTATCCATTTCAGAATATGGTTGAATGATTTTGAAGGTTCCGGAAGGTCTTCAATGACACCGACAATATCGTCGGAAGCCTGCAAAACATAATTCAGATTGAGTTTCTTTGCTTCTTCTTCAAATATCAGAGGTAAACTGAGCGTAACATAATGCCCTCGTCTGGTTAGTTCGGTAGCAACTGCCAGATATGGAAATATATCGCCATGAGAACCTCTTGTGACTAAAAATATTTTCATGCTACCCCAATTTCTGCAAGTCTGGTTTTATCAACTTCGTATTTTGTTTCAAGTTCACTCAATATGTTTTCTTCAACAACTATAGGTTTACCCAGTTTTTTCACTTCGCAATATCCTTTGTATACTTTAGATATCATTTTACGCGGATTGAATACAATGGAAGACATAATCCAGCACCCATGCGTACACCAGCAATTGGCGTTATAGCCATATCCTATGTCGCTGACTTCCTTCTTCATTGCATCTCCCTGCATAATCTTACTGATATCACATCCGTAGTCTTTCACGTTACCAATCGGGTCTCTCAACTCGCAGGAACGGAAACGTCCGTCGTAATCGATAACAAGAGTGGTTTCCCCTGCTGTACAATCCATACCCCACGGAGTGGGTTTGTCTATATTGCTTGCCCTTACATCATACAGTGTCCTGATAAGTCCGAGATAAAAGAACTTTGTCATAAACTTCTGTACGCGGCCACCGTCTTTTGCCATACGGTCGGCATATCCGGCATATATCGGAGCCATTCTGTCCTGCAATTCACGCAAAGTTTTTTCAGTAAGTATCTTTACATTATCTTCGCGGGTCATACCTCTGGCAGCCTCGATAGTATGTGTCGATACATTGAAACGGCCGAATAGCCACAGCATAAAGTCCATGACTTCTTCCGAATTATATTTGGTGATAACAGTTGCTATATTTTTAAGGACGTGAGGATCATTGCCAAAGTTGTCATTTATTTTCGCTAATGTTTCTATTGCCTTATAGAAATTTCCGGGAACTCCCCTTTGCTTATCATGTGTTTTATCAAAGCCGTCGAGAGATACACTGACTGTAAGATTCAGGTCGGGACATTTTTCTCTAAGATATTTCAGCCATTCAACAACGCGATCAGGCTTTAGACCGTTAGTAGGCATATTCACATCCTTGATCTTGTTATTTTTATAAAACATCTCGATTATCTGGGGTAAGTCTTCCCGTAAGGTTGGCTCTCCGCCGGACAGCCATAGCCGGTTGAATTCTCCTGCCGTTTCAGACAATCTGGATATTTCTTCGAAAGTCAGATCTTTTTCTTTCTTGTCCATATCGCCTGCGTAAAAACACATTGTGCACTTTGCATTACAACGGCCGGTAACAAACAAAAAGATAGATTCTAATTTTCTTTTCGAACTCATACGTTCAAAAGAGCTTTTCGTACGCTTAGTTTTCATAGTGATAATAAAATGTATGTAGTTTTAATCCCGTTTTTTATCGTTTTTCAGAACAATGGCATTTCTCTTACTTATATTAGTGCAAAATGAATAGGGCAAATATAAAGATATGAGGTTATAATCATGCAGGAATGCATAAGTTTATTCTCTGATAATAGATGTTTTTGAATATTTTAACAAAAGACTATGTGTTATTGTGGAAGATGAATAAAGACGTAAAATGGCAAATTATATAAAAAAGAAAAGGTTGTCATCCCGACAACCAATCTTCATTGTTAACCTTAAATCTAATACTATGAAAAACACATTACAAAGATAAGGCACATTTATGTCATAAAATATAGAAATCTAATATTTCTTCATTACTACAACTTTATTTAACCAGAGTGTTATAATTTATTATTTTTAGATAGGGAAATAAGATTACTGGTTAATAAAATATAAGAGTATAATACTCCGCCTGCTTCTACACATTTGGAATATCTTAGTCAAAAATAAAATAAAAGTATGGAATCTGAAAAAGGAAATTATTTAGATTATATTTTCGGGTTACTATAAAAAAAGAAAAGGTTGTCATCACGACAACCAATCTTCATTGTTAACCTTAAATCTAATACCATGAAAAACACAGTACAAAGATAGCATATTTTATGTTATAAAACATGTTTTATCTAAATAAATTCATCAATTTAACTTTGTTTAAGTGTTATAAAACATATAATATAATTTGCCTATATGAAAATCAACCACTTATGATTATAGTATATTTTTTATCAAATGTATATTTAATGAAAAGGAAAGTTATTTGCAAAACCGCTATAAAAAAGAAAAAGGTTGTCATCACGACAACCAATCTTCATTGTTAACCTTAAATCTAATACCATGAAAAACACAGTACAAAGATAGTATATTTTATGTTATAAAACATGTTTTCTAATATTTATTTTCTATTGTAACATTATTTAACTACTTCTCGCTATCAGGAAGCTCTTTCTGTGCCTTTATACCCAATTCTTTTAGCATTTCAGCCTGACGCATAAGATTACCATTCCCTTCTTTCAATTGAGAAAAAGCCTTGTCATAAGCCCTTTGAGAACGCTCGATATTTTTTCCCACATCCTGCAAAGTATCTACAAAACCCGCAAATTTATCATATAATGCGGCTCCCCGCTTAGCTATTTCTATGGCGTTCCGGCTTTGATATTCACGTTTCCACAAGTCGGCAACTACCTTCAATGAAGCAACAAGGTTTGTAGGACTTATCAGCAATATCCGCTTCCTGTATGCATAGTCCCAGATAGAAGAATCTAGCTGCATAGCCAGTATATATGCGGGTTCATTAGGTATAAACATCATTACAAAGTCAAGTGAATCTACATAATCCTGATAGCATTTCTGGCTCAATTCATCGATGTGCTGCCTGATAGAGACAATATGTTCCTTTTCCGCAATCGTTTTTATATCATCGGTTGTTGATTCTACACATCGCACATAAGCATTTAAAGACACCTTAGAATCGATAATAATCTTTCTGCCACCGGGATATACCACCACTATATCGGGCTGCATATACTTATCCTGATCATTTCTCACACGTCTGCCATTCTCATCTACAATAAATTCCTGAGTGAAATACTCTTCCCCTTTTTTCAGGCCCGACCGTTCAAGGATAGATTCAAGGATCATTTCACCCCAATTTCCCTGTACCTTATTATTGCCTTTGAGTGCCTTGGTAAGATTGTTGGCATCTTCACTTATCTGATTATTCAATGCCACCAGTTCACGGATACGTTCTTCTAATGAAAAGCGTTGCTTCGATTCCTTATCGTACGTTTCTTCGACTTTTACTTTGAATTCAACCAATTTTTCATTCAACGGTTTCAGAATAGCTTCCATATTTGACCTGTTCACATCTGTGAAACGAAGTGTTTTTTCCTCCAATATCTGATTTGCCAGTATCTGGAAGTCTTTATTAAGCTGTGTACGGGCATTAAGCAATTCATCCTGCTGAGTACGCATCTGCTCCTCTTTGGATTGTAAGAGCGCTTTACTGGCCGCTATTTCATGTATATGGCTTATCTGTTCCTTCAGCAGAATATCTTTTTCTGATTGCAAACGGCTGATTTCATTTTTTAAATCCTGCTCACGTTGCTTATTCCCCCGCTGCAATAATATGATTACGATCACTGCTATGATAAGGATTGCAAAAGCATAAACTAATTCCATGTTGATTTGTTTTTTAAGGAGATTCGAAGTTATTTAAAATATACCCTTTAACAAAATTTGCCTCGAAAAACTTGTGAACATTCACTTTCAAAGATATTTTTGCTTAACTGATTGAAATGAGATTTATATACAGCAAACATTTTCCGCCAAAGGATTTCGGAGCCATTAACTTGTTCGGCCTGATTATTGTACGTAAAGATTACGGTTCTTTGACAAGAGTGGAACAGAATCACGAACAGATACATACACAGCAGATGATGGAGATGCTGTTTGTTGTATTTTATCTGTTTTATATAATCGAATGGCTCGTCCGACTTATACAATATAGAGACAGGATGAAAGCATATCAGAATATTTCATTCGAAAGAGAGGCATATGCCTGCATGTATGACTTGTCATATCTGAAAAAAAGAAAACTATTTGCATTTAGAAATTATTATAGAAAGAAAGGATAAAAATGAAAAGATGGATATACTTATTGTGCATAGCTCTAATGGGAATATCTTGTGTGCATAGTCAAAACAAAATAAATAGCGAAAATATGGATTACAATAAACTTACATCCGAAGAAGAAAGAGTTATATTGCATAAAGGAACTGAAGCGCCATACACCGGCGAGTATCTAAACAACAAACGCGAGGGAGTATATGTATGCCGAAGGTGTAATGCACCTTTATATAATTCATCAGACAAATTTGATTCGCACTGTGGGTGGCCGTCTTTCGACGACGAGATAAAAGGTGCTGTAACGCGTGTACCTGATGCTGACGGTATGCGTACCGAAATTATTTGCAATAATTGTGGGGCACATTTGGGACATGTATTTCTGAACGAAGGATTTACAGATAAAGAGACACGACATTGCGTAAACTCAATTTCATTAAAATTTATACCAGAACAGAATAAAATGATTAAGAAAGCTTATTTTGCATCCGGATGTTTCTGGGGCACAGAATATTACTTTATGAAAGCTAAGGGTGTTGCTCATACGTCCGTGGGCTTTATGGGAGGACATGTAGATAATCCGAGTTACGAACAGGTCTGCCAGAAGAATACAGGGCATCTTGAGACTACGGAGGTCGAGTACGATATTTCAAAAACTTCTTATGAAGATTTGGTTAAGCTCTTCTTCGAAACTCATGATTTTACCCAAACCAACGGACAAGGCCCCGATATCGGCCCGCAATATCTTTCCTGTATATTTTATGCAGATGAGAATGAAAAAGAAATAGCTGAGAAATATATTAAAACTTTAGAAAATAAAGGTTATAAAGTGGCTACTATGCTGAAACAACTATCTACATTCTGGAAAGCCGAAGATTATCATCAGCAGTATTATGAGCATAAAGGCACTTCGCCGTATTGCCATGTATACAAAAAGATATTCTAAGGGAATAGGATAATATATTGTATATTAACGAATCCAAAAATTAACTGTCATTTTTCGCGTTAAAGATATTGTTATTATAAGCTTAAACGCTATTTTTGTCGCTTGGTTAATTATAATCCATAACAATAATATTAAAACTAAATTTCTATGCTAAAGAAAATCTTATCTGTTTCCGGCAAGCCGGGCTTATATCAGCTGGTTTCAAGCGCAAAAAACATGGTGATAGTAGAATCATTGATAGATGGCAAGAAAATGCCAATACATGCGCGCGACAAGGTAGTTTCTCTTGGAGATATATCTATCTATACAGAGACAGATGACACTCCGCTGAAAGAAATACTGACATCAATCAAAAATAAAGAAAATGGGGAAAAGGCATCTATCAGTCCTAGTGCAAAACCTGAAGAATTAAAAAAGTATTTTCAGGAAATACTACCGGATTTTGATAAAGACAGAGTATATCCTACCGATATCAAGAAGATCATAAGCTGGTATAATATTCTGACAGGTGCAGATATAGATTTTGAAAAGGAAGAGAAAGTGACCGAGGAAAGTACAGAAGAAATAACCACTGCCGAATAATTATCTATAGAAATTTATCAATAACAAAAACTCAGGCTTATTCAGTCTGAGTTTTTTATTTTGTTTAATGAAACTCAATAATAGAAAAAACAAAAGAGGCAGGATAGTTCCTGCCTCTTTTTATTTTGTAATCTCACTCAAATATTATTGAGCGATGAAGATTGCAACGCGGTTCCAAGCATTTTCAGCATATGGTTGTTCTTTGTCGCCTTTCCATTCTACAGTTACACGGTTGCTATCGATGTTATATTTCTTAATCAACTCGTTTGCTACGTTTTTAGCACGTTTTTCAGAAAGTTTTTCATTGATAGAAGGAGTACCTGTTTTTCTGTCAGCGTAACCTACAACTTTAACTTTAGCGCTAGGATTATCTTTCAGATATTTAGCTGTGTTAAAGATGCTAACTTCTTGGTTTTTATCGATGTTAGCGCTACCCAGACGGAAGAATACTACGTTAGATACGAATGAGCCTTTAGTTGCTTCTGGACATTTAGGACAATCTTTAACAACTTCTTTGATAACTTCTTTCGCTGGTTGATTGCGAAGTCTGTCATTTTCCTGACGAAGTTGGTTGATTTGTCTGTTCAGGTCATCAAGAAGAGGTTGATCCATTAACAAAGCTTCAGAGAAGTCTGTTTTAGAACCTACTTTGAATACTAAACTTGCAGATGCAGCAACAAGGCCATCATAAGAATTTGATCCTCCATGATTAAAAGATTCTTTAAGAAGCATTGCTGATAAATCGATATCCAAAGCTACTCTTTCAGAGAATCTAAATTTATTGATAATACCACCGTTAATAGTGAAATTTCTTTGTTTTCCACCTGGGTGTGTTTTATCATCTAATTTATAATCCCAACCGATACCACCACCAATACCTATATAAGGGATTAGGCTGTAAACACGTTTCTCATTGTATCTACCTAAATAATTAGTAACATCCCACATTACATCTGCTTCTACAGCAAAATATTTGTTGTGAATCATGTCTGTAGCATTGTTTTGGAAATTGTGTAAAGAACCACCTTGGAACTTCAAACGACCTCCAATGTATGGATTGTACCATTTCCCAACTTGAATTGTTGGAGCAACTGTCAATCGATTCAAGAAATCAGCATCTCCGTTATCATCTCCGAGAACGAAGTTAGCTCCGGCACCAAGACCGATAAACCAGTTATCCCAAAAACCGTTACGCGCAAAAGTCGCTTTACGACCTTCCTTAGTACTAAAACCACTCTCCTGAGCAGAAATAGTAATAGTCGCAAAAACTAAAACTAAAAGTAAACTTACTTTTTTCATAATCAATCTTTTAAATTATAATTAAACACTATTTATTATTCTACTATATACTTATTATACCATAAATACATTTTGTTCAAACCATCTTCAATATCGACTGTATGCTCCCAACCTAAAGAATTAATCTTTGAGACATCTAATAATTTTCTCATAGTCCCATCAGGCTTTTCCGTATTAAACCTCAATTCACCTGAGAAATTCACTAATTGTCTGATAAGAGTTGCCACATTTTTGATCGATATTTCAGAACCTGTACCAATGTTTATATGTGTATTTCTAATTTCTTTACCTTCTATAACACTAGTTAAGTCTAAAAAGTTTACAGATTCCATTACAAAAACTGTTGCATCAGCCATATCTTCGCTCCAAAGGAATTCTCTCATAGGAGTACCAGAACCCCATATTTCGACCTGAACTATATCAGAGGCTTTCTGTATCCCATACTTTTTAAGTATTTTAAGAATATCTTTTTCTGATGACTTTCCTGAAATACCTTCGATAGGCCGTGTATCAAGATCTTTCTTTATTGTATTCCAGTCATTCAATTCAAGACACTTCGCTAAGTGAATTTTCCTTATCATCGCCGGCAGGACATGCGATGTTTCCAAATTGAAGTTATCATTCGGACCATACAAATTGGTAGGCATTACTGCTATAAAATTCGTATTGTACTGAATATTATAACTTTCACACATTTTCAAACCAGCAATCTTTGCTATTGCATATGGTTCATTTGTATATTCCAAAGGCCCCGTCAGCAAGGCACTTTCTTTCATTGGCTGAACGGCCTCTTTTGGATAGATGCAAGAACTCCCCAAAAATACTAATTTTTTCACATTATTTATATATGATTGATGAATAACGTTATTTTGTATCATCAAATTCTCATATATGAACTGTCCTCGATATATATTGTTAGCTACAATACCCCCAACTTTGGCAGCTGCCAAAAACACATATTCAGGCTTTTCTCTACAGAAAAAATCAGCTACGGCATTACTATTTGTCAGATCTAATTCCTTATGTGTCTTTAATACAAAGTTAAAGTATCCCTTTTCTTTTAAATTTTTGAGAATTGCAGAACCTACTAATCCTCTATGCCCTGCTACATATATCTTAGCATTTTTTTCTATCATTATTCTAATGTCCTTTCTCCTTACTCAAAGTAATTCAGAATTCGATACCCACCGTTTTTTAAGAATTCTTCTTTTTTCATTAACTCAATATCATGCATTACCATATCATGACAAAGAGCCTTCAAATCATATGTCGGTTCCCAACCTAATTTGGTACGGGCTTTTGTATTATCACCAATTAATATATCTACTTCTGTTGGCCTGAAATAAGCAGGGTCAACACCCACTACCACTTCTCCTATTCTTTTTTTAAAGTTTAAGAGATGCTCTTCTCCAACTATTTTTGTAAAGATATTCTCATTAATATTGGTTATATATCCTTCTTCTTTTTCATCCACTCCCCTGAACATGACATCAATACCTAATTCAGAAAATGACATTTTTATAAAATCCCGAATGGTTGTCGTTACACCTGTAGATATCACATAATCATCAGGGGTATCTTGTTGTAGTATCAAATACATCGCTTTAATATAATCCTTTGCATGCCCCCAATCCCGCTTACTGGATAAATTCCCCATATAAACTTTCTTTTGAAGGCCAAGGGCAATACGTGACACAGCCCGTGTAACCTTTCTTGTCACAAAAGTTTCCCCTCTTAAGGGCGATTCATGATTAAACAAAATACCATTGCTGGCATGCATACCGTAAGCTTCTCGGTAGTTTACAGTTATCCAATATGAATATAATTTTGCCACTGCGTAGGGACTCCTTGGATAAAAGGGGGTTGTTTCCTTTTGAGGAATTTCCTGTACTAAGCCATATAACTCTGATGTAGAAGCCTGGTATATACGCGTTTTATTTGTTAAATTCAACAGACGTACTGCTTCCAAAATCCTTAGTGTACCTATTCCGTCTGCATTAGCAGTATACTCAGGTGTATCAAAGCTAACTTTAACATGACTCATAGCTGCCAGATTATATATTTCATCCGGTTGAACATCACCGATAATTCTAGTGAGATTCATACTATCTGTCATGTCACCATAATGGAGAATCATATTTCGGGTCTCCTCATGAGGATCCTGATATAAATGGTCTATACGATCCGTATTAAACAAAGAAGATCTTCTTTTTATGCCGTGAACTACATAGCCTTTCTTTATTAAATATTCGGATAGATAAGCTCCATCTTGTCCTGTAACGCCTGTGATGAGTGCAACTTTTTTGCTCATAAAATTTACCTAATAAATTACCTTATTAAGATTTACTATTTCAGTGATTATTTTCTTCTATTTAACTCTATAAATTTAAGCCTGGTTTCCCAAACAGAACATACAAGCCACAAAGATATAGTTTTTTTAACTAATACAAATAAAAAAGCCCTTTATTTGGCTTTTTTTGTTCATTTTTCCTCATCAATATTGCTACTGAAATCAATATCAGATATTAAAGCATATCGTTTAATAACTATTCCTTTTTCATTCAATAAGAAAAATGTCGGAGTACTCATTATTCCGTAATTTAAGAAATTGGGCCCTGCAAATCCTTTATAGTCGCATAACTTATCTGAATCGGGCCATGGAAAGCGTTTTGCTTCTTCTGTAAACGTTTTTTTATTACTATCTGAAGATATCGAAACAATTCGCACATTTTGTTCTTTGAGGTCTGCATATTTCCTTATTAATTGCCCGAGCTGTTCATGACAATTGGGGCAATCAGGCTGGTAAAATACCAGCAATATCCTGTTAGCTTTCGAGTCTTTTAAAGAAGGCTTTAATCCTACGATTTGCGGGGCTACAGTTCCCTTACGTACTTTTGCCAAAGCGAAGGCATCGAATATCCGTCCTGTAGGTACGGCAATTCTTCCCGATTCTTCTACATAGGGTACTATTATATCAAAAGCATCGTCCCAACCGTATTGCTCTGTAATAACAATAAGATTATCGGCCAGATGCTCAAAAACTTCCTGCGATTTTATGCGCTTAAGTAAACGAACCATATCATCCCCCAACAATTGCTGATCCTGAGTTAATTTAGTCAAGCCGTCTATGACATTATACCAGACACTGCTAGTATAAAGTTCTTCCAAGTCAAGATCGTTCAATGCATACAGCCGCAGATTAGCCTTCTCCATCAGATTGGCTCCTGATGTAGTCGCCCGATTAAGCTGCCCCAGATAACGTATCATATCTATAAAGCGTGAAGCATAAAGAGTGTTATCTTTTTCGGGCTGTTTTCCGTCCTGTATAATAGAATAAAGATATTCATTCTCTTTAGAGTCCTGAAATATATATTTCTGATCTTCTTTCTGCTTTACCGTAAAATTTTCGTGATTGATAATCAGATTAAAAGGCTTGCTTCCGTCGATTTGCAAAGAACCCATTCCTGCGTAATCTTTATCTTTTTCGGGAATATTGATAAGAATATCTCCAGTAGTCGACACAATTCCCGTTTGTATTGTATCCTGTTCGATACCTTTGCTTAATATAAATGAATAGCCTTTATTAGCTTCCTGCGGCAATGATATGCTGATTTTCTGAGCATTCAGCAACAAGGGAGCTATATATAAAAGGAAAAATAAAAACCGCTTTTTCATTATAGTTCTCATTAAAAGTTATAATAACGGTGAAAACAACCTCATAACAGATTCTTTAAATTTCTCAAACCGCGACCGCTTATCCCATTCTTCTGCAATAAGTAATGTAGAACATTCCATATCTCTGAAAAATATCTCTTTTGCCTTATTGCATGTATCTTCGTTATAAATAAAAGCATCTATTTCGAAATTATGCTCGAAACTCCTCACGTCCATGTTAGCCGAACCGGTTATGGTCAGTGAATTATCGATAATCATAAGCTTCGAATGTAAGAATCCTGCTTCGAAGAAAAAGACACTTACTTTTGCATCCAGCATATCTTTCAGGTACGACATCGATGCTATATGCACAAAAGTAGTATCCGAATGCCTGGGTAGCATCAGCCTCACATCAACTCCGCGCATCGATGCCATTTGCAGATTAAGAAGTAAGGCATCAGTAGGCACAAAATAAGGTGTCTGTATATAAATGCATTCCTTGGCATTGGATATTGCCTGTAAGATACCGAGATGGATATCTTTAAAAGGGCCGACCGGGCCGCTGGTTACCATTTGTATAAGGTTATTACCTTTATTCTCCAATATAGGATAATACATATCCGAAGCCAAAAATTCTTTACGGGAAGAATACCAGTCGATCAGAAATGACGTCTGTAGGGCTGCCACCCCTTTTCCCTCTATCTTGATATGGCTATCGCGCCATACACCGAATTTAACCCCATTAACATATCTGTCGGCGACATTCATCCCGCCTACAAAGCCGACTTTACCGTCTATTACTACTATCTTTCTATGATTACGGTAATTAACACGGCTGGTAAGAAATTTAAATGCAACTTTCAGGAAAGGCTGCACCTCAATACCCTGAGCCTGCATATCTTTAAAAAAACGACGCTTTGCTTTCCAAGAGCCGACATCATCGTATATGAGCCGTACTTCTACACCTTCAGCAGCTTTACGGACAAGGAT
Organism: Prevotella sp. 10(H); assembly: GCF_000711235.1. GTDB lineage: Bacteria > Bacteroidota > Bacteroidia > Bacteroidales > Dysgonomonadaceae > Dysgonomonas. The sequence continues at coordinate 49,570 of NZ_JOMI01000003.1, read as the reverse complement.
GTCACGTGTTTGACAGCCAATTTCATCATCCAGAAATATATAATATTGTATATGAATATGCTTTTGGGCTTTCTCAAGTTCTGCAAATAGCGCTTCGAACTTTTCATTCCCGTTGGAATAGAAAGTCACACTGCTCCCACCATATAACGGTGCACTTTTCAGTCTGTTCAGTAAATTAACGAGGCTTTTATGTTCCGCCGGAGGATTCAGCGTTTCCAACAATTCTTTCCGGCCAATAGATCGCCGGTTAAGCTTCTTGTACATTTTATGGGATATCAGACGCTGTTTGCGACTGTCTTCTCCGAAAAAGTAATAGATGATAAGGCCTACCAAAGGTAGTAACAATAATATTAGCACCCATGAAATGGTTTTCAGGGGATTCCTGTTTTCCGAGATAACCACAATCATCGCCCCCAATGCTGTAGTGACGTATAGTATCTGGAAAATAAGAATAATATTATCGGTTGCTTCCATCGGTATATAAATGGCTTATAGCCTCAAAGTTAAAATAAAATCCGTGTTTTGATAAATTTATATACTGATTAATTGTTTTCATCGAGCCTGCGGAGTATATCCTCGCGCAATATGACTCTGTCCCAAGAATATGTAGAATCGGTATTCTGTAGAAATTCCACTATAGTAAGAGCCTTACGCAAATCCTTTTTATTCTTATCTATAGATAAATCGTATTGCATCATTAGAAGCCGGGGATATTGCTCGAGAAGTTCCACATCGGGAATCTTGCTTATCAATTCTTCTGCCGTATCGTATTCGAATGTGCTGTAATGAGTATTGAAAAACTCAAATGATTCTTTTAATAAATCCTGTTTTTGCGAATCGGTCAATTGTTCGTCCTTGTTGAGCATCTGGTTAATTTTTTTCATCAACTCTTCCAATAACCGTATTAAGTAGTCTTTTTTCCTTTGTTGTAACATATGTTTTATTTTTTCCTGTCAATAAAATAACAAATGACACCTCCGACCGTATAGCATAACATATCACCCCATGTAAACGACGAACCGATTATTGTACGCATCACCTTGTTATCCTGCAAATTGAGCACCTCTACCAGACGGAAATACTGAGCCGTTTCTACAAGATATGCAAACAGTACCACGCCGATTACAATATATAAGGCTTTTGTCTCTATAAAAGTTTTCACAAAGTAGTACATTAGTATCACAACCAGTATATCGCCACCGTATGGACGGATGAAACTATCATTGACAAATAATGCAATAAGAACTTCGACTATAAATATAATGATAAAAATCAGGAATGATTTCGGGTCAAATCTCCATTTCATTTGTAAAGTTATTTTCGGTATTTCTCGTCGGCCTCCTCTTCCATCATACTCAGGTATGACTTGTACCGGCTTTCGCTTATATAATGTTTTTCCACGGCTTCACGCACAGCACAATCGGGCTCATTGATATGAATGCAGTTGTGGAAACGGCAATTCTTCGAGAACTTAAATATATCGGGGAAAAAGTGAAATATCTCTTCTTTTTCCATGTCCACTGTACCAAATCCTTTTATTCCGGGAGTATCTATGATAAATCCTCCTTCGGGCAACTCTATCATTTCGGAAAAAGTGGTAGTATGCATACCTTTTCCGTGATATCCGGATATAGCTCCCGTTTTCAATTTTGTATCGGGTATCAGAGTATTAATCAGTGTGGATTTGCCTACACCTGAATGTCCCGAAAACAATGTGATTTTGCCTTTTATCCTTTCCTGCAATGCTTCAATACCTTCGTTGTGTAAGGCTGATATTTTTATGCTGGGGTAACCGATATGGTCATAAAGGGATATCAGCGCATCCATATATTCGCTCTCCTCTTCCGAATATATATCGGTCTTATTAAAAATCAGGTTCACGGGCACACGGTATGCTTCGGCCGAAGCCAGAAAACGGTCGATAAAGACGGTAGATGTAACCGGATGATTTATGGTAACAATAAGAAAGCAAAGATCGATATTTGCAGCCAGTATATGCGACTGCTTCGACAGGTTCGACGAACGGCGGATGATATAATTTTTACGGTCTTCGATCTCCGTTATCAGAGCTGTACCTTCGTTATTTTCGACAATATGAACGCGGTCTCCCACTGCAATGGGATTAGTGCTGCGTATCCCTTTCAGACGGAAATTGCCTTTTATCTTGCATTCGATATTTTGTCCGTCATCGGTACGAACCAGATACCAGCTCCCTGTATTTTTTATTACCAGACCGTTCATTTACTAAATATGCTGATGAATCAATATGCCAATGTGCCGATGAATAACTGCTGATATTTCATCGGCACACTGGCACATTAAATAATTAGTACATTGTTTTTTATACTGTCAATATCTCTTTTTCCTTTAGCGCAAAAACTTCATCTATCTTCTTGATATATTTATCGTGAAGTTTCTGCATGTCGTTTTCTGCATCTTTTCCCAAATCTTCGCCCACACCCTCTTTTACGGCTTTCTTTATGGAGTCGATAGCGTCGCGACGGGAGTTCCGTACACTCACTTTTGCTTCCTCAGCTTCCTGTTTAGCCTGCTTAACAAGCTGCTTACGGCGTTCCTCTGTCAATGGAGGAATAGTAAGGCGGATTACTTCCCCGTTGTTATCCGGTGTAATTCCTACATCAGAATTAAGGATAGCCTTCTCTACTTCCTTCAGCATTTGTTTTTCCCAAGGCTGCACAATTATTGTCCTTGCATCGGGCGTATTGATAGATGCCACTCCACTCAGCGGAGTAAGTGAACCGTAATAATCGAGTTTAATACCGTCGAGGATACGCGGATTTGCTTTTCCTGCACGGATGTGTGCCAGTGCTTCATCTAAAAATTCAACAGAAGCCTGCATTTTTTCTTCTGCCTTTTGTTGGATTTGTTTTAAGTCTGCTGCCATACTTTTATATTTTTAGTTTAAGTTTTTATGCATGTACGTATGTTCCGATATTTTCGCCCTGCATCAGTTTTTCAAGATTTCCGGGCGTATCCATATTAAAGACGACAATAGGCAGGTTGTTTTCCTTACACATAACTGTTGCCGTCATATCCATCACCTTTAGTCCGCGGCTATATACTTCATCGTAAGAGATACTGTCAAATTTGGTTGCTGTAGGGTCTTTCTCGGGATCGGCAGTATAAACACCGTCTACACGTGTACCCTTTAGCATGACATCGGCCTCAATCTCAACACCTCGCAATGATGAACCTGTATCTGTAGTAAAAAACGGATTGCCCGTTCCACAAGACAGAATAACGACTTCTCCGTTTTCCATCGACTCTATGGCTTTCCATTTACTGTAAATCTCTCCGATAGGCTCCATGCGTATGGCTGTGAGCACTCTGGCTTTTTGTCCGATTGCAACAAGCGCAGAACTAAGGGCAAGGCTGTTGATAACAGTAGCCAGCATACCCATCTGGTCGCCTTTTACCCTATCGTATCCTTTCGATGCTCCGCTAAGCCCTCTGAATATATTTCCACCACCGATAACGATGCTTATCTGTACGCCCATATCGGCCACGGCCTTTATTTGCGCGGCGTACTCATTGAGACGAGTTACATCTATACCATATTGTTGTTCGCCCATGAGGGATTCGCCACTCAATTTAAGAAGTATTCTTCCGTATTTAACCATGTTACTTTTATTATTACATGCAAATCTAGCACATTTTACTAAATTATGAAAAACAAATACGGGCGAATCGTTTTACAGTTTATTCCATCAGCAGTTTTTATGATAAAATTTTATCTATAAGGAGGTAGATGTTAGCCATTGGCTTTTAGCTTTTAGCTCTTTGAAATAGTATTTTAGTTACAAGTTACTTCGCCCTGCGGGCAGTTACAAGTTACAGAGTAATCATTTAAATATTGTTACTTTTGTTACTTTTTGAATTGAAAGCTAACGGCTAAAAGCTATCAGCTATAAATCCCTTACTTTTGTTACCTTTTAACTAAATATGGTTAATAAATGTAAAAGAATATCTTTTGACCGTTAATTGAAATCTGTGTATATTTGAAGAAAAAATATCCTTATGGTTATAAAAGGTCTTATTCTTGTTGCCGTCATCCTTCTGGCCGGCCTGTTTATGATAGTGGCTTTCTTTTGGGCCATTGTGAAATGGAATAACAGAAAGAGCAGGGATACAGGTTGTCTGCTGGCTATTCTTTTCCTCATTCTGGCTATTATCAGCGGCATTTTCCTTGTTTACAAAGGAGTAAATACGGTGATAGAAGAAGCTCCTAAAGTGAAGGATCGCGCAATACTATCTGCCAACGGGGTATTTACTACGTATTTCGAGGATTCTCCTTATATGAACAGCCTGAAAGATATGCAGCCGGCTGATTCCATTATACCCGATACATATTTTACCTATGGTGGCACCTTTAAGAAAAAATACCGGATACCTTTGATATATCCGTATTCGATAAATTCAAACAGGGAACCTGACTACGGAGCATTAAACGATGAAAGTGGAATTAAGAATATTTCGAAAGAACCCAACAGGGCAAAAAGGCTGATCTCGAATATTACAATCTTCGCCTTTGACAAAAACTTCCTGATCGCTAAAACTGTACCTCCTAGTCAGTCAGATATCAAATATATCATTTTCCACTTTGTAACAAAAGAAACCGAAGTATTTGATAATGAAACGGACATGAAGAGAAAAGCGCAAGAACTGGGATTTGACAACACAAAGTCAATGGAAAGAGTAAGCACTCACTACTATAACCTGATTAACTGATATAAAAGAAAAATGCGGTATGAGAAATTTATTGATTGGAATTATAATACTATTAACAACAACTATGTGCAACAATAAAGAGAAAGAACCAATTGTAGTCCTGCAAACGAGTTACGGAAACATAAAGATCAAATTATACAACGAAACACCGGTACATCGCGACAATTTCATCAAGCTTGCCGAACAGGGCTTTTACAAAGACCTTGCTTTTCACCGTGTTATCAAGGATTTTATGATTCAGGGCGGTGATCCTAAGAGCAGAAAAACGGAAAGTGAAGATGATCTTCTGGTCGTGGAAGAAAAGAAAATGGGCGATACCACTACTTCCGAGATAAAGTTTCCGATGTATTACAACAAAAGAGGCGCACTGGCTGCAGCCCGCTGGGGTGATGCAGAAAATCCGACGAGGGCATCCGATGCTTCGCAATTTTACATTGTCACCGGAGAACTTGCTTTCGACGAGAAGCTGAACGAGCTGGAGAAGACACGCTTCGAACGTCTGAAACAGCGCATATACAATAAACTTCAATCTGATAATAAGGATAGTATAAAGGCTTATTACAAAGAGGGGAAGCGTGAAGAGATAACAGAACTAAGAAACAAAATGCTGGCCGATGCCGAAAAAGAGGCTGAAGCTCGCCGAGAGGAAATACTATATACAGAAGCACAGCGTGAGTTCTATAAGACAAGAGGAGGCGCACCCCATCTCGATAATGAATATACTGTCTTCGGAGAAGTACTGGAAGGCATGGATGTAGTGGATAAGATACAGAATGTAAAGACAAATGAGAAAGATAAGCCTATTGAAAGGATTCTTATGAATGTGGTTGTTTTAGAGAAATAGGATGAAGCAAAGCAAAGAGTTTTTACTGCAAAAAGATATAACTACCGAAATACTAGGCAACGGAGTTTCACGTCAAATACTGGGATATAACGAAGACATCATGCTTGTAAAGGTAAACTTCGAAAAGGGGAGTATAGGTGATATACACAATCATAAACATGTGCAATCGTCATATATTGAAAGCGGTGAGTTCGAAGTGACAATAGGCGATGAAATGAGAAAGCTAAAGCAGGGCGATGGTTTTTTTGTTCCCTCGAATGTTTCGCACGGCGTTGTATGCACCGAAAAAGGAGTTATAATAGATACTTTCTCGCCTATGCGAAAAGATTTTACAAAGACTGATAAGAATGGATAAGAGAGATGATAAGATGGCTTGGAAAGTTCTGAAAAGCGACTATGTGGTAAAAGAACCATGGCTGACTGTAAGAAGAGAACATGTGCAATTACCTAACGGGAACGAAATCCCCGATTATTATCTGCTCGATTATCCGGATTGGGTAAACGTAATAGCCATTACCAAAGATCAGAAATTCATACTTGTACGTCAATACAGGCACGGATTGGGATATACATCAATGGAATTGTGCGCAGGTGTGGCTGAAAAGGAAGATCCGAGCCTGATGGTTTCCGCACAACGGGAGCTTCTTGAAGAGACCGGATATGGAAACGGTAATTGGTCATTGTTTGCAGAGTTATCTGTCAATCCGGGAACTCACACCAATATGACTTATTGCTTTCTTGCAACAGATGTGGAAAAATTAGCCGAGCAAAATCTGGAAGCAACAGAAGATATATCGGTTCATTTGCTCACTATCGATGAAGTAATAGAACTGTTACGCAACGACGGCATAAAGCAATCGGTTCAGGCTGCTCCTTTATGGAAGTATATTGGCGAGAAAGCTTTGGAGAAGCTTCAAAACTCCAGTTTGTCCTTGTAGTTGCGGGAATTCGGGTGGGGCACACCGAAGACTTTAGTTGAGATACTCTCTATTTCAATCTTCCATACCCTTACATTATTAACGGAAGGTGCAGAATAGGTGAAATGTCCGTCGGTATACTGACTCATGATAATGTCGAGTGCTTTTACTTTCTCATCGAAGTTCTCCTCAAAGACTACCTTACCGCGGCAAATAACACTACCGCCTTTCATACGGTAACTACAGGCCATTTCCTTATTCTGATAAGTAAGGGTCGGTTCAGTACAGAAAGTAATGCAGACATTGGGATTTTTCTCCAAAGATTCTATACTATTACCTTCCTGAGCCGAATGCAGGTAGATGATATCGTCTTTATATCCGAAGTTCATCGGAATAACATATGGCATGCCTGCGGTATCGATAATACCGACATAGCATAACTGGTTCTTTAATATAATCTCGTCAATCAAGGCCCGTTCCTCGACAGTCACTGTCATCATAATGCAATAATATTGAGTTCGGGGCAAAGATAATAAGAATCTGAAACGATTACAACAGGTCTATGATACTTCGCTGGTAATAGAAGTATTCATTCCTTTGCAACTCTCCTGATACGGATATCAATGTGGAAAAGCGTATCAGGGATTTCAGCCAGCGCTTGTGGTTTTCGCAAATCACAGGGTTTTCACTGGAAAGGAAATCGATGCAATAGAGTCCGGTCGAAGCAGACTCATATCCGAATCCGGTAAGGTAAGAATAAGTACAATCGAAAGAGATATGTGATACATAGATATCGAGTTTTTTTCCGGCCATCGACAGTCCGCTTATTGCACATTTCTCCATGTCATTGACCATCATATGTAAATCGCGCTTTATCTGGGAAACCTCCTCATTGGTTATCAATTCGAGGTTCTGGAAATATTTGACAATTTCTATATAGTCGGCAAATATATGCTTATCGAAGATTAAGACCGAATCCATGCCCTGTATTGTCATTATAGCCTTTTTTTGCAGTGTAAAAACTTCAGGCGGTATGTATATATTGGTCAGCTTCTTAGATACCTGTTGAGGATATAACTGATAGAAAAGTATGTATAAGTATACCTTACCCAAAAGTTCGTAGCGAAAAAGGAATTCTTGTGGAAGTGCTTTGTAGGCGCGGTATAAAAAACCGTCGGGATCTTTCCTTAAATATTCTACTCCGTCGATTATTTCATTCAACATACGGCAATAGTCCGCCATGGGATCTTCGGCAAACAATGCACTAAGATGAAAAGCATAGGTATTATCGTTCTTTGTGCCGATGAGTAGATCCATAGAAATATTCATCTTGCGGCAGATCGTTACTGCTTCTTCTAATGTAAAGGGTATTTCGCCTCGTAGTCTCCGGTAGGCAGCTTCTTTCCCGATAGGGATTATATTCATTAACAAATCTACCGTATTTCCCTTCTCAGGGGTATTTCTCTTCAGGGCTTGTATCAATTCTCCAGTTATTAAATCCATAAGTATAAATATCTGGTAAGATTAATTTATTGGGCATGTATCTTCGAATACAACATCTAAAGTACGATATTTTGAGTAGACGACAAAATAAAAAATGCTTAATCATGTAATAAATCACCGTATTATCACAATGACAGTCAATTACATAAGCATTATAATATAAAGAAAGCCCCTTTTATACGTTAGCTGTATAAAGGAGGCTTTTGTAAAACTATATCGCTTTGGTCAGCTATTATTCTTAGCCATCCGTTTACGGTCATTCTCATCGAGGTATATCTTTCTGAGCCTGATAGAATTCGGCGTTACCTCCACATATTCATCCTCCTTGATATACTCCAAGGCATCTTCAAGACTGAATATAATTGCCGGTGCAAGCCTTACCTTATCATCGGTACCGGACGCCCGTACATTTGTAAGTTTCTTCGACTTGGTAAGATTTACAACCAAGTCACCCTCTTTGTTGTGCTCCCCTACAATTTCCCCCATGTATATATCGGTCTGAGGTTCTACGAAGAAGCGTCCACGATCCTGCAGTTTATCCAGAGCATATGCAAAGGCATTTCCTGATTCGCTGGCAATAATAGAGCCATTGGCGCGTTTTTCGATATCGCCTTTCCATGGTTGGAATTCAAGAAAACGATGTGCGATAACAGCTTCTCCGGCAGATAAGGTCAAAGCTGTATTGTTCAATCCTATTATTCCACGGGAAGGGATATTAAATTCGAGATATACACGGTCTTTCTTACTGCCCATCATAGTTAGTTCACCCCGGCGACGGGTCACCAGATCGATTATCTTACTAGAGTATTCTTCCGGGAGATTGATTGTCAATAATTCTACAGGCTCATATTTTACACCGTCTATTTCTTTAATAATTACTTTCGGCTGTCCCACCTGCAATTCATATCCCTCACGGCGCATAGTTTCTATAAGTATGGAGAGGTGTAGAATACCACGTCCATATACGACCCAGCTATCGGCATTCTCTGTCGATTCTACTTTCAGGGCAAGGTTACGGTCGAGTTCACGCATCAGGCGGTCATGTATATGGCGCGATGTCACGTATTTCCCATCTTTTCCGAAGAAAGGTGAATCATTGATAGTAAAGAGCATGGACATTGTAGGCTCATCGATATCGATAGTTGGCAATGGTTCAGGATTTTCAATATCAGCAATAGAATCCCCGATTTCAAAGCCTTCGATACCGATCAGGGCACATATATCGCCGCATTGTACTTCCGATACTTTTGTTCTTCCAAGTCCTTCGAACGTATTCAGTTCTTTTATCTTAGTCTTTATAATGCTGCCATCCCTCTTGCAAAGCGATACATCCATATTTTCCCTGAGTTCGCCACGATGAACACGACCGACAGCTATACGTCCTACATATTTAGAATAGTCGAGAGACGTTATCAGCATCTGCGGCGTACCTTCCAGTATTTCGGGAGCAGGTATATATTTTACAATAGCATCGAGAAGAGTTGTTATATCTTCGGTAGGCTTATGCCAGTCCTCCGACATCCAGCCCTGTTTTGCCGAGCCGTAGATAGTAGGAAAATCCAATTGTTCTTCTGAAGCATCAAGGCTGAACATAAGGTCGAATACCATTTCATGAACCTCGTCAGGACGGCAATTCGGTTTATCAACCTTGTTTATTACAACGATAGGCTTAAGCCCCATCTGTATAGCTTTCTGCAATACGAAACGTGTTTGTGGCATCGGTCCTTCAAATGCATCTACGAGCAACAGGCAGCCATCTGCCATATTCAATACGCGTTCCACTTCTCCTCCAAAATCAGCATGGCCGGGAGTGTCTATGATATTTATCTTAGTTCCTTTATAATTGATCGATACATTCTTTGAGAGAATTGTTATCCCCCTCTCCCGTTCAAGATCGTTGTTATCCAGTATAAGTTCACCTGATGATTGATTTTCTCTGAAAAGTTGTCCGGCAAGGAGCATCTTATCTACAAGAGTAGTCTTGCCATGGTCTACGTGCGCGATAATCGCAATGTTTCTGATATTTTGCATAAATATATTTTGAGGGTGCAAATGTACTATTTTTTAGCCACATATCAATCAGAAAACAAGCTAAAAGGAAAGTCAATTTTAATAAAGATAGTTAGGGTTGTATAATGTCGCTGTATGAAAGACTTAAGAAGGTAGCTTAGGACTTTTTTTATGAATGAAAATATAATCCCCGTTAGTATTTCCTACAATATCGGCATTCGATGTCAAATGACCGTTATGTATTTTACAAGGAATATATTCCAGTTCAGCAAACAGTTCTTTAATAAATGATTCGTTGTCACCCCATACCTCCACCTGAACAACAGGCTTATATTTTGCAATGATATCTTTCATATCCGAAAGTACGACATATTCGAAACCTTCGATATCACATTTGATATAGTCGAGCTTATCGAGAGATGAAAACAGAACGGAAGGAATCTTCATCTTAGCATCGAAAGTAAATTCCTGCGCTTTAATGTCACCGTCTTTTTTCGAATCATAGACATGAGGCAAACCGGTTCGCAAGTATCCCACATTCGGAGAACATACCAGCGTCACATCTTTCTCTTCTTTTCCTAAAGCATAAGGATATAGTGTAATATTCTGGCGCTTACGGGCTTTTTCGTTGAAAATTTTGTTATAAAGCGCTATTGGTTCTACGGAATAGACTCTGCCGAATGAGCCGACTAAAGATGACATCAATATGGAGTAATAACCGAGGTTGGCTCCTATATCAATTACAGTATCTCCCTCATGTATGAGGTGCTTTATATAATAATGATATTCGTATTCTTTGTTATTCTTGAGGAAACCTAATCTATACATTACAAAAAATGATCTCTGCAAAAACCGCAAGTAATTCTCAAGGCTTAAAAAGCGGAAGATAATTCTTTGTATTTTATTCTTCATTTGATTGTAAGATAATCGACTTAAGGAGCCTTCATTAAAGGCCTTCCATCTCCGGAAAACTTTTAACCCATATATCCCCTTACGATTCCACGGGCAGAACTTTTCACGAAATCAACAATCAGTCTCATCTCTGCAGTTTCTTCAAAATCCTTCTCTATCTTATTTATTGCATCCGTGAAGTTATATCCGGATTGATAGATTATACGGTATATTTCCTGTATCTCGTTTATCTTTTCATTTGGATAACCGTTTCTCCTGAGCCCTACAAGGTTAACCCCGGAATAGCATACAGGCTCACGCCCTGCAATAATATATGGTGGGATATCTTTTCCCAGACGGGTTCCACCCTGTATCATCACATGAGCGCCAATGCGCGAAAACTGGTGAACAAGCGTTCCTCCGCTCAATATGGCATGATGCTCGACTTCTACCTCACCTGCTAATTGGGTAGCATTTCCGACTATAACATAGTCACCGAGGATACAGTCGTGTGCGATATGGCTATACGCCATCAAAAGACAGTTGCTGCCTACTTTTGTATATCCTTTGGATGCAGTACCCCTGTTTATAGTAACGCATTCCCTTACAGTAGTATTATCTCCTACAATTGCCAGACTATCTTCCCCTTTAAATTTGAGGTCTTGCGGAGTACCTCCGATAACCGCACCGGGAGAAATCCGGCAATTCTTACCTACACGTGAACCTTCCCTTATGTTTGCACCTGACATAATAATTGTACCATCTCCGATTTCTACATTTTTATCGATGAACGAAAATGGCTCTATAGTAATATTTTCACCTAATATTGCCTCGGGATGAATATAGGCTTGCTGGGATATATTTGACATGATTGTTTAGTTAGTTATTTGTTTTTCACGATTTGGGCTGTAAATTCGGCCTCAGAAACAAGCTTATCTCCGATAAAAGCATATCCCTTCATGTTGGCTATACCTCTTCGGATTTCAGACATCATATTAAGCCTGAAAACAAGCGTATCTCCGGGAACTGCCTTATTCCTGAATTTTACATTATCAATTTTAAGAAAATAAGTAGAATATCTCTCAGGTTCTTCCACCTGCGAAAGGACAAGAAGGCCTCCTATCTGAGCCATTGCCTCTATTTGAAGGACTCCGGGCATAACGGGTTCCTGAGGAAAATGCCCCTGAAAAAACAATTCGTTTACACTCAGGTTTTTTATTCCGACAATATGCTTTCTTCCGATTTCAATAACTCTGTCTACCATCAGAAAAGGATATCTGTGCGGCAATAATTCTTTTATCCTTTTTATATCAAAAACAGCCTCTTTATTCGGGTCGTAAATAGGAGGTTGTACTTCATTCAATTTAATTTGTTTACGTATAAGACGAGCCAGTTTATTATTGATCTTATGGCCCGGACGTGTAGCTATAATACGCCCTTTTATGGGTTTTCCGATGAGTGCCATATCTCCTATTATATCGAGGAGCTTATGACGTGCAGGCTCATTCGGATACTGGATTTGTTTATTATTCAAGTATCCTAATTCAGAAGCATTCTTATGAGGTACACCTAATAGATCGGCTAAACTGTCCAGTTCGTTCTGGGAAATTTGGCGTTCATAAATTACTATGGCATTATCCAAGTCACCTCCTTTTATCAAGCCGGCATCACGTAATTTCTGTATTTCACGTACGAATACGAATGTACGGGAACTAGCAATATCCTTCGAAAAATCATCCAGATCTTCTAATGAAGCAGATTGATTAGGTATATATTTGGATTCAAATTCTATAAACGAGTTTATACAAAAACGGTCGTCAGGTAAAAGTGTCAGCCTCGAGCCGGTTTCTTCATCCACCACTTCCATTTTCTGGCGAACGATAAAGTAATCCCTTTCTTCGGTTTGCTCCACTGTGCCAACTCCGTATATAGACTGAACATACTGTATTGAACTACCATCAAGAATCGGGAATTCAGGAGCATTTACTTCTATCAAACAATTGTCTACTCTCAATGCATAAAGTGCTGCCATAGCATGCTCTATCGTGCTCACCTGCACACCGTCTTTTATAAGAACAGTACCCCTTTGAGTATTACCAACATTTTCGGCCAACACATCGATTACCGGCTGATTTTCCAAGTCAACTCTTTTTATTTTGTAGCCATGGTTTTCAGGAGCCGGATTAAATGTTATTGTAATTGGTAGTCCTGTATGTAAACCTTTTCCGTGTAAAGTAAAACTGCTTTTCAGCGTATGTTGCTTGCTCATTCTTTTTTAATAAATGATTCTTATTTGTTCTGGTTAGATTTTAACTCGTCTATTTCCTTTTGCATTTTAGCCATTTGACGATACATTTCCGGTAATTTAGGGAACACCACGCTGGATCTGAAAAAATCTCTCACCGGAATAGCAGGCGCTCCTATTATTTTTGCACCTGACTCTACATTACTGATGATACCGGATTGTGCACCTATATTGGCATCGTCCCCGATAGTAATGTGCCCGCCCAAACCGACCTGTCCTCCAAACATGCAATGCTTACCTACTTTTGTAGATCCGGAAATGCCGACTTGTGCTGCCATAACTGTATTTTCCCCAACCTCTACATTATGGGCAATCTGGATAAGGTTGTCTAATTTAACTCCTTTATGTATAATCGTAGCATCCATGACTGCACGATCGATAGTAGTATTAGCACCTATCTCAACGTCGTCCTCTACGATAACGATTCCCATTTGAGGTATCTTTTTATAAGCCCCGTTTTCAGGAGCAAAGCCGAATCCATCGCTGCCGATAACGACTCCGGCATGTATAATACAGTCATTGCCGACAATACACCCCTGATATATTTTGGCTCCGGGATATATTATTGTATTATCTCCCACAGTAACATTTTCACCAATGTAGACCTGCGGATATATCTGGGTGTTATTTCCTATTTTTACATTCTCAGCAATGTAAGTAAATGCTCCTACATATATATTCTCTCCTACTTTAGCGCTTGGAGCAATATATGACATAGGCTCGATACCCGATTTCCGAGGTTTCGTTTTCTCTACCATTTCCAACAGAACTGCAAGCGCAGCATATGCATTAAAGCAACGTATTAATGTTGCCTTAACGGGTTGCTCCGCCACGAAATCATTGTTAACCAAAACAATGCTGGCTTCTGTCTGATAAATAAAATGTGTGTATTTAGGATTCGCTAAAAAAGTCAGTGTTCCGGGCTTACCCTCTTCGATTCTGGAAAAATTATTCACTACAACCGAAGGATCACCTTCTATTGTACCATTTAATACTGTGGCGATTTGCTCTGCAGTGAAAGATATTTGCATAAATAAATATTCAAAAGTATTTGGCGTCCCTTTTAGAGATGCGAAATAAGTAATAATTTTCCAAATATATGACTTTTATACTTAAAAAAAGAGTCATAGAAGGTGAAATATTATATATTTATTCTATCTTTCCATAAAAACTTATTGATTGCCGATTGTTATCTCTCACTGACAGAGTTGCATATCCTGTATCTCCGATTTGCAGGTTTAACTGGTACCTTTTTGAGTTATCATTGGGTTTAATTTCGATTTCCCACATATCTTTTTTCTTTTTAGTGACGGTGTAGCCAAAGTCGGTACTTACAAATTTTATACCTCCCTCATCTGTTGGGGATGGTGCTACATACGCCCTTCCAAAATAAGGAAGATAGGAATCTACCGAGTCTTTGGAAACTCTTAACGAGTATGAATAACTCAAATTTACAGACCGGCCTCCGGTAGGCAAAGCGGTAGTGGGTACAAATCTATAATTCTGTGATTCTATTTTATCCGTAATCTGTGCTATGGTTTCCTGCTTCGATAAGCTGTCTGTAGATTTACAACCCATTAAAAAAAGAGCTGCAAATATGATTGTCAATAGTGGTTTCATTTCGATTTTATCTTTTTAGTTATTTATTCATCTATTTATTAAATATTCATAAGCATATTCATCATAAATAAAGAACGTACAATAATCTTATAATGTTTTATTTATAAAGATAAAAAAGGTAAAAAGCTGAACAGAAAATACACTATGGAAGATATGTAAAAAATAATCACGCTGGATTTCTGTTCCACCAGAGCAAAAAAATGGGACAATAACAAAGATCCGGCTATCAATGCAATATAGATATTCAATAGTGGGTCAATATTCAAAAATAAATATGCCAAGACTGCAAACACCGAAGTGGAACCCAACAGCGCAAGATAAGCCCTTATCCTGATCTTATCTTTATGGCGGTTGATATAGTTATCGGTAATTATTACAGTCAGCAACACTATTGAATACACCAGTATCACCCAATTCCCTATATCAAAATTATAAAACGGAAAATCGGCCAATAACTGAGAGTCAAGTGAAACAAAAGGTAAGAGGAAAGTGTCTATATCATCGGTAAACAAAAAGAAAGAAAAAGCAGGGAAATACAAGATAAGAGCACCCATTAATGTAGCAAGGAATGCCTTAAAATTGAAACATCTCATAATGCCCAAAGCAATCCACAGGAGAGGCAGATATATGAGCATTACAGGAGTGAACAAACTTCCCAATGCAACAATGAACCCCGTCTTAAACGCATATATCTGTTTATCTATACTATTATAGGCCTCAAATAAAATAAAGATCACATACAAAGCCAGCAATGCACTTACATACTCGCCCGACATGGAAATAAATCGCGGATTGCAGCTAAACAGAAGAATGATTACGGCAGGAGGCAATAAAGTCTTCCTGCGGATCAATACATGGGCTGTATTGATATGAGAAGAAAAGAATGCCATCCCTCCAACAAACAAACCGCTGCATATAAAAGAAGCCAGATCATTACTAAAATAAGGCACAAGAGGTTTCCACAAATATCCGTTGACGGAATAGTCAGTCGTTATACCGAAATATATAAAATAGACAATGCGGATAATAACGGCTATTACAATGGAAAGTATAAATATCCCATTGCCCTCCGCAACATTCTTTTTATATGATCTTGGTACTGCTGCCATTTATTTCAGGTCGAAGCCGATATCCTTCCGGTAGTATTTCTTATCGAAAGATACCACTTCTGCAATTTTATATGATTTGGTAAGAGCCTCTTCTTTTGTGTTCCCGTATGAACTGATTGCAATTACACGACCACCACTTGTCAGCACATTGCCATCTGATAATTTTGTCCCGGCATGGAAAAGAATACTGTCTTTTACCTCATCCAGTCCGGTCATTACCTTATTTTTTTCATAGTCGCCCGGATATCCGCCAGATACAAGCATTACTGTTACGGCATATTGGTCGTCTTCTTCCAAAGCTACCTTATCAAGCGTCTTATTTGCTACGCCTTCGAATAATTCTACCAAATCCGACTTGATACGCAGCATTACAACTTCTGTTTCAGGGTCGCCCATGCGCACGTTATATTCGATTACCATCGGTTCGCCTTTCACCTCTATCAGTCCAAGAAAAATAAAACCTTTGTATATAATATTGTCTTTTTTCAACCCTTCGACAGTTGGTATAACGATGCGTTCTTCTACCTTATTCATGAATACATCATCAGCAAACGAAACGGGAGAAACCGCGCCCATACCTCCGGTGTTCAATCCGGTATCTCCCTCACCGATACGCTTATAATCTTTCGCTACAGGCAGTATCTTATAAGAATCACCGTCCGTTAATACAAATACCGAACATTCGATACCTGAAAGAAACTCTTCTATCACCACCGTCCTGCTGGCATCTCCAAACATCCCTCCAAGCATACTTTTCAACTCTTTTTTTGCTTCTGTCAGATTATTTAGAATCAATACTCCTTTTCCTGCAGCCAATCCATCAGCTTTCAATACATAAGGAGCTTCCAGTTCCTCAAGAAAACAATAGGCTTCTTCCAATTCGTCTAATGTAAAACTCTTATAACGGGCAGTAGGGATATTATGCCGCATCATGAATTGCTTTGCAAAGTCCTTGCTACCTTCCAGTTGCGCCCCCTCTTTCGATGGGCCGATAACGGGTATATTTTTAGTTTCGGGTTCGTTAGCCAAATAATCGTAAATCCCTTTCACCAGCGGCTCTTCCGGCCCAACAACAACCATATCGATATTCTTAGCAAGAATAAATTGCTTTACTGCCGGAAAATCGGTTGCAGACAAGTTCACATTTTCCGCAATCTGGTGCGTGCCTGCATTGCCGGGTGCAACGTATAGTTTATCCAG
Source organism: Prevotella sp. 10(H) (assembly GCF_000711235.1). Lineage (GTDB taxonomy): Bacteria > Bacteroidota > Bacteroidia > Bacteroidales > Dysgonomonadaceae > Dysgonomonas. Next base: position 32,422 of record NZ_JOMI01000003.1, on the reverse strand, counting down.
TTTCGTACTTTGCACCATTTTCCAAGCAAGTGCATTTTCGCGTCCTCCGCTTCCCAGTAGTAATATGTTCATAGTTGTATATTAATGTTTGGCTATTATTATCGTACTTTTATCCGGCAATTTATTAATCCTGCAAAAGTTATAGGATGTAAATCTTTGAGGTGCAAAGATACATGATTATTTTCTTAAGATGAAAACCCAAGATATTTATTGTAATTTTACATCCCGAAAAAGAGAACAATAAAGCATGCAACAGGAAAAAGGTATATTCAAACGGGCAGAGTTACTGCTCGGCAGCGACACAATGAACAAAATAGCCGAAAAACGGGTTATCCTTTTCGGTGTAGGGGGAGTAGGCAGCTGGTGTGCCGAAAGCCTAATCCGTACAGGAGTGAAATATCTTACTATTGTGGATTCCGATTTTGTATGCGAAACGAATATCAACCGTCAGCTGATGGCAACAACAAAAACAGTAGGCCAACGTAAAGTAGAAGTTTTGAAAGCACGGTTGCTGGATATAAATCCCGATGCTGAAATAACAGCTATAGCCGGAGTATACAGCGAAGAAACTTCAGACTCTTTCAATCTTAACGGATACGATTATATTATCGACGCCATAGACAGCCTCAAGCACAAGTTGCACTTAATAAACACGGCAAGCCGTACCAAAGCGAAAGTCTTTTCATCGATGGGTGCCGCATTAAAAATTGACCCGACCAAAATAAAGACTGCTGAATTCTGGAAAGTCAAAGGTTGTCCTCTTGCTGCCGCTCTTCGCCGGAAGATGAAGCAGGGACAAAAGCCTGCAAAAAAAGTGATGTGTGTGTATAGCGACGAATTACTGGAAAATAAAGGACTGAAATACGAAAACGATGAATCGAAAAGCTCACAGTTACTAAAGGAAGACAACCCGAGTGTGAAGGCGCAGACAAATGGAACTCTGGTACATATAACAGCCATTTTCGGATTCACGCTGGCGGGATTGATAATACAGGACATCTGTAAGAATTGAAAACAGACATATTAAAACAATAAGAATATGAACGAATTGAACATCAATTATGGAGAAATCTCCCAAACAAGGAAGATAGCGAATATTATAACCGGAATTTATCTGGCCGGATTCACCTTGTATTTTACTATTACCGAAGGGATTGCCAGCCGGTACGGAGTTTTGTTCTTCTGTGCACTGGCAGGATTTATCTTTGCCACTATAATAGTATTGAGCAACACATTATGGCTTCCCGGCCCACTACTGAAAATCGACAACAACTCTATTATTATTGCTTTGCCTCAACAAATCAAAACAACTATAGACTGGACAAATGTCAGCCGTGTAAACATCGGTACAAGCTATATCGTCTTCTTATTGAATGGTGAGAAAAAGCAGAAGAAAATGGATATCACCCGCCTTACATATGAGGATGTAATGACTGTAAAGGCAAAGATTATAGAAATGTGCGAACATAAAAATATACCATATCATAACGATTAACCGGATATATTGAAAGCTGCCCGCCGGGTAGCTTTTTTCTTTCGGGGAAAAAATGTAGTTTTGTACTGTTAGAAATTCAGGAAGTGAATTACACCTGAATCTTTTGTAACCTATAAATAGCTGACGCGTGAAAACAGAACATGAAGAGAAGGTTAGCGGGCTGCCTGAAAATGCCTTTCGCGAGTTGAAACCGGGTGAAGAATATAAACCCATAATGTCACCCGACAAACAATATAAAGAAGTTACGCCGTGGTCGGTAATGTGGGGCCTATTAATGGCAGTACTGTTCAGTGCCGCGGCTGCCTACCTCGGGCTGAAAGTGGGACAGGTTTTCGAGGCCGCCATTCCTATAGCTATTATTGCCGTGGGATTGTCGACTGCTACCAAACGAAAAAATGCGTTGGGCGAAAATGTCATCATTCAGTCGATAGGCGCAAGTAGCGGTGTAATAGTTGCGGGTGCCATATTTACGCTTCCTGCATTGTATATACTTCAATCGAAATATCCCGAAATCAGTGTTGACTTCTTTCAGGTATTCCTTAGTTCACTGCTCGGAGGTATACTAGGTATCCTCTTTCTGATTCCGTTCCGTAAATATTTCGTTTCGGACATGCATGGTAAATACCCATTCCCGGAAGCAACCGCTACTACACAGGTATTAGTTTCCGGTGAAAAAGGCGGAAGTCAGGCAAAGCCTCTTATCCTCGCCGGTATAGTCGGAGGAGTTTATGACTTCCTTATCGCAACATTCGGCACGTGGGCTGAAACATTTACTACCCGCGTATTGCCATATGGAGCAGAACTTGCAGAGAAAGCCAAAGTGGTATTCAAAGTGAATGTAGGGGCTGCTGTGTTAGGACTCGGCTATATTATAGGACTAAAATATGCAGCCATTATTTGTGCAGGCTCGGCGCTTGTATGGTTTATTATCGTGCCGCTTCTTCCGCATCTGGGCGATTCGCTGTTGGCAACTATGAATCCTACCTTTGCCGGAGAGATTGCTACAATGACACCCGAAACTATCTTTACCACATTTGCACGTCATATCGGCATCGGAGGTATTGCGATGGCCGGAGTTATCGGCATCATCAAATCGTGGAGCATCATTAAAAGTGCCGTCGGCCTTGCATCAAAAGAATTTAAAGGTGGTGCTTCAACCACTAAACAAGTTGATAAACGAACACAACGCGACTTACCGATGAAGATTATTACTATAGGTATTATCGTTGCTCTGATCGTTACCTTCCTGTTTTTCTACTTCGGGGTAATAAATAATCTGTTATATGCTGTCGTAGGTATTTTAGTTGTTGCTATTATAGCTTTCCTGTTTACCACTGTAGCAGCAAATGCTATAGCTATCGTGGGCACGAACCCTGTGTCGGGCATGACATTGATGACACTTATACTCGCATCGGTAATTATGGTTGCCGTGGGTCTGAAAGGTACATCGGGTATGGTCGCCGCCCTTATTATCGGAGGGGTGGTTTGTACTGCACTATCGATGGCAGGAGGTTTCATTACCGACCTGAAAATCGGTTACTGGCTGGGTACCACTCCTGCAAAACAACAATCATGGAAATTCTTAGGTACACTTGTTTCTGCTGCTACGGTAGGAGGTGTAATTCTCATATTGAATAAAACATATGGTTTTACAGGAGCTAACGCTTTGGTGGCTCCTCAGGCCAATGCCATGGCGGCAGTTATCGAACCGTTGATGATGGGTGCAGGTGCGCCGTGGGTATTATACGGAGTTGGTGCATTGATTGCAATCTTATTAACGCTGCTGCGCGTTCCGGCTCTGGCATTTGCTCTGGGTATGTTTATCCCTATGGAACTGAATGCCCCGTTATTGATCGGGGGAGCAGTAAGCTGGTACGTAGGCAGCCGCAGTAAAGATAAAGCACTGAATGCCGCCCGGCTTGAAAAAGGCACTTTGTTGGCATCCGGATTTATTGCCGGTGGTGCTTTGATGGGAGTTGTAAGTGCAGCGATGCGCTTCGGTGGCATCAATCTGGTAAACGAAGAATGGCTGAGCACAGGATCATCCGAGATTCTTGCATTGGCAATGTACATTGTCATTATCGGTTATCTTGGCTATTCTTCTATGAAAGCAAAGAAAGAAACATTATAATAAGACCTTATCTTCAAATATCGCAAAGACGGGGTAAGTGCTCCGTCTTTTTTTTATTTTGGAATCCGAATCATCAGACAGATACACATATTCGTCGATAAAATTACTCTAAACGTCGAGTATTCTTTTCCAATTATCTGAAAGATAGTAATATTGGAGCCTAAAATACTTACTAGATTCAATACCAAACAAACTCTATGTTAATAGCTATAGACACATCTTCAGGAGGGCCGAGAATAAGGCCCTGATTAATACGTTTTTTAGGTTAATTGAAAGGGCCCTTCCGCGAGGAACGGCTCTTTATCATTTTACCAAAGTCATGTCCGATTTGTCTTTTCGTGCTTTTTTCAATTCTTTATATTGTTCAGTAATTATAAATAATGTTACTCTGAAACCCTTATCGGGAATATCCAAAACGCTCATAAACAAAGCCATCGGACGTCTCTCTACAATTATTTTGAATTTATAGACATAGCTCGGTATATTTTCCGATATACGATAAATGAAAGAATCTTTATACCTGCAAAAATCTTTTGTATTTTGTTTCTCTTCAGCTATGGAATAATCAGAATTTTCACCGTTCCCACCACAGTAATGATATGAATATATATTTACTTCATACGCCGCTTTGAACAGTAATTTATAAGAATCGATCGGCATCTTGACATTAAACATGGAATTTCGGCTTTCAATAATATCTGAGATATCTTTATCTGCCAAATCTCCTCCTTCATGCAACCTTCTGTATACTTCCAGATCACTGAATAAGTTCTCATATTCAGAAAAAATATTATCATACGGAATACGCCGGAAGCAACCCTCCCTGACCATTTCCATCACCTTTAATGCAAACCTGGTTGCATCTTGCCTTTTCTTTAACTCTTGTTCCCTGTCTTTTCTATCTTTCCCCGAACAGTTTTCAAGATAGAGAAACATGAGGAACCCCAGAAAAATTCCAATAATCCATACGATCAGAATAATTAAATAATATAAATTCATTATTATTTTAAATATAACTTTATAATCAGACTGTCTTTTTTGCTATCTTTATTAAGATTTTATAACATTTCTTGATTTTACTTATTTACTTTATATTAGTCTAATATTATATTGTATAATAAAACCTGATTATATTATGAGACAAGCTATCACTTTCATTTCATTTTTATTATGTCTTTCTTCATGCTCGTCTACCTATTTCTTTTCAACTTTGTCATCCAAGGACAAGCAGATGGAGAAAGTGGATAACGGAGATTTCCTTCTTGAAACCGATAGTCTTTGGATTGCGTATTGCTTCAAAGGTGAAAGTGCGCCTGTACAGATCACGGTTTTCAATAAATTAGACATCCCACTATATGTAGACTGGCAGCGCTCTGCACTCATACTCAACGGTACTGCTCACTCATATGCCAAAAATGGACTTAGCTTTTCAGGAAATTCACAGGCCGAGATTTACAGTATATCATCCGATCAGACATATAGTTATTCCGACGGAAGTTTTGCAGGACAAGTTGAGTCTCCGAAAAATGTAAGTTTCATTCCTCCCAAAACAATGATAAGCTATATACCCTTAAGGTTGGCGATGAATTTCGAGAATATAGACAAAAAGCTATATAAGAAAGCCCAGATGAGTAATAATAAATATGAAGCTTTCATCGTTAACAGGATAGACTACAATGAATATAACAGTCCGTTACAATTCGGTAGTTACCTTACCGTATATACCCACCCCGATGAACCGATGGTATTCCAGCAGGATTTCTTCATGTCGAATCTGATAAAGACCAATGCTGTAAAGCCATCCCAATTACCGGGTAACATGGCCGACAGAGGTGACTTTTTCTATATAGAGAAGCCTGCGAATAATACAATCTGGCAAGTCGCTTTGGGCACAACACTCGTCGTAGGGGCAGTAGCTGTCGAAGTCGCAATAGACTCGGACAACCGGTACTAAAGACATTTAGCCTTTCGATCATTTCTTACGGCTTCGATATATTGGGCAATACCGGCCGTATAATTTACATCCCACCTGATAACTATTTATTCAGGGCTATGAATCATGTCTTCTTGAGGATTTCTTTTCTTGGAATTTATAACATTCAATTACTCTTTTGATTTTCATTTACATTATCATCAACAATCTATATCTTTCACTTATATATTAAGGATGAATCGGGGATCCTATTATATAGTATTTAAATATTGCATAACCATAAATACAATAATTGCTAACTTGACATTACAAAAATACATATAAATATGCAATTTACACCTTACATAATGTGGCATTTTCCGTATTATTCAAATTTTCTTTGTCACATATAAGTAAAAATTCACATTTCACATCTATTAACCATATTTAGTTAAAAGGTAACAAAAGTAACGGATTTATAGCCATTAGCTGATAGCTTTTAGCCGTTAGCTTTCAATTCAAAAAGTAACAAAAGTAACAATATTCAATGATTACTAAGTAACTTGTAACTGCCCGCAGGGCGAAGTAACTTGTAACTAAAAACTATTTCAAAGAACTAAAAGCTAAAAGGCAATGGCTAACAGCTACCTCCTTATAGATAAAATTTTATCCCGATATTATCCCATATAATTCTTTAACCTAATGCACTTTTACTATAAATAAAGCACAAATATTAGTTAGTATTAATCTAAAGAAATAACTATCTTTGCGCCAGTAAAAAATTACATTAAAACCAGGTTATGGAATACAACTTTAAAGAGATTGAAAAACGTTGGCACCAGTATTGGATCGACCACAAAACCTACAAAGTAACAGAAGACAGCAATAAACTTAAATATTATGTGCTCGATATGTTCCCTTATCCGTCAGGAGCAGGGCTGCACGTGGGGCATCCGCTCGGATACATCGCATCCGATATCTTTAGCCGTTACAAAAGACTGAAAGGATTCAATGTGCTTCATCCTATGGGATACGATGCATATGGACTTCCTGCCGAGCAGTATGCCATACAGACAGGGCAGCATCCGGCCGTCACTACAGCAGAAAATATAAACCGCTACCGTGAGCAGCTGGATAAAATCGGCTTCTCTTTCGACTGGAGCCGCGAAATACAGACATGCGACCCTAGATTTTATAAATGGACGCAATGGGCGTTCATACAGATGTTCAACAGCTATTACTGCTACGATGAACAACAGGCGCACCCGATAACCGAACTGCTCGAAGCTTTCGAACAGGTAGGCACCAAAGGCATGAATATTGCTTGCAGCGAAGAACTTGAATTCACCGCTGAAGAATGGAAAGCATATCCGGAAACAAAGAAACAGGAAATACTGCTTAATTACCGTATTGCTTACCGTAGCGAGACACGCGTAAACTGGTGTCAGGCTTTAGGTACTGTATTGGCAAACGACGAAGTCATCAATGGCTTGTCTGAACGTGGCGGATACCCTGTGGAGCAACGTCTGATGCGTCAGTGGAGCCTGCGCGTTTCGGCTTATGCACAGCGCCTGCTGGAAGGATTGGATACTATAGACTGGAGCGAATCGATAAAGGAAACGCAGCGCAACTGGATAGGTAGAAGCGAAGGTGCCGAAATGAAGTTTAAAGTAAAAGATTCGGATATCGATTTTGAAATTTTCACCACCCGTGCCGATACAATTTTCGGGGTAACATTCATGGTACTTGCTCCCGAAAGCGACTATGTTTCGCAGGTAACTTTACCGGAACAAAAAGCAAAAGTAGATGCATACGTAGAAGCTACAAAACGTCGCACCGAACGCGACCGTATGATGGATAAGAAAATCACCGGAGTATTTACCGGAGCATATGCTATTAATCCTCTCAACGGTAAGGAAATTCCTATCTGGGTAGCAGATTATGTGCTTGCCGGCTATGGTACAGGAGCTATTATGGCTGTACCCGGACACGATAGTCGCGACCACGCTTTTGCTAAACATTTCAATCTGCCGATCATCCCATTGGTAGAAGGTTGTGATGTATCGGAAGAAAGTTTCGACGCAAAAGAGGGTATTATGATGAATTCCGGTTTTCTGAATGGACTGGAAGTAAAAGACGCTATTGAAAAAGCACGTCAATATATAAAAGAAAAAGGTCTTGGACGCATCAAGGTAAATTACCGCTTGCGCGATGCCATATTTTCGCGCCAGCGTTATTGGGGCGAACCATTCCCTGTTTACTATAAAGGTGACCTTCCTTATATGCTGCCTATCGATAAACTACCGCTCGAATTGCCGGAAGTAGATAAATACCTGCCTACCGAAACAGGAGAGCCGCCATTAGGCCGAGCAACGAAATGGGCTTGGGACATGGTAAACGAAGTTGTAGTGGACACATCGAAAATTGATAATAAAACTATTTTCCCACTCGAACTGAATACGATGCCGGGATTTGCAGGTTCATCTGCCTATTATCTGCAATATATGGATCCGTACAATGATAAAGAGTTGGTTTCGAAAGAAAAAGACGAGTACTGGCGCAATGTGGATCTGTATATCGGCGGTACCGAACATGCTACAGGGCATCTTATCTACAGCCGTTTCTGGAATAAATTCCTTTTTGATATAGGTATATCATGTGAGGACGAACCTTTCAAGAAACTGATAAATCAGGGTATGATACAGGGACGTAGCAGTCTTGTATACCGTATCAATGGCACGAATACATTCGTATCCGTCAATCTGAAAGACCAGTATGAAACAACAGAGATACATATAGATATAAAGCTTGTCAATAATGACATACTCGATATAGAAGCCTTCAAGTCATGGAGACCCGAATATGCAGACGCCGAATTTATCCTCGAAGACGGAAAATACATCTGTGGCTGGACTGTCGAAAAAATGGGTAAAAGATACCACAATGTGGTAAACCCTGACGATGTTGCCGAGAAATACGGGGCAGACACGCTTCGTATGTATGAAATGTTCCTCGGCCCGTTGGAACAATCCAAACCTTGGGATATGAACGGTATAGACGGTGTAAACCGCTTCCTGCGCAAGATGTGGAATCTTTTCTATAAAGGCGATACTTTTGCCGTGACTGATGAACAACCGACAAAAGAAGAGCTGAAATCTTTACATAAACTGATAAAGAAAGTTTCAGCAGATATAGAAGCATTTTCTTTTAATACATCGGTGGCTGCGTTTATGATTTGTGTAAACGAATTAACAGCAGCCAAGTGCAGCAAAAGAGCTATTTTGCAGGAGTTTCTGATTGTTCTTGCCCCTTTTGCTCCTTTCGTTACAGAGGAACTGTGGCATGCATTGGGCAATACAACTACCATTTTTGATACCAAATGGCCTGCATTCAATGAAGAATATCTGGCAGAGGACTCGTTCCGTTACGGAGTAGCATTCAATGGGAAAGTACGTTTCGATATAGAATTTCCGGCCGATGCTGTACAGAGTGAAGTAGAAGAAACCGTACTGAAACATGAGTTGGCTCAGAAATGGCTCGACGGAAAGACTCCTAAGAAAATCATCTTTGTTCCTAAAAAAATGATTAATGTTGTTCTGTAAAAATGAACGCCCTGAAAAAACTTGAAGCTATGCCGAAGAGATATCTGAAAGAATTCTATTGGAAAGATTATGTGACCATACTCTTTGGCCTTGCTTTCTATGCGCTGGGGCTTATCGGCTTTATTAAGCCTGTGGGCATCGTTACCGGAGGTTTGACCGGGATTGCGCTCCTTGTGGAATATGCAACGGAGATTCCGCTTCAATATACTTATTTCTTTACTAACTGCGCTTTGTTGCTTGTAGCATTGAAGCTATTGGGCTTCAAGTTCATGGTCAAGACTATCTTCGGGGTTATTGTCCTTACTTTTTTACTCACTCTTTGTCAGGAATATATAAAAGAGCCAATCGTTAAAAATGAACCGCTGTTATCCGGTGTTATAGGCGGTATGCTCTGCGGAACAGGTATCGGGCTGGTATTCAGCGCCAACGGGAGCACAGGAGGTACCGATATAATTGTAGCCCTCATAAACAAGTATAAGAATATTGCTTTCGGCCGCGGAATGCTATTATGCGACTTTATCATTATTTGTTCGTCATATTTCTTGTTTTATGATTATCAGAAGATTGTGTATGCCCTGATAGTAATGGGTGTGATGACATACTGTATCGATATCGTTATAAACGGTTTCCGCCAGTCTATACAGATACTTATCTTCTCCGAAAAATATGATATAATAGCAGATGCTATAAACCATGAACTGAGGCGTGGCTGTACTGTCTTGGATGCCACCGGATGGTATACCAAAAAGCCGTCGAAAGTAATTATTGTACTGGCCAAAAGATCGGAAGCTATAGAAATGTTCCGGCTGATAAAAAGTATCGACGAAAGGGCGTTTATATCGCAAAGTACTGTACGCGGCGTATACGGCGAAGGCTTCGATAAGATAAAAGCCTGAATTAAATAAGCCAATTGTAGGGAATACAATAAAACGTTATAATATCTTCCTATATTTGACATTCAAAAGAAATAAGTTAAATGGTTATGGAGACCCGCGAAAATAAAAATTACAGCTACTGTGCTGCAATAATATTGTTTTTGGGCATTATACTCCGCTTTATAAATCTAAATATTCCTTTGGGAGTATATGTCGATGAGGCAATAAGCGGATATGACTCATGGTGCCTTGCCTATTATGGGGTAGATCAGCATTTGGCTTCTTACCCTGTGTATCTGAAATCGTGGGGAACAGGCCAAAGTGCCCTCTATGCCTATTTCGGCATCCCTTTTATCAAAGCATTCGGCTTATCAATTTCTGTATATCGGCTGCCTATGGCAATTATATCCTGCCTCTCGCTGATATTATTCTATTATACATTCCGTAAGACACAGAAAAATACTTACTGGCTGCTTGTAGTCTTTCTGATATTTGCCTTAAACCCGTGGCACATAATGAAAAGTCGCTGGGCGTTGGACTGTAATCTCGCACCCGATTTTATCCTGATGGCAATAAGCTGTTTTGTACTAGGTTATAATTCACCTGAGAGAAACAATATTAAATATATAATTGCAAGCATATTTCTGGTTCTTGCAGCTTATAGTTACGGGGCAAGTTGGCTGATGTTGCCATTTCTGACTATTTTTATCTTTACATTTTTGTACCGAAAGAAAAGGATAAGACTATCCGGTATCGCTTTGTGCCTCACAACAATGGGAATATTACTTTTCCCCTTAATACTATTTGCCATTCAGCTATTTACCGGAGGAGAACAATATAGCCTAGGACCTCTGACTATTACAGCATTGAGTTCAGCACGGCATGACTCGACAGTATTACCATATGGAGGCGGTATCTGGAATAGTTTATATTATCAATTATTAAATGCAATTCATCTGCTAGTTACAGGAGATGACACTTACAGGAGAAATACTTTTTACCTCATCGGACAATTTTATAATCTGCTGGGTATTCCTTTCATTATAATTGCTATCGTTTATCTGATAAAAAGAAAAGGAGAACGAAATATTTTCGACGCACTCTTTGCATTATGCCTAATTGCCTCATTACCTACGATGTTCATTGTAGATCCCAGTGTACATCATTGGAATGTGATATGGTTCCCGCTTATATATTTTGTAGCAAGAGGCATTTTTATCAGTACGCGCAAAGCGGTCTGGCGAAGATATACTTTTTTTGCAGTAATAACTTGTTTGTCTTTTGGGTTCGGCTGGAAATATATCACATTCTTTACAGCTAAGGATACACCCTACCCGTCGGAATTCCGGGTCGATCTGGATGAAGCCATAACTGCAGCAAAAGAAAAAGGATGTGAAAAGATTTGTATGTATCAGGCTTTTGCGCATACTTTATTTTATGATCCTGTCGATCCCCATATATTCGATGCCACTAAAAAAATGAAAACATTGAAAGGTGGCATTGAAGTTGCAATAAGTTATGCAGGTTATGAACTCGAACTTCCCGAAGAAATAATTCCCGTTCATGGCAAAGTGTATATAATAAAAACTTCAGATCTAGGAAATTATAGAATTGATTTCAACAAATTCCATACACAAGATGTTTCTTTATATACTTTACTGTGGAGTAACGATACAAAATAAACAAGGATATGGAAATCAACGGCAAAAATATTATTCTTACAGGAGCCTCGTCGGGCATCGGGAAAGAGATATTATCAATTCTTTCGGATTACAGGAATGTAAAAATCATAGCTGTTGCTCGTCATATAGAAGAAATACCGAAAAAGGAAGGAATTGTCTATCCATATTCTGCCGACATAAGTTCTGTTGAAGGCATAGATAAAGTTTTCGGATATGCAGGGCAAATAATGCCACATATCGATATTTTTATCGCCAATGCCGGATTTGCATATCTGGAAAAATTAGGGAGACCCGACTGGCAGCACATTGAGAAAATATATAATCTGAATGTTTTCTCACCTATCTATTCACTAGAAAAACTCGTTTCAGTAAGTGAGGGCAAGTCGATTACGTTCGCCTCTACTGTTTCGGGTGCCGGACTGGCATCTCTGCCTGCATACTCTCTTTATTGCTCTACAAAAGCTGCTTTACACCATTTTACGCAGACATACAGATACGAAAAAGATAAGAATGTGCAAATAACAGCAGTTTATCCTGTAGCCACCCGTACCGGATTTTTCGACAAGGCCACAGGCGAAAATGATACTCCCCTCCCCTTCCCCACTCAGGATGCAAGAACAGTAGCCAGAAAAATTGTAAAAGGAATAGAAAAAGGAAAGAAGACGATTTATCCGTCACTGCTGTTTCGTATGTTTTATCCGATTGGCAGAGCTTTTCCTATCTTGATGAAAGCTTATTCCCTTATGGAAAAAAGAAAGGTGAGGAAGTGGCTAAGTTAAGGTTTTAACGGTTCTTTCCTTCTCTTGAAACTCTGGAAAACTTTATATCCCAGTATCCCCATCATGATACCGAATAATATACCGACCAGTACATCGAACGGATAATGCTTCGCTACATAAATACGGCTGTAAGCAACTACAGCAGCCCATAAAAGTGCAAGATATCCGTAAATTTTTTTCTTCCAGAAAAATAGCATAAAAAATACAGCCATCGTAAATGTGGTAGCCGAATGAGATGAAAAGAAGCTGAAACTATGGCTATACCGCTCGATAGCATGAATAGTACCTTCCCATAATTCATTGTGGATAGGGCGAGGACGTTCGATAATCAGCTTTATAATATTGGTAAGTAAAGCACTCATCCCTACAGATAAAAGGAAAAAGAAAACACCTGTCTTTTTCCATACTTCAGCCTTATAATATATTAATATTGACATCAGCAGGCAAGCCAGTATCCAATTGGTATACGAACTTAGAAAAAGCATGATTGGATCGAGCCAGTCCATATGCTTGCTATTCAGAAATAAAAATAGTTCTTCGTCCCAATATCTGATTTTATCCAACATTTTCAATCATTTAAATAATTGACAAAGGAATTATTTTTTTGTTAAACATCCAAAATTTAGGCTCTTTTATGGTTATCAGCACCCTACCCGACAACAGTAATTAGTGTTGAAAGTGTGTAAATTAAATATATTGATGTAAATTTGCATCCATACTTATGGAAGAAACATTCGACATACACAAGGGTAATATCAACGACAGCGAAAAGGAATTTGAAAACGCCTTACGCCCCCTCACGTTCAACAGCTTCAGCGGGCAGAGCAAAGTGGTAGAAAATCTGCAGGTTTTTGTTACGGCTGCTAAAATGCGGGGAGAATCATTGGACCATACGCTGCTGCATGGCCCTCCGGGACTTGGGAAAACTACATTATCAAATATTATTGCCAATGAATTAGGTGTCGGCTTCAAGATAACTTCCGGCCCTGTATTGGATAAGCCGGGTGACTTAGCCGGACTATTAACTTCACTCGAGCCGAATGATGTATTATTTATAGATGAAATACATCGTCTGTCACCTGTTGTCGAAGAGTATCTTTATAGTGCAATGGAAGACTATCGTATCGACATTATGATAGATAAAGGCCCCAGCGCACGTTCAATTCAGATCGACCTCAATCCGTTTACGCTGATAGGTGCTACTACCCGTAGTGGATTGCTGACCAGCCCATTAAGGGCACGTTTCGGCATCAACATGCATCTCGAATATTACGATATAGAAACACTTACCAATATTATTCTTCGTTCGGCCAATATATTAGATGTACCTACTTCACGGGAGGCAGCCGTAGAAATTGCTTCGCGAAGCAGGGGAACACCGCGTATAGCTAATGCGCTGTTGCGTCGTGTACGCGACTTTGCGCAAGTAAAAGGATCGGGTAAAATAGATAAGGACATTGCTGCCTATTCGCTCGAAGCACTGAATATAGACAAATACGGACTGGACGAGATCGATAATAAAATATTGCTTATCCTTATCGATAAATTCAAGGGTGGCCCGGTAGGAATCTCTACTATAGCCACAGCTTTAGGCGAAGATGGCGGCACTATCGAAGAAGTATATGAACCTTTCCTTATCAAAGAAGGTTTTATGAAACGGACGCCACGCGGACGAGAAGCCACAGATTTGGCTTATAAGCATCTGGGCAGGAAAAGGCAAAGTGAACAGGGATTTTTATTTTAAACATACATAATAAACTGATTTGAATTTCGAGTTATTCATAGCCAAACGCATCCATTTCGGTGGAGATAAAGGAGAAAAGCGTGCCTCTTCTCCTGCTATAAAGATAGCTATTGCCGGAGTGGCAATCGGCCTCGCTTCTATGATACTCGCCCTGTCTATAGTCATCGGTTTCAAAACAGAGGTCAGAAATAAGGTTGTGGGCTTCGGATCACATATCCAGATTACTAATCTGAGCAATAATAACACTTACGAAACACTTCCTATATGTGTAAATTCCGAACTGATAAACCAACTAGAAAATACGGAAGGAATAAAGCACGTCGAAACATTCGCTACCAAACCCGGAATTATTAAAACTGACAGCTCATTTCAGGGCATTGTACTGAAAGGTGTAGGAACGGGCTATGACTGGGATTTCTTTAAAAAAAATATGGTCGACGGAAATATTATCAATCCGGAAGATACTACACATGCTAATCAGGCTATACTTTCCAAAAATATTGCAAATAAGCTTAACCTGAAAACGGGAGACGACTTCCTGTGTTATTTCATTTCCAGTGAAAATGTCAGATTCCGTAAATTCTATATATCAGGTATTTACAGTACCAATTTCGAGGATTATGACAAACTATTTGTTGTAACTGAAATCGACCTTATTAAAAAACTGAATAATTGGGATGAGGATGAGGTGAGCGGCATCGAATTGCTTGTAAAGGACTACGGTAAGCTTGACGGTATAAAAGACAACGTATTTGTGGAAATGATGACTTATCGCGACCGCAAAGACAATACATTCCTTACCCGCTCGGTAAAGGAAATGAATCCGATGATATTCAGCTGGCTCGACTTATTGGATATGAATGTAGTGGTCATTATCATCCTCATGTTTTCTATCTCAGTTTTTACGATGGTGTCAGGACTGCTAATCATTATACTTGAACGCACTAATATGATAGGAATACTGAAAACACTCGGCGCCCATAATTACAGCATACGAAAAACTTTCCTGTATATAGCTTCATTCCTGATTGTAAAGGGGATGGTTTGGGGGAATATCATTGCTCTAGCTATTCTCATTTTACAAAAGAATTTCGGCTTTGTTAAACTCGATCCAGAGACATACTATGTATCGGAAATGCCTGTCGATATCAATATACTCCATATATTACTGATAAACATAGGAACGCTTATACTTTCCGTACTGGCGATGATCGGTCCTTCTTATCTGATTGCTAAAATATATCCTGCAAAATCGCTGCGGTTCGAATAAAAAAACACCCCATCCATTTCTGAACGAGGCGCATTCACTATATAACTAAAAGATTAATTATCCGCACTTGGATGCACCGCAATTGGTACATTTCATACATCCTTCCTGATAAACAAGCGTCTCCAGTCCGCACACAGGGCATTTCTGACCTTTGGCTTCCGTATCGCTCGGCAGGTATTTTTTCAGGGCACGCTCAACACCGTTTTTCCAAGTATTGATTGTTTCGCTATTCAGTTCCAATCCCTGAACGAGTTTTACCACCTGATCGATAGGCATACCATAGCGAAGTACTCCTGAAATAAGTTTGGCATAGTTCCAGAACTCAGGATTAAATTTGCCGTTCAAGCCCTCGATAGTGGTTTTATATCCTCTCTTATTCTTAAACTGGAAGTCGTAAGAACGTTGTCCTTCGTCATTCAGCGTTTTAATAATAACACCATGATTTACATTCTTCGGCAGCATCAGGCCTTCGTCATCATCCGACAAACCGGTGAATACTTCATAAGGGCGACCGTTATGCAAACCGATAAATGCAATCCATTTTTCCTTATTATTCTGAAATTTGATAACATCTGCAACCAGTTCGCGAGGACGCTCCTGTAAAATCTCAGGACGTTCGTAGCAATCTTCGCAGTTTTCCTCTTTTTTATCGTCTGCAGCCACAAGCACTCCCGCACGTGAGCCGTCGCGGTATACGGTACAACCTTTACATCCGCTTCTCCATGCTTCGATATAAAGATCATTCACCAGTTCTTCCGAAACATCGGACGGAAGATTGATCGTTACACTGATAGAATGGTCTACCCACTTCTGGATACGTCCCTGCATCTTCACTTTTTGCAACCAATCCACATCGTTAGATGTAGCTTTATAATATGGAGATTCGGCTACCATAGCCTCTACTTCTTCGTTTGTATATTTTTTTGAAGTAGGATATCCTTTGCTTTCCATCCATGTCACAAACTTATGGTGGAATACAATGTACTCTTCCCATGAATCACCGTTTTCGTCAACAAAATCGACGCGTACTTCTTTGTCATTAGGGTTAACCTTGCGACGGCGTTTGTATACAGGCAGGAATACAGGTTCGATACCCGATGTGGATTGTGTCATCAAGCTTGTAGTTCCTGTAGGAGCCACTGTCAAACAGGCGATATTACGGCGTCCGTACTGCTTCATATCTTTAAGTAACTGCGGGTCTTCTTCTGCAAGACGATTAATGAAAGGATTATTTTTCTCACGATCATAATCGAAGATTTCAAATGCACCGCGCTCTTTTGCCATCTCTACCGAAGAACGATATGCTGCCAATGCCAGTTCACGATGTACCTTTTCTGCAAAGTCTGTTGCAGCCTCAGTACCATAGCGCAAGCCCATAGCTGCTATCATATCTCCTTCTGCTGTAATACCTACACCTGTACGGCGTCCTTGTAGTGTTTTTTTACGGATTTTTTCCCACAAATGTTTTTCCGGCCCTCTTACCTCATCAGTTTCTGGATCTGAACCGATTTTATCCAGAATCATTTCGATCTTTTCTGTTTCCAGATCGATAATATCATCCATGATGCGTTGAGCCAGTCCGACATGCTTTTTAAACAGTTCGAAGTCAAAATAGGCATCTTCTTTAAACGGATTCACTACATACGAATAAAGATTGATCGCCAGCAAGCGGCAACTATCGTACGGACACAAAGGTATTTCACCACATGGGTTAGTAGAGATAGTCTTGAACCCAAGGTCGGCATAACAATCAGGCACAGATTCTTTAATTATCGTATCCCAGAAAAGGACTCCCGGCTCGGCTGATTTCCATGCATTATGAACTATCTTTTTCCAAAGCTCAGTAGCTTGTATATCTTTTACCGTAGTCGGATTTGCCGAATCGATCGGATATTGTTGTGCATATTCGGTTTTATCGACCACAGCCTGCATAAAAGCATCGTCGATTCGTACAGATACATTTGCACCCGTCACTTTTCCTTCGACCATTTTAGCATCAATAAACGATTCCGAGTCAGGGTGCTTTACCGATACGCTCAACATCAAAGCACCGCGACGTCCGTCCTGCGCAACTTCGCGTGTCGAATTCGAATATCTTTCCATAAACGGAACCAGCCCTGTAGATGTCAGAGCGGAATTCTTTACAGGTGAACCTTTAGGGCGGATATGTGAAAGGTCGTGTCCTACCCCACCCCGGCGTTTCATCAGCTGAACCTGTTCTTCATCAATACGGATAATCGCCCCGTAAGAATCAGATGGGCCGTCCAGACCAATCACAAAACAGTTTGATAAAGATGCAATCTGATGATTATTTCCTATGCCCGTCATCGGACTACCCTGCGGCACGATATATTTGAAGTGGTCGAAAAGGTCATACAATTCCTTACTTGTCAGACCGTTTTCATATTTGGCTTCGATTCGTCCTATCTCGTTAGCCAGTCGCCAATGCATGTCTTCAGGCGATTGTTCATATATATTTCCTGCTGCATCTTTCAATGCGTATTTATTTACCCATACTTTAGCAGCTAGTTCATCGCCATTAAAGTAATCCAATGCGGCGTTATACGCCTCATCAAAAGTGTAAACCTTTTGTGTCATTTGTATGTTTTTTAATTATTTTTTGTATATATTTTAAGGACGGAAGCCTGCGATATAATTTACTTTACAATATTACTCAAATAAGAAAGATGAAGCAAATTTTACAACAATATTTTTTGAACAAAAATAGAAGTTTTCCAGAAATAATTTCAACAATCTGATAATAAACAATTTAAAAATATCAAAATCGATAAAAGTTTTCCTTTTTGAAATTCTAATTAAACTACAACAACAATTTGATAAATCAAAAGTTCGCTATAATATAATAAAAAAATCGGAAAAGTTCAACCAACCTTTCCGATTCTTTTTTTAATTATTTTTTATTATATAAACTGATATTACTCAGCTAATCCAATCAGTTCAGGATCAATCATAATACGCCCGCAGTATTCGCAAACGATAATTTTCTTACCTATTTTAATATCCATTTGCTTCTGAGGCGGTATTTTATTAAAGCACCCACCACAAGCACCACGCTCGATACAAACGACAGCCAAACCGTTGCGTGCACTTTTACGTATACGCTTGAATGCAGTCAATAAACGAGGCTCTACTTCCGATTCTATTTCTTTCACATCTTCGCGAAGCTGCTCTTCCTGCTGCTTGGTTTCCGATACGATATTATCGAGCTCTTCTTTCTTCTGAGCAAGATCGGCAGAACGTTCACTGAGGAAAGTTTTACTTTTTTCAACTTGTTCTGTCAGATTTTTAGAATCCTGTGTAAATTCTCGCACTTTCTTCTCTGATAATTCAATCTCCAGTGTTTCAAATTCGATTTCTTTACTCAAATGATCGAATTCACGGTTATTGCGTACATTGTCGAGCTGCTCTTTATATTTCTCGATTTTCAGTGTACTGTCTTTTGCTTTTTGTTTTTGAAAAGCAACTGCAGTATCGGCCTCTTTCAGTTCAGCCTCGTATTTCTTAATACGAGTTTCCAGTCCGATAATTTCATCTTCAAGGTCTGCTACTTCCAGTGGCAATTCACCACGGAGTATCTTTATGTTGTCTATTTCCGACAACTTTTGCTGTAGGGAGAAAAGCGTTTTTAGCTTTTCCTCTACTGTTACTTCTTTCTCTTGTTTCTTAGCCATTTTTTGTTGTTAGATATGTTTATTAGTCAAATATTTACTTTAAAATAAGCTATAAGTTTTATTATCTTATAGTTCCGAATATTTCTCCACAATTATAAATAGATTATTATAAAAAAATGCAGTAATCCGACAGATAATACCGTCTTCTTACTACATCATTCATAAAAAGCAGGAGTATATCACCGCTTATTTACAAATAGTTTACCGGATTTACATCAAATCCAGACATATAGACCGTAAAGTTAGGATATTTTTTTGAAATAATATCGAAAAAAATATTCTTTGTGAAAATTTCAGATTCGTAATGACCTACAGTAGCCAAAAGTATCTTATCTTCCACATCGTAATAGTCGTTATATTTTGCCTCTCCGGTTATAAATACATCGGCACTGTAAGAGATAGCTTTCGGTATCAGAAATGCCCCGCCACCGCTGCATATAGCTACATCACGCACCGGTTTGCCGCGGAGTGCGGAATGTAGTATTGTTTTCAGATGGAATGTATCTTTCAATAAATAAAGGAAGTCCTCTTCGTCCGATTCTTCCGGCAATGTACCTACAATACCGCTTCCGGCCTGCGCCCATGTGTTTTCCAATACATAAAAATCATATGCAGGTTCTTCATACGGGTGAACTGCAATCAGTGAGCGCTGTACATCCGCCTGTTTATAAGTAGGTAATATCATCTCTATTCTTACTTCCGGCTCTGTATGCAATTCTCCAATATCACCTGTAAATGGATTGGCTTCTTCGCCCGCACGGAACGTTCCTTCACCCGATACATTATAGCTGCACGAATCATAATTACCGATATTACCTGCCCCGGCATTAAACAATGTATTACGGACAAGTTCGGCATGAGAATGAGGGACAAATGTCACCAGCTTAAGAAGCTTACCTCTCTGAGGCTCGAGTATCCGCACATGCTGGAGATTAAGCATTTCAGCCAGATAGTAATTAATACCCTGATATGCATTGTCGAGATTGGTATGTGCCGCATACACTACGATATCGTGCTTGCACGCCTTCATCATGCAACGTTCTACATAATTCTTCCCTGTAAGTGATTTAAATGCACGAAAAGCCAGCGGATGATGTGAAATAATAAGATTGCATCCCAAAGCTACGGCTTCATCCATTACGGCCTCCGTAACATCGATACATACAACTGCACCTTTTGCTTCCTGATTGATATCACCGACCTGTACGCCACTATTGTCATAACTCTCTTGCAGTGGTACAGGGGCAAGCTGTTCTATAGCATGTAGGATTTCCTTTATTTTCATGGCTGCCGATATTTTAATAAAACCAAAGTTATAGTTTTACAGCATATTATCAACAAAAAGAGCAGTCATTTATTGACTACTCTTTTATTTTTTTATCAATCGAACATTTTCCTGAAATGACTGAATATTTTTTCTTTTACCGATTTGCTCGGCTGGAAATTCGGCGAATTCTCCAATCCTCCGAGCGTAGCCTTTTCACTATCGCTCAGATTTTCAGGGATGTATACACTTATATTCACCAACAAATCACCTGTGCCGTAGCGGTTTATGCTAGGCAAGCCCTTGTTTTTCAAACGAAGAACTTTACCCGGCTGAGTACCCGGTTCGATGTTTACCTTTACTTTCCCGTCAATTGTTGGCACTACGACATTGCCGCCTAAAGCTGCTGTAGATACAGATAGCAATAAGTTATAAACCACATCGTTATCATCCCTAAACAATTCCGGATGCTGTTCTTCCTCTACAAGTATGAGCAAGTCTCCGTTAACTCCTCCATGGCGAGCCGCGTTACCTTTGCCACTCATAGAAAGTTGCATTCCTTCTGCAACACCGGCAGGAATATTAATAGCAATTACTTCTTCTTCACGGACGATACCTTCACCTGCACAATAAGAACATTTTTTAGTTATGGTCTTTCCTTCGCCGTTACAGGTTGGACAGGTAGTCTGTGTCTGCATCTGCCCGAGTATGGTATTCATTACACGGGTAACGACTCCTGAGCCCTTACAGGTAGAACAGGTTTCGTAGGCAGTGCCTCCGTCGGCTCCCGTGCCTTTACAATGAGAGCAGGAAACAAATTTGTTTACCTTTATTTTCTTTTCTACACCTGATGCAATATCCTTTAATGTGAGCTTAACTTTAACCCTCAAATCGGAACCTCTGTTCTGACGCGGTCCTCTTTGCCCGCCAAATCCGCCGAAACCACCACCGAAGTGTCCGCCAAAGATATCACCGAACTGCGAAAATATATCGTCCATTGAAAACCCGCCCGAATGCCCGCCAAATCCGCCGGGAGCAGCATGTCCGTATCTGTCGTATCTTGCGCGCTTCTGCTCGTCGCTTAATATTTCATATGCTTCCGCCGCTTCTTTAAATTTCTCCTCGGCTTCGGTATCGCCCGGGTTTTTATCAGGGTGATATTGAATAGCTTTCTTGCGATATGCTTTCTTTATTTCTTCGAAAGTCGCTGTTTTAGTAACTTCCAGTACTTCGTAGTAGTCTCTCTTAGTTGTGGTTGCCATTAATTTCTCCTGTTTTTACTTTGCAACAATTACTTTCGGGTATCGGATAACCTTGTCATTTAAGGTATATCCTTTCTGCACACTATCTACAATCTTATCTTTGTCTTCTTCCGATTGAGCAGGAATAGTAGTCAAAGCTTCATGCTTATCGGTATCGAAAGGATGACCGATAGTTTCTATTTCCTTTACGCCGTTTTTGGTAAGAAAATTCAAAAATTTAGTGTAAATAAGGTCTATACCTTCTTTTACTGCATCTACATCTTCACTCTTTGACACATTTTCCAATGCACGTTCAAAATCATCTACTACAGATATGACATCGACTAAAACCCTTTCACTACCCGACCTCAACAGTTCGGCTTTTTCCTTCAATGTACGTTTGCGGTAATTGTCAAATTCGGCATTCAGCCGCAAATATGAATTATTCAGTTCGTTATATTTAGCTTCCCAATCAGTCACATTGTCATCTACCGGAATTTCTTCATTTTTTTCGGACTGATGATTTGTCAGGTTATCTACAGGGTCTTCCTGAGTATTTTCAAGCTCTTTGTCTGCAAAATCTTCTTTCATATCTTAGTATCTATTTTATTTATAATAAATTACAAAATAAAATCATGCAAATCAGTATTATATGATCTACCATTTTATTTGTATCCTTTTTTTATACAACAAAAGGCTTGCCAAAGTTATAAGAAATAAAACAATTTCGTTTAGCATCCACCTATTTAAGATGAAATAAGAATGCCTCCGGCCAAAAAAATACAAATCATGGACCGAAGGCATAAAAGAATATATTTGCAATAGAAAAATCTAAAAATATTCAATACTATAATTGAATATTAGTATTTAAGGTTAACGTTTTCTTATATGCAAAAATATACAATCAAAAAGCTTTTATTATTATAGAAAATGATACAAAGTATTCAATTATTGATTTTTATATGCATAATTTGTTATTTCATGAATAATTTAACTATAGTGAAAAAAAGTAAACAATTCTTATCTTTCCGGTGTTCTTATTTAAAAGCATTCGCTTCCCACAACAGTATTTACTTATCTTTGTATATATTGTTCATATAAACAAACTGCTAATATATTTTTCATATATGGAACTTTCATCCTTACTATCTCCTATCAATATTACTCTGGCAATATTAGTGATAGCATCCATCTTCTTTATGAGGGGAAAAGTCCGCTCTGATCTGGTTGCCGTATGTGCCTTGCTGGCACTAGTTCTTTTCGGGATACTGGACACATCGGAAGCTTTGGCCGGATTTTCTAATCCTGTGGTAATAATGATGATCGGTCTCTTTGTTGTAGGTGCCGGAATTTTCCGAACCGGATTAGCTAAAGTGATAAGCAGTAAAATATTGCAAACAGCGGGGAGTAATGAAAATAAACTATTTGTATTAGTGATGCTCGTAACGGCTTGTATTGGTGCATTTGTTAGTAACACGGGTACAGTAGCTGTTATGATGCCGATCATTGTAAGTATGGCCACCAGTGCAAATATCAGTCCCCGCAGATATCTGATGCCACTAGCCTTTGCCAGTAGTATGGGGATGTTCACACTGATCAGTACACCGCCCAATCTGGTGATTAATAATACATTGATTGATGCCGGATATAAGGCGCTATCATTTTTCTCTTTTGCTCCTATAGGATTTGTGGCATTATCTGTAGGTGTGGTTGTACTTTTCTTTTTAAGCAAAATGCTTATTTCGAAGAATGATGCTTCTTCTACAAAGAAAAAACAGGGTAAATCACTGGTAGAACTGGCTCAGGAATACCAGCTACAGCAGCAATCTTTCCGCATTGAAGTACGTAAATCATCGCCGCTGTTGGACAAGACTTTAGCCGAGTTGAAGATTGCAACGAATTACAATGTGAGTATAAGCAAAATAGTACGTAAGACAGGTAACTCGAGATTCAGGAAAAACCTGATAGAAGAAGTGGCAGGTCCAAAATCGACTATCCAAAAAGACGATATATTATATTGTCACGGAAATATTGAAGATATAGAGCGTTTTGTGAATGAAAACAACTTGTATTTTGAAAGGGTAAATGATAAAGAACCTTTTTCCGATTTTCAGGATTCGGGTATTGCCGAAATATTTGTCATGCCAAATTCCAAACTTATAAACCGAACTATTACCGACATTCAGTTCAGAGAAGAATATAACGTAAATGTATTGGGTATTCAACGGCAAAATGAATATTACATGCATGATATAACAAATACAAAGCTTCATTCGGGTGATGCATTACTGATACAAGGCACATGGAAAGACCTAGCTAATCTCGACGATCGGCAGGACGACCTTGTACTGGTCGGCCAGCCACTGAAAGAAGCCGCGAAAGTAACTTTGGATCAGAAAGCCCCTATAGCAGCTATTATCATGTTGCTTATGGTAGTAGCTATGGTATTTGAAATCGTACCATCGGTTATAGCAATTCTTCTTGCTGCTGTAGCAATGGTGGTTACCGGATGTCTTCGAAATATGGAAGAGGCTTATGGGAGTATCAATTGGGAGAGTGTGGTACTTATCGGTGCCATGTTACCAATGGCAACAGCATTTCAAAATACGGGCGTCGATACTTTAATCTCAGGGGGATTAGTCAACAAACTGGGAGCCTTGGGACCGTATGCCCTGCTGGCAGGAATATACTTCTGTACTTCCTTGCTCACTATGTTTATAAGCAATACCGCTACAGCCGTACTCTTCGCCCCTATTGCGATGAAAGCTGCCATAGGCATGGGTGTGAGTCCATATCCGTTTTTATTCGCGGTAGCTGTGGCGGCAAGCATGTGTTTTGCTTCGCCTTTCTCTACGCCGCCGAATGCTTTGGTAATGAGTGCAGGACGCTATACTTTCATGGATTACGTAAAAGTGGGATTACCTCTGCAATTAATAATGGGAATTATAATGATATTAGTATTGCCGCTAATATTCCCATTCTGAAGTTAGTTGATCAATATCAGACTTCTTCCAGTAATTTAACTATCTGTTGTAAAAATAGGGCATCTGTTTCATCGAAATGATTCAGATGCTCACTGTCTATATCAAGAACAGCTACTACGTCGTCGCGATAAAAGAGCGGCACTACGATTTCAGATCGGGAAGCAGCATCACATGCTATATGCCCGGGAAATTGTTCCACATCTTCTACGATTACCGTACGTTTTTCTTTCCATGCCGTACCGCATACACCTTTGCCATATTTAATACGAGTACAAGCTATAGTTCCCTGAAAAGGGCCTAACACAAGTTCTTCTTTTTTAACAATATAGAATCCTACCCAGTAGAAACCAAAGGTTTGCTTTAGAGCAGCAGAAATATTTGCCATGTTGGCAATAGTGTCTGTTTCTCCTTCAAGTAATGCTTTTAGTTGGGGAAGGAGGGATTGGTATTTTTCTTGTTTAGAAGATGCTAGGTGTATGTCAATAGAATGAGACATATATTATCGTTTAAATCTTAATATATTTTTTATTTTATTTTTCAATCCTTCCGTCCGTTCTCTCATATATGCCTTAGAATCTCTTTTATTAGTATTTTGATCTAAAACAGCAAAAGTCGGATGAATTAGAGGAAATTCCAATCTGCCATATTGAGCATTCTGATAAACAGATCCATTTGAACAATTTGTCGCATCAACCTCTATCCCTGTATTTTTAACCAAATTAACTGCAGGTACGATACAAAGTCCATTATTAAAAAAAACAGCAATAGACCACTGAATATCCCATGTTCTTGGAATATCCATTTCTTCTAGTTCGTTTTGGTAACTGTCCCAAATATGTTCATGGATTTTTGCCTCAAAATAAGAAAATATTTTGTAGTGAACTTTTTGTTCCTTGTATAATGTCCAATTTTTCATATAAAAATCATACTTATCCCATGCTCTTTTCCATGTACCCCATCCCCAAATCTTAGGATAACGACTAAAGCTATAAGTATTTGATATTTTTATCTCTGCATTAGGATTAAAACCGTTGATTTGCATTACCTTTTCTTCATTTCTATATTTAGGAAGCAATTCTTCACAGTATGCAAAGAAATCAAGAGAAGGAGTACAATCATCTTCTATAATAATTCCATATTCCTCTTTCTCAAACATCCAGGAAATAGCTTCAGAAACGCCTCTTCCACATCCCACATTTTCTTCTCGAAACAATTGAAGAACGTCACAATCCCAATCAATCGAATTTAAAACTAAATCTCTAGTTCTTTGGCACAATTCCAAATCTTTTTCTCTGTTTGGCCTCGGTCCATCCGCAGCGATATACAATACTTCCGGAGAATATTGCTTTATCGACTGAAAAGTTTCTAATGCTAAATCAGGTCTATTAAATATAACAAATAATACAGGAACTTTCATAAAAAACAATTTGAAAATTATTTACGATAAAGATAATAGTGGCTTATAATAAAAATATTATGCAAACTTTGAGTCCATCGGTCTTCTTTAAATCCTTTTTTATTAAATATTCTTCATCTTGCTCTCCAACTTCAATACTCGAGAGTAAAATTCAGTATACTCAGAATTATCTTTTGATAGTTTACTATCTTGTAGTTTTGAAATAGAAACATCTCTAACATCATTAAGAGATTCTTCTAAACAAATCCGAATTGCATTCCCCGCAGCCCAGCCTAACTGAGCCATCAACATGTTTGTTCTGGCTGAAGCTAATGCAATCTGACTTGCACCGAAACATCTGGACGCAATAAGGATGTTATTAAATATTTTAGGTATGAGACAATCATATGGAATTCCATAAGGACGGAGATCTTCTTTATTAAAGCGTTTTAGTTCTTCGGTATCCAATCCAAAAGAAACATGAAAATCAATAATATGTGTACCTACTGCAATATATCTTTCCAAATTCTTCGAGGAGATTTTCTCAGAAAGATCATTTTGAGTCAGCATTCTGTCAGCCTCTATACGATAAGATTCACGGACTCCTAAATAAGATGCATGTTCGTCTGTATATATATAATTTTTATATGCCTTTGCCCATGCCCGGAACCGTTTATTTTCTTTAGGAAGATATTCTAAGTTAAGCTTAATAAATTTCCAATACTCAATGACTCTTTTTTTATAAATCAAGAAAGTAGGGAGAATTCCTTGCTTAATGACCGGAGGAATACCATCAGGCTTACCTGGAGTATCAAAACCGGTCATTGGATTGACCCAAAAATAACTTGGATATCCATCTCCATTTATATACGGAGGTGCGACAACTTTTTTCGTTGCATTGTCATATCTTACCGTGGTACAATTATCGTAGTCTTTTCCTTCTTTCTCTTCTTTCCCTTTTATCTTTATCCTAAAGAATAATGAAGGCTCATTTATACATTCCTTACAATGAGTGGTATCCTTAGCTGCTATCGATTCCTTATATATGGAGTATTTATCTCTACCGTAAAAATAATTATTCCCAGCTAAACGGCATAATACACCATCAGCAGAAGCATCGATAAAAAAAGTTGCAGATAAACTTTTCTTAACATTATTTTTTTTATCCAAAACGACTATAGAACGAACGTATCGACCATCTTTTTCTTTTACGGCTACTAACTCGTGGTTCAGTAAAATATCTACTTTTCCGGATAAATCGTTATAATACTTTTTTGATAATGGTTCATGTAACATTATAATCGAGTCCTCCTCATCGCCACCATCTTTCGAAAATCGGGGAGGAATCCAAGACCTTTCCAATTCTCCTTTTTTCTCATGATTGCCCAACTGGCTAAATATTTTCTCGATGTGAGGGGGTATTAATCCTTGTATCCAGGTTTCCACCCAGGCATTACAAGCTGTTCCACCCAGGCTATTTTCTTGTTCAATAACAGCTACGGAATACCCTCCTTTTTTAAGAGCATAAGCGGAACCCATCCCTCCTGAGCCTCCTCCTATAATAACTACATCATATTTTTTCATAATATAATACTTTAATGAATAAGCGTTTGAACAAAAGAATCAATGCTATGTCCAGATACAAATATTTCAGCATTTTCTCTACTGTATTCACAATCTTTGATTATAAATTCGGTAATAGAATTTGCTATATTTTCAGCTGAAACTTTAATGGAAGCTCCTAATTGATATTTTAAAATAATATCGCCTAACAGCCCCTCACCGCCTATTAAATATTTAAAATGCTTCGTTGCATGACCTAGTACTCCACTTGACATATTATTCGAAAGATAGGGCATCAGAATTAAATCGGAGGATTCATAAAAAAATTCCATTTGTCCGGAAGATACAAAAGCCGGATGATAATATATACTTACTTCAGGAAACTCTTGTTCTAAACTCTTAATTTTACTTACAATCTTATTGTTGATAATCTCACTCGAAGAGCCGATAAAAAAGAAAGACATTTTCGATTGTATTTCCGGGGACAAAAGGGCTATGGAATCTAATATCAACAATGTACCTTTTCTTTCGGATAAAGCCCCGAAATGTAAAGCTATTTTTCTCTTTTTTTTGATACCATCGATATCGAGAGGGAAATTTTCTTTCTCATAAAAAGGTATAGGATCGGGCAAATATTTATATTTATCAGTATGATAACGTTTATTTAAATAACTACATATATTAGAATCATTTAAAACAAAAAGACTCTCCGTAAATTTTCGTCGAGATATCCTGCAATACAGAAATTCATACAGTAATCTCTTTGCAAATGAATATGTTTCACAATGGGGATTAAAAGGATTAAATATGATCCCTTTAATATTACATTTATATGGATATAAAGCCAAACTCAAAAAGTATGGATTTGCCATTAATAATATAATATTCTGAATTTTATATTTCTTTACTATTTTTCTTACATCTGTCAATCTCCTATAACGATTCGATATTAAATTTTTAGGTGATTCTGTTACCGGAACTATGGTGACATTCGGTATTTGGCGATTTTGCAAGTCTAATAGCTCAATGGTCTTATTATTAATCCCTAAATATATTTCCTCTTTAACAGGAGGATTTTTGATAAAATATTTCCATAAATTATCTACATATTCCGAGTGGTGACCGCTCCACTGTGGTTCATAAATAAGTATTTTTTTTCTATATTCATATTTTCCATTACATAAAAAAGATATTTGCAATTATATGTAATCAGTTTTTTAGACTTTTAATAAATTTTGCAGGATTTCCTCCCCAAACCTCATTGTCTGGAACATCTTTGGTAACGACGGAGCATGCTCCGACAACAGAGCCTTCTCCAATGGTTACACCTTTCAATATTGTAGAATTTGCTCCAATAAAAGCATTTTGTTTTATTAATACCGGAGCCGTCATTACATTATCTTTAATCTCCGGCAAGGAAATTCTTTCCTTATAATCTAATGAATGAAAATCTGTATCATAGATTACTGTACCACCACCGATCCTTACATTATTGCCAATTTCAATTCTATTCCAACAAACTATTGCTGTTGAACTTATACCCACATTGTTATTGATAATCAACTCACCTCCTCTTCCTACAATAAAGCAACAAGGCTGCTGACGTCCAATTATATTATAAGAATAACCATTATTCATCTGAAAATTTCGTCCAATATTGACTCGACCATGTATAGAGATATCGGTTATCGGAATCCCATTAGACTTTAAGTCTTTAAACTTTACCCTATTGAGTTTAAATTTGAAATAAACAAAAATCCATTGTATTTTTTTTATATAAAAAAAAACACGTTTTAAGATCTTGTATATGTATGTAAATAAAATCATATATTTATTTGTTATAAACTAAAGATGTTTCTGCTCATATTCTTTTCAGAAATAATTTCATTTTCGAATAATACAGTGGAGAAACTGCATAGAACAACCTTAGTATTAAAAGTCTAATATTATATTTAAATGGAATAATAAATTGGGATGCCTCTTTCTTTATCTTAGCTTTGTTGTTCTTATAAAAATCTGAAAAATCTTTCGTTTTCCAATGATTATTAGCAAAATAAATTGAGCATGACAAAAGAGTAAACATTATTTCATTAAACATATTCAAGTCTTCTTTCTTTACAAAAGAAGATCGAAATGATTTTAAGGAATCATAAATTGATATAAGATCTTCTGAGTTCTTTTTTTTCCAAGAACTCATTATAGAACCTGATGATCTCACTAAATAATTGTATACAGATTCTCCCAATACCCATACATTAGATGATAAATATAACATTTTTATTCCAAATTCAGCATCTTCATGGTATATCCCTTTTTTAAAAAGCAAATTATTTTTTTGCAAGAAAGACTTTTTTATTATAAATCTTTGTGAAGCTCCGAATGGATACTCTCGGAACAAATAATCTTTTCCTTTCAAACACAATTTTTGTAGTTTCTTGCTCGTATTTTCAATACTTCTATTACCGAATTCATCAACCTTCGTCATAAAAGATGCAAAAACCTCTACATCCGGATATTTATCAATCAATCCACATACTGTTTCTAAACTATCAGATTTTATAGTGTCATCACTATCAATAAACCAGACATAATCTCCTGTAGCAATGCTCAATCCATTATTTCGAGCCATACTTAAACCCTGATTCTGTTGATTTAGAATTTTTATGTTAAAGTATTTTTTCGAAAATTCATCTATAATCACCATGCTATTATCCGGTGTTCCGTCATTTACAATAATTACTTCGTAATCATTTACAGAGTAATTTTGAAGAAAAACAGAATTAAGACAAGCCTTAATATATTTTTCTACATTATAAACAGGAATTATCAAGCTTAATTTCATTTTATTATATCGTTATTATTTTATATTCCGAAGGATTGTACATCCCATACAAACATACAATCTTGAGATCCTACCGATAAAAACGGAGATATATAAGAATACATATAATGGAAAATCAGAAACCACATTGCGCATTTAGTAATTATGGTATTCCGTTCTGTATAAGTTAAAACAAACCCTGCTACAAATATTTCAAAGAAAGAAAACCAATGGGCGATTCTAAAGATAATTTCTATATCAAAAGCCATTCTTAAAGCAATAACTGATATATAAAACAAGAAAAAAGGTATCTGGAACCGATGATTCTTATCTAGCAGCTTCGCACCCCAATAAATAAGTATAACTCTGGAAACCAATTCTCTAAATATGAATATTATAGATTGGGATACCCCTAAAGAACCTTCTTCGCTAAACCATCTTTCAGCATTCTCTATATAAGCAGAAAATTGTCCTCCGCCTCCCGAATCTAAAAACTGTAAATAAATTATATAATCTTTCCAATACTCAATTTTCCAAAAAAAGAAAACGACTAAATAGATAGCAATCAATAGATATGGAGATTTAAACGGGATTTTGATATATTTAAACAACAAAAAAAACGGAAGTAAAACCACACATGATGAATGAAACAAAAAACCAATAAATATGAAGAGAAAACACTTCCACAAACGATCTTTCATCAAAAATAAAAAGGACAGATATACAAATGAGAATCCTATGTATTGACGAATTAAATTTTCAGAATGTCCTATCGTAACAATTAAAAATATTGGCAGGAAGTAAACAGCAATCTCTCTATATTGTTTCAATAGTATAAAAAGCGACAATACAAGAATGAAACTGTAAAATACAAATACAATATAATAGGGTAAATCCAGTACATTAAAAAATTTGTTGAGAATAACAAAACCCCACTCTCGATAATCGGTATATACCTCTATATGTTCATATTGAAATTTATAATGAAGATAATCGACTCCTCGTCCATACCTTAATCCCTGAATTATAGAATAAAACAAGATAGCAATACCTGAATAGAGCCAATAATGTTCTTTCTTGCCTTTGCTTATTCCGTATCCACAACAAATGAAAGTAAATAATAAGAATAATTTTAAAATAATATATATATTAACAGATCCCCCCATTCTCTTTTATAAAATATTGACTATTGCATAATACAAACTAAATATCTTTAAAATATTCTTTTTATTCGCCGCCTGATCCCTCTCCATTTCCAATATCCCCACACAATGGCTCCCGTTAGTCTATTATGTCCAAATTCAGAAAGCGCATATTGTGCAATATTTCTTTTTTGCGGATATCCATACTTAGCAATCACTCTTTCAAAAGATTCGGTATGTAAAAAATTCCAATACGAATCAGCTTCTTCCGGTCGGGAAAATGGCATTGAGAAACTTCGTTGTCCTTTTGAAATAACCTCCACGTCTCTTTTAAAAGAAGTTAAATCCGCTTCTGTTTTCTTAAACATCGCTTCACCCTTCTGCGAATTTACTATTATTAAAGAAATACCCTTATCGGTATTTCTATCTTTTGAAGATGTGGATTTATATCCCCAAAAGTCGGCGATTGTTAAATCTCCTACTCTATTCATGTTTGTATACTGACAGTTGTAGCAACAATCCTTTAAAGAAAAATCTCTTAAAAATATTCTCATAAAAGGGTCGGCAAACCAAGTTCCAATATAGGTATCACCTGATTCGAATACGGCTTTTGCATTGAACCACATCCAACTTTTATGCTTGTCTCTAAAATTATATTCTGTTATTTTAGATTTGTAAGTATCCTCCAGCCATTTTTTGTACTTATCAAATACAAGAGGAGAAGGAACACCGTGGCATACCAGATCAATAGTATATAATCTTTCATAATCCTTTCTTAAATATTTACGCAGCCCTCCTATCTGACACGGAGTGCCAACAAATAAGACCA
>NZ_JOMI01000002.1 GCF_000711235.1 Prevotella sp. 10(H) | reverse complement strand
GGAGTGGCTTTGGAGATTGGCATCCGGTCGCCCGGTAGCTGCCCTTTGTACCACCCATTGTAACACGTGTGTCGCCCCGGACGTAAGGGCCGTGCTGATTTGACGTCATCCACACCTTCCTCGCAGCTTACGCCGGCAGTCTTATTAGAGTCCTCAGCTTGACCTGTTAGTAACTAATAATGTGGGTTGCGCTCGTTATGGCACTTAAGCCGACACCTCACGGCACGAGCTGACGACAACCATGCAGCACCTACACAGAAGCCATTGCTGGCTAACAAATTTCTTCGTTATTCTTCTGCATTTCAAGCCCGGGTAAGGTTCCTCGCGTATCATCGAATTAAACCACATGTTCCTCCGCTTGTGCGGGCCCCGTCAATTCCTTTGAGTTTCACCGTTGCCGGCGTACTCCCCAGGTGGATTACTTATCGCTTTCGCTTAGTCACATACGGTATATCGCATACAACTAGTAATCATCGTTTACGGCGTGGACTACCAGGGTATCTAATCCTGTTTGATCCCCACGCTTTCGTGCATGAGCGTCAGTTATGGCTTAGTAAGCTGCCTACGCAATCGGAGTTCCTCGTTATATCTAAGCATGTCACCGCTACACAACGAATTCCGCCTACTTCATCCACACTCAAGGCTACCAGTTTCAACGGCAGTGTTCAGGTTGAGCCTGAAAATTTCACCGCTGACTTAATAGCCCGCCTGCGCACCCTTTAAACCCAATAAATCCGGATAACGCTCGCATCCTCCGTATTACCGCGGCTGCTGGCACGGAGTTAGCCGATGCTTATTCATAGGGTACATGCAATAGCTTACGCGTAAGCCTTTTTATTCCCCTATAAAAGAAGTTTACAACCCATAAGGCAGTCTTCCTTCACGCGATTTGGCTGGTTCAGGCTCTCGCCCATTGACCAATATTCCTCACTGCTGCCTCCCGTAGGAGTCTGGTCCGTGTCTCAGTTCCAGTGTGGGGGATAAACCTCTCAGTTCCCCTATCCATCGTTGCTTTGGTGAGCCGTTACCTCACCAACTGGCTAATGGAACGCATGCCCATCTACAACCGATAAATCTTTAACAAATATTCCCAGGCGGGACCCCTGTTTTATGCGGTATTAGTCCGGATTTCTCCGGGTTATGCCCCTGTTGTAGGTAGGTTGCATACGCGTTACTCACCCGTGCGCCGGTCGCCATCTAAAGTATTGCTACTCTTATGCTGCCCCTCGACTTGCATGTGTTAGGCCTATCGCTAGCGTTCATCCTGAGCCAGGATCAAACTCTTCTTTGTATATTTTCTTTTTTATACCTTCTGATCCTGTCCTCTTTCATTAAACTTATATCCTAAATCTAATTGACGGTAATACCCTGATACTATCTCTAGTAGGTTGTTGTTAATTATTAATTGTTAATTATTAATTAACAAGCTTGTACTACACTCTATCTTCTGTTGTCATTTTATCAAAGATCGCTTTTTTAAATTCACTTTTCCCCGTTTCCGGCCCACCCTTTGGTGGTAAAGCGGGTGCAAAAGTAGAAAACATTACCTTACACTCCAAATATTATTAGAACTTTTTTGGCTTTATTTTTTTACCACTTTGACCGAATCGCTAACAAATAACACCTAAACAAAGAGTTAGAAAGATGTTGTAAAACATAAAAACGAGGAACTTGATTATAAATAATTAAACCCGGCCTGATTATTTTATGTTATATAGTATAAAAGCTAATCCAATATTTTTTCGTTTTTATCACTACATTTACACAAAATAACATCGAAACAACTGTTTTATGAACTATAATAAGCTGATAAGCCCTAAAAGCATCGTTGTCGTTGGCGCATCTGATAACATTTTGAAACCCGGAGGAAGTGTATTGTATAATCTGACGCAGGGAACATTCGATAAAGACCTCTATGTGGTAAATGCGAGAGGTGGAACAATACAGGGAGTAAAGGCATATGTAAGAATAGAAGATATCCCTGAAACCGATCTGGCAATAATTTCCATACCTGCAAGTCAATGCTTGAGTACAGTAGAATATCTTGCTAACGAAAAGGGTGTAAAAGCATTTATAGTGTTTTCGGCGGGATTCAGTGAAGAATCAGAGGAAGGTGCAAAAATGGAAAAGGAGCTAGTTGATATTGTGAACAAGGCCGATGCATTGATGATAGGACCGAACTGCTCGGGATTTTTCAATACGCAACATCAAAGTATATTTACCAAACCTGTTCCTATTCTCGACCATCAGGGAGTGGATATAATATCGAGCTCGGGCGGAACGATTACATATATTATAGAATCGGCAATGAGAATAGGCCTGAGATTCAACTCGGCATGGTCTATCGGGAATGCAGCACAAGTGGGAGTTGAAGATATACTCGAATATCTGGACAGCGAATTCGATCCAGAAACCAGCCCTAAAATAAAATTATTATACCTGGAAAAAATAGCCGACCCCGACAGATTCCTCAAACACTCGGCTTCACTTATCAGGAAAGGATGTAAAATAGCAGCCATAAAATCGGGAAGTTCATCATCAGGAAGCAGGGCGGCCTCATCACATACGGGAGCGATAGCCAGTTCAGATTCTGCTGTCGAAGCGCTTTTCAGAAAAGCAGGTATTATCCGCTGTTTTTCGAGAGAAGAACTCGCTAATGTGGGTGCAGTCTTAACTCTCAAAGAACTGAAAGGACGCAATATAGCTATAATCACTCAAGCCGGAGGGCCGGCTGTAATCCTGACCGATGCCCTGTCGAAAGGCAACATAGATGTTCCGGAAATGAATAAGGAACTCGCAGCAGAGCTGAAAAAGCATTTGCTTCCGGGTGCAGCCGTATCGAATCCGATAGATATTATAGGGACAGGAACCGGAGAACATATGGCTATATGTATCGATTTCTGCGAAAAATATTTCAAAGAAATTGACGGTATAGCCGTCATATACGGGAATCCCGGTGTAAGTAATGTAGCTGAAGCATACGATATTCTGGATCAGAAAATAAGGACGTGCAGCCTTCCGATTTATCCCATATTACCCTCTGTAATAGCCGCATGGCAAGAAATGGATAATTTCGTAAAGAAAGGACACGTAAACTTTACAGATGAATTTGCACTGGCAAACGCTCTATCGAAAGTCGTATCACGAACACTTCCATCGGTAGGAAAGGAAGAAGATATTGAAATAGATATTCCACGTATACGCTCCATTATAGAAAAATCGCACGACGGATATATAGACAGTAATTCTATTCGCGGATTGTTTGCTGCGGCAGGAATACCACAAGTCGAAGAACTAGTTACCCAAAATAAAGAAGAAGCAATAAGTTTTGCCAATAAAACAGGATATCCTGTTGTGGCCAAATGCGTAGGTCCTGTACACAAATCGGATGTAGGTGGCGTCGTACTCAATATACGTTCTGACGAACATCTGGCGTTCGAATTCGACAGGCTAATGAAAATACCGGAGACAACAGACGTAATGATACAACCGATGCTATCGGGTCAGGAATTATTCATAGGGGCTAAATATGAATCGAAGTACGGTCATATCGTTCTCTGTGGGCTTGGAGGCATATTTGTAGAAATATTGAAGGATGTTGCCTCGGGGTTGGCTCCGCTGAGTTTCGAGGAAGCCTCTTCCATGATACGTTCACTGAGGGCATATAAAATAATACAGGGTACACGCGGACAGAAAGGGCTGAACGAAGCATTATTTACCGAAATAATTGTCCGCATATCGGCAATGCTACGCTACGCAACGGAGATTAAAGAAATGGATATTAATCCGCTGCTGGCAAATGGAGATAAAGTAATTGCCGTAGATGCGAGAATAAGAATAGAGAAAGAGAATAAGCCATAAAAAACTGAAGATCTATTGTAGAAGCTACCGTTATAGACTTGCTATCTGCGATTATAACTTTTATTCGTATTATTTGAAATATAGTTTATATGCAAATGCCTATCTTTGCAGACTACTAACTAATAATACAAACAGATTGCAATATCGCTATAAATGAATTACAAAAAGTATTTAAAGAATCTTTATCCTGTAATCGCATATATTTTCAAAATACATCTGCTGGCTTTGGTTATTCTCAGCTTGCTTAGACTCGTTTTATTTCTTACAAACCTCGATAGCGCCGAACATGTAGATACTGTTTATCTGACAGGCGCGTTCAGTCTCGGTATCTTTTTTGATAATATCGGTGTGGCATTTACATCTGTTCTACCGATTATAGCAGCCTTAATCCTTTCATTCTTCGATTCGTATAAAGATGTTTTCAGAAAATTATTTAATGCATATTATATTATTGCCTATACATTTATCTTCGCTTTCTGCGTGGCGAATATACCTTATTTCAACTATTTTTTCAGGCATCTCGATATCGGAATACTCGACTGGCTGAGCCACGATACGGAAGGCATAAGCATGCTGTTTACCGAATCGGGTTATTATAAATATTATTTGCTTTTCTTTCTTATAATTATTGGTTTTTCTTTGTGCGTTGTCTTTTTCGGCAGGCAATGGAAGAAATATAAGAACCGCGTTACAACCAATATTAAACTCGAAATCACAAAACTTTTGGTTGTCTTTATCCTGCTTTCTACTATAACCTATATGGGTGTAACCCGTAAGCATCACTGGATGCAACCTATTATGTTATGGACTGCATATTTAAGCCCGAGTTCTTTTGCCAATGAACTTACCACAAGCCCTCTATATAACTGCATGGTAAGCGTAGTGACCCCGAAATATAAGGATAAGGAAGTAAGCCATGTGATATCGACAGACGATTCATTTAAGCTTTTAAGGCAAGATTTCGCCAATCAGGAAATTCAGGAAGAGATATCTCCTGTCTGCCGGAAAATCACTCCGGAAGAATCCGAGAGACGGGCAAACGTTGTTATCGTATTAATGGAGTCTATGTCGTCTTATTATCTGGATGAAACACCTCATCTTACCCCATTCCTTAACGAATTGAAGAATAAGTCCTATTATTTCAAAAACTTCTATTCCCCCGGTACACATACCAATCAGGGAATATTTGCTACATTGTATGGTATTCCCGGGCTTTTCGACAGGGTAATAATGGATGACAGGGTAATGAGCGGAACCGACCGAATGCCGCTATGCGAAGGATTGCCGGTAAATTTGAATATGAAAGGTTATACTTCTTCTTTATTTGTTTCGCATGATAAATCATATAATAATACCGATATGTTCCTGTACAGGAACGGATACGAAATAAATAATATATATGCCAAGGAAAACTATCCTGAATCGAAAATTGTAAACGAGTGGGGAGTGGATGATGCTTATCTTTTGGAATATGCAATCGATATATTTAATAAAGAAAAGGCTCCTTTCTTTGCTACGATTATGACAATAACGAATCACCCCCCATATGTGGTACCGAAAGAATATGAAAGTATCAGTAAGGACGGGGCGGAGCAAACTGTGTATTACTCGGATCAATGTATAAAAAAATTCCTTGAAGAAGCATCTAAACAAGATTGGTACAATAATACCATATTTGTCTTTCTGGGAGATCATGGCAAAAAACTGGGAGGACAGCTATTTGAAATGTCTCTTCCTTTGAATCATGTGCCGTTAATGATATATTCGCCATTACTGGAAGATATGCCTAAAACCTTTGATAATTATGGGACACAGACAGATATATTCCCTACCGTTATGGGATTGCTGAATATGGAGTATGAGAATAATTCGCTTGGGATAGACCTGTTGAAAGAGAAACGTCCGTATGCCGTATTTACATCCGATGAAAAACTGGGCTGCATAAACGACAGGTATTTTTATTGCTACAATATCTTATCGAAACAGGAAGTAATGTATGACTATAAAAGCAATGATATCACAAACTTGGCTACCACAAACAAGAATGCTTTTGACAGTATAAGAAGCTATGCGGCAGCCACTGTTCAGGCTACTAATTATTTATTGAAAAACGAATTGACCAGAAGAAAAGATTTGGCTATAGATAAAAAATAAGGGAAGCCTAAGCCTCCCTTACTATTCCTTTCCGGTTAAGATAATTCTAACAAAGTAAATTATCTTTCTCAATATCTTTAAAATACTTATAAGTACTTACTTTCAGTTCATCTGTCGCTGCCTCGTCGCATACGATAATACCTTTCGGGTGAAGCTGTAATGCAGTAATAGTCCACATCTGATTAACTGCACCTTCCACAGCCTGAGCCAAAGCTCTGGCCTTGTTATGCCCATTTACCAGAATAAGGACTTCTTTCGCATCCAATATAGTGCCTACACCTACTGTAACAGATGTTTTTGGCACTTTATTCACATTATTACCGAAGAAACGCGAATTAGCAATAATAGTATCGTGCGTCAATGTCTTAATACGGGTACGTGACGAAAGTGATGAACCGGGTTCATTGAATGCAATATGACCGTCAGGTCCTACTCCACCCAAGAACAGGTCTACTCCGCCTACCGCTTTCATCTTCGCTTCATATGCAGCACATTCGGCATCGAGATCGGCTGCATTCCCGTCCAGTATATTTATATTGGCAGGCTCGATATCTATGTGGCTGAAAAATTTATCCCACATAAAAGTGTGATAACTCTGCGGATGATCTTTCGGCAAATCTACATATTCATCCATATTGAATGTGATGACATGCTTGAACGAAACATTTTTTTCCTGATAATGCCTAATTAACTCTTCATACATTCCTATAGGAGAAGAACCTGTAGGCAATCCGAGCACAAACGGCTTATCAACTGTCGGATTTGCTGCATTTATTCTTGATACTACATAGTTAGCCGCCCATTGCGACAGGGAATTGTAATCAGGCTGGATAATTAATCTCATGTTATATTAGTTTTAGATATTATGGCATTAATAATAAAAAACAAACCTTTCAAAGATAATAATTATATCCTGAAAGGTTTGCCTTTTCTTATTATAATTTACAAAGGATGATATTCTACAAATGCCTCGATAGCCTCATAAGAAGCTAACCCTAGCAAACGGTACAGCTCTGCAGTAGCCTTGTTTCTGTCTTCGGAACGTTGCCAGAACAGACGTTCATCGTTACCTAAAAACGGAGCGCTTTCCATTTGAGACTGATGCTTCAGAATGGCATTTCGTTTAGCCCTCAATTCTTCCGGTGAAATCGGTACAGCCATTTCTATATGGTCGATTTCCCACTCTGCCCACGCACCACGATACATCCAGAAGCGGCAATTCTTTAGCCATTCTGCGCCTTTCAGTTCATCTACAGCTGCCAGAATAGCATCCAGACAAACCTTGTGTGTTCCGTGCGGATCGGCTAAGTCACCTGCAACAAACACTTCATGCGGCTCTACCGATGAAAGATAATCTTTCACTATTTCCACATCAGCTTCCGAAATCGGCTTCTTCTTCACACGACCCGTTTCATAGAAAGGCAAGTCGAGAAAAGAAATATTATTCGTATCCATTCCTACGTAGCGGCAAGCAGTAGTTGCTTCCTGACGGCGGATATGACCTTTTATGAAAAGAATATCAGGAGTATCTATATCCCCCTCTTTTTTATCATGCAGAAGATATTGAAGAATTTCGGCATATTTCTTTTTAGACACTTCATTTTCGGGATCGTATTTCTGTCTCACATCCTCAAGGAAAGAAACATAACGGATTACTTCCTCATCGCCTACTGCAATATTACCAGATGTCTGATAAGCTACATGTACATCATGCTTCTGATCTACCAGCCTTTTAAACGTACCACCCATAGAAATAACATCATCGTCGGGGTGAGGACTGAAAATAATTACACGTTTCGGATAAGGCTTTGCCCTTTCAGGGCGGTTGGTATCATCCGCATTCGGTTTCCCACCCGGCCATCCGGTAATAGTATGCTGTAGATCATTGAATATCTTGATATTGACATTGTAGGCAGAGCCATATAATGCAAGTAACTCTTCAAGCCCGTTATCCTGATAGTCTTTATTTGTCAGTTTAAGAATAGGTTTATTTACTTTGAAACACAACCACACTATAGCCCTGCGAATTAATTTATTATTCCAGTCGCAGCTTGTTACCAACCATGGATGATTAATGCGGGTCAGTTCAAAAGCAGCATTCAAGTCGATATGCACTTTTGCATTTTCGTGAGCCTGCAGGCAAGAAGCAGGTACTGCATCGGAAATAACTCCTTCAACTACATCTTTCACGCTTTTCGATTTATCTTCACCCCAAGCAATAAGCGCTATCTGACGAGCCTTCATGATCGTTGCCAGTCCCATAGTTACGGCACTTACCGGTACTTTATCCACCGAACCGAAAGTGTTGACTGCCTCTTTTTTCGATTGAACATCTAACAATATCAGACGTGTTTGTGAACTCACACTCGATCCGGCAATATTAATACCGATATTACCTGCACGCCCAAGTCCCAAAAGGAGATAGTC
Organism: Prevotella sp. 10(H); assembly: GCF_000711235.1. Classification (GTDB taxonomy): domain Bacteria; phylum Bacteroidota; class Bacteroidia; order Bacteroidales; family Dysgonomonadaceae; genus Dysgonomonas. The sequence continues at coordinate 401,349 of NZ_JOMI01000002.1, read as the reverse complement.
TATTCCTCCGGCATTTCGTATAGCCTGTTCGTACTCGCGGCAATAATTCAAAATTTCCGCTTTCGGTACGGAACCGTCAGGTGAATATACATTGCCCGGATCGATATCGATATAATCCAGCAGAGATTCTTTCAATAATTTCAGGTTACTATTCGACTGTGGAGCCAGCGGATAGAATTCATATATATTAAATATGATAACATTTTTGAAGCTCAGTCCCTTTTCCTTATGCAAACGGATAAGTTCCTGATAAATAGTCTGTGGAGAATGCCCTCCCGGCAGCCCCAGAACAAACGGCAAACCTGCTTCCTGCTTTTCCTTTATCTTTTTTGCAATTTCCTTTGCAATATATAAAGATGCCTCAACAGACGATTCGTAAATCTCGGTAGGTACTTTTTCGTAACGGGTGAGTGCCGACAGCTCAAATTCGTTTTCGGGACGATAGTAGCGCTGGGGTACCCTATCCAGTACAATTTGCGAACTTAAATCTAATCTCATATCAAAGGTTTTATATAATTATTATGATTGAACATTTTCTATAGCATATAGGTTCAGACAACAAGGGCAGCCGCCCCGAGAAGATTAATATCTTCTCTCTTTGTAAGCAGGATTTTTATACGCTCTACCGTTTCTTTGAAAGGAAACTTGTATACACTTTCATACATGGAATCGGCAAACAATTCATATCCTTTTATGATATTACCACCCAGTATGATGGCCTGAGGGTCGTATGTGAACAAAATTGTTTTTAAAAGATTACCGATATGATCTCCTAATTCCGCCCAAAGTGCCAGCATGTTACTATCTCCCTGCAAAGCAAGTTCATAAGCTTCTTCTGCCGTAGTATTATTCCTGACAAAGAACTTTTGTCCGCAATAACGTTCGTAGTCGGAATACAAATATGGAAGACTTCCTATTTCTCCCGCTCCTGTATTGTTTCCGTTATATAGTTCATTATTGATAATAATGCCTGCTCCCACACCAATACTCAATGTTACGCAGACAATATCACGGTAAAGAGTACCTTCACCATAATAACGCTCACCAAAGGCAAAACAGTTAGAGTCGTTGTTTACAAAAACAGGGATGTGAAATTCTTTTTCCAGAATATCTTTAAGCGGTAAATTCTTCCACGATGGGATATTTATTGCATCCTGGACTATACCTTTACTTGTATTGACAATGCCCGAAACCCCGATACCGATGCCACGGATATTTGAGTTTGCAATCTGACCAATCGTTTCAATCAGATTATCCACAATAGAAGTTTCTGATTCTGTTGCCTCTGCAGGCACCACTATTTTACGGAATATATGTCCCCCATCTACTATTCCGAGCCGCATGCTTGTGCCGTCTATATCTATACCAATCCTCATAATATTAAGAATATAATATAATTAATATGAGATAATCTTATCGATTAAGGTTAAATCTGCTAATACAATTGAAGTGCTTACTTACAAATAAAAAACCCTTTACCTATATTATCTCTTTGTTTTCCATGATACATCTATTTACAAATATATACTTCTAAATATAAATACAGGCAAATCAATTGTTAATTAACATCTACAACACCAGAATCTTTTACAGAATTTTTATCCACTGCTTACTTTTCAAAGAGCGCCATAAACCGGATAATCAGTTACCCGACAGCCGATATATCATATAAACAATTATAGACATAAACTTGTACTCATCATTTGCTCCTTTTCCAATTAAATTATCCGAAAGAGTTTTTTCACAGCAGACAAAATCTTATAACTTTGTAAAATGACTGACAATTTCCAGACAGACATAAAATTTTTGGCAGGAGTAGGTCCGAAAAAAGCCGAGATACTGAATAAAGAGATTAATGTATTTTCGGTAGAAGACCTGCTGTACTATTTTCCATATAAATATATCGACCGCAGCCGCATCTATTTTATCCACGAAATAGATGGCAATATGCCATACATACAATTGAAAGGACGAATAACTGCATTCGAATCGTTCGGGGAAGGTCGCAAAAAACGCCTTGTCGCCCATTTTACCGACGAAACAGGCTTTATCGATCTTGTCTGGTTTCAGGGAGCTAAATTTATCGTAGATAAATATAAAGTGAACCGTCCATACATCATTTTCGGAAAACCTACAATGTTCGGCGATAAATTTAATATCGCCCATCCTGATGTCGACCCCTATATCACCGAAGAAGAGCGTCCGACAGGGTTGATGCCCTATTATAATACGACAGAGAAAATGAAAAACCATTATCTGAATTCGAAAGCGATTCAGAAAATAATGGCTTCGGCTTTCTCATCTGTTATCAGGACACTCCCCGAAACTTTACCCGAGACCGTATTGCAGGAAGCACGACTGATGGGTCTTAAGCAAGCTATGCGAAATATACATTTTCCCGAAAATGCAGCCCTTCTCAGAGAAGCTCAATACCGGCTAAAGTTTGAAGAACTGTTTTACATCCAGCTCAATATACTGAAATATACTGCCGACCGGAGATCAAAGCTGAAAGGTTTCGTTTTTACTAAAGTGGGAGATTATCTGAATAAATTTTATGAACAGAATTTGCCATTCCCTCTCACCAATGCCCAAAAACGCATTATTAAAGAGATACGGCAGGATATGGCTAAAGGCGAACAAATGAACCGCCTATTGCAAGGTGACGTCGGTAGTGGGAAAACACTAGTCGCACTCATGCTGATGCTGATAGCCATGGACAATGGCTTTCAGGCGGCAATGATGGCTCCCACCGAAATATTGGCTACACAACATTATCATACGATAATGGAGTTTCTCGCCGGAATGGATGTAAAAGTAGAGTTACTGACAGGCTCTACAAAGAAAAAGGACAGGGAACGCATACACAGCATGCTGCTTACAAACGACCTCCAGATATTGGTCGGCACACATGCGTTGATAGAAGATACAGTGCAGTTCGGCAACCTCGGACTGGTAGTCATCGACGAGCAGCATCGGTTCGGTGTCGCCCAACGGGCAAAATTATGGACGAAGAACGTTAATCCTCCGCATATATTGGTAATGACGGCAACACCCATTCCGCGAACGCTTGCAATGACCGTATACGGTGACCTCGATGTTTCGGTTATTGATGAACTGCCTCCCGGCAGGAAGCCGATACAGACAATTCACCAGTACGATAAAAAAAGAGGTTCTTTATACGAATCTATCCGGAAACAATTACGAGAAGGCAGACAGGTATATATCGTTTATCCGCTGATAGAAGAAAGCGAAAAGCTGGATTTGAAAAATCTGGAAGAAGGATTCGAACATATCAAAGAAGTTTTTCCGGAATATACGGTATGCAAGGTGCACGGCAAGATGAAGCCGAAAGAAAAAGATGCAGAGATGCAACGGTTCATAGCCAATGAGGCACAGATAATGGTAGCGACGACCGTTATCGAAGTAGGCGTGAACGTACCGAATGCTTCGGTAATGGTTATTGAGTCGGCACAACGTTTCGGCCTTTCACAATTGCATCAGCTACGGGGGCGTGTAGGTCGCGGGGCAGACCAGTCTTATTGTATACTTGTAACACCTTACGAACTCTCCGCCGATACCCGCAAGCGAATCAATATTATGGTGGAAAGCAACGACGGATTCGAAATAGCAGAAGCCGACCTGAAACTACGCGGGCCGGGGGATCTGGAGGGTACTCAGCAAAGCGGCATACCGTTCAACCTGAGAATAGCCAACCTTGTGCGCGACGGTGAAATCGTGCAATATGCACGTGAAGTAGCGCAAAAAATACTGGACGACGATCCTGCAATGGAAAAACCCGACAATCTTATACTACGAAAACAATTGCGGAAACTGAGCGGCAACAAATATAACTGGGGAATTATAAGTTAAAAAGCCTTTTTAGTAATACGTTTTTCTAATCGCTTAATATAGCCGTCAAGATTATCCAGTTTCATTTTTGTCTCTTCTATTTCCATAGGCTCCGTATCCGCTTTAACTTTCAGATCTTCATAATATTCAGTCAGGCTGGTATTATATAATTTATAATAGACTAAAGCGTCTGCATCCTCACGAAGAAAGAGTTCGTATAGTTGGGCAATAGTATAATACAGATGCATCTTCTGGTTGCCTTTTGCATAATTAAGCGCCAGCAGATAGCTATCTACAGCCTCTTGATTTTTCATGTTTCTCTCATATGCGATCGCCATACCCCTGTAATAGAGATAAAGAGCCATATCCGGAGGGATAGTACGGTCGAGCAGTTTCTGAAAATAAAATGCAGCATCATCATACTTGGCTTCATCGTTACAGGTCACTGCCAGACAATAAAGGACATTGTTATTGGTCGTATCCTGAGCAAAAGCCCTGTCGAGATAAGGATATGCTTTTTCACTTTCACCTATAGAATAATAAGAAAGCCCTAAACTACGGTTCACAATTAGGGAACTATCTCCCCGATTGATACAGCCCTCAAATTTGGATATTGCAGACTCAAAATCATTGATACTATAATAACTTAAAGCATTCAACAGATTCATCTGATGATTGGTCGTATCTGTTTCCATATACTTATCGGAATAAGCAACAGCTTCAGGGGTCCTCTGGGTCTTCAGACAAAGGTTTACGAAGCTTGCGGCTGAAAATCCATCGTAAGGATTAATTTCCCATGCTTCTTTAAAATATAACAAAGCGCTATCGGGAAGATTCAGCTTTTCGTAGCACTGTCCTACTCTTTTAAGAGCATTAGTCATACCGTGATCTTCATTTATATGCCTGAATAGCTCTAATGATTGGCGATATTTTCCCTGCTGATACAATAAATCAGCTTTCTGCATCTTGAAATAAACATTTGCAGAATCGAGCCGGATAAGTTCATTATAGCAATCTATCCCCGAGTCACGCTGTGAAAGTGCTTCATAGCATACGGCCATCTCCGTTATAATCTGAAGGTCACCGTTATATTCTTTAGATAAGGGATACAATATCTCCAAAGATTTCTGATAATTGCCCAATGCTTTATAACAAAGTGCCTTTTGAATAAATAAATCTTTCGTTGGTTCCTGCATTTCGATATAGTCGAGTGCCTTTTGGTATTGAAAATTACGAAGATATTCCCGGAGTTGATCTTGATCGCTTTGCGAAAAAGCATTCAGTATACCTGAAAATAATAAACAAATGATAATTACAATTTTTTTCATCCTTCAAAAAATATATAAAGAATAGAGGCAGAGGAAAAGATCCCGTCTGCCTCTTGTAGTTTAGTTATTTTACCTTTTATATTATACAGCTGGTGTACTCATTTCCACTACTTTCTTGCCTTTAGCTTTTTGTCCGTACTTTTTCACGCCGTCAGCTTCGGAGAGTACCATTATAGTTGTGATAGCACCTTTATTATCCTGTGATTTTATAGATTCTTCATATTTTTTGAATTCAGCTGCTTTCACGAGTTTACCATTATATACAAACAATGTATTCGAATCATTTTCCGCTTCTTTATTTATAGAAGATGTACAATCGCCTTTACTAAGCCTGAATACAAATGGTAACGTAAAGTATGTATCTACTGCCTTACCGTCTTTTTTACCCGGATTCCACTTAGGCATCGACTTTACTACTCTTAAAGCCTCAGTATCTAGTAAAGGATCGATTCCGCGAACTATAGATATATCTGTAATATCTCCGGTACTTTTAACCATGAATTTGACTAATACCCGTCCCTGCAAACCTTCTTTTTGCGCTTCTACCGGATATTTCATATTAGCAGCGATAAAAGCCTGCATAGCTGCTTCTCCTTTTGGAAAAGAAGGTGTTTCTTCTGTTTTTTCTTTACCTGTTTTTGGTACCTGATTACCGGAACCGGCTACTGCTTTTTCCCGTGAATCTGCCGGCATCTTGAATATAACAGGCAAATTAAAGTACGTATCCACAGCCTTGCCGCCCTGTTTACCCGGAATCCATTTTGGCATTGCACTTACAATACGAACTGCTTCTTTATCCAGATCGGGATTAATACCACGCCAAACTTCAGCCTTTGCTACTTCACCAGTACTTTTTACAACAAAGCGTACCATTACACGCCCCTCTGCTTTTTTGTCTATTGCACTTACAGGATATTTCCGTGTGTTATTGATAAAAGACATCATAGCATCTGCACCACCGGGAAATTCCGGCATTACTTCTGCCGAATTATATGCATCTGCATTCTCTTGGGGAGAGTGTAACTCGTCTATTACTTCAGTAATACCATCGATAGAAAAATCATTCAATGTTGTTGTTGCCTGTATTGCATTACCCAACAAAAGCACTATACCCAACGGCACAGCCAGCATATATTTCAGGGATGATATTATCGAACTTTTTTGTTTATTCATCATCGATATTCTTTTTTTGAGTTGTGATACATTGAAATTATTAATAAGTGATATACCGGTATTCTTACTTGAAACTTCTAATAATATATATTGATATTCTTTTGTATTGTAGCCTGAATTTAAAACTCCCTCGTCAGCCAGATATTCCAGATTCAGCTTCATCTCTTTCTTCAGTAGCCATGCAAACGGGTTCCACCAGAAGCATATACAGAATATCTCGAAAAGCAAAACATCTATAGAATGGTATTGCCTTACGTGAACCTGCTCATGAGCTATTATCTCATCGAGTTTTGCCGCGCAATCCATATCACGGTTTATAAAAATCCAGCCGAAAAAGGAGAAAGGCGAAGCTTTTTTATCTTTTACTTTTATTATGCGACAGTTTACTTTCTCTTCCGATTCGTTAGCAAACCGAAGCCTGACTATACTCAAAAGCTGAAATATAAACTTCAGTGCACAAATCAGAGATATAGTGAATAATACGCCTAATGCTATCGTTCGCATATCTATCAGCGCAGATTCCGAATCGGCATCCGCTACAATTTCGATAGCCTCTGCTTCGGGAAGCCAATAGGCAGGTATGTACAGAGGTGTGTCGCTTGTGGCAGGTATTTCGATAGTGAATGCGGGAAACAGCAGTGAAAACAATAATGCAATCAGAAAAAATCCTCTCCTGAGCCTTAAAAATGTGTCTTTTCTCAGAAAGAGCAAGTATAAACCGTAAAATAAGGCCAAAGCAATTGACACCTTTGCCAGATATATAATGATCGCGTAATCCATGGCGCTTTATCTTTTAATTAAGATTCTCCTCTCTCAATCATTTTTACTATCTCCTTTAATTCTTGCGAAGATATTTTTTCTTCCTTGACAAAGAAAGATACCAGTTCTTTATATGAATTTTCGAAATAGCTTTTTACAACGGACGACATAAAGACCTTTTTATATTCATCTTCCTCTATCTTTGGAGTATATACCCATACATTCCCATATTTCTTCGAATTGAGATATCCTTTTTGCTCCAGATTGCGCACTACCGATGCTACAGTTGTATAGGGTGGTTTGGGATCATCCATTTCATTTATTATATCTTTTACTACACATTCTTTGAGTTGCCAGATATGAAGCATGATAGATTCTTCCTGATGAGTTAGCTTTTCCATTAGTATATCATTTACGTAAAACTACTATTTTTTCGTAAATATAGATATAATATTTGAAAAAGAAAATATTTGGGATATTATTTTTAAATTTAGACAGTATAATTCTTTTGCGACCTTAATTAATTACATAATGAAAAACCATGCTTAAATTTGTAAATCCTTTAGTAGATAAAATAATAATAGCTTATACTATTATTGCTTCAGCCACTTTATTAATTACGAGCAATGTTATACCTCTCATAATTTATAGTTGCATTGCTATTATCTCAATGGGAATTATTATTTTTATTAATAGAAAGAAATGGTCGAAAAAAGAACTTTTACATTCCATTATTGCAATGTTGGCAATATCATTTTTAGCGATAATATATTATATAGTTTAAGGAATATACCACTCAAATAATAAGCTATGTTCAAATTGGTAAATCCTTTAATCGACAAAATAATATTAGTTTATGCTATAATAACTGCAGCAACTGTATTACTGACAGCTAATTATATGTTGCCTCTTATTATATATGGAATTATTACTATATTATCTGTAGGCGTCATTGTTGTTATTAATATAAAAAAATGGCCTAAGAAAGAACTGTTATATTCCTGTTTATCCATGTTAGGAGTTATAGCAATTACATTGTATTATATAATAGATTAAGATTTGAAAGCATAAAAAACAGCAGAAATAACGATTATTACTGCTGTTTTATTATTCTGAATAAATAATGAATTATGACTTAGAGGGATTCCCCAGCACCTTATTCTTCGGCACTGTTGCCACAAACTCCTTTAAATAAAACGGCTCGAAATATGCAACATCCTCAAAGGCATTTTCTTTAAAAGCCTCTTCAGCAAGGCTAATCATATCTAACGCCCGCGGATATATATTATCTAAAAACAAAGCTGTTTCAGATTGTAATACAGACTTACATTTTTCAGCCCCATTGCCGAAAAAGAGGATACGATGCTTAGCGAGATATTCCGCAAAAGAATCATTATCGATAATATCGGCGCTTACAGGGCGAACTTCCTGCAAATCCTTGTTCAGCAATACATCATATACTTCCATACGGCGGGCATCGATCATAGGACATAATAATGAATAGTCTTCAAGGTCGTTCCTTTTCAGTACTCCGTTCGCCATAATCTTTAAGGAATTAAGGGCTATGAGCGGAATATTCAATCCGAAGCACAGCCCTTTTGCTTCCGACACGCCTATGCGTAGTCCGGTATATGAACCGGGGCCACAGCTTACGGCTATAGCATCTAAAGCTATGCCATGACCGCGTAGTGTTTTCACCGCTTCATCGACAAAAGCGCCCAAGAGTACGGCATGTGAAGGCCCTTTTGTTTCTTCTCTCTGAAAAATCACTTCACCGTCGCGCGATACTACAACAGAGCATACTTCCGTAGCGGTTTCTATATTTAATATACAAGGCATTATTATCTGTTCTTATTTATTGGAAAGCAAAATTACATAATATTATTAGAAAAGTACTTCATTCACAAATAATCAGATGTACAATTTAATTCTTTTTTGTACATTTGAAACTTAGTAAAAATACGAAGGCCATAACATTTTGCATCCTGCGAATGTTTACCTGAAAAACAAAATAAAGAAATTATTATACAACATGGCTAAAAATAAACCGCCTCACAAAACTGATAAAAGGAAGACAAAATCAGATATAATCAACAGTATTGTAAACTTTTTCAACAGAAATTCATCCGAATCTTTCAGTTCTAAACAAGTTGCTGAAAAACTCGGATTCAAAAAGCCGGCCGAAAAGCAATTGATCACAAATATATTGTATGACCTGCAGGAAGATGCCTTCATTATAGAAACTGCACGGGGAAAATATAAATCCAATAACCGCGGACTTTTCGTGGAAGGAACATTCGAACGCAGAAGCAACGGGAAGAATTTCTTTGTTGCCGATGGTGACGACGACAGTTCACATGTTTTCGTTGCAGAACGCAATTCGGCACATGCCATGAACGGCGACCGCGTTAAAGTGCAGATGCTGGCAAAACGTAAAGGACGTGATCCGGAAGCCGAAGTAATAGAAATACTGGAACGCAAACAAAATACATTTGTCGGCACACTCGATGTTCAGAAGCAATTTGCTTTTTTGGTAATGGACAGTAAAATACTGGCAAACGATATATTTATCCCGAAAGAAAACCTTAAAGGCGGAAAAGACGGAGATAAAGCATTGGTAGAAATAGTAGAGTGGCCGCAAAAAGCTAAAAATCCTATCGGTAAGGTAATAGACATTCTGGGGCAGGCAGGAGAAAACAATACGGAGATGAACGCCATACTGGCAGAATACGGTCTACCGTACAAATATCCGGAAAGAGTTGAAGCCGCCGCCAATAAAATACCGGAAGAAATCACAAAAGAAGAGATTGCCAAACGCGAAGATATGAGAGGTACAACCACCTTTACTATCGACCCTCGCGATGCAAAAGACTTTGACGATGCCCTATCTATAAAACAACTGAAAAACGGTCGCTGGGAAATCGGCGTACATATAGCAGATGTCACCCATTATGTACAGGAAGGGGATATTATAGATAAAGAAGGTGAAAGCCGTGCTACATCCATATATCTTGTAGACAGGACAATACCTATGCTACCTGAGCATCTGAGTAACGGGTTGTGTTCACTGCGTCCTCACGAGGACAAACTCTGCTACTCCGTTGTTTTCGAAATGGACGATGAAGCCAACATTAAGAAACACCGTATCGTGCGTACCGTCATCCATTCCGACAGGCGTTTTACTTACGAAGAAGCGCAGGACATTATAGAAACAGGCGAGGGTGACTATAAAGAAGAAGTTTTGAAACTAAACGATCTGGCCAAGAAACTTCGTGCAAAACGTTTCGATAACGGAGCTATTGCATTCGACCGCCACGAAGTAAGATTCGAAATCGACGAACACGGTAAACCGCTGAGCGTATATTTCAAATATGCTAAGGAATCGAACAAGCTGATAGAAGAATTTATGCTTCTCGCAAACCGCACCGTTGCCGAATTTGTCGGGAATGTTCCTAAAAACAAGACAGCAAAAACATTTGTCTACCGTATCCACGACGTGCCTAATTCGGAAAAAATGGAGAACCTATCCGAATTTATCCGCCGTTTCGGTTATAAAATAAAAGTAGACGGAACGAAAACGAATGTATCTAAATCCATAAACCATTTGCTGGATGAAGTCAGCGGGAAACCGGAAGAAAACCTCATTTCCACTATCGCTATCCGCGCAATGGCTAAAGCAATCTATTCTACAGCTAACATCGGGCACTACGGCTTGGCATTCGAATACTATACGCATTTCACCTCTCCTATACGCCGTTATCCTGATATGATGGTACACCGCCTGCTTACCCGTTATCTGGATGGAGGACGCAGTGTAAGCAAACAATTATACGAAAGTAAATGTGAGCACAGTTCCGAAATGGAACAACTGGCAGCAAGCGCCGAACGTGCTTCAATAAAATATAAACAGGTGGAATATATGTCCGACAAGCTGGGACAGGTATTCGATGCTGTTATCTCCGGCATAACCGAGTGGGGACTATATGCCGAAATAAATGAGAATAAATGCGAGGGAATGATTCCTATCCGCGATCTGGACGATGATTTTTACGAATTCGACGAAAAGAATTATTGTCTGCGCGGTCGCCGCAACAAGCGCATCTATAGTCTGGGCGCACCTATAAAAATAAAAGTTGCCCGTGCCAATCTGGAGCGCAAGCAACTGGATTTTGCTTTGGTAGAAGAATAAGAAAAATAAGGTATCGCACAGGAAATGCCGCACCTGTGTGATACATATATTCATATAGTTAACCAAATAAAAAATTAAAGAAATGACACAGAAACCTTCGGGCAGATTACTTGCCCTAGACGTATTGCGCGGCATCACTATTGCAGGAATGATCATGGTAAACAATTCAGGCTCGTGGCAGCATACTTATGCGCCGCTTCAGCATGCTGAATGGAATGGTCTTACTCCTACCGATCTTGTATTCCCTTTCTTCATGTTCATTATGGGAATATCTACTTATATTTCGTTGCGGAAATTTAATTTTGAGTTCAGCACCCCTACTCTGTTGAAGATACTGAAACGGACGCTTGTTATATTCGTTATCGGATTAGGGCTTGCGTGGATCGGACTTTCTTTCCGTACTTACCATGTGCTGGAACCGGAAGGACTCGGATTCTTCGAAAGGTTTTTCAGAGCCATAACAAATTTCGAACGTATACGTATATTGGGTGTAATGCAACGTCTGGCGCTCACTTATGGCATAGCCTCTATTGTTGCCATTACTGTAAAACACAAATATATTCCATACATCATAGGAGTAACTCTTATCGGATATTTCCTTTTACTACTGTTTGGTAACGGTTTTGAAAGAAGTGATGAGAGTATCGTATCGGTAGTCGACAGAGCAGTATTAGGTATGAAACATTTGCTTGTAGACGGTGGTGTAGCAATTGATCCCGAAGGAGTATTAAGCACCCTGCCGGCGATTGCCCACGTCCTCATTGGTTTTTGCTGTGGAGCTGTACTTATGAATACAAAGGACAATGAGAAGAGGATAACGCAATTGTTTATCATCGGTACTATACTTACATTCCTCGGCTTACTGCTAAGTTATGGTTGCCCTATCAACAAAAAGCTATGGACTCCGACATTTGTTTTGGCAACATGCGGGCTAGGTTCGTTATTCCTTGCCTTACTGGTCTGGATTATCGATATAAAAGGACACAAAAAATGGAGTGTATTTTTCGAGTCGTTCGGAGTGAACCCCCTCTTTATATATGTATTTGCAGGTGTACTGGGTACATTATCTTATCAGGCTGTGTTCCCATATCAGGAAGGATATATATCTGCTAAAGAATATATATACACGGTTCTGCTGCAACCCTATTTCGGAGATTATTTCGGGGCGCTGGTCTACGCCTTGCTTTTTGTCGCCATTTGCTGGATAATAGGTAATATTCTGTATAAGAAAAACATATATATCAAAATATAGATATCATTCATTGCGTTTTATAGCAACTTTTTAATAAATTTTACTACTTTTAGGCTTTCTTGCTTAGAATTTGAAGAGATTTAAAATAACAAAACTTAGTATTTAATTAATTATTAAAACTTTACACTATGAACAAATATTCTATTAAGGCATTTATCGAAGAAACAGCGCAAGACGAATCAAAAAATGATTTCTTCCAGTTAGAAAGTCCTTATATGCTTGAACTTAACATCAACAACCAAATGGTGATGCTAAAAAAAGGAGCGATGGTAGCATACACGGGGAATATAAAATTCGAAAGAGAAGGCATGCTGAGCAAAGGTATCGGCAACCTGCTTAAGAAAACTATGTCCGGTGAAGGAACAACCATGATGAAGACAACAGGTACAGGCCGCGTTTATGCTGCCGATTTCGAAAAAAGAGTACGTATCCTTTATCTTGAAAATGAATCTATCAACGTTAACGGTAATGACATCCTTGCTCACGAAGAAGGTGTTAAATCGGAAGTAAAAATGATGAAGAGCGTTGCAGGAATCATGGGTGGGGGACTATTCCAGGCACGCCTGACAGGAACTGGTCACATTGCTATCACTACTCACGGAAACCCTATGACCTTGATCGTTAAACCGGGACAGCCTGTATTTACAGATCCTAATGCAACAGTAGCATGGTCGGGCAACCTTACTCCTCAGATGAAAACAGACATCTCACTGAAAACATTTATCGGACGCGGTAGTGGTGAAAGCTTCCAGATGATGTTTGAAGGCGAAGGCTGGGTAATTATCCAACCTTGCGAGGAAGTTTACGGAGCACCTCAGTGATAAATACGCTTTTACAAAATATAAAAGGCTACGGAATCCGTAGCCTTTTGTCTTTTAATCATTTATCTGATTATTTATCCTTTATCAGTTGGGATGGAGCTTTTGCATGCTTTTCTATGATTGTACCGTTTTCGTCCACCATAATATACCACGGTATAGCGATCATACCATCCCGATCGAATACTTTTCGCAAATCTGCATCCAATGCCTTATTCACCCGCACATGATTACCTTCGAGAGAATAGAATTTAATCATATCTTTCCATTGCTTATCATTCCTGTCCTCATCAATGGAAATGTATATAGACTCCATCCCTTTCTCCTTTAATATTTCCTTCAATTCCTTGTTATATTTAAATTCAGTTTTGCACGGGCCACACCATGTCGCCCAAATGTCTATATAAAGTTTCTTTCCTTTAAACAGGGATATAAGTTCTTTTAAAGTATTGATATTCTGATAATCGGGGACAAATTTCATATTTTCAGAAAAATCGGCAGATATTTTTTTCTGATAATCTGCGATCTCATTTATCAAAGGCTCTAAAAAAACAATATACTTACTGTCGGGATAATCGGTTTTGAATTGATTGTACAGAGTTATTAACTCCGCTTCATAATTTTTCTGTATACTCTGGAAATAAAGGTAAGCAGCTATGAAATATTCCAATCGCAAACCGGTAAAGTTCTTCTTCGAATTTTCAACAAAATATGTATATATCTTACCTGCCTCATATATCTCCCTAAGTTTTTCCTGATTATATTCCCCTGCGGCTATTTCTTTGTATACGGTTATATACCTGTCCGCATATTGATACCAGTAGGATGAAGCCATTAACCGTTCGCTGTCGGGAGGATATTGCGAGTAAATACTATCGAGAGCTGCGGATTGTTCTTTCAGATTTCCTGAGAAATCCATTTTCGAATAATGAGCTAAAGTTTCCAAAGCTGCGTAATAACAGTCCAGTTCGGCTCCCACCATATCATAAAACTTTGCAGATACTTTCTTTTCATCCAGTAATTTTTTAAAAAAACCGATAGCTTCCGCTTTCTTTGCAGCCATATCCGTTTTCATGGAATCTAAGGAGGCATTTCTGCCATATTTCCTCAGCTCCATTTCAAGAAACGGCGGATTAGGCAGTTCCGAAAAAAGTTTATTGCCTTCTTCATTAAGCCCTGTTATGCTCAGGGATGAATTGTTATCGTCTGCTTTAATATGAAGGTCATATTTCTGCGCAGGTTCGATTATTATTTTTTTACCCGACCCGAATCCCATTAAAGAAATAATAGCAGGCTTTTCCATAATCAGAGATATGGTAAAATTACCCAGGCTGTCTACAGCAGTTTTTCCTGTGAATCCCGTAAAAGAAACCCCGTTTACCGGCAGTGAATATTCTATAGAATCTATACTCTTTCCTTCTATTTTCCCTGAGATTATTGCTGCATCCGGAGATTTATCACATCCTGCCAGTACAAGAAGCGAAAAAAAACAAATCACTTTTAATACATTCATAGTAAGATAAGATTAATTGAGTTATTTGAGAATTTATATTCAAGGCTAGGCATAAAGATAAATATTTTCACAGAATATGCAACCATTCCATATTACTTACCGTAAATAAATCTAAGAATCAGTTATGTAAAAAGATAACATTAAATAACGCTCAATTAAGCGATTTATACTACTTTTGCAGTTTACTAACAATTTAGAGTGAGGCCATACATGAAAACGGTGAAAATTAAGGATAAGGAGTTTGAACTTTTCCTTACACAGGAAACAATAGAAAAAGCGATCGACGATGTTGCCGCCCGACTGAGCAATGATCTGAAAGATAAAGACCCTTTGTTTATCTGTGTCCTGAACGGTTCTTTTATGTATGCTTCTGAATTGATGAAACGCGTATCTGTTCCTTCCGAAGTATCATTCGTGAAGATGTCTTCTTATAAAGGCACCACTTCGACCGGAAAGATCAAAGAGATATACGGATTGGAAGAAGATATCAAAGGACGTACGATAGTTATTGTCGAAGATATTGTAGACACCGGATACACAATGACCCTTATGCTGGAACAGTTGATTTGCGACGAGCCAAAGGAAATTCTGATAACAACATTGTTACTCAAGCCGGATGCTTTGCAGCATGAGTTGAAACTGGATTATGTGGCACTGGAAATACCTAGCGACTTTATTGTAGGATACGGACTCGATTACGACGGATATGGCCGTAATCTGCCGGATATTTATAAGATTAAGAATTAAAAAGTAGATACGAGTAGACGAGTAAACAAGTTGACAAATTCGCAACTTATAACTCTTAACTCCTCACTTATAACTTTATAAACATGTTGAATATTATAATTTTTGGAGCTCCGGGCTCAGGCAAAGGTACTCAGAGTGAGAACCTGATTAAGAGATACAATCTTGCACACATTTCTACAGGCGATGTATTACGTGCTGAAATGAAAAACGGCACAGAACTCGGTAAACTTGCCGAAAATTACATATCGAAAGGACAACTTGTACCCGACGATGTAGTAATAGGCATGCTGGCAAACGTACTCGACAGCAAAAAAGAAGCTGCCGGAGTAATCTTTGACGGCTTTCCCCGCACTATTCCTCAAAGCGAAGCACTGGAACAGATGTTGAAAGAAAGAGGTCAGGAAGTGACTATCGTTGTCAGCCTCGAAGTAGAAGAGCCGGAACTGATAGACCGCCTTATCAAACGAGGACAGCAATCGGGACGCTCCGACGATAATCTGGAAACAATTAAGTCGCGCCTGGATGTATACAAAAACCAGACTTCTCCGCTCAAAGAACATTATCAGACAAGTGGGAAACTTGCCTCTATAAAAGGCGTAGGTACTGTCGAAGAAATCTTCGATCGTATAACCGAAGCCGTTGACAAAGTAAAATAATTGTATTTAAGTAGTTACGAGTTACAAGTTACGAGTTACAAGATGCTTTATCCATGAACTTGTAAACTGTAACTCGTAACTTGTAACTGCCCCTAGGGCTTGTAACTCGTAACTAAATTATGGCAGATTCAAATTTTATCGATTACGTCAAAATATATTGCCGCTCCGGAAAGGGAGGCAGGGGTTCAACACACTTCCGCCGCGAAAAGTACATCCCTAAAGGAGGCCCTGACGGAGGTGACGGAGGTGACGGCGGGCATGTTATCCTGCGGGCAAACCGCAACCTGTGGACATTGCTTCACCTCAGATACCAGCGCCATATACTTGCCGGACATGGGGAAGGCGGTACAGGTAGGCTGAGCTCCGGTAAAAAAGGGGAGACAAAAATCATAGAAGTTCCTATGGGAACAGTTGCCTATGATGCCGAAACTGGCGAATATCTCTGCGACGTAACCGAAGACGGACAGGAAGTTATCCTGCTGAAAGGCGGTAAAGGCGGACGTGGAAACAACCACTTTAAGACTCCTACTAATCAGGCTCCGCGCTATGCGCAGCCGGGCGAACCATACGAAGAACGCAGAGTTATACTCGAGTTGAAAGTATTGGCCGATGTAGGTCTGGTAGGATTCCCGAATGCAGGAAAATCGACTTTGCTGTCGGTAGTATCTGCTGCCAAGCCGAAAATTGCCAATTATCCGTTTACTACACTTGAACCGAAAATCGGGATTGTCAGCTACCGCGACTATAAATCATTCGTAATGGCGGATATTCCGGGAATTATCGAAGGGGCGAGCGAAGGTAAAGGTCTTGGATTACGCTTCCTGCGGCATATCGAACGAAACTCTTTATTATTATTCCTTATTGCTGCCGATGCAGACGATATACATCACGAATATCGGGTATTGCTGAACGAACTAGCACAATATAATCCCGAGTTACTCGATAAACGGCGTGTGCTTGCCATTTCCAAATCGGATATGCTGGACGAGGAACTGATGGAAGCTTTGGAAGCCGATTTGCCGGAAATACCACATATCTTTATTTCGTCCATTACAGGATATAATATTACGGCACTGAAAGACCTGTTATGGCGCGAACTGAATGCCGACGGCGAATATCAGAAGTCATTCAATATCACGCACCGTAATTTGGATATTAAGTCTGTAGAATTCGACGAAGAGGATGAGGTTGTAATTCCTGAGGACGATGATATCGAAGAAGATTGGGATGAAGAAGACGATGACTTCGACCCTGATTTTTACTATGGAGAAGATACAGAAGATGAAAAATAATAGACTATAAAATAAGAAACCCATTGGATCTGTTATTCAATGGGTTTTTATTTTTATATTGAAATAATTATAATATTGTAGCGCGTTTAGCAGATTCTTTTTCCGCTTTCAATTTATCCTTTTCGGCTTTATAAGCATCCTTCAAAGCTTTTTTTCTTGCTTTAATTTCAGATTTGGATAATGAATTGTTGCCTTCCAAAGCATCTATATCCGCCTCATACTTTCTTTCCAAGGCATCAAGCCGTGAATCATACTTATCTGAGATGACATCTTTTAGGCTCCCGTCCGAATTAACACCATATTTCTTATCCAGAATTGTTATCTGGTTTTCCGAAAGTATCGAGCGTATTTCGGCACGGTGCTTCTGAGCCAGAGCACGTTTTCTCTCTCCTTTCTCATAACCCGACAAATTCCGGTCTTTATTAATTGCTGCAAACTGTGGCCCTATCTCTCGCTTAAGTTTCTTTATTTTTGCAATTTGTTCCGATGAAAGGCGAAGTTCTTGATTAGATTCTATTCCTTTGTAATAATTTTCATGATCGTTAGTCTGTGCATTCAATGAAACAGCAAGGATTGCAACAAGTAGTAAGAGTAAAATTTTCTTCATTATACGTAAAATTGATTAATAAAACAACATTATCTTTAAGACAGAACCTGATCGGAAAAGTTTATTTATTTAACCTAAGATAACATTAAAATAACAACAAAAGCATGATATTTACCGAAATAAAAGCGATTAATCTCTTACAATTCAATCACTTCAAGCAGGAAAATTTATTTCATTTTTCTACTACTATTAAAGGCGGTGTAAGCACAGGTGATTATACATCTTTAAATCTCGGTATGTATTCGGGCGACGATATCGACAATGTTGCCGAAAACAAGGAGAGACTGGCTCAGGCTATAGGAGTTTCTGAAGAAGATATTTACATTCCTTATCAGACCCATGAAGACAAAATACTGACTATCGACGATTCATTTCTCAGCAAACCCGACCTTGAGAAAGTAAAACTGATGAATGGCATCGATGCACTGATAACCGACCGGAAGAATATCTGTATAGGCGTCACAACAGCCGACTGTGTCCCTGTACTGATTTTCGACCCCGAAAAGAATATACTTGCAGCCGTCCATGCCGGATGGAAAGGCACTGTAGCCAAAATTGCAGCAAAAACAGTGGCTAAAATGAAAGAGCAATTCGACTGCGATCCCACTAAACTATTGGCAGGAATAGCGCCGTGTATATCTCAGGAACGCTTCGAGGTCGGCGAGGAGGTTGTCGACGCTTTCCAACAAGCGGGCTTTATAATGGAAGATATAGGATACAGAAAACCAGAAACCGGCAAAATGCATATCGACCTGCAACGGGCAAACGAACTTACTTTATCAGAGGCCGGTATTCCCGCTGACAATATAGAGATTGCCGATCTTTGCACTTACTCTAATCCTGCATTGTTCTTCTCCGCGCGACGCCAGTCTGTACATTCGGGAAGGATGATAACGGGTGGTGTATTAAGATAATATTTGTATTTTTGCTATAATATATAATTATTAAGTTGATTCTAATGGCTCACCCTATACTTTTACCTCCCGAATGGTACCCACAAAGTGCGATACAACTCACATGGCCACATCTTGGTACCGATTGGGAATATATGATTGAAGACGTAACAGCCTGCTATGTAAATATTGCAGTAGAGATATTGAAAAGGCAAAAGTTGGTTATTGTCTGCTACAGTGCCGAAACAGTAAAATTCGAACTAAGGGAACATAAAGACTTATTTACAAATCTTACCCTTGTCGAATTACCGACAAACGACACATGGGCACGCGACCATAGCGGAATCTCTGTCATAAAAGATGGTAAAAAATGTGTTTACGACTTTACATTCAATGGCTGGGGCATGAAATTTGCATCCAATTTCGACAACCAGATAACCAAAGGGTTATTTGCGAAAGAGATTTTTGGGAATGATGTTACGCTGGTCAACAAAAAGGATTTCGTACTCGAAGGGGGCGCGATAGAATCGGACGGAAAAGGCACATTGCTTACCACAACCGAATGTCTGCTATCACCAAATAGAAACTCTTACCTGTCAAAAGACGGCATAGAAGACTATTTGAAAGAAGTATTCGGACTAAATAAAGTACTATGGCTCGACCATGGCTATTTTGCCGGAGACGATACGGACAGCCATATCGACACGCTTGCCCGCTTTTGTGATGAGCACACAATAGCTTATGTAAAGTGTGACGACAAATCGGACGAACATTACCATGCTTTGGCAAAAATGGAAGAGCAACTGAAAACTTTTACCGACTATCAGGGAAAACCATATAAACTGGTGGCTCTGCCAATGGCAAAAGCTGTATATGATGAAGATAATCACAGACTGCCCGCTACATATGCTAATTTCCTGATTATGAACAAAGCCGTTCTGTTGCCGTTTTATAATGATAAGGAAAGGGATGAAGAAGCGCGTAAGCAGTTGCAGATGACTTTTCCGGATAGGGAAGTTGTCGGTGTGGATTGTTCACCGCTGATTAAGCAGCATGGCTCACTACATTGCATTACCATGCAGTATCCCGAAGGTTTTATTTAATTATTAATTAAGGATGAAAGACCAGAAAGCATTATTATTCAGATGCCTGAAAAACGATATTCCGGCAATGGTATTTTCGGGAAATGATATATTGTTCCTGCCACTCTTGAAAAGATATTATCAGGATGCAAAGGAAGGAGGATGTACTCAAGAGTTTCTAGACGATATATTGCTTCGCATTGAGGAATTTGAAAAGCATGTACAGATGTCGCCCGATACAGTTAAGTTACCGGATTAATCCAATGTGACAATTAGCAAATTCGGAAATTAGCAAATTTAGTAATTCGTAATTTTGAGAACAATGAAAGTAGGAATAATACAACAGGCCAATACGCCTGATATTAAAAATAATATACAAGGACTAAAAGACAAAGTCAGGGAAGCAGCCAAGCAGGGCGCGGAACTTATTGTAATGCAGGAACTGCATAATTCCCTTTACTTCTGTCAGGTGGAAGATACAGATATTTTCGACCTTGCTGAAACCATACCCGGACCGTCTACTGACGAATTTGGCGCACTGGCTAAGGAACTCGGAGTGGTTATAGTATTATCTCTCTTCGAACGGCGTGCACCGGGATTGTATCACAATACGGCCGTTGTAATGGAAAAAGACGGAACCATCGCCGGAAAGTACCGCAAGATGCATATTCCCGACGATCCGGCTTATTACGAAAAATTCTACTTTACACCGGGTGATCTGGGCTTCAAACCGATAGAGACTTCTCTCGGTAAATTGGGCGTTTTGGTCTGTTGGGATCAATGGTATCCCGAAGCTGCCCGCCTAATGGCCATGGCCGGAGCTGATTTGCTGATTTATCCTACTGCGATAGGCTGGGAATCGACCGATATACAGGATGAGAAAGACCGCCAACTCGGGGCATGGGTAGTCTCGCAACGGGGACATGCTGTAGCTAACGGGCTACACGTAATATCTGTGAACCGTACAGGCTACGAACCCGACCCGTCAGGACAGACTAACGGTATCACATTCTGGGGAAATAGTTTCATAGCAGGCCCTCAGGGTGAGATATTATGGCAGGCATCAAATGATAAGGAAGAAGTGAAAGTTATTGATATCGATTTGAAACGTTCGGAACAGGTACGTCGCTGGTGGCCTTTCTTCCGTGACAGACGCATCGATTATTTCGGGGATATAACGAAGCGGTTTATAGATTGATATGAG
Organism: Prevotella sp. 10(H); assembly: GCF_000711235.1. Lineage (GTDB taxonomy): Bacteria > Bacteroidota > Bacteroidia > Bacteroidales > Dysgonomonadaceae > Dysgonomonas. The sequence continues at coordinate 379,987 of NZ_JOMI01000002.1, read as the reverse complement.
TTTACAAAACTTTATATTGCTCGCTGTTTTCTTTCTGTTCTCCTGTTCATCCAAATCGAATGAACAAAAGGAAAGCGAGATTGTAAATGAAGTTACTGAAATTGAAAATCTAAAGCCGTATGCCGAACTCAAAAAAGAAACTATTGAGAAAAGAGAGGCTTTCAGAAAAGCATATGAAGCTAATAAAAACAACAAGGAAAAGCAGGACAGCATTCTCCTTGAAGCACAAAAATACTTATTAACTATTTCCGACGATTTCTTCCGTTCGTGGTACAATACGCCATGGACATTTCACGGGCACAGCCAGACCCCAAAAGAAGGCAGTATTGCCTGCGGTTACTTTGTTACTACAACACTGCGCGATATGGGTTTCAATATCCCCCGTATAAAATGGGCACAGCAAGCTTCCGAATATCTGATAAAGAAAGTATCGACCGACATCAAACGATTTCAGCAAAAGCCGATGAAGGATATTGTGAGTTACATCGAATCGAAAGGTGAAGGACTGTACATTGTCGGTCTCGACAGCCATGTAGGATATATTTACTACCTGAACGGGAAGATGTCTTTCGTGCATGCTAATTACTACAAACCGAAAATCGGTGTAATGTCGGAACCACTGACAGGACGTAATCCGCTGAACGATTCTAAATACCGCGTTATAGGGAAAATATTCGATAAAGAAATGGTAAAGAATTGGATATTGAATGTGGCTTATCCGGAATAAGTTTATCTATATTGAGGTAGCTGTTAGCCTTTAGCTAATAGCTGTTAGTTCTTTGAATGATATATTAGTTACAAGTTACTTCGCCCTGGGGGCAGTTACGAGTTACGGAAATATTAATTGTTCATTGTTAATTACTAATTGATTTCTGTTACTTTTGTTACCTTTTAACATTGTATCTCGCAAAGGCGCAAGGAGGCAAAGAGATGTTGTTAACTGATAACTGTTGACTGATAAATGAAAAATGCGTTACTTTCGTTACTTTTTAACATTATATAGTTAATAAATATTAATGACATCAACCGAACAAGAAAGTAAAATATACCTGACAAAGAGTACCCTTTGGCTGATGACAATCGGTGCCGGACTGGTAGTCGCTAATCTTTACTACAATCAACCCTTATTGGGTATGATAGCTAAAGAATTCGGACAATCGGAAGCCGCAACAAGCAAAGTCGCCATGCTAACGCAAATAGGCTATGCTGCCGGACTTTTGCTGATTATTCCGTTAGGTGATATGTTCCGGCGGAAAAGGATTATACTCTTCGACTTCATATTTATCATCCTTTCATTACTGGCTTTTGCTTTCAGCAATTCCCTCACTGTGATGATAATTGCCAGCTTCTTTATTGGCCTGACATCCGTAGTGCCCCAGATATTCGTACCTATAGCCGCTCAACTTTCAAAACCGGAAGAGAAAGGCCGCAATGTAGGGATAGTGATGAGCGGATTGCTTATAGGCATACTTGCTTCACGCGTTTTCAGCGGATTGCTGGGTGAATATCTCGGTTGGCGGGAAGTATTCTATATAGCTGCAGGAATGATGTTCGCAATGGCTATCCTCATCTCATGGCTACTGCCGGATATGAATCCGACTTTCCGTGGAACATATAGTCAGCTGATGAGCTCTATATTCCGGTATATAAAAGAAATTCCAAGCCTGCGCCTTGCATCAGTCCGAGGGGCATTAGGATTCGGTTCATTTTCTATCTTTTGGACTACGCTGACATTCCGCCTCGAACAAGCCCCATTCTTTCAGGGAAGCGACGTTGCGGGTTCATTGGGGCTTGTAGGGATAGTAGGCGCACTGGCAGCATCCGTCACAGGATCGCTTGCTGGTAAGATTAATAAGAATAAAATAATCCTTATGGCTTGTTTAATAATGATATTATCATGGGGAATATTTGGATTTTTAGGTAATAGCTATATAGGACTGATTGCAGGCATTGTCTTTCTGGATATGGGGTTACAAGGTATGCATGTAACAAACCAGACAATTGTTTTTTCCACACATCCCGAAGCATCCAACCGCTTGAATACGGTGTATATGGTATCTTATTTTGTGGGCGGTTCAATAGGCACTTTCATCGGTGGAATCGCATGGCAGCATTACGAATGGAACGGAGTAGTCGCCAGCGGAGGATTGCTTGTATTACTCTGCCTGTTAACTCATATCATATTATGTAGCAGGAAGAAATATGCTATATGAAAAGATTTATATCTTTTTAAATCGGGATTATCTATATCTTTGTAGCGGGGAAACTAAAACCTTTACATGAAAAAAACGATCAAGATACTGAATATACTTTTTATCGCCGTTTCGGCCTTACTCCTTATAATCTTTACCATATCAGGGTGTGAGGGAACCGGAGATATCCTGAATAAGTATATCGGAAATACTGAGTTTTTTATTACAATACGATCTATCATTATTTATTTTAAAACGCCTATATATAATAGTTATTTATTTCTGTTGGTAGAATTAGTCCTTTTCATCGCTTTATTCAGTGTTATTCTCTATAAATTTGATACAGTATATTCATATCCTAAAAAATTCGTTATATTAATAAAGAATGTTATTAATCAGGGATATAATGATTTTCGTTATACACATCTGAAATACATAATAATTCTACCTGTAGTTGTATCGATTTTCTATTCGTATTACCTGCCTCCTACTGCCGATGAAATCGTTACATATAATCAATTTGTAAAACCGTCGTTTTACAAATGCCTGATATATTACCCGTATCCGAATAATCATATATTATACTCTTTTCTGTGTAATATTACCGAGCTTATCCCATGGATGGATGTACTGATGAAGATGCGTATTATTACCATATTCACTTCATTTATTGCTTTGTTTATCGGATTCCGATTTGTAAAAGAAATACTTACCGAGAAACTTTCACTGCTGGCAATGGGGATTTATTCCACACTCTTTCTGGTATTATTTTATAGTAGTGTAGCGAGAGGATACAGCATGTTCCTTCTGTTTTTTATTATAGCCTCTTATTCTGCATTTTGCATTATAAAGAAGAATAATCAAAATAAGCATTGGTTGCTCTTTGCATTTAGCTCGGTACTAGGATTTTATACGATGCCGTCGTTCCTTTATCCTTTCGTTTCATTAAATCTCGTCATATTACTATATAATTACAAGTCTATATCCAAGCAATTGTATTATAATTGCCTCATTGTGCTTGTCACCGCAATACTTTACATTCCGGTATTTATGGTCAGCGGATGGGATATGGTGTTTTCGAATCCCGATGCCCCAAGTATCAGCCGAAGTATGGTGATACATATGATGACTACATTGGTAATGTGGACATATTCGGATAATTTCGGCTTTAATGCATACTATGTGATGATATTCTTTATGTTAGTCGGTGGATACACACTATTGCGGATAAAGAAGAATATTAAGCTTGTTATTTTATTATTTATATTCGGGGTTTTACCTTTTGTGTTTCCACTTATACAAGGAGTATTTCCTTTTTCGAGGACATTTATTTATATAAGTTTTGCTCTTACTATATTAACTGTTCTTACTTTTAAGCAATTACTTTCAAGAATCGAACTGAAACCGACACTACTTATTACACTCATATTGCAGATATCTCTAGTATGTAATTACATATACAAGGTGCCGGAATATACTAAGGGTCTGAACGGATTCAAGGCTTTTACTGAAACATTGTTGGAAGATAATAAATCCTATTTTGTACAAGCTAAAGATGACATAGTGCTTACTTTCGATTTCGAAGCAGAAAGACGTTCTTATAACTGTTATGCAATAAAAAATAGAAGTGCTGAACCTATTAGTGCAGATACTATATTTTCTTACGATTATGTGCTGATTGATCAGGATTTTGATAAAACTGTAAAGAGGAAAGCTACATATTCCATTCCGACAAAATGGAATATAGTAAACGTCTATGTAAAAGAATAATTATTTACTTTTCAATACTTTTGTTATCAACAGGGATAATGTAGTTGCTATCAAAGTAAAACCTAATAAAAGAAAAGGCATATACCACACGATTACATCCAGTTGTACATGCCAGAATGCGTGCTCTTTGAAAATAATGTACCATGATAACGGACATATTACGGATATGAACACTGATAATATGAGCGCCTTATATTTACGGTCTTGTAATTGCTTCGTCAGTAAATAAATGATTGCTGCACAGGCTATAATAATAAGAAACAGGTATATAAACCGGATACGGATAAATATTGGAGAGAATCCCCAGTCAGTACTGTTCTCCCTCAGATAAAATTTAATGACATTGTTCCATGTAAAGAGGAAAGAATCGGTATCTTCTGTTGCTCCGCTTGCAGAAGCAAATTCTCCGAAAGAAGAACGACGAGTAAAAGCAGATTCTATATATCGTATAGCGGCAGTAGGATTTCTCAATAGATTCCAAAGTTGTAAGGCTAATACTATAAACTGTAAGACAAGGGCTCCCAGTGCTACCATAGTGGCTTTTAGCGAGTGCTTCATAAATTTGAGAAACTGCCATCTTTCAAGATATGCATAGTATATTATAGGAATGAAAATGGACAATATAACAGTAGATATAAATTCCAATCCGGAGAAAAAGAATTTGATCGTTAATGCCAGAAACAGCATTGCATAAATCTTTCTGTCCGAAACGTCTTTATGCAGACTATACTTCTCCTCAAGTAATAAAAGCATTGTAAGAAAAGGGACATAGAAATTCCACAGCGACCACCATAAGCCATTACCGCCAAACAAAACTATCCATGGGGAAAGGAAGATAAGAACAAAGGATATGACAGCAGCAATAAATCCAACGTTGCGTAGTATCCAGCCGATGAAAACGAGAAAGCTGATTGCCATAAGTACAGCATTCAGTAAACGGAGTATCTGATAGCATGTTTCTTTACTAAACGGAAGTATCTTCTGTATGAGATAATAAAGCGATGCCTGTCCTCCGGAATGACTTACATATACACAGTACCCGTTCGGAGTCTTTTCTTCTCCGATATAGTATTTCTTCTGGTCGAACTGTGTTTCGGAAATGACATAATCCCTTAGGGTAAGATCATTTACCTGCTCTTCACTGATAATACTATCCGGCCTGCTATGATTAACTCCTGTAAAACCTGAAGCTGCAAAGAACCCGTCTTTCTCTGCTTTTGCCATCCGACCTAAAACAAGCGCTTCTTCGAATGTCTCGTATTCAGTGTATTTCAAGTCAGGAGCTATCTTAAAAAGATTAAGATAAAAGCTCAGGACAAAGAGGATAAAGGCAATTCCATAGAATATCCTTTTGCTATTTCTTGATATATAGCTCTGCATAAATACGTTGTGATGCTTTATTCAGACTTTCCAAATAAGTCTTTAAAAAAGTACTTCGCTTTCCACCAATTGGTATAAAGTTGCCGATATCGGTATCGGTGCCTGTAATGAAATGTCGACTCATAGTAAAGATTGCGGGTAGCCCATATCGGATAATCCTTCAACAGGCCCCAATCATAATTGTCATCGAAAGGACATATCTCATTGAGGGAAACTTCGGCTATCTTATATTTTTTGGCAAGCATGGAATATATACTCTGGTCGTGACGGTTCTCTACAAACCCTTCGAGATTGGGAGAACGCGACGGCTCATCGGTAATAAGGCTGTAATCGTCAAGATAAGGCTGATACCAGTCTTTTACAAACTGCATTACAAGAGGACTTTTTTTAAAGAAGATTGCTGTGGATTCGAATTGCGGAGTATGGGTAAATACCTTATTATCACGCACACCGTAATAATCGAAGATATCACCTTTAGTCCATTCATTATCACAGCGTATCATTTCAGGCATATCGTTTGTGGGAATGACCTGTCCTCTGAAACCTAGAATACCCGTTTCCGATTTCTCAACGATATCGTAGTATTCCAGCATACGTTGACGACCGTCAGGATTATAGAAACAACCAAGGTCGGCATATAGGAGAATATCTCCGTCATTCATTCTCTCTAGTGTCTGAAGTACTAAATATGGCTTCCAACACCAGTAGCCGAAACCACGGGAATAAGGAATTAGGTATCTCCCCCACTTTTTCTTAAAGTCGGCATCGAGATCATTCTCATTATATGTGTATATTTCGTCGAATACATTCAGGCCCTCAGCTGATTTACGATAGCGTTCCGCTCCTTTAAACATGGGATAATTGCCAAATGTGCATAAGACTTTTTTCATATATATAGTCGTGTTAGATTCTGAGTCTATTCAAAAAGTTCATTAAGGTGCTATTATTATACTTACAGGAAAACAATACAGTAAGCGAAATACAGCATAATTCGAGGTAGCTGAAAATTCTACCTGCTTAATAGGTAAATGTCGTATTGTAAAAAGAACGTTATATGTTTGGTTTTGACCTTAGTTATATATTTTGCGCTATTAAGTTATAAATGATTGATATATATAGTTTTATTGAATTAATAGTTGTTGAACGTATCTTTGAACCAGTACTTTAGTGCCCAGATTCTTCTATATAATTTTCTGAGTCTGAAACGGTGCTTGTAGTGATATTTGCTTGTATAATATTTGTCGCGGCGGGCTTGTATCGGATAGTTATCCAATAATGACCAGTCGCGCTGGAAAATTTCGTTGGTGGAAATCTCAGCTATACCGTATCTCTTTCCCAATATGGAATATATGCTCTGATCATGGCGGTTCTCCTTAAATCCCGGAAGGTTAGGTATTCGGGAAAGAGAATCTGTTGCCAGACTATAATCATCTAAGTAAGCCTGATACCAGTCCTTTACAAACTGCATGACTACCGGGCTCTTCTTGAAGAATATAATAGTGGATTCGAACTGCGGCGTATGGGTAAAAGCCTTATCATCATACACATTGTAGTAAGCAAAGACATCACCTTTCGTCCATTCATATTCGTAATAGAGCGTTTCGGGCATCCCGTTATAACTAACTTCCTGACTTTTAACCCCGAGAATCCCTGTTGGCGTCTTCTCTACCATATCATAATATTCGAGCAACCGCATCCTGCCTTTCGGATTGAAATAGCAGCCTATATCAGAATAGAGAAGCACATCTCCGTCATTCATCTTTTCCAATATATTCAGAATAAAATACGGCTTCCAGCACCAATAGCCGAATCCGCGAGAGTAAGGAATAAGATAGCGTCCCCATTTCTTATAGAAATCCTTATCCAGATCCTTCTGGCTGACAGTATGTATCTCATCGAAAATATCCATACTTTCGGCCATCTTCCTGAAACGCGGAAAACCTGCGGTTAAATAATAGCTGCCAAACGTGCAGACTGCTCTCTTCATTATATATGTAGATGAATATTATACAAAAATAGGGTATTTATTTGATAAATACCCTATTCTGCTTATTATTGATAGTCTTTATCAGGCCTCATTATCTCTATTGCTTAACTTCTACCCAGCGTCCGGTAGTACGGCTTTGCTCAGACGGATTGTACATTGGTTCGTTCGTAATAGCCGGAAGATAGAACTTCCCGCAATATGCAGCCTGCAGCCTGATACGGAAAGATGATGAATATCCGGTGCTGATATTATAGTAAGTATATACTCTGTCGTCGCGGATATCCTGATAGTTAAACGCACCTCCGGTACGCTTATCTGCCTCATTAAACAGGCGGGTATTGAATATCTCCCATCCAGACGGGAATATCTGGCTCAATGTCATATCCGTCAGATATTGACCTGAGATATTCTGCACTATAACATCGGCATAAAACTCAGTACCCTGTTTCAAAGAAGTAACATCGATTTCCTTGTTGTTCTCATCCACGTACTTCACATACAGGTTAGTACCGTTACTCTGCGCAGGACTATTATCCACTATCGGCTGCGTACGACCAAGTAAGCGGACAAATATCTGCCCCTGTCCTTTATTCTTAATAGAGATATGAATCTTATTCTGAGGCTTCAATGCTATTTCCTGGAATACATCACCGGAGTTTCCGGTCGTTTGCTTCACTCCGTTCAGTTCCCATTCGTATGAAATAACCCCCTTGCCCATTTTTTCTGCCAGTTTGGACATTGCTATCAGTCCGTAAGCTGCAGTCTGAGTAGTTATATATCTTCCGCTCAACGCTTCGGATACCTTGAATGATAAGGCCAATGCTTTCTCCGTCTTACCCAGCAACAGATATGTCTCCATAATCATCGACATATCACGAGGCGCGCTACCATACGTGTTATTATTGAAAGAATAAGGGCTTACCATATCGCTGAGGTTTGTTATCAACTGATTAGCAGCATCTCTCTTACCTGCCAGTGCATAAGCGGCAGCAAGACGCCATCGTGCCTGAGCAGACAATCCGCTCATTTCCTTCAAACGGTTCATAGCTCCTAATTCAGGCTCTCCGGCAAGGGCGAGGGTATACAAACGGTATGCCTGCTGCAGGTCGGACATCGAGTTGCTGTAATATGAAGTATAAAGGTCTGCTCTATTCCAGTTCTGTGCGGCCTTCTTCTGGAATTGCTTCCATTTGGTTATCACCGATGCCGGTACATCACGTCCTGCACGCTGTGCTTCCACAAGGAAATGTCCAGCGTAATTGGTTACCCATTCGTTCGGGGTGGCATTTCCCGGCCAGTATGCAATTCCTCCGTCGATAAGCTGACGCGAAGCTATCATCCGTATTCCTTCCCTGATATTATTGTCTATCACGTCTTTCTCTTTATTAGAGAACGGACGGAAAGCCTGTACATACAGCAGCGGGAATACCTTAGAGGTTACCTGTTCAGAGCATCCATGCGGATAATCGTGCAGATAGGAAAGGTTCTTATTCAGATCGACACCCGGCATGCGTGATATCTCCATCTTAGCCCAATCTTCATCTTTTGGCGCCTCGAAATTGATTTCGAGCTGTGTAGCTCCGTCTGCAGGGACAAGAGCCTGTGAAGACAAGAGTATTGGAGGATTCGGATTGCGGACTTCTATATTTATGGTCTCAGTGGCAGATTCGCCGTTTCCGGTGGCTTTGATTACAATCTTTTCGAAACCGGTCTTCTTACCCACTTTTACTTTGAAATACACCATTTTATCGCCCGTTTCGGTAAAGGATACCGATTGAGTGGTTCCTTCGGTAAACTGGAAGAGTCCTGTAGACTGAGCGCTAACCGACACGTTCTTCACTTTTTTATCCATAGCAAATACATTGATCGGAAGCAGTATCTCTTCGTCAGGGCCTGCTACACGTGGCAATGTAGACAATACCATCAACGGATTGCGTACCGGAACGGCTTTTTCGGCATTACCATATGCACCTTTGGTATTTCCGGCAACGACCATCAGGCGTACCGAACCGAAGTACGGCGGCAACGTTATCTTATGTGTATCTGTTTTACCGCCACTAAGTGTGAACGGCCCCAGATATTTGACTACCGGTTTGAAGCGGCTCATGGTATTATTACCCGGTTTCAGAGCTTCATCCCCTCCGATACTCAACAGCGGGCCGAGTTTTCCGGTCTGCGCTCCTACTACCATATCGAACATATCCCAGGTACGTACTCCCAGCGCCTGACGCGAATAGAACTCACTCCATGCATTCGGTGTGCGGAAAGATGTGAGATCAAGCAAACCTTCATCCACAATAGCGAGAGTATAGGTCATATCCTTCTTGTTCTTTTCAGTAACGGAAACCGTGAATTCCTTTTCAGGCCGTAGTTCATCCGGCATACTGATAACAGGAGTCAGTTTCGTTTCGCTGTTTTCCACATTTATATTCAGTACGCCATACATACGTATCGGCAAGTCATTATCCGTCTGCGCATGAGGCTGGAAGAGACTGGCGAAAATATAGAAGTTCGGCGCCATTTCTTCTGTCACCTTAAATGTATGCTTCGTATCTTCTTTTGCCGTTGTCGATACCCATTCGCGAGAAATTACACGTGAACCGTCTTCAAGGCTTATCAATGCACGTCCCTCTGAACTCTTAGGCAAAATAACCGTTACGGTTTCACCGACTTTATAACTTTGCTTATCTGTTGTAAACGACAACATAGTCAATCCGCTAGGATCCTGCTTATCGGAGCGTCCGCGCCACGACGGCCAGTCGGCATACAGCAAGCGTCCGGAAACATGTCCTCCGTCTTCGTCGGTAACCATTATCAGGTAACGGCCCCATTCAGGGTAATCGACACGGAATTTCACTTTGGCTTTTCCTCCGCCTTTAGTTGCTATCGTCTGGTCCAGTATAACCTTAGTAGATGTATTGTTCACGTATGAAGACAAATTATTGTTCGAACTCCACCACCACGACCAATCCAGTTTATATATCTTAACTTCCAGATTAGAACGGTTTACCGGCTTGCCTTGCGGGCTAAGAGTAACTATATCTATCATATTGTCCTTATCTGTTTCCAGCCAGCCATATTGGGTATCGGTCGGCGACTTTATCCCGATATAGGCTGGGAAAGGAGAATAAGCTGCTGTCTGCGTATAGATACTTGCATCTCCACCGGACTCGAATACCCGCGAAACAATATTGGCACGCAACATGCCCGGAGCACTTGCAGCCTGTGGGAGATTTCCTTCTACACTGGCATTACCCGATGCATCGAGCTTTCCGTCGAAGACTGTATACGTGTCCGATGAGAAGTTGGAAGCCGGATTGTTGAATGCATAATTCTCATAGCCCTTGAAAGGTGTACCTACCGAACTCAATGTCATTTCCACTTTGGCCGCAAGATTTGCAGCAGGCGCTCCATGCAACCACTGCGATGATAGTTCGGCTGAGAAAGTACCCGAACCGGCATCAATCATTTCTCCTGCATCCAAGCGTACTTTGAGACGGTTAGGTTTTACTGTCTCTATTTTCAACGTTTTATAGAAAGTCACACCTCCTACTTTCACCCGTGCCTGCCAGTTACCGGTAATCGCACTGGCATCGGTAGCCATGCGGAACGGATAGAAACCATACTTGCCGGATGTGGAAACATAGCGTTGCGCCATCTGTCCGCGAGGGGTATATAATTCAAGTGATACAGGATGTTCCTTAGGCAAGGTATTGCCTTTATCTTCCAGTATGAAAGTTACAAATATGGAATCACCCGGACGCCATACACCGCGCTCACCATATACATAGCCTTTTAGACCTTTTTGTATCTCTTTACCGCTCACATCGAAGTTGCTCAGCGAAAGCGAGAGATTGGAAGTCACTTTAAGATATCCTTTTTCCTTGTCGCGCGATGCTATTACCACGAAAGGAACACCGCTTTTGAATTCTACATCGGCAAAGCCGTTGGCGTCGGTTCGTCCGCTTCCTATGCGCTGCATCTGATAGTTGTATATATCGACCACACCTCCCGATATAGGTTTTGTGGAAAGGATATCCGTAAGGGTAACATACATCTTCTTGTCTGCGCCGAGTTTAGCTGTCATCCCTATATTCGAAGCCAACACAACACAACTGTAAGACTTATTAATATAAAATGTCGGATGACACGGATTTTCGCGCTCTTCCCAGTCATAATCATCCCAATCCCATTCGTCGGAATAATAGTAGCCCGGATTGTCCCATTTGGCTTCTTCTTCCTCTGATATCTGGTTGCTGAATCTTTCAAGGCTGGCTTCTTCCGGTATCTGTGGAACTGCTCCGCCACAAGGATACAAGGAATATTCTTTCTTCATGGTGAACTCCACACGGTAAACGGCTCCCGGATCCTGCTTGATCATCGTAGCCAGATCGAGTGAGAAGTTGTTCCATTCTTCGAGTTTCAAAGTCGGGTCTTCATCCAGACGCACGCGTTTCTTTAGTATCAGGCGGCCGAAGCGTTTCAGTTCGTCATTTCCGCCAAAGTTATTAGCCTGTAAGTAACCGAGAACATTGTTCTCATATATCTTGATAACCTTCACATCTACCGCCCACAGATTTACCGCCTGAAACGGTATTATCAGATTGTTGGAATTAGGTAGTATATTGCCTGTAGCAGTCAGCTTTATTTCAGGCTTATTGCGTTCAAAGTTGACACTGTACGTATAATCCTGTTTCAGAGAAGCATTGGCCACGCTCTTCATTTCTTTGTATACGGTGAGCTCAATACTTGTACCACGGGTTGTCTTATCCAGATAAAGTCTCAGCACATTCTTCTCTATATCATAAGAAAAACTTTCTACATTGCCCGGCTTCACTAAGCCATGTATATTCTGGTTCAAAGAAAGCGGATCGCTGAACGTGACACGGATACATTCCTGCGGGTCATGTTCCATGGCTACATCTATGACTTCAAACTGAGGTATCTTAGGTATTTCAATCTTTATATCCTCCGTCTTTTTAAGGCCTATCGGATCTCCGTTTACATGAAGCGTATATTCATTACCCGCATCGTCTCTGTATAAGCTATCAATCAATAGGTTGAAGCGGCCTTTTGTCTGTGCGGGGCTAACTTTAATCTTTGCCTCTCCCGCTTTATCCCCTCCAGAAAGTTTGAACATCTTAGTAACATTATCCAATGGCGCATCATCAGCTAAAAGCACTGTCGCCTGTACCGAATTCCACTTCAGGTCGGTTTCCTTAATAGGCGAGTAAGGCATCATGCTAATACTGTAGTTCTGACCAGGTATATGGAAATGGAAGTAGAACTCTTTGAAGTCACGCTCTACCTTCAGCACCTTATCCAGTTCGAACCAAGCCTCATATTCTTTTCCGGGCTGTAGTTCTCCCTGTTCGGGTACAAACTTTATGGTGCGGTTGCTGGACCAATAAGCCTTTCCTTTGATAGAAGGGGAAAACCTGAAAAGCTTTTGGTCTATCTCTTTATTCAGCTCAACTGTCGGGATGTCCTGAGTAAGTTCTATCTGTATCTCCGATGACGAAGATACTTTACCGTAGGTAAATGCTGCTATATACTTGGCAAATGCAGGATTGATTTCCCGTTTACCGTCCCTTTTGCATGAGTTAGCAATAAAGAGGCACGACAATAGAAAGAAACTGAGGAAGAATAGATGCTTTTTCATAACGATACCATTTGTGTCTATTGTGTTTATTATAAGATACTAATTTACAAATATAAAAGAATATTCGGGATATACAGAGCGTTAAATCCACTATTGTAGGAAGTTGCCGCCTGCAATGACGAAATAGTATCCTGACTTCACGTAATTAACAATTGAAACTATACAAAGAGGTAAAGACTGAATGCCATGACCAGCATACCGGCGACCAATCCCATAATGGAAAGATGATGCTTCCCGTACTTCTCAGCACTGGGCAACAGTTCGTCGAGGGAGATGAAAACCATGATGCCGGAAACTGCAGCCAGAATAATTCCGTTCATAACCGGAGTCCAGAACTGCATGAGGAAAAGATAAGCTATCAGCGCACCGAAAGGTTCGGCCAAACCGGAAGCAAATGATAGCCAGAATGCCTTTTTGCGGCTACCCGTAGCATGATAGATAGGAACAGCTACGGCAATACCTTCGGGTATATTGTGTATGGCAATTGCTATGGTAATAGGTATGGCGACATCCAAAGAACCAAGGGCAGATGTAAAAGTGGCGATTCCTTCGGGAAAGTTGTGTATAGCTATAGATAGGGCGACAACGATACCCGTCCGTTTCAAAGAACGCTTGTTATCCATATCCTCTACCCCTTGTATCTCATGCGGATTGAGGGATTTAGGAATGGCAAAGTCTATCAGGTTGATAAATGCTATACCGGCGAAAAAGGCAAGTATCAGATACAGCGTCCCCATTTTCTCCCCAAAAACCAGCACCAGTTCCTCTTTGCCCTGCGGCATCATTTCCATAAAAGAGACATAGAGCATAATACCTGCCGAGAAACCAAGTGATGCACAAAGGAACTTGGTATTGGTATGCTTGGCTATTAAAGCGATCAGACTCCCTATGCCTGTAGATAAACCGGCAACAGCTGTCAGGATAAATGCAAGTAGAATATTCTGTTCGGTCATGTACGCACGCTGAAATATTAATAAACAGGCTACAAAGATAAAATATTGTTGGGATGTACCGCGAAAATTTCAGGAAGAAGCCTGTAATTGTCAGCGATTATTGCCCTATAGTATAAACATTTTGATAATTTTACAGGTTATTTATAAAACGACATATATATATGATAAATAAAGGCCCCTATAATATTCATTTCATACCTATTTCCTTTTGAAGAATCGGTATATCTTGAGATATAGATAAAAAAGAAAAAATATGACACAGGAAACTCATAATACAAGCACCGGTGCCCTATTATTCATTATTTGTCTGGCTGCATCCTTAGTCCCATTCATGGGTTCGGCGCTCAATCTCGCATTACCGTATATCAATAGCGACTTGTCGCTCGACGCCGTTATGTCGGGGTGGGTGCCTACTTCTTATATGCTGTCAACAGCCATATTGCAGATACCCTGCGCCCGTATAGCCGATATGATAGGACGCCGTAAGGTATTTATCTGGGGTGTTATTGTCCTCACTATATTTTCGATATTGAGCGGACTGGCAACTACCGGATTCAGTCTTATAGCATACCGTCTGCTTGCCGGTATCGGTAGCGCAATGATGTTTGGAACCAGCACAGCAATCCTTACTACTTCTGTACCCGTAGAGAAAAGGGGTAAAGCCTTGGGGATGGTTGCTGCATCGGTGTACTTTTCTCTGGCGGCAGGCCCTTTTATCGGGGGAATCCTTACTCAGTATTTCAATTGGCACAGCATATTCTTCGTATCCGCAGCGGTCAGTTTCATCGTAGCTATCGGCGGTATCGTTATAATAAAAGACGACTGGAAAGAAGAAACGAAGAGCAAGTTCGACACCGTCGGTTCCATCTTATTTGCAGCAGGTCTGTCGGCACTGATATACGGTTTTTCGGAACTCCCGCATACCAAAGGCTTTATCTTTATAGTCAGTGGGGTAGCGGTTCTCTTATGCTTCGCAGTATATGAGAAGAAGCAGGAATCTCCTGTATTCAATATCAGGGTATTCCTTCAGAACAGAGTCTTTCGGCTCTCTTCTCTTTCTGCCCTGATTAACTATTCGGCTACATTTGCCATATCTTTTATGCTTAGCCTTTATCTGCAATATGTCAGAGGATTGAGTCCGCGTGATGCAGGTCTGTTGCTGATTCTGCAATCTATTATTCAGGCATTTGCATCCTTAAAGTCAGGAAGCCTCTCGGATAAGATGTCTGCAACATTTTTGGCAACACTCGGCATGGGGATAATAGCAGTCGGACTTGTAGGCCTGTGCTTTATTACGGAAACTACCAGCTTTTACTTCCTAGGAGCAATACTTGTACTTCTAGGACTGGGATTTGGCATATTCTCTTCTCCGAATACAAACATTATCATGAGTTCGGTAGAGAAAAAGCATTACGGACTCGCCTCCGCCACCATGGGGACCATGCGTCTTACAGGTCAAGCATTCAGTATGGGTATCGCAATTATGGCCATTTCCATTATGATAGGAAATGTGGAGATGTCACCCTCATTATCTGCCCAATTCATCGCAAGTATGCGCATTACGTTCATCATATGCCTGATACTTTGCCTGTTCGGCGTATATGCCTCATCGGTAAGGGATAAGAAGAAGAAATATTAATAAAGAACTAGAACAACTTAACACTAAATTTTAAACTAGCTTTAACTATGGAAAAAGACTTTAATTATTACATTATTGAACCGGTGATTACCGAACGGACTGTCTTGTTGATGAACAATGGAGGAAGTGGGCCGAACAGCACTAATTTTCTATACTATGAAACCCCTGTAGCAAAAAACTATCTCGCACATTTGCAATTTTTGATTCCCAATAAAAATCCCGATATGGATGTTGATTTTCTGCGATTAGATACTTATTCTGTCTTTTCCGAGAAGGTGTGTGATGCTCTAAAACCGTATCTGCCAATTAAAAACTTCCAGCTTGTTAAAACGGTCATCAATGAAGATAGCAAGGAATATAAGGGATTTTGGATAGCTGCCATATACCACAGTATCCGGACATTTGATGAAAAAGCAAGTGTGTATAAGAAGATAAACAGAAGCGGAGAATGGGTTGGCATCAGGAAAATTGTTTTGGATAAAGAATGTTTATCGCAAATCCCTATTGAGGAACGCCTCATGTATAAAGCAAAAGAAGATACAGGGCTTAAACTATACCATGAGTCAATTATAAATATCATCAAATCAGTCGATCCCAAAGGATTAAAGTTTACACCAATAGAGAAATGGAGCCGGATATAATACTTCAGTATTTATTTACTATGAAAAGAGACAACAACTATTACATTATCAAACCTCTGTTACATAACAAGCTACTCTACTGATGAATAACGGGGAAAATGGACCGGATAGCACAGAGGAACAGCTTTTGGTTCTTTTCGCTAAAACAGACTATTGCTGTAAACAAACTATTAATTTTGCTGTTTAATCTAGTAAAGTGATAGAAAACACACTCGGAAAGAATGAAGAACCTTTTTAACAGAATAAAGAAAGACTATAACACTGTCAATCCCAAACAAAAATCGGGATTGCTGGAAATCCTCAAATATATCGGGCCCGGGCTATTGGTTACCGTGGGTTTTATCGACCCCGGCAACTGGGCGTCGAATTTCGCCGCAGGTTCCGAGTTCGGCTATGCACTGCTTTGGGTAGTCACCTTGTCCACTATTATGCTTATCGTTTTACAGCATAATGTCGCCCATCTGGGTATTGTCACCGGTCTGTGCCTTTCCGAAGCGGCTAATAAATATTTGCCGAGAACAGGTTCGCGGGTTGTACTCTGGTCAGCCATCGGTGCATCCATATCCACATCACTGGCCGAAATACTGGGAGGTGCCATCGCCCTGAATATGCTATTCGACATACCTGTTAAGGTAGGAGCGGTTATGGTCGCTGTCTTCGTATTCGTCATGATGTTCTCCAACTCGTATAAAAAGATAGAGCGCTATATTATCTTCTTCGTTTCCATTATCGGCCTGTCTTTTATCTATGAACTCTTTCTGGTCGACATCGAATGGGGCGAAGCAGCCAAATCGTGGGTGGTACCGTCTGTTCCGCAGGGGAGTATGCTGATAATTATGAGCGTGCTGGGCGCCGTAGTCATGCCGCATAATCTGTTCCTACATTCGGAAGTGATACAAAGCCGCCAATGGAACCTGAAAGACGAAAAGGTAATGGAGAAGCAACTGAAATACGAGTTCTTCGACACATTCTTTTCCATGGTTATAGGCTGGGCGATAAACAGCGCCATGATATTGCTGGCTGCATCTACGTTCTTTAAGCAGGGAGTTGTTGTAGACGATTTGCAGCAGGCTCATTCATTATTACAGCCTCTTTTGGGTAACAACGCTGTCATCATTTTTGCTATTGCCTTACTTCTGGCAGGAATATCTTCTTCAATGACCTCAGGCATCGCGGCAGGCTCCATCTTTGCCGGAATGTATGACGAACCCTATAACATAAAGGATATCCATTCACGTATTGGTGTTGCTATCTCACTTGGTGCTGCCCTGATAATTATCTTCATGATAGGCGACCCGTTCAAAGGACTGATTATATCACAGGCTATACTGAGTATGCAATTGCCGATTACGGTTTTCCTTCAGGTAAGGCTTACTTCTTCGACCGAGGTTATGGGGAAATATTCCAATCCTTTATCGACCAAAGTACTGCTTTACGGCATTGCTTCTATTGTAACATTCCTCAATATATTATTACTTGCCAGTTTCTTTATTGATATCAAGATATAAATCCCTTCTAGTAAATTTACATATTTTAACAATATATAGTTAAAAAGTAACGAAAGTAACGATTTTATAGCTATTAGCTGATAGCTTTTAGCCGTTAGCTTTTTGGTTTTCAATTTCACATTTACATTTATTAACCATATTTAGTTAAAAGGTAACGAAAGTAACGTATTTTTCAGTATCAGTCACCAGTTATCAGTCAACAACATCTCTTTGAGTCCTTGCGTCTTTGCGTCTTTGCGAGATACAATGTTAAAAGGTAACAAAAGTAACAGATATCTATCTTTTTCGCAGAAGCCTCCCTTTGGGAAGGTTGGAGGGACCACTAATCATTTCAAAGAGCTATAAGCTACAGCTAAAGGCTACCAACTACTTCTATATAGATAAATTTCTTTCACTCCTCCCATTCCTTTTACATTAATTACATACCGTAAGATTGCCTCTTTACATCCAAATACTTATCTTTAGCCCGTTATTTAAAATCAACGGATATGAAAAAGACAATACTCTTCATACTATGCAGCATTCTTATAGCAGGAATATCGGCAAGTTGCGGTTCAAAAACAAAGACCGATGAACAGGCAGAAACCACGTCAACAGACACGAAGACAGAAGCTCCAAAAGAAAAATTTATAAAACTGGCGGAAGAAACAAATAAAGATTTGCCGAAGCCCATGCCGGGAGGAATCAGGTTGGATAAAGCAGTGGCAGTATCTAAGAACGAGTATAAATACTGTTATACATTCACGCAGGTACCGACCGTTTCTGCAGAAGAATTTATCAGAAATGTAAAACCTATGCTTAGTCTTGCTTTGCAACAGATGAAAGGGAAAGATATTGATATGTTCAAAAGCGATAAAATGACTGTTATTTATGCTTACTATCTGATGGACGGTACCCTTTTCGCCGAAACGGCACTCTCACCCGAAGACTATAAAAAATAAATATATACAATGGTAAAACATATTGTAATGTGGAAGCTCAAAGAGGAAGCCCACGGAAATGATAAAGCGACAAATGCCCGCTTGGTAAAAGAAAAACTGGAAGCCCTCAGCGGTAAAATCGACGGACTCTTGAAAATAGAAGTAGGTATAGATATTCTCGGCGGAGGAAATTTCGATGTGGTACTTTATTCTGAACTGACAAACAAAGAGGCATTAGATACTTATCAGAATCACCCGCTGCATCAGGCAGAACTCCCGTTTATACGCGAAGCCGTTACGGACAGGAAAGCAGTAGATTACGAAGCATAAAAATCAAATGTACGAAGATATATTAAGGGATATACGCCAACGATGCCGTAAGGCTATGAACGGAGTGGCTTCTACAAGTATGCGCAAACGCGGCATGGCTTACAAGGTAAATTTCGGTCTGTCTATACAGCAGATAAAGGATTTATCCACACGATATGAGCCGAATGCTGAACTGGCAGAAACTCTATGGAAAGAGGACACCCGGGAATTGAAAATTCTGGCTACATTATTATACCCTATTGACGATTTCACCGTAGAAACAGCAAATAATTGGATTGCTTCTATTCATAATCAGGAAATAAGGGAACAACTATCACTCAATCTTCTACAGAATCTCCCTTTTGCCAATAAATTGGCGTTGGAATCGAGTAATAACGAAGATGAGGATATACGGACAACAGGGTACTGGCTGCTTGCGCGTTTATTTTTAATAAAGAAACTGGAAAAGCAATCAGCTGAGGCTCTCCACTCCGTTTGGAATGATGTAACTTCCGATAATATGTTTCTGCGAAATGCCGCATTATTAGCATTAAAAAATATCGGTCGGCAGTCGAAAGAAGAAGCGGATGCTATTTTAACGAAGCTGTCTATTTATAAAGATGATAGTGACTTGATAAAACAGGAAGCATATAATAGCCTTGCTTTTGAGTTTGAGTATTATTTTGACGAATAACCTTTATTTAAATCTTTACTCTAAGAATGGAACAGTTAAAAAAAGAATTGAAAACAAAATATAATTCAATTCGTTATTCTAATCTTATAAATAGAAAAAATAAACAGTGGTGGTTTACTATTTCGCCAAATTCATTTAGAGGTATTTTACATTTAATGCTTATAGATAAGCAATTGAATAGAATAACGATTCTTGAAATAAATATAGAAAAAGAATTAAAAAGTATTATCCCCAGAAAAGAAGGAGTCTATTTATCTGGACAATATGATTTATATTTCTTGCAGCATAATGAGGATTCTTTAAATATGAGATATTTAACAGATGAAGGATATATGGAAAAAGAAATCTCTAATAACATATTAGAAATAATAGAAAAAGATTATGAGATACCTCAAAAAGAAATATTTATTGAAACCATACAAGATTTGAAAGATAATCTTTTAACAATTGAAGCCTATATAGGAGATGATTTTTCTACTCAAGAAAGAGAATTTGCCCTATCTCTTATTCAAAAAGGGAAAAACCTAATCGCTTATAAAGTTCAAGATGAATGGCATTTTGCACCCAGTCGATTTATTGGCTACAAAGACAATGATATGCAAAAACATCTTGATAATGACACTAAAGATGGTAAAGAAACCACACCAGTTATCGAGAAGCTTGCAAAACAAAAACTTAATTATGACCCGAAAATAGAAGAAGCCTATATAAAATATTGTGAACTTTTAGATATAGAAGTATATCAAAATAAACGACAATACTGGTTCTTCGACTTTTCTGGTACACCTTTTGAAAAATTGGCGAATAATAATGGAAAAGAATACAAAGAAGGGCGAATTTTGGAAGGTAAGCATAAGAGAAGAGAACGCAATAGAAAATTAGTTGCTAATGCAAAGCGCAAGTTTAGAGATACGCATGATGGTAAAATCTTTTGTGAAATATGTGGTTTTAATTTTATGGATAAATATGGTATTGACTACATAGAAGTGCACCATTTAAAAGCTATCATGGATATGGAAGAGGACCATGGTACTAGTTTGGACAATGTTTGTTTAGTTTGTCCTAATTGTCATCGAGTAATTCATAGTCAATATCCATTTCTAGTTATAGATAAGGTAATAGAGTTAATGAATCAAAAAAGATAACTAATTCTATCATTCGTAATGAAACGAAACATGTCTTATAGAAAGATATCTCGCTTCACTAGAAATAAAATGATTAGTCACTCATTTCCCTATTGCATACCTCAACCCCACATAAAACTTCCGTCCCATTGTTGGGCCCCACACCATTGTGGCATCGAAGCTATCTCCGAAAGGATTTTCCGGTGAGATTATCGAATTCTTTTGTTTAAAGTCGGTGATATTCTCCGCACCGATATAAATACTCCAATCTCGGAAATTCTTTGTTATCTGTGCATTCAGTATCGTAAACGAATCGAATGTCGTATTCCATAACGGATTTACCGCATCGGGCGTAGGCATGCGTCCGCCACCATTAAATTGCGCAGTGAAGTCAAACACCCATTTTCTCAACTTCGTTTCATATGATGCTGTTGCCAATGCTTTATAATCACTCACAAGGGGTTTCTTCATTAACTTGCCACCATAGTTTGTCTTCGCATTCATCCAGCGGTAAGCCCCCAGTATATTAAATCCCTTAAACAAAGGATAAGAAGCCTCTACCTGAAAACTATTGGCGTAAGATTTCCCCTGTAAATTATAAAACATCACTGCGTGCGGATTGCTGTCTATATCCGTTACCACCTGATTATCGAAATCAGTACGGTACCATTCACCGGAGATAGTCAGTTCTTCATTATTAATTGGGATATGGAATGATACACTGGCACCATAGTTCCATGCCGATTCCTGTTTCAGGTCGTTAGCAATTTCTATTTTTCTGCTGCTGGCAAGGTAGAAACTGTTTTCTGGCATCACAAACACCGTTCGATATCCTTTCCCTGCCGAAGCCCTCACATTAAGCCATTCCACCGGCATAAATTTCAGGTGCAGGCGCGGAGTCACAAAGAATTTTTCGTGCAATGAACTGTAGTCGCCACGCAAACCAGCCAATGCTATAAATTTATCATTCAGATTGAAAGTATATTGCAGATAACCGCCTGTGGTTGTTTCCTCTCCTGGTTGATTGGTAATAGGCTGAGCCAGATATACGGACTCGTTGTATTTATCCCAGTTCATACTCAGGCCTGTACTCAGTTGGTGCATTTTACCAAGTTCGGTTTCGTACATCAACGAAGCGTAAAGGTTATTTCCGTACACATTATATTTATTAGCAGCAAATTGCGACTTCTGGTCGTGATACGAGCCTGTAAAAATCAGTGCCACATTGCCGTTCCGTTCCTCATCGATAATATAGGAATTCTTCGTATAGAATTCTCCGCGGTTTGCATTCACGGTTATTTCATACGGATTGTCTTTGTTTACGGAAGAGGGGGTGAGTGTATGCAGTGTCTGTCCGCTGGTACGGTAATCCTGTACGAAACGGAATCCATATTGCGAGGCATATCGTCCCGACATATAATGCCAGCGGTTCATCAGGTTGAACTGGTGCTTCTTCGGCGCATCGAGGAAACTATCGTCATTATCATCGTGTGAAGCCGTTTCATTCGAATAATGCAGAAATATACCTGTATTCAGCTTATCGTTCAGAATGAAAGCAGCATCGGCATTACCTTCATAGCGTCCGGCATCACTGGCAAATACATTCAGGCTCAGCGGGTCGGCACTATTCGGCTTTTTATATTCAACATTCATTTGCCCGGTAATAGATTCATAACCGTTCTTTACCGAAGCCGCCCCTTTGGATATCTGAATGCTTTCCATCCATGGGCCGGGGATATAGTCCAAACCATATATAGACGCAGGTCCTCGAAAGTTCGGATAGTTTTCGGTCAGTGTCTGTACATAAGTTCCGGCAAGGCCGAGTAACTGAATTTGCTTCGCACCTGTCACTGCATCACTGAAGGATACGTCCACCGACGGGTTCGTTTCGAAGCTTTCAGAAAGGTTGCAACATGCAGCGCGGTGCAGTTCCTTCGTTGTTATCTTTTCTGTTTGCAGGATGTTGGTTCTCGATTTTATTGTTCCCGGAGGAGTACGTTCTACAACGACTTCTCCAAGTTCTGTATTTTCTTCCAGCACAATATTCTGTACCTCTTTGAAGTCATGGATATGCAGCACCTTATCTTTAAAGCCGACATAAGATATAGTCAGCATATGGTCTTTGTGCGGCGTTCCGCTTATTTCGAAATAGCCTTTATCGTTAGTTACAACTCCCGTTTCTGCATTTTCCCATCGCACCATGGCACCTATCAGAGGCTGCTTCTGATTATCGTATACATACCCTTTCAGAATCTCTTTACCGAAACTAAAAATCGGAATAGCAAGCAGTAATATTAATAGTTTGATTGTTTTCATTTGATTCTCTTAATTAGTAATAAGTAGTAAACATGTATTTGTCACAAGATGAGACACATCCTGCAACACAATTAATAGAGAAAATCAAATGATGAGTACTCTTATAAAAGAAAGGTATTCCCTCGGGAGGATATCGGGAGGTGATTCGAACCGGATATATTCATCAGAATACTCTATCTTTTCGGGTAGTATATACGAAGTCGGAGTAAATGAAGCATCGGAAATCCACATAAAAGGAACAGATACATGCGGGCGAAACGAAGACGCATCGATATCTATCGATAAGCGGGATGCCGTACAATGGCTGTCCTGATCATAGCAAACAGTTTCACTTGTTTCATTCACAACCGCTTCATGTGACGAGCAACAACTCATTACTTCTTCGTTTTCAAATGATTCGGCGCAACATACATGTTGTCCGGTCATAAAAAGAGTCTGCCCACTGCACGACGTACAGCAGTAGTTCACTATCGTTACGCCCGCACCTGTAAGAAAGACAGTTACAGCAGCGACAAGGAGGATAAGTGTCTGTCCAAACTTTTTCATTCCGGTTACAAAGATAAATAATAATTTGAGCGAATCTGTAGATTAACAAACAGATTCGCTCAAAAACATTCATTCTCTTATAGATAACTATCTTTAAAACGATGCATCGAAAGCCATTGCCGAAGTATCGAAGTCGATATCCTTAACGAATTTACAGGATTCTATTGCTCCCTGACTTCTATCCATTGCACTATCCTCCCACTCTACCGACAACGGGCCGGTATAACCAATCCAGTTAAGAGCACGGATAATTTCCCCGAACTGTACCTTGCCATGCCCCATACTACGGAAATTCCAGTATCGGTGCGGGTCTCCGAATGTGGAATATCCGCCGAAAACGCCTATCTGCTTCGGGGTATCGCTCCAATATACATCTTTCATATGAACATGATAAATGCGCTCAGGGAATTGATAGATGAAATCTACATAGTCCACTCCCTGATATGCCAGATGGCTCGGGTCGTAATTAAATCCGAATGACGGATGATAGTTAATGGCTTCTAGAGTCCTTTTTGCTGAAAAAGTATCGAAAGCTATTTCGGTAGGGTGCACTTCCAATGCAAATTTCACTCCTAGTTCTTTATAGACATCCATTATAGGAGTAAAACGACGCGCAAAATCTTCATACCCTTTATCGATCATCTCCTTAGTTACCGGAGGGAAAGAATACAACAGATGCCAGATAGAGCTTCCCGTGAAACCGACAACGGTATTGATACCGAGCGCTTTAGCTGCATGCCCCGTACGTATCAATTCTTCGGCAGCACGTTGGCGAACTCCTTCGGGATCGCCGTCTCCCCAGATATGTTCGGGCAAAATGCTTTTGTGGCGTTCGTCTATATTGTCGCAAACAGCCTGACCGACAATATGGGTGGATATTGTAAATAATTTTAATCCGTTCTTTTCAATTATATCTTTAATACCCCTGTAATATGCAGGGTCAGTATTGCGTACATCCATGTGATTGGGAAGTCCTATCTCGACTCCGTCATATCCGAATTCGCGTGCTTTTTCGCAAACAGTTTCAAAAGGGAGGTCTCCCCATTGTAAGGTGTAAATAGTTACCGGACGTGCCATATGTTTATTTTTTTAGTTTATATAATACAGTTATACTAACGCACCCTGTCGGGTTTGTTTTTCATTTTGCCTTGATGCAAAACGAAACAAAAAATCAAGGCTGCAACCCTCGCAGACCCACCAACGGCTTACCGGCTGAAAGGAATACACGGGCTCCCGCCCGATTCCTTTCTATGCCGCTTTCGCCGGGTGTGTCCCCTGCTGCGGGTCAAAGGCCGCAATCGCAATGCGATGACAAGAATTATGAAATAGGCTCTTCGTAATTCTCATCGCATATTATACCTTAGGTAATTTCCAAGGATTACGATATTCCTTAACCAGATATTTATCGGCTTCCTTATCGTTAAAGGTCTTACCATTCCAAGTAAGTTTTTTACCTGTACGGTAGGCAATATTTCCGAGTTGGGAGAATTTAGCTATGTGTGCACCAATTTCGACACTTGCATTACAATTCCTGTTACGGGATTTGATACATTCCAGATGATTCTTCACATGCAGATTAAGTCCTCCTTCGCCATAAGATTTGGTTAATGCTACGGCTTCCATACGTGACTTTCCGTTTACACGTTCAGGAATTACTTCCCAGCCGCCACGGTCTATAACTAATGTACCGTTTTCACCGACAAAACCCAATCCGTGGTTACGTCCGTATGCCCCGTCGTCGATACCGATAGCATGATCCCACATAACGGTAAAATCGTCGAAAGTATAAATTGTCTGCAACAGATCCGGTGTTTCACAGGCATCGTCGGGATATCCGAATTTACCGCCCGATGCCATGATAGAATTAGGTGCAGTGACCTGCATGCCATATAATGCATAATCGAGCAGATGAACGCCCCAGTCTGTCATCAGACCGCCTGCATAATCCCAGAACCAACGGAAAGTAAAATGGAAGCGGTTACGGTTGAAAGGACGTTTCGGTGCAGGCCCCAGCCACATATCATAATCAACACCTGTAGGCACAGCCTCATCAGCCACTACAGGAATAGAAGGACACCAGCCCTGATAGGAGAATACACGCACTGTACGTATCTTACCCAGCTTTCCGCTATGCACAAAAGCCATTGCATCCTGCCAATGAGGGTCGCTTCGTTGCCATTGCCCTACCTGAACCACACGGTCATATTTCTGGGCGGCGCGTACCATTATATTACATTCTTCGATACTGTTACCCAACGGCTTTTCGCAATATACATCCTTACCTGCCTCACAGGCTGCGACCATTTGCAGACAATGCCAGTGGTCGGGAGTTCCCACAATAACAACATCGATATCTTTATTATCGATCAGTTCCCTCCAGTCTTTATACAAATGCTTTACTTTCTTGCCTGTTATCTTTTCCGTATCGGCAGCCCTCTCATTCAAAACGCCTGTATCGACATCCGACAGGGCGACACATTCTACTTCAGGATTGCGCAGGAAAGCTTTCAGGTCTTCAAATCCCATTCCTTTACAGCCGATAAGCCCGACATTTATTTTGTCGTTTGCGCTCACACGGCTTCTTTCCGCTCTTATAATATGAGGGCTAACGACTAATCCCGCACCCAATAGTGCGGCCTGCCTGATAAAATTTCTTCGTGTTGTCATAAGGTATGTTTAGGTTTTATGGTAATAGAATTAATATGATCGTGTTTTTCGGGAATAGAAGCTATTCAATCACTGAATCATCTTTACCCACTTCTCATTACTTGCCGATGCAGCAACAACAGTTTCTATAAACTGCATGCCGCGCACTCCTTCTTCAATGGACGGAAAATCGAGGTATTCAGGTTTCGGCTTTTCTCCTGCCAAGATACACTGCAGCGATAAAGCAAAATTTCGGTAGATATTCCCGAATGCTTCCAGATAACCTTCGGGATGCCCGGCAGGAACACGGCTATGGAACTGAGATACGGGTGACATATACCCTAAATTGGTACGGATTATTTCCTTCGGTCTGTCAGGCCACTTCATAATCATAGTATTCGGGTCTTCCTGACACCACTCCAAGCCTCCTTTTTCCCCATAGATACGGATACTGAAAGGATTTTCTTCTCCTACCGCTATTTGTGATGCAGCAAGCATTGCCCTTGCTCCGTTATCGTAGCGTATCATGGCTACACCGTCATCATCCAAGAGGCGGTTCGGAACAAATATGTTCAGTTCGGCGCACATTTCCACAGCTTTCAGTCCGGTGATATACTCAATCATATTGAATGCATGCACACCGATATCCCCCATGCATCCTGCTATACCCGATCGTTTAGGATCGACGCGCCATGCAGCCTGTTTATTCTCTCCGGCTACATCCTCAGCCAGCCAGCCCTGCGGATAGAGAGCATATATCCTGCGGATTTTACCGAGGTCGCCTCTCTGAACACGGAAGCGGGCTTCTTTCATAACAGGGTAACCTGTATAAGTATGTGTCAATCCAAAAAGTTTACCTGTTTCTTTTACTTTATCCCTTAACTGGTAGGCCTGTTCGAGAGTTAAAGTCATCGGCTTATCCAGCATAACATGGAAACCCTTCTCGAGGGCAAGCATAGCCGGTTCGAAATGAAGGCTGTTAGGAGTAACTATGGCTACAAAGTCCATACGTTCACCCTCGGGAAGCTGCGCTTCCTTTTCAATCATTTCCTTAAATGTAGGATACACACGATTCTCGGGCAGAAATAAAGATTCTCCCGTAGCTTTCGTATTCTCGAAAGAAGAACTGAAACTGCCGCAGACCAACTCGATTTGTCCGTCTATTAATGCTGCGATACGGTGTACAGGGCCAATAAAAGAGCCTTGTCCTCCACCGATCATACCCATTCTGATTTTCCTTTTCATGATAAAGATATTATTAGGTTATAATTGATTCAATTTATCACAAACGAATATTATAAGGCTAAACAATTCAGCTTCACAATTCTACCGGAAAATGAAAGATGCAACTATCTCCATTTCCAGTCGAGTTCTGAAACGTAAGGCACACCAAATTCTTCTGAGCATTTTTGCAGATGTCGCCTCACTTCCTCTTCATCCACCTGATCTTTGGGGATTATATAGTACATAGCTTTTGTCAGTTGTATAAAGAAATAATTGTCTATTTCGATAAAGCTTAGAAATTCTTTCCACCGGATAGAAGAATTACTTTTTTTATCAAACGATTCTAGTGTTTGTTCTGTTATTCTGAGAGTAGTGGTTCCGGCATCAGGATCGAAAAACTCATCGACATGCTTTCTCAGATAACGCCGATAAAACCACTTGGAATATTCGGAATAAAAAAAGAAAAATATAATTGCTGCCGCAAAAAAACCAATTGCCGTAGCAACACTATCTTTAAAGAAAATAAAACCCAACAATGTGAGTACGGCTAACAACAGGTATCGGACCCTTCTTCGTTGTTTTTTTATTAACGGACTTTTAGAAGCAACATATAATTGGAAGATATAGTTATCCTCTTTGCTTAAAGTATAATTGAATTCTAACATACAATGTTCCGGTTTCAATTTTAAACTGAAAAAGTAAAAATAATATTTTTTGTCTGTCTTTCAGCTTAATTACTTCTCTTTTAATAAAAAAGACTTTCTTATTATATGTTAAAATTACAATAAGTTACAGATCCGAATATTGGTCATGACAAAATTTTTCATGATAATAATATTCTAATATTTACATTATTGGTATATTTGTATATAATCATAAAACGGAAATCTTATGAAAGCGCCCAATAGTATCCGTGCAGCATTTTTTGTTTTGTTCTCAATTTTCCTTATTTCATGCAGCAATAACGAGGCTGACAACAATCCTGACTTTGACAATACATTTCCTGGCTATTATAAAATTGTTTCCATAACCTCCGAGCGCGGTATCGACATGAATAATGACGGTAGAGAAACCATTGATTTAATATCCGAAATGCGTAACTACAAAGACATTACAGTAACATTATTTCCTCTAACTTTCGACCCTGATTCACCGGGAAACTATGCAGAGATCAGACCTCTGCCTGGCAGTGCAAATAATGTCCGGCTTATTGATTTTCGTTATCCTTATCAGGTCTTCGTTAATGAGGAAGAAGGCGATTATACAACACTTACTTATCTGGATAGATTTACAAATTATTCATATGACTATGATTCTGACAAACAAATTAAAATCATAGATAATAATTCTGAATTCAATTCGAAATACGGCAAGGTAAATTCGTTAATGCGAATTAATGAAGACTCATTCAAAGTAGATTTAACCATTAATATCTATAATTTTAAAAAGAAAGCATGGGCTGAAGAGAATCTGGATATAATTTATACAAAAGTCAAAAATTATTAAGATAAAAGCCAATAACTTCGGTTATTGGCTGCAAGTATTCTATCAATTATCTATTACTCCTTATAATATATATGTTTTACACGGCTCGATATAGAAGTCAGTATTTCATACGGGATTGTATTTATCTTCTTTGCCAAATCTATAACAGGCAGTGATTCACCGAAAATAGTGACTGTATCTCCTTCTTTTACATTCTTACCTGTAACATCTATCATCGTCAGGTCCATACAGATATTGCCCACAATCGGAACTTCCTGCCCGTTTACAATAACACTACCCACACCGTTTCCGAATTGTCGGCTAATACCGTCTGCATAACCGATACGTATGGTAGCTATAGTCGCATCATGGTCGAAATGTCCTTTACGTCCGTATCCTACCGTTTCACCGGCCG
Source organism: Prevotella sp. 10(H) (assembly GCF_000711235.1). Classification (GTDB taxonomy): domain Bacteria; phylum Bacteroidota; class Bacteroidia; order Bacteroidales; family Dysgonomonadaceae; genus Dysgonomonas. The sequence goes on along the minus strand of NZ_JOMI01000002.1, from coordinate 350,576 downwards.
GGATATGTTTTATTTGCAGGATAGTCGTTTTCAATGTGCATACATTGCGGAGCCCCTGCTTGCCGCTGGCACTCACACCGTACAGGCTGATACCGAGTCGTACCATATCCATTTGCTCCTCTGGAAAGCGTTCTATTCCTGCAGAATTTAAAATATGTTTCATTACAGGATAACGGCAGTTATTCTCTATTTCTGCCGCAATTTTCTTGAATGTTTTTATCTGCTGCAAAGTAAAATCGTCGAAGTTCCAGCTTTCACTTGCTGCCAGATGTGAAAATACGGATTGGATGCGCACCCCTGTCTGGTTTTTGATACGGTTCATCAGTTCGGGAATATCTTCTTCTGTGAAACCGAGGCGATGCATACCTGTATCTATTTTTATATGGATAGGATAATTGGTTATCCCTTGCAACTTGGCTTCTTTGATGAAAGCATCGAGTATCCTGAAATTATAAACTTCCGGCTCGAGTGAATAGGATGCCAGTTCTTCAAAGCCTCCCACTTCGGAATTAAGCACGATTATCGGCACTTTAATGCCATGTTTGCGCAGTGTAACTCCCTCGTCTGCAACAGCAACGGCAAGATAATCACATTTATGGTATTGTAATGTCTTCGCTACTTCCGACGAGCCTGTACCGTATCCGTCGGCTTTTACCATACATATCATCTTTGTTTTCGGGTTCAGTCGCGAACGGTAAAACTTAAAATTATGCACGATGGCATCCATATCTACATCGAGTACAGTTTCATGGGTTTTAACTTCCAGCAGTTTATTGATGCTTTCGAAAGAGAAACTGCGCGCGCCCTTGAGCAGGATAAACATATCATGGAAATCGTGCCATGCATTGGAATGGATAAATTCGTCGGTCGTATCAAAGAATATACTTTCGGTCTGCTTAAACAGGTCCTTATGCGCCGATATTTCTTTTCCGATCCCTATCAGTAAATCTATTTTCTTATTTACAACAAGGTTGGATGCGAGATAATAAAGTTCTTTCAACGCAAGCCCTGATTGTGGGATATCGGATATAATAAGCACTTTCTTTTGATCTCCGGCTGTGGCTCTCTGCGCCAGAAAATCCAGCGCTATGTTCAGCGAGTTTATATCGGAGTTATATGAATCATTTATAAGGGTCGTATTATTCTTCCCCTGCCGCACATCGAGACGCATAGCCACAGGCTCGAGTTGCGACATACGCTCATTAATATCGGGTAGTGAAACATGCAGGTAAAATGCTGTCGCCAATACATGAATAGCATCTTCTATAGAAGCATTATCCGAAAACGGAATCGTCAGGCGCGAGGCCATTCCCAGAATGGAATAATGTATATCGGTAGACTTGTCATGCTTCTCCACCTTCATAATATGCAAAGGACTCTTATTGGAGCCCTTGCGCGACCATGTAAGACGTTTATGCGACAGGCAGGCGATCTCCATGCATTCGTCTATCAGTTCATTTTCTTCCTCGCAGACTATTACATCGCAATTGATAAACAGCTCTAGTTTTTCCAGACATTTCTGCTTCATCGAGTTGAAACCCTCTTGATGTGCCTGCCCTATGTTTGTAAGGATACCTATTTTCGGATCGATAATAGCTTCAAGTTTAGACATTTCTTCCGGCTGGGAAATTCCAGCTTCGAAGATGCCGAGTTGCGTATTTTCGTTCATCTGCCACACCGACAAAGGAACGCCAATCTGCGAATTGTAGCTGCGTGGCGAATGTGTGATATTGAAATCCTGATGAAGCACCTGATACAGCCATTCTTTTACTACAGTTTTACCGTTGCTGCCTGTGATACCGATAACGGGTATATCGAACTGCGCGCGATGATAAGCCGCTATCCGCTGCAACGCAGCCAAAGGCTTGCTAACGATAAGAAAATTCGCATCTTCGAAATCATCCCATTCGGGATACATCTGAGATACGACAAAGTTGCGGACACCGAGTTCATATAGTTCATTGATATATTTATGTCCGTCGTTGTTCTTTGTAGTCAGGGCAAAGAATAAAGTTTCGGCCGGGTAAAACACCTGTCTGCTGTCGGTGAGTAAAATACTGATTTCGGCATCGTTCAGGTCAGAGGTGATGGCGTCGAGGATTTTCGCTATTTTATGTATAGAGTATTTCATGTGTTATCTGTTCTTATGATATCAGGTCTTCTAAACCTGATATTTCGTCGCTACAACAAATGTATGGATATTTCTCGTCGAAGGCTTTAAGCTTTAACAAAGTTTGCCTTAAAAAATGCTTATACTCATCTGTTTCAGTATTAAACGGGCGATGATTAAGAGCAAGATATATCTTATTCCACTCTTCGACAACAGGATATGTTTCGGCTTCGAAATATGTATTCGAAAACCTTTCCCATATATATTTGATTGCTGTAAAATTGGGATGCACCATGTCGTCGTAATAAAATCGGTAATCGCGAAGTTCGTCGAGCACGATCTCGTATGACGGGAAATAGTGAAGAGAATCGCCTTTCTTCATCAGTTCGTCTATAGCAAGCAGCAGAGTAGCTTTACTCAATTGATTTTCATGTGCCCCGTCTTTCATGTGTCGTATAGGGCTTACGGTAAATATTATTTGCAGAGAAGGATTTATTTGCCGTAACTGCTTTATCAAACTTTCCCAATCAGCAACAATATCTTTTACCGACAAGCGGTACCTGTCAAAATCAGACGCCGGTAGTTTATGGCAGTTCCCGACAACCATATCTTTTTCTTTTGAACGAAAGACATAAGACGTACCGAATGTAATAAATAAGATATCTGCCGAATAAAGATCTTGTGAAGATTTTTCCAATCCGCTGTTTATCTTTCCAAGGCATCTGTTTTTATCCGTATCCGAAAAAGTACTGTGATGATAAAAGCTATGATAAAGTCCTTTATATTCGAAAATATCTTCTTCTGCAAATCTCTTCTTTTCCATAAGCAGCCTCAAAGCCTGACTTATAGATTGGGGATTATACAATACCCCGAAAGGATTAAGGTTTACATTGAATTTATTCCTGATAAGCTGTTTTCCAATATTCTCTATAAAACAAGAGCCGAGCATTAAGATTCGGCTTCTGTGAGATATTTTCAGATCGGATTTAGGTATTTCTATTCTGGTTCTGAAATCCATTCAATAATTATTTATGGGTTATACAAAAATAGAAAAAGCTTTTGGTTTCTATGTTTTCAGCAAAGAATAAATTAAACTGAAAAACACATTATCATTTTGCACTGTTCAGTATTGAGTCTTGCCGAGCCTTCATCTCGAGATATTTCGGATTTATTTCTGTAGAATCTTTTCCCCACCGGTCTATAATTATTGCTGAATTTATGCCATGGTATAAGCAAAAAACTATCGTCTTCCCATCTTTTTGATCATTAGGCCATTCGTGATAATGGAATCTCTGAGAAACAACAAGCTGATTATCGAACACAAAATCTTTCAAACCCAGTTTTTTGCCCTTTTCAATGATTTCCTCACGCTCTTTATCCACACGATCTATTTCCCGTACAACTTTGTACTTTTGGGCATAATCGACGCATGAAGCAACCGTTGCCACGACAATAACCAGAATACTTACACTCCGCACCCATTTATTATCCATGCTTAAGTTTGCAAATGCCAAACCAATCAGTATAATGAAAAGGCAAATAAGGCCGAATAAGGCTCTTTCGGGAAATGTCGGGGAAGCAATCATAGCAAAAAGAGCTATGTGAGCCGAGATGAATAAGAGCAGTAATATGGAAGTGAACTTATCCGGTTTTTTATTCTTCCCTTTTATGTAATAATAAATTATAGCTACTAAAGATGTAATAGAAAACGTCAGTAAATACCTGCGATAATAAAACCATATATGCTGAAGACGGGCTATGATAGTTTCGATAGAAAATAACGATGCCGAAGCAGATTCTGCATCCAGTTCTTTCTCGTATCTGACCGCATTGCCGGGTGATAATAATAAGAACAGCGAACCAATAATAAATCCGGCTAATCCCCAGTAAACCCATTTTGGGATAAAAATATTTTGTCTCTTCATTAAGAAAATCAGTACTAGGATACAGAAGATTATTGCAATCACCATATTTTCGTTTGTCCAGCCGGCTATAATGCCAAATACGAAGAGACCGGCTGCTTTAAGCAAATTCTCTTTGCCATTTTCCTTCATATAGAGCACATGAAATGGATAAACAAACAATAGAATGATAAGAGTACACCACATATAATTTGCACTACCGGTAATCCAAAACATTGTAGAGGCAAACATGGGCTGAAATAACCAGAAAATAGTGCAAATAAGCAAAAACACAAGGACATTAGTTTTCTTTCCGACAATTGAATACTTGTACATCAGGAACATAAGGGAAATATATACTAAAGTATTTAATATATCCTGCCATATCATATCGATGTTTAGCAATGTTTGTGCAATTACATGGGCAACTGTACGCCCTCCCCATTGCATATAATGTGCATACTGGGATTCAAACAAGTCATGGAGGTTTGTTATTCTGCTACCATCCATATCCGCAACATTGGCCTTCCAGATGAATGCATAAAACCAATCATCTTCTACGGCAGGATATAGATAATTATATAAGAATATAAATCCCGTAATGGTAATTATAATCGCTGCTAATATATAAGCGGGGGCATTTGCCGCATTTAGTTTTTTAAAAGGTAATACTGACATAATTAAATACTTCTCCAAATTTTCTACGGAATCAAAAGTACTAAAAAATTATCGGACAGCGATATTAATCCGTTACACTATAATGTGTCCACAATATCATTCTGCTTTCTGAAGAAATTCATTCTTTCTATTTCACCACTTTGTGAAATCAATGAGGAAGCCCTTTTTAAGGATTGCATCCATTTCATGGAATTGGCAAATGTGGCATTATCGGTACTGGTAATATCATACATAGTAAATGCTCTTATTGTGCTTAAATTATAATTATCAGATCTCACATAAGAAAAGCCGGCTTCGAAGTTAAGGTTTGAAAGGTAAATCTGAGTTTTATTTCCCATACTGTTCATTCCTTTTGCAGCCTGTAGTTCAATATCGTTAATACATGCATATAAATCTTCTTTCAACAATTTTATATCCTGCTGAGTAATCAATCCTATACTCTCAAAATATTTTATGTCATCTACCAAATATTCGAATATTCTTTTATCGAATATATAATATGAATTTTTTATGTGCTGTATCCGGTTTGTCATATTACCCAGAATCTTCAATAACCTGTCGGTACCTTTCACATCTTCAAACTTTCTTATCTGGCTCTGATTGTCATATTGGTATATCCATTTGAAGAGATAAAATCGCGTTATATAATCATAACTTAAGTGAATAGCATCAGGTATGAGTTTGGCCGCTGTGCCCATTTCACTGTCAGGGCTATCTTTTACAAAATCCAGAAATTCAACAGTTTCGTTTATGAGTTTATAATCTATTTCCTCTGGGTTTGAAAAATTAGCTATTTTAAATACAAACGGCCTCTTCAGGCCCGATATTTTACTAAGGCTGTCTAAGGATAAATCCATTTTTTCAGAAATGATCGATGCTTCTTCAAGCGAAAAATGGACATCACCCCTCATCCTTCGGTATATGGCTTCTCTTCCCAGATAAAGAATATCGCTCAGTTTATTTACTAATTCAGAATTGTTCGGTATTCGGAATTTCAATTCTTCGATTAATTGTTCGTGCAGGGTCTTTTTATCCATAAGATTAAACAGAATCAGTTTAAAGTACTATAAATAGGATTGTTTTTATTACTTAATAGATCAATAGCATTTCAAAATGTAAACTTATAATTATATTTTAAAATAAAACGAATTTAAATTAAAATAATGGCTATAGAACTGCCTTTAAAAGGCTATCACACTAATTATTTGATTATTATGAAGGCCTCCGGTTATTTATATGGTTTTTGCAGTTTTTTAATAGCGTTTATTGATCAAACTTATATAAAAAAGAAAAGGTTGTCTCACGACAACCAATCTTCATTGTTAACCTTAAATCTAATACTATGAAAAACACATTACAAAGATAGGGGGCGTTTGGGAATATTCCAAATAATGTCATATGTTATTTTAACAGTTTAAATTAGTTTAACGGAGAGCGGGTAAACGTTAATTGAAATGTTAAATTACCTTGCAATTACCAAACAAATAAAAAACGGCTCAATGTTGAGCCGTCTATATAAATATCTGATTTTCAGATAATAATCATTTGTTTACAATTTCCATTGTGTCGGAAGCAATCATAAACTCTTCATCGGTCGGAACCACCATCACCTTTATTTTAGAATCCGGTGTTGTAATTACGGCTTCTTCCCCGAAGATTTTACTGTTTTTCTCCGCATCGAGTTTAATTCCTAAAAACTCAAGATCCTGACAGATTTCTTCCCTGAGATAAACAGCATTTTCTCCTATCCCTCCTGTGAAAAGCAGTATATCTACTCCACCCAGAGTAGCGGTATAAGCTCCGATATATTTCTTTATGCGGTATAGGAACATATCGTAGGCCAGTTTTGCCTTTTCATTCCCTTCTGCAATAGCAGCGCGGATTTCACGCATATCGGATGATACACCGGAAACACCCAGCAATCCGCTGTGCTTGTTTACAAGTGTAGAAATAGCCTGTGTGCCGATATTTTCTTTTTCCATGATGAAGGAAATAATACCAGCATCCACATCACCTGAACGTGTTCCCATCAGCAGACCTTCCACAGGGGTCATACCCATCGATGTATCGACAGAAACACCTCCTTTTATTGCAGCAAGTGAACCTCCATTACCGATATGCGCCGAAATAATTCGTTGTTCTTCATATGGAACTCCTAATATTTCACATGCCTTACGAGAAACATAGCGGTGACTGGTTCCGTGGAATCCATAGCGGCGGATAGCATATTTCTGATATAAAGAATATGGCAAACCGTACATATATGCCTTAGGCGGCATTGTCTGGTGAAAAGCCGTATCGAACACCCCTACCTGTGGAATATCACCCATCAGTTCCCTGACGGCATAAATACCGGCCAGATTCGGCGGGTTATGCAGAGGGGCGAGCTCTATACACTCTTCCATTTTCTTTATTACTTCGTCGGTGATGTACACACTACTATTGAATTCTTCACCGCCGTGAACGACACGATGCCCTACAGCATCAATCTCGCTGAGGGATTTTAAACAGCCGTATTTGTCACTGGTTAGCACACCGAGAATATATTCTATACCCGCCTGATGTTCGAGGATTTCACCTTCGAGTACTACTTTATCTCCTGTTGGTAAAGGGAATTTAAGAAAAGAACCTTTCAGACCGATTTTTTCGACAACACCCTGAGCCAAAACGTCGTTACTCTTCATATCGAAGAGTTTATATTTGATAGACGAACTTCCGCAGTTCAATACTAATATTTTCATACTATTAAATTAATTTGTTCGGACCAAGTTGTTTTCCATTCTCATCGTAAATATAGAATCCCCTGCCGGAAGATTTTCCAAGCTGTTTTGAGCGGTACAGACGCCAAAGAACAGGAGAAGCCTTATACTTCTTATCCCCGTATTCGTGGAACATATCTTCCATCATCATCACAAGCTTCTCAATACCTATAATATCCGCCAAATGGAAAATACCGTAACGCTGCCCGTAAATAATAGTAAACTCCTTATCTATATCTTCGATAGAAGCTACATTCTCCATCCATATTTCACAGGCTTCATTTAACATGATAATCATCAGACGGAAGCTGACAAGGCCGCTACTTTCATGAACAGCAATAGGTGTATACTTAATCATATGGGCAAACAGATATATCTTATCTATTGCCTCCTGTGATGTAAAAGTACCTCTCACTACTTCAAGAAGTCGGGCTTCGGTATGTGTAATCGGGAAATGCAGGCTTATACAACGTTCCTTATGAGTAAGTTCTGCAGCCAGTTCGCTGATGATAACAGTAGTAGCATTGGTAGCGATAATAGCATCGGGAGCCAGCACCTGTTCCAGATTCCTGAAAACTTCTTTACGCAACTCTATACTACGTTCCCCGTTAGCTTCATAACGAATACATTCGATAACGAAGTCGCAACCTTTAAGGTCATTATAATTCAACGAGCCTTTTATGCGCCCCATAGTTGCACGCTTTTCACCCTGAGTCAGGCCCCAGTTTTCGATTTTAGTATCGAGGCCGTGACCTATATCTTTAAGCGCTTCGCTTATCCTTTCTTCCGAAACTTCGATAAAAACGACTTCCATTCCGGATAAAGCCGTGAGGCTAACGATATGCCTACCGTCGCGTCCGCAACCGACTACCCCGATCTTGGAAAACAGCGATCTTTTCTTATGTTTACTGCTTAACCCGTATTCTTCAATAGGTTCTATGATTTCTGCCATAAGTAATTTTTATAGTGATAAATTATAAGTTATAAATTATGAGTTTTTACAAGCTACTCATAACTTTTCCCTTGTAACTGTTTATTTATTTTTTGCGGCAATAGCCTGATTAGCCGCTATGGCTACCATATTATATATATCGCTCACCGAACAACCGCGCGAAAGGTCGTTCACCGGAGCAGCCATCCCCTGAAGGATTGGGCCTACAGCTTCCGCACCACCCAGACGCTGAACGAGTTTATAAGCAATATTACCCACTTCGAGAGAAGGGAATACAAGCACATTGGCATGTCCGGCAACTTTACTATCCGGAGCTTTCTGATTTCCAACGGAAGGAACCAGAGCAGCATCTGCCTGAAGTTCACCGTCGATATTCATAGTTGGGTCTAGTTTCTGTGCAAGCTGTGTAGCCTCGATAACCTTATCTACCATCGGATGTTTTGCACTACCTTTCGTAGAAAAACTGAGAATAGCAACCTGCGGTTCTTCCCCAACAAGTGCACGTGCCGTATGGCCTGTAGCCACAGCAATTTCTGCCAGTTGCGATGCAGTAGGATCAGGGGTAACAGCACAATCCGCTACTACCAGCAATCCGTCTTTACCATATTGCTTCTGCGTAGTGAACATCAGGAAAGCACCGGATACCACACTGATACCGGGAGCTGTTTTGATAATTTGGAGGGCAGGACGAAGCACGTCGCCTGTCGTATTTTTTGCACCGGCTATTTCACCATCGGCATCACCGTTCTTTATCATAAGGCAGGCAATATAAAGAGAATCTTCGGCCAGCTTGGCAGCCTGCTCTATTGTCATCCCTTTTGCCTTCCTCAATTCAAAAAGAAGATTGGTATAAGTTTCCTTTTTGTCGTAATTCAGCGGGTCGAGTATCGTCGCCTTATCTATATTTTTCAGGTTTAGTTTTGCAGCCAGATTTTTTACTTCTTTTTCATTTCCGATAAGGATAATGTCTGCAACTCCGTCAGCCAGCAACTGATCTGCGGCTGTAATAGTCCTTTCTTCAGTGCCTTCGGGCAAAACAATACGTTGTTTATTCGCCTTCGCACGTTCTACGATTTGTTTAATTAAGTCCATATATATTTTATTTATTGTATACCCGCCCTAAAAAGATAAAAATTCCCTACATAAATAGTGTGCGCAAATATACTAAAAATGCAAACTTGAGTTTACATTTTTAGGGACAAATAATTAACTAAATGTGAAATTTGCTAAAAGACTTTTTATCGACAATTTAATACTATAATCCATAAACAGTTCCACATTTAACAGAATATACCAGACTATGAAAATATGACACGTAAGAATAATAAAAAAGAGTTGATTTTTTCTGAATCAACTCTTTTAGTTTTTATAAAGACCTCTTAATTCATTTATTTCCTTCCCTCTCTTCCGCTCTCGCAATAAAATCCTTTAGTTTTTCCACCATATTCGAACTGCCGCAATAGAACGGTGTGCGTTGATGTAACTCATTCGGCTGTATTTCCAATATTCTGTTCTTGCCGTCGGTAGCGCTCCCTCCGGCCTGCTCGGTGATAAATGCCATAGGATTGCATTCGTATAACAAGCGAAGTTTGCCCTTCGGTGATTTATGCGTAGACGGATAAAAATAGATACCGCCTGTGATAAGGTTCCTGTGACAATCCGAAACCAGACTACCAATATAACGCGCCGTATAAGGGCGGTCATCCTTTTCTTCCTGACAGTATTTAATATAATCTTTAACCCCCTGAGGAAAATGCACGTAATTACCTTCATTTACCGAATATATCTTTGCATTTTTCGGGCAGCGCATATCCGGATGCGACAGGTAAAAGCTACCGATAGCCGGATTCAGTGTGAAACCGTTCACTCCGCGACCTGTAGTATAAACAATCATAGTAGATGTTCCATAGAGAATATATCCCGCTGCTACCTGATTCACCCCCGGTTGAAGAAAATCTTCCATCGTTACAGGAGAGCCTATTGGTGATATTCGGCGATAAATAGAAAAAATAGTACCTACCGATACGTTCACTTCTATATTTGACGAGCCGTCGAGCGGGTCCATAAGTACTACATATTTATTATTATGTCCTTCGTCGAGCCCTTGTATCGTTATGAAGTTGTCGTTCTCTTCGGAAGCAATACCGCAGACAATCTCCCTATTCACCAATGTCTGTATAAATACATCGTTGGCATATATATCCAGTTTTTTCTGATCTTCTCCCTGTACATTGACACTTCCGGCAGTACCCAGAATGTCGACCAGTCCGGCTTTATTCACCTTATAGCTTACAACACGCGCAGCCAACAAAATGGAATTGAGCAGGCGCGACAATTCCCCTGTAGAATACTTAAAATCCTCTTGCCTCTCGATAATGAATTCATCGAGGGTTTTTCTTGCTATATTCTTCATATTATCTTTCATAATTATGTGAAGTTACTAATGCTTCAAAGATAAGTAATATTTATATCCTTTAGCCTTTTGTTAAATAATGTTTATTTATCAACACATAAACGGAATCTATGTTCACTCTTAAGAGAATTTCCATGCTTTTTTATGTGATTTCTATATCTGCTATTGATTTAAATCTACCTTTGTAAAATCATTAATCAAATCAGCTATGGCTATAATATATCAGGCAGAAGAAGTAAAACTTCCTGCGATAAAAAAACGTGAGACATCAAACTGGATTAAGTCTATTGCGACTACATATGGTAAAAAAACCGGTGAAATCGCTTTTATTTTTTGTTCGGATGAAAAAATACTGGAAATAAACAACCAATATCTGCAGCATGATTATTATACGGATATTATTACTTTCGATTATACGGAAGAGGATATAATATCGGGAGATATATTTATAAGTGTAGATACGGTAAAAAGCAATGCCAGCCAGTTCAAGACCGATTTTATCGATGAAATACACCGTATAATAATACACGGCATACTTCACTTATGTGGCATAAACGATAAGAGCCCGAAGGAACGAAAACATATGACAGAGTGCGAGAATAGGGCTCTCGAAATGTTGCAAAAATAAAGCTATGCAAAAGTATTTGGGCAAACTATACTACATCATTCCTATTTGCTGTTTATTCCCATTCTTTTCAGCACCGCTTGCACTGTTTTGCGGAATACTGCTTGCTGTATTTTATAAAGGTGAAGAGGTTGTAAAAACCGGAAAGCTGACAAAATATCTTTTGCAGGCATCCATTGTTTGTATGGGATTCTCCATGTCGGTGCATGATGTGGTGCAAACTGGGAAGTCCGGATTTATGATTACAATTGTTTCCGTTGCTGTCACCATGTTTTGCGGTATTGCATTAGGCAAGATATTGAAAGTGCAGAAGAATACGACGACACTGATATCGGGTGGTACAGCCATCTGCGGAGGAAGTGCCATTGCTGCTATCGCTCCGGTATTGGATGCTAAAAACAACGAAATCAGCTTTTCATTAGCAGTTATATTTGTTTTGAATGCGGTCGGCTTATTTATATTCCCGATTTTCGGGCATCTGCTTCAAATGGATCAGACACATTTCGGCTATTGGGCTGCCATTGCCATACACGATACCAGTTCAGTAGTAGGAGCATGCTCGGCATACGGCGAAGAGGCATTGCAGGTAGGCACCACTGTAAAACTGACACGTACATTATGGATTATACCATTGGCTTTGTTAATCGCCCTTTTCAATAAAAATAAAACAACGAAAATTAATATTCCGTGGTTCATATTTTTATTTGTAATAGCCATTATAATCGGCAATTATATTCCGGATATGGAAGAAACGAATAAACATCTCAGCTGGCTGGGTAAAAAAGGAATGATGATATCGCTGTTTTTTATTGGAGCATCGATAAATATAAAAGAAGTAAGGAAAACAGGCATTAATACATTTTTTCTGGGGATAATACTGTGGGCAATTATAGCAATACTATCTTATTTTTGGATTATATACGTCTTTTAAAACAAAAAGGGCAAATCTGTCCAGATTCACCCTCTCCATAGCTATTTGCATTTAGCTGTTGCAAAAGACTTCCCCAAAATAAATTGTAATTGTAAGTAAGCTAAGTCTTGTGGGAAAAGTTTTTTTGCCTAATAAACCTAACGTATATCGAATTCTCCGATAGCAAAATTTGTTCCGATAGCGTCTGTGAAAGCGAGAGCATATCTCCCACCGTTCCACCCGGAAGTATTTATCTCCATGGTGTTATCAGAACTACCCGGTAAAAACTGACGCAGATAAACAGGATATCCTGTAACATCATTTATCTTAATATTTACCTTTTTACCAGTAAAAAATTTTAATTTTATGCAATAATTATTTTGAAAAACATAATACGGCTTAAACAATGGAACTATTTTAGAAGCAGGAACAGAGATTGACTGTGATTTAATTGATCCTTTAAGGATTTTAACATCAATTTCCCAATCTTCATTCTCGTCAGCATGTCCCAAAACAGAATAAGAATTCAGGCTATTAAATGAATACATACATGTACTAATAAATAATGAAACAACGAACACACACAACAATACACAACATTTTTTCATAGTCTGATTTTATAGAGTGCGGGGCTGAACTTCTAAGTTCGACACAAAACTAGCAGATGGTATAGTTAAAAACAACGATTTTTTATCTTATATAGATTTTACAATAGAACCGATTTTATAAATATTACATTCATAATCAATTATGTTTTTTATTGATAATTTTGATATAGATTTTTTCATAAAAGAATTTAGTTAAAAAAAGTTGTATATTTAAATTTTTATATTTAACTATGAACTCTTTTTAGTTAATTTGAGAATAAAATCCCATATGTTGAAAGGCGCATTTTTCATACTTCTACTACTCATTTTTAGTATATGTAGTTCATGTACTTCAAATAATAATTACGAATTCTCAGTCAAAGGATTCGAAAAGGTAACAGAGATAGCAACAAGAAGCGGCATTAAGCTACTGGCATCAAGTACACAATCTGCAAACCCGAACAATTTTCAATCGTTACCAAATGAAGGTAATACAGACATTTCGATACAGATGCTCATTGCATGCGGTATTATTCTTTTGCTGATAATCGCCATATTCGGCATTATACATAAAGCTCATAAAAAAGATACAGAAAACAAAGCAGCTCTGGCAAAAGAACAGAAAAAGGTATTGCAATTACAAAATACACTGGATAAGCTCAACGAGAAAGAGGATTCATTCCGAAGAATACTTTTTCAGCACTTTGATATCTTTAAAAAAGTAGCCTTATTGAAAAATACCCTCAGGAATGAAGAAGAAAAAAAGCACGGTGCAAGATTACTAAAGAAAATGTACGAAATAGTATACAATCAGGACCGCCTCGACTGGAATATGCTATTTGACATTATGAACCAACTTTACAAAGGCTTCCCGGACGCCCTGCGCAAAAAATACAGTCATCTGGACGAAACCGAAATACGCATCTGTTGCCTCGAATACGGAGGACTGAACAATAGTCAGATTGCCGACATAATGGAGTTCAGCCTCAATACGATTCAAATGAAAAAATCCATTATCCGCAAAAAGCTGGGCATAGAAGGCTATGGAAATCTGGTGGAATTTCTCCATAAAAATGTTAACTAACAAATTATACCATATTTTATAAGAATATAATGTTCTTATAATTAAACTTTATCGTAACTTTGCCATTTCAAAAAAATAGCAATGTAACACATTATGGATAATTTAAACATTTATCCTCACATTCTTTCGGCAAAAAGGCGACATTTTATCGTTTTAACATTATAAAATCATACATTATAATAAATGTAAACACTTAAAGGTTCACCGGTCACTAAAAAACTAAGCATAACATCTAATATAAGTTCCTAAACCTGACATTCTGAATGAATAAAATTGTTGACAAAGAGTATTTCTCTGAAAATGTAGTAAAATTTGAGGTGGAAGCACCTCTCATAGCGCGAAGTCGGAAAGCCGGACATTTTGTAATTGTGCGGGTAGGCGAAAAAGGAGAGCGTATTCCTCTCACAATTGCTGCATCTGATGTAGCGAAAGGCACAATAACCATTGTAATACAGGCAGTAGGCGCCTCTTCGAAAAAAATCTGTGCGCTCAATATCGGCGATTATATAACCGATGTTGTAGGTCCACTCGGGCAAGCTACGCATATCGAAAATTACGGTACGGTTATCTGCGCCGGTGGCGGTGTAGGTATTGCACCGATGTTGCCGATTATCGAAGCCATGAAAAAAGCAGGGAATAAAGTTATTTCCGTTATAGCTGCACGTACAAAAGATCTGGTAATTCTTGAAGAACAAGTAGCGGAATATTCCGATGAAGTAATTGTAATGACCGACGATGGTTCTTATGGCCAGAAAGGATTGATCACAAACGGTATCGAAACGGTTATAAACCGCGAGAAGGTAGACCTTTGTGTTACTATCGGGCCTGCTATCATGATGAAATTTGTCTCGTTACTCACTAAGAAATACGAAATCCCGACTATGGCCTCATTGAACACCATTATGGTAGACGGCACGGGAATGTGCGGTGCATGCCGTATTACGGTCGGAGGCAAAACAAAATTTGTCTGCGTCGACGGGCCTGAATTTAATGCGCATGAAGTCGATTTCGACGAAATGCTAATGAGATTGAAGGCATATAATTAGTTACAGGTTACCAGTTACGGATTACAAGATGTAAAAAACGAGTATTACATTTGATGATTCGTAACGGATGCAAACAAACTTGTAACCCTCAAATTTTATTTACTCGTAACTTGTAATTCGTAACTCGTAACTAAAAAATGACAGAACAAGAATATATACTGGCAAGAAGAAGTGAACCGTGGAGAGAAGAACTCCGCAAAAGTGTGAAAGCCAAAGAACGCGGCGAGAGACCGCGTGTACATATGCCTGAACTGGATGCCGAATACCGCAGCCATTCCCTGAAGGAAGAAGTAAATCTGGGATTATCGGCAGATCAGGCCGTTTTCGAAGCAGGACGTTGCCTCGATTGTGCTAACCCTACATGCATGGAAGGCTGCCCTGTAGGAATACAGATACCGTCATTTATAAAAAATATAGAGCGGGGCGATTTCCTCGAAGCAGCGAAAGTACTGAAAGAAACCAGTGCATTGCCTGCTGTATGCGGACGTGTATGCCCACAGGAAAAACAATGCGAAGCAAAATGCATCTATATACAGAAAATGAAGAAAGAACCGGTAGCTATCGGTTATCTCGAACGCTTCGCTGCCGACTACGAACGCGAAAGCGGACAGGTATCCATGCCTGAAATGGCTCCGGCTAACGGTATAAAAATAGCTGCAGTAGGCTCAGGCCCTGCCGGATTAGCATTTGCAGGTGATATGGCTAAACTGGGATATGATGTCACAGTATTTGAAGCATTGCACGAAATCGGAGGCGTTTTGAAATACGGCATACCGGAATTCCGTCTGCCGAATAAGATAGTAGACGTCGAAATAGACGTATTACGCAAAATGGGTGTGAAATTCGTAAACAACTGCATTGTAGGTAAGACAATTTCCCGTGAAGATCTGTTAGAAGAAGGATACAAAGGTATATTTGCTGCGAGTGGCGCCGGACTTCCTAACTTTATGAATATTCCGGGTGAGAACCTTATCGGTGTTATGTCCTGCAATGAATTCCTTACCCGCGTCAACCTTATGGATGCATCTAATCCTGAAAGTGACACCCCTGTGCAAATGGGCAAAAAAGTAGCTGTTATCGGAGCTGGAAACACAGCGATGGATGCGGTACGTACTGCCAAACGCCTTGGTGCGGAGAAAGCATATATCGTATACCGCCGTTCGGAAGAAGAAATGCCGGCCCGTATCGAAGAAGTGAAACACGCCAAAGAAGAAGGAATTATTTTCCATACATTACATAATCCGCTGAGATACGAAGGCGACGACAAAGGCCATGTGCAACGTATGCTGCTTCAAAAAATGGAGTTAGGTGAACCGGATGCATCCGGACGCCGTAAACCAGTGCCGATCGAGGGTGCTACCGAATGGTTCGACGTAGATCAGGTAATCGTAAGTGTAGGGGTATCCCCTAACCCGCTTATCCCTTCTACATTTAAAGGGCTGGAAGTTTCCAAATGGGGAACAATCGTTGTCAATCAGGACACCATGCAATCAGCACTACCGGAAGTATATGCCGGAGGCGACATTGTACGCGGAGGAGCTACTGTAATCCTTGCCATGGGTGACGGCCGCAAAGCGGCGGTAGCTATGGATAAAGCAATACAATATAAAGAGTAAGTTTTAATATCTTAATAAAAAAATAAGATGACAAATAACTGTCATCTTATTTTTTTATAACTCATTAAATCGATTATCCTTTCTTTACCCAAACGGCAAGGTTTCCACCTTCTACAGTAAAAGTACCGTTTCCGTTTTCATCGATAGTTACTTCATCTTTTATATTGCCTGTAAATTCATACCAGACTTCACCTTTGCGGTTTTCTCCTACATTTATGGTTTTGAACCCTTCTTCTCCGTTCGACATAAGGAATACAAGTCCCGAGCCCGGATGCTTGTCATCCCCTGTACGGTAAAAACCGACTGTATTTGGATGATCAAAATAGTCTTGTTGATCTCCGTATGCAAATTTACGGCGGGCATCTAGCAAGATGTCTATAATCAGGTGGTGAGGCGACTGTTTATCACCTATGCTGTAATAATCCCCGTAAAATACACATGGATAACCTTCTTTCTGTAAAAGTATCAATCCATACGCAAGAGGTTTAAACCAGCCGTCTACCTGCGATTCGAGGGAACTGCCCCACTGGGAATCGTGGTTGTCGACAAATGTTACCGTCACTTCAGGGTGATTCTTCACAAGCGTGTCATCCATCAGATGCTGTAAATCATAATCCTTTCCTTTTTTAGATGCCTGATAAAAATTATAATGCAGTGCCACATCGAATAAATCAACCTTATAATCCAGAGCTGCCAGATAATCATTCAACGATTGCACATCTTTTCTCCAGTATTCGCCTACAGCATAAAATTCTTCGCCACGTTCCTTTCTGACCGTATCGAGGAAGTGCCCTATAAATTTGCTGTTTATATGTTTAATTGCATCCAGTCTGAATCCATCGAGATTAAGTTCATTCGCAACCCATTTACCCCAATTGCTTACATCTTCTATAACTTCGGGATGGTCGAAATCAATGTCGGCAAACATCAGATAATCGTAATTGCTATTTTCGCCGTCTACACCTTCAGCCCATGCTTTACCGTCTCCCTGAATCTGATAAATAGACACTTTTCCGTTTTCCTGATTGAAATCGGTTCCCGAAAAATGATAGTAATGCCATTTGAAGTTAGAATATTTATCGCCGCGGCCCGGAAAATCGAAGCCCGTCCAGCCTTCTATTTCATATGCATCCGAAATTTGTCTTTCGCGATCATTCGGGTCCACTTCCTTAACTAAAAACTTTTCGGTATAATCCGCTCCGGCTTTATGGTT
This sequence comes from Prevotella sp. 10(H), assembly GCF_000711235.1. Classification (GTDB taxonomy): domain Bacteria; phylum Bacteroidota; class Bacteroidia; order Bacteroidales; family Dysgonomonadaceae; genus Dysgonomonas. Next base: position 332,682 of record NZ_JOMI01000002.1, on the reverse strand, counting down.
CATTACCGCATCGAAGTATACGCATATCTGATTTTTTTGTAATTCTTCTATTGCCGCCTTAAGTTCTTCTTTTGTGCCGTATTTTGTCCTTACAGAACCTTTCTGATCGAATTCGCCTAAGTCATATAAATCATATATCCCATAACCGACATCATCGGAAGTCGTAGCTTTACACGCGGGTGGTATCCATACCGAAGTTACCCCTATTTCGTGCAGATGCTTTGAATCTTTTTTCAATTGATTCCAGAATTCACCTTTATTAGGAAGGTTCCATTCGAAATACTGTATCATTACCCCGTTCTTCATATCTCTATTTTTTCGTTTTATAAATTTATTTCTAATGTTAACGTATTTGCGGTTAAGAAGTTTTTAGAATACCTGCTAAAAATAGCTAATAAAAAATATCACTAACTTTTTATTGCTCACTTTTAACTCATTTGTGCAATATGGAAAAATGGTTAAGGAAAAGTCCGGTTATTATGGATTTTTTATGACAAATTGATAATTTTAATAATTGTTTTATTCTTATATTCAGATATAAAAAACTAAATTTGTAATGCAATCAAAAGGTTGATATACAGATAATGAATTAATAGATTTTAGAGCATGTATAAGATATTTTTATGCTGCTCTTTTTCAATATAACATCTTTAAAAACAGTCATGGGAAAAGAAATTAAATTTAGCCTTGTTTATCGTGACATGTGGCAGTCTTCGGGTAAATACCAGCCGCGTGTCGACCAACTGACACAAATTGCACCAGTCATCATCGATATGGGATGTTTTGCCCGTGTTGAGACTAACGGTGGCGCTTTCGAGCAGGTAAACCTGCTTTACGGCGAAAATCCGAACAAATCGGTTCGCGAATGGACTGCCCCATTCAATAAGGTAGGCATACAGACGCACATGCTTGAACGCGGCTTGAATGCATTGCGTATGTATCCGGTTCCGAAAGATGTACGTCAGTTGATGTTTAAGGTAAAAAAGGCTCAGGGAACAAATATAGCACGTTCTTTCGACGGATTGAACGATGCGCGCAACCTCGAATTGTCCGTAAAATATGCTAAGGAAGCAGGGATGATTTCACAGGGAACACTTTGTATTACACACTCTCCCATCCATACTGTTGACTACTACGTAAAATTTGCAGACAAGCTGGTGGACTTCGGCGCCGACGAGCTTTGCCTTAAAGATATGGCCGGTGTAGGCCGTCCTGCTTTCCTCGGTAAGCTGGTGAAAGCACTTAAAGACAGGCATCCTAATATTACAATCGAATATCACGGACACACTGGCCCGGGATTCTCCGTAGCTTCTATGCTCGAAGTAGCACGTGCCGGAGCCGATTATCTCGATACGGCTATCGAGCCGTTGGCGTGGGGTATGGTACATCCGGATGTGATTACAATACAGGCTATGCTGAAAGATGCAGGCTTCTCTGTTCCTGATATCAATATGAGCGCATATATGGAAGCCCGTGCACTGACACAGTCTTTCATCGATGATTTCCTCGGATACTGGATCGACCCTTCCAACAAGATCATGAACTCACTTCTTGTAGGTTGCGGGCTTCCGGGCGGTATGATGGGATCAATGATGGCCGACCTTCGCGGTATGCACTCTGCTATCAATATGGCGTTGCGCAACAACGGCAAGGCTGAAGTAACACTGAACGACCTCGTAGTACAACTATTCGAAGAAGTAGAATATATATGGCCTAAACTTGGTTATCCGCCATTGGTAACACCGTTCAGCCAGTATGTGAAGAATATCGCGCTGATGAATATCTTCGCTATGGCTCAGGGACAACCTCGTTTCTCCAACATCGACAAAGATAGCTGGAATATGATTTTGGGTAAGACAGGTACGCTTCCGGGTAAACTTGACGATGAAATCATTGCTTTGGCTAAATCAAAAAATCTTGAATTCTATACTGGTAATCCTCAGGATGAATATCCTGACGCTCTCGATACATACCGTAAGGAAATGGACGAAAAGGGATGGGATTACGGACAGGATGACGAAGAATTGTTCGAACTGGCTATGCACGACCGCCAATACCGCGATTATAAATCAGGACTGGCTAAGGAACGTTTCAATGCCGACCTTGAAAAAGAGAAAGAAAAAGCAGGCGCTCCTATCATTGTTACCCGTCAGGTAGTTGAAGTTCCTGCATTCGATGCAGAGGCTATCCAGCAGAAGTATCCGGACGCTAAGCCATTGCAAGCAACTGTAAGCGGTCAGGTAATCTGGCAGATCGATGTGGATGATGTATCTACCGCTCCGGTAATTGGTACCCCAGTGAAGGAAGGCGATACTGTTTGTTTCATTCAGACTTACTATGGTATACAGGAAGTGAAAGCCCTTTCATCCGGTAAAATCATACAAATTGAAACAAAACAGGGAGCTAAAGTGCAAAAGAACCAAGTATTAGCATATATCAACTAATATCTTATAATTAAATACTGAAAGGAGTTTTATGAAAGTAGAACTCCTTTTATTTTCTTCATTACTAAAGAAATCTTGCTGTGAAAAAACTATTGCTTTATCTGGTATTATCTGTTCTGACCATATCTATAACACAATGTCATAAAGGCTCATCAGAGAAAGACACTAAATACACCTTATTTATCACAGGAGCATCATTTGCATCAGCGAATAACGGCTGGTTTGAACTGGCATGTAAACATCTGAATGCAAAACCGATCAACCCTTCTGTAGGCGGTATGGCAATCGTAGACGCAGCTAATAAGATGTCGAACGGAGAACTATATACAAAGCAAGAACTCGAAAACATGGATGCATTTGTCATCATGCATGTACATAACAGAGAGGTCTTGGATACTGTCGGATTAAAGAATGATTATACGGAATATACAACTCCTTTCGACCGTTCTAATTATGCCACTGCTTACGATTATGTAATCAAACGTTATCTGACAGAATGCTATAATCTGAAATTCGATAAAGAATCCAAATACTATGGAACTGAAAACGGTAAGCCAGCCGTAGTCGTTCTTTGTACGCATTGGCACGATGGGCGGGTTACATTTAATTCTTCCATTCGCAAGTTAGGAGAAAAATGGGGCTTTCCTGTTGTGGAATTCGACAAATACATCGGTTTTTCGAAGAATCACCTGCATCCTGTAACGGAAACTCAATGGAGTACTTTTTACGCGCATAACAATGAATCTATTCATGGAGAAGAATTCGGCTGGCATCCGCATGAAGGAAAAGAGCAATACATTCAGCAACGCATGGCGGCTATCTTTACCGATATGATGAAAAAAGTTTTACCTTTGAAGCCATAATGCTTTATTACAAAGAATATATTACTCCCTCGACTTTACTCGGCGTGTGGAAGATTGAAGAAACAAAGGAAGAACTTCTGACGTCGTTAATCCATAAAGAATGGGTCAGTAATATATATTCGATTAAATCAGAATCCCGCATACTGGAAATCCTTTCCGCCAGATTGTTGATAAAAGAACTGACAGGCGAGGAAAAAGAAATTTTATATAATAATACAGGAAAGCCATATTTTGCAGATAACTCATCTTACATCAGCATATCGCACACCAAGCGATTTGTTGCTGTTGCCATCAATAAAGAAAAGCCGATAGGATTAGATATAGAGCAAATTTCGGATAAGATAAGACGTGTGCAGAGCCGCATTATTGGCCCTAAAGAATATGTAGATGAAAGCCATGAACTGGTGCACCTGCTATTACACTGGTCGGCCAAAGAAGCGATGTTTAAATTTCTCGATGCGGACAGCATCGATTTCAGGGAACATTTGTTTGTCAATAAGTTTGTACCTCAACAATCAGGAATATTTACAACTATGGAATCCCGCACCGATTCTCAACACAGATTTACGGCTTATTATAAGGTGGAAAAAGAATTTGTGATGGTTTGCTTAGAGGAAGCCTGAACGACTTCCCCCGTTAGCAAATATATATTACTTCATCAAAAAACTGAAATCATCATTTTTTGTCAATTCTTTCGAATCTTGTCCGTACTTAAATATACGGGCTGTTTTCATCCCTATCATTTTTAGAGTATCTCCTTCAAGGTTTAGCATAGTACCCTCGCGTAAACCGACAACATACATATCCTGATTTTCAGTAATAAATTCCCTAATGCGGTCTTCACGTGTTTCCCCGCCGTGTCCTTCGGGGTGAGCATCGAGATAATGAGGATTGATCTGGAAAGGTACGAGGTCTATAACATCGAAACCTTTAGGATCGATAATCGGCATATCGTTCGTTGTGCGAAGAGTGGGACAGGCCACATTCGAGCCGGCGCTCCATCCTATATACGGTGTGCCCGATTTTACCTTTTTGCGTATCGGTCCTATTATCCCGTTATCGCGCATCATACGCACCAACTTCCATGTATTACCACCACCTACTACAATAGCTTCGGCTTCTTCTGTGGCTTTTTTAGGATCGCTGAAATGATGAATGCTTACCACACTATGCCCTATTTCTGCAAAACGATTATTGACTTTTGCCTCGTATTCGTCGTAAGAGAAAGTAACGGCAGCGTAAGGAATAAAGAGAGCTTTTACAGGCTTGTCACCCAAAAACTCTTTAATATTGCTTTTCGGATAGTCGAGATAGGCTTCTCCCGGATTTGTTGAATTACTAATTAATAATAGTCTCATGATTTCATATTTTTATTGCAACAAATGTATCGATTTAATCTAAATAACAGGTGATAAATCTGCTAGTTTCCTTTTTTCCAACTTTCATAATCCTTTATAAATCCCCTGCACATCCAGTTGGCTAATGCCTGTCTGTTGTTCGGATCGAGAAACCGCCGCTGGTCGAAACTGTTTTGTATATTACCCAGTTCAGCATAGATGCCTACAGGTGAAGTGTTATCGAGCATATACAAACTACGTGGAGTAACCGTTCCTGTAAATCCGCGTGTGGGCTGATGTTTGTCATAGTGTTCGCTAAAGGTCTGCCTCATTCTGGTTGCCAGTTTTTTACCGGCCGTGCTGTTCTTTGCATGATAGAAAAAGACATCGAGTTGCTTATTCTGGCTCCGGCTGTCGACATGGATAAAGATTGCCCGTTTATATTTTTCTTTTGATCGTCGGGCAAGGCTGTTAATCTTATTACTGCGTTGTCTCAGTCTTTTTACCTGATTAAGAGGAATCGCTTCTCCCATACAGGTTTCACGGTTACTGTTAGCCAGATACCTGTCGTCACGAATACCATCGACTGCATCCTGAATAATCATATGAACGGTAGCCCCTTCTTCCATTAACGCTCTGGCAAGGCGCAAAGTTATATCATAAGCATACTCATCTTCATGAACTTCGTAACCGTCTATTTTTCCTACCGCACCCGGATCAGGACCTCCATGTCCGCTGGATAGATAAAAACAGGCGCCTTTAAGTTTATTGGATTTAACAGTATATTTTTCATAGTCTTTACCAAAGAGTTTATATGTCCGCGTTTTTCCGGACTGAGTATTTGTTGAAGAGTTATCTATTGTTTTCTTCTTATCGGATAAAGAAGGCAGAGTATAGCTTACACCTTTCAGAAGAGAATTCTTTTTACCGAATTTCCCTTTATTGAGTTGGCGAAAAAGATCATAGTGATCGTCGGCATTCCGCTTGTTACGTTTCAGAAAAGAATGAATCCCTTCTCCGTTTCGTGGTGTATCTTTATCCTTTTGCGCAAAAAGGTTGACGCTGGAAACAAAAAACAAAAAGAGAAGTATAATGTAGATCCGGTTCATAGGCTTCGACTTGCTGTGCCACAAATATAGTGAGATTCGTATTTAAAACAAAAACCGACAGAAGATTATACTGTCGGTTTTTTAGTTTTATGTTGAATATTTAGTAGTAGGTGATTTCTCTTTTTCTATAAGAACGAATCTCTGTTTTATCAATACTTCCATCCTCATTATAAAATTTATTTAGATTATATTGCTCAATCATATTTTTTTGGGTATCAAATCTTTTAATAAGGGCGGATTTCACATATGGTGTTTCATTAAATTCATTTATATCTCCTGTTAATTGATTTTTTGTCTTTTTCCCTTCGGAAATACTATATTCTTCATAATTAAACATATTGATAAATCCTGCCGGGTCAAGGTTATATACAGTTTTACTATATGGTTTTTCGCATATATTGTTTCCATCATACAAATAATTTAGAGCTGTTGCCGTGTTTTTAGTATCGTCATATGTTATTATTCGTATTGATTTATCAATCGTTTTGGGAGTGGTCGTTTCTACATTTTCATAATAAAAATATTCGTCATACAAAGATGTTATCCTAAATTTTGAATCATATTCATACTTGAAATAACCTTCTTCTCTGAGACTACCAAATCTAGGAACATTATTAATATATTCTATAAATTCCCTTCTAAAACTAGTATATTCAATGCAAACACCATTCGAGTCAAAATTCATAATCTTCTTAGTGATAGGATGACCTGTTTCCAAAATATTATCTTCATTGTCCCAGACCAATTCTCCATCTGTATAAACAAATTCTATTAAAGATTTTGCATTACCATTAAGCTGGTAATCAGAATATTTTGAAACTCCATATGCATTTGAACGGGGTATAGTTTCTTCTCTTATTGTAGACCCTCCAGAAGTTCCATCATAGTATTCGATTGATTGCTCATAATAATCTGATATCTGATTATATCCCATAGCATTCAAATGATTTCCGTAAAACAACACTGCATTACTTTTTAAATCTATTTCCTTTATGTATTTATACTCTCTTTTATCAACTAAAGTTTCCGACTTTTTCTCTTTGGGTAGATAAACACTAATACTTTCTGTATTTATTCTTCCGTTCTCATCCAATACATAATTATATTTTTGTTTAGGCGTTAGCCCGTCACTATTAACTTCATATTCAATTCCAACAGCCGTTTTATTTTCTTCATCAAAAGTATATATTGTCTTTGATACCCTGAAATTATATTGGGTATAAGTATGTTCTGTGAGTCTGTATTTTTCATCATATGTATATAATTGTTCTGTTGATAATTTAAACCTGTATTCATATTCGCCAGCTTCGGAAATAGAAACAAGCTCTAGGGTGTATCCGACAGCTTTAACAAGAACTCCGTTTTTATCAAAATAATATCTCTCCTTCCGGCTGGGCCTTTTAGTATCAATGTTACCGCCTTCTATATTATAATACACCCGCTCTACCGACTTTACATCTGCTTTAAGATCATAATATTCCAGCTTATAACCTACATATTTAGTGTAGTCTTCTTGCGGCTCTTCCACAATCACCTCCGTATCATCATCATTACCGCACGCAACAAATGCAAAAAGAATAAAAAATAAAAAGATTAGTTTTTTCATAGTATTTATAGTATTAGCTCCACACATATTTATAAATTAAAAGTTTGTAAGTGAAAGAAAAAAGGTCGGCACTTGAGTGCCGGCCTTTTCTATATAAAGAGTTTACTTCTTATTTTGTACGTTGTACACGCTTCCAACCGTAAACAGCTTTGTCTCCAAGTTCTTCTTCGATACGGAGAAGTTGGTTGTATTTAGCCATACGGTCTGTGCGGCTAAGCGAACCTGTTTTGATCTGACCTGAATTTGTAGCAACTGCGATATCAGCAATTGTAGCATCTTCAGTTTCACCCGAACGGTGAGAAGTTACGCTTGTATAACCTGCACGGTGAGCCATTTCGATAGCATCCAGAGTTTCTGAAAGTGTACCGATCTGGTTTACTTTGATAAGGATAGAGTTACCACATCCGCTTTCGATACCTTTCTGAAGGAATTCAACGTTAGTAACGAACAAGTCGTCACCTACAAGCTGAACTTTGTCGCCGATAGCGTCTGTAAGTTTTTTCCATCCGTCCCAGTCTCCTTCATCCATACCGTCTTCGATAGAATCGATAGGATATTTTTCAGTAAGTTCCTTAAGGAATTTAACCTGATCTGCGATTTTACGTTTAGCAGCTTTCTTACCTTCGAATTTAGTATAATCATATACTTTTGTTTTCTTATCGAAGAATTCAGAAGCAGCACAGTCAAGCGCGATAGTGATATCTTTGCCCGGTTTGTAACCTGCAGCTTTGATAGCAGCAAGGATAGATTCCAAAGCATCTTCTGTTCCTTCAAGAGCCGGAGCAAAACCACCTTCGTCACCTACAGCAGTGCTAAGACCACGGTCGTGAAGAACTTTCTTAAGAGCGTGGAAAACTTCCGCACCCATTCTCAAACCTTCTTTGAAAGATTTTGCACCTACAGGGCGGATCATAAATTCCTGAAACGCGATAGGAGCATCAGAGTGAGAGCCACCATTGATGATGTTCATCATCGGAACAGGAAGGGTATATGTATTGGTACCGCCGATATAACGGTAAAGCGGCATTTCAAGGTAGTTAGCAGCAGCTTTAGCTACAGCAAGAGATACACCAAGAATAGCATTTGCACCAAGTTTAGATTTAGTTTTTGTTCCGTCCAATTTAAGCATCTTATTATCGATTCCTCTTTGGTCAAGAGAAGACTCACCTAAAAGAGCAGGAGCAATAACTTTATTTACATTATCTACAGCTTTAACTACACCTTTACCACCGTAACGTTTTTTGTCACCGTCGCGAAGTTCCAAAGCTTCGTTTTCTCCTGTTGAAGCACCTGAAGGCACAGCAGCGCGGCCAAGCACACCACATTCAAGCGTTACGTCAACTTCGATTGTAGGATTTCCTCTTGAATCCAAGATTTCACGTGCGAAAATTTTCTCGATTCTCATTGTTCTAATTAATTTAAAAATGAATAATATTTCGTTTTTTCGTTTGCTGAATTTGACGCACAAAATTAGTCATTTTTATTATATATAAAGAACTATACGGATGTTATTTATGAGTTTTGTATTTTTTTAATCGCCCCTTTGACATTAATTTACACACAAAGATTTTATACTGATTAAACCGCTTTATGATGTTTTTGTTAATTAATGAAATGTATATACTGTCCGGATATTCTTTTCGCAGCAAAAGGATATCTCGATTATGTTTTATAACTTGCAAAGTATTTAATCTATTGAATCCGCTTAAGAGACCGGCTATGTTACCAGCAAATTATCAGCAACTGAAAGAAGAATTATCAAAAACTATTCCTGTAAAACGCATCATAACAAACCCTTTGCAATTGCTTGCATATGGTACGGACGCCAGTTTCTATCGATTGATTCCAAAGATTGTGGTACAGGTACATACCGAAGAAGAAGCCGTGGAAGTGATCCGCCAAACAGGACGGCTAAATATACCTGTCACTTACCGCGCTGCCGGAACTAGCCTTTCGGGACAGGCGATATCTGATTCAGTGCTTATGGTAGCTACACACGAATGGCGTAAATATACCATTCTGGATGATGATGCATTGAAAATAAAACTGCAACCGGGCATTACGGGAGCAAGGGCAAATATTTATTTAAAGCCTTTCGGTAGAAAAATAGGCCCTGACCCCGCTTCTATCAATGCAGCCATGATAGGTGGCATAGCAGCTAATAACGCCAGTGGTATGTGTTGCGGCACCGATCAGAATTCATATAAAACCATTGCCGATATCCGGATTGTATTATATGACGGCACGATTCTGGATACTGCCGACGAAGCCAGCAAGCTAAGTTTCAGAGAAACACATGCTGACCTGATAAGGGAAATCGAGTCTTTGCGGGATGAAATAAAGGCGAATCCTAATTTATCGGAACGCATAAGGCATAAATTTAAGATTAAGAATACAACAGGATATAGTATTAATGCACTTGTCGATTACGACGACCCTATCGATATTATAAAACATCTGATGATAGGTTCGGAAGGTACGCTTGCTTTTATATCCGATATAACATACTATACAGTTGTGGATGAAAAATACAAGGCCTGTACCCTGATGATATATGATACTATAGAAAAAGCCTGTAGTGTTGTTCCCCTTTTAAAACAAACTCCGGTTTCGGCAGTAGAATTACTTGACAGGGATTCTATCCGTTCTATCGAAGATGATCCGGAAGCACCTTCTTATTTCCGCACATTGCCCGAAACTGCTTGTTTGCTATTAGTAGAGATACAAGGAAACAATGAAGATGAAATGGCGGATAAGGAAAAGATAGTGCGCAATACTATTTCTTATATTGAAACATTACAGCCATATCGCTTTACTTCCAACCCAAAAGAATATAATTTTAACTGGAAAGCACGCAAAGGCTTATTGTCTACTATCGGCGGCCTGCGCAAGACAGGGACTACCTGCCTGATAGAAGATGTAGCTTTCCCGGTGGAAAGGCTCGGCGAAGCCTGCGTTGCCCTCAAAGAGCTTTTCAAACGGTCGGGTTATGCGGATGCCGTACTTTACGGGCATGCCCTCGACGGCAATTTCCATATTGTCTTTTCACAGGATTTCAATACTCCGAGTGAAGTGCAGCGATATGCGGATATGATGGACGAACTGGCAGATATTGTTGTCAATAAATTCGACGGCTCACTCAAGGCCGAACATGGAACAGGGCGTAATATGGCACCGTTTGTAGAAAAGGAATGGGGAGAAGCCGCCTATAAGATAATGGTCAGAATAAAAGATATTTTCGATCCCAATCGCCTTATTAATCCGGGTGTAGTAATCAATCAGAATCCAAAAATACATCTGGAAAACCTGAAACCGCTGCCTGCCGTCAATGAAATCGTAGACAAATGCATGGAATGCGGATTTTGTGAACCTCACTGTGTATCGGAAGGACTGACGCTTTCGCCGCGTCAACGTATCGTCATTGCCCGCGAGATTTCACGGTTAAAGACAACAATGGAAAATCCCGCACGTTTGAAACAAATGCAACACGATGCACAGTATTACTCCGATGAAACCTGTGCTACCGACGGTCTATGTGGCATTGCCTGTCCTGTAAAGATAGATACGGGCAAATATGTAAAAGACTGGCGACACGACAAGGCTTCAGGCATGGCAAAAAGCATAGCTTCGTCTATCGGTAACCATATGGCAGGAACAACCTCAGCGATGCGCGGCGGACTTAATTTTGTCCACTTCTTTCATACCGTACTAGGCGATACACTTATGGGAGGAATTGCTTCGGCAATGAGGACTGTATCTTTTAAGACCATTCCTAAATGGAATAAGGATATGCCGAAAGGCGCGCATAAAATTAAGGATATAGCAACCGATACAACACAAGCAGACAAAGTTGTCTACTTTCCTTCCTGCATCAACCGCTCGATGGGAAAATCGAACGGATATGAAAAAGGCGACGTCGAACTAACTCAAAAAACCAAAGAACTGCTTGAACGGGCAGGCTTTACCATTGTATATCCCGAAGGGTTGAATAGTCTTTGCTGCGGCATGGCCTTCAGCAGTAAAGGACTGAAAGAAGAAGGCTCGCGTAAATCAAAAGAACTCGAAAATGCTTTATTGAAAGCATCGGAGAACGGCAAATATCCGGTACTGTTCGATATGAGCCCGTGTTTTTATACCTTTCATGAGGCTTACGAAAACAAAAACCTGCGGATATACGACCCTATTGAATTTATGCTGGATTTTGTAATGCCTAAACTTACTATAAAAAATCCACGGGACATAGTTACAATATTCCCCGTATGTTCTGTGAAGAAAATTGGTATGGAAGAGAAACTGCTGCATATCGCTCATTTATGTTCGAAAGAGGTTGCCTTTGTCGACAGTAATTGTTGCGGATTTGCAGGGGACAGGGGGTTTACTTATCCTGAACTTAACCAACATGGGCTTAGACACCTCTCAGAACAGGTTCCTGCCGACTGCAAAGATGGGTATTCGACCAGCCGTACCTGCGAGATCGGACTAAGTGAATACAGCGATATTAATTTCAAATCTATATTCTACCTGATAGACGAAGTAACAAAATAATTATCTTTTTCAAAATCTTCATTTCACATACATTATATTTCATGCGAGGATAATAGAATAATAAAAAGTGAACCTTTTTATTTATAAGATGTTAAAATATTAATAAAAAACAAATGCAAGCATTGTAGGTTTAGAAAACTGTGTATAATTTTGCTTAATAGTTGCACAGACAACCAATTGAAAAATTAAAAGAATATCCCCGATATGATGAAAAGGATTTTGGGAGCAATGCTCCTCTTCATATTTGCCCTTAACATTAATATTGCTGCCCAGCAACTATTAACTCTGGAGCAATGCCGGCAACTGGCAATCGACAATAATAAGGCGCTCAAGATAGCATCCGAACAGGAAAAGACAGCCTACTACAACAAGAAGGAGGCGCTCTCTAAGTTCTTTCCCGAAATACAGTTTGTAGGAGGATATCTGCGTAATCAAAAAAGCCTGCACCTGCTGCCTATGCTCCCTCCTGAAATAGCTCTTCCTATACCGATCGGAGATATCACTTCTATTCCTCTCGATGATAATATCAGGAATGGAATATATAAAGCAGGAGAAGTAGATATAAAAAATGTATGGGCCGGAGGTTTTAACCTTACCCAACCAATATTTATGGGAGGTAAGATCATTGCCTACAACGACCTCAGATCGTACGCGCAGGAGCTTGCCAAAACAATGAAGGAAACCCAGATGACCGACGTCATCGTAGAAGTGGATAATGCCTACTGGCAAGTGGTATCGGTTGCCAATAAAAAGAAACTCGCCGAATCGTATGTACAACTGATGAAGAAGATGGATTACGATATTTCGGCCATGGAAGAAGAAGGTGTTGCTACAAAGGCTGATAGGCTATCGGTAAACGTAAAACTGAACGAAGCCGAAATGACCCTCACCAAAGCGGAAAATGGTCTTAGCCTTGCCAAAATGTTATTATCGCAGATTTGCGGGCTACCGATCAGCAATGCAATTACAGTTAAAGACGAAAATCTGGATAATCTGGGAATAACTACCGACAACGATACCATTCCAAACATAGACGAAGCGCTGGCAAACAGGACAGAAATAAGAAGCCTCGAACTGGCAACAAAAATCTCAGGCAAGCAGGAGAAAATTGCGTTGGCGGACTTTATGCCGAATGTAGCACTTACTGCGAATTATCTGTGGACAAATCCTAATCTCTCGGCCGGATTTGAAAAGAAGTTCGACGGCATGTGGAATGTAGGAGTAATCGTAAAAGTACCACTGAATTTCTTTTCCAATTCAGCTAAACTAAACGTAGCAAAGACTGAAACTCGTATAAAACAGTTTCAACTGGCAGATGCTAAAGAAAAAATCACACTTCAAATAAACCAGTCCGCATACAAGCTGTCCGAAGCGAATAAAAAACTGGCCACAACACAGAAAAACACCGAAAAAGCCGATGAAAACCTGCGTTATGCTACTGTAGGATTTGAAGAAGGTGTAATCTCTGCTTCAGATGTTATGGCTGCACATACGGCATGGCTTTCAGCACATTCGGATCAGATCGATGCACAGATAGATATTATTCTTTGCAGGATTTATCTGAACAAAGCATTGGGTCGCAAACTTTAACTATCTGTTAGCAAGACAGACATTAATAATCACCGATAACTCGTAATAAACAAAAATATGGATACAGAGAACAAAAAATCAGGGTCGAAACTCATACCTATCTTGGTTTTCGCTACAGTCATCATAATCGTAGGACTTTACGGATTCTTCTTTCTGAATCAGGAAGATAACATCATACAGGGAGAAGCAGACGTCACGGAAGTTCGCATATCGAGCAAAGTTCCCGGACGTATAGCAAGATACCTTGTAGATGAAGGAAGCTATGTAAAAAGGGGCGATACACTTGCCATTCTTAGCATCCCTGACGTAGAAGCCAAACTTGCACAGGCGAGCGCTGCCGAACAGGGAGCTGCAGCACAAAATCAGAAAGCAATAAAAGGTGCTCGCTCGGAAGAAATACAGGGAGCTTATGAGATGTGGCAAAAGGCTGTTGTCGGTGTTGACATTGCCAAAAAATCATATATCCGTGTGCAAAACCTATACGAAAAAGGAGTTGTTACTGCACAAAAACGTGACGAAGCACAGGCACAATACGATGCGGCAGTTGCTACCGAAAAAGCAGCCAAATCGCAATACACCATGGCTGTTAACGGTGCCGAGAGAGAAGATAAAGAAGCTGCACTGGCAATGCTCGACAGGGCAAAAGGTGCTGTAGCGGAAGTAGAATCTTATATCGATGAAAGCTATCTTATTTCTCCGACAGATGGCAAGGTAACCGAAAAGTTCCCGAATGAGGGTGAACTTGTAGGGACAGGTGCTCCGATAATGAATGTTGCTAAACTGGATGACAAATGGGGTTCTTTCAACATTCGCGAAGACAGGCTTAAGAACTATAAAGATATAGGAACTACTATAACTGCCTATGTTCCCGCTCTGGACCAGAATGTGGAAATGACTGTATATTATGTAAAAGACTTAGGCTCGTATGCTGCATGGAAAGCGACAAAAACAACAGGCCAGTACGACCGGAAGACTTTCGAAGTAAAAGCACGCTTCAAGGATAAAGCGATCGATGTACTGCCCGGAATGTCACTCATTATAAAAGAATAAGTATAGATGGAGTCCAGAAAAGGCATATGGGCTATATTCAAGAGGGAATGGCTGCGCATTTCTTCATCCAAGATATGTATCTGGGGCTTATTTGTCACACCCATATTATGCCTTGTTATCTTCGTATGGATGATGCACAGCGGTTTGCCGTCACGTATTCCTATTGCGGTTGTAGATATGGACAATACAACTACCAGCCGCGCCCTAGTACGCCAACTGGATGCATTCGAAAAAACCAATATCAAATATAAAAGCCTTTCTTTCAGGGAAGCCCGTCAGCAGATGGAAAGAATGGAGGTATATGCCGTATTGACGATACCCAAAGATTTTGCAAAGGATGCTATTTCGGGTGATCGCCCAAAGCTGGTATATTATACGAATAATGCATTTCTGATATCCGGCTCTCTTCTGTTTCAGGATTTAAGGACAATATCTACACTAGCTTCCGCATCGGTAGGGTTACAAACGGCCGAGGCAAAAGGATTTACGGTAAACCAGATAATGCCTATCCTGCAGCCGATAACATTAGATACACATCCCTTGGGTAATCCATGGCTGAACTATTCCGTATATTTGAACAACATCATATTGCCGGGGATACTTCAACTCATAATACTGATGTTTACAGTATCCTGTCTGGGTTCGGAACTAAAATCCCGCACAGGAAGTCTCTTAATGAATATGGGAGATAATTCGATTGTAAAAGTTGTTACGGGCAAATTATTGCCTTATACGATTCTTTATACCGTAATTGCTTTATTATTCATGTCGGTATTCTATTATTACAACAAATTCCCGTTGCATAGCGGTTTCTGGCCGATGTTCTTCAATTATTTCTGCCTGATAATTGCAGCACAGGGAACGGGTATTATATTATTGGGCATATTCCGTAATTACCGTCTGGCTTTGAGTATTGCCAGCCTTATCGGAATGGTATCGTTCTCTATTACAGGATTTTCCTTTTCTACATTAGCAATGGACGGCAGCCTGAGTGCATTGAGTAATATATTCCCGTTGCGGCATTTTTTTCTTATATATGTAGATCAGGCGCTGAATGGTATTCCGGTAGGATATTCGATGTATCAGTATGCCGCTCTGATAGCTTTTGCTTTAGTGTCGGTCTTTTTCTTGGGAGTAATAAGAAAATTGCTTGCTTATAATTTGTATGAAGAGTAGAGCCTGAAAATATAGATGATAATATGAAAAAATTATTACTTGATATATATTACGTCTGGATCAACGAATTTAAAGTTGTTTTCAGGGATGAGGCTATCGTACTGCTCTTCTTTATAGTTCCGCTGGCTTATCCTGTTTTATATAGCTTTATCTATAACAATGAAACGGTACACGAAGTTAAAGTTGTTGTCGTAGATGATTCACAATCGGCTCTTTCCCGCGAGTTCAAAAGAAAAGTAGATGCTACAGCCGATGTAAATATAATTGGCTACGCTACCAATATGGAAGAAGCCAAAGAAGCCATGAGACGCAAGGAAGCATACGGCATCATGTATATACCACGCGATTTCAGTAAGAAAATCAATACACAGCAGCAGACACAGGTGAGTGTATTCTCTGACATGAGCAGCCTGCTCTTTTATAAGGCTATGTTATTAAGCGCCACAGAAGTATCTCTTGATATGGGAGCAGATATACGTGTAGCTGAAACAGGCGGCGGCAGTCAGGAAGAAGAAGCTGCAACACGTCAGACAGTAGAAAACGAATGGATTCCCCTGTATAATACGCAAAACGGTTTTGCCAGTTTTCTGGTGCCTGCCATACTTATTCTGATTATACAACAGACGCTCATTCTCGGTATCGCTACTATAGTAGGAACTCACAACGATAAGAAGCGTTTTTCCATTGCTTCCCATACTGCCGAGGGCCGGAATGTGCATTCCGTAAAACTGACTATCGGGAAAGCTTTCTGCTATGTTTCGCTGTATATGATTATTTCTGTTTGGATATTGAGAGTGGTTCCTTACATATTCAAGTTTCCACAGATAGGCGATCCTATTATTATAGCTGCATTCCTTATGCCGTTCCTGCTGGCTGCAACTTTCTTCGCCATGACATTGTCTTATTTCTGCTCACAGCGCGAATTCAGTATGATGCTGTTTGTGTTTACCAGCGTACTTTTCATATTCATGTCGGGCATCTCATGGCCGTGGACTGCCATACCTGCACCGTTAAAGTCAATAGCGTATATCATACCTTCCACACCGGGCATACACGGGTTTATTAAAATTAATACAATGGGTTCGACCCTGTCGGATGTATGGTTCGAATACATTACTTTATGGATACAGGCAGGAGTATACTGCATCACGGCCGTATTCATGTATAAATGGTGGATACGCAATTATGATCCGAATTATAAAGTAAGGACAAGGAACAAGCAGTAAACCAGCTTTATTATTTTCCGGAAAACCAACGGCTTATTTTTTCATATAAGTCTGCCATTTTCAGGGTAGACTGAGGGATTTCGTAATCTTCTTTTTTGGCAAAGCCGCCTTCAATGAGAAAATTAATCGCCTCTTCCCTGTCTTCTTCCTTCACTTGTAGTTTTACTCCTCCTATGGCATAGGGGTGAACCTGAAACATAAGCTCGTCTTTCAGGTAACTGAATATTCCCTTATCATCCAGATAACTTTTTACTATAGCCAGTTCTCCGGGTATTTCCGATATTTTTATGGTAACCAGATCATTCATAGGCTTGTGTATTATTTGTCTTCCCCTAAATATAACAAATTTCCGTCAGTTGTGCAAAAAAATTTTTACCCGGTAAATTCTTTTTAGCGGAAATTTTATTCAATATCCTTTAAACAAAATATATAATTTTCATGTTAACAATACAGGCAGGATATGTATTACACAAAACGATCTTATACTTATACTAATCATAACATACTACATTATGCAAGAAAACAAAAAGATTATGACCACTAATCAGGGAAATCCTGTTGACAATGATCAGGCTTCTATCACCACACAAAATCCTACAATGACATTATTGTCGGACGTGCATACGGTAGAAAAACTGGCTCATTTCGACAGAGAACGCATCCCTGAAAGAGTAGTACATGCAAAAGGGTCGGGAGCATTCGGCTACTTTGAAGTAACTCACGATGTCACGCAGTACACCTGTGCCGATTTCCTTTCACAAGTTGGTAAGAGGACAGAGATGCTCGCCCGCTTCTCTACCGTAGGAGGAGAAAAAGGTTCTGCCGATACTGCACGCGATCCGCGCGGCTTCGCCCTTAAGCTGTATACTGATCAGGGTAATTACGATATGGTAGGAAATAATACGCCTACATTCTTTATCCGCGACGGTATAAAATTTCCTGATTTCATTCACACTCAGAAAAGAAACCCTCTTTCGAACCTGAAAGATGCCGATGCATTCTGGGATTTTCTTTCTTTGACACCTGAGAGTATCCATCAGGTGACAATCCTTTTTTCAGATCGTGGTACTCCCGACGGTTTTCGCCATATGCACGGTTTCTCAAGCCATACCTATATGTGGTATAATGCAAAAGGTGAACACTTCTGGGTAAAATGGCATTTTAAAACTGATCAGGGAATTAAAAACCTGACCGATCAGCAAGCCGTGGAACTTGCAGGAACGGATGCCGACTACGCCACCCGCGACCTGTTCGACAATATAGCAAAAGGCAACTTCCCGTCGTGGACAGCCTATGTGCAGATAATGAAACCCGAAGAGGCCGACAATTATAAGTTCGATCCGTTTGATATAACTAAAGTATGGTATCACAGCGATTATCCACTGATTCCGGTAGGACGTTTCGTGCTGAACAGGAATCCGCAGAATTATTTCAATGAAATCGAACAAGCTGCATTTTCACCAAGCAACTTTGTGCCGGGCATAGCATCCTCTCCGGATAAGATGCTTCAGATTCGTCTGTTCAGCTATCCCGATACACAGCGTCACCGTTTGGGAACAAACTTCGAACAGCTACCGGTAAATGCACCAAAATGTCCGATGCATAATTACCAGCGTGACGGACATATGAATCTCGGAAAAGACGCCGCTCCTAATTATTATCCGAACTCTTTCAACGGTGCCACACTGGATGTATCGTTCACTCCTCCGTCCATAAATGTACAGGGAATGGCGGCACGTCATGAGTATCCGTTAGGTGATATAGATTATATACAGGCAGGCGAATTATATTCGCGCGTAATGTCCGATTACGACAGAGGCAACCTTGTAAGCAATATTGTAGGGCATATTAAAAATGCACAGCAACGCATCCAGTACCGTCAATGCGCCATATTTTACAAAGCGCATCCTGAATACGGAACGCGCGTGGCACAAGGTTTAGGATTAGATATAGAAAAAGTGAAAGGATTGGCAGCAATGAGTCAGGAAGACAGGGTAAAGGCTACTGCCAATTAATCACACTTAGATATTTACATACAAAATAGTTGACATGAAGAAAATCCCTCTTTCCTTCCAGGAGGGATTTTCTGTTTTACAGAAGATTATCAGATAAAATTATTATAAAGTTATGAGTAAAAAAGTTGCGGAACAGCTTGTAGAAACATTAGATAAAGCTGGGATCAAAAGAATTTATGCTGTCACAGGCGACAGCCTTAATGAAGTAAACGATGCGGTAAGAAAACAAGAGACGGTAAAATGGGTACATGTACGCCACGAGGAAACAGGCGCTTTTGCAGCCTCAGCTGAAGCACAATTAAACGGCATAGCCTGTTGCGCCGGAAGCAGTGGTCCGGGACACGTACATCTTATAAATGGTGTTTACGATGCACACCGAAGCAATGCTCCGGTATTTGTTCTGGCTTCTACCTGCCCTTCCGATGAGTTCGGTACATCTTATTTCCAGGAAACAAGTACTGTAAAATTATTCGACGATTGTAGCGGATATAATCAACTGGCAGTCACTCCTACCCAATTTTCAAGAATGCTGCAGGGAGCGCTTCAGCACACTATACACAAAAAAGAAGTATCAGTACTCGGCATGCCCGGCGATCTGGCAGCCAGCAAAGCAGTAGAAAGCCCGACAGCTTCTTTTGCCCTTCCTAGCAAAGGTGTGTATCACCCTAGGAGGTCAGAGATTCAAAAACTGGCAGACATGATTAATGTACACGAAAAAGTAGTCATATATTGCGGTCTGGGAGCGAAAGATGCACATGATGAGATTGTAGAACTGGCAGCAAAAATAAAAGCCCCTGTCGGTTACAGCTTTAAATCGAAAATGGCTATTCAGTATGATAATCCCTATGAAGTAGGTCTGACCGGACTATTAGGTATGCCGTCGGCCTTTGCAGCTATGCATGCTTGCGATTTACTTATATTACTGGGAACTGACTTTCCATATGTAAGTTTTATGCCCGACAAATGTAAAATAGTACAGCTCGATATAAGACCGGAACGTATAGGACGCCGTGCTAAAGTCGATCTCGGGCTAGGCGGAGATGTTAAGGATACACTTGAAGTATTGATTCCGTTGGTACAAACGAAAAGCAACGACAGCTTTCTCAAAAGTCAGCTTAAACTCTACAAAAAGGTAAAAGATAATATGATATCGATTGCCGAAAAGAACGGAACCGAAGGAAATATAGCACCTGAATATGTAACCACCCTCATAGATAAAATAGCTACCGACGATGCTATATTCTGCGTTGATACGGGAATGTGCTGCGTATGGGGTGCCCGTTATCTGACAGCTACAGGCAAGCGCGAAATGCTCGGCTCTTTCAATCACGGATCGATGGCAAATGCCATGCCAATGTCGATAGGGGCAGCAATGGCACGCCCTAACCAACAGATTGTTGCAATTTGCGGCGACGGCGGATTATCGATGATGATGGGAGATCTGGCAACAATCGTACAATACAATCTGCCTGTAAAACTGATCGTATTCAATAACAGGACACTGGGTATGGTAAAACTGGAAATGGAAGTTGCAGGCTTACCAGACTGGCAAACCGATATGTATAATCCTGACTTTGTAAAAATAGCCGAAGCAATGGGAATGAAAGGTCTTACAGTTAACGAACCTGATAAAGTCGAAGAAACTTTGCGTACAGCTTTCGCTATTCAGGGACCTGTGCTTGTTAGTGTGCAAACCGACCCGAATGCATTGGCAATGCCCCCAAAAGTCGAGTTCGATCAGATGAAAGGTTTTGCAGAAGCTATGATAAAACTGATATTAGCCGGACGCGGCGACGAGGTGTGGAATACTGCGAAAAGTAATGTGAAAAATATTTGGGGAATATTTTAAGGTTGATTTTCAACTTAATGAAAGTAATTCAGCAGTAATATTGGATGGTATGATAAAAAAGAGAGGACAATACAAATTATCCTCTCTTTTTAATAAATATAAATAAAACATCATTTTATCTCAAATCCAATAACATTACTGCTTACCGAACATGTGTTATTTTCCCTTGATTCAGCAGTAGATAATATCAATTGACAAGTATCATTCCCTGATAAATTGTCATTAGAGCCAGAAACTACCATAGAAGATATTTGTATTGGAAATTCTACATTAAATTCTTTATTCCCTTCTATAATAAAAGTTTTAAGGCGACGATAAATATCACCCATATAGCGACTATCATCCCATTCAACTTTTACCACATTATTCTTTTTTAAAATCATATTCCAACCCTGATTGGCAGACATGTAAATAGGAGTATGGTGAAATTCTAATTTTTTTGATGAATGATTCTTAATAGATACGTAAAAAAGAAGAACCTTATTCAATATATTATCTCCTTTTGTCTTCACTGAATCAATAGATACAGAAAATCATTGATCATTTTCCTGCGAAAATAAATTCATATTCATACCTGCTAATGAAATCAAAATAATAATCAATAATTTTCTCATTTTCATTAAGATTAAAATTGTACATAAGCCTGAATTTTGTGGATTAAGTATAAGCCACCTAATAATAACTTGTTCGTATTTTGATTTATTGTATAATACTCGTGTAAATTAATTTCGTCAACACATCCAGTCTTAGTTACTTTAAATTTAAATGGCTATCCTTCGAAGATTAATAATATTTCTAAATTGAAACGACTATTCAAAACTGAATAGTCGTTTTTTTTCATAAGATGCCTACTATTTGACGTCTTCTCTTCTGAGAAATCCACCTTGGACAAGCAACTCCACTGCACGGTTGTAATTATCGGACATTACCTGCAATCTCGCTCCCCCACCCTCAGGCAGACCGATGGTAATATATTCTCCATTGACAACACAGTCAATGCCATTATCTATAAGATACGATTTTGCTATAGCCAGATCAGCTTCAAAATCAGAAGTTTTTACAGTAACCAGTTCATCCATATCATAATCCTTTTAGTTAATACCTTTTATAAATATAATTAAAACCTTTGAATCAAACAATAGGTTCAATATTTGATATTTATTTATGAAATAATTTGGTTTATATTATAAACTAGTTTATATTTGCAATAAATCATGATTTAGATAATTCAAATGTTGGACGATGCTTAAACAAATTAAATTATGAAAAGATTTATATTTATATTATTTTTAGCAGGGTTTATTTCAGGCATGATTGAAGCCCAGCATAGCGTGACGGTCGAAATAACAGGCATAAAAAATCAATCGGGAAAGCTGTATATAGCTTTGTTCGATTCTGAAACCCCTTTCCTCAGCAATAAAGGGACAGGAAAAGTAATACCGATAGAGGGTAGTAAAACGGAAGTAAAATTCGATGATCTGAAAAAAGGTGATTACGCAATTACAATGTTTCAGGACGAGAATGACAACGGAAAACTGGATTTGGGAGAATACGGAATACCGACAGAAAAGTACGGTTTCAGCAATAATATCGATCCGGCAACACTTAGAAGACCGCCTGTATTTGAGGAATGCAAGTTTACGGTAGATGGAAATACCTCGACATCCATAAATCTGGTATCCGCAATAAAGCAATAAACTATGGAAAAAAAGTTTTCAGAACAGGATAGCCTGAATTTAATTAACGAGATGATTACTCAGGCTCAGAATAACTTTCGGAAAGGAGCGGGTAACACAAGCATATTCTGCGGATATTTCGTAGCGCTTACAGCTATATTTAATTACATTCTCCTGCATACACTGAGTGAGCCGCGCCAATCGTTCTGGGTATGGATATTAATGATTCCAATGATGGCAATAGTTGCATTCATAAACCGAAAGAAGAAAAGAGAAGCTATTGTAACTACTCATATAGATAAGATAGTATCGAATATATGGAAAGCATTTGCCATATCGGTAATTGTCTTCATCCTTGTCATCTTCGGAAGTGCATGTATACTAAAAACAGCCGCATTAACTATCATCATCACCCCGTGCATCTTGCTGATGATGGGAACGGCACAATTTGTTACATCGGTTGCCTGCCGTTTCAGATTGTACTTTTACGGAGCAATTATTTTCTGGACAGGGGCAATATTATCTGTCGCAACCTATTTCACGGGAGACAGCTCTCTTCAATTTATTATACTAGCTGCCTGTGTCATTGCGGGATTAAGCATCCCCGGCCATATAGCGAACAGAAAAGCAAAAAAACATGTTTAAAGATCTGGATCCTCTTTTGCATTCTCAGCTCCGGTTGGCTGTTATGTCTTTACTTTTATCAGTGGAGGAAGCTGACTTTGTCTTTATCAAGGAGAAAACGAATGCTACTGCAGGGAACCTGAGTGTGCAGATAGATAAATTGAATGAAGCAGGCTATATAAGTGTCAGGAAATTCATCGATGGAAAAAAGCCACGTACAGTATGCAAAATCACCGAAGTCGGTATAGATGCATTCGATAAATATGTAAAAGCATTGCAGGATTACATAAAGAAATAACAAACAGGTAATAAAAAAAGAGGGTAGCTTATTTTTAGGACAGCCTCTTTTTCATATATATACAGAGTAATATTCTGTAACCAAAAGATTGTAAGATATTTAAAAGGTTTACTCGTACGGGTTATATACTAAAATATACTCAGAGTAAACCTTTTTCGTGGTATAGCCCTATTCTCATGTAGAATAATATGTAGGAATTAATCCTACATAAATGGCAATTAAAACCACTTAATAATGTATACAATTAACTTCAAAGGAAAACCACACCCTAAAGACGGTAAGCTGGTAAAACTGGATATGATTTTATTCCAGACAGGTTATCCCAGAGTATCTAAAGCATTAAATGTATCGGGAAGGTATGAAGACTGGGATCAGGCAACGCAAAACTTTAAGCCCAAATCAAAAGATGCAGCCGGAAAGAATAAAATTCTTATCGATCTTAGGCTCAAATATCAGAAGGTTGCCGAAGGATGGGAAGCTGAAGGCATTGAATGGTCACCTGTCCAGTGGTCACATTATTTCGATACGGAAGACAAAAATATACGGACGAAAAAGGTAAAGGTCCTACCAATATCACAGTGTATCGATATCATCATAGAGAATATGAAAGACCAGAAGAGGCTCAAGAACGGTAAGTTCATATCCTGTGTTAATAATGCTCGGCAATATTATTATCTTCGATCACAGCTACAAAAATTTACACAGGAAGTATATGACAGAAGTTTTTCTACTTACTATTTCAGAGATATAGATGAGAAATTCCTGAAAGATTTTGTCTTCTATCTTCAGGAAAGAGGGCTTAAAGAAGGAACAAGTGCAGGACTTCCTGAAAGACTTAAGAAGTTTGTCGGTGTATTTTATAATGCCAGCCTGATGGGACAACCCTATACGGATAAGAGAATTTTTGATTGTGTCAGTCAGCATTTCAAAAGGAAAGAAAATCCACCTCAGACAATTCCCTACAAAATTATTACACAGATGGAAGAAATGGATAAATCCATATTCAGTAAAAAAGAGATCTTCTGGATAGATATTTTTTTATTCAGTTTCTATACCGGAGGTATGGCTAGTATCGATGTTTGTTATCTGATATGGGATTGTATTGTGGATGATATAATCATTTATGAACGGACTAAATTCCCGAAAGAGGCTGAGATGCCATTCAATAAAAAGGCTAAAGCTATTGTAGAAAAGTATAAGGATAAATGTTTCCAAAACTATGTACTCCCTATATTTACGGTTAAGCACAAAACAGAACACCAGCAATTCAAACGTGTAAAGCGTCTTCAGGAGAAAGTAAACAGGACATTAAAGAAAGTTGCCCGGGAATTAAAACTTGAAAAAGAATTTACCTGGTATGCAGCAAGGGGTACCTTTATTACCAAGATGATTGATGAAGGATACCATCCGATTGCTGTGGCAAAATTTGCAGGCAATAGCCCCAATACAATCTATAAGCATTATTGGGATCAGACTCATAAAGATGACGTACTTAAGCATATGAATGAGATGTTTTAAAATATGGCACACTATATGTATCTTTACAAACACTTTTGTGTATTGCATTACATACTGATTTAATTGAGATTTAGATATAATATTTAAAGAGTATTTTCTCTCTTTTTGTCAATTTACACCTCAAAATGGCTGCAGAATGTCAAAATGTATAAAACTCAGTTTATCAATTTAATACATAAAATAAGAGAATCCGAAATACACTTAATATTCTATAAATAAATAGGTTGTCGGGAGACAACCTGTATTTTTAATATATACAGCTGATGCTATGTAACTTGCTTTAAAACAATAGGTTTACACCATTTTATAGTACAGACTTCAATAAAAAGAAAAACCGTTCTGATTTCTTGGCTTTCTTTTTTTACATTTTTCCATATTATTACAAATTTTACTTACTTTCTTTCATGCTGACATTTTATTGTTTCAATACTAAATTATCAGCTATGTTTACTATCCGCATTAAAGGAGAGCGTTCTCCAAAAGACATCCAAATGGTTCGCCTGAAAATTGTATTCTACCGAACCGGTTATTCACGAATTACCAAGGCTATCTGTATATCCGGTTTATACAAAGACTGGAATCAGAAGAAACAGTGTTTTGCTGGAAATACTACCGAGATCAACTCAAAGAATCATCTGCTTCGGAAAATAATCTTGAAATATCTGAAGGTAGCAGAAAGATGGGAATTTCAAGGCAAGGAATGGACGCCTTTGGAATTATCCCATTATTATGACGAGCACAGGAAATATAAAGACCGGTTTACAACGGTTTCTTCCATGCTAGATCATATTATCGATTATTTCATGAATCGTAAGCGTGTGAAAAACGGAATAACTCTCAGCAGTGCCAATACGGCCAAAGGTTATAAAATTCTTAAGAGATCACTTGAAAGTTTTACCAGACTTAAGTACCGGAAAGAATTCTCCAAATTCCTGTTTCGGGATATAAATGAGAAATTCATTACAGAATATGGTGTTTATGTACAGCAGCAGGGAGCAAAAAAAGGTAATAACGGAGGTGTTTATGCCAAACTGAAATACCTTCGTGCCACTTTTACATATGCCAGAAAGAAAGGAATATATGGGGTAGATATTTCTGCCTTTGATCCTATACGTGATAAATTTAAATCCCGTTTTTTCATACCTAAAGCTATTACATCCGAATCTATGCGGTTAATCGAAAATACAGACCGATCCTTTCTGAGCAGATGCGAACAGTTCCATTTAGATCTGTTCCTTTTCAGTTATTATGCCGGCGGGATATCCAATATTGATATATGCTTTCTTACACGCTTGTGTGTGAAAAAAGACGAACTGGTGTTTGAAAGGATAAAATGCAACAAGCAGGTCCGTGTAATATTAATAGTAATAGACAAGGCAAAAGACCTAATCGAAAAATACAGAAAAGAAGCTTACATGAATTATGTTTTTCCTATCTTCAAAAGATACAACCAGTCCGAAAAACATAAATATGAACTGGTTTGCAGGCTTACCATGAAAGTAAATAAAACACTATACAAGATATGTAGCAATGAACATATCAGGGAAAAAGTTACATGGAGTACCGCCCGCAGTTGTTTTATCTCCATGCTGATTGACAAGGGCTATCATCCTTTACAAATAGCGGAACAGGTAGGTAATAACCCGCAGACAATTTATAAATATTATTATGTGAACACAAATAAGGAACAGATGCGGATACATCTGAATGAATTGTTCTGAACATACATAAATAAAATACAGTGCAACCTAAAATATTGGTTGCACTGTACACCCTATAACCTACTAACTTAAATTTTTACTTAAAAAATAATCTTTTCACAAAGATCTTTATCTTTATTCTATAAGATAATAGTATGACATTATAGAAAATGTTTACAGATATATTCCATTGTGCATCCTGTATTTTGGATTATATGATATATTCCGGCATCAGCAGACTTTAGTCTGGCAATAAAAGCAGCCTGCGTGGAGCTTAGTGTTATTTTCTTCTGGAACTTAATATGCTTCCGAACTTTGATTAATGTCTGGTTGATATTGAATGCCAAACGGTCTATTTTTTCGCGCTGTTGTTTTTCTGTCAGGTGTTTTGCGGAGAATATAGGTAAGACATAATTTGAATAACATTTATCCCGATAACGGTTTATAATATCCTGAGATTTTGTAATAAGAGGAACAACTATAGTCTTTCGGGTTCTCATCTTTTCGTATGTAATAATGCCTTTCTTGATCTGCCCATAAGTTAGATAGGCCATATCGGAACAACTCATTCCTCCGGAATAATAACTGAACAGGAACAGGTCAATATGAAACAGTTCTGTACGAGAAAAAAACGAACGGTCGATGTTTTCTATCTTACTCATTATATCAGCAGAAAGAATTAAGGGTGTTGCCCCTGATATTTTCATCTGTTCTGTTATATGACTGAATACAGTTGAATCAGTGCCCTTAATTCCCATATCACGAGCGTGGTTGAATACAGCCTGAAGTTTTTTCAGACGGTTGGGTAGAGCTCCCTTTGTTCCCATATTAGCAGCGCGTCTTTCAAGATACTCAATATAACCGGACAGAAAATCAGAATCAATCTGCCTAAAGGTAAAACCAGCTAAAGGTTTCTTATAATTTTCCGAGACGAATTTCTCCAATGAGTTTTTCAACATCTTATAGTCTTTGGCATTGGTGGAACCTATGACCTCTTTTCCGTTCTTTACTCTGACCTGTGTGTTGAATTTTTCGATCAGGTGATCGATAACTTCTGAAACTGTTGATTTTGAATTGTTTTCCATTCTTATAAAATTAAATTGTTTGACATAATCCCACTTGGGACCGATTAATTTGTATAAGAATAGGAGGTCAGGATAGGGAAGGTTTAGAGAAAATGATTTTTTATGAAAAAAAGTTTATATTATCTTTATCATGGTTATTCAATTTTATCCAGCAATTATACGAAGAACAGAGTGAAATTTTCAATAAAGTCCATATTATGAGTATATTACAAAAAATAGAGTCCATATTATTTCATTTTGGATTTCAAGAATGTTCAAAGAGTAATATGAATTTCTTAAAATTAGCAAATGATGATTATCTGATAATGGATATATTTGAAAGATCTGAAACAGCAGATTTATTCCATGTTAAATTCAGAACAGGTAATAATCCTTGCAACTCAGAGCCTTATTGGAAAGAAACTATAAGACTTGGTTTCTCTCCAGAATTGGATGTACAAATAATAAGAGACTATATTGAAAAGTATAAATAATTGTCAAGTAAATAATAGCTTATTAATATCTTATTTCGTCTATATAATAATTTAGTATAATGAGTGTCGGTTCCAACATACCATTTCATTCTGCTTTAGGTAAATTGGGAATGTCTAATGATAGATATTCTGGTTTGCGTTTAGTCTCTCAGAGAGCTGACGAAAATGATCCAGATTTATTTCTAGCATTAGAACAAGCTAACGAATTTGAAGCAACGGCTGTTTATTTTCGATTCTATAATGACAATCGCCCCCCTAAACCCCAGATTTATATTTATGATGAGTCTGGACAAAATTTGAATACTCCTGAAGCTGATATTCATCATAAATTGTGGAATGCAGGAATAGTTCCTTTTTGTTTCATTATTAGGGCATCTCAAATTCTAATATATAATTGTGGTAAAAAACCAGAATGGGATACGGATGGGAGCGAATTTATTACATCGCCTCATGATTTTATTGATTTGTTAGATGATATACAACAGAAATTGGATATTTATAATGTTCGTCAATTCGATTCTGGTTTATTCTGGGATTCTAATGAAGGTAAGCAATTCAAATATGAAGAGGGTGCATATGAACAATTACTATCCCAACTAAAAAATGTCAAGTCAAATATAATTTCTCGTCTAGGAAATGAAAATTCAGCATTAGTTAAACGAATCTTAATGATGCTGATACTTATAAAGTATCTTGAAGAGAGAAAAGATGAGGATGGTAACGGAGCATTGAATCCTAACGAATTTTATAAAGCATACAATCCTCATAATCCAACATTAGAAGGAGTCTTAGAGAATGTGGATACGTTTGTTAATGTTCTAAAGGAGCTTTCTAGTGAAGAACATTTTAATGGGCAAATTTTTTATTTGGATGATAACGAACTATTAACGCTCAAAAAGAAAATAGATCTTACCCTTTTCCAGTATTTTGTCAGAGGAGATGTTTCATTTTTTGCGGAAGGTAACCAAGGAATAGGGCAAATGAGCCTTTGGCGATTATATCAATTTAATTACCTTCCAATTGAGTTAATAAGCCATATATATGAAGATTTTTTAGCTGATGAGAACGGACAAAAGAAGAAAGGAGTAGTCTATACCCCTCCATATTTAGTTCAGTTTCTTATTGACCAATGCATGCCATTGAAAAAACCTAAAAAAGATTTTAAAATTTTAGATCCGGCTTGTGGCTCTGGAATTTTTCTTGTCGGAGCTTTTAAAAGAATGATTCAATGGTGGAGAGTTCAAAATAATTGGAAGAGACCTAAAAAAGAAAACATTCAAGAGCTTAAAGATTTATTACAAAAAAATATTTTCGGTTGCGATTTAGAAGATGAAGCTGTCACCCTATCTTATTTCAGTCTTGGGCTTGCTTTATTAGATTCATTGTCACCAAGAGAGATATGGAGGAATGTACATTTTGATGATCTTATTGGCTGTAATTTATATCAAGGTGATTTCTTTAAGACATTACAAGAAGAAAAAATAAAATCTGATTTTCAACTCATAATTGGGAATCCTCCCTTTAACTCTGAATTTACTGATTGGGCAAATACAGTAGATAAACAAGAAAAAGAGAATAATCAGGATCGTCCTGTTGTACCAGACAATCAAATTGCATTACTATTCCTAGAACAATCTATCAAATTATTAAGTGAGGGAGGAAATTGTTGTCTAATATTGCCTTCTGGTCCTGTTTTATATAATACCAATACGTATGATTTTAGAAAATATTTATTTGAGCAATATTATATTAAGGGTATTTTTGATTTTACATCATTAAGAGCCAAGTTATTTATCGGAAGTAGTTCTAGTGCTAAGCCCGCAGTAGTCTCTGTTTTTGCAGAAAAAGCAGCTAATCCTGGCAAACCATGTTTCCATAACATTTTTAGAAGAACAAAAGCTTCAGGTGAAAAAATTGATTTTGAAATTGATCATTATGATATTCATAAGGTACCCTATAAATCAGCAATAAAACTCCCTGGAGTATGGCAGGCAAATTTTTTGGGTGGAGGAAGACTTCATCAGCTATTAGATAAAATCACAGCTAAGGATATTCAAACAGTTGGAAAATACTTGAATGAAAGAGTGCAAAACAACAATTGGAAAGTTGCAGAAGGTTGGATAGAATCAGCGAATTCAAAAAATATTCAAAGGGTTAAAAATCTTTCATTAAAGGAAAATAAAATAGAAGAAGAAATTAAGGAGCTGAACAATCTAGAGAAAAGGTATAAAGCAGATTGGATCACAAACTATAATTATGTAGAAACAGATGGTTTTACAGAGAATGGAATTTCAAAAATAGAAATATGTACGAGTAAATATTTTTTGAGACCTCGAAAAAAAAATAAAGAAATATTCCAACCGCCGCATTTATTAATAAAGGAAAGTGTAACTGGTAGATCCATTCCGGTAATTTATAGTGATCAATATTTAACTTTTAAAGATAAAATATTTGGAATCCACTCACCTAAAAGTGATATTTCAGATTTACATAAACTCGGAAGTTATCTAAAAGATGAAAATTGTGTTCCTTTAATGTGGCTACTAAGTGGACAAGTTTTAACTTCTAGAGAAGGTGTTCCTTTAAAAGGAGATATTCTAAACTTGCCATATCCTCAAATTCCTTTGGATAATATAGAGAAAATATTATTGAATGATATAGTTGATTATTATGCAGATTTTAGAAAAGCAGGAGAAAAGAGCATAGTATTAGCTCATGTTGATTTCCAAGAATTAGAAGTCTATGGGAAAATGTATTGTGATATTCTTAATTCTATATATGATAATTTCAAACCTTACACTCCGATTGTAGGAAATGAATTTATTGCGTATCCCTTTGTTTTAGGAGATAAACCAGAAATAGATATTCCTTCATCTATCGAAGAAATTGAATCTAAATTGAAAAACCTAATAAATAGCAAACAAGGATATAATTTATGGATTAAACGAATAGTAAAAGTATATCATAAAAATGTAATATTTTTATACAAACCCAATCAAAGAAGGTATTGGTTACCTTCTATTGCTGTGAGAGATGCGGATGAAACATTTGTTGATCTATTTAAACAGGGGAAGTGATGCGAGAAATAATAAATAATACATTTGGTACATTAAGTAGTGCTCCTGACAATACTATAATCAACAAGGTTTATGACTACTTATCACTGATTTTAATTGGTTTTAAAGGTAAAAATGACGAAAATGAAAATGCGATAACAAATAGACTTTGTAAAACTCTGAATTCTAAAAAACCGTCTGAATATCCATTTTATTTTCATCATCAAAATATTGAAGATGATAAAGAAAATACATCAACAGATTTTGCTGTATTTGGAACTCATGCATATGCTCAAGAGAATAATATTGATGATGATTCTCCTTCACTGATTAAATTTGAAGCTAAAAGATTAAACTCTAAACTACCTAAAAACAGAGAGAAGGAATATGTTTGTGGAGAATATCAAAATAATAAATGTGTAAAAAATTCAGGAGGTATCGAACGTTTTAAGAATGGACGTCATGGCAAGGATGTTGTTTATGCTGGAATTATAGGATATATTCAGACAGATTCTCCAAAGTATTGGATTCAAAAAGTAAATAATTGGATACAGGAGCAAATTAAGAACGCAAATGATGATAAATTAACTTGGCTAGAGAATGACTTACTTGTGATAAATAACGAGAACGATACTTTGTCTAGTTATTCTTCTATTTCATATCGAGTATATGATGATAATATCCAATTGAGACATTTATGGATTGATTTTTCAGAACAACAGAACTGAGTATTACCAATAGCTTATTTTTTTACTTCCATTCACTACAACCAACTAAAGCGAAATTAGTTATGTAGAAAAATAATTTCCAAGCAAACAAAAGCAAAAAGCCTATAAATGTAAGACTTCAAAATCTTTTCATCTATAGGCTTTTAGATTAAAACAAACTGTATATATTTGTATTTATAAAATTGTAGTAATAACCAAGCCATTATGTAGAAACATATGCAGGATATGGCTAAAACCACAAATATCTACATCTGATATACAGTCTATTACTCTTGAAAAGGACTATCCTAAAAATAGCTACCCTCTTCTATTATAATAATATTTCAATGCTTATTTGGCATCACCACTTGAAAGTTTTTCTTTCAAAGCAGCTAGTTCTTCGATGTCGCCCAATGTGGTTTTTTCCATACTGGATGACTGGCTAACTGTTTCGTCTTTTTCTTTCTTAGCAGCTTTTCTTGCTTTCTTCTCAGCTGCAGCTTCTTTAGCTTCAGGTCTTTCGTCTTCGAACACGCGGCTGTGAGAAACGATAATTCTCTTAGAGTCTTTGTTGAATTCGATTACTTTGAAGTCTAATTTTTCGTCCACTTTAGCCTGAGTACCGTCTTCTTTCACTAAGTGTTTTGGAGTTGCGAAACCTTCAACACCGTAAGGAAGAGAGATTACAGCACCTTTGTCAACCATTTCCACAACTGTACCTTCGTGGATAGAACCTACTGTAAAGATAGTTTCGAATACATCCCAAGGGTTTTCTTCAAGTTGTTTGTGACCAAGGCTCAAACGACGGTTTTCTTTGTCGATTTCAAGCACCTGAACTTCGATATCGGCACCTATAGAAGTAACTTCGCTAGGGTGTTTGATTTTCTTAGTCCAAGAAAGGTCAGAAATGTGGATCAGGCCGTCTACGCCTTCTTCTATTTCAGCGAATACGCCGAAGTTAGTGAAGTTGCGTACTTTAGCTGTATGTTTGCTTCCCACAGGATATTTTTCTTCGATATTTTCCCATGGATCCGGTTTCAGTTGTTTGATACCCAATGACATTTTACGTTCGTCACGATCAAGTGTAAGCACTACAGCTTCTACTTCGTCGCCAACTTTCATAAAGTCCTGTGCACTGCGCAAGTGTTGAGCCCAGCTCATTTCCGATACGTGGATCAAGCCTTCTACACCCGGAGCGATTTCGATAAATGCACCGTAATCAGCCATAACGACAACTTTACCTTTCACTCTATCGCCAACTTTAAGTTCGGAGCTAAGAGCATCCCATGGATGAGGAGTAAGCTGTTTCAAGCCAAGAGCGATACGTTTTTTATCATCGTCGAAGTCAAGAATAACAACGTTGATTTTCTCATCCAGTTTAACCACTTCTTCAGGATGCTGAACGCGTCCCCAAGAAAGGTCTGTGATGTGGATAAGTCCGTCTACGCCGCCAAGGTCGATAAACACACCGTAAGAAGTGATGTTCTTAACTGTACCTTCAAGTACCTGACCTTTTTCAAGTTTCGAAATAATGTCTTTCTTCTGTTGTTCAAGTTCAGCTTCGATAAGAGCCTTGTGTGAAACAACAACGTTTTTGAATTCGTGGTTGATTTTCACCACTTTGAATTCCATAGTCTTACCAACGAATACATCGTAGTCGCGGATTGGTTTCACGTCGATCTGAGAACCCGGCAAGAATGCTTCGATACCGAATACGTCAACGATCATACCACCCTTAGTGCGGCATTTGATGTAACCTTTGATGATTTCATCTTTTTCAAGAGCTTCGTTAACACGATCCCAAGAACGTGTAGCACGGGCTTTCTTGTGAGAAAGGATCAACTGTCCTTTTTTATCTTCCTGGCTTTCGATGTATACTTCTACTTCGTCGCCGATTTTCAGATCAGGATTGTAACGGAATTCATTCATCGAAACAACACCGTCTGATTTGTAACCGATATTAACAACAACTTCGCGTTTGTTCATAGCAGTTACTTTACCCATTACCACTTCTTTATCGTTTACTTTGTTCAACGACTGGTCATAGGTTTCTACTAATTCGTCTTTGCTCTTACCTGTGTAAGAGTCTCCCATTTCGTACGCATCCCAGTCGAAGTCTGCAACCGGCTGTACATTTTTT
Organism: Prevotella sp. 10(H); assembly: GCF_000711235.1. Classification (GTDB taxonomy): domain Bacteria; phylum Bacteroidota; class Bacteroidia; order Bacteroidales; family Dysgonomonadaceae; genus Dysgonomonas. Next base: position 298,595 of record NZ_JOMI01000002.1, on the reverse strand, counting down.
AAATTATCAATCATTCAAATTCGATCTGGCGCCTGTCCTGATCAGTATCATTAAAAAGTTAAACATTTTTTGCTTTAAAAGCGGTGCAAAGATATTGTTTTTCAGGATATAAAGCAATAGGAGGGTATAAATTATTCATCTTTTTTACCAATGGCAGCATTGTCACCGCTCAATATCTTTGAGAAACGGCCTTTCATACGGATAAAACGCTGTTCGAAGCCGTAATAAGACAGGCTCGATACCAGTACTGTAATCCCAAGTGAGAAAATCACCTGAATTTCCCATGCATAGATACCTAAATAGGCTAATAATTTCACAGCTATAACCACACAAATAATGTGATACATATACAAACCGTATGATATCTTACCCAGATAATTAAATACACGGTTCTCGAAATTTATGATAGGATTGGGATTGGTCGCCATATTCAATATCAATATACCGAATAGCAAGGCAAAGAATTCATAATTCAGGTATGGCAGGCGGAAAGTAGTGAAAAGCGTCGTACATAAAAACAATACAATACACCAGTTCAAAATCGGGTTGTACAATACTTTGACTATCGCTCTTTTCTTATAATGCCACACAGCAAACAAGCCGCCGATAGCCATGCAACTGATACTAAACTTATTCCATATCTTATAGAAAAGATAAAGATGATAATTCCCTGTAACATCGTGCAGGACAGGTAATAGAGCGTATTTCATCAGTAGATAAACAACTATGACACCGATAAGCAGCCGTTCTTTCTTCTTCACGAACTTCATCAATAGCGGCCAGATAATATAAAACTGCTCCTCTACCCCTATCGACCACGAATGGCCTATATATGGAATGACGGATTCGAATGCGTGAATAACCACATTCGGAAGAATCATCAGATAAAGCATAAGATTCCGCGGTGAATAGGCATTGTCGACATCCACATGAGGCAGTTCGAAGAACGGGATATATCTCAGCACAAAGAAAACCAGCAAAATAAGGAAATAATATAACGGCCATATACGCAGTACGCGCCTGATATAAAAATCCTTAATGGAAATTGTCTTTGTCTTATCTTCTTCGAGAAGCAACAGATAAGTAATAAGGAAACCGCTCAAGGCAAAGAATAAAATCACTCCCAGTTGCCCCGAATCGGGGTTTTTAAGAAACTGGTAGGGCTCTATATCCAGATAATATTCCTTCATCTGCTCCAGATGCCCCAAAAGGACAACGAAAGCCGCGAAGAATCGCAATCCATTGAGATTTGGAAAGTATATCTTATTATCCTTTGCAAGAACTTTAGAAGAATCCTGCTCCTTATTCATATGCTGAATCTTTGCATAAATTAATCTACAAAATTATGCAATATATTATGTAGTTGCGCCTGTGTGATTGTTTTTTTATATCAATCTGTTATGAGCAGTCCGAGTCCGTAATAGCAAAGCATTGCCATTACCGCACTCACAGGAATAGTAAGAATCCATGCTACAAGCAGGTCTTTCGTAACACCCCAACGCACTGCCGACAAACGTTTCACAGAGCCTACCCCGATAATACTACCGGTGATAACGTGCGTTGTACTTACAGGCACGTGCAGTATTTCGGTTATAAATAAAGTCAGTGAACCTGCTGTCTGGGCACAGAATCCTTCGATAGGTGTTATTTTGGTGATACGGTTACCCATTGTCTTCATGATCTTCCATCCGCCGCAAACCGTACCGAATGCTATTGCTGTAAAACAGGCTATCGGCACCCAGTCGTGCATATCATCCATGGAATTCATATACAGCCACGGATGTACATCGGGATTCGTCTGCGTAAAGGCAATCAATGCCGCAGCAATAATACCCATTACTTTCTGCGAGTCGTTCAACCCGTGCCCTATACTGAGCATGGCGGAAGATATAAGCTGCAAATTCTTAAACCATCGGTCGGCTTTTCCGGGCTTGGCCTTTTTCACCAGATGTAAGGTAAGTAAAGTAATCATATTACCACCGACCATACCTATAAGCGGTGCAATAACAATAAATGCAGCGATCACGCCGATAACTCCGGCATGTACCGCCTGAAATCCCGATGCTGCTATACCTGCACCTGCAAATCCACCGATAAGGGTGTGAGATGACGAAGAAGGTATACCCAGCCACCATGTAATCAGGTTCCATACGATGGCTGCAACCAGTCCGGCAATAATCACATGCGAAGGATTGGCTATAAAACTCATATCCACCGTTTTGGATACAGTATCGGCAATACCGAAACCTCCGATTATAAATTTGGCGATAAAATAGGCTACAAAGTTGAAGAATGCCGCCCAGATAACGGCTTGTGTGGGAGTAAGAACTTTTGTGGATACGACGGTTGCTATCGAGTTAGCTGCATCGTGAAATCCATTAATGAAATCGAAAACTATTGCTAAAACAATAATTATTATCAGTAATGTCATCTGTTGTATTGGTTATGAATACTTTACAATCATTGTTTTAATAATCTTCCCTACGGCTTCGGATGCGTCTGTGGCCCGTTCGAGCTCGTGAAGAATATCTTTCAGCTTAATCACTTCGATGGCATCCGTTTCATTTTCGAACAGGTCGATAAGGAAATGCTCGTAAACATCGTCGGCTTTCTTTTCCACAACGCCCAACTGCTCACAGTATTCTTTGATGTTTACGGTACTTTTTCTCAATACATCCAGTTCGTCTATCGCCTGCACAAGGAAACCGGCCGACTCGCGGACAAACATTGCCAGACGTGTTGCTGCCTCGGGCATTACCTTAGGGCTGTAAAGCATAATACGTTTTGCACAACTGTTGATCAGATCGGTTACATCATCCATTGTTGACGACAGGTGATTGATATCTTCCCTGTCGAATGGGGTGATAAACGTTTCATTTAACTCTTCAAAAATCTGGTTTTGAATGGCATCGGCTTTCCGTTCCTGCTCTTTGATCTTTTTGTAATAATCCACAGCTTCGTTGTGGCTTGTTACCTGAACACATTCGATGATCAGATCAGACGCGGCCAGAATTACCTGAGCCATTTCACTCATTAAAGGAAAGAACTTGTTTTCTTTAGGCTTGAACCTATCGAAGAAATTATTTTTCATAAAAATTAAATATATCCATATTTGACGGGTCTGCGGAAATTCCGCTCTCCTAAGCGCATGCAAAGATAAAAAAAAATCAATACGATGAAAGCATTTTTAACACAAAAATAAAGGATGTATCTTGTTAAAATAATGCACTTTAGCTGCTATTGTGAATTTTTATTCAAAATGTATTTCGCCAAAGAAAGCAGGCAGGTGAAAATTAGGACTTTCCGACTTTATCCGCTGCCATGACAGGTAATGGGGAAGCGTCAGATTATCGCCACATTTATAAAAATTTGCTTCTGCTTTTACTCCTTTAAACGATTCTAATCCCGATTGCCAGAATGCCGACACCGGAATGATAAGCAGTATATCCCATTTAAAATCGCCTCTGATTTTACCAAAAGGTTCGCGACCCTGACTCGGATAGCGTTTAATCGATGCTAGGACTTCCATCGGTGCATAAACTTTTTCTTCTCCCATTTCCCTGTAAGCCATCATAGCAGTTCCGATGCAGGAAACTTCCAGATTGTAATAATAAGGCGCTCCGAAAGAGACGAAGAACTCAATGCATGAATCGGTGCACACCCGGTCGTTATCTTCTGTAACCTCTGCCAGAATTTCATCTTCTTCTACAAAGTATTGCAGAAAGAGATGTGTGTCGTTGTGCAGAATCTTAAATATTACTTTCGGAATTGCTGGATATAGTTGCGGCGAATTTACACAGGAAATCTTATTTTCGTCTGCATGCTTCAAAGCCCCGATCACTGATGAGTAATCGTCTTCTCTGACATATGCCATTGGCACTGATAACATAGTATGCAGTTTTATTTACAGGCTTTTATTTATCTGATCTATATAACCAAGTACATCTTCAATGCCTATCCGATGTTCCGAAGAGGTGTAAAATATGGGTGGAAGCTCTTCCCATGTTTCTTTTAAAGTGTCAATATAGGAATCGGTATTCTTTTTCAGAGCACCCTTACTCAACTTATCTATCTTTGTAAATACAATGGCAAAAGGTACACCTTCCTCTCCGAGCCAGTTCATAAATTCGATATCTATCTTTTGCGGCTCATGGCGGCTATCTAATAGAAGAAATAAACAAGTAAGCGCTTCTCTTTTGAGGATATAGCTATCGATAATCTTCCTTATTTGTTCGCGCCCCTCTTTACCCCGTTGTGCATAACCATATCCGGGAAGGTCGACCAGATACCATTCGTTATTTATAATAAAATGGTTTATCAGTTGCGTCTTCCCCGGTTTAGACGACGTCATTGCCAAACCTTTCCTGTTTGTCAGCGTATTAATAAGTGAAGATTTGCCGACATTCGAACGCCCGATAAATGCATATTCGGGATTCCCGTCCTGCGGACATTTACGGTAATCGGTATTACTTATTACAAACTGAGCATCTTTTATAATCATATTTAGTTCTTTTCTGTTTACGAGTTTAAATATTCTTCTCTTTTCTTTTTCGAAAGCTTCTTTATTACTTCATCCACCGAATGATCGATCAATTCTTTTATCATACTGTCCGAGAGGTCGCTTTCAATATACACAGTATTCCACGTCAGGTGTCGCGTATGGGTTCCGCCTTGCACCCCCTCATAACGCTCGCGCAAATCTGCCGATTTCTCAGGATCACATTTAAGGTCAACCTTAAATACACCGTCTTTAGGTTCGAGGACAATATATGCAAACATACGACCCACAACTTTGAAGACCAATGTTTTGTCATCGAAAGGGAGTGATTCGGTCGCACCCTTTACCGAAAGGCAATAGTCCCTTAATTCTTCAACGTTCATACGGTTGCTTTTTGTTTTACAATACAAAAATAGTCTAAAATTATGAATATCTTTGTTTACCGAACATAACATCTCATTTGTTGTTTACCTTATAAATATTTAAGATTTAAGGTTATGACAGCAAAGAAGGTTATTACGATAATTGCAGCCATCATTATAGCAGGTTTGCTTATTTTCGGATATGTATGGTATTTTGTTCCTTTCAGCGACTCGGGCGTAAAGGCAGGAACACTGAATAATGTAAAACACAAAGGCGTTGTATTCAAAACATACGAAGGGGAACTTATCCAATCGGGCTTCGGGCAGGGAATGCAGGGCTTGCAGTCGAATGAATTCCAGTTTTCGATAGACGACAGCGACCTAGCCAAAAAGCTGATGGGAATGAGCGGACAGAATGTGAAGCTTCACTATAAAGAATATTACGGGAGACTGCCCTGGCGCGGCTATTCGAAATTCGTAGTGGATAGCATTGTGTCGGCCGAACCTTTCGAAGTGCATAAAGACATGAATGAGATGCCTCCACAAACAGAGTAAAGAATTATGATAAGAAATGTAAATCTTAACGATGCAAAGAGAATTGCAGAAATATACAATTACTACATCGAAAACACGATTATCACTTTCGAATACGAACCGGTCACAGATGTAGATATAATGCGGCGTATAGAAAAAATAGAACAGAAAAATTTTCCTTTTTTTGTATACGAAGAGAGAGGCATAATAACAGGCTACGCCTACTTCGCGAACTGGCGCGAAAGAGCCGCCTACGACATCACAATGGAAACAAGTGTCTACCTCGACCACACAATGACGGGTCACGGAACAGGGAGTATACTCTATCAGGAATTAATTGAACGCGCGCGAAGAGCAAATATTCATTCATTGATTGGGGTCGTATCACTTCCAAATCCGGAAAGTCAAAAACTTCACCGCAAATTTAACTTCGAATTGATTGGGAATTTTAAAGAAGCGGGAACGAAATTCGGCAAGTTGATAGACGTCGAATTCTGGCAACTGATATTATAAACGTTTTCTCAAATTATTCACCGGATAAAGCACGGCAAGAAATCCGACAATACTCACCGTTACAAATATCAGAAGAATATCCATCAAATTTACTGAAACAGGATAGTCATCCATAATAAAAGCTCCGGGGGACGAACCGAGTTTAAGTAAGCCGAAATGCTGCTGAAGCACACATATAATAATGCCCAGAACCAGTCCCGCTATTGCACCGCTGATATTTATCAACCAGCCCTCAAACAGGAATATATTTGTTATCAGCCTATTATCTGCTCCCATATTTCTAAGGATAGTAATATCGTCAGTTTTTTCAAATATGAGCATGGTCAGCGACCCTACAATATTAAATGTAGCTATAATAAGAATTATACCCAGTATAAGAAATGTCATCCATTTTTCGATACTTACCATGCGAAACATGCTTTCCTGCTGTTCGAAACGGTTCTTTACCGAATAATTATCTCCTAATATGGATTTTATTTTTGCCTGAACACTTTCTACTTCCCCGGCATTTTTCAGTTTTATGTCAATAGAAGAAACTTCTTTTTCGTAGTTCAGCAATTCCCTTGCCAGTTCGATAGATATGATCAGTATCTGATCATCATATTTTGCCTGATTAATAGCAAATACTCCGCTTATATATACACTAGCCCTGTCAAATGCCGTAGACGGATTAGCAGGATTAACCCTTACATTCCTCTTCGGCATATAAATTTCTACAGGATCGACAAAATTTGCCCGTACACCGATAAACATGGCAAGTCCTGCACCGATAACACCGTTATCGATATGCCATTCACTTACGGAATCTGTTTCTGTAGCATGCACCGCATCTGCAGTCTTCTCTCTCAACAGAAAATGCCCGTCAATAATAAGGCTGTCGATATCAGCGAGTTTTTCAAATCCTTCCGAAACACCTTTAAGCAAAATCGGCTCCTGTCTGCCACCATTCATCAATAAGGCGTTTTCTTCGAGGGATTCGGATGTAAAGTCTATTTCGGGAAGCTGCTCTACCTCCTGCATTTCAGGAGTATCGGGATTGAAAACTTTTCCCTGTACAGGAGTTATCTGCAACTGGGGATCGAAAGAGCTGAACGTCTTATCCACCACTCCGGTAAAACCGTTGAATACAGACAAGACACACACTAACGCAGCAGTAGCCAATGTAATGCCGCATACCGATATCATCGATATGACATTGATTGCATTATGCGACTTCTTCGCAAAAAGGTAACGTTTGGCTATATGAAACGGAAGGTTCAATTTATTCGTCTTTGCTGTTATTTTCTTTACCGAGCAGCTTATCTATATTCTCAAGATAATCGAGGGAATCATCGAGATAGAATGACAATTCGGGAATGACGCGTAACTGTTTGCCGACCTTTTGCCCTAAGTCGAAACGCAGGGTCTTTACATTGATCTTTATATTCTCAAGTAACTCCTCAGCCTTTTCGGACGGGAAAATACTCAGGTATACTTTGGCAATACCAAGATCGGGACTTACACGCACCGTACTTACAGAAACAAGTACACCGCGCATTTGTTGTGTCTGTTTCCTGAATATTTCGCTTAGTTCCTTCTGAATAAGGCGATTTATCTTTTGTTGTCTGGTTGTATCCATTTTGTATAATTTAGGGTACAAAGGTAATATTTTTCAGTTAACAGTGAGCAGTCAACAGTTAACAATGGTTATCTCTGATTTCAGGATTTTAATTAGTCAATTTATTTTTTCCATATCAGTGTCAATCCGTCCCTTACAGGCAGAATAACTTTTTCCACCCTGTCGTCTTTAGCAATCATATCATTGAATAACTGTATGCCGATAGTCTGTTTATCCGATGGCTTGGGTTTTTCCAGCACATGCCCGTCCCATAGCGTATTATCTGCAATGATAAGCCCGCCGGAACGAACTTTATCGAAAATGAGATTATAATACTCAATATAATGTCGCTTGTTGGCATCGATAAAAACGAGGTCGAAAATTCTGTCGATTTGTGGAATAATTTCCATTGCATCGCCGATATGCAGGTGTATCTTATCTTTCAGTTTCGTTTGATGAAGATATTTCATAATGAAATCTTCCAGTTCGTCATTTACCTCGACGGTATGTATTTCGGCATCATCGGTAGCCCCTTCGGCAAGGCAAAGAGTAGCATAGGCGGTATATGTACCTATTTCGAGAATATATTTCGGTTGCATCATCCTGCAGAACATTTGCAGCATCTTGCCTTGCAGATGACCCGAAAGCATGCGCGGTTTCAAGAGGTTGACATGCGCATCACGGTTAAGTTGTTTCAGCAGATCGCTTTCTTCGTCGATATGGGAAAGTATATATTCCTCGATGGATTCGTTTCTATCTAATGACATTCCTTATATTTATTAAAACGATACAAAGTAAAGATAATGATTTCAGAATTAAACAAAAAGATATGATTTATCTGAAGATTGTTCGCATAAATGAAATATTTCCGTAATTTCACAATCTGACATATAAATAATACTATTCATACCGATTAACACACCATGGAAAAAGACAAAACAGGACGGTTTTTAAAAAGTAATTTACTGACTATCATGGCCCTTGCCGTAAGCCTTTTTACACTGATAATGTACATACAGCAAACCGCCCTTCTGACAAGGCAGACCGATATTCTGATAGAACAAAATAAAGCTTCCACATGGCCTCATTTATATATCGGAAGAGGTGTAGGCTTCCAAAGCGAGGGTCAACCAACCGAATTCGATATAAATATTACCAATCAGGGTAACGGACCTGCCATTATCGAAAAGGTAGTAATGAGACTGGATGGCGTTGAAATAGAATCGTGGTCTGATCTGCGCAAGCAGATGCAAATACCTGAACATATTAAGAGTTCTCCTGAAATAGAACCGCTGAGAAATAAAGTTATTATGCCGGGCCAAATGATAGTTATTATAAGCTGGTTGCAAAGTCCTGATATATTACAATATATGTATCCCAAATTTCTTAATCTGGAAATGGAAATCTGCTACCGTTCGGTACTGAACGAATATTGGACTGTAAAACGAAAAAGTTTTCATGAATCCAAAGAATTCGATGATGATATTATAACCTATAAGGATGGTTGTGAGCTGAACGCCAAGAAATACTTCAAAGAATAGGATAGAATAAACATTTATCTCTACTCGTTTTACAGAAATACAATACGTTATTTATCCGATATAAATCGATAAAATAACGATATTATCCAAATTATTTCTTAATTTTAAGACACTTTACCTTTAAAATTGTAGTATTATGAGCAGAGTGATAGATAAGAATTCAGCCCCTCATTATTTCTGGGGTGACAAATGCAGCAGTTGGATTCTCATGAACAGAGATTCACTGTCAGTGAAAATTGAAACAATGCCCGCCGGAACACGTGAAACATTACACTTCCATTCTTCATCGCGGCAATTCTTCTTTATTCTCAAAGGTACGGCAACAATCAAAGTGGACGGCAAGACCGTGACACTAAAAGAACAGCAAGGAGTGCTTATAGAACCGATGATGAGGCATTATATAGCTAATGAATCATCTGAAGCAATTGATTTTCTGCTCGTTTCGCAGCCCGACAATGACACAACTAACGACAGGACAGATTTAGAATAATGAAAAAGGGATACATCAGAATGTATCCCTTTTTATTTTGGTAAGCAATAAAATTAAAACTTATAATTTAATTCATCACTTATAATTTCGAGTCTTAATCTACAGGCACTTCAAAAGCATCACCTGCATCTACAACACGGCCAACTCCGTTGATTTCAAGGAATGATGTTCCTTTACCTTCACCGAACGAACCGCTCAGATAAGCAACCTGATCTTCTTTATTTACCAGACCGCCTTCCAGCATAGAGTTAAGAGCTTTCAGGAAATATTGCTTGTGCTGATGAGTAGTAAACCCTGTTGATTCCTGATAGCTGGCCTGTATACCATAGCATACAGAAAGCTGGCGTGCAACTTCTTCGCTACAGCAAACTGCATAGACAGGACATTTACTGCGGAATGCAGCAATCGTACGTGCTGTACGCCCTGTATAGCTATCTGTAATAATAGCAGCAAGACCTAACTGTGTTGCAGCCTTAACAGCTTGTTTCGCCAAGAAAGATGTAGTATCGTATTCTTCATCTTTGAAAGGTACAGGAATAACTTTTTCGTCCAGTTTAGACTGCTCTGTAGTAGCACAAATTTGCGCCATTGTGCGAACAGCTTCCAACGGATATTTACCATAGGCTGTTTCTCCACTCAACATCACGGCATCAGTTCCGTAATATACTGCATTAGCGATATCTGTAACCTCTGCACGTGTAGGGCGTGGATTCTCGATCATAGTGTGCAACATCTGCGTTGCAACGATAACCGGCTTCTTATATTCAATAGCTTTACGGATAAGTAAACGCTGGATAGCAGGGATATTTTCCTGCGGTACTTCGATACCGAGGTCACCACGGGCAACCATTACACCGTAAGCTGTTTCAAAAATTTCGTCGATATTGTCAACACCTTCCTGATTTTCGATCTTAGCGATAATCTTGATAGGGCTGTTATATTCGTCGAGGATTTTTTGTACATCTAATACATCCTGTTTGTTTCTTACAAATGAGTGAGCGATAAAATCGGCTTTGTTTTCGATTGCGATTTCAATACTTCTTTTATCTTTTGCAGTAATAGAAGGAAGGTTTACGCTTACTCCCGGAATGTTTACGCTCTTGCGGTTACCGATAGTACCATCGTTCTGAATTTCGCAAAGAAGGTAGTCAGTTGTTTTGTCGATAACTTTCATTGCAGTTTCACCATCGTCAACGAGAAGTATGCTACCTACAGGCACATCCTGAACAATACTAGGATAAGAAACACCTATTTGTTCTTGAGTAGAAAGGAAATTGAGGTCTCCTACGACCTTGATTTTATCTCCTGTTTTTACAACGATTTTCTCTCCCGACGCATTTTTAGCGGTACGTATTTCCGGACCTTTTGTGTCCATCATAATACCAATGTGAGGAGATACCGCGCGTACATTTGTCATTACCTGAATAAAGCCCTCTTCTGTCATGTGGGCAGAGTTCATCCTAACAACGTTGATTCCTTCGTTGTACAACGATTTCAGAAAATCAACATCACAACGCATGTCTGAAATTGTAGCTACAATTTTCGTTTTCTTCTGAGTCATAAATGCAATTTAATTAATGTATATTGTTTCTTTTCAATTCTGTTTTATATAGCTTTTCCTGCTTTCAGGAAATAATCTATTGCCAGTTCATAAGACAAAAGCCCCAAGCCAACGACCGATCCTTTGCAGGCCGCTGCAATGAGTGATTTATGTCTGAACTCTTCCCGCGTATGAATATTGGATATATGAACTTCAATAACCGGTGTAGTCACCGCTTTTATAGCATCGTGAAGCGCAACGGATGTATGCGTGTATGCTCCTGCGTTTAGGACTATGCCGTCGCACGTAAATCCGTCTTCGTGTATCTTATCGATAAGCGCTCCTTCATGATTGGACTGGAAATATGATAATTCACAATCCTTGTAAGTCTGCTGCAAGCCTGAGAAGTATTCTTCGAAAGAAGTATTCCCGTATACATCGGGCTCCCTTTTTCCCAGCAGATTCAGATTAGGACCGTTTATTATCAGTATCTTCATTATTAATCAGATAATTAGCGCCGGATTGCGCTATTTTATTAGTTTAGAGGACAAAAGTACTATTTTTCTTTGAAAGTAGTAACTATTATCTTACAATTAATGTGAAAAATAAAGCTTAATTTTTATCTTCGAGCGCCTGTATAATATCAGCCTGCAAATCGGCCACATCTTCCAATCCGACAGATAAACGCATCAGGTTATCTTCTATGCCTATCAGGCCTTTCATTTCAGGCGGGAATGTACCGTAGATTGTAGATTCAGGATGAATAATCAGCGTTTTATTATCGAAAAGGTTTGTTGCCCGGCGGATAATCTGTAGCCTGTCCATAAACTTGTAACATGCTTCTTTATTTTCAAGGCAGAATGTCAGCATTGCACCCGGATTACCTGAAAACAGACTGTCTGATATCTTTTTATACGGAGAGCTTTCCAACTTTGGATAACCGACTTTAACCACTTTATTTTGTTCGGAAAGGAATTTTGCCAGATCGTATGCCGAAGTAGACATTTTCTCAAAACGCAGTTGCAACGACTCCATTCCTAATGCCTGCAAATAAGCCGTTTCGGGATCCATAGCCGCGCCCATGTTACGGGCAATTTCGCGTTTCAATTTGAATGAGAATTGCGACATTCCGTCTTTTTTTATCACAGTTGAAAGCCGTTTATTGTGTGCCCAATTGAAAGTTCCATAGTCTACAATAGCACCGCCGATAGTTGTTGCTCCCCCCGAGATGTATTTTGTAGTCGATACCACTTCGATATCCACACCTGCCTTGCGCGCATCGAATCCGCACCACGGGATAACCGTAGCATCTACAATCATCGGCACATTTCGCATCTTCAATATCTTCGAAATTTCGGGCAGGTTTGCTATTTCGAGATGAGGATTTGTTATCAGTTCGCAGAAGAAAGCGCATGTATTTTCGTCGATAGCAGAAGCGACTTCTTCAATATTATCCGTATTTACAAAACGTACTTCTACGCCAAAAGCCGCAAGTGTGAAGTTGAACAGGGAAAAGGTATTCCCGAAAAGATGCGGTGAAGTCACAATATTACTACCTGTATAAGCTATTGTAAGAAATGTATTCGATATAGCCGCCATGCCTGAAGCCAGCGCCATTACATTTTCGGCACCCGATGCGGCTTTTATCTTGCATTCAAGATTTTCGACCGAAGGGTTCGTTATCCTTGTATAGGTATGTGAAGCAACTTCTTCCTTATACTGAAAAGCGGCGGCAATACTTTCCGAATCGGGAAATTCGAATGCGGCATTACGATATATGGGCATAGATATAGCACCGTGCACATCCTGCTTCTTAAATTTTTCACTTATGATTCGTGTAGAAAACTTTTTGTTCTGAGAGTGGTTTTGAGGCATCGGTTTATGACATTTGAATTCGGGCTCAAAGGTATAAAAAGAATAGACTAAATGCCTCTTTATTTACTAAACAATCGCAACTATCGTCTATTTTATTTTTGTGATACTATCAGGAGTATATTGCCATGGTTCAAAACTCCCTGATAAACCTCCTCTGCCTTGTAATAAGAGTTTCCAACCTGCCATGCCTCAGGATCGTAAATCTCCAAATAAGTCTTATCATCAACGATCCAATAACCTTTAACTATAACAAAATGTCCACCCTCCTGCATATAATTTTTTGCCGGTCCGAAGATTCGACTTATGTATTTCATATTAAGACCTACAACTACTATCTTATTTTCATCGATATGTTTTTTTATATCATCAAAAAAAGTTTCTCTGTTATTTTCTTTGCGAAAGTCTACAGTATAAGGAATGTGATTCGCTTTCAGATAATTCCAGATATTCTCCAAATACCAATATTTATTTCTTGTGCAGGAATTGCGCGCATCTTCAACGTTTTTCGAGAATGCTGCATCGCTCCATTTTGCAGCCATTATGGCACAGGCGGGGCCACAATTAGTCGAGGCAAATTTCCCTGTTCGTTTTTGTGTTACATACCATCCTCCGGGGCGGGTGCTATCATTACTTTTAGCTTGTGAGAGGAACCGTCCCATGCCCCATTTGTAAGTGGTATCGTTATTGGTTATAACAATTTTCCATTTTGCAGTGTCCTTCTTATTTTTACTGACTATAGTGTATTCGACAGGCCTTTCAAAGTTTACTTGCGTTACTCCGCTTACTTGTTCCTCGCCGTCTGCATAAATCTTACCTTTTCCGGATAAACTGAATACCGGAACAAGCCCTTTACCGGATTTTACATCTGCCGGCATCTTATAATAAACGGTTCGGGAAAGAGTATCTATGCGGGCACTATCACTTTGACCCTGAATAGAAAAAGCGGCGATGTAACTTCTCTCATTATTCTCTTTGCACGATATAAATATGCAGAGAAAAGATAAGATGATTAAAAGATAACGGGTTGTGTTATGCATGCATTATACTTTTATACCTTTTCAAATATAGGAAATAATTATAATACAGCACAATGAATTTATCCTACTCCCAGAAATTAAAAAAATGATGCACAGGCCCGTGCCCCTTCCCTATTTCATAATCGGCTCCGGCAGCGATAGCTTTATTTATATAATCTTTCGCCTGCCTTACCGCATCATTCAGTGGCAGGCCGTGTGCAAGAAACGCGGCAATAGCAGATGAAAAAGTGCAGCCTGTTCCATGCGTATTCTTTGTTGAGATACGTTGCGAACTAAGTTCGATTATTTCGTCGGTTTCGGCATTATAGAATACGTCGGTAAGTTTGTCCTCTGTCAGATGTCCGGCTTTCAGCATCACCGATACCTGATTCCCGAAAGAGAGGTCTTTTACAACGGCAGCAAGTTCTTTCTGGGAAGAAATCTTCTTCCCCAGCAGAATTTCGGCTTCGGGAACATTCGGTGTTATTACCCTGACGAAAGGTATAAGTTCTTCCTTTAAAGTCTTTATGGCTTCATCCTGCAATAGCTTATCTCCCGATGTAGCAACCATGACAGGATCGAGGACTATATTTTTAATATCGTAACGCGACAATGTTTCCTTTACAGCCAATATAAGCTCCGAAGAATGGAGCATACCGATTTTTATCGCATCAGCCCCGATATCGTCCAGTACCGACTTTATCTGCCCTGATACAAATGGAACGGGAACCGGGTGAACATCCGTCACTCCTACCGTATTTTCATCTACTACGGCAACAATGACAGTTGCTCCGTAGCAACCGCATGCCGAGAACGTTTTCAGGTCGGCCTGTATACCTGCCCCGCCACTGGGGTCACTTCCCGCAATGGATAGTGCAATTTTATAGTGTTTCATATACCAATAATTCTTTTGTGGTTACACAGGCCATTTTTCCAATCGCCATGCGCTATCCCAGAATATCCATTCCATACGGGAACACATGACATAGGCATCAGTCATTGCTTGCCGTTGCTCCGCAGTACATTTATCCGCTAGTTCGTCGCAAATAGCGATTGCCGATTTCACCGATGCTTCGAATTCCTCTCCTCCGTATGTATTTATCCACTCCTGATAAGGGTTCTCTCCTTTCGTCTGATGCTCGATGATATAATCCCCAACTTCTTTATATATCCAGAAGCAAGGCAATACTGCTGCGGCAATAACTTCAACCGGAGAATTTGCCAGCTGTCTCAACAAGAATGAAGTATAGATTAAACAACCCGGAGAGGGTTCCGGTTTAGATGCAGAAGCAATCTTGCTTACAAAACTTTCGTGCAAATCCTTTTCCACAGCCATACTATCTCCGGCAAAATGGATGAATGCTTCTATATGTTCGGGATTAGTCAGTTTTGATGCTATGCCTGTCAGTACTTTACCATATTCAGCCAGATAAAGAGCATCCTGTTGAATATAGAAGATAAACTTTTCCCTATCCAGTGTACCGTCTATCAAACCTTGTATAAAAGGTTGCTCCAATATCTTATCATAAATTGGCTTTGCCGCATTCCATGCCTGTTCACTCCATTTCATAATTTATCTGTTTTTTGATTTTACTATTATTTCTTTCAACTGACAGGCAGATTCCTGCGGATTTTCTGCCGACATAATTGCCGACACAACCGATATACCATCAGCGCCGGCCTGTATTATATCCTTTGCATTCGACAGGTTTATACCGCCTATGCCTACACTTGGATGTACGCTTATCTTGGTTATTTCTTTTATACCTTCGAGGCCGATAGCAGGTGCGGTATCTGTTTTTGTCTTAGTGCCGAAGACGGGAGAAATTCCGATATAGTCTACATCTAGTTTATTCGCTTTAACGGCATCTTCGATACTTTCTACTGAAAGTCCTATAATCTTATCTTTTCCTAAAATTTTTCGTGCGATATTATAAGGCATATCACTTTGTCCGATATGTAATCCTTCAGCATCACAAGCTAAAGCAATATCGAGCCTGTTATTTATAATCAGAGGTACATTGTTCGGTTTGAGTATTTCCTTTAGCCTTACCGCAAGATTATAAAATTCGAGTGTGGAAGCTTCTTTTTCCCGTAGTTGTACCATAGTTACACCGCCTTTCACAGCTTCTTCTATTACCAGTTCCAATGGGCGGTTTAGAGAAAGAGAGCGGTCTGTAACCAGATAGAGATTCAAATCGAATGCCGGCATTTTATTTAGTTTGTTTTATATTAGTCCTTATTGTCTCTTCGTTGAGATTGTAAAGCTCATCGAGAAAGTTGACCTGCATGCTTCCGTTTCCTGACGAACGACGGGCAGCTATCTCTCCTGCAATACCCATTACAGCCATGCCATGCGTGGCAGCTTGCATTATATCGGGATTGATAGCCATAAAAGCAGCCACAACCGCCGTTGCCGTACAACCCATACCTGTAACACGTGCCATCATTGGATTGCCGTTCTCTACAGTTTGGGTATTTATTCCGTCAGTGATATAATCGGTCTGACCGCTTACAACCACAACCGCGCGTGTCTGTTTTGCTAAAGCTTTTGCTGACCCGAGTGCTGTATCCGACGAATCGGTACTGTCTACGCCTTTAGTCTGCACATTTGCATCGCACAAAGCCATTATTTCGGAAGCATTACCACGAATAACAGACGGAAGGCACTCTTCTATTATCCGTTTGCAAACTTTCGTTCTATACTTGGTTGCTCCCGCCCCTACAGGGTCGAATACGACAGGCGTACCTTTTGCCAAAGCTGTTTTTCCGGCGATAAGCATAGCCTCTACCCATTGCGGCTCCAACGTACCTATATTAATCACTAAAGCAGACGCGATAGAAGCCATCTCGGCTACTTCTTCCAAGGAGTGAGCCATAACGGGTGATGCACCGACAGCCAGCAAGCCATTGGCAGTATTGTTCATCACTACATAATTGGTAATGTTATGAATAAGGGGTGACTTGCTGCGTACTGCATTCAGGTCGCGAACTAAAGACTGGATATTTATCATATTTTCTAAGAGTTTATAATATAAAAAGCCGCTTCGACTGCTCGAAACGGCTTGCAATAATATGTTATTAACAATTATAGGCTTCAATTTACCGTTTCCCTCCGATGTCAATTACAACATATCAGGTTCCAGGGTTTAATCTCAGCTCTTCCGTGAAGAACACCCCTAACAGTGACGTGCAAACTTACATAAAATAATTGAAGCGACAAGAGTTAAGCAAAATATTGAGAAAGAAATTTATCTATATTAGGGTAGCTTTTAGCCGTTAGCTGATGGCTATTAGCTCTTTGAAAAATCTGTTACTTTTGTTACCTTTTAACAATATATGGTTAATGAATGTAAAATCTTTCGATTAGATACAAGTAAACGGGTAAACAAGTAGACGAGTCTTCAACTCGTATCTCGTATCTTGTTTACTTGTCAACTGAAATTTCCATTACTTTCGTTACTTTTTAACCAAACATTGTTAACAAATACTAAATTAATAATCACGAAAATTACCACTGTCATTTTGTCAAAAACACTAACTTGGCAAATATTTTGAACAAGTAGAAACAAACAATAGTTAATTTAATTAATAGCAAACGAAAAAACTAAATATATGAATTTCAATAATCTTACAATCAAATCTCAGGAAGCTATTCAGAAGGCTATCGAGGTTACAAAAGAAAAAGGGCAGCAGGCTATTGAACCGGCTCACATCCTTATGGGTGTGATTCTGACCGGAGAGAATGTTGTCAACTTCCTTTTTCAAAAACTGGGGGCGAATCCCGGTAATCTAACAAATGTGTTGAGCAGGGAAATAGATTCTTTCCCTAAAGTATCTGGCGGTGGAGAAACATTCCTCAGCCGCGAAAGCAATGCTGCATTAGACAAGGCTACCGAATATGCCCGGAAAATGGGTGACCAGTATATTTCTCTCGAGCATATACTTTTAGGGATATTGTCCGGTAAAAGTTCGGCAGCGCAAATGCTGAAAGATGCAGGCATTTCTGAAAAAGAACTGCAACAGGCTATACAAGAACTCAGAAAAGGCAGCAATGTAACAAGCCAGACTGCAGAAGATACCTATCAGGCTTTGGAAAAATATGCAATCAATCTGACTCAGCGAGCTAAGGATGGTAAACTAGACCCCGTAATCGGTCGCGACGATGAAATACGCCGTGTTTTGCAGATTCTGAGCCGACGCACCAAAAACAATCCGATATTAATCGGCGAACCGGGTACAGGAAAAACTGCTATTGCCGAAGGACTGGCACACCGCATTGTACGCGGAGATGTTCCTGAAAACCTGAAAAGCAAACAGATTTATTCCCTCGATATGGGTGCTTTAATAGCGGGTGCAAAATATAAAGGTGAATTTGAAGAACGGCTGAAATCTGTAGTGAATGAAGTGACGAAATCGGAAGGTCAGATTATTCTCTTTATTGACGAAATCCATACCCTTATCGGGGCAGGAAAAAGCGAAGGTGCCATGGATGCAGCAAATATTCTGAAACCTGCATTGGCACGTGGCGAACTGCGTTCGATAGGTGCAACAACACTGGACGAATACCAGAAGTATTTTGAAAAGGACAAAGCGCTCGAGCGACGTTTCCAGACCGTATTGGTAGACGAACCGACAGAAGCGGATGCGATTTCCATTTTGCGCGGACTGAAAGAGAAGTATGAAAACCATCATAAGGTGCGTATCAAAGACGAGGCTATAATTGCTGCCGTGCAGTTATCGAGCCGCTATATTTCCGACCGTTTTCTTCCGGATAAGGCTATCGACCTTATGGATGAATCTGCCGCCAAACTGCGTATGGAAGTAGATTCAGTACCCGAAGAACTGGACGAAAAAAGCCGCCGTATCAAACAGCTTGAAATCGAACGCGAAGCTATTCGCCGCGAAAATGACAAATTGAAAGAAGAGGAACTTTCGAAAGAAATAAGTAAACTTAAAGAAGAAGAAACCGAACTGAAAGCCAAATGGCAATCGGAGAGAGAGGTTATCAACAAGATACAGCAAAATAAGATAGAGATAGAAGATACCAAATTCGAGGCCGATAAAGCCGAGCGCGAAGGCGATTACGGCAAGGTTGCCGAACTGCGCTACGGCAAACTGAAAGAACTGGAAGACGGTATCGAAACACTACAGAACCAACTGCACGAAATGCAGGGAAACCAGGCGATGGTAAAAGAGGAAGTCGATGCATACGATATTGCTGATGTGGTTTCACGCTGGACAGGTATCCCTGTAAATAAGATGCTGCAAAGTGAACGAGACAAGTTATTAAACCTTGAAGTTGAACTGCACAGACGTGTCGTAGGTCAGGATGAAGCGATTTCTGCTGTATCAAATGCTATTCGCCGTAGTCGTGCCGGATTGCAAGACCCAAAGCGCCCTATCGGTTCATTTATCTTCTTAGGTACTACCGGAGTAGGTAAAACAGAACTGGCAAAAGCGCTTGCTGAATTCCTGTTCGACGACGAAAATATGATGACCCGTATCGATATGAGCGAATATCAGGAGAAATTCAGTGCCACACGCCTTATCGGAGCGCCTCCGGGATATGTGGGTTATGATGAAGGGGGGCAATTGACCGAAGCCATACGCCGTAAGCCATATTCCGTAGTGCTGTTCGATGAAATAGAAAAGGCGCATCCCGATGTATTCAATATACTGCTGCAAGTATTGGATGACGGACGTCTGACAGACAATAAAGGCCGTGTGGTAAACTTTAAGAATACAATTATCATTATGACTTCCAATATGGGTTCACCACTTATCCGTGAGAATTTTGCAGGCATAACGCCGAAGAATCATGACGAGATAGTGGAGAAAACCAAACGTCAGGTGCTGGATATGCTGAAAGTGAATATGCGTCCGGAGTTCCTGAACCGTATCGATGAAACGGTGATGTTCGAGCCACTGACACTGAATGAAATAGAACAAGTAGTGCGCATTCAGCTCAATAGCGTGATAAAGATGCTGAAAGGCAATGGCGTACGTCTCGAATTCACCGAAGAAGCCATTGCATGGATAGCGCAGATGGGATATGACCCCGAGTTCGGTGCCCGTCCGGTGAAGCGTGTTATTCAGCGTACCGTACTGGATACCTTATCCAAGCAGCTACTTGCAGGTACAGTGGATAAGGAGAATAAGATTGTGGTAGATATGAGAGACGGGGAACTGGACTTTAAGAATTGAGCATAAAAAATACAGGATGATTCAAATAGAATCATCCTGTATTTATACATTCTAAAAGATAAGATTATTTCTCTTCTTTACCGTTTGTGAATTCGTATTCAACGCGATCTTTGACATATTCAACCTGGTTTTTACCCATATCGGCAACATTTCTCAGATTGCGTTTTGCTTTCATTGCCATATCGCTTACATCATTGCACAATGTATTCAATTTACCTTGTTTATACATTTTTGAAACGGCGTATATTGCTGCAGCGCCAAGTGCAGCTCCGACTAATACTTTCTTCATAACTCTTTATTTTATTTATTAAACACTATTTAATTTCTAATGAATAAGGATGCCTTGTATAAAAGTGAACTGATGCTTACGCAAACAAATCAGTGCGTAATAACTGATTAATACTGGGAAATTATTAACCTTTGTAGTTTGCTGCTTTCATTTCCGGCAGGTTTTTATATAACATCTTTCATCCTGAAAATGTTCTTATATCCTGATCTTTATAATAAAAAAGGTGATCAAAAACTGACCACCTTTCTATATTATATTTGAGACCTGCAATTATTTTCCGGCTTGCTTCTGAGCATCCTGAATCATCTTCTCGTTAGGAAGAATATAGATCTCAACACGGCGATTCTGTGCACGACCTGCAACTGTGCTGTTGTCAGACACAGGCTGAGTAGAACCGAATCCCTGAGATACCATACGGTTCCCTGCTACACCTTTTGTCATAAGGAAGTTATATACAGACTGAGCGCGTTTTTCCGACAGAGGATTATTGATAGCGTCAGAACCTGTATTATCGGTATGTCCGTAAATCTGTACATCCGTATCAGGATTGTTATTCAAAGAATTGGCAAAGCTTGTCAATGAGCTCTGAGAAGCAGCATTCAATGTACTTGAATTAGTTGCAAACAAGATACCTGATTCAAAAGTAACTTTAATAGCCTGTCCGTCATTGATAGTTTCAACCTGAGCGCCATTGATCTGCTCCAGTTCTTTCTTTTGTTTCTCCATTTTGTTACCGATAACAGCACCTGCAGTACCACCAAGCACAGCACCTATACCGGCACCCCATGCAGCACCTTTACCTCCTCCGATGATAGCACCGATACCAGCACCCAATGCACCTCCGGCACCAGCACCGATACCTCCGCCTTTGACTGTGTCACTAGCTCCACAACTAGAAAATATGACCGCGCAGCTCATAAAGATTGCTGCTAAAACTGAAAATTGTTTCATAATTAATATAAATTAAATGATTATTGTTTGTGATTTATTGTCTCTTATTCGAATATACCTATAGAATCGCAATAGGCGAGTTCTCCCTGTATAATGAAGGCTATATCGTCTGCGGTAAAATTATTAACCTTATCTTTCTTGGTGTATTTGAGGACATATGCGACAATCTCGTCTTCATCGATATCCACCACTGAATTCTCATCAGTGTCTTCGTCCATAAATCCTTTTTCGTCGTAGAAATCATATACAATGTCGATGATATAGTTTATCTCATCATCGGTATATTTTTCCTTCATTTCCTGTGGAAGATAGTTTTGTATAAATTTTACTGCATCATCTTCGTCATACTGTATAAGGTCTTTCTCGTTGCCCATTATTATTACATTTTATTTATAAGATATATATATATTTTTTATAACAAAGTAATAAGTGCTATGTTCAATAAACGAATAGTTTTTTACAGAGGCGCGACCTGTGTAAGGTATCTTGTTTGTGTTAAGAACGAAACAAAAGTACAATTATTTTTTTTTCAAAACAAGATATGCCAAAATAATCAAAGGCACGATCATAATACCTATATATAGCGTGTTCTCCTGCAAAAGGGCAGGACTGAAAATCAGAGCAAGTATAAGTCCTATAGCCGCACCACCAAGATGCGCGTCGTGCCCGATATTCCCCTGCTGTGTACGCATGCCGTAAATAGAATAAGCCAGATAGACTAGCCCGAAAATCCAGCCCGGAATAGGAATAGGTATAAAGAACATGTATATGCCCATTGTCGGATAAATGGCTATGGAAGCGAATAAAACTCCTACTACTCCACCCGAGGCACCGATTGCACTATAATAGGATTCTCTCCTGTGCACCCATAGCGAAAGCAATCCTCCTCCTATTATAGATAAAAAATAAATGAGAAGATACTGCCATATCCCGAAAGCTGCTATTATTACATCCGAAAAGAAGTACAGCGTAAGCATATTGAAGATAAGGTGCATATAATCTCCATGAAGTGTAGCCGAGGTCAATAGCCTATCCCATTGCTTCGATTTGCCGAGAATGGCCCCGACATTAAACTTGTATCTGTCGAAAAAAGCCATATCGTTAAAACCCTTTATACTGGTCAGAACGGTAAGAGCAATAATAATAAGAGGCAGAATATTTGCTACATTGAATGTCATACGCACTAATTTTAATAACTGTGCAAAGATATTAAAAAGACTATATAAACACAGGTTTTAGTTCTGAAAGATATATTCACACAGGCAATATAATATCTTAATTAACTCTTATTCATTTTTGCCATAAAATATCATGACAATATATCCGTTCATACTTAAAAACCGGAAAGCGTAATGAAGAGAATAGAAACAATCATACTCCTTCTGTTATCCAGTATAACTATCAGTGCCCAAACCTCCATACAAGGAACAGTTATAGACAAGGATACGAACAAGCCCGTGCCTGATGTTATCGTCCAATACGGCGCTACTTCCAAAGACTATGCCTATACAGACCATAAAGGACAGTTTTCGATTCCTGCCAACAGCGAGGATATCATCTATTTCCAATGCATCGGCTACAAATCAAAGTCTGTACTTAAAGCCACCTTGCAAAGACAATCCATTGTCGTTATGGAGCTCAATCCTGTATCGTTGGCTCCGGTAGTTATCAGTCCTTATGATGCAGATAAACTGCTGGAAGAAGTAATGCTTAATACCAAGAAGAATCTCGTAACCGGAACTTCAATCGGATATCTGCTACACTTCCTTCAAACCAAAACTACCGACACCCTGCAAAATGAGATATACCTGAAATACACTACTTCCCTCGACGAAAAGACACTGAAAAAGAGCCTGAAGAAAGAGCGTATACCTTACATATACAACATTGTAGACATCAGAAGGCTTCAAAAATCGGTCACTCCCACATCCGAGCTCTACGGGGCGGAATACCATGCTTCCCACTTGCTTTCGTTCGGCAAAAGCGTCAACAATGAAACCAGCAGGTCTTTCACATCGGACAGCTCGCTTATAATCCTTAACATAGAACCGCTGATAGGAAAAGATGGCTGGGCAAACGGCCAAGTACTCATCAACAAAGACGATATGACTATAAAGTCAATGGAAATCGAATCTGTCGATTCTGTCCTAGCTTCTCAACCTGCCAAGCGCTACATGGGCAAACTTGTTCAGGTACTGAGAAAAATCGGCCGTTTCGAATTTGCCAAAGCTGCCAACGGCAAGTATTACATGAAAGAATGCTATACCTACTATAAGTTCCGTGCCGTCAACGAATATGGCATCGAAGAAGATATAGTATATCATTGCGATGTAGACTGCATCGGTTCTGTTAATCCTATTAAAGTAAAGAAGAGAAGACTGAGCGGCTATTGTCAGGAACTCTTCTACTTCCCCGACTCTACGGTAGAAGATTTTTGGAGTTATAATGATAACGCCGATCCGGGATGGCAGGCATACAAGTCTTCAGGTGAATTGTCACTCGGGAATAATTCTACTCCGAAATCCAAAGGCTTCTCCTATTACCTTGCCCGTTCTCTCCCCGCTATCCCTATAGTCATTCTTTTGTTAGTGATATAAGCACCCATATTATTTACATATATTAACTATGTTTAGTTAAAAAGTAACGAAAGTAACGGATAATTCAGTTGTCAGTCAACAGTTATCAGTTAACAACATATCTTTGCGTCCTTGCGTCTTTGCAAGATAAAATGTTAAAAGGTAACAAAAGTAACACATTTCATACCCGAATTAATCCTCATCTTCCAGTTCAAATATTTCATTTACAGGCTTGCCGAAAGCAGCAGACAATTTAAGAGCCAAGACCGTAGAGGGAATATAGCGACAGGCTTCTATCGAGTTGATAGTCTGACGCGAAACTCCTACTTGTCGGGCCAGTTCCTGCTGGGTGAAGTTCAGTCGCGCACGTTCCAGTTTTATAGTATTTTTCATTTAAGCCGCCATTTTAGAAAGTAAAATATTAGGATATAAGCCACTAACATTGTACTTATTATACCATTAGAATTTACCTGAGATATAGTTCCTTCGAGAAGAAAGCTCATCAATGGTTTCATAAAGGAAAAATAAAAGACGGAAAAAATAAAAGCAAATACTATCGCCTGTAAGCGTATCGATACCATCATTTCGTCTTCCACCCTCTCGCGGGCAAAGGCTATAAATGACAATCCCAATGTTAACAAGCTAAAAGAAAAGAACTTAATAAGATCTATATCCACTCCCTTAAAAACAGTATTCAATAAAAAGAAAAATGACACAGGATTTATAAAACAAAGGGCAATCCCTATGTACTTAAAATAATGCGGAAATAAACGTAATTTATTATTCATATTATATCAGATTAAAATTGTAAAATAAACTTTACTAAAAGACAAATATACTTTACATTTTTAAAGCATGCAAATCTTGTGATAAATATTCATGGTGTTTAAAAACATATATAACTAAATTATAAGTAATAGCTAAAAGCTATAAAACAATATAGATAAACTTTCAAAAATAAAATACTTAAAAACCTCAATATCATACCATTTTTACTATCAAAATAAAAAAATTAACTTTTTCTCAAATCAAAAATGTTAGTTGGATTGTTGATATAAGATAAACTCTATATATTAACAGTTGATTAAATAATAAAAAAGATATACTTATGGAAGATTTTGAATTTGATGACAAGCATGACAAAGAACTGAAAGCGCTGAAAAGAAAAAACAGAAGACAGAATATGATCTGGGCATTAATTGCCATACAGGCAGGCTCACTCATTTTATCTTATTATTTGGGCAGGTCGCATAAATAATGCCGCGTCAAAAATGAATACGGGGTAAAGCACATCCATGCTTTACCCCATATTTATGTAATATTTTGCTTCTTACTGATTCTGTATTTCCTGATTACGGGCCTGCATTTCCAGCGGCTGTATCTGGCTACGCAGTTGTTCCTGCTTGCGTTCCATGTCGAGTATTTCGGTAGCCATTGTGCGCCTTACTTCTGCCGAAGCCTTGCTGTATGTATCCCTGAGCGCGTTTAGTTTATCGGTTGTCGATTTCAGATCAGACTTCATTTGCACTACCCTGTAGTAAGTATCGCGTGCCGTTTTGTTTTTGAAATCAGCCAATTTGTAATATGTATTGGCATCGTTAATTACAAAAACAAAGTCGTGTACCACTTTCACTTCTTCTTTAGGCGCTTTGCGTGCTAAAGCGATCAGCTGCGAGTAATTTTGGCCCTTTGCCCACGAGTCCTTTATCGATGTTATACGCGCCCTGTCGGCTACATATTTTTCATCTTCGCTTTGTACGATTTTCACCACATTGTTAGGGATAAAAGTATACACACATACTTTCCCCTCTGGTTGGAATCTGTCGGAAGCAAACCATCCTACATTTTTTTCTTCATCAACCACCATCATATAGTCGTTGTATACAGAGTTGAAAGGCATATTCAGTCGTTCCGGCGCCAGATATGTATCGTTATTCATATTGTAACGAGATACAAAGAGGTCGTATCCGCCCAGTGTTTCATAATCTTTGGCTGCGAAATAAATAGTAACGCCATCGGTCATCATATATGGATAATTGATATCTCCGGTGAGATTGAAATTATTTGGTGACAATTTCTTTTCATTACCGAATTCATCCAGCAGCTTTTCCATCGAATACAATGAATAAGAACCGTTTTTATCGGGTTGCGAATAATATATTTTTGTTTCCTTCTCATTGAAATAAACGGTTGCATCCACAGGCTTATTCGAGGTAAAGACCTTATTGAAATAATCGATGCGCCCCGAACTGAGGCTCAGCTTATAAGCCGAAAGGAAATCGGACTTATTCACTACCATGCTGTCGATAATCTGTATATCTTCCGTATTGGATACCACACGGTGCATACGCGACATATACTTCCGTCTTTCTTCGAGGCGGGCACGGGCATCGTCGTCTTTCTTCTTCAACAGTGATTCATACTTGTCGAAATTTTCTTCAGCTTCTGTAAAGCGGAACTGATCTGTATATATCTGTCCGAGGTAATAAAATGAATCCTGTATTTTTTTCTGTGATGCTACCAACAGGCATTTTTCAGCCAGAGCTATATCTCCGCCTGTTTCGTACAGGCAGACACCGTACCATTGATTTATATTCGCATCCTTTGGTTTGGCGGCATATTCGGCTTCGAATACGGGCAATGCCTGCGCATATTCACCCTTGAGGTAAAGCGCCTTAGCTTCGGCCAGCGTCTGTGAATACAAGGCCGGCAGACAGCATAGGGAAAGCACTATATAAATAAAGATCGTTTTCATAAACTATTCCTTATAATTAATGGTTTCAAAGATAAGAAATTTAAATTATAAGATGATGCAGATATCAGAATTTGCTTTACTTTTGCATCGCAAAAAACGAATATAACGAATTAGTAGAATATGAACTTAGCGGGCTTATATACAGTACTTTTACTTATCGTATCCAATGTCTTTATGACATTTGCATGGTACGGACACCTCAAAATGAAGGAATACTCATGGTTTGCAGCCTTGCCGCTTGCAGGAGTAATTTTTATCAG
The DNA here is from genome assembly GCF_000711235.1 of Prevotella sp. 10(H). Classification (GTDB taxonomy): domain Bacteria; phylum Bacteroidota; class Bacteroidia; order Bacteroidales; family Dysgonomonadaceae; genus Dysgonomonas. The sequence continues at coordinate 271,591 of NZ_JOMI01000002.1, read as the reverse complement.
TTGGGGAATAGCATTTTTCGAATATTGTTTTCAGGTTCCTGCCAACAGATTAGGTTTTGAGGGCAACGGCGGCCCGTTTTCGCTTATGCAATTGAAGATTATACAGGAAGTGATTACCCTTACCGTATTTGTCCTGTTCAGCACATTGGCTTTCAAGACGGAAGCTTTCAAATGGAATCACCTGCTGGCATTCGCTTTTCTTATCGCAGCCGTATATCTGGTTTTCAAAAAGTAGGCGTCAGTCCGACTTCTTATTCCGCAAAATGGAGAGTATAACAATCACTCCCATTATACCGGAAACCAAGAATCCGAGAAAGCCCAGCACCGATACACCCCATGCAGTAGGCGGCATTGCTGCCTGTATAAGTATAGCCGAGCCGATAGTAGAGGCGGCGATAATAACGGCGATAACCAGATGATTCATGGTATTGCGGATATCTGTGAGGCCTTTCAATCTGTGATTTATCTCCAGATCGTTGTTATTCACCTTCTGAACGAGAGAATGAATATCTTCCGGTAGTTCTTCGAGCCTGTCGCCCATATCGTAAAGCTTATCGAGGACTTTATTGGTGAGATGTTTCGGATTCAGCCGTTGCTTCATCAACTTTATACCATAAGGCTTTACATTCTCGATTATATTGGTTTCTATACCCAATTCGCGACCAATGCCTTCGAGTAGGATAATCCCTCTCACAAGCAGGTATATATAATCGGGCAGTATGGTTTCATTTTCATTCAGCAGGCGGGAAACCATTTTCGCTATATCTTTCAGGTCGAGTTCTTTTATGGAAGTATTATCCATTATATATAGCAGTTCATATAGGTCACGCCCCAACTGTTCCTCATTCTTTATACTATACCTTACAGCTACCTTCTTAATGATGCGGATAAGCCGCTTCACATCCTTGCGGAGAGCATAGATAACAAAATCGCCCAGATTCTCCTTATCTTTCGGCAACAGTTTACCTACCGAACCGTAATCGATAAAGACAACTTTACCGTCGGGCAGAATAAATATATTCCCCGAATGCGGGTCTGCATGAAAAAATCCGTAGTCGATAATCTGCTTCAGATACAGGTCGACAATCCGTTCGGCAAGTACTTTCGTATCCAGTCCGCTGTCCAGCAGTTGCTGCTTATCAGATACTTTTATGCCGTCGATAAACTCCATGCATAATATATTACTGTTGGAAAGTTCCTTGTAAGTGGCGGGCACATATATTGTATCGTTATTCTTGAAGTTAATTCTGAAACGCTCGATATTTGCCAACTCCTGCGTAAAGGACAACTCGGTTATCACGGCTTTTTCAAACGTGCAGACAATATTATATAATCCGACTTTTCTTGCTGCATCATAATATTTTTCGAGGATACTAGCCAAATCTTTCATGATAAGGATATCCGCCTCTATTATTTCACGGATGCCTTTTCTTTTTACTTTAATTATAATTTTCTTCTGTCCTTCCCTCATTACGGCAGTATATACCTGCGACAGTGAGGCGGCAGCTATCGGTTCTAAATCTATTTCCTCGAATATATCGTCGGGCTCTATTCCCAGTTCTTCTTTCAGTGTGGCGCGTAAATCTATATCTTTCGCCTGCACCTGATCCTGCAGTTTCTGCAATTCTACGATCAATTCTTCCGGCAGCAGGTCGTCGCGGTTACTCATCAGTTGTCCCAGTTTTACATAAGCGGGGCCCAGTTCTTCCAGTACCATGCGTATACGCTCGTAGATACTGAGCGAAAAAGCTTCTTTACGCTTTTCGCTATGCTCGATGTAGGCATCGGGGATAAGTTTTTTCAGGTCTGTCTGTGTTACCAGTGTTTCAAATCCGTATTTAGAAAGTACGGCAGCAACCCGCGCCGTCCTCTTTATCTTTTTGATATTATCCATATGAGTAAATCTTGAAAATGTAAAAATACGGATTTAAGTTAGTATGTAACAGCCTGTTTCAATTTTATAAATAAATTTCTTTCCAAAATACTTATCTTTGCCCTCTAAAGTAAAGAAACAATGAAAAAAGATATAAGCTGGAAAGTCAGCCGCTTCGACGAACTATCGACAGATGAGCTATACGAAATATTGCATCTCAGATGCAAGGTATTTGTACTCGAACAGGATGCCCCCTATCTGGATATGGACTATAAAGACCAGAAAGCTGTACATCTTCACGGTTATATCGACGGTAAACTCATTGCTTACTGCCGTATATTCAGCGCAGGCGATTATTTCGAAGAGGCCAGCATCGGACGTGTGATAGTAGCGCAGGAATACAGGCAATACGGATACGGGCACGACCTTATGATAAAAGCGATTGAACTGGCAAATGTCTTATTAACTGAAAGAGTTATCCTTATCTCGGCTCAGGAACGCCTGCAACGCTTCTACGAAAGCCATGGCTTCGTCAAAGTATCCGATACATATATGGAAGACGGCATACCACATATCAGAATGAGAAAAGAATAATACCAAAGCTTTACTTTTTTTATTTTGCCCATAAACAAATTAGACGAGTTTCTATACAAAACCCAGCCAGCTGCATTATAGTAGTTTCTTTTAGAAACAATTAGTTGCTATCTTATATTTTTAATATTATATTTGCTACTCGAAGCAACAAGAGCGGGTCAATAAATATAACATTATTGTAAAGAGAAGTTACGCCTTATCCTGATATAAGACAATAATCCATTATAAGCTAACATAATTTTATAGCCCAGATTTAATTGATTGGTATATTCTGTCATAATGAAAAATATTATAGACTACCTGAAACAACCTTTTCCCTACTACCATAAGAACTGGCTTATAGTAGCTGCACCAACTGTATGGATTTTTCTGCTTACTTATATACTCGAACCACTGGGACTCAGTTCCATAACCTACAAGCTTAAGGTTGTTATTATAATTACCCTTATCACTACCATTTCGGCAATTATTGTCGTTTACATTTTCCCCCGTATATTCAAAAAATTCTATAATCCGGAGAATTGGAAAATATATAAGCTCCTGTCTTACGGCTTATTCATTTCCTCTCTCAGCATTCCGGCCACCACTTATTATGTCTATTCTATTTATCTGAAAGAATGCCCCAATATCATTCATACAAGAACCGAACTGATGTTCTTCTGGTTTCCTATAGCATGGTTTATCGCTATCGTTCCCACATTGATTATTTTTATTCAGGTGAAGCAGACTTGGGCCACAGAGAAACAGGATGAAGCCATTACTAGTAGTGAAATTTCTTGTATCGAGGAAACCGAAGAGAGGGAAGATATTATTTCTATAACAATCAATGCAAGAGAAAAACTGGAAATCATTCCTCAAGATTTTCTTTATGCCGAAGCTCAAGGCAATTATGTAATCATTTTCTATATAGACAACAATGAAGTCCGGCGCAAATCGTCGAGAGCAACAATATCCAATATGACCGAAATATTGTGCAAACATTTCTCAATTGCAAGATGCCACCGGACATATATTGTCAATACATCTTATATCTGTAATATCCGCAGTCAGTCACAGACCTACACTCTTACTCTCACTAAAACCAATGCCGAAATACCGGTATCGAGGTCGTATCTTAAAACAATAAAAAGCCTTGTAACTCTCCAATTACCCGAAAACACCCTTGCTCATTCGTCACAAAGAGCATGTGACGAATGATATAAATATTACCATTCGTCACAATTTCAGGGGATAATATCACTTTTTTTTTGTTCTAAAAAAAAAGCATATTTCCTTTGGTCTGCGGTAAAGAAAAGAAGACACGTAAGGAACATACAAATATTGAAGGCAACAACACCTACAATCCGACAAACTAGCTCCGGTTACTTACTTCATTCTGATTTAACAGACACGTACACAAAACATACTTGCTATGAAATTTGTAAAGATTACATTATTAACACTTTTATGGATGACCTTTTATGGGTTGCAGGCACAGGTAACAGTAGGATCTAATAAAAATCCGAATAGCGGTTCACTACTCGACCTTAAAGAATATACGAACGATCATAATATGGTCACATCATCAAAGGGACTTGCATTACCAAGGGTCAAACTGACCGACAAAAACAATCTTTATCCCATGTTGGAAAATACTCCCGGCTCGGGAACCCCCAACAGCGACTACCAGACAGCATTGCAAAAACAGGAAGAAGACAAAAGACATGTAGGACTTATTGTATACAACCTGAACCAATGTCAGGGTTTTGCCAAAGGAGTATATATTTGGAAAGGTAACGAATGGGAACAACTCACAAGGAATGAAGGGATAGAAGTGGCGGAAATCTTGTGGAACGACGAAACCAAAATGCCGGGGACCAAGACTATTATTCCGATTCTTAGCGGATTGGGAAGACAATCACCGCTGGCTTCTACTCAGAACATGAAAATCGCATGGAAATCCGCCGGCCTTACCACCTCCATTACAAACATAACGAATACAGTTGGCGGAGGCCTCTCTTTTTCTTCCAATCCCCCTTCGGGATGGACGACTCCGCTAAGTACAAATCCGACCAACTTCAGTTTCGGCCTCAATAATATGAGCAATGTAGTAGATATTATCAATAAACCATGGCAAAGCCGCGAAACAACCATAAAGTTTACAACATCGCAGGACGAATGCGGCGACTCGGCAGAAAGGACATTTGTACTTAATCAGACCAACTACGCTCTCACAGTCGATAATAGCACACATCAATGGTCACCTTACAGAAACAGGACAAGTTTCAGGCATCTGATAACTGTTATAGATACTCAAACATTTCCCGGATGGAGTGCTAATTATTTCTTTTTCGATATCGCTTCCAACGCTTCATGGACAAGCAAATACAGGGTAGTAACCCCCAATATCATTAGCAATATCGTAATTCCGTCTAAAGGGGGGAAAGAAGTGACTAACTATAACGTTGCTTATGGCAACGAGCCGACACTCCAACGTTATACACCGATAAGAAACAATCGATCGGTAAGAACAAACAGTTCATCCGACAGCTATGTGGCTGAAAGGAACCAGTACAAAACAGCAGCTACCTTAACATTCTATGATAGTATCCCTGCACCCAATCATCGCTTCGACTCCATCGTCGTCACACTTATCCAATGTGCAGGCCTACCCGATCTTTCCTCCATTCAGGATGGCGATGCCATTCCTGTATCAGACTGGCAGGACAAGGTTCTTTATCACAAAGATCAGTCAGACAACAGGTTCTACTCGGCATCGTTCGGTAATGCCGGGCGATGGATGACTACCAATCTGGCAGCCACACGTTATGCAGATAATATGGGAGGCGCACCACTAGGAGTATATAGCGGCGACAGTCTGGCTACCCGCAATACTTCGGCGCGGGTATATGGCTATCCACGCTATATCCACGTTGTCAATCCCACGCAAAACGATACTATAAGGAAAGTTGGTGCTGAAGGATGGGGCACACCTCCTATCAGACACGCTGCTTATGGACAGCCGTGGTATTCCGAACAGGGAGTACTTTATTCATGGTACGCCGCTACAAACCTGAATGAGTCCTACATACTCAATCAGGGGCAGGCGACACCCGGTCTCGAACTTCCTGCCGGACCAAATGAAATCGAAAGCATTTACGAAACAACGTCCGGCGCTAAAAACGGAAAAATACAAGGCATTTGCCCTGAAGGATGGCACTTGCCTACCGACAGGGAATGGAACGAACTGGAACGGGAACTCTACAATAATCCGAAAAAATACAGCGACTATACGGATGACCTTATCAACACTTTTAATCCTGCAACGTGGAATCCCAATTTCGAAACCGCTAGAGGCTGGCGCGGAGGAAGTTCTATTATGAATGAGGGTTATGCCGGAGTCTTCAAAGAGATATGTCCGGTAAGAGATTTCGAAGCCAATTTCTCGGTTTATTCATATGGCTACAGCAAAGAACCTGCCTTAGGAGGATTTAACGTTATGTGTGTAGGCTGGGGTATGGGCCCTATGATGCATACTTATTATGGCTCGGCAAGATTCTGGACAAGTAGCGGTATAGTCAATGGAGCATGGACCAGAGGCTTTACATATGATTTCGGACAGGTAATGCGCTTGCATACATATAAGTATATGTTACAATCTGTACGTTGTAAAAAAGATGATTAAAAAAGAGCCTGATACTCTCTCCATACTAATAAACCTTTAGCACTTTAAATATATTCAATTCAACTAATCACAAACAAATGAAACAGAGAAGTCTCAGAATTGCTGCCGGTGTATTTTTATTTTTGATATACATCATTTCTATTAATAATGCATCGGCACAGGTAACAATCGGGGCAGATATGGAACCCAACAAAGGTTCGCTACTCGACCTGAAACAATACGCACCCACAGCCGACAACACCAATGCTGTGCGCGGCCTGTCCATGCCACGCGTAATAATAAATAATCTTACGCCTTCTACAGATGCCGAACTGGCAGCATCTATCGGAACACCGGGCGATAATTTCGAAATAAATACGCATATCGGACTGGTTGTATATAATGTAGGTAAGGAGATTACCGATCCCTGCGATGATTCCACTCCTATACCGCCGGGCTTGTATGTCTGGCATGGCGACAGATGGGAACTTCTTCACGACGGCAATGACAGAACTATGGTCTTTACAGATCAGGAAGGAAAGGAATTCAAAGCACGCAGATTCGGTTCGGCCGGAGTATGGATGATACAGAACCTTGCTGTAAAAAGTTACGCATCTAATATTGCATCACCACCGGTATTGAATATACATACAGGTGGTATAAATCCGGCAAATGCGGAATATGCCTATCCGTCGAACACATTATCCGCTTCTCAACCGGCAGCATGGGCACGCAAACAGGGAATGCTGTACAGCTGGGCAGCCGCAACCGGAAAATATACCCCGACGGCTACAGACCAGATTCAGAGTACGGCATCGGGTGTAGCACCCGGAAACGATGAGGTGGAATCGGATTCAAATATCGGGACAAAAGACAGTAAAGGGAATTACATCATACAAGGTATTTGCCCCGAAGGGTGGCACTTGCCCAGCGACAGGGAATGGAACGCACTGGAAAAAGAGCTATATAATAATGCTAGCCTGTACAGCTCATACAATGATACTGATATGAGTGGCTTTATCCCCTCCTCTCCCGTTACGGGATGGGAAAGTATATGGGAAACGGCGACATTTCCCGATCGGAATTCACTCAGGGGGTCGGGCAGCGACAAAGGCCATGGCTTAGCAATGATAGGACGATGCATGATGCCGGGAGCACCTACCCCACTGTATACAGGGAAAAGCCTGACGGCGATAGAAGGCGGCTTCGATATTATAATTACAGGAAGTATATACAACGGCAGCGTACACAATTACGGGGAAACAACCCAGCTGTGGACAAGCAGTGCCTCGGGCGCAGGCAATGCATATACTAGGCTTTTTGAGTACAACATCAGCGGTGGTTACCAAAGCCCGTCAAACACATATAGCGTACGCGTAAGGCGGCATTCGCCCGAGCGCAGCTACCTGCATCCCGTAAGGTGTAAACAAAATGACTAAAACCCTATAAAAATAACACAAACCGGTTATGATAAAAATCTCAGCAGATTATTATTTGTCTTTTTAATTTGTCTTCATCATCGATTGTGGTTTGTGAAAATAGCAATCCGAGATTTGTTCTGCTGATTATAGCCTCTCCGGTCTTCGTTGTGTAGTTGGACCGGAGAGGATTATTAATTGTTTATCCACAGTTTCTCAGCCTCTATTTTAACTATCTCAAATGCGCTATTTTTGACGTTGACAAGAATTATTTCACATAAAATCTTTGTTTCTAAAGAATTAAATAATAAATTTGCAACCCGAAAACAGAAGGGAGGTTTAATGATCTTTTGAACAAAACATATCATGTGAATGAAATACCGTCATCGTAACGGTGTTCGAAAGATTATTATACATAAAAAATCCACAATACTGAATAAACAATATGCCGCTGCTGAAAGCGACATCTTTAAATTGATTAAACAAAACAAAAAATAATAAAAAAACAGAATAACATTTATGATTATTGTTCCATTGAAAGAAGGCGAAAATATCGAAAAAGCCTTGAAGAAATTTAAAAGAAAATACGAAAAAACAGGTGTAGTAAAAGAACTTAGACGTCGTCAGGAATTCCGCAAGCCGTCGGTAGTAAAAAGAGAACAAAAATTACACGCTGTATACGTGCAGGCGATGCACCGCGAAGAAGAATAAATAGCTATTGCCATTTTCGCATAATATTATTAACTTCGTCATTCAGGATTACAATTCGGATAGATGATGTTACTAATAGAGAAATATACAAGATATCTCCGTTATGAAAAGAACTTCTCTTTACATACGGAGATTTCTTATTCTACAGACCTTCATCAATTCGCTGAGTTCCTGCAACAGCACTTCCCTGACACCGATATCAAGAATGTAGACAGCGACATCGTACGCATGTGGATAGTTTCACTGATGGAAGCGAAAATATCAGCCCGGTCGGTAAACCGCAAGTTGAGCACACTAAAATCATTTTACAAATACCTGCTGCGGATAAATGAAGTTTCCACAAATCCGGTAAAGAAAATAACAGGACCGAAAACGCCTAAACCGATCCCTTCGTTCGTAAACAACGGGGATATGGACAAGGTGCTGGATGAAACGAATTTCGACGACAGTTTCGAATCGCTGCGAAACCATATTATGATCGAGTTGTTTTACGTTACAGGTATCCGTCGCGCCGAACTGATCGGACTCAAAGATACGGAGGTAGATTTCAGCGCCGAAACGATACAGGTAACGGGAAAACGAAACAAGCAACGCCTTATCCCATTCAGCGACGGCATGAAAGATCTCCTTAGCCAATATATAACTATAAGGAATACCCAGATAGAAAATTTATCAGGATACCTGTTTGTAAAAAACGACGGTGAACAGCTCTATCCCATGCTGGTACACCGCATTGTGACCGAAAACCTGAAGCAGGTACCCACATTATCCAAAACCAGCCCGCATGTCCTGCGTCATTCATTTGCCACCAGCATGCTGAACGACGGGGCTGACATCAACGCAGTAAAAGAACTACTTGGACATTCGAGCCTCGCGGCTACCGAAATATATACGCACACTTCATTTGAAGAACTAAAGAAAATTTATAACAAGGCTCATCCAAGAGCCTAAAATTAAAGGAGGAAATATTATGAATATTGCAATTCAGTCTGTGCACTTTGAAGCAAGCGCTCAATTAAAAGAGTTTATCGAAAAGAAACTATCTAAACTCGATAAATTTTCCGACCTGATCGTAGACGCAGATGTAATTCTCAAGGTGGTGAAACCGGAAGTAGCAAACAACAAGGAAGCTTCGGTAAAGCTGAACATCAAGAACGGAGAGCTGTTTGCCAATAAAGTGGCCGACACCTTCGAAGAAGCAGTAATGCTCAACGTGGAAGCCCTCGAAAAGCAAATACTGAAAGTGAAAGAAAAAGCTCAGATCAAACAATAAGAAATCTCTTATACATCCCTTTTCCATCCAAAGGATAGAGGAATATGTTCCAAAACGAAGAACTAAGGAAAAATAAATACATAAAGTATTGTGATTCTAAAAAATAATTTCTAATTTTGTCGCCGTTTCGCTATGAAAAAAGCAGAAATGACGGCAAAATTAGTTTTTACGCCTCTTTAGCTCAGTTGGCCAGAGCACGTGATTTGTAATCTCGGGGTCGTTGGTTCGAATCCGACAAGAGGCTCAGGTATAAAATAAGAAGTATAGATAGAACAACGGAAAAGCTATTTAGTTTAACGTTTTTTGAGTTCAGCTTCTCTTTTTTAATTCGATAAAGAACAAACACCTGAGTTAAGCAAGACGAAGGGTGATTTTTTATTGAAGAATAAATCGAAAGATTTATGCCAATGTAGCTCAGTGGTAGAGCACTTCCTTGGTAAGGAAGAGGTCACGGGTTCAAATCCCGTCATGGGCTCTATTTGTAAACGGATTCAATTAGAATTAAATATATACATTTAACTAAATAATAGAAGATTAATTATGGCAAAAGAACATTTTAACCGGGCGAAACCGCACGTGAATATCGGTACAATCGGTCACGTTGACCATGGTAAAACTACTTTGACTGCTGCTATCACTAAAGTACTGGCTGACAAAGGTCTTTCTCAAGCTCGTTCATTCGATTCTATCGATAACGCTCCTGAAGAAAAAGAACGCGGTATAACAATCAATACTTCTCACGTAGAGTATGAAACAGCTAACCGTCACTATGCGCACGTTGACTGTCCGGGACACGCCGACTACGTAAAGAACATGGTTACTGGTGCTGCTCAGATGGACGGTGCTATCATCGTAGTTGCTGCTACTGATGGTCCTATGCCTCAAACTCGTGAGCACATCCTTCTTGCACGTCAGGTAAACGTACCAAGACTGGTTGTTTTCATGAACAAATGCGATATCGTTGAAGACGAAGAAATGCTTGAACTTGTTGAACTTGAAATGAGAGAACTTCTTTCATTCTATGAGTTCGACGGCGACAATACTCCGGTTATCCGCGGTTCTGCTCTAGGTGCACTTAACGGTGTTGAGCCTTGGGTTAGCCAGGTAATGGAACTCATGAACGCTGTGGATACTTGGATTCCACTTCCTCCACGCGATGTTGACAAACCATTCCTTATGCCTGTTGAAGACGTATTCTCTATCACAGGTCGTGGAACAGTAGCAACAGGCCGTATCGAAACCGGTAAAATCAAAACTGGTGAAGAAGTACAAATCATCGGTCTTGGAGCTGCAGCAAAAAAATCAGTTGTTACAGGAGTAGAAATGTTCCGTAAGATTCTTGACGACGGACAGGCTGGTGACAACGTAGGTCTATTGCTTCGTGGTATCGACAAAGAAGAGATCAAACGTGGTATGGTAATCACTCACCCGGGAAAAATCACTCCTCATACTAAGATCAAAGCTGAGGTGTATATCCTGAAGAAAGAAGAAGGTGGACGTCACACTCCATTCCACAACAAATATCGTCCTCAGTTCTACCTGCGTACGCTAGACGTTACCGGAGAAATCACTCTTCCTGAAGGAACAGACATGGTTATGCCTGGTGACAACGTGAGTATCGTTGTTGAACTAATCTATCCAGTAGCTTGTAACGTAGGTCTTCGTTTCGCTATCCGCGAAGGTGGACGTACAGTAGGAGCAGGACAGATTACAGAAATTATCGAATAAGAAATTTCTTATCAAATATCCTAAAGTCGGTTTGCGATATAACCGACTTTAATTTACGGGCGTAGTTCAGTGGTAGAGCGTTGGTCTCCAAAACCAAATGTCGGGAGTTCGAATCTCTCCGCCCGTGCCAAAAAACTCAAAGAGAGTAATGAAAAAGATAATTAATTACGTAAAAGATTCTTATAACGAGCTTGTATACAAGGTTTCTTGGCCTAGTCGGGCAGAACTTACCAGTAGTGCGGTTATTGTCATGATCGCTTCCATTATCATGGCACTGATTGTCTGGGGTATCGATTCTGCATTCGAGTCTATTGTCAAGCTTTTCTACGGTCTGTTAAATTAAGTAATCCTCATCAGAAACTATGACTGAAATCGAAAAAAAATGGTACGTACTACGTGCTGTTAGTGGAAAAGAAAATAAAGTCAAAGAATATCTTGAGGCTGAGATAAAAAAGACTGAATTAGGAAAGTATATCTCTCAAGTTCTTATCCCTACAGAAAAGACTTATATCATGCGTAACGGAAAGAAAGTTCTTAAAGAAAGAGCTTACCTTCCCGGCTACATATTGATTGAAGCCGCCCTGATAGGTGAAGTGATCCATGAACTGCGTAATATCAATTACGTAGCGGGTTTCTTACCCAACACTACCAATCCCCAGCCGTTGAGCCAGTCGGAAGTAAACCGCATATTGGGCACAATGGACGAACTGGACGAGCAGGAAGTGGGCATGGACGTTCAATACATTGTCGGCGAAAACGTGAAGGTGACCAACGGTCCTTTCTCCGGATTCTCGGGAATTATTGAAGAAGTGAACGCTGAGAAAAAGAAACTGAAAGTAATGGTAAAGATATTCGGACGGAAAACTCCGCTCGAATTGAATTACATGCAAGTCGAAAAAGAGCAGTAAGTCTGGTTACGCATTCGAATGCTCGATCTTAAGTTTTAACAAAAACTAAAAATTAAAACAAAAATGGCTAAAGAAATTGCTGGACAATTAAAATTACAGATTAAAGGCGGTGCAGCAAATCCATCTCCTCCGGTAGGGCCTGCGTTAGGTTCGAAAGGTATCAACATCATGGATTTCTGTAAGCAATTTAATGCCAGAACTCAAGACAAGGCTGGTAAAATATTACCTGTGGTAATTACTTACTATGCTGATAAGTCTTTCGATTTCATTGTAAAACAGCCACCTGTAGCAATTCAATTACTTGAAGCAGCTAAGACAAAGAGTGGATCGGCCGAACCAAATCGTAAGAAAGTAGCAGAAATTACCTGGGAACAGGTAAAAGCTATCGCCGAAGATAAAATGGTCGACCTTAACTGTTTTACAGTCGAATCAGCCATGAGAATGGTTGCTGGTACAGCAAGAAGTATGGGTATTACTGTAAAAGGGGCTTTCCCGGATGTTCAATAATTAAACTTCAATTTAGAAATGGGTAAACTTACAAAAAATCAAAAGTTAGCTTTCAGCAAAATTGAAGCAGGGAAACTATATACATTAACCGAAGCAACGGCTCTTGTAAAAGAGATCACTACAACTAAATTCGAAGCATCAGTAGATATAGATGTACGCCTCGGTGTAGACCCACGTAAAGCTAACCAGATGGTAAGAGGTGTAGTATCTCTTCCTCATGGAACAGGAAAACAAGTTAGAGTTTTGGTATTATGTGCTCCTGACGCGGAGGCTGCTGCTAAAGAAGCAGGCGCCGACTATGTAGGACTGGACGAATATATCGAAAAGATAAAAGGTGGCTGGACTGATATCGATGTTATCATCACTCAGCCTGCTATCATGGGTAAAGTTGGTGCTCTGGGACGTATCTTAGGACCTCGCGGTCTGATGCCTAACCCAAAGAGCGGAACTGTGACTGTAGACGTTGCTAAAGCCGTACAGGAAGTAAAATCGGGTAAGATTGACTTCAAGGTAGACAAAGCCGGAATCATCCACGCTTCTATCGGTAAAGTTACTTTCTCTCCTGAGCAAATCAGAGATAACGCGAAAGAGTTTATCAACACGCTTATCAAACTGAAACCTACTGCAGCTAAAGGAACTTATGTAAAAAGTGTTTGTCTTTCAAGTACTATGAGCCCGGGTATTAAAATCGACCCTAAATCAGTAGAAAATTAATCAAAAATTGACTGAAAATTATGAGAAAGGAAGATAAAAGCACTATCATAGAAACTATAGCAGCCACAATCAAAGGCTACGAGCATTTCTACCTTACCGACATTGCTACTCTCAATTCTGCTAAAACAAGCGCATTGAGAAGAGAATGTTCTAAGCAGGAAATTAAGCTGATGGTTGTAAAAAACACCCTGTTGCAAAAAGCTCTTGAAAGCCTTGAAGGCGATTATTCAGAGTTGAACGCAGCGCTTAAGGGAAACACTGCTATCATGTTCTCTAATTCGGCTAATGCTCCGGCTAAGCTGATCGCTAAATACAAAAAAGAAGGAATACCTGCGCTTAAAGCCGCGTATGTTCAGGAAAGTTTCTATGTGGGATCGGAAAACCTTTCCGCACTGGAAAACATCAAGAGCAAGAACGAACTTATCGGCGAAGTTATCGGATTGCTTCAATCTCCGGCCAAGAATGTTATCTCTGCCCTTCAATCGGGTGGAAATACAATCCATGGCGTCTTAGAAACATTGTCTAAGAAATAATTTACTTATAACAAAAGAATAATAACAATTTTAATTTATACAAAAATGGCAGATATCAAAGCTATTGCAGAACAACTAGTAAATTTGACAGTAAAAGAAGTAAGCGAATTAGCTGAAATTCTAAAAACTGAATACGGTATTGAACCAGCCGCTGCTGCTGTTGCAGTTGCTGCTCCTGCTGCCGGTGGTGCAGCTGAAGTTGCAGAAGAAAAAACAGCATTCGATGTTGTTCTTAAATCGGCAGGTGCTAACAAATTGCAGGTTGTTAAAGCTGTAAAAGAACTTACAGGACTTGGTTTGAAAGAGGCTAAAGATCTAGTGGATGCTGCTCCTAGCGAACTTAAAAAAGGAGTGACTAAAGATGAAGCAGACGCATTGAAAAAACAACTAGAAGAAGCTGGAGCCGAAATTGAACTTAAGTAAAGATAAGTCCTGAGAAAGGATATTTGGTTAGGAACCTTCATGAAAGAGGGTTCTTAACCTTTTTGCGTCAAAAATAATTAGTTCAATAAAATTGGTAATCCATGTCTTCAACAAATACAAATCAAAGAGTCAATTTTGCTTCAATTAAGAATCCGCTACCATATCCGGATTTTCTCGAAGTACAGCTGAAATCGTTCCGCGATTTTTTACAGCTTGATACCCCCCCTGAGAAAAGGAAAAAAGAAGGCTTATACAAGGTTTTCGCTGAAAACTTCCCTATAGCCGATACACGAAACAACTTTGTATTAGAATTTTTGGACTACTTCATTGATCCTCCGCGCTACACTATCGAAGAGTGTATCGACAGGGGTTTAACATACAGTGTTCCGCTCAAAGCCAAATTAAAGCTTTACTGTACCGACCCTGACCATGAAGATTTTGATACAGTCATTCAGGATGTATACCTGGGGCTGATTCCATATATGACCGAGAAAGGTACCTTTGTCATCAACGGAGCAGAGCGTGTAGTAGTTTCACAATTGCACCGTTCACCCGGTGTATTCTTCGGACAGACAATGCATGCCAATGGCACCAAGCTTTATTCGGCGCGTATCATTCCGTTCAAAGGCTCATGGATCGAATTTGCGACTGACATCAACAATGTCATGTATGCATACATCGACCGTAAGAAAAAATTACCTGTAACTACATTGCTTCGCGCTATCGGTTTCGAAAGCGACCGCGATATCCTTGAGATATTCGACCTGGCAGAAGAAATAAAAGTTACTAAACAAAATATAAAGAAAGTAGCAGGACGTAAGCTTGCAGCCAGAATTCTGAGAACATGGATGGAAGACTTCGTAGATGAAGACACCGGCGAGGTGACTTCAATCGAACGTAACGAAGTTATTCTTGAACGTGAAACAGTGCTGGACAAAGAGCATCTCGACCTGATACTGGAATCTAACGTGCCGTCTATCCTGTTACACAAGGATTCTCAAAACATTTCTGACTTTGCTATTATCTACAATACATTGCAGAAAGACCCTAGTAACTCCGAAATAGATGCCGTTCGTCATATCTACAGGCAGCTGCGTAGTGCAGAACCTGCCGATGATACCAGTGCACGCGAGGTTATCAACAACCTGTTCTTCTCAGAAAAACGTTACGACCTCGGAGAGGTAGGACGTTACAGGCTGAACAAGAAACTGGGCTTGGCAACAAGTACGGATATCCGCGTATTAACGAAAGAGGATATCATCGAGATCATCAAATTCCTTATCGAGTTGATAAACTCAAAAGCAATAGTTGATGATATCGACCACTTGAGCAACCGTCGTGTACGTACTGTTGGTGAGCAGCTTTTCAACCAGTTTGGAGTTGGTCTCAATCGTATGGCGCGTATCATTCGTGAAAGAATGAACGTTCGCGACAATGAGGTATTTACGCCGATCGACCTGATCAATGCGAAAACTATCTCATCCGTTGTTAATACATTCTTCGGAACGAATGCACTGTCTCAGTTCATGGATCAAACGAATCCGCTGGCTGAGATTACTCACAAACGCCGTATGTCGGCACTCGGCCCCGGCGGTCTTTCCCGTGAAAGAGCAGGTTTCGAGGTGCGTGACGTTCACTATACTCACTATGGCCGTCTTTGTCCGATAGAAACCCCGGAAGGTCCGAACATCGGTCTGATATCGTCTCTTTGCGTTTACGCGAAGATAAACGATCTCGGATTTATCGAGACTCCGTACCGCAAGGCTGCTAACAGCAAAGTCGACTTATCTCCTGAAGGTATCGTATATCTTGCAGCCGAAGAGGAAGAAGACAAGCTTATTGCACAGGGTAATGCTCCGTTGAATGATGACGGTTCATTCATCCTTAAACGCGTAAAAGCGCGTCAGGATGCAGACTATCCGGTAGTAGCTCCGGAAGAAATCGAACTGATGGATGTATCTCCTACACAGATCGCTTCTATCGCGGCTTCATTGATTCCTTTCCTTGAGCATGACGATGCTAACCGTGCACTGATGGGCTCGAACATGATGCGCCAGGCTGTGCCGTTGATGCGTACCGAAGCTCCGATTGTGGGAACAGGTATCGAAGGACAGCTGATCCGCGACTCACGTACCCAGATTGTTGCAGAAGGAGCCGGAGAAGTGGTGTATGTGGATGCAAGCACTATTAAAATTAAATATGACCGTACATCCGATGAAGACTTTGTCGCATTCGATGATGCTATCAAAACATATTACATCCCTAAGTTCAGAAAAACCAACCAGAATACTACTATCGACCTTCGCCCTACATGCCGCAAAGGTGACAGGGTTGTGCTGGATCAGATTCTGACAGAAGGATATTCTACCGAACAAGGCGAGTTGGCTATAGGTAAAAACCTGAAAGTAGCATTCATGCCTTGGAAAGGATATAACTTTGAGGATGCGATCGTATTGAACGAACGTATCGTCCGTGAAGATGTATTCACTTCCGTTCACGTAGAAGAATTTGTACTCGAAGTTCGCGACACTAAACGCGGTGTGGAAGAACTTACTTCCGATATTCCTAACGTAAGCGAAGATGCTACTAAAGACCTCGACGAAAGAGGTATTATCCGTATCGGAGCACGTGTAGGCCCGGGAGATATCCTGATCGGTAAGATTACTCCGAAAGGTGAATCGGATCCTTCTCCGGAAGAAAAACTGCTTCGCGCTATCTTCGGTGACAAGGCCGGTGATGTGAAAGATGCTTCATTGAAAGCTTCTCCTTCACTGAAAGGTGTGGTAGTGGGAACTAACCTGTTCTCTAAAGCATCGAAGAAAGGGAAGACAAAACTTTCGAGCAAGGCATTGCTTCCGAAACTGGATGAAGAGTACGAAGAAAAGATGGCTAAGCTGAAAGGCGTACTTGTAGATAAAATACTCGTACTGACCGAAGGTAAGACATCGCAGGGAGTAAAAGATTATCTGAATGTAGAGATTATTGCCAAAGGTACTAAGTTTACTAAGAGCGCATTGGATAACATCGACTACGAAACAATTCAGGTAAGCAACTGGACAACAGATGCTCATAAAAACGACCTGATACGCGACGTAGTTGTAAACTATCTGCGTAAATATAAAGAACTCGACGCCGAACTGAAACGTAAACGTTTCGACCTGACTATCGGGGATGAACTTCCTTCCGGTATCGTTCAGATTGCTAAAGTTTATGTAGCTAAGAAACGTAAAGTACAGGTAGGTGATAAGATGGCCGGACGCCACGGTAACAAAGGTATCGTATCGCGTATAGTTCGTCAGGAAGATATGCCGTTCTTACCGGACGGAACACCTGTGGATATCGTATTGAATCCGCTAGGGGTGCCTTCTCGTATGAACCTCGGGCAGATTTTCGAAACCGTACTGGGTTGGGCAGGAAAAGAACTGGGTGTGAAATTTGCCACCCCTATCTTCGACGGAGCCAGTCTGGACGACCTGAACGCATGGACTGACAAAGCCAACGTTCCTCGTTACGGTAAAGTTCGCTTGTTCGACGGAGGTACAGGAGACCAGTTCGACCAGCATGCAACGGTAGGTGTTATCTACATGCTGAAACTCGGACACATGGTGGAAGATAAGATGCATGCGCGTTCTATCGGGCCTTACTCTCTTATCACGCAACAGCCTCTGGGTGGTAAAGCTCAATTCGGGGGACAACGTTTCGGAGAAATGGAGGTTTGGGCACTGGAAGCATTCGGTGCGGCTTATATCCTGAGAGAAATCCTTACCATCAAGTCGGATGACGTTGTAGGACGTTCCAAAGCTTATGAAGCTATCGTTAAAGGTGAACCGATGCCACAACCGGGCATACCTGAATCGCTCAACGTATTGCTGCATGAGATGCGCGGACTGGGATTAAGTGTATCCCTCGACTAAATACTTATAGCCGTTAGCTGATAGCTTTTAGCTATTAGCTGATGGTTTCAAATAATACTCTAACAACAGCTATAAGCTAATAGCTAACGGCTAACAGCTTTTAAAGGAAAAAAGTAATATGGCTTTTAGAAAAGAAAATAAAGTAAAGAGTAGCTTTTCAAAAATTACCGTGAGCCTTGCCTCTCCCGAAGAGATTCTGGAAGCATCGAGCGGTGAAGTTTTGAAACCCGAAACAATCAACTACCGTACTTACAAACCTGAACGTGACGGACTTTTCTGCGAACGTATATTCGGCCCTGTAAAGGACTACGAATGTCATTGCGGTAAATATAAGAGAATCCGTTACAAAGGTATTGTCTGCGACCGTTGCGGTGTTGAAGTTACAGAAAAGAAAGTCCGCCGCGAACGTACAGGACATATCCACCTTGTAGTTCCGGTAGCTCATATCTGGTATTTCCGCTCTCTGCCTAACAAGATGGGTTATCTGTTGGGTATACCTACGAAGAAACTCGATTCTATCATTTACTACGAACGCTATGTAGTAATACAGTCGGGTGCTGCAGTAGAAGAAGGAATAGCAGAAAAAGACCTTCTTACAGAAGAAGAATATCTGAACATCCTTGATAAGCTTCCGAAAGAAAACCAGCTGCTTGACGATACAGACCCTAACAAGTTTATCGCCAAGATGGGAGCAGAAGCCGTATATGACCTGTTGTCGCGCATCAATCTCGATTCGCTGGCAAATACACTGCGTCATAAGGCAAGTACAGATACTTCACAGCAACGTAAAAACGAAGCGTTGAAACAGCTTCAGGTTGTAGAAGCATTCCGCGGATCGAAAGGCAAGAATAAACCGGAATGGATGATCGTTAAGATTGTTCCTGTTATTCCGCCGGAACTTCGCCCGTTGGTGCCGCTCGATGGTGGACGTTTTGCAACATCCGACCTGAACGATCTGTATCGCCGCGTTATTATCCGTAACAACCGTCTGAAAAGACTTATCGATATCAAGGCTCCGGAAGTAATCCTGCGTAATGAAAAACGTATGCTTCAGGAAGCTGTGGATTCACTGTTCGACAACTCGCGTAAATCGAGCGCAGTGAAAACAGATGCTAACCGTCCGTTGAAATCACTTTCAGACAGCTTGAAAGGTAAACAGGGACGTTTCCGTCAGAACCTGTTGGGTAAACGTGTCGACTATTCGGCCCGTTCGGTAATTGTCGTTGGCCCTGAATTGAAGATGCATGAGTGCGGTATTCCACAGGATATGGCAGCCGAACTGTACAAACCGTTTATCATCCGTAAGCTGATCGAACGCGGTATCGTTAAAACAGTAAAATCTGCAAAGAAAATAGTAGACCGCAAGGAACCTGTGGTATGGGATATATTGGAACACGTAATGAAAGGACACCCTGTTCTTCTCAACCGTGCCCCTACCCTTCACCGTTTGGGTATTCAGGCATTCCAGCCGAAGATGATCGGTGGTAAGGCAATCCAGTTGCACCCGCTATCATGTACCGCATTCAATGCCGACTTCGACGGTGACCAGATGGCTGTTCACTTGCCGTTAGGTAACGAAGCTATCCTTGAGGCGCAAATGCTGATGCTTGCATCGCATAACATCCTCAACCCTGCGAACGGTGCGCCGATTACCGTACCTTCACAAGACATGGTTCTCGGACTATATTATATTACAAAAATACGTAAGGGTGCGAAAGGCGAAGGCCTTACATTCTACGGACCGGAAGAAGCGATCATCGCTTACAATGAAGGAAAAGTAGACATTCACGCCCTTATCAAAGTATATGTAAACGACCTGAACGAAGAAGGAAAAGTAGCACGCATGATGCGCGAAACTACTGTAGGACGTGTTCTTGTAAACGAGAAAACTCCTGTAGAAGTTGGTTTCATTAACGAAGTACTTTCCAAGAAATCGCTTCGTGACATTATCGGTAATGTTATCAAAGTAGCCGGAGTTGCCAAAACAGCCCAGTTCCTCGATGATATCAAAGACCTTGGTTATACAATGGCATTCCGCGGAGGTCTGTCGTTCAACCTTGAGGATGTTATTATTCCGGAAGAAAAAGACGAACTGGTAATTGAGGGTTACGACGAGGTTGAGCAGATAATGAATAACTATAACATGGGATTCATTACCTACAACGAACGTTACAACCAGATTATCGATACATGGACGCACATCAACTCGAGATTGTCTAACATCCTGATGAAACAATTATCGGAAGACAATCAGGGATTCAACTCTGTGTATATGATGTTGGATTCGGGCGCCCGTGGTTCGAAAGAACAGATACGCCAGTTGTCAGGTATGCGTGGATTGATGGCCAAACCTCAGAAGAGCGGAGCGGAAGGTGCTCAGATTATTGAGAACCCTATCCTTTCCAACTTTAAAGAAGGTCTGTCGGTGCTGGAGTACTTTATCTCTACCCACGGTGCGCGTAAAGGTCTTGCCGATACCGCCCTTAAGACAGCCGATGCCGGATATCTGACCCGTCGTCTGGTAGACGTTTCACAGGACGTTATCATTAACGAAGAAGACTGCGGTACACTGCGCGGACTTGTTTGTACAGAGTTGAAAAACAACGAAGAAGTTGTTGCTTCTCTTTATGAACGTATGTTAGGACGTGTTTCCGTACATGATATACAGCATCCGATGACAGGCGAAATCATTGTGAAATCGGGTGAAGAGATAAAAGAAGATGCAGCCAACGCTATCCAGAATTCTCCTATCGAGAGTGTGGAAATTCGTTCGGTACTTACCTGCGAATCGAAGAAAGGCGTATGCGGCAAATGTTACGGACGTAACCTTGCAACAGGCCGTATGGTTCAGCGTGGTGAGGCTGTAGGAGTAATTGCCGCACAGTCGATCGGTGAGCCGGGTACACAGTTGACACTACGTACTTTCCACGTTGGGGGTATCGCTTCCAACATTGCTGCCGAAAGTAATATTATTGCCAAATACGACGGGGTGCTCGAAATGGACGACCTGCGCGTAGTGGAAACAGTGGACGAAACAGGCAAGAAAGTACAGATCGTTGTCAGCCGTCTGGTTGAACTTCGTCTGGTAGATCCTAATACTAAGATTGTACTTCTTACTCATAATATCCCTTATGGTTCCAAACTTTACTTTAAAGACGGAGCCAAAGTGAAAAAAGATGACCTGATCTGCGAATGGGACCCATTCAACGCAGTAATCATCTCGGAAGCTACAGGACGCATCAAGTTTGAAAATGTTATTGAAAACGTAACATACAAAGTTGAGTCGGACGAGCAGACCGGATTGAAAGAGAAGATTATCATCGAATCGCGTGATAAGACGAAAGCTCCTGAAGCACATATCGCCGATGAGAAGAGCAATACAATCAAGACATACAGCTTACCTCTGGGTGCCCACATCGTGAAAGACGATAACGACACCATTAAGGCGGGAGATGTCCTTGTTAAGATTCCGCGCGCTGTAGGTAAGGCTGGCGATATCACCGGAGGTCTTCCGCGTGTGACCGAATTGTTCGAAGCGCGTAACCCTTCAAACCCTGCTGTTGTATCTGAAATCGATGGAGAAATCTCATTCGGTAAGATCAAGCGTGGTAACAGGGAAGTTATCGTAACATCGAAACTCGGTGAAGTGAAAAAATACCTTGTTCCGCTATCGAAGCAAATCCTTGTACAGGAAAATGACTTCGTAAGAGCAGGTATGCCATTATCGGACGGAGCAACAACTCCTTCGGATATTCTGGCTATCATGGGGCCGACTGCCGTTCAGGAATATATTGTAAACGAAGTACAGGATGTATATCGCCTGCAGGGTGTAAAAATCAATGATAAACACTTCGAAGTAATTGTGCGTCAGATGATGCGCAAGGTAGAAGTGATCGATCCGGGAGATACACGCTTCCTCGAGCAACAGGTTATCGACAAATACGATGTGATGGAAGAGAATGACAGAATCTGGGGTAAAAAAGTCGTTGTCGACGGCGGAGATTCTGCTACATTCGAGCCGGGCCAGATTGTAACGGCACGTAAACTGAGAGATGAAAACTCTATGCTGAAACGTAGAGACCTTCGTCCGGTAGAAGTGCGAGATGCTATTCCGGCTACAGCTAACCAGATACTTCAAGGTATTACACGTGCAGCCCTTCAGACACAAAGCTTCATGTCTGCCGCTTCGTTCCAGGAAACAACAAAAGTACTGAACGATGCCGCTATCAATGCGAAGGTAGACAGACTGGAAGGTCTGAAAGAAAATGTAATCTGCGGACACTTGCTTCCTGCAGGTACAGGCCAGCGCGAGTTTGAAAAACTTGTTGTAGGTACAAAAGAAGATTTCGACAGGATTGCTGCTACAAGGAAGACTGTTGTAGACTTTGACGCCGTAGAATAATTAATTTTATTCTTTTATATAGTTAGAAAAAAGAGGAGCGACACTGTGTCACTCCTCTTTTTTTATCTCTTCTACTACCGAACGTCCGGATGTATTATCATTATAGAGCCATTGCCATTCTTCATAAAGGCGGAGCCGCCCGTCGGGCTGTATTTCTATAGTACTTCTGCATTCTCCCATACGGATTTCCTCATTAACATTGATGTGCTGATAAACAAAAGTCAATACTGTATCGGATACGAATTTTCCGATAAGGTACCCCCTTGTTACATGTCCTCCATAATATTCGGCCCATATAATATCTTCCTGCTGGTGATATCTGAAAATAGTTTTTTCGGACACTTCTCCGTCAGCCGTATTTTCTATGGAGATAAAGACTTTGTTATTCAGGTTTATCGGACGTCGTGACTTGCGTATTATGTCCTTCTTCATGACATAATAACATAACACGCTATCGCTATTGACCTTCTCCGTCTTATATTCTTCGGCAGTATATCCCCGTTTCAGATAAAGATTATAGGCAGGGAAAGACGAATCGAGGAAAACAGTATCATAATTCTTCCCTACTATTTCTTCAAGGGCATCGATCATAAAAGTACCGAATCCTTTTTTCTGAAAAGCAGGCAGGACGAACATCCGCCCCAATTCATTTCCATGTATCCTACCGGTACCGATATACATACCGTCATGTGCCAAAAGATAGGCATTACCCTCTTCTATATCTTTTAATATCGCTTCCTCGGAATGATAATCGAGGAAGAAATCGACAATGTCCTTCGGATAGTAATTCGGATATATCTTCCTTATTGTATCTATGGTTATATATAAAATCTGGGCTATATCTTCCCTTTTCGCTTTAACTAGTCTCATGGTATTAAATTTCAATTTATCTTTAATGAAAACCTAAACTGTCTAATGTATTTCTTTCTTCTTGAAAAGCATTTATAACTTCATACGCAAAATATTCTCTTCTCAGTGGATACTTATTCCTCAAATCCTTAAAAGTATCGGGAGCATGCTTTAAACGGGCAAAATCATTTACCGGATTATATGATTCCAGTATAGCATCGTAGATACGGTTATCAGACCCGTTGAAAATGTCAAGATAGATAAGGGGGTAAGGCGCTAAAGGTTCTTTTACTTCCTTTACAGGCTCTTTACTAAAGCCATAAAATTCTGCAATAGATTCGAGAGACATGCGCGTTGCATTCGCCTTACCGTCTGCCGAATAGCCTGCAATATGCGGCGTTGCAATATCCACCATATTAAGGTATTCCAAATCTATAAAAGGCTCATTTTCCCAGCAATCGATTATGGCCCCGGATATTTGTCCGGTTTTCAGCGCACTCTTGATAGCAACAGTATCAACTATGCCGCCTCTTGCCGAATTTATAATGATTGGCTTTTTCTTTAGTGATGAAAAGAAATTATCATCTGCCAGATGATATGTTTTATATTTCCCGTCTTTGATAAGAGGACTATGAAAAGTGATAATATCAGCTTCCTTTTTTATCACATCCAGAGTGACAAAGCTATCGTTTTTTTCAACTGCCTGACGGGGCGGATCGTTTAATAAAACATTCATTCCTAATATGCGGCAAGCGCGGGCTACTTTTTTCCCGACATTTCCTACACCTACAATACCGATTGTATTTCCTCTGAGATCGAAATCCTTTTTGCGTGACATTACTATCAACGAAGAAATAATATATTGCATCACAGAGCCCGAATTGCATCCTGGAGCATTCCGCCATGCAATTCCGTGCGCATCGCAATATACCGTATCGATATGGTCGTAGCCGATAGTGGCCGAGCAAATAAGCTCGACATTTGTATCTTTCAGATTACTTTCATCAAAACGGGTAACTGTGCGCACAATCAATGTATCGGCTTCCTGTATCGCTTCGCGGGTAAAGGCTGCACCTTCGAGATAGGTGACCTCTCCAAACTTTTCGGCTATACCTTTCAGATAAGGTATATTCTTATCGGCTATTATTTTCATTTGTGAGTGTGTGAAATGTTTCTTCAATAGAATCGATTTCGCTTATTTGCTTGTCAACTATCAGCTTGCCTTTATCCAATAGCAGAAAACGCGTACAGATATCTTTGACTTCGTGTAATATATGTGTAGAAAAAAAAATTACTTTGTCTTTTGCTAAATCGATAAGCAAGTTATTCAGGCTTTCCCGCTGATTAGGATCGAGGCCCGAAGTAGCCTCATCGAGAATCAGAAAATCAGGATTATGTAGAATAGCCTGTGCTATGCCTACCCGTTGGCGATTCCCTTTCGATAAATCCTTTATCTTCTTTTTATATTCGTTTTGCAGGCCTGTCATTCCAATTACTTCATCTATACGCTGCTTCTTTATCCTATAAATATCGGCTACATACCCAAGATATTCTTTGACATACATATCTTCGTACAAAGGGTTGTCTTCTGATAAATAGCCAATCTGTTTTTTTATTTCCAAAGAATGGCTTGTAAATTCTTTTCCATTAAAAGTTACAGTCCCTTTATCCGGCAATATTATACCTGATAATATTTTCATTAATGTAGACTTGCCTGCTCCGTTTACACCCAATAAACCGACAATTTCTCCTTTCTGCAATGAGAAATCGATAGCGGATAAGGCAACCTGCTCCCCGTAATATTTTGATATATTGTCGACTTTAATCAAATGCCTCTGTTTTAAATATTAAAGGGATAAAATTAATAAATCTCCGCGACCTGTGATCAATTTACTAAGGATAAATGTTTATCAGCAAAATACATTTATCTTTGTAAGCATTTTATACAAAACAAAATTAAGAGTGCCAACCAGATAATTTATGAAAAAATACTGGCAGATACTGAAAAAATACTCACTCAGCCTTATTATTAGTCCGTTTCTGGTGCTGATAACAGTCATGAGTGAAACTATTCAGCCTCTTTATATGGCCCAGATTATCGATAACGGCGTGATGCCGAAAGACATGTCGGTAATAACGGAAGTCGGTGTAAAGATGGTGGCAGTATCTATTATAGGATTGATAGTCAGCATTATTAATATTTATGTTTCCTCTAAAACATCTATTGGCTTCGGTACCGATCTCCGATTGACATTATTCAATAAAATACAACAGCTTTCTTTTACGGAAATCGACCGGTTTAATTCAGCTTCATTAATTACCCGACTGACCAATGATATAACGCGTATACAGCAGGTAATATTAATGGGAATGCGTCTTTTATTGCGCTCACCCCTTATGCTTATAATGGCTATTTTTTTTGTGGTGAGGATAAATACCGATCTGGCTCTTATTCTCATAGGTGTAGTTCCGGTCTTGGGTATAAGTGTATTCCTTATTTTGCGTAAGGGCTTTCCCTTGTTTATGAAAGTGCAGCAGAAAGTGGATAACCTCAACGGGGTAGTCAGGGAAAACCTGATAAATATCCGCGTAGTAAAATCATTTGTCAGGGAAGATTTCGAAACCAAAAAATTTGAACGAAGCAGTGAAGACCTGCGCGATATGGTAATCAGGGCATCGAATATCGTTGTATCTATGTTTCCCGTCATGCAATTGATAATGAATGTTTCTACCATAGTTATCCTTTGGGTAGGAGGTTCAAAAGTAATATCAGGCGATCTCAAGGTCGGCGAACTGATTTCCTTTGTTAATTATCTTGTGCAGATACTTATGGCGCTGATGCTTCTATCCATGGTAATAATGAATATCGCCCGTGCTTCGGCATCGTCACAAAGAATTTTGGAAGTACTCGATACAGAACCTTCACTCAAAAATACGCCGGCCGGACTACAGAATACACATAAAATAAACAAAGGAGAAGTAATTTTCCGCAATGTTTATTTCCGTTATAGTGGCGGAGAAAATGATGTATTGAAAGATATAAGCTTCGACATACGGCAAGGAGAAACTGTTGCGGTTGTAGGTGCTACAGGCGCTGCAAAAAGCTCGATGCTTCAACTAATTCCACGCTTATATGATACCACAGGCGGGGAAATATTAATAGACGGCGTAAATGTAAAGGATTATAACCTCGACGAACTACATTCCGAAATAGGAATGGTACTTCAGAAAAACGAGTTATTCACAGGCACTATCCTCGAGAATCTGCGATGGGGCAAACCCGATGCCACGATTGAAGAGGTGGAAGAGGCGGCAAAAGCAGCGCAAGCACATGATTTTATTGTGTCTTTTACCGACGGATACGATACATTGCTCGGACGGGGCGGAATAAATATTTCGGGCGGACAAAAGCAACGTATCTGCATAGTCCGAGCCTTACTGCGTAAACCGAAGATACTTATCCTCGACGACAGCACCAGTGCGGTAGATTCGGAGACTGAACAGAAAATACGTTATAACCTGAATAAGATGCTTAGTAACACCACTGTATTTATTATCACGCAGAGGATTAATACAATGCAGTCGGCCGACAGGGTTATCGTACTTGAAGACGGTGAAATAGATGCTATCGGCAAACCGTCGGAACTGATTGAAAAATCGGAAGTGTATAAGGAAATATATAATTCTCAGCAAATAGCATTCTAAGATATGGCGCACGGAGACCATTATAAACATACAGGCAAGCCGAAGCAGGGAAGGAAAACTTTTTTGCGCCTGATGTCATATCTGACATGCGACAAGAAGCTTTTATTCCTGATAGGTGTGCTTATAATTATCAGTATCATATCCAGTTTATTAGGTTCATATATGCTGCGTCCGATCATCAACGATTATATCATTCCGGGTAACTTTAGTGGGCTGGTAAGAATACTTCTTATCCTCGGCGGTATATACCTTGCAGGAGTTATAGCTACCTATATACAATATATTCTACTGAATAAGATAGGGCAGAATACCGTGACACGTATGCGTACCGACCTTTTCAAAAAAATGGAACGATTGCCTATCAAATATTTCGATACAAACCAGCATGGCGATGTGATGAGCCGATATACGAACGATATAGACCAGATAAGCACTGCTCTGACCGACAGCTTATCGGATATGTTGTCCAGCGCCCTGATGCTTATCGGTATATTTACCCTGATGATATATATCAGCCCGATACTTACACTGGTTACGCTGATTACTGTTCCGTTGATGTTTCTTAGTGCCAAGTTGATTGTAAAACGAAGCCGTAAATATTTTAAAGCACAGCAGGAAACGCTCGGGCAGGTGAACGGATATATCGAAGAAATGATAAGCGGTGAAAAGGTAATCAAAGTATTCGGACATGAAAAGAAAGTAGAAGGAGACTTCGAAGTATTAAATCAGGACTTAAGGGACAAAGCAGGGAAAGCGCAATTCTATTCGGGACTGATGATGCCCGTAATGCAGAACCTGAATACATTGAACTATGTGATTATTACTATCGTAGGTGCCTTACTGGCTATTTTTCGTGGATTCGACGTCGGAGGGCTTGCCGCATTCCTGCAATATTCACGTCAGTTTGGGCGTCCGATCAATGAACTTGCCAGCCTCTATAACAGTATACAGGCAGCCATTGCCGGAGCAGAACGTATATTCCAGATAATAGACGAAGAGCCGGAACAGGCAGATGCAGCGGATGCTATCAGCCTCAAAGATGTAAAAGGCGACCTGATAATGAAAGACGTATTTTTCGGGTATAAACCGGAGAAACTCATACTTAAAGGAATATCGCTGCATGCCTCACCCGGCACTAAGATTGCATTGGTAGGGGAAACCGGAGCAGGCAAAACTACAATACTGAATATGCTTCCCCGCTTCTTCGATATAAGATCGGGTGAAATTACTATAGACGGACATTCTATACAAGATATCAGGCGGGCAGATCTGCGTCAGTCTATGGCTATTGTTTTACAGGATACACATCTCTTCACAGGAACTGTGCGTGAAAATATTCGATTCGGACGGCTCGATGCCACCGACGAGGAAGTCGTTTTAGCGGCAAAACTTACAGCTGCGCATTCTTTTATTAAACGCTTACCGAAGGGCTACGATACAGTTCTGGAAAATGACGGGGCTAACCTTAGTCAGGGACAACGCCAGCTACTGAATATTGCCCGCGCTGCCGTCGCCGACCCGCCTATCCTTTTACTGGATGAAGCTACAAGCAACATAGATACGCGCAGTGAACTACTGATACAAAAAGGCCTTGACAAACTAATGGAAGGCCGTACAAGCCTCATCATAGCACATCGCCTGTCTACAGTGCGTAATGCAGACAAAATATTAGTTATGGACCACGGACAGATAATAGAACAGGGCAGCCATAAAGAACTGCTTGCTATGAAAGGAAAGTATTTCTCTCTGTATCAGGAGCAATTCGAAGAGTTTTAGTTTTTTAAATAAGAAAAAGCTCTTGACTATTCCGCTTAAAATACATACCTTTCGACTGCAAAACTATTTACAAATCTAACAACACTACAACTATGGAAGATATTCATTACAAAGCCGACCTTTATCCGGAGGCCTTAAACCTGTTCAAAGCGAAAAAAATCACCAGTCTTGACAAAATTCGTGAATTGCTTAGTATAAATTATCCGGGTAATACTGCCGCAATAGAAGACGCAATGCAAAGACTTCGGGGTTACCGCAAAAGCAGAGGTATAAGATATATGATTATCGGTGCGGTATTAACACCGGTAGGTATAGTCGTCACTTCACTTTTATGGAACAAGGGCGGAATAATAGATATGGCAATTATCGGTGCCCTGCTCGGTGGAGGAATCGGATTGCTGATACAGGGAGCTAAAGAATATTTCACAATGAAATAAATAATAGACTATATATTATAACGAACCGGATACAAACTATCCGGTTTTTCTTTTTGTACAAGGTATAAAACATTAATGCTGTAAAAATGTTAATTAATGAGTAGTTTGTTTTGCTTCCCGACAAGTATCAGGCTCTTTAAGATATTTGTTCACAGACAGAGAAAAAGGCGGTTCAAAATTTAACCGTCCAAAATACTTTAATACAGAATAATCTTGTACTTTTGGGAGCAATTTTTCAATACTAGAATGTATGAAAGAAAGTCATAAAGTCCGGTTTAGTGCCCTTGGTGTTGTATTGGCAATAGGTATTGTATTCGGTGATATCGGTACATCCCCGTTGTACGTGATGAGAGCCATACTGAATGCACTTCCTGCCGGAGAACTTACTCACCCCAAATATGTACTGGGCGCTGTTTCCTGCGTTATATGGACGCTGACTATACAGACCACCCTCAAATATGTAATTATCACCCTGCGCGCCGACAATAAAGGCGAGGGCGGCATATTATCTCTTTATGCTTTAATACGACAGAAGTACCGCTGGGCTTATATTCTGGCGGGCGTAGGTGCTGCGACATTGCTTGCCGATGGTATTATTACTCCGGCGATGACCGTTATGTCGGCTGTCGAAGGGCTTAATACGATTGCACCGCATATACCTGTTATTCCCGTTACCATTGCTATTGTGCTGGTTCTGTTCCTGGTGCAGCCATTGGGTACGGGTTCGCTCGGTAAGTATTTCGGTCCCCTGATGATAATATGGTTTTCGATGATGGCCGTTATGGGTTTGAGTCAGATCATTACCGATGTCAGTGTATTCAGGGCTTTTAGTCCGATGTATGCTATTAATTTCCTGATTGAAGTACCTCACACAATGATTATCCTTGGCGCTGTGTTCCTCTGTACAACTGGTGCCGAAGCATTATATTCGGATTTGGGGCACTGCGGCTTGAAGAATATCCGTGTATCATGGGTATATGTAAAGACAGCTCTCATTCTTAATTATCTGGGACAGGCAGCATGGATCACCAACAATCCGGCACAGGTTTCCCACGATATCAATCCGTTCTTTGCTATGATGCCCGAATGGTTCAGCCTTATCGGTGTACTAATGGCTACGTTTGCCGCTATTATTGCTAGTCAGGCACTTATCAGCGGGTCGTTCACCGTCATAAGCGAGGCCATTTCACTGAATATATGGCCGAATGTGAAGATACAATATCCGACAAATATTAAAGGACAACTTTATATACCGTCTATTAATCGTATGATGATGATATTATGTATTATTATCATTCTTACCATGCAATCATCAATGAAGCTGGAAGCGGCGTATGGTCTTGCAATTACCCTGAGTATGTTGATGACCAGCGTATTGCTGTTCCTTTATTTTATGAAGAACAACAAGCCACTCTGGTTCAGTATTCCTCTGACACTCTTCTTTGTGTTTATCGAATTTAGTTTCTTCCTTGCCAATATGGAAAAATTCGCACACGGAGGATTTATACCTATTATTATTGCAGGAGTTCTGCTATTGCTTATGTATTCATGGTATAACGGGCGGAGAATCAAGCGTCACTACACCGTATATGATCAGGTAGATGAACAGTATATAAACCAGATTGTACGCATCAGTGAAGATGAGAAAATACCGAAGTCGGCAACACATCTGGTATATATTGTTAAAGCAAATAATAAAAATTTCCTTGAAAGCAAGATCGCTTATTCCTTGTTTAAGCGTACACCTAAGAGAGCGGATACATACTGGTTTGTACGTATAAAAAGGACAGACGAACCTTACGAATTCAGCTACGAAACAACGGTATATGTACCGAAAAAGGTATTCCGTATCAATATACGCGCAGGCTTCAAGCTAGGTATCCATACCGATAAATATGTGACCCTTATAGCTAACGAACTCGAACGTCACGGGCTGGTAGATCTCAGTTCACGCTATCCGTCGGTACTCGAAGGACAGGATAAGCGCGGCGATTTCAAATATATGGTTGTAGACCGCATCTTCCGGAATGTACACATGAATCCTAGCCGTCAGATAATACTGGCATGCTATAATTTGGTCAAGAAACTGACTACTTCCGACACACAGATGTATGATATCGACCCGTCACTAGCAGTAATAGAAACAGTTCCGTTAAGGCAGATAGACCATACGGAAGAACAATTGAAGGAACTTCTCAAACAATCGGGAGATGAATCACAGGCGTAATCCGTCGAGTAGCTTTATGTATAACTCGATGCCTTCCCTTATTTCACTCAGCAATATATATTCGTTTGCCGTATGTGAACGGGCCGAATCTCCGGGCCCCATTTTTAAAGTGGGAAAAGGCATAAAAGTCTGGTCGGACAATGTCGGCGAACCATAAGGTTCTTTTCCGATAATTATCGCTCGTTGAACAAACGGATTTTCCAATGCAATGCGGGAAGAATTGAGCCGGAATGAGCGGGGCTTAATCTCGCAGGAGGTCTGGTCATCTATCAGTCCGAACAATTCCTGATTGCTATAAAGTTCATTACTGCGTACATCCACTACAAAGTCGCATTTATCGGGAACCACATTATGCTGTGTACCGGCATTTATCATACTGACGGTCATCTTTACCGGCCCGAGTAATTCGCTGACTTTCGGGAACTGGTAGGTTCTGAACCATTCGATATCTTTCATTGCCTTATAAATGGCATTCTCACCCTCATCACGGGCAGCGTGCCCTGCTTTACCATAGGCCGTACAATCCAGTACAAGCAGACCTTTTTCGGCAATAGCCGGATTCATTTGAGTCGGTTCACCCACTATGCCGAATTCTATTTCGGGAAGAAGAGGAACTACAGATTCTGCTCCGTCCTTTCCGGAAATTTCTTCTTCACAGGATGCAAGAAAAATAAGGTTATAATCCTGCTTTTTGGCAGTCAATACGAAAAATGCATGCAGCAGGCAAACAAACGGCGCACCCGCATCATTACTTCCTAAACCATATAATGTATCATCTTCTGTTTCGGGAGTGAAAGGGTCTTTTGTCCAGCCAGAAACAGGCCGTACGGTATCCATATGCGAATTGAGCAGGATAGTAGGCTTCGATTCTTCAAAATCTTTGCTTTGAATCCAGAGGTTATTACCTTTCCGCTGCGGTTCGAATCCCATTTTCCGCATATAGGCGGCTATTATTTCAGCTACATTATGTTCTTCCCTACTGAAAGAAGGTGTTTCAATCATTTCTTTCAGCAGGTCTACTGCATTATAGTATAGTGCGTCGATATCGTATTCCATAATCAGTTCTTTATTTTTATCGTGCCGTTTTTATACAAGTCCAACGCATGATTTAATATTAATTCAATTGTTTCAACAGGCAAATCTTCACTTGGGTCGACTCTAAGTATTTTCATGCGGGAACGCTCTCCCTGTTCCAATTCTGGATAGTCCAGATATTTACCTTCCACCATCAAAATATAGGGTTCGTTGGTTTTCTTATCAGTCCACAAATAGCAAAACATCTTTTGCCTATAACAAAAACAGGGCATCCCATATTTCATCGTTTCTGAAACATCGTTATCCAAGTTCAGAATAATGCTCCGTAAAGCGAACAAACAGCTTCTTTGCGGTTCTTCCTGTTGAAGATAAAAATCTGAGAGAGTATCTAGCATCAGGTATTTCTTTGGTTTTTATCTTCTTTTTCATACAAGCCGCCATGAAAATATTCATAAGCATATGCCTCAATATCCCCTCCCGAAAGATCGGTGCCTTTTTCATCAATTATCTTATATGTCTGATAAAGATCTCCGATACTCGATTCTCCGTCTATTCCTAACAAAATAGTATAGAACACATCCGTCAGCAATGTATCTACAAATTTCTCGAATACAGGCCGCTGCACTTCACTCAGTTTCAAATCCGAAACAAGTTTTGTGGTTAGAGCTCCTTTATCTTCTACATATTCTTTGACGCAACAAGTATTATAAAATGACTGCTTTTCTTTATAGAATTGCTTCACAAAATCTTTGATAATTTCTTCTTTATCCATAGATCTATTATAAAGGTGAATCTACTATCAACTCCCCGATTTTCAAATCCAACGGAGTAGTAATTTTTATATTCGTAACCTCTCCCCTTACCAGATGCACGTTTATGCCCACTGCTTCCACAACGGAGGCATCATCGGTAAATGTATCTTTATATTCGGTTTCGTACGCTTTTTTCAAAATATCGGTATGGAATACCTGCGGAGTCTGTACAAGCCGGATTTTCGAGCGATCTATTATCCTGCTCTTTTCTTCGCCAACCATTTCACGAAGGCTGTCGGTAGAATCGATTACGGGAATGACGGCAGGGTATCGTTCTGCTGCATCAAAACAGCGTGCAATCATTTCTTTCGAAGCAAACGGCCTTACACCGTCCTGTACACCTACTATACCGTTTTCAACCATAGCAAGGCCATTTTTTACAGAGTGAAAACGCGTTTCTCCTCCCGTAGCTATTTCATGAGCTATGGTAAAGTGATATTCAGCGCATAATTCCCTCCAGTAATTTTGGTGAGATAAGGGTAAAACCAATACGATATTTATATTATTATCGTAATTATAGAATGCTTCGATAGTCCGCATCAACACAGGCTTACCCGCAACAGGGATAAACTGCTTCGGCAGGTCGCAACCCATGCGAAGCCCTTTACCTCCGGCAACTATAATGACACTTTTCCGGCTCATTCTATTTTATCCAGTATCTTTTGTATTTCTACATTCGTTTTCTGCAATTTGTCCTTACAGAATTTGATAAGGGTTGCAGCTTTCTTCACTTCTTCGAGAAGGATATCTACATCGAGGTCTTCATTTTCGATGCGGTACATGATATCCTGCAATTCCTGCATGGCCTCGCCATATGTTTGTTCTTTCTTTGCCATATTTTTTTTTGTTACAAGTTACTTTGCACTGCGGACAGTTACGAGTTACAAGTTTTTTAATGGACGGTTGACAGTGGATAGCTGACAATTTACAGCGAGAATATTCCATTGTCAACTAATAAAAGCTCTGACCAGCATAAATATAAGTGCAGCTAAAGCCAAAGCCAGAAACACAATCTTTGAATAATCCAGTATGTTATAACTTCTTTTTAAATAAATAACAGCTTCTCCGTTCTTATCTATAAAGTAAGCATTCCGTCCTTTTTGCATCACCAATGCCAATCCTTCGGAATAGCTGTAAACCGACTCGAATGCAAAAGGCACAACAGCTTTATTTTCCTTATTTATAAAACCCCACCGATTTCCTAAGCGGGCAGCAGCGCGGCCTTCGGAAAAGCTGAAAAGGTCGTCATATATGAATGGTATAGCCTCATTACCTTGCTTATCGATACAGCCAAATTTACCATCCTTTCTCACGGCAAGCAATTCTTCGGAAAACTCTAATCCCATATCATCGTAAATAAACGGAATGACTTCGTTACCGTCTTTATCTAATACGCCCCATTTACCGTTTTTGGATATACATATAAGTCCGTCCTTAACCTTTCCACTACCTTTACAGTCGTAAATAAAAGGGATGACTTCTTTGCCTGTTCTGTCTATATATCCGCCATGCCCGCCTTTGTATGCATAAGCAAGCCCGTCATTGAAGTCCATGACTTCTTCATAAATACCATAAGGAATAACCAAATTCCCTTGCTTATCTATTACTCCTGCTACTCCCTCTTCGAACACACAGCAAAGACCTTCTGAGAACCAGTTGCATCCTATATATTTAAATGGAATAACAATTTTTCCCTGTTTGTCGATAAATCCCCATTTTCCATCTTTCATTACTCCGGCTAAGTCTTCAGAGAAAGCGTCGGCATGGTCGTACTCGATAGGTACAACTACATTCCCCGATTTATCTATAAAACCGACTTTCTTATTCTTCTGCACAAGTGCCAATCCGTCAAAATAGCTGTATGCCATCTCATATATGCAGGGCACGGCAAGCTCACCGTATTTATTGATAAAGCCTGTGCCCGACTTACGTATGATATGCGCCATACCATCCGTAAAGCTGAATGCGTAGGAGTAAGGAATCGGTTTCTTATCAGTGTTCATTCTATAATATTACTTTACAATAGATTCTATTTCCCCGTCTGTAAAAACGGTAATTATCTCATCTCCCTGATTTAATATTGTGCTCCGTTTTATTACTTTTCCATCTTTCATTGTCAGCGTATAACCTTTTTTCAGAATATTTTCGGGAGAAGACAGATGAAGATGTTTTTCGAGGGTATCGAGTTTGATTGATTCATTCTTATATTGTTGTTGTATACCTTTCTTCAGCGTATCTTCTATAGATGCAAATTCGTCCAGTCCATCTTTAACCAATTGCTTTGACCTTTTCTTTAATACATCTTCCAATAAAGTAAATGCCTGTTGGTTTTCTTTCTGTATACGAAGCATACCTTTTTTAAGAACACTCTTTGCGGAAGAAAGAATACTCTCCTGCTCTTTATACCATCCTTTCAGAATGAATGTATTCTTTGTTTCGAAAACGCTCAGGAGCACCGCTTCGTCCTGCAGACGCTGCGATACTAATGTGACAATATCATGAGAAATCTCAGATAATTCCGTAGCTGTATCCGACAGGTTATCTATCAGGAATTCGGCGACTGCCGTAGGTGTTTTTGCCCGCGTATGGGCTACAATATCAAGCACCGTTTCGTCGCGCTCGTGTCCGATACCGGTAATTATCGGTAGAGGAAACTGTGCACAACTGGCAGCAAGCAGATAGGAGTCGAAGCTGCTGAGGTCGGAAGTGGCTCCCCCACCCCGTATGATTACTACCGCATCAAAGCAATTCTGATATTCATAAATGCGTTCCAGTGCGTATATAATAGATTCTTCCGACCTGTCGCCCTGCATAATTGCCGGAAAGAGCTTTGTATAAAAGACAAATCCGAAAGCATTGCGGTTCAGTTGGTCGAGAAAATCCTCATATCCGGCAGCGGTAGGCGAAGATATGATAGCTACACGGTTTGTCGGAACGGGTAGTTCCAATTCTTTATTTAGATTTAATACGCCGTCTTCTTCCAGCTGCCGCAGGATAGTTGCACGGTTTAACGCCTGATCACCCAGTGTATAACTAGGGTCGATATCGTGAACCGTCAGGCTGAACCCGTACAGTTCGTGAAATTCGACACTCACCTGTACCAACACTTTCAACCCCGATGAAAATGTCTGCTTTGTAGAATTTTCAAAATACGCCCTGAGCAAATGGAATGTATTCGCCCATATCATGCCACGGGCTTTAGCTACAAGTGTTTTTCCTTTACGGTCTTTTTCTATGAATTCAAGATAACAGTGCCCATTCTGGTTAACACGCACGTCACTCATCTCCGCCCTTATCCAAACCATCTCCGGTAGGCTGTCTGTAAGGACACCCTTTATCAGATTATTCAGTTCGTAGAGGGAGATGGCGGAGTTATTCATTTTCCGGATTTTTTATCTACACGCGCTTGGGCTATTTCCATTGCTTTTTTCATATCAGGAATACCGTATCCATAATCCTGATCGGGTGTTTCATAATTATCGGACGATTCCCTGACTACCTGTATTATTTCCTTATTTGTCAATGTAGGGAAAGCCTGCCACAAACAGGCAACCATGCCGCACATGATAGGCGATGAGAAAGATGTTCCCGCTTTATAACTTAATAAGCCATTATCGGCAATCGTTGCAGCCCTCAATCCCAGAGCCATAACGTCGGGCTTTATACGAAGGTCGGCAGTCAGTCCGCGCGAACTGAACCCGACAACAGTAGAGTCACTCATGATAGCTCCTACAGTCAACACATTGAAAGCATCGGACGGCGGAGTAATTTTCACCCATTCCGAGTCACCTGAATTTCCGGCGCTTACCACTACAAGCATACCTTTTTGGGCTGCCCCGTCTGCTGCACGTGAAATATATGCAGTTTTACCGTCAATATCTTTATGTGTATAGCTTTTTGCCGGACTGTCGAAATTATTATATCCGAGCGAAGTATTTACAACATACACCCCTACACTATCCGCATACTCTATGGCTGTCGCCCAATAGTCTTCCTCTATAGGGAACTCACTGCGGGCATCTTCCGAACCCAGCAGCCAAAAACTCGCTTCCGGCGCAGTGCCGACAAATTGCATCGGTTTGTTTGTACCTATGCATGAAAGCACATTCAGCCCGTGCTGATTAGCATTGCTGTATACATCTTCATTCTCATATACAAATCCTTTATGGCCTTTTATATCGAGGTTATCGAGCATCTCTATCTGAGGGAGATGATTGAATCCGGCATCGATAACGGCAATCGTCATACCTTTGCCCTTAAATCCGGCATCGTGCAGATACTGGCCGTTATTCATCTTTATATTTGTACCCGAGCGGGCATAATAATCTCCGAAGGTAACCATTTCTTTTGCCGGATAATTGATAATGCTATCCTTGCGGGCTTCACCTTTAGGTTTACCTTTCCATACAAATAAGGCATCGGAAACAAAAGGCAGTTCCTTGTATTTTTCTACCATTGCACTGTCGCTGCAATGAACACTTACCGAACCCAGCCATTTACTTTTAGCAACAATAACGCCGCCGACCGCCTCTATGGCTTTCAGGTAGTCCTGTGAAATTGGAAGGTCTGTCGCATCTATTGCGATTCCTTGTTTCTGACGTCTTTCGATAGATTTTGAAGAGAGGAATTCTTCCGGCTTGTCAATTGTGTAGTGCGTCTGTCCTTTATCTTTCAATGTCAGCCGGAATTTATAATTGTATTCCTGCGAAAACAAAGAAGAAAATAAAAGGATAAAACCACCTAGTAAAGTAATCTTTTTCATTTTGTAATATGTTTTGTACAAAAGTAAAGATAATAGTATTTACTTGTGCGTTTTATAATAAATATTAAGGCTTATTCCAGAGCCTGATATTATTTTTCCATATTCAGCCACACTACTTTTTGTTCCGGCTCATGTTCCATGCCTATTATATCCCTGTATAAATCGGGACGCCTTGCTTTCTTATAGCGGTAAGCCCCGCATTCGACGAGTTTATTGCGGGTACAGGTAGCTAATACAAATTCATCCCCCAATGATGTACACTCTGCCAGTATATCTCCGAAAGGATCTACTATCATAGAGCATCCGTTTTTCAATTGGTCGTCATCCATTCCTATAGGATTAGAAAATACCGCATATATACCATTATCATATGCACGGGCAGGAAGCCACTTCATCAGCCACGCCCTGCCTTTCAGGCTGTTGAACTCTGCCCTGAGCGATGTAGGATTTTGTTCTTTATTATACCACAATTGAGGCTCAACAAAACCGGCTCCGGGACGGGTAGAAGGGGTGCACATAGTAACATGCGGCATGAAGATCACCTCTGCGCCGAGAAGAGTAGTTGCCCTTACATTTTCTATTATGTTATTATCATAGCAAATAAGGACGCCGCATTTCCAGCCCTTTATTTCAAACACAACATATTCATTCCCCGGTTTCAGGTATTTGTTTATAAAAGGATGTAGTTTCCGGTATTTTGCTTTCATACCGGAAGAATCGACACAAATATAAGCTTTATATAACTCTCTGTCTGATGTTTTTTCAAATAGCCCGGCGAGGATAGTTATCCTGTTTTTCTTTGCTATACTGATAAGCTGCTTCACACTTTCCCCTTCGGGAATCAATTCTGCTAAATCCAGCATTTGCTCTCTGGACAAGTGGCGGGCAAATGTATAGCCGGTTATGGAACATTCATGGAACGCGATTACATCGGCTCCTGCTTTTGCCGCACCACCGGACATTTTATCTATTATACTCAGGTTGTATTCTTTGTCCCCGCTTTTGTTTTCGAATTGTGCTGTAGCTATTTTCAGGTTATACATTCGGTATCAGATTGGTTATAATTAAAAGATTTCCAAAATTACGAATAATTTACCAAAAAACTTCTTCAAAGTTACTACTGATTATCAATATATTATAAAATATTTTTATTTTTTTCTAAAAAAAGTTGCTGAAAAATTTGGTATGTCAAAAACTTCACTTACATTTGCAGTGTACTAGTTTAGTAATACACTAGTAAAATAACAAACAATAACTTTTAAAATATACAATCATGAACGCAGCAATTTTAACTTCAGTATTCGCAGTATTAGTTTCAGTAACTAACCTAAGCGCAAAGAATGTAATAACTTACAGCAATGTGGAAAGCAACGAATCCGGAACAAAAAAAGAATATGTGACTTTGGATAAAGAAACCGCAAAACCACTTAGCAAGGAATTCTACCACTACGACGAAAAAGGAAATGTACTGGAAAAAACAACAAGTACATGGAACAATGAAAAAGGATGGGTAAATTCAAGCAATTATACATACATCTACGGTGAAAATGATATGCTCTCTTATGTAGCTTATACGAAATGGGACAACAAGGCAGAAGACTGGTCAAACAAATCGGATATATTGGTTCACGTATACGATGAGAACAATAACTTTCTTTCCGTAAAGCAAATGCAGGTAAACAACAATGTTATAGATTATCCTTTGCTTTCTCAGAAATAATTGTAAAAAAATGGACTGTCGGTGTAAAAATAATTTACAATCAGCTAATACCCATAAAGCACACAAGATATTGACCTACTGAATATTATAAATTTTGGCACGGCTTTGGCATATTATATTTCAGATGAACGATTAATAATAATAACAAAATAAAATATACAATTATGAAAACAACTATTTTAATCTCAGCAATCGCATTATTAGTTTCAACAATGAGTCTTAATGCAAAAAACGGAGTAACTCTCAGTAATATTTCAAAAGATGAGGCGGGCACAAAAAAAGAATATATAAAAGTAGACAAAGATCAAAAACCGATTTCAAAAACATATTACTTCTACGACAATGAAGGCAACATGCTGGAAAGAGTAGTAAGCGTATGGAACAGTGAAAAAGGTTGGCAGGAACGTGCAAAATATGAATACCAATACACTGCCGGTAAAAATATCGCATACACATATACAAAATGGGATAATAAAAACGACTCTTGGGGTGACGAAGTATATTTCGCTGCTAATATAGATAGCGAAAGCCAAGAATCGCTGGCAAGCAAATAAGATAACACTACATAAATTTCCATAGCAAGGTTCAATTAAAACAACTTTCATTAAGGCTGTCTGTGAAGACAGCCTTATGCTTTTATATACGTGTGTCCATATCCGTACATTGCGGACACCATTTAATACACTTATAATCTCCTACCCCATAATCCTGAACCACAATCATTAAGAATATCAGAATTGTATAAAATTCTACTACTGTTGTAAAAAAAGTTTACAATTCGGCAAGCATCACATCTTAACAAACAACTGATTTACTGACTATTATATTTTTTGGCACGACTTTGGCATATTATATTGTAGATAAGCAATTAAAAAATAACAACAAAAAATATAAAATCATGAAAGCAACATTTATAACATCAGTATTCGCAGTATTCGTTTCAATAATGAATGTTAGCGCACAAGGTACAATGACCCTGAGTAACGTATCTGAAACAGAAAAAGGAACAGCAAAAGAATACATCACCGTAGACGAAGCAACTCATGCTCCGATATCTAAAGTATATTATTTCTACGACGCAGCAGGTAACCTGCAGGAAAGAACAACAAGCGTATGGAATAATGAAAAAGGATGGGAAAGCCGTTACAACTATACTTATCAATACGGAGATGATAATTCATTGCTTTACGTAGCTTATACTAAATGGGATAACCAGACTAACAACTGGTCGGAAAAATCCGATATATTGGTTCACGCTTATAACTATGAGAATGAAACTCTTTCAATCGTACCATTCAGTATCGACAACAGTGAAAAAGATTACTCTCTCTATGCACAGTTGTAACAGTAAACGAAACCGGGAAAAAGCCCTCCACTGATATTCATTATATACAGAAAATAAAAACACATTGAAATAATTACTTTATTTTTCCATTGAAAAGGTTCAATTAAACAACTGAGATTAGGCTGTCTGTGAAGACGGCCTTATTTTATTTCTATAACCGATACTGTCTGCTTTCCTATCCGGATAAATTTTTAACCAAAAAAAGTTGTTACTTCTCGCATATAATGTATAATTTGATGTAATAAAACAAATTACTCACAACAATCCGCAAATATAATATAAGCAATTGCAAATTTTTAGTTTGTCCGTGAATGGCACAAACTATACTTTTACATTACAGGAATATACATATGAAAAACGCCCCCGATATTCCACATAAACCCGGCAGGAGATAAACGGCCGGAAAAGATCCGAAGCAATAATCTAATCGCCCCGTAACGGATTATGCTTACTCACAAAACACTAAAATTTCTCATGTACTACTACATGCAGATACAAGTTTATTGTAACATTCCAAAAAAACAATCAGAAGACGCATATAAACTAAAATAAACATATAAAGACTTATGAGCAACTTGAATGGTAAGGTAGCAATCGTCACCGGAGGCGGAGGCGTCCTTGGTGGAAATATATCTAAAAGCCTTGTAGAAGCCGGCGTCAGGGTAATAATACTCGATGTACGGCAGGAAAATATAGACAAACGGATAGATGAATTGAAGAGTTTGGGCGAAATCTCGGGATTCATTTGTAATGTTCTGGATATCGACAGTCTCAACGGTGTAAAAGATAAGATAGTAGAAAAATGGGGAAAGATAGACATGCTGATCAATGCCGCCGGTGGCAATTTACCGGGCGCTACACTGGCGGAAGATCAGGATGTCTTCGACATGAAAGTTTCGGATCTGAATCGCGTTATCGATCTTAATATGTATGGTTCGGTTTATCCCTGCTTGGTGTTTGGCAAGGTGATGGCCGACCAAAAGTACGGTAGCATCGTCAACGTATCGTCAATGGCGACATATTCGGCAATTACACGTGTACCGGGCTATTCGATGGCAAAAACAGCCATAAACATTTTCACACAGTGGATGGCTATGGAAATGGCATTGAAATTCAGCGACAAAATCCGGGTCAATGCAATTGCTCCGGGATTCTTCATCGGGGACCAAAACAGGGGTGTTTTGATAAATCCTGACGGCTCGTATACGAACCGCAGCATTAAGGTATTAGGCCGGACCCCGATGAAGCGTTTCGGAGACATAAGCGAACTTAACGGTATTGTAAAATTTTTATGTTCCGACGAAGCCGGATTCATAACAGGGGCGGTTATACCTGTCGATGGCGGTTTCAGTTCTTTTAGTGGTGTATAGTTATCTGCATAACAGACAGCCTTTATAATCTAATAAATCTAAAACAAAACTTTAATCTGAAATCTTATGTTAGACACACAGCTATTTTTTAGGAATAACATATCTAACCTAAAGGTTAAGTGTATATTATTACTTAGTATAATGCTGATTGCAGGAAGCAATTTATTGTATTCGCAGCAAGCGGCAGGAATGGTAACGGGAACTGTCAGTGATAACAGCGGAGCGCCTATAGCAGGCGTCAGCGTTAGCATCCAAGGTACTACAAAAGGTACCATGACAGACCTCGAAGGAAACTTTCGCATCCACATGGCTCAAGATGAGACGGTGTTAGTATTCAGATTTATCGGTTTCCAGACCGAAGAAATCAATGTTACAGATAAGACCGGCCCTCTGAGCGTGGTATTATACGAAACTGCAGAGCAACTGGAAGAAGTGGTGGTAGTAGGATACGGAACCGTAAAGAAGAAAGACCTTACCGGTTCTGTTTCTCATATAGGCAAGGAGATAATGGAAAACAAAGTTGCAACCAATTTTGTAGACTATCTCAAGGGTAGTGTTGCCGGCCTGAGGGTTACTGTAGATAATACAGCAGCCGGAGGAGGCTCTATGCAGATCAGGGGTCCGGCATCTCTCAAAGCTTCAACAAGCCCGCTGGTTGTACTCGACGGAAATATTTACTATGGTAATATATCTGATATAAACCCCAATGATATAGAAAGCATCGACGTGTTGAAGGATGCCAGTTCTGCCGCTATTTTCGGATCGAAAGCATCGGCAGGCGCTATAATGATCACAACAAAAAGGGGAACCAGCGAAAAACCGATAATAAATGTAAGTGCAAAATTCGGGACAACCAAATCGCGCACAATGCCAGCAATGCCTACACCCGAACAGTATTTGCAACGTCGTGCCGATTACTTTATAACAAATGATTATTTTGCTCCCGAAAAAGATAAAAAACCACTGGGATATTACAACGATCCATATAACTTGCCATCAGGTGTAACGATGGAAGACTGGGCAGCATATGAAGGAGGCTTCTCGGGCGATTATATAGAAACTTGGCTGACCCGCCTCAGTTTTATTCCTGACGAAATAAACAATTATAAGGCAGGTAGGACTACCGACTGGAGAGATGCGGTATACCGTACAGGATTTCGCCAAAACTATAATGCTTCCATATCGGGCAAATCCTCCCGGGTCAACTATTTTATTTCTCTGGGAAGAACTGATAATGAAGGCTTCAAGGAAGGAGATGAATTTAAAGCTACCAGAGCGCGTGTCAATCTCGACGCAGATATTCAGAAATGGTTCAAGTTTGGTATAAATGCTCAATTTTCAGACAGGGCGAATGAAGGTATAGTAGCCGATACAGGTCAAGCCGATACTATGAGCCCCTATCTAATGGCATACAATGATGACGGCACACTGAATAATTTTCCCTACAATGACGGGCGTTCATCGAATCCTTTGCTGGCACACTATGTTAATGATAAATTCCATAAAGCCCAGACGCTGAATGCAACTATCTACGGTATGCTGACATTGCCATATGGAGTGACATTCAGGACAAATTTCACTAACCGCTACGGCTGGAGAAAAAGTTATAACTATACTTCCGAAATTATACCGTCTACACCAAAAGGAGGCAAAACAAACAGAGAAGAGTTTTCGGACTATGAATGGTTGGTAGATAATATATTGAGATGGAATTATACTTTCAATAAAATACATAATATTGACCTTACATTCGTAGCAGGTTCCGAAAAGTACCAGTTCTGGACAACAACAGCTTCTAATCAGGGATTCAAACCTAATGGAAATCTGGGATACCATAATCTCGACGGAGGTGTATTACCAAATACAGGTGCATCCGATGAAATTCAGACCGGTACAACTTTATTGGGCAGAGTCAACTACGGACTAATGGATAAATACCTCTTTACGGCCTCGGTACGCCGCGACGGATTTTCTGCTTTCGGAGCAAGAAACCCGCATGGCACATATCCCGCATTCGCAGTTGCATGGCGATTATCAGAAGAAAGCTTTATTAAAAACAGAGCACTGGACAACCTGAAGC
Organism: Prevotella sp. 10(H); assembly: GCF_000711235.1. Lineage (GTDB taxonomy): Bacteria > Bacteroidota > Bacteroidia > Bacteroidales > Dysgonomonadaceae > Dysgonomonas. The sequence goes on along the minus strand of NZ_JOMI01000002.1, from coordinate 226,832 downwards.
TACGATTCTCGTGGGGCGAAAATGGAAACAGGGATTTTGGCCGCTACAAAGCACTTTCGAAACTTAATCTTACCGACCATATTCAGGGAGGAGAAACCGTATCAGGACTATGGACTGATAATATGGCCAATAAATCGCTGAAATGGGAGAGAACACAAGCCTTTAACTTAGGCCTCGATTTCGGCTTTTTCAACGGACGGCTGAGCGGGGTAGTAGATATATATTCCAACAAAACTACAGATCTCATATTAGACAGGGCATTACCGAATATAACAGGCTTCAGAACTGTTATCTCCAATCTGGGAGAGGTAAACAACAAAGGTATAGAACTTACTCTAAGCAGTGTAAACCTCAATATTCCTAAAAAAGTGCATTGGTCTACAACCTTTATATACAGCGCCAACAACAATAAGATCAAGCACCTGTATGGCGACATGGTAGATGTGCTCGACAATGACGGCAACGTAATAGGCCAAAGAGAAGGCGACGACCTGACAAACGGATGGTATATCGGTCATGGCATATATACGCTGAGGGATTACAAGATGATAGGCATATGGCAGCTCGGAGAGGAAGAAGAGGCGAAGAAATACGGGAAACAACCCGGTGACCCGAGGCTTCTGGACGTTAATGAAGACGGCGTACTCGACGAAAGAGACAAACTGTTTATGGGCTCGAGAATACCTCGCTATCATATGTCGCTGCGTAATGATTTTACCTTCCTGAACTGTATTAATCTGTCATTCGTATTCAGAGGAGAATTTAACTACTGGGGCGAAGACAGCATGCCGCGCAATTACGACGGCCGTTATTACGACAGGTTCAACTCGATATGGACCGAGTACTGGACACCGGACAACCCGTCTAATGAATATGCACGGCTGGGATCGAACAGTGCCAATCCTAGTGTAAGAATATGGAAGAAAAGAGACTACATACGCTTGCAAAATGCATCTTTAGGATATATCTTCCCTAAAAAACTTCTCAAAAAGGCTTCTATCGAAAATCTCAAAGTAAGCCTTAATGTAGACAATGCTTTTGTAATTACAGACTGGAAATACTATGATCCTGAAAATATAGGGACATCTCCCCGTATGTTCACTCTCGGCATAGATATCACATTTTAAGAAGAACAATTATTAAACAAATAAGTAAGATGAATACTTTAAATATAGTAAAAAGTTCTATCATAGCGATTGGCCTTATCACTATGGTATCGTGTGTTGACCTCGATCCGAAGCCATTATCTTTCTATGCTCCCGAAAATACTTACAATACAAAAGAAGGATTGGAAGCCGGACTCAATACATGCCGCAAACAGATAAAATGGGAGTGGTTCGGCGATGCTTTCAGCAATATGAATCCCTTGGTATCTGAATACGCATATTCAGATATGTCGGTGATGGGCTCTCCCGAAACCAAAGAAATACATAATCTGGAAATACAATTGACTCCCGAATCCAGTATCGATGCGTACTTACGGTATTGGGAATATTGCTGGAACGGCATCAAGTATGCCAATACCATTGTCACCCGGGTAGAAACAGTAGAAGGCATATCCGAACAGGATAAGAATGCCCTGCTATCGGAAGCCTATTTCCACAGATCATACTGGTACTATCTCCTGACTCATCAGTGGGGTGATGTGCCGTTAGTACTGGAAGAGGTAGCAGAACCAAAAATCGATTTCGTTTCTTCATCCAGATTAAAAATTCTTCATCAAATGAAATCCGATATGGAATTTGCCGTACAATGGCTCCCTAAAGAGGTAGTCCGCGGAGGAGTAAACAGAGCGGCAGGGGAACATCTGCTAACGAAGCTCTATCTGGCTGTAGGTGAATTCCAGAAAGCTGTCGATTCGGCTACACGCTGTATCAACGATAACGGCTTGTCGCTAATGAAAACCCGCTTCGGAACAAATGCAAGCAATGCAAGCCTCGATGTTTTCAACGACCTTTTCGGCGAAGTAAACATCAGTGACAATGCCAACAAAGAGGCAATTTTCGTATTACAGGAACGATACGGCTTGTTGGGGAATGTACAAGGAAACGGCTCACAGCGTATGCGTAATTATGTTCCTTACTGGAGCAACGGAGCCGCAGTAAGAACGCCGGACGGAAAACAAGGGACGACCTACGATACAGGCCCTTATGACGGATACGAACAATTGGCAGAGCTCGGACGCGGCATATCCAAAATACGCCCAAGCAACTATCACCAATACGAGATATGGAAAAACTGCGGTAGTGATATGCGCCGCAATAACAATAACTGGTATGATATATCAACGTTGAAATATAACAGGCCTGCGTCTAAGGGAGGTAGTGCAGAATGGTTCGGAAAACCTGTACAAAGACAATATGTAACCGATACCATGCGGTGCTACTATTCATTCCCGAGAGTAAAGGTATTGATATATAAAGATGACATCAATAAGGGAAAAACTCCTTCGGGTGGATTTACCGATCAATATGTATTCCGTCTGGCAGAAACGTATCTGATGAGAGCCGAAGCCTATTACTGGCTCAACAATATATCTAAAGCGACAAGTGATGTAAACGAAGTGCGCGACAGGGCAAAGGCACCGAAATTATCGGCAGTTACTCTGGATGATATATTGGATGAACGGGCACGCGAACTCTTTATAGAAGAGCATCGTAAGACAGAACTTACCCGCATCGCATTCATTATGGCACAACTGGGCAAAGACGGATACAACCTGAAAGACTTCAGCAAAAAGAACTGGTATTACGACAGGGTTATTTTAAAGAATAATTTCTACAGAAAAGAATATTTTTATTCTACAAATCCGTTTGTGATAAGACCTTATCATGTACTTTGGCCGGTTCCTCATACAGCCATTACAGCCAATACCATGGGGCGCATCAATCAGAATATAGGTTATCCGGGTGCTGAGAATAATATTCCTGTGGAGTAAAAATATATGGGTTAATGTATATAGATAGAGTTATTTAGATATTTATCATTCTGAAGCCGGAAGATTTCCTCAATAATTATGTCCGGACTTCAGAATGATAGATTAGTCACTCAATTTTAATTTATATGAAAAACTATTTTCTGTTACTGTCCTTCATTATAGTATCTTTTTCTATTACTGCTCAGAAAAAGACAGAAGCCAAAGTCAGCCGTCTGCCGGATGACCTCGAAACTTTGGCAGGAGGCACGCAATATTTGAAAAAACCCGACGGATTAACGGTAGCATCCTATGTTTTCCCAAATTATCATGCATCGGCTCTTCACAACAAGCTCTATGCACCGGGGTGGACAGAATATAACCTGATAAGGAGTGCACGCCCATGGTTCGACGGGCATCAGCAACCGAGAACACCTTTACTCGGAGAATTGGATGAAAGCCTGCCGTCTACGTGGGAAGTATATAACGACCTTTGCAAAAAAAGCGGCGTAGATGTCCTCATCTGGGACTGGTATTGGTATGGGGGGAAACCATGCCTGCACGAAGCTCTTGAAAATGGGTTTCTGGAAGCAAAAAATACAAACGATGTAAAATTTGCCTGCATGTGGACAAACCACCCGTGGTATATCCTCTACCCTACCAAGAAAACCGACGGACAGAATGCTTATCCACCCAGCTATGATGCACCGGATTTTTCATACGAAGAGGCTTTCCGAAGCCTTACATACATTATCTCACGATACTGTAATCTCGAAAACTACTGGAAAATAGATAAGAAACCTGTTATATGCATCTGGGATGCACGCCGGCTTGAAGCCAAGCTCTCACTCGATGGGGTAAAAAAATTATTTACCGACCTGCGGGAGTATGCCCGACATCTGGGACATCCGGATCTGCATTTCCATGTTACAGGATTCAGTACCAAGAATATGGCTGGAGCAGGATACAATACGGTCGGTTCTTACAATCCGCTGGACTGGATAGCGGGACGTTTTCAACCGAAGGACATCGAATTGCCCGACTACGGAATTGCCGCTGCAGATGTAGCCTTTAAGTTATGGGACGAACACCGTATGGAATTCGACATACCGTATATTCCGTCTCTGGGTGCAGGCTGGGATTCGACACCCCGCTATATCGCACCTGATCAACGTCCGTCAAAACCGAATAAAGATCAATGGCCGGGATGTACCATATTCAGGAATGAAAGTCCGGCAGCATTCAAAGCCTTTGTCATGTCTTCATTCTCATATCTGAATAAAAATCCTGAAATTCCGAGGTTCATAACCATTGCCTGTTTCAACGAATGGTCGGAAGGGCATTACCTATTACCCGACAACAGATTCGGATATGGCATGCTCAATGCGCTTGGCGAAGCATTAGGCAAAGAAAACTTACACACAATGCATCAGAAATAAAATCGATAAAGAAAACAATCATTAATTAGGTAATATGGCATTAGAAAAAACATGGCGCTGGTTTGGAGTTAACGATTCGGTAACGTTGTCACAACTAAAACAAATAGGAATAGAGGGCATTGTAACCTCCTTGCATCATATTCCGAACGGGGAAGTATGGACAAAAGAGGAGATAATGAAAGTAAAATGCGAAATCGAGTCGTGGGGTATGCGCTGGAGTGTAGTAGAGAGTTTGCCCGTGTCGGAAGGAATAAAGACTTGTTCAGCAGATAGGTGCAGGCTGATAGAAAATTATAAGAGGTCGATTCGCAATTTAGGAGAATGCGGCATTGATACTGTCTGCTACAATTTTATGCCGGTACTCGACTGGGCACGAACCGACCTTCATTATAAAGATAAAAACGGCGCCGAATCGATGCTGTTCGATTATCTTGTTTTTACCGCTTTCGATATTCATATACTTAAGCGCCCGTCTGCAGCAGATGATTATCCGCAGGATGTGAGGGAAAGAGCACGTGTACTGGCAGAAAATATGACTGACGAAGAAAAGGAAAAACTGGCACACAACATAATTGTAGTTACACAGGGCTTTATCAACGGCACTGTGGGAGATGTGGAAGATTACAAACAATTGTTCCTGAAATATCTGGAACAATATAAAGATATCGATTCGGGACAACTGCGGAAAAATCTCTCTGCTTTCCTATCGGATGTGCTGCCGGTAGCCGAAAAATGGGGCGTCAATATGGCTATTCACCCTGACGACCCTCCTTTTCCTTTACTCGGGCTACCGCGTATTGCCAGCACAATAGACGACTTCAAGTGGATAGTGGAACAATACGATTCCATTGCGAACGGTATCACTTTATGTACAGGCTCGCTATCGGCTAGGGAAGACAACGACCTTGTAGAGTTTGTGAAACAACTGGGAGAAAAGATACATTTTGTTCATCTGCGCAATACACAAAGGCTGAACGGTAGAAGTTTTTACGAATCGGGACATCTCGAGGGATCTATAGATATGTACGAAGTAGTGAAAGCCTTGCTCGAAGAACAGAAAAGAAGAATAAGAAAAGGGCGAAAAGATGTTCGGATGCCGTTTCGTCCCGATCATGGGTTAAGAATATTAGATGATTACAACCGTAAGGCAAATCCGGGCTATCCCCTCATCGGACGGATGAAAGGGATGGCCGAAATATGCGGTTTGGAAATGGGTATAGAAAAGGCTGATAAAGCATGTTTTTAAGATTCCGTTCTGATTTGCATCATTGCACTGCTAACCAATGATGCTTATTATGCGAATCCCTCTTCCTCATTCAACCGTAGGAAGAGGGATTTTTTATATTTCCTCCGGTTCTTCTACAATGACCGGACGCATATCCCGCTTAAATTCTTCTATATATTCCGATGGAGTAAAGCCCGTTATTTTCTTGAAATGCCTGTTAAAATTAGAAATATTATTATACCCGCATTCGTAGCAAATCTGCGAAATAGACATATCGCCGCCCAGCAACAGGTTGCAGGCATATTTAATTCGCAATTCATTTATATACAACATCATCGGCTTCCCTGTTTTTTCTTTAAAATAGCGGCAGAAAGCACTTTTATTCATACCAGATATATCCGAAATTTCTGATAATATAACAGGCTTGTGATAATCACGGTTCAGCTTACTTAATACCTTTGTGATGCGTGAGTCTCCATACAGCAGCGGATCCGGGTCGATGCTATCACTGCTAAGCACCCGTTTATATGACGTTTTGCTCATTAGGGAAAGAATTTTGATACATTCGAGTAGCCTTTCCAGACCCGACATATTCAGCAACTTTTTTATGCGTTTGCGGATAATATCATTCTCCCGTTTTTCGAAATAGATTCCTTTCTTCGCCATATCCAGCATCCCTTTTATTTTCTGGAATTCGGGATAATACTGAATGGCATGGTTGAAAAAATCTTTTGAAAATTGTATTGTAATAGCATGCACACGCAGCTCGGGATTGCCCTCATAATATTTATCATCATTGCGGTACATATGCGGAAGATAGCTTCCGAACAGCACCAAGTCTCCATCGGTGAACGGCTCTATGTTATTCCCTACAAAGCGTGTGCCCGAGCTTTTAATGACATACACTATTTCATATTCATTATGGAAATGCCACGGATACTTGAAGTAGTCGTAATCGCACCACTTTATTTTAACCGGAGAGCCGGAAACAAGCCCAAGCTGCTCATGCATTATTTTCACTGTAGTTTTCATAATATTATTTTCAAGGCATATATGTTTCTGTTGATTATAATCCGGAGATAGTGCTATCTCTTTTCATATAGATATCCTATCCGAACAAGGATAAGTATAACGAATTACGGATTGAATAATTACGAGCGAAGACGTGCTCTGTCTCCCGCAATAATGTGTCCCTCTTAAGGCTTAAAAAATATCGAACTGATTTAGGTTTATTACCTGTAAATATAATAATACTTTAAATGTCTCCCAAAAATTTAAATGTTTTTTACTACTCCGTTTAGTTGTATTAACTTAAACTTTTATGAGAATTATCACACTTATTTTATCTTTTACCTTTATTTGCTCAGAGTCTATAGTTAATGCAATTATTGTATAAGCATTTGCGAATTTAGTATTTGAAGGGATTTGTTTTAATTTCGATATTTGTTATTGTAAATAAGAATGTACTAACCGCTAAATTTTGATACTATCCAATATGAAAAAAATAATCATTATCGCTTCCTTATTTCTGCTCTCCACCTATTATATAAGCGGAAAAGAAATAGCTACAATTGTGGTCGATGCCGGAGCTTCAGACAGATATGAGACCCCCGTCAATATATCGCTCGATGCTATAACGCTCGAAGCCGATTCAAGTCTGGTTTTGTATGAAATGATAAATAAAGAAAAGGTTCCTGTAAAGTACCAGATCGAGCAATCACAAAGCGGCCGTATACTATCGTGGATAATATCCTCCCATACCAAAGCAAAAAGCAAACGCAGGTATATAATTGAAAACGGCAAGCCGGAAAATTTCGACAATGTGATAAACATAAAGAAATCGGAAGATGCCATACTGATATCTTCGAGTGAGAATAAAGTAATGGAATACCATTACGGAGTAAAACTTCCGCCCAAAGGCGCAAAATATGAATACCGCCGCAGTGGATTTATACATCCCCTTTGGTCGCCTACCGGCGAAGTACTGACAAACATACAGCCTCGCGACCATTATCATCATTACGGCATATGGAATCCATGGACACGGGTAACATTCGAGGGAAAATCCGTCGATTTCTGGAATCTTGCCGACGGGCAGGGAACTGTAAGGTTTAAAGCTTTCAACTCTATGACAGGAGGCACGGTATACGGAGGGCTGAAAGGTATTCAGGAACATGTTGTATTCAAACCGGGATATGAAAAGGTAGCCATGAACGAAACTTTTGCAATCAGATTATGGGATGTAAAAGATGAACAGAACCGCAAAGTATGGCTGTGGGATTTCTCCTCTACAATGAATTGCGCTTCCGAATCTCCGTTTATTATCAATGCTTACCGTTATGCCGGATTCAGCATACGGGCAACTCCCGAATGGAATACGTCTACAAGCACTATCCTTACATCGGAAGGTAAAACAAGGAAGGATGCCGACAATACCGTCGCCCGCTGGATGTTTTGTAACGGAAAGGCCGGAGGAAATCAGTCGGGAATACTCTTCCTAAGCTATCCTACTAACTTCAATTTTCCGGAACCTATACGTGTATGGCCAGAAAGAGATAAGGATGTATATATGAACTTCAATCCGGCGAAAACTAAAGACTGGCCACTGATGCCGGGGAAAGACTATACATTGCAGTATAGGGTGGTAGTTTACAGCGGTGAAATGACAGCCGAAAGGGCAGAACAGTACTGGCTGGACTATGCTAGTCCTCCACGTATAACAGTAACTATGACCAAATAATAATACTATAAAAAACACGATATGACAACATCCAGAAGAGACTTTATAAAAAGAGCGGCAGCCTTAGGCGCAGGTTCTTTCATAATGCCGACTATCATTCCGGCAAGTGTACTGGGAAAAGATGCGCCGAGCAATAAGATAAATGTAGGGGCCATTGGGGTAGGCCGTATATCACGGGGACACGACTTGCCGGGTATATGGAAATATGATTTCACAAAGATAATGGCAGCATGCGATGTAGACAGTGTAAGGCTGGAACAGGGTAAAGAACTGATAAATAATTATTATGCAAAAAAGACGGGCAAAGCGTATAATGGAGTAGCTACTTACGAAAACTATCTCGATATGCTCAACAATAAGGATATCGATGCTGTAGTAATCAGTACTCCCGACCATTGGCACGCGAAACAGGCTATAGACGCTGTATATGCCGGAAAAGATGTATACCTGCAGAAACCTGCATCATTAACAATTGAGGAAGGGCGCCTCATGAGTGATGCAGTGAACAGGACAGGACGTATATTTCAGATCGGTAGCCAGCAGCGTTCGTGGAAACAGTTCCGTGAAGCAGTCGAATTTGTCCGCAACGGCAGGATTGGCGATCTTATCTCATGTGAGGTAAGACTGCCCGGGGACCCGGCCGGAGGCAAGACAAACGAGATGCCTGTTCCAAAGCAGTTGAATTATGACTTGTGGATAGGGCCTACCCCATATGTTTACTATACAGAAGACCGTGTTCATCCGCCAACAGGCTACGGAAGGCCGGGCTGGCTGAGATGCGAACAGTTCGGTGCCGGAATGATTACGGGTTGGGGCACCCACCATTTCGACATTGTACACTGGGCGATGAATCTCGAACATTCGGGGCCTGTAGAAATAAGCGGAAAAGCAACATTCCCTACTTCGGGGCTATGGGATGTGCACGGAAATTTCGAAACGGAACTTCTATATCCGAACGGAGTAAAAGTATACGGCTTAACCGAAAACAATACCGACAAGCCAAACGGAATATTATTTAAAGGCACCAAGGGCTGGATATTTGTCAGCCGTGGCGACCAGCAAATTACAACAAGCGATCCGACATCTCCTACAAAAAAATCGAAAGCAATAGATGCAAGCGACCCTAAGATACTGGCCCCTCTAGGCGATGGAGCATGGAGAGTGCCTGAAAGTAAAGACCATCACGGCAACTGGCTCGAAGCAGTAAAGAACCGTACCCAGCCGATAGCCCCGGCAGAGGTGGCACATCGTTCGTGTACAGCCTGCCTGTTGCAGCATATAGCTATGAAGCTGCAACGGAAATTATACTGGGATCCTATCAGGGAACGTTTCAAAAACGATGATGAAGCAAACAGCATGATATCGAGACCTCAACGCGCAGGGTTCGAGATTCGTTAAAACTCATCTATAAAACGAACATATATGATAAAGTATTATACAATATTTCTGATAGGATTGTTGTTTGCTGCATGTACAAAAGACAGCGGGAAATCCGACAAGGTGACGCTTATTATCCTCGATCCGGGGCATTTCCATGCTGCCCTGCTGCAAAAGACGCATAATCCGCAAATCGATGAAGGATTCCATGTATATGCACCGGAAGGAGATGAAGTGAATGAATATTTATCCAAGATAGAAGGATTCAATGCCAGAAGCGAAGAACCAACTCATTGGAAAAAAAATGTTTATCTCGGCAACGATTTCTTAGAGAAAATGCTGGAACAGAAACCAGGAAACGTGGTTGTTCTGGCAGGGAATAATAAGAAAAAGACCGAATATATATTCAAGTCGATAGAGGCAGGTCTGAATGTTCTGGCAGATAAACCCATGGCGATAAATACCGAAAACTTTAAATTACTGGAAGATGCTTTTAAGCTGGCAGAAGAAAAAGGCGTATTGCTTTACGATGTAATGACCGAACGTTTCGAAATAACGACCATACTGCAAAAAGAATTCTCAATGGTACCGGAACTATTCGGAACCATGCAGAAAGGTTCGGCCGAAGAGCCTGCCATTGTGAAAGAAAGTGTACACCATTTCTACAAGGATGTTGCAGGAAGCGTACTGAAAAGGCCGGCATGGTTCTTCGATGTGGAACAGGAAGGCAACGGAATTGTGGACGTTACCACACATCTTGTCGATCTTGTACAATGGGAATGCTTTCCTGAGCAGATTATAGACCGTAATAAGGTAAATATATATCAATCGAAACAATGGCCGACAGTCCTCTCTAAAGAGCAGTTCAAAATGGCAACGGCAATGGACAAATACCCGTCTTATCTGCAGAAAGATGTAAAAGGAGATTCATTATATGTGTTATCAAATGGTGCATTCAATTATACGATAAATGACATCCATGCCAAGATCAGTGTGATATGGAACTATCAGGCGCCGGCCGGAACAGGGGATACCCATTACTCTATTATGCGGGGATCCTTATGCAACCTTATTATATTGCAAGGCAAGGAACAGGAATATAAACCGACGCTTTATATCGAACCTGTAAAAGGCAAAAATTATGAAGTTCTTAAAGCAGCCCTCGATAAATATTTACCTACACTACTGAAAAAATATCCGGGAATATCTCTCAAGCACGGAGATAACAGAAGCGAAGTTATTATACCGGAATCCTATAAAGTCGGACACGAAGCTCATTTCGGACAGGTTGCCGCCAACTATCTGCAATATTTGAAAGACGGTAAACTTCCGGAGTGGGAAGTGCCCAATATGCTGACAAAATATTATATCACAACCAAAGCACTCGAATTATCTCAGATGTCTGATTAATTTCCTACGACTGCAGCCTCTGTAAGTAATCTGTGAATTAGATACGGAGGCTGTTTATAAAAGAAATATTATCATCCAAAATAAGAGTTTAAATAGAGCAACGATTCTCGATAAGGCTGTCTGTGAAGACGTCCTTATTTTTTTCCGATTATAAATAAAAAAATCCGCAACTCAACGTTACGGATTCTGCTATATCTCTTAGAACATAGGGCCTCCACCTCTGCGTCCGCCTCCCGGAGGGCCTCCACCCGGAGGACCATAACGGCGGCCTCCTTCTTCAGGCATATCAGCCCTCTTCGCACCACCTTTGAAAGACTGGAAGCGAATGATAAGGTTGACCATAAAATAGCTGGTGATAGTATTCGTTGTTGAATATGTTATACTTTCAGCATTCGATGAACGCGATATATTACTTCTGTCCTGTAATATGTCGTAAATTTTGAAACGAAGCGTGGTAGGAAGCGTTGTCTTCGAATCGCCCGAATTGAAACTTATATTAAACTGCTTCGATAAAGAGGCATTCCACAGCCATGAATTTTGTTGATATCCTGATTCGTAACCCGAATTGGATGAATAATTCAAATTGCTCTCCAATGTGAAATTATAGGGTAAGTACCATGTGAAATCACCGAAGCCTCCGTAATTGTAAATAGCCTGGTTCCTATCTTTAGACAAACTGTGTTTCGTATCTTCATAGGTAATATTACCACCGATATTAAACTGCAGTTTGTCGGAGTTAAATTTCAGGCGCAGATCTTCACCTATACGGTATATATTCGCCGTATTTTTCTGAGGGTCTGTATCTTTACTCGAAATAAAGGTATTATCCCGTGTATAATTACCGAATGTACCCGTATTGATAGAAAAACTTTTATTTTTTAGCGGAGTATTGTACATGAAGCGGAAGAATCCGTTCATATTACCGGATATATTTTCATACGTGCTTGTCCTCCCACCATTGTCTGCCCAACTGGATACACTCACGATATCGTTCGTTATATATTGGAATCTTGCAAAGGCCATGATAGAAGAAGCATTCTCGGGTATATACTTCTGGTAACGCAGGTTTACATTATGACGGAAACTCGGTTTCAGGTTAGGATTACCTCTTGTGGTATCCGTAGCATTCTGGCTGATAATACCGTCGTATAACTGGTTTGTACTTGCCTGACTGGTGGATCCGTCATACCGTATACGCAGATTATGCCTTCTGTCCCACAAATAGTTGAATTCCATTCGCGGTGCAAAATTAAGGAAATTCCTGCGCGGATCGTTTCTTTCTTCCATATTCGGTTGTGTAACCTTTGTCTTCGAACTCGACGGTTCCAGCCCTGCACCGATTGTATAATTGTATTTTTGCCTGCGCGCCTGAAAACTGAGTGATATGTTCTGGTTCAGGAAGTCATTCTGGGTATTACGTGTATAGTCTTCCGCTACCTTATTGTAGTTTCCTGTTCCGTCGTTTTCATACGTTTTTTTATCCGTTTCGGAATGATTATTCCGGATATTATATGCCAGCTCCAAAAAATTACCACGCCCTATCGGCTCCAGATATGAAACACGTGCACGCCAGTTATTGCTGTTGTTTTTCTGATCCGAAATCTGGTCTAATAGCTTCTGTTCTCCGGTATTTACATAATCGGTAAGGGAATAGTTTGTGCCGTCAGTGTCTCCGTCACTAAGTCCACCTGATAATTCGAAGGTAATCGAACGTCCTTTATTATTCAGTTTTCTGTTTATTAACAAGTTGCCATTCAAGCTGAAAGTATTGCCATCCGAAGAAGAAGTGCTGGTAGAAGACATATTCTGATTCGGTGCATCGAAATTCTCCCTCAATGATGTACTCAATGATGAATTATCTGTCTTGTTAAATGAAATATTTGGAGTAAAAATAATTTTTGTCAACGTATCAGGTGTCCATTCGAAACGGAAACGCGAGCGAAAACGACCGTTTTTATTATTAGATTCCGACATACCGTTTTCGGTCATATTGCGCGATGAATACTCTCTGCTGGTCGTAGAGGTGAGGTCATTGTCGGTATGGCTGTAATAAATATCTCCGTCGAATTTAAATTTCTCGGATGTCTCGGAAGCAATATTCAACCCCACTTCTTTTGTTTCGGTAAGACCTCTGCCCCCACCGCGTGAATTAGCATTCTCATTATTGTTATTATTTATATTCCCCAGCACCGAAATTCGGGTATCTCCTCTGGCATGGTTTACAAAGCCGTTTCCTTCGTATCGGTCTTTATTCCCGTATCCGGTAAGTAAATTAGCCAGTGTTCCCTGTTTCATATCTGGCTTTACGACCAGATTGATAACAGTCTGTTCTTCCCCATCGTCGAAGCCTGTTAGTTGAGCCATATCGGATTTCTTATCCAGCACCTGCAGTTTTTCCACCATTTTGGCAGGAAGATTCTGTGATGCAGTTTTAGGGTCGTCACTAAAAAATTCCTTGCCGTCTACAAGTATTTTGGTTATATCCTTTCCGTTTACTGTAATCTTTCCGTCGGCATCGATCTCTGCTCCGGGTATCTTCTTGATCAGGTCTTCGAGCACAGCACTTTCCTGAACCTTATACGAATCGGCATTGTATTCGGTTGTATCCCCCTTTATAATGATTTCGGGAGCTTTGGCCTCTACTACGGCTTCTCCCAACAATATCCCGTCTTCTTTCAGATATACATCACCAATGGTTCTTTTTTCCCTTGTATTCACATTGAAATATTGTTCAACATAACCCAAAAAAGATACATGGACAAGATAGTTGCCAGGCTTTACAGCCACGCTGAACTTACCTGTTGCATTTGTGGCCGCACCTGTTACATAGGCACTATCTTTTTGATTCATTACTCTTATACTGGCAAGTTCTATGCCTTCCTTGGTAGCATCGTCAAATACTGTACCTGTAATATTTACTGTCTGAGATTGCGCAGTCAATTGAAAAAATAAGCACAAAAAAATAAGTAGGACACTATTCCTTTCCATTATTCCTGTATATATGATTTTTTATTTACCTTGACATGTGTGACTGAAAAAATTAGAAAAGGTTTAATTTAAATTGTTTTTTTTAGTAAAAAAATCTCCACGACCTGCAAATTTTATATAATTTATGATTTTAGGGCTATTGTAAAAGAAGAAAACTCCGCAGCATTCCTATTTAAAAAAGCGTTATATTTGTAGTTAGATTTTTGAATAATAAACCAAACTTAGATTATCCTTTTCGCTTCACCATCATATGGCAAAAAAAACTGTTCAGAAAAAGAAAACACCAAATAAAGGCTCTTTGTTTTTAGAGTTCATAAAAAAGGAACGTACCAGATTTTTACTGGGTGTGTGCCTTGCTTTCATAGGCGCATACATCCTCCTGGCAGAGATATCGTTCTTCGGAACGGGAGCTGCCGACCAAAGCAAAGTTGAAAACAGATACTTCCTCGACCTGCTCACCCAAAAGCAACAGATCAGCAACTGGACAGGAGTTGCAGGGGCATTTATAGCTGAAATATTTATCAATAAATGGTTCGGGATATTTTCTATGCTTATTCCTGTTTATTTCATCCTGATGGGACTGAAACTGATGCGGGTAATAAAAATATCGGCCATACGGTCTTTCCTGCTCATTGCTTTCGCCATGATCTGGGGATCGATAACAAGCGCTTTTGTGCTTTCTTCACTATTTAGCGACAGCCATATAATATGGGGCGGGGCGCACGGGCAGTTTATAGAGGATAAGCTGGAAGCTGCACTCGGCATTCCGGGAGTAATAATGATCATTCTTTTATTGCTGATTATATTCCTCATCATTACAAAGAAAGCATCTATGGAGTTTTTCCGCGGACTGTTCAAAAATCCGTTGAAAAACAATTCATCGGACAGTTTCGATCCGGAAGTCAGCAATTTCTATGAAGAAGAAGTGGAAGAAGAGCCGGTGAAAGAAAAGAAAAGCTGGTTTGCATTCCTGAGAAGGAAAAAAGATAAGAATGATATCTCAGAAAATGAGGATGAGGCAGACGTTATTATACCTGATAAAAAAGTTTTGCCGATCGAGAAGGTGAAGCCGCAAAAGGCAACCACGGTGAAAGTGGATAACGAATTCGAGGTGGTTGTGCCTAAAGATGAAGAATTTGTTCAGCCGGTAAAAAATACTCCGAAGACAGAACCTGTAATTCCATTGGTGAAAAAAACCGATATGCCCGACGATATTCTGCCCGAAGGTGAAGAAATGGAAGAATACGACCCGACAAAAGACCTGTCTAATTTCAACTTCCCTTCTACTGCTCTGTTGAAAGTATATGACACTACCGGAAAAGGGGTGGATATGGATGAACAGAATGCCAATAAGAGCAAAATTATTACTACCCTGCAAAATTACGGTATTGAAATTACTTCCATTAAGGCAACCGTCGGCCCTACAATCACACTATATGAAATAGTACCGAAAGCCGGAGTACGCATTTCTAAGATCCGTAATCTGGAAGACGATATAGCACTGAGTCTTTCAGCACTCGGTATCCGTATTATTGCACCTATGCCGGGTAAGGGAACGATCGGTATAGAGGTTCCTAACCAAGACCCGCAGATTGTATCCATGCAGTCGGTAATAGCCTCGCGCAGATTTCAGGAGTGTACCTACGACCTGCCGGTGGCATTGGGTAAAACAATTACGAACGAAATATTTATGTTCGACCTGTGCAAGATGCCTCACTTACTTGTAGCAGGAGCCACAGGACAGGGTAAATCGGTAGGATTGAATGCAATTATCACATCATTATTATATAAGAAGCATCCTGCCGAAATGAAGATGGTGCTTGTTGACCCTAAAATGGTGGAATTCAACATCTATTCTACAATTGAAAAGCATTATCTGGCTAAACTGCCCGATGCTGAAAAAGCCATTATTACAGATGTAACAAAGGTAACCCAGACCCTGAATTCACTGACTAAGGAAATGGATGACCGTTACGAACTGCTGATGAATGCAGGTGTGCGTAATATTAAAGAATACAACGAAAAATTCAGGAAGCGCCGCCTTAACCCATTGAAAGGGCACAGGTTCCTTCCATACCTTGTTATTATAATAGACGAGTTCGGCGACCTGATAATGACCGCCGGAAAAGAAATAGAAATGCCGATAGCGCGTATTGCGCAAAAAGCACGTGCGGTAGGTATGCATATGGTTATCGCCACGCAGCGCCCGACTACAAATATCATTACGGGTACGATAAAGGCTAACTTCCCTGCACGTATGGCTTTCCGTGTAACTTCGCAGATAGACTCGCGTACAATTCTCGATATGTCGGGAGCTAACCAGTTGATAGGACGGGGAGATTTATTATTCTCTCAGGGTAGCGATCTTGTGCGTATACAGTGTGCATTCGTAGATACTCCTGAAGTGGAAGGCATAGCACAATACATTGGTAATCAGCAGGGATATTCCCATGCATTCGAACTGCCTGAATATGTCGGCGATGCCAGCGAAGATAAAATAGGAAACATCGACCTCAACGACCGAGACCCGCTCTTCGACGAGGCTGCCCGACTCATTGTAGTGCATCAGCAAGGGTCGACATCGCTTATCCAGCGTAAATTCTCGATAGGGTACAACCGTGCCGGACGGCTGATGGATCAACTTGAAGCGGCAGGCATTGTAGGCCCGACACAGGGCAGCAAGGCGCGTGATGTGCTTATTGCGGATGAATACAGTCTGGAGCAAAGGCTCAATTCTTTTTAGAAATTATCGGTTTATATATAATAGAAAAAGAGGTATCCTAATGCAATACCTCTTTTTTAGTAGAAACTTTTGAATATTGTTTATCGCTGCCTCCCGCATTATCTGTGATTACATTCTTCTCCGAAGCCGAACCCGCCGTGTCCGCCGAATCCATGTCCATGCATAGCAAAATGCCTGTTAAGGATAGCTTCTTTTTTATTTTTGATAAATTGCTCTTTTTCTTCGGATGTCTTACTCATCCATTCTTCACACAATTTATCGATAGCTTCGACGCTGAAATGACCGTGATGTGAAAAATCCCTGTTCTTCATTGCATCTTCCCTTTCTTTTATAAACGCTTCTTTTTCCTCTTGGGTCATTTTCTCCCAGCTTTTGCGGAAATGGTCGAAAATACCGGCTGCGAAGCCCCAGCCACCGAAGTGTCCGCGATGACCGCAACCCTCTTTGCCTGCTTTTTCCATTTTCTTATTCATGCACTCAACTTTCTCTTCCATAGTCATTGCTGACCATTTTTCCATAAGATCTTTTTTTGCGTCCATATCGAAATGGCCTCTTCCGAAGAAGCCCATACCAAAATTTCTCATATTTGTTTTTGTTTTATTCTAATTAATAATTTGTTACTTAGGTACCTCTATTAGTGTAGACGAACTGGGTAAAAAAATATTTTAAGCGATGTGGGGTTTTATAGAATAGTAAGTATTATTTATATATAAAAACAGATTCTTAATCGGATAAGAGGTTAATACAAATAATCCTAATAATGAGAGTATTTAGCTTTGGGTTTTTAAACTTTTCAGTCAATTAATTGTCTATATTTGTATACAAATCAGAAAATGAAAATGAAAAGCAAACTTTTTATATTATTCGTACTCTTCACATTCGCCACCGGACTGTGGGCTCAAAATGCCCGTGATATATTGGATAAAGCATCGGATGCATACAATAAAGCGGGTGCCGTAACAGCTACTTTCACGCTCGATTCGAAAGATACCAAGTCCAACTCGGTATATAGCTACGACGGTAAGGCATCTATGAAAGGCAATAAATTCAAGATTGAAATACCGGATGCAATCACATGGTTCGACGGCATTACCCAGTGGGTATATGTAAAAGATACCGAAGAGGTAAATATCACCAGTCCTACCGGAGAAGAATTGCAGGCTATCAGCCCGTCGGTGCTTTTCAATATATATAAAAAGGGATTTAATTTGTCTTATAAAGGGGAGAAGAGATCGGGCGGAAAATCTTTAAACGAAGTGGAACTTATTCCTCAGAAAAAAAATGGCGAATTCACTAAAATCCTTGTACTTATCGATAAAGCCAGCAACATATTCTCAAAAATAACCGTAACTGACAAGAACGGCATCGAAAATATACTGAGCATAAAGAGTTACCAAAGCGGTGCAAACTTGCCGGACGCTGTATTTCAGTTCGATAAGAAAGAATATCCGAGAGCCGAAATCGTAGACCTGCGATAGATAGATTTTGTTTATGAATGTATAAATAATTGGAAAGACATACATTTTGAATGAATAAGCATTTTCTATATCTTTGCATAAAATATAAACAAAACATATAAATCTTAAAACATGAACGAAAAAGTACGTTGCCTGATTATCGGGTCAGGCCCCGCAGGATATACCGCTGCAATCTATGCATCGCGGGCCAATTTATTTCCTGTACTTTATGAAGGAATACAGCCGGGTGGACAATTGACAACTACTACCGACGTAGAAAACTTTCCGGGATATCCGGAAGGCGTTACAGGTACCGAACTAATGGAAGACCTGCGCAAACAGGCTACACGCTTCGGAGCGGATATCCGTTTCGGGATAGCCACAGCAGTAGACTTTACCAGCTATCCGCGTAAAGTTATCATCGATGGCGAAAAAACAATAGAAACAGATACTGTAATCATAGCAACCGGTGCCACTGCTAAATATCTAGGCTTACCGGATGAAGCCAAATATGCCGGAATGGGTGTATCTGCCTGCGCGACATGCGACGGTTTTTTCTATCGTAAAAAGGTTGTAGCCGTAGTAGGCGGCGGAGATACTGCCTGCGAAGAAGCTATTTATCTTGCCGGACTGGCAGAAAAAGTTTACCTGATTGTGCGTAAACCTTATCTGCGTGCTTCGAAAGTGATGCAGGACAGGACGATGCAGAACCCGAAAATAGAAATTTTGTTCGAATGCAATGCTGTAGGATTATTCGGGGAGAACGGTGTAGAAGGCGCTCATATCGTAAAGCATTTGGGGGAACCTAACGAAGAAAAATTCGATATCAATATAGACGGTTTCTTTCTTGCAATAGGCCACAAACCGAATACCGATATATTTAAAGGACAATTGAATCTCGATTCTACAGGATATATCATTACTGCTCCGGGTACACCAAGAACCGAACTGGACGGTGTATTTGCAGCGGGTGATGTTGCCGACCCTCACTATCGTCAGGCAATAACGGCTGCCGGAAGCGGATGTCAGGCAGCAATAGAGGCTGAGAGATATTTGAGCGAACAAGGACTGTAAGAAATATTCATATAATAAACGATGTAGCAGCGGCCGGAAGAGATTCCTGCCGCTGTTATCAATTAATCAGGTCTTTGTTTGCCATCAAATCTTCAACATAGGCATATTGCTTTTCAAAAAAACTTATTTGCAATTCTTCATTAGTTCCCGAAATAAATTTACTTTGCCTCTTATATGTTTCGAGATAATGTCTGTGTAAGGTGCAAAGATTTTGGTCGCGACATATGGTCGGGTGTAATTCATTCGGGAAAATCAATCCATAGATTTTATCGTCATTTTCTACGGAAGCAGAATTGATATATATTTTCCTGTCGCTAATGTAATATTGGTGCCTTCTTGCATAGGATTTGTTTTGTCCGATCTCAGATTCGATATATTTCAGCAGTTGTTTTAAATCCATCGCAATATCTGTCAGTTCGTTTTCATCTAAGAGCCCACGCCTGTAATAATATTGTATTTCCTGCATAGTATTCAGGAATATGTAACGATCGATAATATATTCCCAGACTCCCTGACTGAGATTATGCCGCATATCCTTGACCTTATTTTTGATGTCTTTTATTTCAGGCAACACTTCTATATCTTTCATCCTATCTTTTATACGTTCGGGATGCCACTGATAAATAAACTTATAATAATAAAACTTGAATAAATTTTCAAAGTGAAGTGTATACACAAACCAGAGATGATTTGAAATGATAATAGTACTTCTTTGATTGGCCGACTTCTCTTCCTCTAATTCCTCATAGTGCAGCTGCAATGTTTTCAAAATAATTGATTCCATGTTATCTTCAACATGACCATTCATTTCAAAAAGATGTTTATTTTTTGAATTAAGATAAATAAGTTCGTCTACCGAGAAATTCATTTCTTTTGCAAGAATGACTATTTCTTCATAGGTAAAAGATATCTCTCCTTTGAGCCGGCGAAACACAGAAACCCGGCTAAGACCCAGTATCCCCTGAACGTAATCGGTTAAATTTATATGAGCAGGCGCACAGTCTCTGATTTTAGATATTATTGCATTTCTTATCTCATTTTTACTTTTCATATCTTAAATAAATAATCTTTATAAATAAATAATTGTTAATAATCCGCGTATCGCAATCGTTTTTGTGAAATAATCCTGTATCGAATATTTTTTATATTTCAAATACTGAATATTTTTCCTTTCAACAGTTAGATTACAAACACTTTTTTGATAAACAAATCAATGATTATCAAAAAATATATAATTTATTTTGTAAAGGTGATTTATGTTTCAGAAATGACAAATGAAAGACAAACATAAACAAAAAAAATTATTGGGTAGTTATTTTTCATCGGCAAATATGTTTTTTTAAAAATATTTATCGATGAAGCTTTACGTTAAAATCTAAAACTTTATTTTACTACAGAAAAATGGGGAAAAAATTTCTATTGTTGGCTATGGGCATACTCATAACCAATTTAATGCTGTATTCACAAGTTACAATAGGGAGTGGGGAGCCACCGGAAAAGTATGCCACTTTGCAGATAAAAGACATCAACGCTATTGATTCATTAGATGATTTAACAGCACAAAACGGGGGTTTACTATTACCCCGTGTAGCACTGAAAATGAAAAAGGAACTTCTACCGTTTGCAACTCCGGCAGAAGTAAATGCAAATCCTCAGCCACAAAGCTATCTGGATGCAAAGAAATCACACACAGGCCTTATTGTGTATAACATTAAAGAAGACGACAATGAAGAGCTTTGTCTGGGATTGAACCAATGGGATGGGGAACAATGGAACTGTTTTCAAACTAAATTGGGGAATGCTATTGCGGAATTAGGTGATTGTGATTCAATTAAATTTGCCGGTCAATATCAGGATAAAGTGTTATTAAACGGATCGAACTATATGACCGTACCCTTGCATGTAAAGAAACCCGGGGCATACACTATCACAGCCCGCGCGGCATATTCTGCCGATCATAGCATAGACAACGGGTATTATTTCACGCAAACAGGAGTGTTTATGACGCCGGGATATTATTTTATTTCGGTACCGGGAGCAGGAACGCCGCTCAAATTTACTCCTACGGGTAATAACGGTGACCTCATCACCATTACTTTCAACAACAAACAACTGGATGCTTGTGATCCTTTGTATATAAAAGTGGAGGACTCGTCTATAAAACCTTTATATACAATGGACTGTAGTTCGGTAAAGGTACGAGGTGTTTATAAAATAGACGTCCCGTTGAAGCCGAATGAGAATTATATAGAAATGACATTAAATGTAGACCTTTCTGCAGTCGGCTCCACTTATATTATCGAAACTAATACGGTGGATGGCATCACATTCAGGGATGAAGGGCTTCTGACCGGTACCACAATGAATATAAAATTAAGAGGCTCGGGAACTCCGACCAGTCTGGCGGATAAATATATGACAATCACCTCTAACAGCCAGAAATCTGTTGCCACATGTAATGCGACTGTTATAGTGGTTATTCCTAAAAAGAGGGTGTATACATTAGGGCACGATGCCGATTATGGATATAACCTGTCTTCTGGTTCTACCGCAAGAACGATTCTGACAACGCCCACTAATTTCGGGGTGCTGGAAAACAGTATTGTAAAAACCGATATGCCGAATTATGATTTCGTTGTAACCAGTTACACCGGAATTCCCACAACTTCACAAGTCACTGCTATTTTAAATGAATTGAGAAATAACAAACCGGATATTGTACTTGTTACGCAGGATTTTTATATTCCTACGGATGCAAGCGATAGAGCCAGATTGTTGGATGCCTTTGTTGAGTATCTTAATAATAAAGGAGTAATGCTCCTGCTTTGGGAAGCTAATCCTAATGGTGTGAATGGTAGTGCCGCCCTATTTTTCAGGTATTTGTTCAATGTTTCGGCTATTAAGCAATATCGCGGACAAGGAACAGGTTCTATCTATAAATTTACGAATACAGATGATGAGATAATGAACGGGCCTTTCGGCGATATCAGAAGCAAATATTGGGGTGAAGATGCTTCGTGGGCAATGTCTTTAACTAACTTGCCACTGAGCGAACTGGATATATATTCTTATGGAGATGATTATTCAAATTTGTCAGGTGGAAGTTATGATATTACAGGCAACCCGCTAGTTTTCAAACACAAAACAATGAACCTATTTTATGCCGGTGATGGTGGTTTCATTTCCGCCCACAATTCGGCATTAACGAATGGTAACGGTTACTATTCAAGTAAAACGATATGTCCGTTCGCATTTGATCCGGTTACAAAAAAGCCTAAAGCAAAACCGAACTATGGGTCGGGGGTTTCGTATGATGTATACAACTCGGTTGCATTCTTTAATGTATTTGCATGGGCTATAAGACAAGCTCAGTTTAACGGAATAAATAATAAACCTTAATATCTAATACTGGGGGCTTTCAATCTGAAAGACTAATCTATTCTCATTAAATAAAGGCCGGAAGAAAATCCGACCTTTATTTTTTATTGTGAATAGCTTTTGTTTTCATAGCTTTGCGAATATTTGTTATACGTTAAAAAAAGCGATATAAGATGTGCTTGAAAGACTACTTTTATTTCCAAAAGCGGGACAGGCTTGCAATACTATTATTGCTTATCCTCATTGTTCTTTCCGGCATAATATATATCCTTACAAAACCTGCACCAAAAGCAGAGGACAATTTAACAGAAACACAAGAGGCTTCTTTCATCAATACCAAAAAGGAAAATACAAAGACTGCAAATAGAAAGATACAGAATACCCAAAAGCCCTTAGCATATTCCTATCAGGAAAAGCTGAAAACAGGAGAAACAATCGAATTAAACTCCGCAGATACCACCGCCTTAAAAAAGATACCGGGTATAGGAACCGCTTATGCCAGCAGAATCGTCAAATACCGGAATTTACTGGGTGGATATGCAGATATTACACAGCTACAAGAAGTATGGGGAATAGATGAAGGATTATATAACAAAATCACTCCATATCTGACAATAGAACCGAAAACAAATACGATAAGGATAAATCATTTAAGTATTAAAGAACTTATGAGGCATCCGTACATCGATTATAAACAGGCGAAAGCCATTGCAGATATACGCGAACGGAAAGGTAAAATAGAATCCGTAAACAGATTATCCTTATTGGATGAATTCTGTGAAGAAGATATTAAAAGGCTTAATCCCTACCTTTCTTTCGATTAAATATAATATTCCGCCAGATCGACCAAGCCTGCACGCATAGCATACTTTATAGCTTCATGTACATTATTTACTTCCAGTTTGCGGAAAATATTCTTACGGTGAGTGATAATCGTATGAAAACTCAGGTTGCGGTTCGATGCTATCTCTTTCGTAGTACGTCCCAAAGCAATTTCTTTTAGTATCTCTTTCTCGGTAGCAGTCAGAATATGATCTAACGAGTCGGATACAGGCTTTTGAGATTGCAAAAGCTGGTTTGTTATCCGCCCACAGATATAACGTTCTCCGCGCAATACATGGGCTAGCCCCATATTTATTTCTTCCACTTCGCACGATTTCAGAACTATACTGTATGCTTCGCTGCTCATTGTTACACGCCGCAGAAAATCATAACTCAGTTCATCGGAAAACAATAGCCAGCGGGATAGGGAAAAACGGTAGCCGACATTCAACAATTCGTCCACACTTGTAAAATCCGACAAAGTATAATCCAGTATTACAATAGCTTCGGGATATGAAACCAGTTGTTTTATCAAATCGGCTTTTGTATCGGCAAAAAGGATGGAAGACATTTTATTTGTCCTGCCTGCAAGCGTTTCAATCCCGATGCGGGTAATATCCTGTCTGTCGGAAATAATAACGTCTTTCATTCTTTTTGCTGATTATATGATTTGATTTCAAAGATAACTATTTCCGGTTGAAAAACTTGGAGAAGAACATCAGTTGATAATCTACGGCATTACCCCAATACTCATGATTATGTGCACCCGGACGGGTGATATATTCATGCCGGATATTCCTGTAAAGCATCTCCTTATGCAACTGTTCGTTTACTTTGTAGAAAAAATCACTTGTGCCGCAATCGATAATGATAGCAAGCTTATAAGGTTCTATTTTATATAGTTGAGTGATAATTGTATGATTATCCCAGCGCTCGTTGTTCTCAGAATATTTCCCGAGCCGTTTGCTCATATCCCAGTTATTCGGAAAAGGACGTATATCTACTCCCCCACTCATAGAACCGCATGCACCGAAGATATCAGGATGATTAATTCCAAGCCACAGACTGCCGTGGCCGCCCATACTGAAGCCTGTTATCGCACGTCCTTTCGGAGAGGCAACTGTATTATATTTATTATCTATGTATTGAACCAGTTCTGAACTTATATATGTTTCGAACTGGAAAGACGGATCTACCGGACTATCCCAATACCAGCTATCCTGCCCGTCGGGGCATACGAAGATAGTCTGCCATTGGTTAGCATCCTGCGGCAAACTTTTTTTCGTTTGGCCTACCCATGTGCTATAATTCCCCCCATATCCGTGAAGCAGATATATGACAGGATATTTCTGCGAATTGTTTTTATTATATCCTTCGGGAAGTACGACGACATTCTTAATGGCACGGTTCATTTTAGCACTGAAAACTTCTACAGTATCGACTGTCTGGGCATGAAGTGCGGTGAAAAATAATGATAATAAAAATGCAATATTCAATTTCTTCATATCTTATTTATGAGCATTAAAGAGTTTATAAAAAAACATCATTTGATAATCTATCGAATTGTGCAGGTATTCTGCACTATGTTCGCCCGGGCGTTCTATATAATCATGAGGTATGTTCATGTAAATCATTTCCTCATGCAGCCTTTTGTTCACATTGTAAAAGAAATCATTTATACCACAATCAATTATAATTTTCAATGTATTCGGTTCTATTTTATGAAGTTGATTCAAAATAGTATGCTCATCCCACAATCCGGCATCATCTTTATACCTCTTCCCTATTTTGGGTACTATTTCAAAACTGCCGGGAAAAGCACGAAGATCTACACCTCCGCTCATACCTCCGCATGCACCGAAAACATCGGGATGATTAATTCCCAACCAGAGACCACCATGTCCTCCCATGCTAAACCCTGTAATACCTCTTCCCTGAGGTGAAACAATAGTCCGGTATTTATTGTCAATATATTTAACCAGTTCCTTGCTTATGTACGTATCGAACTGAGAAGCCGGATCGACCGGACTATCCCAATACCAGCTATTTTGCCCGTCAGGACAAACGATAATCATCTGCCACCTAGTTGCATCCTGTGGCAGACTTTTTTTAGTTCTCAAAACCCATTCGTCAAATTTGCCGCCATGGCCATGGAGCAGGTAAAGAACCGGATATTTCTGTGTATCCGATTTATTATAATTTTCGGGCAATACGACTACATTTTTTATCGTTTTATTCATCTTCGAACTGAATACCTCCACAGTATCCACAGTCTGTGAAAAGAGAGGAGTGCAAACAATGATGCATAGTAAGCATAAGGTTGTAAATAATTTTTTCATTATTATCAGATTTAATTACTCTTACTTTTACTAAAATAGCAGGAGAAAAAATTTAATTGTTCTATAACCGCTTTATTCCAATACGTACGGTTATGTTTTCCCTCATCTATTACATACTTATGAACAATACCCTTATCTAACATAGCCTTATGAAGTTCTTCATTTACCTTAAAGAACTCGTCATCACGACCGCAATCGATAATGATAGACAATGAATCCGGCTTTATCTTATCGAGTATATTTACTATTACATACTTATCCCAGCGTTCTTTGTTTGCCGCATATGTGCCTAATTGAGTACTTAATTTATATACCCTTGGAAACGGACGAAAATCTACCGCTCCGCTCATAGAACCGCATGCACCGAATACATCGGGATGATTGATTGCTAATCGCAAAGCGCCATAGCCACCCATACTAAATCCGGATATTGCCCTCGATTCGCGACTTGCCAATGTATTGTAATTACTATCGATAAAACTCACCAGTTCCTTTGATATATAAGTTTCAAATTGTGAAGCAGGATTAACAGGACTGTCTATATACCAGCTGTTTTCTCCTTCGGGGCAAACAAGTATCATTCCCAAACGTGATGCATCTTCGGGTAATGCAGGTCTAATCACTTTTGTCCATGCCCTATAACCCGACTGCACTCCATGAAGCAGATAAAGTACAGGATATTTTTTTGCACTATTTTTATCGTATCCGTCCGGAAGAACTACAATCGCTTTTAATGAACGGCTCATCTTTGTGCTGAATACATCGACCGTATCTACCTGCTGGGCATACATACCTGTTACGGCAATTAAAGATAAGAACAATATGTAAAATATTTTCCTCATATCCCGTCTGTTAATCTTCCTTTTTCCCGAATGACTTTTTCACCCAACCCGGCACTATCAATGCTCCTACAAAGAGGTAATTATAATATGTAAGCAAACGCCATAGCAAAATAATGACCGGAACAACACCGGCTAACGGGATAAATTCACTCAGATATTGCTTAAAAATAAATTCGGTAAAACCGCTTCCACCGGGAGTAGGGCTAACAACCATTACCACCCACATTACAAACTGACGTGCAAATATCAGCAGATTGTCATGTACCTCAAAGAATGCAATAAATATTGCATTTACTACCAAATAGCGCGAACTCCACGACAGGATAGTAGCCGTTATTAGAGGGAACCAATAAGAAAAAGTTTTTCCCCTGATTTCTTTCGAACTTATGATAATATCATCGCCTGCTTTTGCGGCACCCTTGTGCCAGCGACGGAGAAAAGGCAGCCTGAATATTTTTATTATCAACCAGCGAATAGCCTGAGGTTTGAAAAATAATCCTATTATTAAAATAGTACATAATAACATCTTTATGATATAGGCCACAATAAAAAGCACCAATACTCCCGAGCCTAAAGCCGTATTGTCGGCAAACAATGTATGAAAGGGAAGAAACAAGAGCAGAATAGGAAACGTCACCACAAAAAACATTTCATCGAGCAATAAGGTAACGAATACCATCGCCGTACTTCTGCCCACAGGTATATTTTCCTTTGCCAGAAATAATACAGCCATACTGGAGCCGCCTACCGAAGATGGTGTTATAGCCGTACCGAATTCGGCCAACAGTGTAACTTTTATACACTGCTTCCACGATAATTGTTTTTCGGTAAGATAACGGTAACGGATTACA
This sequence comes from Prevotella sp. 10(H), assembly GCF_000711235.1. Taxonomy (GTDB): domain Bacteria; phylum Bacteroidota; class Bacteroidia; order Bacteroidales; family Dysgonomonadaceae; genus Dysgonomonas. The sequence continues at coordinate 199,233 of NZ_JOMI01000002.1, read as the reverse complement.
AAGCCGACATCGCGCCCCAGCATAAAACAGAATGCAATCGCTATCCAGAAAACGGTATGCCCTGTGACGGATATTTGTTTCAGGTCGGCAACATTAAATTCGCGACTGAACATATAGATTATAACCCCCATACCGATAAATGTAGGCAGGAGAATTTTCCAAATACTGAAGCCCGAAGATTCTTTTTCCATTCTGTTTTTGAGGCAATCGTACAAAAATAACAAAACATTTCATCATTCTGTTCCCGTATTTGCAGGATAACCGATAAATAATTGAAGTATTAGTTAAAAAATACGCAGATAAGTATTATTTTTGAATAAGTGTAATAAGATAAGATTTAAGAAACTATTTATCTATATATCGAAGCAAACTACTATATATATTTCTCAGTTGAAAGCAACTGGGGTCGTAACTGATAATAGTATGAAAAAAGTTGTGGATTATGGTGATTTTTAGTTCTTAATTAATTTTAGAATATTGGAGTTATCGGTAAAACTATCAGCTGAAAAATTCGTTACTTTCGTTACCTTTTAACTAAATAGAGTTAACGAATGTGAATTCTTCAATCAGATACAAGTAAACGGGTAAACAAGTAGACGAGCCTTTCAACTCGTATCTGGTATCTTGTTTACTTGTCAACTTAAATTTCCGTTACTTTTGTTACTTTTTAACAATATATAGTTAATAAATATAAAAATGAATAAGTATTATACTCGACTGAAACGTATTGTATTACGGAGTATCCGAGAAACCGATGCAGAGGCCATATATAAATACCGTTCGCTTGAGGACATAGCTAGATATCAATACTGGGAGCCTTTTACAAGGGAACAGGCAACAGCCTTCGCAAAACAACAGGAAGCACCCGTAGAAGAAGGTAAATGGATGGGGCTAGCGATAGAAAAAGACGGTATTCTTGCGGGAGATTGCGCATTTAAGATTGAAGGTATTACTGCCGAAGTCGGCTGTAATATTTCGCCGGAATATCAGGGACAGGGGCTGGCTAAAGAGGCGTTGACCCTATTGATAAACCGCCTGTTTAAGAATGATAATATAGAAGAAATTATCGGTATCACCGATTCGGAGAATATAGCATCTATACGGCTGCTCGAATCAGTGGGGATGATTAAAGATGAAGACTTTGTGAATGAGGTAATGTGTAAAGGAAAATTGAGTATTGAATATAAATATAAACTTAAGAGAATAAACTGGAAGAATAAACATGAATGATTAAAAACTACCTGAATACAATTAACACATTCTTTATCAGTCTTTTTAATAGATACAAAAAGAGCAAGTTGAAATACCGGATAGGCATTCCCGTATGTCTTGTCCTGCTTATATGGTATATCTTTTGCCTGCCCTCTCCCCTCTTCCATGTTCCGTACAGCACCGTCGTTTCCGACAGGCATGAAGAGCTACTTGGCGCACGTATAGCCGATGACCAGCAGTGGCGTTTTCCCACATCCGACTCTATTCCCGAAAAATATAAGACCTGCCTGATAGAATTCGAAGACAGGTATTACAACTCCCATTGGGGAGTAAACCCGCTTGCAATTGCCCGCGCCATAAAGCAGAATATCAGTGACGGCAAAATCGTCAGCGGGGCTAGTACTATCACGATGCAGACAATCCGCCTTTCACGTAAAGAAAACCGTACATTTGGCGAGAAATTCATCGAAATGATTCTTGCCACACGTCTGGAGTTCTCATACTCGAAGGACGAAATACTGGCCTTATATGCCTCACATGCCCCTATGGGCGGAAATGTTGTAGGAATAGAAGCCGCCTCATGGCGGTATTTCGGACATCAGGCGGCAACCCTTTCGTGGGCAGAAGCTGCAACACTGGCCGTATTACCCAATTCCCCTACACTGATGCACTTCGGGCGCAACCGTGACAAGTTATTGACGAAACGAAACAGATTGCTTAAACAGCTTTACGACCGTGAAATACTGGATGAAGTAGATTATGAACTAGCCATAGGCGAACCGTTACCGTTTCAACCGCACCCGCTACCACAGGTAGCTCCTCATCTTGTTACCCGCCTGTATAAAGAACAAGGCGGCAGGCATATCACCTCAACTATTGACAAATCTCGACAGGAACGCATAGAATCGATACTCAGCCGATGGAATGCCGAATTTTCGCAGAACGGTATAAAAAATATCGCGGCGATAGTCCTCGATGTACAGAAAAATGAAGTGATAGCTTATTGTGGAAATGTCGACTTCGAGAAGAGCACGTCGGCAAATCAGGTAGATATCATACAGGCGCCGAGAAGTACGGGAAGCATTCTGAAACCTTTTCTCTATTGCGCCATGGTACAGGAAGGAGAATTGTTGCCCGAGCAAATACTGCCTGATGTGCCAATAAATCTCAACGGTTTTGCACCGAAGAATTTTAGTCTGCAATACGATGGAGCAGTGCATGCATCGGAAGCACTTGCCCGTTCGCTTAATGTGCCTTTTGTAGTTTCGCTGCGTAAGTATAGCGTACCGAAGTTCTATAATCTATTGAAAAGAGCAGGAATGACGACACTTAACCGCTCGGCCGACAATTACGGGCTATCTCTTATTCTGGGGGGTGCAGAAGGCAAGCTATGGGATATTAGTTATATGTACCTGCGAATGGCGCAACAACTCAATATATATAACGAAGATGCCCGTTATTACGAAATGGAACAGCCCTCTTATATTCTCCACGAGGATAATAATAAGAAAGGTGAAAGAATCCGTAATCCACTATTCTCGGCAGGCGCTATATGGCAGACATTCGAAGCACTGACAAATGTCAACCGTCCCGAGGAAATAGACTGGCGCTCGATTCCTTCGATACAGAAGATTGCATGGAAAACAGGTACAAGCTTCGGTTTTCGCGATGGCTGGGCTGTAGGTGTAAATCCACGTTATGTTGTGGGGGTGTGGGTCGGCAATTCTGATGGTGAAGGGCGTCCGGGACTTACAGGTGCTCGTACGGCGGGTATGGTGATGTTTGATATATACAATGCATTGCCTCAAAGCCGCTGGTTTGCCCGACCTGAGAATGACCTTGTAAGAACAGAGATTTGCCATGAAAGCGGTTGCCTCAAAAGCATGAACTGCCCCGAAGCAGAAACAGATACTCTATGGATAAGCAAAAGGGGACTGAACGGTGCGGTATGCTCCTATCACAAATTAGTGCATCTGTCTGAAGATATGAAATATCAGGTGTATGAAGATTGCGCCGGAAAAAGGGGCATTATGCATACATCGTGGTTTATCCTGCCACCGTCATGGGAATGGTATTATAAGGAACAGCATCCAAGCTATCGCTCTTTACCGCCTTATTCACCCGAATGCAGGGAAGATTCGGAAGTAAAATTGATGGAATTCATCTACCCGTTCCCGAATGCAGTAATCAGCCTGCCTAAACAACTGGACGGAACATTAGGTAACGTTGTCTTCGAATTAGCACACCGTTCACCGCAGAACCGAGTATATTGGCATCTCGACGGGAAATATATAGGCGAAACGAAAGGCTTTCACAAAAAAGACTATAAGCCGGATAAGGGTGAGCATAGGTTAACTGTGGTGGATGAAACGGGAGTAAGCCTGTCTGTAAAATTCACGATAAAATAGACTCACTTTTAACATAAACTTAAAACAATGTATAACAGCAACTTATAGGATAAATTCATAAAAAGAACACTTTTTATGCCAAATATTTGATAAATCATGCAACGTTTACCATATTCCGTCATCTAAGTAGTAAGTAAAAAAGATTGCTTGCGTAAGAAAGACTTCCCAACCTTATCACGGATTATTACAAACTTACATGGCATTGCTATTTATGCAGCCGGGAGGATAACAGTTCAATCAGAACTAACTTATCAAGCAAAAAAAAGTATCCTGAGATTCAGGATACTTTCTTTTTATATAACTAAGAATAGAGTATTATTCTTCAGTCTTTGGCTTCTCTTCTGCTGCAGGTGCTTCAGCTTCCGATGTAGAAGCAGTTTCTTCTTCAACTATCGGCAAAGAAGTCGGAGCAGCTTCCAAAGCTTCTACTTCAGCCTCTTCTGCTTTCTCTACCTTTTCAGCTTTTGCTTTCTTAGAAGTCTCTTTAGCAGCTACAGGTTGATCAGCTGCCTTTTTAGAGCGGCGTGTTCTACCTTTCGATGCAGCTTTCTTCTCTTTCAGCATGTTTTCATTGTAGTCTACCAGTTCGATAAAACACATTGCTGCGTTATCTCCAAGACGGTTTCCTGTTTTAAGGATACGAGTATATCCTCCCGGACGGTCAGCTATCTTCTGAGAAACATTCTGGAACAATTCTGTTACAGCTGCTTTATTCTGAAGATCCTGAAACACTAAACGTCTTGACTGAGTAGTATCTTCTTTCGATTTTGTAATGATAGGCTCTACAACTTTCTTCAATGCTTTCGCTTTGGCAACCGTTGTAAAGATTCTCTTATTAGGACTCAGGATCAATGAGGCACACATATTCGACAACATAGCGTTTCTGTGTGAGCTTGTACGTCCTAAGTGGTTAAATTTCTTATTATGTCTCATGTCGCTTACTAATCTTTATCTAATTTATATTTAGAAATATCCATACCGAATGACAGGCTCAGGCTATCCAATAGTTCATCGAGCTCGGTAAGTGATTTCTTACCAAAGTTTCTAAACTTAAGAAGGTCGTTCTTATTAAATTGCACAAGCTCGCCTAATGTTTCTACTTCCGCCGACTTCAAACAGTTAAGGGCACGAACAGAAAGGTTCATATCCGATAACTTAGTTTTCAGCAGCTGACGCATATGCAGGATTTCTTCATCGAATTCTTCATTACCGTCGACTTCGCTCTGCTCAAGGAGGATCTTCTCATCAGAGAACAGCATAAAGTGATGGATAAGGATTTTAGCTGCTTCTTTCAAAGCATCCTTAGGATGAATAGACCCGTCGGTCGCTATTTCTATTACAAGTTTCTCGTAGTCCGTTTTTTGCTCCACACGATAGTTTTCTATCGAGTATTTTACATTGCGGATAGGAGTATAAATAGAGTCAATAGCTATAACATTAACATCGTCGGACAGATTGCGATTTTCATCAGCAGGTACATACCCGCGGCCTTTGTTAATATTCAATTCGATAAGAAAGCTTGCATTCTTGTCTAGGTGACAAATTTCCAGATCAGGGTTCAATACTTCAAATCCTGACAGATGCTTTCCGATATCACCGGCTTTGAATACTTCGGCACCTGAAACGGTAATACTTACCTTCTCGTTTTCAATCTCTTCTACTATCTGCTTGAAACGTACTTGTTTCAGGTTCAGAATGATATTTGTAACATCTTCTATAACACCCGGTACGGTAGCAAATTCATGCTCAACCCCGTCGATTTTTATAGAAGTGATAGCAAAACCTTCAAGAGATGAAAGCAGAATACGGCGCAGAGCATTACCAACGGTAATACCATATCCGGGTTCTAACGGACGAAATTCGAATTTCCCGAAGAAATCATCCGCTTCTAACATCAATACTTTATCCGGTTTTTGAAATGCTAATATAGCCATGAATTTAATTAATTTTTAGAATACAACTCTACGATCAACTGTTCTTTAATGTTTTCAGGGATATCCGCTCTTTCAGGAATATGAAGATATTTTCCTGTCATAGATGATGCATCCCACTCGATCCAAGGGTATTTACTATGGTTAAAACCTGACAATGCTTCGCTGACAACTTCAAGAGATTTTGATTTCTCGCGTACGCCGATTAATTGTCCGGGCTTGATTGAATAAGACGGAATATTTACCACCTTACCGTCCACAGTAATGTGGCGGTGAGAAACAAGCTGACGTGCAGCTGCTCGTGTAGGCGCTATCCCCAGACGGAACACTACATTGTCCAGTCTCGATTCCAACATCTGAAGAAGCACTTCACCCGTGATACCACGTGATGAAAGGGCTTTGTCAAACATATTACGGAATTGTCTTTCAAGCACACCATAAGTGTATTTTGCTTTTTGCTTTTCACGCAATTGAATACCGTACTCCGACGATTTCTTCTTCCTTCCGTTACCGTGCTGGCCGGGAGGGTAGTTCTTCTTAGAAAGAACTTTGTCAGGTCCGAATATTGGCTCTCCGAATTTACGGGCGATTTTTGATTTTGGTCCAGTATATCTTGCCATTTCTTTTCTAATTAATAATTGATGAAAGCTGAAATTGTGCAGCCGCGATTACAGAGAGGGTTGACTTGCAATCAAAATCACAATTTAAGTTCCAATTTTAAATTTTGATTAAACTCTTCTGTGTTTAGGAGGACGACATCCATTGTGAGGAAGTGGAGTAACGTCAACGATTTCTGTTACTTCGATGCCTGCTGCATGGATGGTACGGATTGCAGACTCACGTCCGTTGCCCGGGCCCTTTACATACACTTTTACTTTTCTCAATCCTAAGTCAAATGCAACTTTGGCGCAATCTGATGCTGCCATTTGCGCTGCGTACGGGGTGTTCTTCTTTGAACTTCTGAAACCCATTTTCCCTGCCGAAGACCAGCTAATAACCTGGCCATCGCCGTTTGTAATCGAAATAATGATATTGTTGAAAGATGAATGCACATGAACTTGTCCGATAGCATCCACTTTAACATTTCTCTTTTTCGCTGCGACTGTTTTCTTTGCCATATCAAATTAATTATTTTGTAGCTTTTTTCTTGTTAGCAACAGTTTTCTTTCTGCCCTTACGTGTACGGGCATTGTTTTTAGTACTCTGACCTCTCAAAGGTAAGCCGATACGATGACGGATACCTCTGTAACAGCCGATATCCATCAATCGCTTGATGTTAAGCTGTACTTCTGAACGTAAGTCCCCTTCTACTTTGTACTCCGAAGCGATGATTTCACGCACTTTACCTGCCTGCTCATCGTTCCAGTCCTTCACTTTGATATCTCTATCTATTCCTGCTTCAGCAAGGATTTTGTTAGCAGAACTACGTCCGATACCAAAAATGTATGTCAAGGCTACTTCGCCTCTCTTATTTTGTGGTAAATCGACTCCAACTATTCTTATAGCCATATATTTTTTCGATTAATTTGCAAAATTAATAAATTATCCTTGACGTTGTTTGTACTTAGGATTTTTTTTGTTAATTACGTATAAGCGACCTTTTCTTCTGACAATCTTACAATCAGCGGTGCGCTTCTTCAATGATGCTCTTACTTTCATATCTTTGTTTTTTTATTTGTATCTGAATGAAATCCGTCCTTTTGATAAATCATAAGGTGACATTTCCACACGTACCCTGTCTCCCGGAAGTATTTTGATATAATGCATACGCATCTTTCCCGAGATGTGTGCAGTAATTTCGTGTCCGTTTTCGAGTTCGACACGAAACATTGCATTGGATAGTGCTTCTATTATCACTCCGTCTTGTTCTATTGCTGCCTGTTTAGCCATATAAATTTTTAAAGATTTTTAAATTGCGTTATTCCCTAAAACAGCTTCTACATATTCGAATGTCGATAAGATATCTGCTTTTCCCTGACGTATAGCTACTGTGTGCTCGAAATGAGCTGAAGGTTTACGGTCACGTGTTCTTACAGTCCAGCCGTCGCTTTCGAAGACAACATTCTTGCTTCCCATATTTATCATCGGTTCGATAGCGATACACATTCCCTTCTTCAATAAGGGACCTGTGCCGCGCTTACCATAGTTAGGGACTTCAGGCGCTTCGTGCATCTTACGTCCTATACCATGTCCTACCAATTCGCGAACAACAGAATAACCCCGTTTTTCGCAATATGTCTGAACTGCGTCGCCGATATCGCCTACACGGTTACCTTCCACAGCTTTTTCTATACCCAGATAAAGAGATTCTTTTGTTGCTCTCAGTAATGCTTTCACATCTTCTGCTACTTCTCCTACACAAAATGTGTAAGCAGAGTCGCCGCAGAATCCGTTCTTTTCAGTACCGCAGTCAACAGAAATAATATCTCCATCTTTCAAAACATAGTCGGATGGAATACCATGCACTACGTTTTCATTCACAGAAATACAAAGTGAATTCGGAAAGTCGTTATATCCGAGAAAGGATGGTATAGCACCATGATCGCGAATAAATTCTTCTGCAATCTTATCCAGATATAAAGTCGTTACCCCCGGCTTGATGTGTTTTGCTAATTCACCCTGAGTCATTCCTACAAGGTGGTTAGCTTCACGCATCAACTCAATCTCTTCGTCTGTTTTTAGAAATATCATTTAAATATCCTCCTTAATATGCTGCAATTGAACCGGAACGTCCTTTGATTCTACCCGATTTCAATAAACCGTCATAATGCCTCATCAATAAGTGGCTTTCGATCTGCTGAAGCGTATCCAGCACAACCCCTACAAGAATCAGCAACGACGTACCTCCGAAGAATTGCGAGAATTCACGGCTCACACCGAAATAACTTGCAAATGCAGGAAGGATAGCCACTATAGCCAAGAACAATGAACCCGGAAATGTAATACGGGACATGATCTGGTCTATATAGTCTGCTGTCTTCTTACCCGGTTTGATTCCCGGTATAAAGCCATTGTTACGTTTCAGCTCATCGGCCATCTGCACAGGATTTATAGTCACCGCAGTGTAGAACCATGTGAAAGCAATAATAAGGAATGCAAACACAAGATTATAAGCCACACTGGTATGGTCCATAAACGATCCCCAGAATCCGTCTCTTTCGGTAGAGAACCCTGCAATAGTGATAGGCACAAACATGATTGCCTGAGCAAAGATGATAGGCATCACGTTAGCAGCATTTACCTTCAACGGTATATACTGGCGCGCACCCCCATATTGTTTGTTACCAACTACTCTTTTTGCATATTGTACCGGTATACGGCGGGTACCTTGTACCAACAAGATAGCGCCACAGATAATAAGCAACAGGAATACGATTTCGGCAAGGAACATTACCAAACCTCCGGCCTGACTTGCCAATCGTGAAGAGAATTCACCGATCAGCGCATGCGGAAGTCGTGCAATGATACCTACAAGGATAATGAAAGATACACCGTTTCCTACACCTTTATCCGTAATACGCTCTCCAAGCCAAAGAACAAACATACTACCTCCGGCCAATATGATGGTAGAAGGAATAAGGAAGTCCCATGTTGTAGGAGCCGCCTGTCCCAATGCGCCCAGCAAATATGCAGGCCCCTGGAATAACAGGATAGCTACTGTAAGGTAACGTGTATACTGGTTCATCTTCGTACGCCCGCTTTCTCCTTCACGCTGCAGTTTTTGGAAATATGGCACTGCCATACCCAACAGCTGCATAACGATGGAAGCAGATATATAAGGCATAATACCTAATGCAAAAATCGATGCATTGGCAAATGCACCTCCCGAGAACATGTTCAAGATGTCGAGTATACCTCCCGATGTTTTTGCCTGAAGGGCATCAAGAGCGGCAGGATCAACACCCGGAAGAACAATATGCACACCGAAGCGATAGATCACCACGAAAAAGAAGGTAATCATGAGCCTTTTTCTAAGGTCCTCAATCTTCCATATATTTTCCAGTGTTTTTACTAATCCCATCTTACTTCAGTTTTGTTACGGTTCCACCTATTGCCTGAATTGCAGCTTCTGCTGTTTTTGAAAACGCGTGAGCTTCTACATCTACTTTAGTAGTGATGGCTCCGTTTCCAAGTATTTTCACTAATTGATTTGATGAAATAAAACCTGCATCGACTAATGATTGAACATCGATCTTTGAAAGTTTCTTCGCTTCAGCTAAACGCTGTAATACATCCAGATTGATCGCTTTGTATTCAACGCGGTTGATATTCTTGAATCCGTATTTAGGAAGACGACGCTGGATTGGCATCTGACCTCCTTCAAAACCGATTTTCTTAGAATATCCTGATCTGGACTTAGCTCCTTTATGACCTCTAGTAGAAGTACCACCCAGACCCGAACCCGGACCACGTCCGATTCTTTTTGCGGTTTTGGTAGCGCCTGCTGCAGGTTTCAAATTTGATAAACTCATATCTTAATGTTTTTTTATCTTTTAAACTAAATTACTCTACAATAGTCACCAGATGGTGTACTTTGTTGATCATTCCTCTGATAGCAGGTGTATCTTCATGTTCTACGACACGGTTCATCTTTCTCAGCCCGAGAGCGTCTAAAGTCTGTTTCTGGTCTTTAGGACAATTGATTCTGCTTTTTGTTTGTTTAACTTTAATTTTTGCCATAATAATTTTCTTTGCAAATTAACCTTTAAACACTTTTTCCATTGAAATACCTCTGTTCTGAGCTACAGTATATGCATCTCTGAGTTCTCCTAAAGCCTCAATCGTTGCTTTCACAAGGTTGTGAGGATTGGATGAACCTTTCGATTTTGCCAATACGTCTGTTACTCCGACGCTTTCAAGTACGGCGCGCATCGCACCTCCTGCTTTCACCCCTGTACCGGGAGCAGCCGGACGAAGCATTACTTCAGAACCTCCGAAACGTGCGATTTGCTCGTGAGGAACAGTTCCTTTTAGTACCGGAACCTTGATAAGGTTTTTCTTAGCAGCTTCAACACCTTTAGCTATGGCTGTTGTTACTTCACCAGCTTTACCCAGACCCCAGCCTACTATACCGTCTTCATTTCCTACAACTACGATAGCAGCGAAGCTGAATGTACGACCCCCTTTGGTCACTTTTGTAACACGGTTGATCGCAACTAGTCTGTCTTTTAATTCGATATCGTTGGTCGATTTTACTCTATTGTTAACTCCTGCCATGTCTATTAAAATTTAAGTCCACCTTTACGGGCAGCATCTGCCAATTCTTTAATTCTACCATGGTACAGGTAACCGTTACGGTCGAATACCACAGCTGTTACACCAGCTTCCTGAGCAGTTTTAGCAATAAGCTCACCGACTTTTGCAGCGATTTCTTTTTTAGGAGCTTTGTCTGTTAGTTTAAGAGACGAAGCTGCCGCCAGAGTTTTACCTGTCAAATCGTCGATAACCTGAGCGTATATTTGCTTGTTGCTTCTGAATACTGTCAGACGCGGACGTTCGGAAGTTCCTGAAATCTTACCACGTACGCGTAATTTTATTTTATTTCTTTTATCTGTCTTTGTCATCATGATTGCTACAGTTTAGAATTATTTACCTGCGGTTTTACCAGACTTGCGACGGATAACTTCACCTACAAAACGTATACCTTTTCCTTTGTAAGGCTCCGGTTTACGGAATGAGCGAATTTTTGAGCAAACCTGACCGATCAGTTGTTTATCACAAGATTCGAGAATGATTAGCGGAGCTTTGTTTCTTTCCGATTTAGTTTCAAGCTTTACTTCGTTAGGCAACTGCAAAAAGATATTGTGCGTGTAACCTAAAGAAAGCTCGAGTAGCTGGCCTGTGTTAGAAGCACGGTAACCAACTCCGATCAATTCCATTTCTTTGCGATATCCTTCAGAAACTCCTACAACCATGTTGTTGATCAACGATCTGTACAATCCATGTAGTGAGCGATGAGCTTTATCGTCGGACGGACGTGTTACTGATAACACTCCATCTTCTACAGATACTTTAATATCAGGATTCACTTCTTGTGTAAGTTCTCCTTTAGGGCCTTTCACTGTAACTACGTTATCCTTACCAACAGTAACTGTAACGCCTGCGGGAAGGTTTACGGGTAATTTTCCTATTCTAGACATAATTTGTTATCCTCCTCTTAATTAATAAACATAACACATTACTTCGCCACCAACTTTGAGTTCGCGAGCTTCCTTGTCTGTCATCACTCCTTTAGAGGTAGATACTACAGCTATCCCTAGTCCGTTAAGAACACGGGGCATGTCTTTATACCCTACATATTTACGAAGTCCCGGTGTAGAAATGCGGATAAGTTTCTTTATTGCATTTACTTTATTTACAGGATCGTATTTCAAGGCTATCTTGATAGAGCCCTGAGGTCCTTCTTCTACAAACTTATAGTTAAGAATGTAGCCTTTTTCCAAGAGAATTTTAGTAATCTCTTTTTTCAAATTTGACGCCGGAATTTCTACAACTCTGTGTCCAGCCATGATGGCGTTTCTTACACGCGTCAAATAATCTGCTATTGGATCTGTCATGTTTAAAATGATTTAAATTAATCCCGACTCCGGGACAATATTTAAAAACTGTTATTATAGTTACGAGTTATAAATTATAAGGTATGAATTTTCGGATAGCATCGGCCGCTCATTCATCATTATAATTTATAACTTATAATTTCTGTGTTTACCAGCTCGCTTTTTTCACTCCCGGTATCAGACCTTTGGATGCCATTTCGCGGAATTGAATACGCGAAATTCCGAACTGGCGGATAAAGCCTTTCGGACGTCCTGTGATGCTGCAACGGTTGTGCAGGCGTACAGGTGAAGCATTCTTAGGTAGAGCCTGTAGCGCTTCGTAATCGCCATCAGCTTTCAGTTGCGCTCTTTTAGCTGCATATTTAGCAACCATTTTAGCTCTTTTTACCTCACGAGCTTTCATTGATTCTTTTGCCATCTTATATCGATTCTTTTTTTGCGTTCTTAAATGGTAATCCGAACTCTCTCAGTAGGGCATACCCTTCTTCATCCGTTTTTGCGGAAGTTACAAAGGTAATATTCATTCCCAAAATACGGCTAATATTGTCGATATTTATTTCAGGGAAGATGATCTGTTCCTGTATACCCAGTGTATAGTTTCCACGCCCGTCCAGCTTGCTTTCGATACCCTTGAAGTCGCGGATACGAGGCAATGCAACACGTACAAGTCTTTCAAGGAACTCGTACATTTTATCGTGACGCAGCGTAACCATCACACCGATAGGCATTTTCTTACGCAATTTGAAGTTCGAAATATCTTTTTTAGAGAATGTCGCTACCGCTTTTTGTCCTGTAATAGTTGAAACTTCGTTGATCGCTGTTTCGATAATTTTTTTATCTGCAACTGCAATACCAAGACCTTGGTTGACAACTATTTTTTTCAATACAGGAACCTGCATTGTCGATTTATAACCGAATTCTTTCATCAAAGAAGCTACAATACGGTCTTTATAATCTGTCCTAAGAGTTGTTGTATTGCTCATTATTTAATTTCCTCCCCTGATTTTTTAGCGTAACGTACTAGCTTTCCATTCACTTCTTTGCGGCCGATACGTGTAGGTTTACCTGATTTAGGGTCTACCACGTTAAGGTTCGAGATGTGGATAGGAGCTTCTTTTTTCTCTATTCCTCCCTGCGTATTTTTCGCGTTAGGCTTAGTAGCTTTTGATACCATGTTGAGACCTTCTACTATAGCGCGTTGTTTTTCAACAAGCACCTTCAGTACGCGGCCTGTCTTACCTTTGTCGACACCGGTATTCACATAAACTATATCGCCTTTTTTGATATGTAATTTACTCATTGCTTTTTAGTTTTATGGATTAAAGTACCTCTGGTGCCAACGAAACGATTTTCATGTTAGTTGCGCGAAGTTCACGTGCAACCGGTCCGAAAATACGGCTTCCTCTGATTTCACCTGCTGCATTTAGCAATACACAAGCATTATCGTCGAAACGGATATAAGAACCGTCCTGACGGCGGATTTCTTTCTTTGTACGTACGATAATAGCTTTTGTTACAGCACCTTTCTTTATATCACTCGAAGGGATCACATTTTTGACAGCAACCACAATCACATCCCCTACCGACGCATAACGTCTTCTTGTTCCGCCCAATACGCGGATACATAAGCATTCTCTGGCTCCACTGTTATCAGTAACTACCAGTCTTGATTCTTGTTGTATCATAATTATTTAGCCCTTTCGATTATTTCTACTAATCTCCATCTTTTTGTTTTACTCAACGGACGAGTTTCCATGATGCGCACTGTGTCGCCGATGTTGCACTCGTTCTTTTCATCGTGAGCATGATATTTCTTCGTTTTGTTAACGAATTTTCCATAAATAGGGTGTTTTTCTTTCCATTTTACAGCAACTGTGATAGTCTTGTCCATCTTATTACTGAAAACGACCCCGAATCTTTCTTTTCTTAAATTTCTCGTTTCCATCAGCTCTTATTTGTTTTTTAGTTCTCTTTGGCGCAACTCAGTCATGAAACGTGCGATGTCGCGACGTTTTTCTTTGATCTTAGTCGGGTTATCCAATGGAGATACACTGTGGTTTAACACCAATTGGTTTAATGCTATTCTTTCAGCATCTAATCTTTCTTTCAATTCTTTGTCCGAAAGTTCTCTTACTTCTGCAATTTTCATACTTCTTAAGCGTTTTGAGTTAAGTCATAATCTCTGCGCACTACAAATTTTGTAGTCACAGGAAGCTTTTGTGCTGCAAGGCGCAATGCTTCTTTTGCCACATCGAAAGAGACACCTTCGATTTCGAAAATGATTCTACCTGGTGTTACCGGTGCAACGAAACCTTCCGGAGAACCTTTACCTTTACCCATACGTACTTCGGCAGGTTTCTTAGTGATAGGTTTGTCAGGGAAAATTCTAACCCAAACTTGTCCTTGACGCTGCATGTAACGAGTTACTGCAATACGGGCCGCTTCTATCTGGCGTCCTGTGATCCATTTGTTTTCAAGCGTTTTGATACCAAATGAACCGAAAGCCAGCTCATGCCCTCTCTGGGCATTACCTTTCATACGACCTTTTTGCTGTCTTCTGAATTTTGTTTTCTTCGGTTGTAACATTTTACTTCAAACGTTTTTTTAATTACTTTCTCTTATTTCTCTTGAAACCTTTTCCCTGATCGTCTCTGTCGCCTCTATTGTTGCGACGGTCACCACCACCTCTGTTGTTGGAGTGTCCGCCTTCTTTAGACGATACGAACGAAGGGGCTAGGTCTTTCTTGCCGTATATTTCTCCACGGCAAATCCATACTTTGATACCTATCAAACCAACTTTTGTAAGCGCTTCGGCATGTGCATAGTCGATATCGGCACGGAATGTATGAAGCGGAGTACGTCCTTCTTTATACATTTCTGAACGGGCCATTTCGGCTCCGTTAAGACGGCCTGATATCTGAATCTTAATACCTTCGGCACCCATTCTCATCGTTGAAGCGATAGCCATCTTGATAGCGCGGCGGTAAGCGATCTTACCTTCCAGCTGACGGGCTACGTTGTTGGCTACAATGACTGCATCCAATTCCGGCTTCTTGATTTCGAAAATGTTGATCTGAATATCTTTATCTGTAATTTTCTTCAACTCTTCTTTCAGTTTGTCTACTTCCTGTCCGCCTTTACCGATGATGATACCCGGACGTGCAGTACAAACTGTAATAGTTACCAGTTTTAGTGTGCGCTCGATAACGATGCGCGACACACTTGCCTTAGCCAGACGGGCATTGAGGTATTTACGGATTTTGCTGTCTTCCAACAGTGTGTTGCCATATTTTTTGCCTCCATACCAGTTAGAATCCCATCCACGGATGATTCCTAGACGATTTGCTATTGGATTTACTTTTTGTCCCATCTGCTAATTAATTTTGAATTTCTTTATTAAGTGTATCTACGTGGAGGGTTACATGGTTTGAACGCTTGCGTATTCTGTAACCTCTTCCCTGTGGAGCAGGGCGCATTCTTTTCAGCATGGCGCCACCGTCTACATTTATCAACGACACATATAATTCACCGCTTTCGGCTTTACGCTCATTCTTAGCTTCCCAGTTTGCGATAGCTGAACGTAATAGTTTTTCTATTCTAGCAGCTGCTTCTTTATTAGAGTATTTCAGTACGCCAAGTGCACGGAACGCTTCCATACCGCGAATCATGTCGGCCACAAGGCGCATTTTTCGAGGCGAAGTCGGTACATCGTTCAACTTAGCAAAAGAAATGGTCTTCAAAGCTTCCTTTCTTGCTTCAGCTGCTATACGTTTTCTTTTACCCATTATTTTTAATGTTTTCTTTTTTTAATTAATTACTGGCTGCTTCTTATCTTTTCTTGTTACCACCATGTCCACGGAATGTACGTGTCAGAGCAAATTCTCCAAGTTTGTGGCCTACCATATTTTCTGTTACATATACAGGAATAAATTTATTTCCGTTGTGAACAGCGATAGTGTGACCTACAAAGTCGGGTGATATCATCGAAGCTCTTGCCCATGTCTTAACTACAGCTTTCTTACCTGACTCATTCATGGCCAAGACTTTTTTCTCAAGCTTAACATTAATATACGGGCCTTTTTTTAACGAACGACTCATAATTTCTTATTGATTAATCAGGTTATTATTTCTTTCTTCTTTCGATTATGTACTTAGAAGAATGTTTCTTAGGAGCCCTAGTTTTAAGACCCTTAGCGTACAATCCTTTACGTGATCTTGGGTGTCCTCCCGAAGCGCGACCTTCACCACCACCCATTGGGTGATCGACAGGGTTCATTACTACACCACGGTTGTGAGGGCGACGTCCAAGCCAGCGAGAGCGTCCGGCTTTACCTGATTTTTCAAGAGCATGATCCGAATTACCTACGCTACCGATAGTAGCTTTACAAGCTAAAAGGATTTTACGTGTTTCACCTGAAGGCATTCTGATAATCGCATAGTTTCCTTCGCGTGAAGTCAACTGAGCAAATGTACCTGCCGAGCGAATCATCTTAGCACCCTGACCCGGGCGTAATTCGATATTATGAATAACTGTACCGATTGGAATTTTTGCCAGCGGCAATGCATTCCCAACTTCAGGAGCAGCATCGGCTCCCGACATCACTGTCTGACCTACTACCAATCCCTGAGGAGCGAGGATATATGTCTTTGCTCCGTCAGCGTAATACAACAAAGCGATACGAGCCGAACGGTTCGGATCGTATTCTACTGATTTTACAGTGGCTGGTATTCCGTCTTTTGTTCTCTTGAAATCGATAAGCCTGAAGCTTCTTTTGTGACCACCACCAAGATAACGCATGGTCATCTTTCCTTGGTTGTTACGGCCTCCAGACGCTTTTTTACCGACTACAAGAGATTTCTCTGGTACACTTGCAGTGATCTCTTCGAATGTACCAATAATTTTGTGTCTTTGCCCCGGTGTTGTGGGCTTTAGTTTACGTACTGCCATTTTTTATTTAGATATTACTAAAAAAGTCTATACTGTCACCGTCTTTGAGGGTGATTATTGCTTTTTTGAAAGCTGAAGTCTTACCACTGATAACACCTGCTTTGGTGTAACGGCTTTTACGCTTTCCGGCATAGTTGATTGTGTTTACAGACTCAACCTTTACGCCGTAAAGCTCTTCGATCGCTTTCTTAATCTCCACTTTGTTTGCACTTGGAGCTACGCGAAAACCATAACGATTAGGGAACTTTTCCGAAATCGCTGTTTGTTTTTCTGTCAATATTGGTTTTATAATAATTCCCATAGTATTACCTCCTTATGCTTTTAAAAGGTTATCGATAACAGCAACCGATGACTCAGCCAATACCAGACTTGTGCAGTTAAGTATTGAGTAAGTATTTAGGTCAGAAGCTCTTACCACTTTTACTCTCTCTAAATTACGAGCCGACAAATATACATTTTTATTTTGATCCGGCAAAACAAGAAGTATCTTTTTATCAGCTACTTGCAGGCTCTTAGTCAGTGCTACGAAATCTTTTGTTTTCGGTGCATCGAACGAAAGGTCTTCAACTATTACAATCTGGCTGTCTTTAGCTTTCATAGAAAGAGCCGATCTGCGGGCAAGTTGTTTAACCTTCTTATTCAGTTTGAAGCTATAATCTCTCGGTTTAGGGCCGAATACACGTGCACCACCCACTAATACAGGAGAATTAATGTCACCGCGACGTGCACCGCCTCCACCTTTCTGGCGGATAAGTTTGCGTGTACTACCTGACATTTCGCTTCTTTCCTTTGTTTTGTGAGTACCCTGACGCTGGTTAGCCAGATACTGTTTTACATCTAACCAAAGAACGTGTTCATTAGGCTCAATTCCATAAATAGCATCGTTCAACGCTATTTTTTTGCCGGTATCTTTACCGCTTTTATCTAATATACTCAGTTCCATTATTTCTCTATTAATACGATTGAACCTTTACTTCCCGGTACAGAGCCTTTAATCAACAAAAGATTGTGTTCCGGAATCAACTTAATTACTTCAAGGTTTTGGATAGTAACACGTTCGTTACCCATCTGTCCGCCCATTCTTGTTCCCTTGAATACTTTCGCAGGATAAGAACAAGCACCGATAGAACCCGGAGCACGAAGACGGTTGTGCTGACCCAGTGTAGCCTGTCCTACCCCACCGAAATTGTGGCGTTTAACAACTCCCTGAAATCCTTTACCTTTCGATGTTCCGATAATATCTACATACTGTGCGTCTTCGAAGAAGTCTACAGTAAGTACATCGCCTGCTTTGCGACCTTCAATTCCTTTGAACTCGGCCAAGTGTCTTTGAGGTGCTACTCCGGCTTTTTTGAAATGTCCGGCAAGCGGCTTGCTGGTGTGTTTGTCTTTCTTTTCAACAAACCCCAGTTGCACAGCTTCGTAACCGTCTTTATCAACTGTTTTTACCTGAGTAACAACACAAGGACCCACTTCGATAACAGTGCATGGAATATTTTTTCCCTCGGCACTGAAAACGGATGTCATTCCGATTTTTTTTCCTAATAATCCTGGCATTTCTCTTAATTATTTATTTAAAACTATAAATTTCATCAAACTTTAATTTCAACTTCGACACCGCTTGGCAATTCAAGTTTCATCAGTGCATCTACTGTTTTGGCTGTAGAGCTGTAGATGTCGATCAGTCTTTTATAAGAAGACAGTTCGAACTGCTCGCGCGATTTCTTGTTAACGAAAGTTGAACGGTTAACAGTAAATATACGTTTGTGTGTCGGCAACGGAATTGGACCGCTTACTACTGCACCTGTTGCTTTTACTGTTTTAACGATTTTTTCGGCAGACTTGTCTACCAGCATGTAATCGTAAGATTTTAGTTTAATTCTAATCTTTTGACTCATTGTCTTTTTTTAATTAGTTATTCAATAATTGTTATATAAAATTTGAAGACTGCGGTTAAGAGTCATTTACTAACCGCAGCCTGAATTTTTATTTGATCAGATCGACACGTCCTTTAACTTCTGTCAGTACCTGACGGGCAATCGACGGCGATACTACTTCGTAGTGAGAGAATGTCATTGCTGATGTTGCTCTACCCGATGTAATAGTACGAAGCGATGTTACATAACCGAACATTTCTGCCAAAGGCACTTTCGCTTTCACGATACGTGCACCTGAACGGCTCGATTCCATACCTTCAACTTGTCCGCGACGTTTGTTAAGGTCGGAGATCACATCACCCATGCTTTCTTCAGGTGTAACCACCTCAAGTTTCATGATAGGCTCCTGTAATACCGGGCTTGCTTTTTCACAAGCATTCTTGAATGCAAACTTAGCACAAAGTTCGAAAGACAACTGGTCGGAGTCCACTGTATGGTAAGAACCATCTACAAGAACTACTTTCAGTTTATCAAGCGCATATCCTGCAAGTACACCATTCTTCATTGCAGCAAGGAAACCTTTTTGTACAGAAGGGATAAATTCTTTAGGAACATTACCACCTTTTACTTCATCGATGAACTGAAGATCACCTTCGAAGCCTGCATCGGTAGGACCCACCTTAACAATGATATCGGCAAACTTACCGCGACCTCCTGATTGTTTCTTATAAACTTCGCGAAGCTCAACTGTCTGAGAAATCGCTTCTTTATAAGATACCTGAGGACGGCCTTGGTTACATTCAACTTTAAATTCGCGTTTCAGACGGTCGATGATAATTTCGAGGTGAAGCTCACCCATACCTTCGATAATTGTCTGACCTGAATCTTCGTCTGTGTGTACACGGAATGTAGGATCTTCTTCAGCCAGTTTAGCCAGGCCGTTAGAAAGTTTATCCACATCTTTCTGAGTGATAGGCTCGATAGAGATTCCGATAACCGGTTCAGGGAAGTCCATAGATTCCAGAACAATCGGATTATTCTCATCGCATAATGTATCTCCTGTACGGATATCTTTGAAACCGACACCTGCACCTATATCACCTGTACCGATCACATCCTTAGGATTCTGCTTGTTTGAGTGCATCTGAAACAGACGTGAAATACGCTCTTTCTTTTCAGAACGAGTATTATATACATACGATCCGGCAGCCAGTTCTCCCGAGTAAACACGGAAGAAGCACAAACGGCCTACAAACGGGTCGGTAGCAATCTTAAATGCCAAAGCACACATCGGCTCATCCGGGCTTGGATGACGTACAATTGTATTTCCGTTTCTAGGGTCTGTACCTTCGATAGCTAAAGTATCAGTAGGACTAGGCAGGAATTTACAAACTGCATCCAAAAGCGGTTGAACACCTTTATTCTTAAATGAAGAACCGCAAAGCATCGGATTGATCTGCATAGACAGAGTACCGATACGAAGCGCTGCAAGAATTTCGTCTTCTGTAATAGTAGAAGGGTCATCGAAGAATTTCTCCATTAAGGTTTCATCGCATTCAGCAGCTTTTTCAAGCATTTTTTCTCTCCACTCCTGAGCTTCGTCCATATATTCGGCAGGAATATCAGCCAATTCATAGTCAGCGCCCATAGTTTCATCGTGCCAGTACATCGCCTTCATTTTCACAAGGTCGATAATACCTTTGAAGTTTTCTTCAGCTCCGATAGGAATCTGAACAGGACAAGGGTTACCGTTGAGCATTTCTTTGATCTGGCGAACCACTTCAAAGAAGTCTGCACCCGAACGGTCCATCTTGTTTACATAACACATACGAGGCACGTCGTATTTGTCAGCCTGACGCCATACTGTTTCCGACTGAGGTTCTACTCCACTTACAGCATCGTAAGCAGCAATAGCACCGTCGAGGATACGAAGCGAGCGCTCTACCTCTACTGTAAAGTCAACGTGTCCGGGTGTATCTATCAAATTGATCTTAAAAATCTCATTGTTATACTTCCAACTCGCTGTTGTCGCAGCAGATGTAATAGTGATACCACGTTCCTGCTCCTGCGCCATCCAGTCCATAGTAGCTGCACCATCGTGCACTTCTCCTATCTTATGGGTAAGACCGGTATAGAACAAGATACGTTCTGAGGTAGTGGTTTTACCGGCATCGATGTGAGCCATGATGCCTATATTTCTTGTAAGTCTTAAATTGTCAATAACTTTTGCCATCGGTTTTAAATAACTCTCTTTTAATTAAAATCTGAAATGAGCGAACGCACGGTTAGCTTCTGCCATTTTGTGCATATCCTCTTTTCTTTTGTATGCGCCTCCCTGGCTATTGAATGCATCTGTAATTTCTGCACCCAACTTATCAGCCATGGTTTTTCCACCTCTCTTGCGAGCGTATAGAATAAGATTCTTCATGCAGATTGATTCTTTGCGGTCTGGGCGAATTTCGGTAGGAACCTGAAATGTTGCACCACCTACACGGCGTGACTTCACTTCTACTTGTGGAGTTACATTATCTAATGCTGCTTTCCATATTTCCAAAGCAGACTTTTCTTCGTTTGGTAGTTTTTTCTTTACAATCTCCAATGCTGTATAGAAAATATCGAACGCAGTCGATTTTTTACCATCGTACATTAAGTGGTTAACAAACTTTGTAACCTTTACATCACCGAAAACAGGATCCGGAAGGATCTGTCTTTTCTTTGGTTTTGCTTTTCTCATTTTTGCTTAAAAAAATTTTGTTCTTGTTTTTGGTTGCCAATTTTCTGATGTCTTCAACGGTTCCGCCGAACCATTTACTCAACCCATATGTATAGCCTATCCAATAAACTTAAACCGTTTTAATACTTAATTAAAAATCTCGGTTAAAGGGATTGCCGTCAGGGATTATTTCTTTTTACCCTTAGCTGCTGCAGCTGCTGCTCCCGGTTTAGGACGTTTTGCTCCGTACTTAGAGCGACGTTGTGTGCGACCATTCACACCGGCAGTATCCAATGTTCCGCGAACAATGTGATAACGAACACCCGGAAGGTCTTTCACACGGCCACCTCTAACAAGTACAATCGAGTGCTCCTGCAAGTTGTGTCCTTCTCCAGGAATATAAGCATTTACCTCTTTTGTGTTTGTCAAGCGCACACGTGCTACTTTACGCATCGCTGAGTTAGGTTTCTTAGGAGTAGTTGTGTACACGCGGATACAAACACCTCTGCGTTGAGGGCAAGAATCCAATGCACGTGATTTACTCTTTTCAACCAAAACAGTACGTCCTTTTCTTACTAATTGTTGAATCGTAGGCATCTTGTTTTAATCTTTAGAACTTTTAAATTCAATTTTTGTTATACATATTTACTTTATCGAAAAACACAATAAACGAAAGCTATTTTAATGGCAATCAAATATTTACCACCAAAATAAGCTTCTTTTCATGCGTTATTCGGGTTGCAAATGTAGACATTATCAGCTAATTACACAAATATTTATCAGAAAAAAACAAGAAAAATGCAGACTGTAAGCCAAATAAGCCGTTAGCCCTAAATAATGATAATAATACAGAAAGCAGAAAAGAATATTTCTTTCCTGCTTTACCATATGTTTTATAGAAAAAATCTATTGTACTTAGAGTCTTTTTCAGAATGAAAAATCGACTCCTGCTGCGAATACTTTATTTGTACGTGAGAATACATCTGTTCCCGGAACCGGCGTTTGATCCGCAGGGGTTAAATAATTGTAATTATCCCATTTCTTTGTCCAGTCTGAATATGTTGTCCAAAAATAACCTACATTAATGGCTACATTCTTTGCGACTGTCACTTCACCCCCCAAACCTACTGAATAAGAATTACAAGAAAAGCTCAGGTCTTGCTGGTATGCATCAGTTGAACCGTAACGGGTTATCTGCCCTCCGGCACTGATCAAAAACATCCTGTCTATACGATATTCAATTCCGGCAAGATACTCATTTGTACCGCCATTGATAAAATTTTGCTTTTCTATTTTTTCGGCAGGGTTTGCAGGATTAGATACCGCAGCCATTCCGGCAGAAGAGTCGAAAAAATGATGATAACCTACGCTAGCCAGCAATTTCGGAGTTATCTGATAAGATGCTCCCACCGTAAATAAAGCAGGAATATCATGAGCGGTATTTACACCGTCACCAAACTGTCCTGTATTATCTACTTTCGTTTTATTTTCCACATTCAACGGGGTTTTAAACTCGAACTTCATTCCAACATTCAGATTTTTGTAATTAAAATTGAATCCGAGTATCGGCGATATTCCCCAACCTGACTGTGAAGATTCAAGGTATTTATCAGCAGTACTAGCCGCATAACCTTCCAGCAAAGCTTTATATTGTGCTGGCATTTGCGGGTTCTGCGCAAGTGTACTAAAATATTGCGGGGCAGAAACCATAGCACCTGTGCCTAATGCCGGAACATTAGATGTAGGATTTATCATAATATTCCGCAAATGACCTTCATACTTGTTGTTTACTATATTCAGGCGGAAACCGCCATATACAGAAAACATATCATTTATTTCGTACGAGCCTCCCAATTGGGCGCCGTAGATAAAAGATGAACCTCTCATATAAGCATCCACAGAGTATTTATCGGCAGTCAGTGTTGCCCCGGGAATTACCTGCCCCACCAAAGGACCCAATTTATTTATCCCTCCGGGAAGCACTGCCAGTTGAGCCTCGAAAGAAGGAAGCCCTCTGTTAAATGTGGCTTTACCGCCACCGCCTGTTACTGCAATATTACCGGAAAGCACCCATTTGCCTGTCTTGTAAGCAGCCTGTAAACTAGGAATTATAGGTGCCGAAGCTTTACCTTCAAATTCTTTAGTGGCATTTCCTCCAAAACCTGCAAAAGGCGCATATGTGGAAGTTATAGTCCTTGTCTGGAATGCACTCTGATTTGTGAACGAGAAGTGAAAACCGTCTTTGAGTTTTACCAGTCCGGCAGGATTGGTATACGCCGCATCGATCTGCAATGATGCATCGCGCGCCACCATACGTATAAAATGTGCACTCTGATTCGTATTTGTCAGAATCCCTCCGGCAAAAATAAATGTAATCTGGCAAAGGGACAGAACCGCAACCAGTATTGATCTCTTCTTCATTCTGATAAAATAAAATTAGTTAAATGAGGCACAAAGATATGAGTATTATATTAGTTTCAAAAGAAACTATGCGAAAATAACATTTTTATCTTATTGAAAATCAAATATTTGTTGTCTATGCAACTAATATTTTCTAAGCGAAAGTCATTAACAAACGAACATATACATAAATAATTTTTATAATTTCAAAACAAAATTGTATTTTTGCACCTCTAAAGCATACTATTATGAAGCTTATACTTCTCTTCTCGGCCTTTTACCATTGAGGAATTCCCGATTCCTCCCAATCCTTAATTATAATTAAGGCAAAATCGATTTTCACGCACATTTGTTTAATAATCAACAAATCGTATTTAGTACGGATTTGTTTAATACCCGAATTCCTGTATCAGGATAAATACATTTATGAATAATTGGAAACGAACATTCGCCATAATATGGAGCGGGCAGCTCTTCTCCACCCTCAGTAGCTCTATTGTAGGCTTCGCCGTTGTATTCTGGCTCAGTATAAAGACAGAATCAGCCGAAGTTTTGGCCACTGCCATGATAGCTACCCTGCTTCCTTTCATTGTACTAGGGCTTTTCACCGGAGTATATGTAGACCGCTGGGACAGAAAACGCACGATGATACTTGCCGACAGCTTTGTCGCTGTTTGCTCTGCTGTATTGGGTATACTCTTTTATCTTGATATAACTCCTTTATGGCTGATTTACTTCTTACTAGCTCTCCGTTCGGCAGGAAGTGCTTTTCATATGCCCGCCATGCAGGCATCCGTGCCGTTGCTAGCTCCCGAAAGCGAACTCATGCGGGTTGCGGGAATCAACCAGATGATACAGTCGATCAGTAATATTGCAGGGCCCGCGTTGGGTGCCGTGCTTATATCATTACTCAATATGACATATGTAATGATGTTCGACGTATTGGGCGCGGCCATAGCATGTACGTCCTTGCTTTTTGTTAAGATTCCTAATCCGGAAAAGAAAGAAAATGCAGAGCCGAATGTATGGCTCGAAGTAAAGGAAGGCATAAGACATATGTTTATCGACCGTGGAATAACCTACCTTATGATATCTGTCATCGGTATTACTTTCTTTATTGTGCCTATCGCCGCCCTCTATCCGTTGATGACAACCAGTTATTTCGGCGGGAACGCTTACCAGATGGGACTGGTAGAAATGGCATGGGGAATAGGTATGCTTGTCGGAGGAGCACTCCTTAGCCTTAAATTTATGAAGACGGCAAATAAGGTTCTTTGTATGAATATTGTAGCAATAGGTTTAGGTATTACTTATTGGGCGATGGGTGTGCTGCCTACATCAGGATTTGTATTGTATGTATTCCTTACTGCCCTAAGCGGTGTGGCAGGCTCTATCTATTGGAGTTCTTTTACAGTGATTCTTCAAACCAAAATAGATCCGGCAGCGCTTGGACGGGTATTCTCCATATACGATAGTGTAAGCTTATTACCGACCATACCGGGTTTACTCGCTACAGGATTTATTGCCGAAAGAATAGGACTGCTGAATGCATTTATTATTGCCGGAATCGCAACGCTTGCGATCGGAATAATCGCATCATTTATACCCGCAATAAAAAGGCTGGGATATTCGACAAAAGGGGTGAAAGAATAATGTTCCGGAAAGGTTTTTATACTAAATATTCAGTATCTTTAATACTGAATACTAAGCTCTATTATCGTAACCTATATATAACATAATCAAAAGATTAGAGAAATGGTAATAAAAAGAGCAGACATCCCGGAAGTGTCAATTATTAAAAATGAAGAGAAATCATTCGATTACATCGATTCATTCCAAAGCTTTTTCTCCGATAAAGATCAAAAGATCGGGCTGACAGATGTGGTGAGAATATTCGCATCGGGTGGCCCGAAATGGGCAGAATCTTTATTGAAACTCAGAAATATACTTATGAAGCCGTTCGGACTTAAAACCGGGGACGATATGCCGGTAGTACACGCTGATGAAATTAAATATGAGGCGGGAGAGCAAATCGGAATTTTCAAATTGCTGGATAAAGCTGAAAACGAAATCATATTAGGCGAAGAGGACAAGCACCTGAATTTTAAAGTTTCTATGCTACTAGAGCCGGTTGCGGATGATCCGGATAAAAAGAAGTTATCTATAACGACGGCTGTACATTTCAATAATTTCTTTGGCAGATTATACTTCTTGCCTGTGAAACCCTTTCATAAAATGATCTTACGAAGTTCCCTGAAGGATATTATCTATAAATTAGAACAGCATAAGGAGCAATAAGAAAGGCTATTCTTTGAAGAGAATAGCCTTTCTTAGTATATGTTCAGTTCAGGAAAGATCACCATGCACTTTCTTGTGATGTCTCTATATAATGATTTACAATATTCCTGTATTGGTCGACCCCGATAGAAATATTCTTAGCCGAGTTGGCAGTCCCGATTCCATATACAACCAATGGTGTTTTCCAAATCATACCGGCATAGGTAATCCCTGCCTGAAAAGGACGTAAAAGTTCATCCATTGTAAAGCCTATCTTTCCACCGCTTCTGTATGCATCCTGACTCCATCCGGTTGTGGTCGCCACCATAAACGGTTTACCCGCAATAGCAGGAGTTCTTGCTAAGGAATTTAGTACATCATCCTGCCACTCCTTAAGTTTGGCAGGTGCCGACATCCAGTAAAAAGGGAATTGAAAGATGACGAAAGAAGCTTTCGCCAGAATATTTGCCCATTCTGTAACCGTGTATTGCTTTTCACTATACAGATTATACAAGTCTACATCGATAGGATTGTAAACGGCTTCAATCAATGCTTTGTTAGCTTCCGACTCATTATAATCAGGATGTGCCAGCAAGATAACAATTTTATTTTTTTCGTTTTTATTTTCTAGTTCCATATGCAGTTTTTAGAATGAGAATATGAAGTTCTATTTTACAAATATATATCCTTTTTAACAAACTATATTAAATAAAGTTCAAATACTCAGGCAGTAACTACTACTTCCCAGCCGTTTTCTCCCCTCTGGTAGATATGCCTTACCATCAGACCCTGCGCATTCGGTGTATCAAACAATTCTTTTATCAATTCACTCAGGCGTTCAATTGCTTGGGAATTACTTTTGGGAGCAACATACAGTACATCGCGGGCAGGCACGGCAGCATACAATTCGCCGCCTACAATAGATTCTATTTGCGGCCATATACCATCCCATATCAGCATAGCGGCTTCATAATTTCCACCGTTGGTTATCATCAGTACATCTGCGGGGTCGCCATGTGCCTGTATATTATCGGCTATTTCATCTATCATGTTTTCCATCGCTGCGTCATGCATCATATCGATAGTTAGTTCATCCGATAAATCGCGATTGGGGATAAACTCGTAATGAGTACCTTTATCTATGGCATAAGATATTGTCAGGTTGTCGGCAAATGGTTTCATTACCGGACTGTCTTCCTGCGATAATGTTATATTTTTCCCTTCCTGTAATTCAAGCATAACCGGAGCATCGTCAGGATAAGTTTCCTTTAATCTCGGAAACACTTTTTTCAAATCAATCATAGTATATCGGTTTATGGTTAATAATCTTTTCAGCTTAGTGTATCCAGTTGATTCATCCACATCGTTACAGATGCATCGCTCGGCATGCGCCAATCGCCACGCGGCGAGAGATTGACGGAACCCACTTTCGGTCCATCTGGCATACATGAACGCTTGAACTGTTGTGAGAAGAAACGGCGGAAAAATGTCTTCAGCCATTTCAATATCTCTTCATTTCTAAATTGCCCTTTAAATGCATGTTTTGCCAGATAATAAATCTTAGCAGGAGAAAAGCCGAAACGAAGTACATAATAAAGAAAGAAATCATGCAGAATATAAGGCCCTACAACGTCTTCTGTCTTCTGTGCAATTGTACCATCTTTTGCTGCAGGTAAAAGCTCAGGGCTGACAGGAGTATCTACCACGTCATTTAGAATCTCTTTGGAATTATCATCCATCTGAGTGGATGCGACCCAAGATACAAGTGTGCGTACCAGTGTTTTTGGTATTCCGGTATTCACGGCATACATCGACATGTGGTCACCATTATATGTACACCAGCCGAGTGCCAGTTCGGACAAGTCGCCTGTACCGATTACAAGTCCGTTGACTTTATTGGCGTAATCCATGAGTATTTGGGTACGCTCACGCGCCTGTGAATTTTCGTATGTAATGTCATGTACATTTATATCGTGTTCTATATCTTTGAAATGCTGTATGACTGCATCCTTTATGGATATTTCCTTTATCGTTACTCCTAACGACTGCATCAACTTCATAGCATTATTGTAAGTACGGTCAGTAGTGCCGAAGCCCGGCATGGTAATTCCGTATATTCCTTCGCGGGGAAGATTTAACTTATCGAATGTCTTTACCATTACAAGTAAGGCAAGAGTAGAATCGAGGCCGCCGGATACACCTATCACTGCAGTTTTACTATTTGTATGTAGTAACCTTTTTGCAAGACCACCTACCTGTATAGAAAATATTTCGTTGCATCTTTCACCTAAGGTTGCATCTTGTAGCGGAACAAATGGTGCAGGCGATATGTAACGATTCAAAATAAACTCATTATCCGAATCCACCGGATTTATTTCTATATGACGAAATTCCAGATTATCCAGTTCACGGTATTCCGACATTGAAAATGATTTATTCCTGTATCTGTCATTCCTTAACCGTTCAATATCAATATCGGCAGTTATCAATGTGCTATCGAACGAAAAGCGCTCTCCTTCGGCTAATATAGAACCATTCTCGGCTATCATGCTGCTTCCGGCAAATATGATATCGGTAGTCGATTCCCCGTTACCCGATGCAGCATATACATACCCGGCTATGCATCGTGCCGATTGCTGGCTGATCAGTGATTTGCGGTAAGCATCTTTCCCTGTAGTTTCATTGCTGGCCGAAAGATTAAAGATAATATCCGCCCCACTCAACGAAGTAAAGCAAGACGGCGGTATAGGTGTCCATAAATCTTCACAAATATCTATGGCAAAATTGAAATCTACAGTTTTAAAAATCAGGTCGATGCCTACAGGAATATACTGCCCGCAGATATATGTATATTTATCCTTTAATTCATCAGAAGGATAAAACCAGCGCATTTCATAAAACTCATTATAATTAGGTAGGAATGTTTTCGGTACTGCCCCGTATATACGTCCCCCACCGATTACGACAGCCATATTATAAAGCTTATTTGAAATTTCAACAGGTAGTCCGACAATAGCGGTCACCGCCCGTTCTCTTGTTGCATCGCAAATGTCCTGAAGCGATTTTTCCGCTTCCTCCAACAGTAATCTTTGCAGAAACAAATCTCCACAGGTATAGGCAGTTATACAGAGTTCAGGAAATACAATCACCGAGACGCCTTTGCGTTCGGCATCCTCTATCTGTTTTAATATTTCACCCGTATTATAACCGCAATCGGCAACCTTAAGAGAAGGAGTGGCAGCAGCCACGCGAACGAATCCGTAATTATTCATATATGTTTCAGCTTGTTACTAAATAAACGTATACAAACTTACGAAAGTTTTTTATGTTATTTATCAGTTTTTTTAGTGAACCAAAAATATATACCTTTGTTATATCTTAAAAAAAGTAAATATTATGGAATTAGGTATCAATCTTACACAGATATTAAGTGCTTTTGTGGTGCTGTTTGTCTTAATCGATGTATCGGGGTCGATTCCTATATTCCTTAGCTTTAAAGGAGAGGGACGAGATATAAATCCACTACAGGCTTCGGTCTACTCATTCCTGATAATGGGGGCTTTTCTTTTTGTCGGCAAATGGGTATTGAATTTGTTTAATGTGGATGTGTCGTCATTTGCCGTTGCCGGTGCTTTAGTAATCTTTATTATATCTATAGAAATGATATTCGGTGTGGAAGTTTTCAAAAATGACGCTCCGGGCGGATCGAAGACTCTTGTCCCTATCGTTTTTCCGCTTATAGCCGGGCCCGGAACCTTTACCGTATTGCTTTCCATGCGGGCAGAATATGATGTATCAAATATTATTATAGCACTATTCCTGAATATGATAATCGTATTCCTTGTACTCAAATACCTGAATGTCGTAGAAAAGTTGCTGGGTATAGGCGGTGTATATGTACTTCGAAAATTTTTCGGGGTCATAGTAATGGCCATTGCCGTGCGGTTGTTTACGGCAAACTTCAGTGCACTATTAGAAAGTCTGCAACAATAAGAAATAAAAAAGTCCGGTATCAGATTGAAACCGGACTTTTTCTTTATCTGTATATATTATTTCTTCAATAATACTTTATCGATAGCTTCTTTTAAATTTGGCTTAGGCAATGCTCCCTGCGCCATTTGCGGCTGTTCTCCGCCCATAGGCACAAACAGCAAACTAGGTATGTTTCGGATGCCAAACAATGCGGCAAGTTCCTGCTCTTCTTCGGTATTTATTTTGTAGATATAAATCTCACCGTCGTATTCAGCAGCCAATTCTTCCAATACAGGTGCAATAGCTTTGCAAGGGCCGCACCAGTCGGCATAAAAGTCTATTAAAGCGGGTTTATCTCCCAAATATTTGAATTCTCCGGGATTTGCTTCATAATTAGCTACTTTCTTTAGAAAATCTGTTTTATTCAGATGTATTGTTTTCATTTTATTCTCCTTTCCGTTTATTTCGTTTGATTTATTATTTTTCGTTTGTGCGTTACATGAAGTGAATGCCATTCCGGCAACAAGTAACATCAGTAAGATCTGTTTCATTTAATTCTTTATATTATTATTGTTAGTTTCTTCTTGCTGCGTATTTTCCGGTTCTGCGACCTGACAATATCCGGTAATGCAGCACGATGAAAAAGAATACATTACAATCAGTGCAAATACCATGCCCTTTACGATAAACGGCAGTTGCCTGATATTATTCAGTATCTTTCTCATTCTTGGATTCTTTTTTAAATAAGCTGAACAAGAGGCTACCCATTACCGCACCCCACAGCATACTATTCATAGGCGAGGCTGTAATCGGGCAGGTTCCGCTTTCGCATCCGATAAAGTACCAATACAACCAGCCTGTTATTGCTCCGACTAATGCTCCGGCAAAGTATGTCCAGTTTCGCTTTAATATGATTATCAGTTTATCCATTTTAAATCCTCATTATTTATTCTTGCAATTTTGAAATTAGGGAAATCAGTTGTGAAAAATCTATTTTCTCTATTTGCATTTCTTCCGTTTTCTTCTTTCCTGATTCAGTCAGCGTGAATATCATCTGCCGTTTATCATTAGAGCCCATTTCACGGGAAATATAGCCTTTTTCTTCCACTGTATTTATTACACGTGACACCCTCGAATTGGATAACCCTACAAATTCGCACAACTCATTCGCAGATTTACGCTCTCCATTTTTCAAGCAGCAAAGTAACATGCCCTCATTGATCGTAATCCCGTTCTTTTCGGAAAACTCTTTCTCAAAGTTATAAAGAGCTTTATACATATCTTTTAGTTTACAAATCTGTTCCATAAATTATTTGCTAATACAAAATATTTACAAAGTTAAACAAACTATTTGCTAGTGACAAATAATTTAGGCTTTATTATATTCTACATCTATAAATCAGAAATTTGCTTAATCAATTTTCAAAACAATTATATCAAAAAACAAAATATTGACAATCAATCGTTTTGTATCTTTGACACAGTTTGACCAATTATTAACAACTATGAAAAGTAAATTCAACATTTATTTCCTTGCACTATTTGTTTTTCAACTCATCGGTTTTAACCAATCAAATGCCCAAAATAAAGAAAGCAATACCAAGAAAAAATATGATATAGCAGCATTCCTGTATCCTGCCTACGCTTTTGACGATCCGCGGCTGCGACCTTTCTGGCCTAAAGGTATCGGAGAATGGGAAACTGTAGAATCCGTACAGCAACGCTATCCGGGTCATTACTGGAACAGGAAACCTGTCTGGGGCTGCATAAATGAAGCCGACCCATCCGTTATGGCTATGGAAATCGATGTAGCTACAAAGCATGGTGTAAATGTATTCATTTTCGACTGGTACTGGTATGACGGGCGCCCGTTTATGGAAACAACACTCAATAACGGATTCCTCAAAGCCGATAATGTGGAAAAGATGAAATTCTACCTGATGTGGGCAAACCACGAGGTTAACAATACATGGGATACACGCATATCCAGATTGAATGAACCGAATGTGATCTGGACAGGCAAAGTAGACAGGGAAGAATTTGAAAAGATTTGCAGGCGAAACATCGATAAGTATTTCAAGCATCCGCAGTATTATAAAATAGACGGCAAGCCAGTGTTTATGATCTATGATATTCCTCAACTGATAGAAGGACTTGGCGGACTGGATAAAACCCTCGATGCATTGAGCTGGTTCGAAAAGGAAGCGAAGAAAGCCGGATTCCCGGGACTTGATTTACAACTCACCATGTGGTCTATTAATGTAAATTACAGTGGTCTTGACGGGAATAAAACAGAAAATCCCCAACGCGACTTTGTAAGGAAAATGGGCTTTACAAGTGCTACTCATTACCAGTTTGCTCACTTTACGAATGTCAACCGTGATTATATGGAGATTATGCAGGATGTAAAGAAAGAGTATGACCGTATAGATAAGACTTTCGACCTTAAGTACTATCCGCATGTAAGTGTTGGCTGGGATAACAGTCCGCGCATAGAGCGCAGTGCAGTAGTAAAGAATAATACTCCCGAGAATTTCGGAAAAGCGTTGGAAATAGCGAAAGAGTATGTCGACAATCATCCGAACCAGGCTCCACTGATTACTATTAACAGCTGGAACGAATGGACAGAAACCAGCTATCTGCAGCCATGCAATGTATTTGGCTATGGCTATCTGGAAGCAATAAAGAAAGTATTTATTGACGAAAATAAGTAAACATTAGATGTTTGTGCATTCTGCCAGAATGATTCTGTCAGAAAAGAAAAGCCTGACAAATTAATTGTCAGGCTTTTTAATACTGAGATATAATTTTATTTAATGTTCATCTTATTAGCCATAGCTTTCGGCAACGCATCTTTATGAATCATCACACTCATAGTTTTGTATTTTACAAATGCTTCCGATGCATACCATATACCCTTATAAGCACCGGCTTCACCCCATGAGTTTTTCACAAGATAGTATTTGCTTCCATTTTGATCTTTAACAATACCATATATCTGCATACCATGGTCATCGGTAGTCTCTTGATTATCATAAGCGATCTGGCGCATTTCCTGAGTTATAGTCTTTTCTTTTACAGGACCCTGCTCGATTTTAGTTCTGATACGGTTGTTTTTCTCATTCTGAGAAAGGCCCAGCCAATGTGCCTGATCCGAACCGATATTTTCAGGAGCATCTTCATCAGGGATAACTGCAATTCCGTTGCGTGTAAAACCTATTTCGCTCACATCCGATGCCCATGCTACTGTGTAACCGTTGTTAAGAGCATTATCGATTGCCTGCATCATCTCGTCGATAGGTAAATTATAAGATAAAGACCAACGCCAGTTGTCAGGTATTTCCAG
Organism: Prevotella sp. 10(H); assembly: GCF_000711235.1. Classification (GTDB taxonomy): domain Bacteria; phylum Bacteroidota; class Bacteroidia; order Bacteroidales; family Dysgonomonadaceae; genus Dysgonomonas. Next base: position 165,592 of record NZ_JOMI01000002.1, on the reverse strand, counting down.
TGCAAAAGGAGTATAGAACGGATGATGTGTGAACGAAGTCAATGAGATATAATTATTAGCATCCAATCCTAAAGACTGACGCAAAGACTCTGCTGTGTAAGATTTTCCCTGATACTGGAAAGTAGCAGGAACAGCTCCGAAATAAGCATCGAGGATACCGTTCAATCCTGATTTCCATACCGGAGACAGACGTCTGTTTTTGTTTTCGTTGATGCCTTTTACATAACCTGCCAGTCCTGCTTCAACTTCACCATGCTTGTGCATAGTTTCTCCGTAATTAAGTCCGGCATAGGTATCATTTGGAATTACGCCATATTCGTTAAGTGTTTCTACAACATCGGCAAATGAACCGCCCTGTGCAAAATTGAGATTACCTCCTACCCTTACAAACTTATCTGCTTTATCTGCATAGTTGCGGCGTACAATATACATTTCAGATAGATCATGTTCGCCTTTACCCATACGGATAACTTCCGATTCGAGGAAAGCGACTCCCGAAAAGCTCCAGCAAGTACCGCTGTTTCCCTGATTTTTGATAGAAGTAATAGGGTTTTCTTTAACTACCGAAAACTGGTAGCCGGTATTCTGAGCTCCGATGCCCAAAGTCAGCAATACTAAAGCTGACAATAAAAATAATTTCTTCATAAATACATTTTAGTTTTATATGGTATTAACACTACATAATTTCATTGTTCGGTTTCCGTTTCATCGCTTTTCTTGAGCTCCGGATAAGCAACACGCATATGGCGCATACTTATAAGCCGTTCGCAAAAGACTTCCTTGGCAATCTCAATATCCTTAAAGGTTATGGGTGCGTTCTTGAAAAGTCCGTCTGTCAGCTGTGCATCGATAAGCCGGTTCACCATTTCGGTAATAGCCTCTTTACTATTGTCCTTAAGACTGCGGGATGCCGCTTCTACCGTGTCGGCCATCATCAGTATAGCTGTTTCACGGGTAAATGGATTAGGGCCGGGATATGTGAAATCTTCTTCATCCACCACTTCTTCGGGATGACTGTTTACATAAGAATTATAGAAGTATTTTGCCTTGCCTTTTCCGTGATGAGTTTCTATAAAGTCTATTATTTGCTGAGGCAGATTATGCTTCTTCGCTATTTTCACACCTTCGGCGACATGGCCTATAATAACCTGTGCGCTTTCTTTCTCTGTAAGGCCTGCATGCGGATTAATCCCTTCAATCTGGTTTTCGGTAAAAAAGATAGGATTTACCATTTTACCTATGTCATGATACAATGCTCCTGTACGTACAAGCGTTGCATTTGCACCGATGCGCTGCGCAACCGAGACAACCAGTGTAGACACCTGCATGGAATGCTGGAATGTGCCGGGAGCTACTTCCGAAAGTTCCTGCAACAACGGCCTGTTGGTATTCGATAGTTCTATCATACTTACCTCGGAAATGAAACCAAAGACCTTCTCGCAAACATATACCAAAAGATAGGCAAAGGATACAAATACGAAATTGATACAGAAATATATATATAGCCTGCCGTTCTCAATAATCAGAGACGGGTCACCTTCGGTGCATAACACCCATGCCGTATATGTAACGATATATGTTACCAATATAAGCAGTGAGCAATAGACAAGTTGCGACCTTTCCGACAGATTTCTCAGACTGAATATACACATATAGCCTATCATTACCTGAATAACGATAAACTGTGCCATTTGTGCCAAAGGCAGCATCAATGCACATATAAGGACAGTGACCATGTGTGTGGTCATTGCCGTTCGTGAATCGATAAATGTACGGATCAGAATAGTAGGTATGGCAAAAGGTACCAGATACATCAGGCTGAACATCTTGACATCAGCCATCAGTCCCGTTATTATAGGGAATATGCCGACCATGATAAGTATGAATATAACATTCTTGCGGTTATTATATTCATGCAAGCGGTAGAATTTCAGGTATATCATCAATGCCATTATCAGCAATGTGATCATAACCAGTTCTCCCAATATCAGCCAGCCGGGTTTTGCCTTTGTACCGACCTTGCTTTCAACTTCCTTATTGTACGAATCGAGAATATTTTTCGTACGGGAGTCAACAATTTCTCCCCGGTCGATTATCTTCTCTCCCGATTGAACTTCTCCATCGTATAAAGCCACCTGCTTAAGCAGTTCTTCTTTCATATTGGTCGACATCTTTTCGTCGAACATAATATTGGGAAGAAGATAATCATTCAGGTTAATAGCTTTCAGATGATTTATATCTACATGCGAAGGAGCATCTGTTATTATCTTTTCATAAGCCTGCTTAGGAGTATAGAAAGATGCCAGATGACGGGTGGAAGATATGTTGTTATTATCATTTCGTAGTTGTATCTGTTTCTTCGTCAACAGCTGTATTTTGTCATAGTCTTCCGCCGGTATGATACCTGCCTTATATACCTCATTCAGCTTCCGGTTTACATAATTTATATATTCGGCTGGAATACTTTTGGCTGATGCATCCTTCGAAAACTGGGATACTGCCTGTTTAGAAACAGTGAGATCAGGAAAGTAATAAGGTTGGTAAGACTTTAGTATACTATCCTTTTCGGCCTCTACCTGTGCATCGGATTTATGTACATGGAAATTAAATGGTGCAGTCAGTAATCCGTACTGCCAAGGTCTGTTTTCGGCATAGGAATATTTGTATTTGCCCTCGCGAGGCAAAAAGTACATAATAATCAGGATAGTGACTATAAAAAATACTGGGGTTGGTATCTTAATCCTTGAATTGAATATCTTATCTATTTGAGCCATAATACTATGGTTTAGAATACAAATCTACAAGAATATTTTTATTATAACTATAAATAAATCCTAAAAGGAGTTATAGCTTAAGAACTTGCATCACCCTGTCTACAACACCACCGTTAGAACGAACATAGTCGCCTGCATGATTTCCGGCCGCGCGAAGACTTTCGTCATATTGAAGAAACTCATCCATAAGGCCTCTGAAAGACTCAGAGTCAGAGACAGAATATCCTCCGCCTTTCTCTATAAGCTGGTGTGCTTCGCGGAACTTCTTGAAGTTAGGCCCGAAAATAACCGGAATATCATATACGGCAGCTTCGAGAAGATTGTGTATCCCTACACCGAATCCCCCGCCAACATATGCTATCTGCCCGTAGCGATAAGCGGATGAAAGCAACCCTATGCTATCGATAATCAGGCAGTCGTAATCGTCCATCATTTCGGGAATTGCATTTGAATAGCGGATATGCGGACGTTGCAGATTACTTTCGATATACTTCAGATGAGCCTCGTTTATTTCATGGGGAGCAATTATCATTTTCAAGTCGGTGGTCATGTTGAAGTAAGGAATGATTACATCCTCATCTTTCGGCCACGAACTGCCGACAACAAATATCTTTTCATTTTCGGCTTTGGCTTTTTTCACCATTGCCTCTACTACATTGAGTTGTTTTGCCTGTTTCTGTATATCCAATACCCTGTCGAAACGGGTATCGCCGCAAACAGCTACATTGGTTACATTGATGCCTTTCAGCAACTCTGCCGATACGGTATCCTGTACACAAATACAGGTATATTTCTTTAGAAGCTTCCTCATATCCATTCCGTACCATTTGAAGAATATCTGTGATGAACGGAAAATAGCAGAAACCATATATACCGGAATGCCTTTCTTATATAACGTATTTACAAAATTGTACCAGAACTCATACTTAATAAAGATAGCCATCTCAGGCTGTACCAATCTGAGGAATTTCTTTACGTTACGTTTCTTATCGAACGGGAGGTAACAAACAATATCTGCCAACGAGTAATCTTTGCGAACCTCATATCCCGACGGGGAGAAAAATGTAAGCAAAATCTTATATTCCGGATGCCTGCTTTTCACCTCTTCAATAATCGGGCGTCCCTGTTCAAATTCTCCGAGCGAAGCTGCATGAAACCATATATATTTTGCTTTAGGGTCTACATTCTCCCTAAGCAATTTGTATGTTTGCTTATGTCCTTTTATCATTTTCCGCGCTTTCTTGTGGAAGGGCGAGATAATGCGAACGACAAACGCATACAGATATATGGCCAGATTATAAAAAAACATCCCTTTAATTTTTGATTTCCTTTACGGCTTTCTCAAGGCGTGCGATTGTTTCGTCCTTACCGATAACTGCAGTGATATCGAACATATGCGGCCCCTTAGATTCACCAACGATAGCAAGACGGAATGCATTCATCACATTACCTAAATGATAGCCTTTCGATTCTATCCATGCCTTTACAATTTCTTCCTGATTATGGGAAGAAAAGTCCTCAATTCCTTTTAGCACTTCGACCAATTCCGTCATTTGTGCAGGAGAGTCTTCTTTCCAACGTTTCTTCACAACCTTTTCATCATAGGATGTAGGGGCAATAAAAAAGAAAGACGACTGATCCCACAATTCCTTAACAAAACTGACACGTTCCTTAACCAGACCGACTACAGTTTCCACATAGCCGATATTTACATCCACCCCTTTTTCTTCTAGGATAGGATAATAAATATTTGCGATTTCAGAATCGGGCCTTAATTGTATATATTGGTGGTTGAACCATTTACCTTTTTCATAATCGAACTTAGCCCCACTCTTGCTGCACTTTTCGAGAGAAAAGAGTTGGATAAGTTCATCCATCGACATTATCTCCTGATCGTTACCCGGATTCCAGCCTAACAAGGCTAAGAAATTGATAACTGCTTCGGGTAAATAACCGCTTTCGCGATAACCGGAAGATATTTCTCCTGTCTTCGGATCTTTCCATTCCAAGGGAAATACAGGAAATCCAAGACGATCGCCGTCACGCTTGCTCAGTTTGCCATTCCCCTCTGGCTTAAGCAACAAAGGAAGATGCGCAAACTGCGGCATCGTTTCTTCCCATCCGAATGCTTTATACAGCAATACATGCAATGGTGCAGAGGGAAGCCATTCTTCACCACGAATAACGTGGGTTATTTCCATCAGATGATCATCTACGATATTGGCAAGATGGTAAGTCGGTAAATTATCGGCCGATTTATACAATACTTTATCATCGAGAACCGACGAATTGTACTTCACTTCGCCACGGATTACATCATTTACTGTTACTTCCTGTTCAGCTTCTATTCTGAAACGCACTACATACTGATTACCGGCATCTATAAGGTTTTTCACCTCCTCTTTATCCATTGTCAGCGAATTGCGCATTTCTCCGCGTGTAGAAGCATCATATTGAAAATTTGGAACTGCAGCGCGCTTCGCTTCCAACTCCTGAGGCGTATCGAATGCTATATAAGCAGCCCCTTTTTCGACGAGCATATCTACATATTTTCTGTATATCTCTTTTCTGTCCGACTGGCGGTACGGAGCATAAGCTCCTCCCAAATGGGTTCCTTCATCGAATTGAAGGCCAAGCCATGTAAGAGATTCTATAATATATTCTTCGGCACCCGGCACAAAACGCTGCGAATCGGTATCTTCGATACGCAGGACAAAATCTCCGCCATGTTTCTTTGCAAACAGGTAATTATATAGCGCCGTACGTACTCCGCCAATGTGCAGAGGTCCTGTAGGGCTCGGTGCAAAACGCACCCTCACTTTTTGAGCCATAACATTTTGTTTAAATCAAGGCTACAAAAGTATATAAAATATCCCGAAATAGTAAGTCATCGCTTAAAATACCCATCTGTTTTGCTCAATTTAATATTCTGTTCAAATTAAGAAGTAAGATTGGATATAAGTTTTCATTATTTTTTAAAACTAAAATATAATAACAAACTTATCAGCAATTAAAAAGAATATTCTTTCCCTTACTTTATATAAAGATAAAGTTTCTGAATAAAAAAACAGGCTGCCCGAATCTTTTCCGGTAGCCTGTTATTCTTTTTGAATAAGAATGTCAGTATTTATCTTCGTTGAAAAATCTATTTCAATGATTAGTCTGTTTATTATCAATGTATTAATTCTTTTAGATGAGTATTTAGTGTAACTTATTAACTGGTATAATGTGATTACTAATTATTTTTTTTATTTTTCTATATTAAAGGTTATATTTGTGCTAAAAACTCTAAATTAATACTTTATGAAAAAATTTATTGTCTTGTTTCTTTTTTTATCTATCATCCCATGTCTAATATTTGGCTTTCCAAGAGGTGACATAAAATTACCTAAAAAAATCGGAATTAATTTTCAATCGATAAATAAGGAATATGAAAGCAATAAACCATATGATAAAGTTTTAGAGATAATTGGTAATATTCAAATCAATAATTTGAGGGAGGTGTTTAGGAAAATTAAGCCTAGTGGCTACTACCACGAAGAATCTAAATCCTTTTACTCTTCATTTGGTGAAAAAATTGTTCCGGCATTTCCAGAACACTATAAAAAAGGTGACACTATCAGGATAATTGGTTTTACACGAGCTGCCGATTTTTTACAAAAGACGATGGATATCCAGATCATCAGAAAGGATGAGAATACAACCATAATCAGATTGGTAAACTCTAATACAGATATATCTAGAGGTGATTTTCAAAAAGCAGATCTTGATGTTTCTCAATTGACCACATCTACATCGAAAAAAGTAAATTATAGTCCCAATAATATAATTCTACAATCAGGTCAGCCCGAATATGCTGAATGGGAAGAAAGGGCAATTAAAAACTTTGAAAAGATTATTTTTAAATATGTCAAATAAGTTCACATTGATAGTTCGCCAATGTAGCTTTACTTTCTGGGCACTGTTGTGAGAAATGTTATCGAATAAAAACAACAATTGGAGTAACGCCTTATGTTACTCCAATTTGTGTATATCTGTTATTATTCTTTAAACAGATTAAAGATTAATATTCGTCCTCGTTAAAGAAAAAGTCTTCTTTGCTCGGATAATCGGGCCAGATATCTTCGATAGTATCAAAGATCTCATCTTCATCCTCAATCTCCTGTAAGTTTTCTATAACCTCTAAAGGAGCGCCTGAACGTTGAGCATAGTCAATCAACTCTTCCTTTGTTGCAGGCCACGGTGCATCTTCCAATTTCGATGCGAGTTCTAAAGTCCAGTACATAGTTATTTTAGTTTTATTTGATTGTCAGTTTGGTTATAATTTTTCGCAAAAATAGAACAATATTTCTTATATCAAAGACTGATTCCAAAATATTTCTTTTCCTTTCTTATTACTTTCCTTTCTTGCCAGCAGAAAAAAGTAGTCGGAAAGACGATTTACAAACATAAGAATCTGATCGTCAACAGGAAATACTTCCTTCACTCTGTATATGCAACGTTCGGTCCTGCGACACACCGTACGACAAATATGTGCTCTCGCAGCAGACTCACTTCCTCCCGGAAGTACAAATTGGCTCAAAGGCGGCAACTCGCTGTCCATTCTGTCCATTTCTGTTTCCAGCAAAGCGATATCTCGATCTGTTATAATGCTTGCTTCTTTAGGCGGCGTAGTTTCGGTATCGGTGGCGAGATACGATCCCACATTAAATAGTTTATTCTGGATGTATAACAATACTTCCATATCATGTCCTTCATCGATTTCCGCCATCAGAAATCCTATAAAAGAATTCAGTTCGTCGGTCGTTCCATACGCTTCGAGCCTTATATGGGCTTTAGGCACACGTTTTCCGCCGACAAGGGAAGTCAACCCTTTGTCTCCTGTTTTAGTATAAACTAAGCTTTTTTTCATCTTTCGATTATTTTAGAAACTGATCTGATAATCCCATCTGTACAGCCGTTTGTCGAAAAAGATAATGCCAACGTTAAATAAATCCAGCACTGCCGTTCTCGACTCCATGCTTATAATATTCCTCCATAACATTTGATAACGTTTATTTGTTCGGATGCCTTTCACAATAATAAATGTCTTCTGATGTGAAAGTTCAGATAAATAGTTGTTTATGTCAGGTAGAAAATCACTATAATTATTCAAATCGATAAATATACAATCCTGTTTCTCTTTCAAAGCAGGTAATCCGGCACCGGTATACAGATCTATTTTCCTGTCGCAGTTATCGATTATTTTCCGGGCTAAGGTATATTTTCGATCCGACATCTCCACACTTGTACAGGTACTATCCGGAAACGGTGCTGTCATACAAACAGTATTTATTCCATAGCCGGCACCTATATCAAGTACATGTTTTACTTCAAAATGATTGGCCAACCTATATGTCAGCTTATTCAATTTATCCAGCCTGAAACTCTTTTCTGTCTGGGAGTTGTCTAAGATTGATTTTATGTTCTTATAAGCCTGATAGGGCGTCTTGTCTTCTATCACCTTTGTGATAAGGTCGAATACGAAAGGAGAATGAATACCATGTCCACGGTGGTGGCGTATCTTATATAATAATTTTAGTCCAGTCTTCGAAAGCTTGTATATACGCGGCATATCAGAATAGCTTAACGTAATAGGTCAATTTAGCTGAAATCACTCTGTTGGCAGAACGATTGAAAAAATCTGATTTTTTATTATTATATATGTCTCCTAATCCAAATGTATAACGCCCTTCCAGCGCAAAATAACCGATACCCGTCCTGAACTCGAGCCCCATACCTCCCATAAGCGAATAATCGAGTTTACGTTCCGCCATACGGTAGTATTGGTGCGTCATCTCGTTGGCCGGAAGGTTACCGCTTTGGAGCAGATCAGTCAAAGCCTGATTCATTTTCTCGCTGTCGCTTATCAGGTAGCCGATCTTAGGCCCCAGATTGACAAAGAAACGCACTTTGTTTCCGAAATAAATATGTGTCAGTATAGGCAATTCTATATAATTCAACTGATGCGAATGCTCCAGCATCAACGGATTTTCTTTCCAGTTTTGCTCCCACCCCTGTTGAGTATAATTCAACTCGGCAATCAGTCCGAGATTCTTTTCCGAAATATAGCGTATGGCAAGCCCGCCGTGAAACTGCTGCTTGTTTTTCGTACTTACACCAGGGTCAAAGCTTACAGAAGAAAACGTAGGCCCGAATCCGACACCGACATTCCATTCGGCCTCAAATTTTTTATTCTGACCGTTTACAATAATTGCAAAAAGCGTTGATAACAGTAGTAAAACGATATGCTTGCTTGTCATTATTATCTGCTTATATCTATTTTTTCGATTGTAGAATCTGTTTTATATCTGATCAGATAAATTCCCTTATTGACATAACCTCCGTTATTGCCCGACTGCTCCATATGTATGGCAGACTGTAACGTCTTTACGCTGACGTTCGGGATATTGCTTTCGAAGTTGCTTCCAAAGCGGCTCAATGCCGTCAGAAAGTAAAGCCCCGTATCGTAACCCAGATAGCCGTATTTAGGGAAAGAATTTACCAGATTTTTGTTATACCATAATTTATATTCGGTAACGAACTCTTTGACATCATTTTGTTGTTCGTCCAAAAAGAATATACTATAAATCTCGGAATCGTATTTATGCAAATTAGCAGTATATTGCGTATATGTCTGCCACTCAGGATACCCGAATAAAGTAACAGCCTCGGTGGTCAGTGAATTCATCGACCAGAGCACTTTACGCAAAGTAGCCTCGGATGAAGAAGTAGGTACAAGCACATTTCTTTTGATGCCTTCTATTTCATTTCTGACATCATCTACAAGGCTGGCCGTACTTGCTGTTGTCTTGTATTGTATACCGGCTTTTGTCAGTTCCTTTTTCAGTTCGTTGGTAAAGTCCGATTTATCATTATTTGAACCTGCCTCATTTACAAATATGATATTGTAGCCCTCATACTGGTCTTTAAACGCAGAAATCACTTCGCTGTATAAGGCCGAGTGAGATGTTGTCAGTTGATACAATGTAGGTGAAGACTGCATACCGTCAGCCGTGCCGAAAGGTATGGCATATTTAATACCTGTTTTCTTAGAAAATTTTGTCAACACGTCGATTTGTTGCTTAGACACTCCACCTATTATAAGGTGCAGGTTCTGCATCTCGTATGTATCCAAAAGGCTCTCCAGTTTCTTTGTATTTCTTTCAGGGCCTATATCGAAAGCATAGACTTCTGCATTCAACCCCTTGCTCTTCATTTCTTTTAAAGCTATTAAAAATCCCTGATAATATTCGGCAAGCTTATCTTTAGTTACACTTCCGCTTTTATCGAGAAACGGAAGAAGAACTCCTACTCTCACCATTTCGCCTTTCTGTGCATATGGAGTTTCCCTAATCGATGTATTTTGTCCGGATGCTATTACAACCGGCTCCGAAATTTGTTTTCGAGGGATAAAAATAGTCATTCCTTCTTTCAGCCCTTTTTGGGCCAAAGACGGATTTGCATTAAGTATCGCTTGTTCCGATATATTATGTTTTCTGGCTATACCGTAAAGCGTTTCCTTTTTCTGTACCTTGTATTCTATATCTTTAGAGGCATATCCGATATTCGGCCCCGAAGAGGAAGATGTTCCTTTCGATTTAGGTATTCTGATCAGCCTTCCCGAACGGAAATTATTCTCATCGATTCCCGGATTAGCTTTTTTGATATCATTCTCCGACACATTATACATTTTCGCTACCGAGTATAATGTTTCTTTTGCTTCGATGCGGTGATCGCTGTACTGCATTGCATTTGCCGCAGGTACATTAAGCTTTTCTCCTGTTCTGATACCATTCTCGGCTTTCGGGTTAAGCCTGTATATTTCCTTTACGGTAGTACTGTATTTATTAGCAATAGAATATACATTTTCCCCCTGCGCTACCGTATGTAATATAATATTGTTGTTTGGATTCTGTGTCGTATTTTCAATTCCGGCTGCAATCATATCACAATTACCGGCAGCTGACAAATTGCAAAACATTGTCGCCGACAGTATAAATGATAGAAAAAAGATGTTCTTTAACTTCATGTCGATTGTTGTTAAGTAAGGCACAAAAGTACAAAAAAATGAGTTTGTATTAAGTTATAACGTTTTTAATTAGTCTTTGTTATTTATATTTCTCCCACAATCCTGAATAGATGATACTTTGACACTTATCCATCAGCACGTTCATAGACTCTTTTTCTACTGTTTCGGCAGGAATGAGGTCATGTATTACCAGTTCCATTTTTGAAGGATTTATAAGATATGTATTTATTTTCATTACATCATACGGCCCGTTTACAGTGATTGGTACAATAGGAAGTCCCATTTGCTTTGCTATTACAAAAGCGCCTTTCTTAAAGCTGTCCATTTTCCCGGTACGTGTCCTTGCCCCTTCAGGAAATATGGTAACCGATGCGCCGTCTGTCAGTTCCGATTTTGCTTTGTCGATAGAATTAAGCATAGATCTCAGGCTCGAATGATCGACAAATATATGACCTGCTATTTCCGATGCTTTTCCTACAAAAGGTATTTTACGCAGTTCCTGCTTCTGCATCCATTTGATATTTTGCCCCAGATAACCGTAAATAAGGAATATATCGAAAGCTCCCTGATGATTGGCAACAAAAACATAGGACTGTTTCGGATCGATTGTGCCTTTCCTTGTCACTTTTATCTTGCTCAATGTTAATCTACAGGCCAGTTTAGACCAGTATCTTGGCGGATTGTATCTCCAGAATGAGTTTTTGCTGACAAGGCATCCTATCATGACTGTAATTGCCGTAGCTATTGTGGCCAAAATAAATATGGGAGCAAATATAAACAGCTGATAAAGAAAAAAAACTACTTTCTTCATATTCATGATATTCCGGTTCGATATGCAAAAATACATTTTTAATTAAAAGTATATTTAAAAATATCATATGAAGTTATTCACATTCTGAAATCTAATACTTAATGTATAGATAAAGTTTTCCTCCTTTATTTACCTCGTATACTAAATAAATGCTTTGGTATACTAAATACGGCATTTCGTCCACTCTCAAAAATCCGCTTCTTTCCCTGCTATATCTTCGCAGTATAATCATAAAACAAATAACAAATTATAAACAATAAAAATTTACCATTATGAAAAAGCTAATCTTATTATCAGCAGTTCTTTGTTTAGTATCAACTATCAGTGCACAAATCCGTTTTGGCGTAAAAGCAGGAACTAATCTATCCCAACTATATGTTAGCGGTGAAAGACAGGGCATAAATGCAGAGCAGTATAAAGGCCGCGTTAGTTACCACTTCGGCGGAATGATGGAATATTCCCTTTCTGAAATGTTTGCCATACAACCCGAATTCATGTACACAAATGCAGGAGCAAACCTTAAGAGCGACAACTCTTTCGGAATGACAGACGGACATATAACGATCAATACTCTTCAACTTCCCGTTAACCTGAAAGCTTCTTTTCCTCTCGGCAATAATAAGCTATTTGTTTACGCCGGCCCTTATGTAGGATATAACCTCTATGGAAAAGCCAAAGGCAAAATAAACGGTAAAACCGAAGACACAGAGATATTCACCAAAGGCTCGAACATGAAACGCTGGGATTACGGTGTAGGTATCGGAGTAGGTATGGAAGTAAAACAGTTTGTCGTGAGCCTGAATAATCAGATAGGACTTGCCGATATCAACGGCGCCAAAGATGCGAAAATGAAGTCAGGCAATATTTCACTATCTGTAGGATACTTCTTCTAGCCAACACATTACTAACTTAACGGCAGGGATAAGCTTCGGTTTATCCCTGCTTTGTTTAATAAATGCCTAATATGTCTTATATTCGCTCTAATAATCAGTGTTCTGGCATCTTATTTGTATATAAAGAGTTAATAGTAATCATTATAAAAAGAAAGTACGCAAATCTTATTATCTTTGGCTTACGAAAGGGTAAACTACAATGGATTTCAAATTAACGTCTAACTACAGCCCTACCGGAGACCAGCCTGCTGCAATCGCTGCTCTTTCGGAAGGTATTTTACAGAATGTTCCTTCACAAACATTGCTCGGTGTAACCGGTTCGGGTAAAACATTTACCGTAGCCAATGTCATCCAGAATGTGAAGAAACCTACCTTGGTACTCAGCCACAACAAGACGCTGGCAGCACAGTTGTATAGTGAGTTCAAGACATTCTTCCCCGATAATGCGGTTGAATACTTCGTATCTTACTACGACTACTACCAGCCCGAGGCTTACATACCGTCTACCAACACCTATATAGAGAAAGACCTCTCGATAAACGAAGAGATAGAAAAGTTGCGTCTGGCAACTACCACTTCTCTCTTGTCGGGCAGGCGCGATGTGATAGTTGTATCATCCGTTTCGTGCCTTTACGGTATGGGTAACCCCGAAGACTTTGAGAACTCCACTATAGCTATCCATGTCGGACAAAAGTTGGTTCGCGATGTATTTCTCAGAGCACTCGTCAGTGCACTATATTCCCGCAATGAAGTTGATCCCAAAGCCGGGAACTTCCGGGTGAAAGGCGATACGGTCGATGTCTTTCTTGCCTATGGCGACCCCGTAGTACGTGTAGTGTTCTGGGGCGATGAGATAGAGAGCATCGAGTGCCTCGATCCGTTGAGCGGTGTAAAGATAGACGAGTATAAGGACTTCCGCATTTATCCTGCCAACCTCTTCGTGACTACCAAAGACCGTATGGTGAGAGCCATCTCGGAAATAGATATAGACCTCGGACGTCAGGTCGACTTCTTCCAGTCGGTAGGGAAACCCCTCGAAGCAAAGCGGCTTTATGAGCGCGTGACTTACGATCTGGAGATGATCCGCGAAGTGGGGCATTGTTCAGGTATAGAAAACTATTCCCGTTACTTCGACAACCGTAAACCGGGTACTCGTCCGTTCTGCCTGCTCGACTTCTTCCCCGACGACTTTATGCTGGTAATAGACGAAAGCCATGTTACCATCCCGCAGATAAGGGCGATGTACGGAGGCGACCATTCCCGTAAGGAAAACCTTGTCGAATACGGTTTCCGGCTTCCGGCAGCGCTCGACAACAGGCCGTTGAAGTTCGAAGAATTCGAATCGCTGGTTCCGCAAACTATATATGTGAGCGCTACGCCTGCTGATTATGAACTGATGAAGTCGGAAGGTATTGTTGTAGAACAGCTGATCCGTCCTACAGGACTACTCGATCCTCCTATCGATGTGCGCCCGAGCCTCAACCAGATAGACGACCTCATGGAAGAAATACAGATGCGGGTGGAAAAGAACGAGCGTACCCTCGTGACTACTCTTACCAAGCGCATGGCCGAGGAACTGACGACTTACCTCTCTAATAACGATATCAAGTGCAGCTACATTCACTCCGATGTGGATACCCTCGACCGCGTGCAGATTATGGATGACCTGCGCACAGGTACTTTCGATGTACTGGTCGGAGTCAACCTCTTGCGTGAAGGCCTCGACCTGCCCGAAGTATCTCTTGTTGCTATCCTCGATGCCGATAAGGAAGGTTTTCTGCGTTCGCACCGTTCGCTAACCCAGACTGTTGGACGTGCTGCCCGTAATGTAAACGGCAAGGTAATCTTTTATGCCGACAAGATTACAGATAGTATGGAAAAGACGATCAATGAAACCAACCGTCGCCGCGAGATACAAATGGAATACAACGAAGAGCACGGTATCACGCCTCAACAAATACGCAAGGCTCAGACTTCGGTATTCAGTCTCCGAAAAATGGAAGAGGTATCTGTCCGTAATTATAGTCAGGAAAGTGCAATCGCTATTGCCTCCGAAGATAAGATACAATATATGTCTAAAGATGATCTGAAAAAGGCTATCGAAAAAGCCCGTAAGCAAATGAGCGCTGCTGCTAAAAGACTCGAGTTCCTCGAAGCGGCACAGTTTCGCGATCAGATTATCAGACTGGAAGACGAACTGAAATCGAAGCAGTAACGAAAAATCAATTTGTAAATTAGCAAATGTGCCGATATGTCAATGGAATAAAGAGTTACTCATAATTAATAACATTCAATCATTCTTACATTTATTAACTATATATTGTTAAAAAGTAACGAAAGTAACAGATATCAATGTAATAATTTCTTAATGTGCCAATATGCCAATGATTAAAATCATCCTCTTCTGGTATATCCCGGAGGTAAACAGCAATCGATGGATGAAGGCAATATTTCCGATCTTTCCTGTTTCTTCGATTCTATCCTATTCATTTGCGCTTTTTTCTCACGTTCCATTTTCAACTCTTCATCTACTGCTGCAACTATCTCTGCATCTTCTGCTCCGCCTGTACGGAAATCATTCTTGCGAAAAATCATAAGTTGTCGTTTTGTTTCTTCGTCGGGTACTTCTATTATTAACGGGCGTTGCTGTGAGGGTTGTTCTGCTTTCTTTTCTTTCATCTTATCGTTGCGTTCGAGTACATACCTGATAGCGCGGATGCTCGGGGCACAGTGTTTTTTCTTTACTACCCTGTTTTTTTCAATATCCTCGGTAGGATTATTTTTATCGGGAACATAGGTTATCCGTTCTTCTTTCTGTATATAACCTTCGAGCAGCTGTTTCAATCCCATACGGGCGGATGACACCAGTGATTCTTCGCGGTGGTCGATAGCGGCTTCTACCGCTTCGTTAAATTCGGGCTTTGTTTTTCTCCATTCGTAGAATGTTTTCGGGGCGATGTGGAGTATTTTACAGATTTCGGAGATGCCGAATAGGTCTTGTTCTATCATTTCTATGATACGGGCTGCGAGTTTGTTGTTGAATTTTGACATGATGATAATGTTTTAAAGGGTTTTCTTGTATAGATAAATCTTTTTAATGTTCATTTTGGCATTGCCCAAAACGAACCAAAAGGCTAGCGCTTCGTTGCTCGCCTATCCGAATTCGTCTTGTTTCCTAAACCAAATAAACTTGCCTATTGGCAAAATTTGGTTTTTAACGGCAACTGCACCGTTCGGATAACGGCTGCGCGACTAATGCGCATTGGCTGACGCATGTCAAGAATTACAAACTGGTCTCAGGTCTTCTTTAATTCTTGTCGTCGCATTGCGATTCCGGCCTCTTTCCCGCAAGCGGGGCACCCGTCCGGTACAGACGGCGTGGAAAGGGACGGGGCGATAGCCCGTGTGTCACTTTCAGCCGGCAAGCCGTTGACGGGTCGCTGAGGGATAAAGCCTTGATTTTTTGCTTCGTTTTGCATCAAGGCAAAATGAAGAACAAGCCGATAGGCGCGGTAGTGAGAATTACAAAACAGATTTTCAGCCGAGCATAAAAATTCCTTATTTATATTCAAAAACCTTACCCATTATCACCTATATTTGTATCTATAAAAGCCAATTAAAAAATATTTCAATAAATCTGTAACCAAATATGACCACATGTAGTCATATATTCGAAAGCAGATTATTAACAACATAAATATTGAACATTATGTATGACGCAGATTTTTTGGGGAGCTTAATCCCTATAGTAGCAATTATCTGTAGTGTAGCCCTACCGATAGCTTTTGGCATGTATCTGGGATTGAAGTCTATAAATGCAAAACACTCCGAGCGGATGGAACTGATAAGACAAGGCATCATTCCGCCCGAAAAAACCAAACCGACGCCTAATAAATACCGCTCATTGCGCAATGGTATCCTGTGTATAGGTATAGCTATTGGATTTATCGTTGCACTGATAATAGCAAGAGTAATGGATTTAGGGGCAGATGAAGCCTTCTGGGTAATTGGAGCGGGTGTGTTACTGTTCCTCGGTATTGCCTATGTCAGCTTCTTTATGCTGGTCAAAAACAAAAAAGAATTTGACGACGACGCTGAATAGAAGTATAGATGAATGAAAAGCAACAAATACAAAAAGTGCTGAAGGGGGATACTTCTGCCTTCGGCTACTTTGTAGACACATATCAGGACATGGCTGTTACAATAGCTTTCCGCGTCTGCGGCAACAGACAGGATGCAGAAGATATCGTACAGAATGCCTTTGTGAAAGCTTTTCATAATCTTCATTCATTCAGGTTGGACAGCAAATTCTCTACTTGGTTTTACCGCATCGTATATAATCAGGCGATAACGGAAATCCGCGGAAGTACGCATAATACCGAGTTTGTGGACTACAAGGTGATCGATCTGAACGATTCATATTCCGATATGGATACAATGACGCAGGTAGAAGAAAAAGAACGAAAGGAACTTGTAAATCAGGCGATGGAGCGAATGCCCAAGGATGAAGCGGTTATTCTCACGCTCTATTATCTTGAAGATAATCCGGTAAAAGAGATTGTAAAGATAACAGGCCTGACCGATGCAAATGTGAAAGTGAAATTATACAGGGCACGCAAGCGGTTTGCCGATGCCATAAACCTGCTGATGAAGCATGAAACGACTTAGCTTTTCGCGCTTACGGGAATTTTTATATATTCGAAACAGAAAAGGAAGATATAATGAAAAAAGATGATAAAATAAATGAATTGTTGTCGGGCACAAAGATAAAAGCCAGTGAAAATCTGAAATTCAGGATTATGCACCAGCTGGAAGCAGAACAGGCCCTCATTCCGAAGAAGAAAGTGAAAAGTCGTCCTGTACTTGGAAGCATGTTCTCTATTTTCGGGATAATGTATGCCATCATTGCAGCAATCGGTCTGGGTATGTATTTCACATCGGGAATCGAAGCGTTGAAATCACCCGGTTTCTACATAATGGTGATTCTGGTATCCTGTGTATGCAGCGTCTTCTGGATGATATCGGTATATGACGACCGACGCCGCAGCAAAATGAAAATGAAATGATAAACCATAAATAAGAAAAGCAGGGCTTAAGAAATTGAGCCCTGCTTTTTTATTATATAATTACTCGAATGCTTTCTCTACCTTTTCCAGAAAATTTAGCCTGTCCTCATCCGTACCTTTCGATGTACCTTCACAAGTCAGCCATTTGGCATTCCGTATTCCTACCGGATTGAGCATATCGCCGATAAATCCGTTTTCTATGGCATTCTTGAAGTTGGGGCTTGGCTTCTCCGACGTGGTTATTACCAGCGCCTTATCTATTTTGAGTAATGGGTTGAAACCACCTTCATAGTTAAAGGCAAAATCTTTGAGCAGCACTTTATCGAAAAAACCTTTCAGTATGGCAGGCATTGTATTCCACCAGTTGGGAAAAATAAATACCATTTCATCGGATTTAGCGATGTATTCGTGATATTTAGTAATTAACGGGTCTAAGGCTTTTCCCTGATTATATACGGCGAGCTCTTCTTCCGTAAATACAGGATTGAAATTATCTTTATAAAGGTCGATTACCTGATAAGGCCTGTTCACTTGAGCCAGTTTTGCTGTAATCGTATCCAGAATCGCCTTATTGAAACTACCATGCCATGGATGGCTGAAAACTATCGTTACCATTGTCTTATAATTCGTTATTTTTTAATTTGTGGCCTAAAGATAGGCAACTTTATGCCTATAAATCAAAAATTTAATTACTTTTGGGAAATGCTCATTTAATTACCTTAAAATAATGCCTCTTATGAGAAACTTCACTATTGTTGTTTTATTTCTCTGTTCATCCATGCTTTTTTCACAAACGCCTGCGGATACAGAAAATCCTTTCAAAGTTCACTATGGTAAAGGCCATGTAGTTATAAAAGGTAAAGCGCTGAACAAGCCCGAAAAAATGAATTACTGGGAAATGGCCATTACAGATTACATCACAAACAAAGGACACAGGGTAAATGTAGCCGATGACGGCAGCTTTATGGAATCATTTCCTATACAGGATATTCAGGACATTTACCTCTATCTGGGCGATGCCATTACAATATTTTCTTATCCGGGAGATACTATCGAAGTAACTTTCGATGCTAATAACCCAAAAGAATCGGTAGTACTAAAGGGTAAAAATGCAGAAAGACAAAAAGAACTGGATTTGTCGATGCTCATTTTCAGGCAACACCGCAAGGCTTTTCTTGAAACTAGTGGTCTGGGTTATGACCGGACTATCTCAGATGACGAGATGCTGAAAAAAATTAATGATTACTATGACGCTTTAATAAATACTGTAGATTCGTATGAAAAGGAGAACGGCAGCCTTAAGCTAATTAAAAAATTTAGGGATGAGGCTTACTACAAGGCTGCAAGCACTATTTGCTATAGGATGAAATTGATATCGGAAGTACACTGTAATTATCCGATAGGTTATAATGAAAAAACGGAAGATGACGGCAATGTAAAAAAAACACCGATTCTGCCGTATAGCGAACTGAACTACGACATGTTCAGAAGCAGCAGCGATTACCGGAACTTTATCTCCTCTTATATGAACGGGTCTAAAGTAAGATTCTCCTATACTGCCAGTTCCGATGAAGAGGAAAAATTTGAAGACTTTACACCTGCAAAAGACGGCTACTATTTTGCTATGGCCTCTCTTAAGGTTCCGGCTATACGCGACTGGTATATTGCCGATCTGCTTAACTCTGCATTCACCTATTTCAGTTTTGACGAGGCTTGTTTTGTATATGATGAATTCAAAAAGATATGCCGGAATAAGGATTATCTGGATATTGTTGAAGAACGTTATCAGGCTGCCGCCAAATTACAGCCGGGTAAGCCTGCCCCTGACTTCGAACTGATAGATACAGAGGGGAAAACGGTGCGGCTGGCTGACTTGAGAGGCAAAGTCGTATATATGGATTTTTGGGCGCCATGGTGCGGCCCGTGTATCCATGAGTTCAAAAACTTTAAGGATAAGTTCCATGAAAAATATAAAGACTATGATATCACATATGTTTATGTATGCGTAGACGGAAGTGACGAGCAATGGAGAAAACTGATAAACGACTATAAACTGGAAGGTGTAAACCTTATGGCGGAAGGCTGGGAAAAGAATCCGGTATGCAAAGCCTATAATGTGCAGGGTATTCCTCAGTATGTACTCATAGATAAGGAAGGAAAGATAGTGGACGCGAAATGCGAAAGGCCGTCGGCGATATTAAGGAGCGGCGAGCATTCCAAATTCGATAAGTTTATCAGGGAACAGAAATAATACAAACAGAAACGGCTTCAATAACTGAAGCCGTTTTTTTATCCTGCTATATTTACTTTTATTCCGAGCTCCTCTACTCTCTTGCCTATCTCCCTGAGTTTTTCAACAGAAACTTTTTCAAGATTCTTTTCCGGCGTTTCACGGTCGATAGTATATATCATTACCTCTTTCGGGCGCGTTTCCTTTACAGCTTCGAGCCATGCCGATATTTCTTCTTCGGTCGTATTATCCACTATCCTGCCGTTGTGGCTGCCTTTTACGAACATGGTCTGCATAATGAAATCGCCATTGAAAAGTTTGAAAAGCTCTAGTTGCTTGTCGATGCTATAACCCGGTGAATTCGGACGATCGATTAGCTTCACGGTATCCAGAATGGCAGAATCCAGTTTCAATATATTATTATCTACTTTCTTCAATGCATCGAATACCTTTTGCTTACCTAAATGCATCGCATTGGACAATACACTGATCTTAGCCGCAGGGAAATAAATATCACGCAATGCAATTGTATCGTCTATTATTTCAGCAAACTGCGGATGCATCGTCGGTTCACCATTTCCGGCAAAGGTAATGACATCAATATTTGTACCCTCCTGTTGCAGCTGTATCAGCTTATCTTCTAAAGCTGCACGTACATTGTCGCGGTCGGGTAATTTTGTCTTCGTTCTGAAATCCTTATTATAACCACATTCACAATAAATACAGTCGAACGAGCAAAGTTTACCGTCATAAGGCAGAAGGTTAATTCCTAATGATGCACCCAGACGACGGCTATGAAGCGGCCCGAAAACTATTTCGTGAAATAATATAGTCGACATAATTATATATTTTCCTTTTCTTTTATCGTTGTATAAATCCTACCTTTCCACCACAAAGGGTTTTTCGGATCGGTGGGATCATCGAATGTATAATCGAATTCGGCTTTTAGAATACCTTTCTCAAAAAGCGGCTTATCTATCTTTATAGATCCGCTTTTATATTTAAAATGTTGTACACCTGACATACTGACACTATTCAACTCAATCTGCGGAATGCACATATCACCTATTATGGATAATTGCAAGCTGGAATGAGTGGCCACGCCACATCTTGTCTTACATTTTATTGTATCATTATCCGCCTCATATGCATCTGCAAAATCCGTTCCAATCCATTCATAACTTTTTGCTTCGCTACTAATGGTATGATGATAATGAGTTGTATCTACCAACTGATAATAGCGGGTAATGGAATCATCTATAATTTTCCCGCTTTCATCGCGCATTTTATCAAGTTCGGGTTCACAGAATCCGTCACATACGAGTTGCCCGTATTCATTTTTAAAGATATTTTCGGGATAACTCCATTCTTCGGTAAAAGAGAAATCACCTTGCAACTCTTTTTTCCACTCGATATCAGAACTTTGTTTATCTTTATCCGGCACAGAATGCGGTGATAAGAATATCCAACCTACACCGTACATTATCAATACATAACGCAACAGTTTTCCCGCAAACATCGCAATATTTACGATATATACATTCGCCCGCATAAAACCGAGCGCCAATGCTATAATATCTCCCACTATAGGCATAAAACTGAAAAAGGCCATAATCGCCCCCTTCCCTTCCAGCCATTTCTGCATCTTATCAATCTTGCCTCTGTCGACTTTCAGGTATTTTTCTATCCATTCTACTTTACCAAGGCGTCCGAGAAAATAGTTGGTCATGCCGCCCAGCCAGTTGCCTACCGAAGCCACAATGACGCAGCCCCATGCATTCAGACCCATTGCCAGCAGTCCGGCAAAGACAAACTCAGAACCGAAAGGAAGAATAGTCGCCGCAAGAAATGACGCAATAAAAAGGCCTATATAGCCATATTCGACAAAGCCGTCAAGCATTTACATATTCATCTTATAATATATAAAAAAGGCCAGTAGCGGCGCCATGATAGCAAGACCTATCCCTGCTTTCTTAACCCACGATTCGGCTTTTACGCTATCTTCGTCATACTTAGCCTTGCGCATAAATGTCCGCGGACTGAGTATCATGACAATACCGAAAATAAGCATGAAAACAGGATAAATAAAATCCCAGTTAGAATAAAGCATACCGTTATGTTTTAGATGTTCTCTTTCTTTGAATAATGATATAAATACACAACGCAAATATAGCGAGAATGGAAATACAGTAACTCACTTTTTGAATAATTGTACCCTTATAATATACTTTCACATCTTCGGATTTATCGACCGGAATCTGCACCAACCCGTTTTTACTCTGCCTTACAGGCAATGTTTCGTTATCTATTTCTGCCGTATATCCTTTGTAATAGAAAAGCGGAAGTTCCAACGAATCGGCATCTTGCGTATTTACGTTGATATTTAAAACACTTTTCTCCCTTTGTTGGTTCTCTGCTTTCGCTTTTCCGTCTATGCTGACAATCGTATCTCCTCTGAATAGTATATGATAAGCGGATTCTATCCTGTCGGGTACATATTCGGCACCGTTGAGGTAAAAAAAGTTACTGGGGTTGGGTTCTTTATTGGTTTGCCCGATATGGACATGCAGCAATCTGAAATTCTGGTTGTGCATATATATGACTGTTCCCGTACAGATAATAACAAATGCCGCAACAATAAGCCTTGTTTTCTGCTTTGTTACGATTTTAGAAAGATAATAGCCCCCGCCGACGGCAAAAAAGAAAGTCACCAGCAAATAGAGCCGCCCCGGATATTGGATAAAAGATAATAAGGTGAACGGGAAACGCCCCCATGGAAATAACTTTGAGGAAGCAAAAATGTAGAATATTCCGATTAAAAGGCCGATATCCACGCTTTTCAGAGCAGCAGACTTATCTTTTACAAAGATTCTGAGCAGGATAACCGATGTCAGCTGAATACCGATTCCGACAATTGAAATATCTTTCGGATAATAAAATCCGCTGATTAATCCCCAAAATACATAATCGAGTGGTATTTTAGCATTGGCAGGCAATGTCCAGTCATTTGTTTCATATCGGTAATGGTTCGCCTGCATCTGTTCCAATAACGGAAAAATAAAGGCTGCCGTAATAAGCAGGGTAACCACTCCGGCAAGTAGGAGGTAATAAATCCTCTTTGGCTCTTTAATCATTGATTTACAGTAGAAAATCAGGATGATAACAACCGAAATAAATGTAAGTACTGTGGATATGACATGTGAAAATATCAACAGGCTGAATCCGGCAGCGATAATATACCATTTTCTGTAATCGCCTTTAATTATATAGTACAAGCCGAGAAAAACAATCGGGATAAATGTAAAAGCAAAGACTTCACCCAATGCACCGCGATTGTAAATATCATAAAAACGGTAGACCGAAAAAGTATATAAGATCCCTGCGAGAAAGGCAGCATATGAACTTTTATAGATTTTATCAACTGCAATATACATAAACACGCCGCAAAGAACAGTCATCGTAAACAGCATCACTTCGTAGGCTTCGTATGAACCGATAAGGGTACCTAAAGCAGCAAAGGGCAGAAATATCACATCCGAATAGAACACGCGGCTGAGGTAACCATATTTCAAAGCGGCAGCATAATCGATATAAAACGGGAAAGTGCCTTCCTGCATGGCAGTTATCATGGCTTCGAACCGTTTCAGATGAAAATAGTAGTCGTAACCGGGATGATTGTATGCAGGGCCGAAAACCAATATCATATAAACGGCCAGAAGAACCAACACCGCAAAAAATATCCGGAAGTGATATCTTTTATTTTCTGTTATCCTATTTATCAGATTATCCGGCATGCGATTTCCTCCTTCTTCTTTCCGATACAAAGATATATATAATCACACCGATAGCAGTAATGATAGACAGATACCAGCTATATTGCTGCACGGTTGTCCATGAATAATAAGCACGGATTTGCCCCGATTTACCGACTGAAACTTCTATCAGACCGTTAGCGCTTTCCGATACGGCCAGTTCTTCATCATTCAGATAGGCCTTGTAGCCTTTGTAATATATGAGTGGAAGTTCGATTTTATCGGTTGTCTCGGTCATTACATTTACTTTAGTAGTGCCTTTCTTACGGGAAAAATTAGAAAGCCGCGTATCGGCATTACCGGTTCCGATACTGTCTCCTCTTTCGTGAATATAATTATGCGAAGGTACTTTTACGGGAAGATATTCGAGCCCGCCAAGATAGTATTCGTTATCCACAGAAGCAACTCCCGTAAACCAGTGTGGAGCCTCGCTTTTTGCTAGCGTCTGCCAGTATTTGTAATTATTGTTATTGACAACAAAAACTACACATGTGAAAGCAATTATAAACGCTCCCGCAATATATTGCTGCTTCCTTGTTTTCAGCAGAAGCGAAAGATAATAAGCGCCGCTGACAGCCATAAAGAAGATAATAAACTCATACAGCCGCCACGGGAATTGTATAAATCCCAACGGCAACCGCCCCCACGGAAAAACAGCCGATGCAATAATAAGCAGGATTACTCCGGTAAAAAGGCAGAAATCTGCTATTTTCAACGCTGCGGTTTTTTCTTTTATAAACAAGCGCAGGATAACGAAAATGATAAGCAAAGGACCTATGCCTGCCATATTTTCCGTCTTCGGATACATAATACCGCTGAGTGCACCCCAGCCGAGGTCTGCAAGTCCGAGTTTGGTTTGTCCGGTTATATTTTCTTTGATACTATAGTAGAAAGTATTGCTATCCATTTGTTCGAGTAGTGTAAATATATAGCTGCCTGTAAGCGGTATAGTCACAATGGCGGCAAGGAGAAGAAAAGCAATGCGTTTCGGCTCCTTCATCAACGGTTTATAACTGAGAATGAAGACCAGCGCCAATGAAACAAAGGCAAGAAACGAAGATAACAGGTGAGTGTAAATCAGCAGGCTATACCCGATTGTCAGCAGATACCATTTACGGTAATCTCCTTTGATAATATGATAAGCCCCTAAAAAGATAACCGGCAGGAAAGTAAACGAAAGCGATTCGCCGAGCGCCGCCCTGTTGTACCAGTCGAAAAGATGATAGGCCGAAAACGTATACAGTATGGCAGAGACAGAAGCTACAAACGTATTCATGAAAACCGTATTGACCGCCTTATACATAAACAATCCGCAGAGGAATGTCATCGTAAATATCATCACGTTATATGCCGCAACCGTGCCGATAATAATGCCCGGTACGGCAAAAGGCAGAATAACGAGGTCGGGGTAAAATCCTTTGGTGAAATAGCCGTAGCCTTCCAGTGCGGAATAATCTATATAAATGGGATAATTTCCCGATTTCAACGCGTGAATAAGCACATCGAACCGCCGTATATTAAAAAAATAGTCGTGCCCTGCATAGGTCGATACCGGCCCGAGCCAGCACACCATAAACAGCGATAAGGCGAATAATATAAACAGGAAGATAAGGTAATCCCGTTTATTATTCCTCTCTATTCCGGCTACACTATTCATTCTCTCTCAATCCGGTTTTACTCTTTCTTTTAAACAGAAATATATAGACACACAGGGCAACAATGCTGATTAATGTAACAATCCAACTTGCTTTCTGTGTAAATGTTCCTCCGTAATATACTTTTACTTCGCCCGGCTTATCAGCATAAATCTGTACCAGTCCGTCGTCACTTTCGGAAACTGATAAGTCGGTTCCATCGAGTTTTGCGGTATATCCCTTATAGTAGATAAGCGGCAGTTCGAGTTCTGCATCTGCCGTTTGTTCTATCTTAAAAGTCAGTGTTCCTTTATCCCTTTGGAAGTTGCTGATGTTTACTTCTCCTTTATTACTTTTTATCGAATCCCCTCTTTCCACGAGATATCCTACCGAAGGTACTTTTACAGGAAGATACTCGAGGCCTATCAGATGATAGAGGTTCTCAAGGCTGGCCTCCCGTTCTATTCCGGCCGTAATCCTCACATCGTGATATAATTTAGCATCGTTGGCCAATACCAATAAGGTACAGATGACAAGAAATCCTCCGGCAACAAACTTGCGCAGGCTCGATTTTAGCAACAAAGCCAGATAATATCCTCCGGCAACGGCAAAGAAATAAGATGAAAACTCATACAGTCGCCAAGGTATTTGAATAATTCCCAGCTTATTGAATGGAAAAATCGTCCATGGGAACCAGTAAGAAGATGCACAGACATATATCAATCCAATAATTACGCCTATATCTACACTCCTCAACCGCGGTGATTTACCATAAACAAACAATCTCAAAAATATTCCGCAGGTAAGCAGCAGTCCTATCGCCGGAGCGAATGTTCGCATAGGATAAATAATACCCATAAACATACCGGGAATGATAACCGATGCAGCCAGAGTGTTTTCCGTTACCGAAGTCAGAGGATTGATCTCATAATAGAACGAGTTGGATGCCAGCTGTTCCATCATCGGAAATATGGCATAGCTGACTATAGGGATTGTTATGATTCCGGAGATAACCAAATATAGTATCCGTTTAGGCTCATTCAGGATCGATTTATAATAAACCAATACGAGTATTATAATCGTAATAAACATTAGTAATGATGATAGCGCATGATTGAAAATCAATAAGCTGAAAGCAATGGTAAGTATATACCATTTTTTATAATTGCCTTTTATTATCTCATAAATGCCCAGTATGGCCAAAGGTACGAAGGTAAAGGAAACGGCTTCACCCAATGCTCCCCGGTGAAAAAGGTCGAGCAGACGGTAGAGCGCAAAAGTGTATAATATAGCTGAAACCGATGCTGCATATGTACTTTTATACATACGGTTAACAGCAATATAAGTAAATACACCGCAGAGAACCGTCATAGTAAATATCATAAAATGATAGGCAAAGTCCAGATTGGTAATTTTGCCTATTATGGCAAACGGTATGAGTACGAAGTCGGGATAGAATCCTTTAGTAAAGTAGCCGTAACCCTCTATCGCCGTGTAATCCATATAAATAAGAAACGGGCTTTCCCCGATACTATCCATTAATGCTTGTAATCTTCTGAAATGAAAATAAGAATCGTGACCCGGAATGAAAGGCAGATAAAGGTAAGTCATCGCCAATGAAAGAAGGATCAGCACAAAAAAGAATATCCAGAAATGGCTTTTCCTGTTGAAGGCTATTCTATCTGTTATTATTCTTAAGAGATTCATTTATATGTTTGTGTTAATCTTTCTTTGTTGTCTTCTTTGCAAAAATATATAAATACAAAATGCAAAAATAGCGGCAAGGGTTATAAAATAGCTTACTTTCTGTATAGAAGTTCCTCCGTAGTATACTTCTATATGCCCCGATTCATCGGCAGTTATTTGGACGAGGCCGTTATCGCTTTCATCAACAATCAGTGATTTATCATTTAGTTTAGCTGTGTATCCTTTGTAATAGATTAATGGTAATTCGACTGATTGGCTTCTATTTATGAATATGTCGAAAGATAACTTTCTATTCTCGCGAACCTGATTACTTGCTGTTCCGGATGCCGTAACCGTTATATTATCTCCACGCTGGTGTAAATATTCAAGGGAAGGAACTTTCGACGGAAGATATTCCATTCCGCCCAAATGATAATCGTTAGTGAAAGTTGCAATTTGTGTTACCGGACGGCCACAGCGGTATTTCCTGTACGATTGGGCATCGCTCACCAACACAAAAATTTGCATAACAGATATTATAAAAATTATAGTGAGACGACGCCCTCTCGTTTTCAGTATCAGGGATAAATAATATCCTCCGGCAACGGCAAAAAAGAAACTCGAGAATTCGAATAATCTCCATGCCATTTGTATAAAATTCAGTTTATTGAACGGGAAAACCGACCAAGGGAACAACGGAGATGACGCAAAGATAAAAAACAAACCGATAACAACAGCTATATCTACACTTTTTAACCCTTCCGACCGCTCATATACAAACAGCCTCAGCGCAACTACTCCGGTAAGCATAAAGCCGACTCCCGGAATAAAAGCTTGTCCGGGTTCCACAATACCCGAAAACATGCCCCAGATAAGCCAGTGAAAATCAAGGGCTGAATCTTGCGTCTTTGCCATCAGGTTTCTGCTTTCATAATAGAAAGTACCTGACGACATTTGTTCCAACATCGGGAATATATAATAAGCGGTTATTATTAGTGTGGCAATTCCTGCTACAAGAAGATAGAGCAAGCGCTTAGGCTCTTTTTTCAAAGGCTTATAATAGATTATAAGGAATATTACCAATGTAAGGAACATCAGTACCGATGATATCAGGTGGGTAAAAATCATAAGGCTGAATCCAACCGCCAAAATATACCATTTTCTATAATCGCCTTTTATTATGTGATACAACCCGAGAAAGACAAGGGGAATAAATGTAAAAGTCAATGTTTCGCCCAATGCCGCCCTGTGATAAAGATCGAGAAGCCGGTATACACAGAATGTATACAGTAATGCCGCTATTGCCGCAGCAAAGGATTTCCTGTATATTATATTCACCGTGATATATGTAAACACCCCGCACAAAACGGTCATGGTAAATATCATAAACTGATAGGCAAAACTGATGCTGGTGAGATTACCGATGAAAGCAAAAGGTATCAGGACAAAATCGGGATAAAAAGCTTTTGTAAAATAGCCGTAGCCGTCGATAGCATTATAATCGAGATAAATCAGTAACGGGCTTTCCTTCATCCCGTCCATTAATGCCTGCAGGCGCCTGTAGTGAAAAAAGAAATCCTGCCCCGGGCATAAAGGCTGATAGAGGTGAACCATTATAAAAGAAAGGAATAGCAACACAATAAAGAAAAGCCAAAAATGACTCCGCTTATTCGAAGCTATCTTATCGAGAATGGTATTAAGGCTGTTCATTCTTTTTTCTCCTGATTGATAAAGTTACATACAGGCACAAAGATAATATACTTATTACAGATATATACAGGCTTGCCTTCTGAACTGTTGTACCGGCATACCATGCTTTTATTTCACCCGACTTATCAGCAACTACATTCACAAGACCCATATCATTCTGGTTTACAGGTAGTTTTTCACCATCCATAACAGCCGAGTACCCATAATAATACACAAGTGGCAGGGCTAGTGTATCCGGTTTATCCAGCGAAACATTGAATACAGTGGCGTTATAGTCACGCCTTAAATCCGAGATACGGGTATCTTCATTTTTACTTTCTACTTTTTCTCCCCGGGTATGTACATAATATATATCCACCAGTTTAGACGGCAAATATTCTCTGCCTATGAGATTGTAACCGTTTTCGTAAGTCGGAAGGACGGCCTGTAGCCTTTCTTCTTCCGGCAAATTTACCGATGAATCCAGTGATTTATAGTTTTCACTATGGATATACACAGTAGCCATTGTAGCCAAAACGACTATTATTGCCATACAAATGCGTTGCCTATTGCTGACAAACAATAACGAAATATAATAAGCACCCGCCACGGCGAAGAAAAATGTTACGAATTCATACAAACGCCACGGATACTGAATGAAAGACAATAAATTGAAAGGAAATTTTCCCCACGGAAAAATATGGGAAGTAGCTATAATAAAACAGATTCCGATAATGACAACTATATCGACACTCTTCAATTTCTGATTATCCTTTCCTTTGATAAAGAAACGGAAAAACAATAATAAAGTGAGGATAATACCAATCCCTGTCCAAAGCAGATTTTCGGGATATGCAATACCACTGACAAATCCCCATAGGATATAATCGAGTCCAACTTTTCCATAGCCAGCCCCTCCCCCGGGGCTATGCGTATCGAGATAAAAAGAATTGGATGAAAGTTGTTCCAGCATCGGGAATGTGTAGTAAGCCGTCAACAAAATAGTTACTAATCCCGCAAGAACAAGATATAGCAGGCGTTTAGGCTCTTTTACCAATGAACGGTTATAAACAATCATCAGTATCAACAGGGTGACAAACATTAACACCGATGCAATAACATGCGTATATATCAGTAGGCTGTAGCCTATTGCAAGCACATACCACTTTTTGTAATCACCTTTAATAATATAATACGCTCCCAGAAAAACAAGAGGAAGAAAGGTAAAAGAGAGTGCTTCGCCCAATGCTCCCCGTTGATAAATGTCATAAAGACGGTAAACGGCAAAGGTATAAAGTACAGCACTCAGTGAAGCTGCATATCTGCTTTTATAAATCACATTCACCGTATGATACATAAATACGCCGCACAAAACGGTCATCGTAAATATCATCAGGTCGTAGGCAAAGTAGACACTTGTGAAAATACCGACCGCAGCGAAAGGTACCATAATAATATCGGAATAGAAGCCTTTAGTGAAGTAACCGTATCCGTCCACATTTGCAAAATCGACATAGAAAGAGGGATATACTCCATGCTGCAAAGCATCTATAAGGGTGAAAAGACGCCTATAATGAAAATTGAAATCGAAGCCCGAATAAGACGATGACGAACCGAAACAGAACATCATAAACAATGCAAGAAAAACCAAAACTCCTAAAAATATGAGGTATTGGTTTTTCTTAATTTGTTGTATCTTATTCTGAAAGTGTTCCATCTGTCAGCTATGCATGCATGGAACAAAGATAATCAGAAAGATTTATTCAGGCCTTGTATACAAGCAAATTATAGCTAAAGGAAAGATTTACCGCATAGTTTTTTCCTGACGAAGCTCTTCTATCAGTTTATTCTGCGATTCATTTTCTTTCTTCAACTCAATGACATATAAGGTTAACTCTTCTATCTTCTGCAAAAGCTTTGCCTGCATCTGACCTAGATCAATACCATTTTCTTTTACTTCTTTTTCTGATGGGATATCAGGCAGATGTTGTTTTTCTTTAATATGTTTCTCTACTTCTGAAAGGCTGGGGAGATTATAGTCTTTGGCGAAGACAAAATCCGACCAATCAGGAATTTGAATTTTAACTTCTTTAGCACGAATAAGATCATTGCATCTTATCTCACCGTTAACATCGAGAGCAGATGTCGGATAAGACACGCCTATACCTACTCTGCCGTTATCTAATGCCGAAACCACAAAAGCCTCCCGCCAATAATAAGGATATGTTGTTCCTACGACCAGCCTGTCTCCATTAGAATAATCACCAATATTTATACGAAGATCTGTCAAATCGGTTCCTCTTACAAACTTTGCCAGCCATAGCTGATCTGTATTACTAGCCGTTCCCCTCAAATGTATACGATTACCTAATCCGGTCTGTTCCACATGCGCCCCTACGTAAATATCACTACGACTTAATATGGTGCCCGTAACTTTCAGATTTGCATCTATAACTTGTTCCTGCGCTGCAATATTTAATGCAATAAAAAAAGAAAACACGTATATTATACTCTTTTTCATATTATCATTTTTCATTTAGTTGTTCTTTCAGTTCTTTTATTTGCTTATCCTGCTCTATAACATACAGAGTCAATTCTTCAATCTTCTGTAATAGCTTTGCCTGCATCTCGCCCAGATCGATGCCGTTTTCTTTTACTTCTTTTTCAGACGGTATATCGGGCAGATGTTGCTTTTCTTTGATATGTTTTTCCACTTCTGATAATGTCGGAAGTTTATAATCTTTATCGAAAACAAAATCGGACCATCCTGTTGCTTCTATTAGTACCTTTTTAGAGCGGATGGTACCATTAACATCTAGCAAATTAGTGGGATTGGTTGTCCCAATGCCTATCTTTCCGGTTTTATCGATATGCATTCTTACTTTAAGGTCAGGACCGGAATCAGAGGTTGTAAGAAATTGTAGATAGTTTCCCCAACTCCCTCCTCTGAAAGCTCTGATCCCCGAGGTACCGGCTGAAGCGTATTGAAATAAAATATCTCTTTTACTCTCTTCCATTTTAGGATGATTAGGGCCTCTTAATACAATCTTAGTATCCGAATCAGTGCTATTTGTCCCAACATATAAACTTCCTTTAATATCTTGATCCTGTGCAAACATGGATAATAATCCTCTCACAAAAAATATAATTAAAACAATATTTTTTTTCATAATGTATTATTTATCAGAGAGTGTGTTCTCTAAATCTTTGATTTTCTTATCCTGTTCAATGACATATAAGGTTAACTCTTCTATCTTCTGAAGAAGTTTTGCCTGCATCTCTCCTAAATCTATACCGTTCTCTTTTACTTCTTTTTCTGATGGGATATCGGGCAGATGTTGTTTTTCCTTAATATGCTTTTCTACTTCTGAAAGGCTGGGGAGGTTATAGTCTTTGTCAAAAACGAAATCCGCCCACTCAGCAGGAAGCTGAATCTTTACCTCTTTAGCGCGAATAAGGCCCGTTACATCTATATTTGTAGATTTTATTCTCCCGTTAACATCCAATTCGCAAGTAGGATCTGAAACCTTAATTCCTACAAATCCATTTGCCCTTAAAACTATTCCTTCTTTCCAAAGACCATCAAGATAATATTTGTAACCTATAGCAAACTTTTCCGTTGAATCGTCACCTAATACCAGCCTCAACTCTGAATGATCCTTCCTGATATTAACCCGAGAAAAATATAACGCATCTCCATTCTCAATACCAAAATGCAACTTCTTACCCCATTCTCCAAAAGGTGTAGGAACCTGCTCCGACCTTATTGTTATATCTCCCACAAATATTTGATTGCCATTAATCACCTGATCCTGTGCAGACAATAAGCCTGTCAGGAACAGTGTCCCTACAAGTAAAAATATTTTTTTCATAGTAATAATTTAATTAATTATATATTTGTCTAGTGTGCCTCCAGCCAGTTCTTACCTTTTCCGCAATCGGCGCGCAAAGGTACAGCTAATTTATATGCATTCTCCATTTCTTCTATTACTATTTCGCGAACTTTCTCAAGTTCATTTTCCAGCACATTGAAATTCAATTCATCATGTACCTGAAGAATCATTTTCGATCTGATATTCTCCCGGTCGAAGCGGTCAAAAATGCGATTCATCGCTACTTTGATAATATCGGCAGCACTCCCCTGTATCGGTGCGTTAATCGCATTTCGTTCGGCATAACCCCGCACGGTTGTATTCCGAGAATTAATATCCGGCAGGTAGCGTTTACGCCCGAAAACAGTCTCCACATAATTGTTGGTACGTGCTACGGCAATACTCTGATCCATATATTCTTTTACTTTCGGATAAGTGGCAAAATAGCCGTCGATAAGTTCCTTCGCTTCTCCACGCGGAATAGTCAGACGCTCAGCCAGCCCGAAGACAGAAATTCCGTAAATAATGCCGAAGTTGGCAGTCTTTGCCTTGCGGCGCATATCGCCTGTAACCTCATTTATAGGCAGTTTATATATTTTGGCAGCAGTAGCCGCATGGATGTCTTCCCCGCTGTTGAAGGCCTCGATCATTGTAGGATCCTGACTCAGATGCGCCATAATACGGAGTTCGATCTGCGAATAGTCGGCCGAGAAGAAAACACATCCTTCATCGGCAATAAATGCCTTGCGGATCTCCTTACCCTGTGCATCGCGGATAGGTATATTTTGCAGATTGGGGTTGCTCGAACTGAGGCGCCCCGTAGCCGTTACCGTCTGATTATAAGATGTATGCAATTTATCGTCGAGCGGGCTTAAAAGCAATGGCAATGCATCGATATATGTGCTTAATAGCTTCTTTAAACCGCGGTATTCCAGTATCTTACCTACAATCGGATGCGTATCTCTGATGCTTTCCAGTGTTTCTTCACTGGTAACATATTGCCCTGTTTTTGTCTTCTTGGGTTTCTCTACTATCTTTAGTTTGTCGAAGAGGATTTCGCCGACCTGTTTAGCCGAGTTCACATTAAATTCCTGTCCGGCAGCAGTATAAATTTCCGATTCTATATCCTGTAAATTCTTTGTAAGCGTTTTGGAATATTCGCCCAATGCTGCTTTATCGAGGCTAACTCCCGTATATTCCATATCGGCAAGTACATAGATCAGCGGCAATTCTATTTCGTAAAGCAACTTGCTCAAATCCTGCTTTTCGATAGCTTTTTCCAATATAGCTTTCAGTTTCAGGGTTATGTCGGCATCTTCACAGGCATAATCTTTTATCTGCGCGGGAGTAAGGCTACGCATATTCAGTTGGTTCTTACCTCTTGCCCCTATAAGTTCATCGATATGGATAGTCCTGTACTTAAGATATGTTTCGGCCATATAATCCATATTATGCCGAAGCTCAGGATTGATAAGGTAATGGGCGATCATTGTATCGAAAAGCTTTCCACGCACATTTATACCGTACTTTTTCAGAACAATAATATCGTACTTGATATTCTGCCCTACCTTCTCAATTGCTTCATTCTCGAAGAACGGACGGAATTGTTCCACAATAGCTTTCGTACTTTCAAAATCTTCGGGTACAGGCACATAATAGGCTTCCCCTTCTTCAAATGCAAAAGATATACCGACCAGTTCGCTCACATTCGGGTCGAGGCCAGTAGTCTCCGTATCGAAGCAGCAGGACTTTTGCTCTGCAAGTTTTTTTGCCAGCTGCGCTATTTCATCTTCTTTATCCACAAGGTGATAGTTATGCGGAATATCTTTCAATTGCACCAAACCCGAATAATTAACATCCCCGTCAATTTCCTGCGTACTTGCTGCAGGTAAAAGTTCGGCAAACAAGTCTCCCTGTATAGCCTCGTGAGTAGTTGTTATTCTTACCGGATTCGCAGGAGTACCGTCTTTTTTCAATACACGGTTGATCAGTGTCCTGAATTCCAATTCTTCGAAGAGGGCAGATAATTTCTCGGCATTTATTTCCTGCCGTTTATATTCTTCTTTTTTAAACTGAATAGGTACATCTGTCTTTATTGTCGCCAGAAATTTAGAAAATATGATCTGCTCCTTATTTTCCTCCAAACGTATTTTTAAAGTACCTTTCAGATCGGATGTATGTTCAAGCAGGTTTTCAATAGTGCCGTATTCCTGAAGTAATTTTTGTGCCGTTTTAGGCCCTACACCGGGACATCCCGGAATATTATCGGAGGCATCACCCATCAGCCCGAGCAAATCTATCATCTGGCAAGGTGAAGACAATTCGTACTTCTCCATAATAGCCTTTGAATCGAGTACATCGAATCCCGTACCTGCAAACTTCGGCTTATACATAAAGATATGATCGCTGGTAAGCTGACCGTAATCCTTATCGGGGGTCATCATATAGACATCGAAGTTTTCTTTTTCGGCCTGTTTGGCTATTGTCCCTATCACATCATCTGCTTCGTAGCGGGATACTTCCAGCTCTTTTATATTGTAAGCATCAATGATTTGCTTTATGAGTGGAACGGCAGCCTTTATATCTTCCGGTGTTTCCAACCGTTGTGCTTTGTAGTGCTCGTAGGCTTCATGTCGAAATGTGCCTCCGGGAGGGTCGAAAGCCACGGCTATATGGGTGGGATTCTCTTTGCGGAGAAGTTCCTCAAGTGTATTTACAAATCCGAAAACAGCAGATGTATTCTGACCTTTTGAATTGACTCTGGGGCTTTTGATGAACGCATAATATGAACGGTATATCAATGCGTAGGCGTCTAAAAGAAATAATTTCATCGGGGTAAATTAAAAATATCTGCCAAGTTAAGGAAAAAGCAGGGAACTACAAAGGAGAAAAAGACAGTGAGACTTCACTGATTGCTTTCGAACTTATAAACACAGAGTAAAATGAGTAAAAAGAGATTATAATAAATTAAAATTCTTTATCTTCAAAAAGCAACTCTTTATACTCATTTTACTCTGTGGTATAAAGTCTAAATTATTTTTCTTTCTTAATTGCCTCTCCCCATATAAAGGCACCGTTCAGCTGGTCGATAAATATTTCTATATTCTCTTTTTTCCCGCCTATAGGAATTCCCAATCCTACTCCACCCGATGCATTCCGACCGCCGACACCAACACCGACGCCCAATGAAAAACCGCTTCCGGCAACCTTCTGTGTAATGACAAACCGCCAGTCATCATCTTGTTTATAAGCTTTGTGGAAATCGTTGTCGAAGCCGATATAAGGAACTCCGTCTACGACAATTGCATATGCTTCTTTCGCCTTAAGAGTTTTAGTTTTTCCCGGCTTCTTTTCATCCGGTATCTTCACATCCTTTATATCGTCTCCGTCCTGTTTTCCGATAGTAATGCCGGAAGCAATATCGGGATTGAGCGACATCAGCGACCTGTATGTTTTATACACACCGTCGGGTATCAGATCTTGTGTGTAGAAAGGTATGCTGTTCTTTTCGTAAAAGTCGATATCCATTACTTCGTCCATGGTCAAAGCCTTTTCATCTTCCTGAGTAAGTGCAACCATATTATCGGTGATAAAAGAAGTAATCATATCGCTTGCTGCCTGTCTGATTTCTTTCTTCTCAGTAGTCAATACAGTATCGATTGTATTCAGGAAATAATAGCTGTTATTTTCGTCCTTTTCGTAAAGAGACATGCGCAGGCTACAGATAGCCTTATCATCCTTGCCTTTCTTACCGAAATCGAAAAAGAGAGCCCTCATCTGCACTGCCATTGTTTTTGCATCATCTGCGGAAGAAGCGACAGACTTTATCAGCGATTCCAATTGCGATTCAAGCGAAGCGGATAATGTCACCTCCTGTATTCCGTTCCATGCATTCACATATACAATACCCAGACTGTAAGAATCGGGGCGGGATTCGATATACTGCAAAGCATTATACTTGCTGTTCTCCACTTTCGATTCGGGAATAACGATATTGAAATCACTTTTCTTCTGTGCATACAGTTGCAGCGAAAGAAGTACCGGCAACACCGCAAATAATACTCTTTTCATAACATTCATTATTTCACATAAAAATACAGAATAAAAAAACAAAAGCAACAAAACGATACAGAATTAATCTTAAATCCTTAGCTTGTAGATAATTCTGCATTTTACTGTGAAATAATTAAAGTTATTCCGGTCACTCGAATATCTCAGCCAGCAAATATTCTATACTTATGACATCCGTTTGTCCGCGAAACAGGATAGTTCCGTCGGGAGCAATAAGCAGAATAACAGGGATACTGTCTATACCATAGTCCTTAATCACCGGATTTTTATGCCATTCTTTCAGATTAGATACCTGAATCCAATTCATATTTCTTTCGGTGTAAATCTTTTGCCATATTCTCGGGTCTGTATCCATGGACACACCGAATATTTCGAGGCCCTTGTCCTTGTAGATATCATATATACTTTTCAGTTTTGGAACTTTCTGCATGCATGACCAACACCATGTAGCCCAAAATTCCAGTATCACATACTTTCCCTCTGCCAGATAGTCGGTCAGAGAGTGCAGTTTACCGTCTGCATCGGGTAAAGTGATGTCGACGCATTTCTCACCTTCTTTCAAGGCCATTTGTGTTCTGATATTTTGAGTCAAGACACGCAGTCTTTCATCCGATTTCATTTCGGGTGCAAATCCGGCAATAAGGCCAAGAACTTCTTGAGACTCCAACATTGCGACATTTTCATGCAGAAGAAGGGCGCCTACAATATTATCGTTATTCTCCTTTATTACGCGTTTCAATTCCTCAGAACGGTCTTGGCCCGCCTTGTCGTAGGCATCCCAGTCTTCTGCACGGGCATGTTGCGACAGCCGTTCGTCGATTACACCATACAATACTCTGAGATCGTGCTTAAGCTTGTTGTAATTGTCGGTCATGGACGACCCGGTCAAGACGATTCCGGTTTCGGGGTGTGTCTCAATATTGATATTATCGTTCGTCAATATGAAGCGTGCAATAGTGCGTCCCGGGGTCGCGAGCGTCGCCAATAACGGTGTTACTGTATGCCCCTCAATCGCAAATGCTCCGTTATGCACAGCCACTGTCTGCACAGGTTCCTGTTCTACAAGGAGCGTTATCGAGTCCTGAAGGTTTTCTATTGTTCCTGTTATTTTATACGCTTGCTGTGCAAATCCGGATGTACACATAGTTGCTAAGGCTATGATCTGAAATAGTTTTTTCATGGCATTTATTTTTTAGTTTTTACTTGAGTTTCTGTTCCCAGTCGGGGTTGCGGGCAAAGAAACTTCTGCTCAATCCGAGGATCCTGCCCCGGTTGCGCTTTCAGTTTTTGTGTAAAGATTTGCTGTTTTTATCTTTCTCAGTATCATACAAATATAAAATAAAAAATATAAGTAGCAAAATTAAACTTATCTCATAAAACCTTGTTAAATAAAAGTATATACACAGTCAAAAAGCCGTTTATAAATGATAAATCCGGTTTAATAATATGTCAGTTTTTTACGAACATCTAATTTTAACGCACAGATGTAAAATTTATCTACTGTAAATGCGTTTTTTTATTGAATATTTCATTATATGTGTGCAAAGTTCTGAATATTATAAGGCTAAACACCGAATTATTTCTAAATTTGTAGTTCAACTAAATCATTATATGGATAAGAAGCTTCTCATAGCTAAACCTGTAGCGGAAGAATTAAAAAAGTTCAATAGTTTATATAAAGAATCCGTTTTTTGCAATAATACCCGGATTCAGGAAATTATAGATTATATCATGAAATCGGATGGTAAGAAAATCCGCCCGATTTTATTGTTACTTGCGGCAAAAGCATGCGGTGAAATCAACGAAATCACTTATCATACAGCCATAACTGTAGAGTTGCTTCATACCGCTTCCCTTATACACGACGATGTGGTGGACGAGTCTAAAATACGTAGGGGCAAAGCATCGCTGAATGCTATTTATGATAATAAGATGGCTGTATTAACGGGAGATTATTTTCTGTCAACTGCTCTGATAAAAAGCGTACTAACCGGAAATATAGAGATAATCTCCAATATATCCGACTTAGGGCGTAATCTGGCGGAAGGCGAACTAAACCAGTTGTCGCTTGTCAAAGAGCTGATTATAGACGAAGATGAATATTTCGAAGTAATAAAGAAAAAGACAGCTTCGCTCATGTCGGTTTGCATGCGCACAGGGGCTATGTCTGTGAATGCTTCGGCCGAAGATGTTGCCAAATTTACACGACTGGGCGAAATACTCGGTATCTGCTTCCAGCTGAGAGACGATATATTCGATTATTTCACGAATGCTATCGGTAAACCTACAGGAAATGATATCCGCGAGGGCAAGATTACCCTGCCGCTGCTGTATGCATTGAGAACAGCGCCGGAAAGTGAGAAAAAGGAACTGTTATCTATTATCTTTTCATACAACTATACCGAAGAAAATATTCACAGCCTGATTACCTATGCCAAAGAGCATGGCGGAATAGACTATGCTTACCAAAAAATAGAAGAGCATAAAAATATGGCAGAAGAAATAATCCAAACGATTGCTGATGCAGAAGTGCGCGAGGCACTAGAAGCCGCCGTGGATTATATCGTAGAAAGGGCTTATTAAATTGGCTTAGAGATTAACAAATAGGAGGTATACAAATACAGCCGGGATAGCCAGTATTGTACTATCGAAACGGTCGAGAATACCACCATGCCCCGGAATCATATTACCGGAATCTTTCACTCCCAATGTACGTTTGATAAGTGATTCGAACAGGTCTCCCCATGTTCCGAATATTACGACAACAACTGCAAATCCCATCCATCCTAATGTAGAAAGATTCGGGAAAAAGTGTGCAAATATAAGCGATGCCCCGATTGCTACCGCAGCCCCGCCGAAAAAGCCTTCCCATGATTTTTTAGGAGAAATGCGTTCAAAAAGGCGATGCTTCCCGAATGCCATGCCCGTGAGATATGCAAATGTATCGTTTACCCAAATAATTACCAGAAGCGCTAGGATATATACCCAATGATAGCTTCCCGGCTCGTAGGCAAATACAAGATAATTTGTCAGAGCCAGTGGCCCTGCAATATAAACTTGTCCAAGCAGCGAATAAGCCAAAGATTGTATCGGATTCTGACGTTTGAGATACAGTTCACTGAGAAACAGTACGATCAGATAAATAATATAAGGAGTAAAGGCTACAACCGAGGGAGTAAGGGTGCAGTAATAAAAACCACCCAGAAAAAGAAAAAAACCGCCCAATACATTCCACGAACGGATAACCGGGACTTTAGCGTCTTTTTCGATAAGCCCGTAAAATTCATATAAACACAATACTGTCAGAAGTGAAAATACGATGACGAATGAATATTCGTTTATTAGCATTCCTCCGAGTATAACCCCGACAAACACGGCTCCGGCAAGAATACGGACAACAATATTAGGTAATTTCAAGGCAGTCTATTTTTATTATATGCGACAAAAATAGTAAAAATAAAACATACCCCTCTGTGAAAAGAAAATAAAAAAGGTATAGTCCGGTGAAAACTATACCTTTATCATATATTATATCAGAATATGGAATTTATTCCCCCGATTGGTCTGTACCGCCTAATAAGCCGGGAGCGTCCTCTTTCTTTATGGTTTCTATTTCAACATCTTTTGGTAATTCTTCCGTTTCTTTCAAAATCTCTTCCGAGCGTGAAACCCATTGGCGTTCACCGAATACTTTCTTCAGGTCTTCGGCAAATATTACCTCTTCTGTTACCAGCAGGTTAGCCAGCTTTTCATGACCTTCGGCATGTTTACGCAACAGGTCTTTTGCCCGTTCGTACTGCTCGCTTATCATTACCTGTACTTCTTTATCTATCAACAGAGCGGTTTCTTCACTATATGGTTTGGTAAAGCCGTAAGCCTCACCCGACGAATCGTAATAGCTTATATTCGGCAATTTATCACTCATACCGAGGAATGATATCATCGCGTAAGCCTGCTTTGTTACCCTCTCAAGGTCGTTTGCCGCACCGGAAGATATATGTCCTACAAATACTTCTTCGGCAGCACGTCCACCGAGTAATGCACACATTTCGTCCAGCATCTGCTCTTTGGTTGTGATCTGTCTTTCTTCCGGCAGATACCATGCAGCACCCAACGCCTTGCCGCGCGGCACGATGGTAACCTTCACCAACGGATTGGCATATTGCAGGAACCAGCTCAATGTAGCATGTCCGGCCTCATGTATGGCAATAGTCTTACGCTCATCGAGCGTAGTCACTTTATTTTTCTTTTCAAGACCACCGATTATACGGTCGACTGCATTGGTGAAATCATCTTTCTGAACCACCTTCTTGCCTTTACGGGCAGCAATAAGGGCAGCCTCGTTACATACATTGGCAATATCGGCCCCTGAAAATCCCGGTGTCTGACGGGCAAGGAATTCCACATCTACCGTATCGTCTATTTTTACAGGACGAAGATGTACTTTGAATATCTCTTTACGGTCGTTCACATCCGGCAGGTCAACAGTGATCTGGCGGTCGAAACGTCCGGCACGAAGCAATGCCTTATCCAGAATGTCGGCGCGGTTGGTTGCAGCAAGTATGATTATACCGCTGTTGGTACCGAAACCGTCCATTTCTGTAAGCAATTGGTTCAATGTATTTTCGCGCTCATCGTTCGAACCCATATTCACATTACGTCCGCGGGCACGCCCGATAGCATCGATTTCATCAATAAATATGATACACGGAGATTTTTCCTTTGCCTGTTTGAACAAGTCCCGAACGCGGGATGCTCCCACTCCGACAAACATTTCCACAAAGTCGGAACCCGACAATGAGAAAAACGGCACATTTGCTTCTCCGGCTACAGCCTTTGCCAGCAATGTCTTACCTGTTCCCGGAGGGCCTACAAGTAAAGCACCTTTTGGTATTTTACCCCCTATTTCGGTGTATCTCGACGGGTTTTTAAGAAACTCTACTATTTCTTCTATTTCTTCTTTGGCCTCCGACAATCCGGCTACATCTTTAAATGTAACACGCAGGTCGGAACCTTTGTCATATAATTGTGCTTTCGATTTACCTACACTGAATACTCCTCCGCCACCGCCGGAACCACCGCCCGACATACGGCGCATCATATAGATAAACAGACCGAATATCAATATGATAGGCAGAAAACTAACCAATACCTCCCATGCACTGGTAGTATTCGGATCGTAATTAACTTTGATATCGTAGTTCTTTTCGGATTTTATCTTATCATAAAAATCTGAAAATTTATCAGCAGAAGGGATTTTTACCAGTATCGACGGATTATCGCCGGCCTTATCGGCGTCACCTTTAAAAACACTACTCACAGCATCTTTACGTACAAAAGCTTTGAGTGTATTGTTTTTATTGTCTACTACTATCTGACTTATATTGTTATCCTCAACATAGATCTGAAATTCCGACCATGAGATTTCTTTTTGAATTCCGCTTGTGTTTTCGTTGAGTATATACATTCCTACAATAGCCGCAAACACGATCAGGTACACCCAATAGAGGTTGAAAGGCATCTTCGGCCCCTTCGTTCCCGGTATTTTAGGTTTGTTACTTTCTCCTTTGTTGTAATTATCCATATATTATATTGATACGTGATCTCTTATTTTATTTTTTCTTAGTTCGCGAAAATATAACAACCGATAAAGATAGATTGTTGTCAATCGATATCCGGTATAGATTCCAGTTTGGCATCGGCCCATAAATTTTCAATGTTGTAAAATTCGCGCAACTCAGGCAAGAAAACGTGTA
Source organism: Prevotella sp. 10(H) (assembly GCF_000711235.1). Classification (GTDB taxonomy): domain Bacteria; phylum Bacteroidota; class Bacteroidia; order Bacteroidales; family Dysgonomonadaceae; genus Dysgonomonas. The sequence goes on along the minus strand of NZ_JOMI01000002.1, from coordinate 123,227 downwards.
CAATAACTGTACCATAATCTATACCTACCCAACGAGCTTCACGCAAACCGTCTATAGTGATAGGACGCTCTTTCTTCTTTTTCTTCAGCTGGTCTACGATTTCATCTGAAATAGCACCGACTTGTGTAGGAGTATTACCTTCACAGATAACAAAATATTGGCAAATTGTTCCCGGTAGTTCTGTCATGTCTACTATTACAATATTCTTCGCTTTTTTATCCTGGCATGCAGCTACAACGCTGTTTGCTAAACTTTTTCCTTCTTTCATTCGTAATTTTAAAGTATATAAATCTATTAGAACCTACAAATATAAACCGATTTTCGGAACTATCAGCCTTTATGGCAGGAAGAGCAGGCAATTAATAAAAAAATAATTTAATAATTAACATTTAATATCTTTATTTTCTTCCATAAGACCACATTAAGACAAGGTTTTAATGATTATGAACAAAATTTACCCCTTTAAAATAAAATGTTAAATAATAAAAGTGTATTTCTTTGAGGAATATAAATTTCGGCTTAAATTTGTAGGATGAGTAGTTTCGACATCCTTACCATTTTAGGCCCTACCGCTTCAGGCAAAACAGAATTTGCGTGTCATCTGGCGTATGCGCTCGATGCGGAGATTATCAGCGGAGATTCGCGTCAGGTATACAAATCGATGGATATAGGTACAGGAAAAGACCTTGCAGACTATGTCGTAAACGGCAAAAACATTCCTTATCATCTGATAGACGTACGCGAAGCGGGTGAAAAATATAATATCTTCGAATACCAGCACGATTTTCACGAGGCTTATTCCGACATAAAAAACCGCAAGAAGCTTCCGATACTTTGCGGGGGGTCGGGACTATATATCGAATCGGTGTTGAGAGGCTATTCACTGGTAAATGTACCCGAAAATAAAGAATTAAGAAAAAAATATCAGGATTATACACTCGAAGAGTTAACCGCAATACTGGCCACATATAAAACACTGCATAATACGACAGATGTAGATACCGCCCAACGAGCCATTCGCGCCATCGAAATAGAAGAGTATAAAAAAGAGTATCCGCTGGAGCAAAATGAATTTCCACCCCTCAACAGTCTTGTTATCGGCGTGAATATCGACAGGGAGTTGCGCAGGCAAAAGATAACCAACCGCCTTAAATCGCGTCTGGATGAAGGAATGATAGAAGAAATCAAAAACATACTGGAAAAGGGAATACATCCTGACGACCTTATTTATTACGGGCTGGAATATAAATATGTCACGCTCTTTCTGCTGGATAAACTTTCGTATGAAGAGATGTTCTCGCAACTCGAAATTGCCATTCACCAGTTTGCCAAACGACAGATGACATGGTTCAGGGGAATGGAAAAAAGAGGTACAAAGATAGAATGGATAGATGCATCGCTGCCTATGCCCGAAAAAGTGGAGAAAGTAATAAAGCGGATAAATGGCGGATAAACAGAATAAATTTTAGTAATAGATTTTATTCGGTATTGGTAAAGTAACATGTATGCGAAAGGCTAAAATGTTAATATTTCTATAAAAGCTGTAAGAGGTGTTGAGTTGATTGAAAATAAATATGGACTTATTAACCCGAAACTAACTGACAGGAATGTATACACATAAAATATAAAAATGGCTGGTGATAATAAACATAACCGATTATCATTGTTTATTATCCTGCCATTCCCGCTCAAGCATACTTATTGTAATCCGTTTCGGTTAAATATTTGCTAATCAAGAACGATTTACATCGAGGTTGCATAAGAAGAAATTGCTTGTTATATTCGCGGACGGAAAAATTAAAGATGAGTTCCTGAGACAGTACTTTTTGTAAAGAATACTGCATTTGTTAAAAGAATAAATTGAAAATACACCCAAAATACCTGATCATTAATTTAAAAACAACAAGAAAAATGAAAAAAATAGGATTATTATTCCTAACTATTCTCAGCGTACTGGTTACGGTAAATGCCCAAAAGCCGCAACTTGTCGACTACGTGAGCCCTCTGGTGGGCACCCAATCAAAATTTTCCCTCTCTACAGGAAACACATATCCTGCCATAGCCATGCCTTGGGGTATGAACTTCTGGATGCCGCAAACAGGCAAAATGGGCGATGGATGGGCTTATACATACGATGCAGATAAAATACGCGGATTTAAGCAGACACATCAGCCGAGCCCGTGGATCAACGACTACGGACAATTTGCCATTATGCCGGTAACAGGCAAAGCCATGTTCGACCAGGACGAGCGCGCCAGCTGGTTCTCTCATAAGGCGGAGATAGCAAAACCATATTATTATAAGGTTTATCTGGCCGACCATGATGTGGTAACCGAATTGGCTCCGACCGAACGCGCCGTGATGTTTCGCTTCACTTTCCCTGAGAACGATAATTCTTATGTGGTAGTAGATGCATTCGACAGAGGGTCGTATGTTAAGATTATCCCGTCTGAAAATAAAATAATCGGTTATACAACACGTAACAGTGGCGGAGTTCCTGAAAATTTCAAAAACTATTTTGTTGTGGTTTTCGACAAGCCGTTTACTTATAAAGCATCTGTTGCCGGTGGTAATATCACCGAAGGCGGACTTGAATCAAAAGATAACCATGCGGGCGGTATTATCGGTTTTGCAACAAAGAAAGGCGAGAAAGTACATGCGCGTGTAGCTTCTTCATTTATTAGCCCTGAGCAGGCTGAGTCGAACCTGAAAGAACTGGGAAGCAATTCTTTCGATCAAATCGTAGAAAAAGGTAAAGATCAATGGAACAAAGTACTCGGACGAATTGTAGTTGAAGACGATAATATCGACAATCTGCGCACATTTTATTCTTGTCTTTACCGTTCGGTACTTTTCCCTCGCTCATTCTTTGAAATAGACGCACAGGGTAAAACAGTTCACTATAGCCCGTATAACGGGGAAGTTCTTCCGGGATATATGTTTACAGATACAGGTTTCTGGGATACATTCCGCTGCCTGTTCCCATTCCTGAACCTGATGTATCCGGATATGAATGTAAAGATGCAGGAAGGTCTGGTAAATACGTATAAAGAAAGCGGATTCCTGCCTGAATGGGCGAGTCCGGGTCACCGTGGCTGTATGGTGGGTAACAACTCGGCATCTGTTGTAGCTGACGCTTATCTGAAAGGGCTGCGCGGATACGATGCGGAAACACTTTGGCAGGCTGTTGTACACGGAGCCAATGCCGTACATCCTACTGTGAGTTCTACAGGACGCCTTGGCTGGGAATATTATAACAAGCTAGGGTATGTTCCTTACGATGTGAAAATCAATGAAAATGCAGCGCGTACTCTCGAATATGCATATGACGACTGGTGTATCTATCAGTTCGGCAAGAAACTCGGTAAACCTGCCAGCGAAATAGATATTTTCGCTAAACGTGCGATGAATTATAAAAACCTTTATGACCCGGAACACAAACTGATGCGTGGTAAAAATCAGGATGGTAAATTCCAGTCCCCGTTCAACCCGTTGAAGTGGGGAGATGCATTCACCGAAGGTAACAGCTGGCACTATACATGGTCTGTATTCCACGATCCGCAGGGGCTTATCGACCTGATGGGAGGTAAAGCAGGCTTCAACCAGATGATGGACTCGGTATTTAGCGTACCGCCATTGTATGACGACAGCTACTATGGCGGTGTAATCCACGAAATCCGCGAAATGCAGATTATGAATATGGGTAATTATGCACATGGTAATCAGCCGATACAACATATGATATATATGTACAACTATTCGGGCCAGCCGTGGAAAGCACAGTACTGGAACCGCGAAGTAATGGATAAGCTATATACTGCCAATCCTGACGGTTATTGCGGTGACGAAGACAACGGACAGACTTCGGCATGGTATGTATTCTCTGCTATGGGATTCTATCCTGTATGTCCGGGAACCAACGAATATATCTTAGGATCGCCGTTATTCAAGAAAGTAACACTGAATATGGAAAACGGCAAGAAAGTGGTTATCACTGCGCCTAATAACAATAAAGCCAACAGATATATACAATCGATGACAGTCAACGGTAAAAATCATACCAAGAACTATCTGACACACGATGTATTTATGAAAGGCGGTAATATCAATTTCCAGATGTCGCCTGTAGCTAACGAGAACAGAGGTAATAAAGAAAGCGATTTCCCTTATTCTTTCTCTAACGAACTGAAGAAATAAGACCCTTAAGAAAATAAGAAAAAGTAAAAAGTATGTACACAAAAAGCAATCTGAGAAAAGGAATACTGGGCCTGTTTGTGCTCGGTTCCACATTCTTTGTCAACGAGGTAAAGGCTGATAATCCTTTATCGAACGACAACCTGACATTTGCACAGGATAATACGGCTATTACGCCGCCGGTAGACTACACAAAGACTAACCGTCCTGACAAATCGAAACGTTTCTTCACCTCTAAGGCTGTTGAAAGTGAAATCGTACGCATCAAGAAGTTATTGAAAAATGCCAAGCTGGCATGGATGTTCGAAAACTGTTTCCCGAACACACTGGACACAACAGTGCGTTACAGAAAAACCGATGGAAAGGACGATACTGTAGTATACACAGGTGATATTCATGCGATGTGGCTGCGCGACTCCGGTGCACAGGTTTGGCCATATGTCCAGCTGGCTAACAAGGATAAAGAACTGAAAGCGATGCTTGCAGGAACAATCCGCCGCCAGTTTAAATGCATCATTATCGATCCGTATGCAAACGCATTCCTCGATCCGCACGATCCTAATCCCGATCATCAGTGGATGTCCGACCTTACAGACATGAAGCCTGAACTGCACGAACGTAAATGGGAAATCGACTCGCTTTGCTATCCTATCCGTCTGGCATATCATTACTGGAAAACCACAGGCGACACCTCTATATTCGATGAAGAGTGGTTGCAGGCAATGACTTTGATATTGCAGACATTCAAAGAACAACAACGCAAGGAAAACCTTGGACCTTATAAGTTTCAACGTAAAACAGAACGCCAGCTGGATACAATGAACAACGACGGATGGGGAAATCCTGTGAATCCTGTCGGACTTATCGTATCTTGTTTCCGTCCTTCCGATGATGCCACTACATTCCAGTTCCTTGTGCCGTCTAATTTCTTTGCCGTATCGGTATTGAAGAAAGCAGCAGAAATACTGACTACAGTAAACAAGAACACAGCAATGGCTAAGCAATGTACAGACCTTGCTCAGGAAGTAGATGCCGCATTGAAGAAATATGCGATCAACGATCATCCTAAATATGGTAAGATATACGCATTCGAAGTAGATGGATTCGGCAACCAGTACCTGATGGACGATGCCAATGCACCGAGCCTTCTGTCACTGGCTTACCTGTGCGATGTGGATGTAAAAGACCCTATCTATCAGAGTACCCGCAATTTCGTATGGAGTCTGGATAATCCGTATTTCTTCAGAGGCACGGCCGGCGAAGGTATCGGAGGCCCGCACATCGGTTACGATATGGTATGGCCTATGAGCATCATGATGAAAGCATTTACCAGCCAGAGCGACGAAGAAATTCAGTCTTGCGTGAGAATGCTGATGAATACGGATGCAGGTACAGGTTTTATGCATGAATCTTTCAACAAGAATAATCCTGAGAATTTCACCCGTTCATGGTTTGCATGGCAGAACACATTGTTCGGTGAATTGATTCTTAAACTTGTAAATGAAGGTAAAGTAGGTTTATTGAACGATATCAAATAAAAACTGAAATCCCAATAATAAGAGAATCGTACAATCGCAAGGTTGTACGATTTTTTTATTTCATATACACTGCAACACTCTTTTTGCTAACTTTGCATGAAATCATTTATATAATCAGTTATGATACTTATACACAGAGCGACAATCATCAATGAAGGAATCTCTTTTATCGGTTCCGTGTTGATTGAAAACAATATAATTTCAGAGATATTCAAGACAGACGAAGTACCCGAGGCTATACTCCACAAAGCGCAGGTAATCGATGCCAAAGACCTGTGGCTATTGCCCGGCGTAATAGACGATCAGGTACACTTCCGCGAACCGGGTTTAACCCACAAAGGCGACATAGCCAGTGAAAGCCGCGCAGCTATTGCGGGAGGCGTTACCTCTTTCATGGAAATGCCGAATACGAAGCCGCAGACCACAACCATAGAGTTACTGGAACAAAAGTACGAACTGGGAGCAGAAAAATCGTTTGCCAACTATTCCTTCTATATGGGTGCGACAAACGAAAACATAGCCGAACTGAAAAAAGTGAATCCGAAAGAAGTCTGCGGAGTGAAAGTATTTATGGGTTCATCTACGGGCGACATGCTGGTGGATGATAAGAAAGTATTGCAGACTATCTTTGCCGAAGTGGATATGCTGATTGCCGTACACTGTGAGAAAGAAGAAATTATCCGTCACAATATGGCTAAATATAAGGCTCAGTTCGGAGAGGATGTACCTATCCAGTATCATCCGCTGATACGGAGCGCCGAAGCTTGCTACCGTTCCTCGGCAGAGGCTGTCGAACTGGCAGATAAATATCAGACACGGCTGCACATCCTGCATCTGTCTACAGAAAAAGAAGTCAGCCTGTTCGATATAAAACCGCTGGCAGAGAAGAAAATTACCGGGGAAGTCTGCGTGCATCACCTTTGGTTTTCAGATGAAGACTATTCGAGATACGGCTCGCGCATAAAATGGAACCCAGCTGTGAAAACAAGGCAGGACAGAGGTGCATTGATGCAGGGCCTTCTTAAGAATAAACTGGATGTAATCGCTACCGACCATGCACCGCACTTACTGGAAGAAAAACTGGGCGGAGCGCTTAAAGCAGCATCGGGAGGCCCGTTGGTACAGCATTCGCTACAGATGATGCTCGAATTATCGAAGAAAGGAAAGATAACAAAGGAACAGGTAGTTACCAAAATGTGCCATGCACCTGCTATCATGTACCATATTAACAAACGGGGATATATACGTCAGGGTTATTTTGCCGATCTGGTACTGGTAAATCCAAATAAACCATATACCATTACGCAGGATAACATCCTCTATAAATGTAAATGGTCGCCACTGGAATGCGAAACCCTGTCGACAACAATAGAAAAAACATTCCTGAACGGTAAAATCGCTTTTGAAAACGGAGTAGTAAATAACGTCAGGGGTGAAATGCTGACATTCGACCGCTAATACACAGATATGAAAGAGATAATTAAAGATCTTCGTCAGACATTGATTGATAATATCGATGAAAAGACCTTGAACTCAGGTAAAAATTACTTTAAAGAAGAAGTAAAACCATACGGAGTAAAAACCACGACTGTAAGCAAACTGAGCAAAGAGCTTTACAATCAGATAAAAGATTATCCAAAAAGTGAAGTATTCGGCTTATGTGAAGAACTCTGGCAATCGGGCTACCTCGAAGAATCGTTCATAGCGGGCAAAGTGGCGGAATATCTGCATAAGCAATATGAGCCTGCCGACTTTGCCGTATTCGACAGATGGGTGAAAAATTATGTCACCAACTGGGCATCCTGCGATACTCTCTGCAACCATGCCGTCGGCACATTCGTAGAAATGTATCCCGAATACATTGCCGAGCTTAAGAAATGGGCCCTGTCGGATAACCGCTGGGTAAAACGCTCTGCTGCTGTTACTCTTATTCTTCCGGCACGTAAAGGATTATTCCTGAATGATATTTTTGAGATTGCCGATATCCTACTACTCGATAAGGACGACATGGTACAGAAAGGTTACGGCTGGATGCTGAAAGCTGCCAGTCAGGCCTATCAGGATAAGGTATTCGATTATGTAATGTCAAAAAAGGATGTAATGCCACGTACATCGCTGCGCTACGCTATCGAAAAAATGCCGGCAGGTTTGAAAGCTAGGGCAATGGCTAAATAAATGTTCATTTTGGCATTGCCCAAAACGAACCAAAAGGCTAGCGCTTCGTTGTTCGCCTATCCGAAATCGTCTTGTTGCCTAAATAAAATAAACTTGCCTATCGGCAAAATTTGATTTCACGGCAACTTCGCCGTTCGGATAACGGCTGCACAACTAATGCGCGGGAAGCTGACGCACAACAAGAGAATTGATTTTTGCTTCGTCTCACATTCAGGCAAAATGAATAAAAATAGAATGTTTTCAACTTAGTAATTTCTTTATTAATAAGCTTTTTAAACTAAGGAATATCAAAGCACCTGTTTCCGTTATCAGTATTTCACAAAAAATAATTAGCTTTGTGACTCTAACATTTTTAAATGAAGGACTTATGAAATATAAAATAAGTTTGTTGGTATCCCTCTTTATCGGGATTAATTGCGCCTCAGCACAAAACACGGTAAAAATGAGCGCTGTAAAAGGGAATGATTACGGTGTTGCCTATTCATTGCCAAAAACATCATTGATCGTTACAGTAGAATATACAAAGAAAACCCGCAAGGCCGGAGAATTTTTCCAGTATGCCGAACGCTATCTGAGCATATCGAACCCTATTACCGAAAATACGACAACTTACACGGTAGACAAAATAGATGCAACCACCAAAGGAATCGTCGACAAGGATAAATCTTATCTGGTAGAATTCAGGTCGAATACAACAGCGCCTTTTGTTACGCTGACAAAAGACGGGCTTATCTGTGCCATTAACGATGACTATACTTTCACAAAAGAAGAAGTTCCTCTCGGAGCAAAAGAAGCGAAAGTAGAGTTGCTTAATCCGCGTAACTTCCTATCGGAAGAGATATTACGGGCGGGCTCTACAGCAAAACAAGCCGAACTGATAGCCAAGCAAATATACCGCCTGCGCGAAAGCCGCAATAATATTCTCACAGGTGAAGCTGACAATATGCCACCCGACGGAAATGCTTACAAACTTGTAATGCAACAACTGGACGATCAGGAAAAAGCACTGACTGCCATGTTTACCGGAACAGAAAGTGTAGAAACAGATTCCAGAGAGTTTACAATTATTCCGGATGAAAAAGATATTAATAATAAAATTATTTTTCGTTTTTCATCCAAACTGGGTATTGTAGATGCGGGAGACCTTTCAGGAGCGCCTGTTACGTTAACTCTTAAGAATAAAGACCCGCGGGAGGCTTTGATTCTGACTCCGAAAGAAGAAAAGGAAATGGAGAAGAAATTCTCGGCCGGAATAATTTACAATATCCCGAATAAGGCCAGCCTGCAGATATCTTATAACGGACAAAACTATGTACAGAAAGAATGCGACATCGTGCAATACGGTGTGCAGGATGTACTTGTACCTAAAATGTTCGACAATAACAAGCAACCTATCAAAGTGATTTTCTATCCTGATATGGGCGCGATTAAGCAGATTATTCAATAAAATAACAAGATACAATTATATGCCAACGGGATGGAGGACAGGTACTCTGCCCGTTGGCATATGACATTTATAATAGTATGGCACAGGAGATAGAACGGAAATTTTTGGTTAAAGGCGATTTTAAGCAATATGCCGATTCGCAGGAGCATATCGTGCAAGGCTTTCTGTCTTCGGTACCTGAACGCACGGTGCGTATCCGCATAAAAGGAGATAAAGCATATATTACAGTGAAAGGCATAGGCGACGATGCAGGAATTTCCCGCTATGAATGGGAAAAAGAAATACCTGTGGAAGAAGCCAATGAACTGATAAAGATCTGCGAGCCGGGAATCATCGATAAAGTACGTCACTATATAAAAAACGGCAAACGGACATTCGAGGTTGATGAATTCTCCGGTGAGAACGAAGGATTGATAGTCGCCGAAATAGAACTGGGCGATAAAGAAGAGTATTTCGATAAGCCGGAATGGCTCGGGCAAGAAGTGACAGGAGATAAACGCTATTATAATTCGTCATTAGTCAAATATCCTTATAAGAATTGGAAATAACCGATGATTGATACGGAAGTAAAAATACATGACAAATTTGCCCTTGAATTTAAAATAGGCTTCATTACCAGCAAGGAAACAAGGGAAGTGAATGATTTTAAAATCAACACATGGATTTTTATACCCAACAGCCTAGATATCAATCGCTCTACTTATAAGAAAACCGATTTTTACCGCGATGTAAAAACAAACATCCGCCTCATCACTCCTGTTTATTCTCTCGAAGAAATACTAAAGACCGGCAGAGGACCTCTCCCCCGTCTGCAAAAAGCGCTGGATAATCTGGCTGTTGACCCGACGGATGAAGTAAAGGCCGAAAGCTTTGTGTATCAGGTAAAGATGTTCCTGTGTATACTAAAAAGCGCTTTGCGTAGACATGCACTGATTGTAAAAAACACGAATAGCGAAGAAAAAGCGATTTCCCTTGTCGAGGAATATATACGAAGTGTACGGGAAATATCGCTGCGATACCGCGAAATGTGGGATGAGCTGAATAAGCCGGATATAACAAATCAGCAACGTGATTACTATCTTTTCGGGGATGACTTCCTTGGGAATATCATAGAACAATACACATTCCAGATAATGCGCTTGTTGGAATACAAGCCTGTATTCGATACAGTAAAGCCAAGTCTGTATAAACTTGTAAACGACGAAATCCATCACCGCAAGAAACGGGGATTCAGACTCATAAAAAAGAACGATGAAAAACATAATAGCCTCGTTATCACACAACGTAATGTTCTGAAAAAATTCGTTGAAAGCGACCTTTTCTTACAAACGTTAAAGAAAAAAGACGGGGCACTGGCTGAACAGTTTTACTACAGTATAGCCGCCGGCGTAGCCATGATATTTGCTACGGTAATATCTTTCTTTGCTACACAGAGATTCGGCAATTTCACAACCGACCTGTTTCTGATACTTGTGTTCAGCTACATGTTTAAAGACAGGATAAAGGAAGTGATGCGCTATTATTTCTCATCCAAATTAGGAAAAAAATACTTCGACCTGAAATATAAACTCAGTATCCGTAAACAGGAAATAGGCTGGGTAAAAGAAGCGTTCGACTTTATTGAAGAAAGTAAGATTCCGGAAGAGGTAAAAAACATACGGGCTCGTTCGCCACTGGTAGAAGCAGAAAACCAATTCTACGATGAAAAGGTGGTATTATACCGAAAATGGGTAAGTCTGTCGGGTGAAGATTTGGAGAAATATAAGGAATACCGCTTGTCGGGCATAAACGATATTACACGCTTCAGCCTGATGAACTATACACAAAAGATGGACAATCCGTTTATACCGCTATATATGTCGGATGAAGAAAACGGATATGTGAGTATCGAGGGCAATAAAGTATACTCACTATACTTTATTGTACAATGTACCTCAGATGAAGATGAATATTACAGGAAATACCGCGTGTTATTCAATCGGGATGGGATTGCAGACGTGAGCGAACTCAATTAAATAAAATTTAGCGGCAAGTTTCTGCGTCTTTTCTTTTTCTTATTCTGAACGTAAGCATATACAGCAACACTTGTTACGGCAGCTACCAGAGTCACGGCTATTACTTTTTTCGTCATATCGTTAAGTTTTTTATTCAATTTTATTAAGTTATAGTAAAGATAATAACAAAATTCGGAATAAAATTACAGGAAGGTTGCGAAATATTTTCTTTCAGATCAGGCGTGTGACTTTTACCGAGCATAATCCGTTGCATCCGATATCTTTCTTCTCAATACGATAAGTATTAATATCCAGATACTGTTCAATAAAAGGCAGGTTGGGCGCATAATGGAAAGAACCGTCGATTTTCAGCGAGTAGAGAATTTGCATATACTTTTTTGCATAGCCGATATAGTTGCCGTCTTCGCGCAGGTGATGATGACGGAAATGATTCGAAAAGCCGAGATTACTTATAATAGCACCCCATTTATTTACTACGTAGTCATAATCCAGCCAATTCGCATTTTCTATATAAGGTGAATCATTCGGGAAACGGTCGATACCGAAAGCCTCGATACAATTTTCACGTAAATACTTTACCAGATTGGCAGCCTTTCCGCAACCAATATCCAAAACGGGAGTATGAAGGACTGAAATATCCAGTTGCAGAATATCCAATTGCATATCGGCACTGTACTCGGCACATGCTACAGGTTCCAATATTTCAGCTTCTGTTTTATATATTTCTTTGGCAAATGTATTCGATTTTTCCAGCCAGCGTTTCAGATTGGAAGAATGTAGCCGGAATATTTCTTCATAAGGAACGGATTTTTCTTTTATTCGTATAAAGAGATTATCATAGATTTCTTTCAATTCTTCTTTTGCCCGATCATCAAAATTATAATATTGATTAATCCTATAAAACTCTTCCAGGCATCTAGAAACAGCATAGTTTGTCAATAAATCCAAAGATGAATTATCTAAATATTTTATGCCTTCTATCTCCTGCAAATACTCTTTAGAAAACTCAAGCGAAAAGCCGTCCTCATGGAAAAGATTAGTGCCCATGTTCTGCCCTATCTGATTATCGATTATTTCTTTATATTTATCCATAATAGATTATTGTGCTTTTTTCAATCTGAACTTAAATCCTCTTTCAGCAACATACACTCCAGACAATATAAACACAGATCCAAGCAGGGCGACAGGCGTAATATGCTCATCGATAACAATAGAAGAAGTGAGCAAAGTGACTAACGGCACGAAATAAATATAATTTGAAGTTTGCACTACACCCAACTCTTTTACTGCCATGTTCCAAGAGACGAAGCAAAGTAATGATGCAATCAATCCGAGAAATAGTAAATTGGACAAAATTAAAGGATCAGTCAATAGCGAGGGTGTGAATGTCGCCGAATCCATCGCAAGAAACGGCAACATCGTGACGATACCGTAAAAGAATACTTTGCGCGTAATAAATGATGTAGAATATTTACCATTCAGTTGCTTTAGTATAATTCCGTAGAACGCCCACGACAATGCGGCAAGTACAGTAAGAAAATCACCTAATGGATTTATTTGCAGAATAAAGCTTCCGTTAAAGACAACAAGAGCCATCCCCACAAGAGCAATGAGAGAACCGAAAATAAGAGTAGATTTCATTTTCTCTTTCCGGTAAATGAGAAAACTAAGCAAGGCCGTGAATAACGGCGATGTGCATACAATCAGCGAAACATTCGACGCCAACGTTATACCCAGAGCCGTATTTTCGAAAACAAAGTAGAACGCCCCTCCGCACAATCCGGCCAAAAGGCATAAAAACTCATCCTTCACACTATCGGCAAAGAGTTTTCGCGTACAGAAAAACCAGATACCCACATATGCCAAAGAGAAACGGTAAAGAAATATCTCTACCGGCGACAGACCGTATTCGATCAGCACTTTTGTAGAAACGAAAGTCGTTCCCCATACTATTACCGTAAGAATGGCAATAATATGAAACCAGTATCTTTTGGAAGTGATCATAGTGTTGGAAATATGAACACAAAAATACTCAATTATTAAGGATTATTTTCTAAAATTCATTCTAATTTTTTTCATTTTCAACATATATCTACTGTTCCTCTTATACCATTTAACACTCCTTCTTCCAACTCCCTGCACATCACATTTTCTTCAGGATAACCCAATGCATGCCTTATTCCGTATGCTGTTGTACGCTTAAAGCCAAAACGTTGGTAATAAGCAGGATCACCACACAGGAATACAGACTTATATCCGATTTCACCGGCTAATCTAAATCCCTCATGAATAAGTGCCGCCCCTATTCCCTGACAACGATATTCCAAAAGGACGGAAATCGGAGATAGCAAAAGAGCCTTTGTCATTTTTCCATCTAGTCCTGATATATAGGTTTCTGTAAACATGACCTGACCTACAATTTTACCATCCTTTTCGGCAACGAGGTCCAGTTGCGGAATATAATTCTTCCCTTCGCGCAATTCTTCGGCATAGTCCTGTTCGTCGCCGCCTTTTACATCCGCTGTTTCAAAAGCGGTTTTTATCAGATTATATACTTCAAAACGGTCTTTATCTGTTATTTGTCTTATTTTAATTATCCCCATGTATGTATTATCTAATATTTTCATTTTAGTCTCTTCCCGTCTTATCTGCAACAGAAGATTGAATAGTTCCACTCAATGTGGAACTATTCGCAAATTTTGAGTTTCTAAAACTATCGGTTTCATATTTTCTGTCCGATATAAAATACATAACTGTAGTAATCCTTATATTTTTTATACAGAGCGATTTCTCTCATCTGGCTTTCTACAAAATCCTTCGCTTCCTGATTGTAATCATATTTCTGTAAAAACGGCTCCACTATATCGTCCATAAGGTCATAAAAGTGTTCCAGCCAGCAATTCTCCGGTTGGATAAAATGAGCGACAGGTAGATAACCTGCATTTTGCATTACCTCGATTTTGTTGGAAACAGTATTGATATCCGCATAATTACGGTTCCAGAATTCTTCTATTTCCTGCGGACGTTCTTTGGTTATCCATGAGACTTCCGATACTGCAATATAGCCTCCCTGCTTAAGGAATCTCCTCCATTCGCGTAAACCATTTTCATATCCCATGATATATATAGCGCCTTCACTCCATATCAGATCAAATCCATTTTCCGAAAAAGGCAGGTTATCCATTGATTCGATAAGGGTAGTAATTCTGTTACCCAAGCCTTCTTTCTCTGCATTTTCTTTTAGCAGATCAATAAACCCTTTGCCGAGATCGACAGCTGTAATATGTCCTCCGGTATTACGGGCAAGGGTCATTGTCTGTCCACCCGTACCGCAACCAATGTCGGCAATCTTCGATGAATCCGATAAATCAGGGATAAATCCCAGTGCTTTTTTTGTAACCTCGGCACTGCCCGGCCCCTGACGGCTTACCATTTTATAAAAATCGATTATCATTTGGTAGTCGAAACCCTCAACTAGTTTTTTTTCTTCGTTCATGATTGTTCATTTTTAATACAAGATGTCATGACATGGAATATAGTAAACCCCGGTGTAAGACAACCTGAATGTTATTTAATAAATACAATAGAATATATCCCGAAAAAGAATTATTCAGGATAAAACGAAGGGATAGCCGGTAAAAGTAAGAGGAATTTTTTACGATTTACGGGCTATTTACAGCACCAATATATTCTTAGGTCTAATAAACATAAATTGTTTTAATGTTGATGCAAAGATATGACTAATATCGAAATCTGCAAATCATTTGAATAGCGTCAGTGAGTAAGCTTATATTTCATTACCTGTTTTATTCCGGCATATGCTACAGTCGCGGTTGTAAGACATACAGCAAGGATAATGAAATCGCTCCTTAACGATTTCAGTCCGAAGACCGTTTTTATCAGTTGCAGAATATAAGGTGATGCGAATTGACCTAGAAATTGAGCACAACTACTGAATGATAAGGCCAATACACAACTATTTGTAGAACATTTACCTGTAATCAGTATGATAAAGGACGGGAACAGTACACCAAAACTGAAACCGACAAATGCCGCTCCCGCAATTACAAAGAAAAGATTATATGACAAGGACAGAATTACATACCCTAAAGCCATCACCCCTACCCCGAATACGACAGTATAACGTTTCAAAAAACGTTGGATATAAGACAATATAACTCCTGCAATAAATCCGGAAATCATAAAAGCCGATATTACCGTTCCGGCCGATTGTGCCACACCGATATGCTGCTCTTTCATAAATAAGGCGACATTTGCAGGAACAGCATAGAAGGCTACATTCACCAGAAACATACCCGCAATAATCCACCATACTACACCTGGGAATTTTTTGCTGTGTTTTACTTCATCATTTCTTTCCGGCTTGTCCGCAGGCAACGATATTATATTCAGCACAAGAACAACAATTGCTATCAGATAAATATAGAAACTGTAATGCCAGTCTATCGATGATACAGGAGCCACTACAAACGACGCGATCACACCCATAAGATAAGACGCGGCACCCGAGTAGCCCGTAATCTTTGTCCGCAGCGTCCCCTCGTAATTTATGGCTATCAGCGCCTGCGATACCGGCATGATAAGCCCGCAGCCACATCCTAGAATAGCACGAAATATAAGAAGTTCGGCGATAGAATCGGCAAATACAGGTGCTACTCCGCCAAAAAGATAAATGAGTATACCCGTAATCAATACCCGTTTATTGCCAAACTTGTGAACGAGATGTCCCGAAATTATACTGAACGGAATAATAAAAAGGGAAGGTAAGGTTAAAACAGTCTTGATAAGGTTGATGCTCGCCCCCGGAAAAGCATTGCTTATATTCGCTAATGCAGGAGATACTGCCGCGCTGGCCATTACGGTTATCATCGATATGGATAATATGGCCAGTGTTAAAGGTTTGTTATTCATAGTTTCTCTCTAATATGCCTTAAAAAAGGCACAAAGATAGTGATAATAAAGAAAATTACCATTCTTTATTATCTATGAGAGAGTTAAATTGTATACAGTTACCTAATTTGGAAAGTCGTTTTCGTTGTCATCGTACAAATTATTCAATTCGACCGACAAACTATCCAATTCTTTAATCCATTGTTCCTTCACATCTTCGGGCGTGTCCTTCGGAGCATCGTCCATTCGCTTTTTAGCAATTTCTATTTCTTTTTCAAGTTCTGTGCGGCGACTCATAATCTTCTGTTTTATTGTTAATTCTCTGAATAATATAAATTAAAAACAATCCGTGTTCAGGAATTGTTTTTAATAAAATATATTCTGAACTTAGAGGAACAGATAATAACCCATTAAAATAAAATAATATGAAGTTTTTTATCGACACAGCCAATTTAGACCAGATTCGTGAAGCGAATGACATGGGAGTTTTAGACGGAGTAACGACTAACCCTTCGCTGATGGCAAAGGAAGGTATCAAAGGAGTGGAAAACCAGCACAAGCATTATGTGGACATCTGTAAAATCGTAGATGGCGATGTAAGTGCGGAAGTCATCGCAACCGATTACGACGGTATGATCCGCGAAGGAGAAGAACTGGCCGCCCTCCACAAAAATATTGTTGTGAAGGTTCCATGTATAGATGCGGGAATAAAAGCAATCAAATACTTCAGTAAAAAAGGTATCCGTACAAACTGTACGCTTATATTCTCGGTAGGTCAGGCACTTCTGGCTGCCAAAGCAGGAGCCACATACGTATCGCCATTTGTAGGACGGCTCGATGATATTTCAAGCGATGGAATCGAACTTGTCGGTAAAATCGTGGATATGTATACTACCTACGATATGGAAACGCAGGTATTAGCGGCTTCAATCCGCAGCACACAACACATTATACAGTGTATTGAGGTAGGCGCCGATGTAGCCACCTGCCCATTGGCAGCAATAAAAGGATTATTAAAACATCCTCTCACCGATAGCGGACTGGCGACGTTCCTTGCCGATTATAAAAAAGTAAACGGGTAAAGAAATTTATATTATATAATGAGAAAGCGCAGATCAATAATGATTTGCGCATCCTTTTTATGGGATCCATTCAATAATTCCGTTAGATGGATTATCTTTTCTCCATTCCCTGAATTCCTGAAAAGTCTTCACTCCGTCTTTTATAACTGCCTTGTAGTATTCTACGCCGATTATTTTCTCTGATTCGGGCGTCTCATATTTCAGTTTCAATATGATATTGCGTTGTTCAGATGTTATCACTTCATTTATCCGTTGAGCCATCCGTTCAAAATAACCGTCATACTTCGACCCTGCAAGTATATGAATCATGTCAAGCTGCCACAATTCATTTTCATCATCACGGTACCAAGCATGCCATTCGATACACTTTTCCTCGGTATCGATAGCATTTATATATTCAACACGGACGAAATCATTATCTTCCGCCAGTTTTGCCATGGCTCTGAAACTATCTGATATAACGATTGATGGAGTATAGATGTGAAAATCTATATCCTTGCGTGTCACTAGTAAGCCCATCTTAAGAGAACCCACAAGATTTATCTCGGCGCCTATCGATTTCCATGCATCGATAACGCCTGTCTTTTCAATTATTTTATAAGCTTTCTCCTGATTTCTAAAGGAAATATCTGAATATGAATGCATACATCTTTTAATGAAAAACAAAGATATTTAAAAATATGTACTTTTTTCATAAAAAAATTATTACATTTGCGTTGAAATTACATATAGAAAGACAAAATAAAATAAGGCAAATAGAAAACTCATATAATTGAAGTTTAGGGCTAATCTTCAATAAAGAGTTATACCTAACTTGCATTTCACAGACGACTTTAATTAAAATTACATGAAACTACTATCCTTAAAACCGGGTTTGCTATTCGTTTTAGCAATACTTTCATCCTTTAGCATGATAACACAGGCGCAAATTACGGTAGGCGCAGATCTTACCCCAAATCCGGGAAGCCTTCTCGATTTGAAAGAAGATAATAACGTAGGTGTAAATTCAAAAAAAGGACTGCTCAGTTCAAGAGTAAATCTATTAACAGCTTTCGAACTCGATCCTTGCATTCCAAAATCCGAACTTCAGGCAGGAGATAAAGAAAAGCATATCGGATTGATGGTCTATAATCTCACCGACAGCCTTGAAGTTGAATTATGTCCCGGCCTGTATGTTTGGGAAGGAATCCGGTGGATCAGATTGCCTGAACCATGTGCAGGGCCCCCAGTCGATCCGGAATTACTCTATTCCCCAAACTGCTATATAGTAAATGTCGGACAAAAATTCGACAGCATTCCTGTTGCCAAAGCTTATCTAGTAAGTGAAACGCGTTCAGATCTGGAAGAACTCAACAGAAAAGATAAGGTTACAGTGAGTTTGCTGTGGCAGGATACACAAAACCTGATTAAGAAAGTAGGATTATTAAATGATGAAGATAAAGGCATATATTCATTTATTTCAGTCGAAACCAATGCCGGATATACGGGAAATGCACTGGTAGCAGTCCATGTAGGCAGTACAGGCGATCCTGATTATGACCCGGTGGCATGGTCATGGCATATATGGGTAACCGATTATAATCCGGATAAGAATGCTAACGGAACCACATATACTCATAATAACGGTGACGCGGACGGGAATTATGTATTTATGGATCGTAACTTAGGTGCTACCACAGATAAGAAAACGGATCCCAATATTATGGGATTATTATATCAATGGGGAAGGAAAGATCCGTTTACGGCAGCAAAATCATTTAAGACATACGATCACCGTCCTTTGTATAATATCAGCAATCAACAATTAGATGAAAACTTCTTACCGGGAAGTAGCGGAATCGTCCATGCATTAGCACCCGGCGATAAGGCCTCCAATCTTGGCTATTCGATTAAAAACCCTACAACTTTTTATTACGGACCTGTAGATACGCCGATAACACCTTTTGACTGGTATACTCCTGCCGATGATGAGACAGCCGGAGATAATGAATTATGGGGTGGATCTTCAACCAAGTCTGCGTTCGACCCATGTCCTAAAGGCTGGCGGGTTCCTGCATACAGTTCCACAAAATCGCCGTTTGCACGATTTCTCTCTGAGGATATGGGATGGGCTGCATCAAATGTATCATTTGTCAATACCGATCCTTCAGGAAACGGGATAAATCTGAATGCCAATCCACCAAATGTTACACCACTCGGATTTTTCCCATTCGGATTACAGAGAGAACCGCGGGAAAATTACAACCATGCTCCTGTAGGAGGGAGTGTATCTACACATCCGGGGGGCTCATTCTGGATACTGGGAGATAATTGGGCAGTCGAAAATCAAGGATTCTATTGGACAGCTAATGCCAGTACAACAAAGGCAAGTGCCAAACTAGGCTTTATCAATAAAGAAATTATGGAAGGTGATCCTTATTATGATTATATTTTAGAAAGTGAATTCCCTCGATCGATAGGAGCATCTGTACGTTGCGTAAAAACCAATTAATAATATAAGTAATATAAAAGGGAGGCATTTCTGTAAAAATGCCTCCCTTTTATATTGTTTTGTGATATAGGATATTAATTTCTACCTGTTTTTTTGTAAGTTTGTTCATATTCATAACTAAAACATCTGTCTAATGTCCATATTCGGCTATTTCATTGTTATATTTATAATTATCAAGCTTGCCAGCTATTTTATAAAGCAAAGCCAGAAAGAAACGACAAGCTCTACTCCGCATAATGACTGGGAAAGTTCATATTCTCAAAGGCTGCGTTCGATACTCAAAAGTTGTGAAGGATTTGATGAAGATGAAATTATCGACAGCGCCGTAGGGTTTTACCTGTTCAGTTACGACAACGACAGGAAGGAATTTATTTTCATTGAAGATAAGGGTACTATCCACTGGCTCTCGTATAAAAACCTGCTGGAATACAGGGTCAGGGAAAACAAAGACTATAAAATCAATATAGATCTGAAAACTACTGCACCCGACCAACCTTACCTTTCAATAGAATGCTTCAACAAAGACAAGCTTCTTATGAAAATGCCACAACTTCAATACAGGCAGAATGACGTAGACAGCCTTTACGAATTGGAGCGGGATAAAGTAGACGATATAGAAGATATCCTTCAAACAATATTGGAAGAAGGCAAAGAAATATCCATTAATGATGTTCCTGTGCCTCCTCCTTATATACAAAAAGAAGAGGAAGTAAAAGTAGAAGAATACGAGCCGGAAACAACATCCACAACAATTAACATCATGGATGTAATTACATCTGTTCAGGATACTAAAAACGAAATATCAGAAGATATTCAGGAAGAGGTCATAATAATAGAACATGAAACAGAAATACCTGAAATAATCGAAGAAAACACATCTGCCGATATTCCGGAATATATCTCCGAACCGATACAACCGATAGAGATACTAAATAACACACCTATTGAAAAAAAACCGGTCAAAGATGCAGACGGAAAAATAGAAGTATCACTATCCGAAATAGAAGACTACTCACGTGGCAAATTCTTAGAGTACGAAGTGCAATCTGCTGTCAGTGATGCAAAAATGAGAGGAAAGAAAGTCATATATCTCACTGATGAGCAACTGGAAAAACTGAAATCATAAATCATAGTATAAATTCATTATAACTTTATCTATATTATTTTAGCTGGTAGCTGTTAGCCCTTAGCTTATAGTTCTTTGTAATAAACGACAGGCACAATCTTAAATTTATGATTTGTTAATTTTTATCATATATATTTAGTTTGAGACCTTGTCTTTTCGGCTGCCATATCCCTAATTCTCAAAAACTTTACGTACCTTTGACCGATTTTAAGAAGTTTAGAAAAAAATATTTATGATGAATCCGATTACAAAGAGTATCGATTTAGGTGATGGAAGGACTATCACCATTGAAACCGGAAAATTAGCAAAGCAAGCAGACGGAGCAGTAGAATTACGTATGGGTAATACTGTATTGTTAGCTACCATTACAGCTGCAAAAGACGCTAAGCCGGACGTTGATTTTATGCCACTTTCAGTGGATTATAAGGAAAAATTTGCCGCTTTCGGCCGTTTTCCCGGAGGCTTTCAAAGAAGAGAAGGCCGTCCTTCAGATTATGAAATTCTGGTCAGCCGTTTGATTGACCGCGCGCTTCGTCCTCTGTTTCCGGACGATTACCATGCTGAAGTTTTTGTGAATGTTATTCTGTTTTCATCCGATGGTAAAGATATGCCGGATGCATTGGCAGGTCTTGCTGCTTCCGCTGCACTTGCAGTTTCGGATGTTCCTTTCAACGGACCGATTTCGGAAGTGAGAGTTGCCCGTATCGAAGGACAATTCGTTATCAATCCTACTTTCGAACAGCTCGAACAAGCTGATATGGATATTATGGTAGGAGCTACCCTTGATAATATCATGATGGTAGAAGGCGAATTCAAAGAGGTTTCTGAAGAAGAAATGCTGGATGCTATCAAATTTGCACACGAAGCTATCAAGGTACAATGCCAGGCACAAATAGAATTGATGGAAGCGGTTGGCAAAACAGTTAAACGCGAATATAGCCACGAAACAAACGACGAAGAACTACGTAAAGATGTATGGGCTAAATGTTACGACAAAGCCTATGCTGTTGCAACTTCATGCAATACTAACAAACACGAGCGTAGCGATAATTTTGCTGCAATCGTAGACGAATATAAAGCCGGATTAACCGAAGAAGAACTGGCAGAAAAAGCTACTCTGATTTCCCGTTACTATCACGATGTAGAAAAAGAAGCCATGCGTCGTTCTATCTTGGATGAGGGTAAACGCCTCGACGGACGCTCGACAACTGAAATCCGCCCTATATGGAGTGAAGTAGATTATCTTCCGGGAGCACACGGTTCTGCCGTATTTACCCGTGGTGAAACTCAATCTATAACTACTGTTACACTAGGTACCAAACTGGATGAAAAGATCATCGACGACGTTCTGAACAATGGAAAAGACAGGTTCCTATTACACTACAATTTCCCTCCATTCTCTACAGGAGATGCAAGACCATCGAGAGGTGTAGGACGCCGCGAAATCGGACATGGTAATCTTGCACACCGTGCATTGAAACCAATGATCCCTGCAAATTATCCATATGTAATCCGCGTGGTTTCGGACATATTGGAATCTAACGGATCATCTTCAATGGCTACAGTTTGTGCCGGAACTCTTGCTCTTATGGATGCTGGGGTACAGATCAAGAAACCTGTAACAGGTATTGCCATGGGACTTATCTCAGAGAATAAAGGCACTAATTATGCCGTACTTTCCGATATCCTCGGAGATGAAGACCACTTAGGCGATATGGACTTTAAAGTTACCGGAACAAAAGACGGTATCACTGCTACCCAAATGGATATCAAGGTAGACGGCCTTTCATACGAGATTCTGGAGAAAGCATTAAATCAGGCAAAAGAAGGACGCCTTCATATTATGGGTAAAATACTCGAAACACTTGCTGAGCCTCGTCCTGACTTGAAAGATAATGCTCCACGCATCGAGGTTATCATCATCAATAAAGAATTCATCGGTGCCGTTATCGGACCCGGCGGTAAAATCATACAAGGCATTCAGGAAGAAACAGGCGCTACTGTCACTATCGAAGAAATCGACGGTTACGGACGCGTTGAAGTTTCAGCTACTAACAGGCAGTCTATCGAAGCTGCCGTTGCCAAGATTAAAGGTATCGTAGCCGTTCCTGAAGTTGGCGAAGTATACACAGCTAAGGTTCGTTCGGTAATGCCTTACGGTGCATTCTGTGAATTCCTTCCGGGCAAGGACGGTTTGCTGCATATATCTGAAATCTCATGGGATAGAATAGAAGATATGGAAAAAGCCGGACTGAAAGAAGGCGATGAAATAGATGTGAAGCTAATCGATATCGACCCTAAATCAGGTAAATTCAAACTATCGCGCAAAGTGCTTCTTCCTCGTCCTCCAAGACCTGACAAACCTCAGAAAAGGAATGATGAGAACAGAGAGAATAATTAATCTTCTACTTATATGAAAACAGGGGCGGCTACTTAAGTGGGTCGCCCTTACTTTTTTCCGCTTATCCTCTCGAAGCGTTCCATTGTAGAGATTACACTGGTGACGTACTTCATTGTTTCCCCTCCCCTGAAATATCCACTCTTACATACAGGGTCGTTATAGTATTCCGGATTACTTTTCAGTTCCAGATATTTTTGTACATTTCCTTCCCATACATAAGGGTTAGCCCCATACTTCTCGGCAAGAGCCTGCGCGTCATTTATGTGTCCGTTACCCGCATTATAAGCAGCAAGTATAAATTTTTCCCGCTCCTTAATATCCTGAATTTTTCTGAATATCTTATCCAGCCTGTCCAGCAATTCCACGGCAGCGCCGATACTCAAGTCAGGATTCATACGGTCTTCGCTGGTCAGGCCTAATGATGCGGCAGTCTTAGGCATCAAACCCATAATACCTGCAGCGCCTGCCCATGAAGTAAGATTATTTTGGAAACGCGATTCATGATAACAAATTGCAGCAAGAAACTGCCATTCGTATTTAGTACCGCTTGCATGTTTCTTGAACAGGTCATCATAAGGAGATACCGCACCTTTAGGCAGGTTTTTAGGTATAGTATAATCCCCGTCGAAAGGCTGCTTGCTAAGTTCGAAGTATTTCTTTATGATACTTTGATAGACAGGAGTATTATCATTCTCAATAAACCATTCATCCAGAGCCTTTGCCAGTTCGGGGGTATCTTTGCGTACCGCCCATGAAGCGCGCTGTTCGAAACTTATTGGCAGAGAGATGTCTATATTCCGGTAATAAGTCCGGTTAAGCTTCGCTATATATTCGTCGCATACCGTATATTTTATTTTGCCTATAGCAACCATTTCTATCAGGTCTTCGCTGGTAATGGTGTCCTCATTTACTGTATGTATTTGAATGCCGCCACCAAGTTCCGAATCGAGATTGACAAGCCGCTGGTGATATTTCGTCCCTCCTTCTACATAGACATCTTTACCTATGAGTCCGGTAACATCCTGAATCAGTGTATCACCTTTATTTGCCTGCTGAACAAGCACCTGACGCGTAATCTGCTGAAGTCCGGAATATCTAAGTGAATCTTTCAGTTCGTTCTGAACAGGCACGGCATAAGCAATCAGGTCGCCCTCTCCTCTTTTGAGCATCTCTATCAGTTTGCTTGTATTCTCTGCAACTTTAACATTAAGTTTCAGTCCGTGATGATCGCAGAAATCCTGTGCCAGATCATAGTCATATCCCATGGCTTCTTCCTTGTAGATAAAGTATGATGTGGAACTGTTGAGAGTAATAATTGTAAGCTCTCCCTTTTCTTTTATCTGTTCGAAATCATAAACCGGTACCTCCTGCTTTTTTTTACATGAAAAAAACAGGCAGAAGCAAACTAAAAAGAAAGCAATACTAAATCTCATAATATTCTCAAACAAGTTATACTTAATCCGCAGGAAAGAATCCGCCGATATATCACTATATAGATAAAATGTTTAGAACTTCATATTGTTCGAGGTCATCTCCTCTAATCTGATATTGTATTCTGTAATTACACTATTCACAACTTCTTCGGCCGTAGGAATACTATCGATCAATGAACTTACCTGTCCTATTTCAAGTTCTCCCTCTACAAGATTACCTTCGAATATCCCTTTTTTGGAACGTCCGCGACCTAACAATTCGCGCATTTCCTCTACCGATGCACCTCTGTCTTCGGCTTCCTGTACATTGTTGTAAAACTCGTTCTTTATAAGACGGGTAGGGCTGAGTTTTTTCAGGGAAAGAATCGTATCGCCCTCTTTCAGCCCGATACATAATTCCTTAAATTCCTGCGATGCCGAACTTTCCTGCGTCAGGGCAAAGCGTGTACCCATTTGTATTCCTTCGGCACCTAATGCAAAAGCAGCAAGCATTGCATTTCCTGTACCAATTCCGCCCGCAGCGATAAGCGGGATATGTATACTTTGTCTCACTTGCGGAATAAGTACCATCGTAGAAGTCTCTTCTCGTCCGTTATGTCCTCCTGCTTCGAATCCTTCGGCAACTACGACATCGACTCCTGCTTCCTGACACTTCAGGGCAAACTTAGAACTGGAAACAACATGGGCTACAGTGATTCCATTATCCTGCAGTTTCTTTGTCCACAACTTAGGATTTCCGGCCGATGTAAATACAATCTTCACACCTTCTGCTATGATGATATCCATAATGGTTTCGATATCAGGATACATCAATGGTACATTCACGCCGAAAGGTTTATCGGTAGCAGCTTTACATTTTTGGATATGCTCGCGAAGTACGTCCGGATACATAGATCCTGCGCCTATAAGACCGAGCCCACCTGCATTACTTACTGCCGAAGCCAGCTTCCAACCACTGCACCATACCATACCGCCCGATATTACCGGATACTTTATTCCAAATAAGGATGTTATTCTGTTTGCCATATTATGTTTAATATTTTGATGTATACAAATTTATTAAAAATAGGGACTAAACAAAGTATTCCATTCAATATATATATTTAATGTTTATTAACAGAATGTGGTTCAAAAGTAACGAAAGTAACTCATTTCAATATTTAATTGATAATGAAGTCATCTTGACTTTTTGATTTTACCATTTTTCTTTAACAGAACTATTTTTTTTACTATATTTCCAGAAATTCAAGACAACTTCAAGATAAAAAGTTGACTTAATGGTTAAAATTAAGTAATTTTCTAATCGAAAAATGAGATCGGATAATATCATTAATTAGAATAATTTTAATTTTGTTCCTGTCAAAATTTTATAATTTTACACCTACTCAATAAAATCAAATGGAAATGAGAAACATCATTTTTCTGACAGTTATATCTATTCTTTTTAGTCTTGCTTCGACAACGTACGCACAAAATCTCCAAGGCGACTTAGGGAACAATACCTTTATCAACCCCATTTTGGGTGGTGATTATCCCGACCCCACGGTTCTGCGGGATGGAGATGACTATTATATGACGCATTCGGCTTTTGAGTACGTTCCCGGACTGGTAGTTTTTCACTCCAAGGATCTTGTAAACTGGCAACCTATAAGTTATGGATTACAGACTTATCTGGGCTCCGTATGGGCACCCGACATATGCAAGTTCAACGATAAATTTTACATTTATTTTACTGTCGCCGGAAGCTTCGGATTCAGTAATTTTGTGGTATGGTCCGATTCTCCGTATGGACCATGGAGTGAGCCCATCGATCTGAAGATAGGCAATATAGATCCTTGCCCGGCTACTGGCGAGGACGGAAGCAGATGGCTGTTTTTAAGTGCCGGAAACCGTGTTAAATTAGCAGATGACGGACTTTCGATAATACCGGAAACATTCGAAAAGGTTTACAATGGATGGCAATACCCCGAAGATTGGGTTACCGAAGGATTCCACCTCGAAGGCCCGAAGATAAAAAAAATAGGAGATTACTATTATTACTTAAATGCACAAGGGGGAACTGCAGGGCCTCCGACAAGCCACATGGTAGTAGTTGCCCGTTCAAAATCCATTAACGGGCCATGGAAAAACGATCCCGGGAATCCTCTTATTCACACTTATAATAATAACGAAAGATGGTGGTCGAAGGGACATGGTTCACTAATCGATACTCCTGACGGAAAATGGTGGATATTCTATCATGCTTATGAAAACCAGTTCACCAATTTAGGAAGGCAAACATTGCTCGAACCTGTCGAAATCACAACTGACGGTTGGCTAAAAGCACCTTTAGGAACCAGAATTGAATCGCCGATCCGTAAACCGATCGTTTCCCAAAAAGAAGACGACAGAAGGGTTTCACTAAATCAATTCAGAATAGGATTGGACTGGAAATATTTTAAGAATTACGATGCTCAGCGTACCCAGGTAAATAATGGTGTATTAACTATGAAAGCACAGGGGACAAATCCGGCAGAATCTGCTCCTTTGATGTTTGTAGCAGGTACCCGTGGTTATGAATTTAGCACCCATATTGAACTAACAGGAAATGCCACTGCGGGATTAATTCTTTATTATAACGCTAAATTTTATGTAGGAAACGGCTTCGATAAAGAATCCAGATATGGGTGGCGCCGGGGTGGAGGTAACGGCAGCAGCTCTCACAAAAACGGCAATAAAATGTGGTTTAAGTTGAAAAATGACAATAACGTAATTACCGGATATTTCAGCCAGGACGGTATCAACTGGAATAAAGAGGATTGGGGAGATGAGATATCAGGATATAACCACAATACTTTATCCGATTTCTTAAGCTTACTCCCCGGAATATTTGTGTATGGAGACGGAGAAGCAAAATTCAGCAATTTCAATTTTACGATTCTGGAGTAGTTCATTTATCAAAAATATGATAATTATTTGACGAAATTTTACATTCTATAGCACTTCGTCCTTTATTAGTAATACATGAAGTCATCTTGACTTTTTGGTTTTACCATTTTTCTTTAACAGAACAGGTGTTACGAAATTCTTTTGAGTCAAAGCCCGAATCTGCATTAATAAATAATCCATCTAGCTTTATTAGTCGAAGTCAATGTCGCAAATAACTCATTCAATGTGCATTCGATATTGTATAAGTCATGATGATTACCTAGGATTGGAAATAGCTAAAGGAATACCTTGATGATCCACAAAATACAAAGTATGGGTGGTCTCTCTGCTTTTTAGCACCTGATAACCAACATATCCCCTTTCTCTTAAGGCAGGAGTATGGCTTCCATCAATGTCAGAACTGGATAAGGTAATATCTCATCTTCTATTATATCTTTGTTCAGTACTTTGTACATAGGAAGTGTTTTTATTGTTTTTTAGCGATTACAAAATTAACGCTTCCTTATTTTTTACTACATTTTAAAAAAGTCAAGACGACTTCAAGATAAAGCAGGAACGCTGCCAACTGCCCACTGTCAACTGTCAATTAAAATAGCTATAAGCTATAAGCTATCGGCTAATGGCTAATGGCTAATGGCTAATGGCTAATGGCTAATGGCTAAAAATAATATAGATAAAGATTTAAGAGTAATATAAAAAAATGCCCGAGAGATTCCCGGGCATTTTATATTCTTATTTAAATTAAGATTTAAAATTTGTAGCCTACCGTCAGATAACCATTCATATTTTTTCCGCTTGGGTCGGAAATTCCCGTAAGTTCCCCGATAGCCGATTTGTCTTGTACGTCTAATACGTTTATAAGACCGAAATCATATCCAAGGCCTACGCATATCTTATCAAACTCTGCACCGACACCGAGACCCAAACCAAAATCGAACCTCTTCATCTTATATCCTACAACATCGGCCAAATCCTGATCAAAAGCATCCACACTTATAGGGCCCGCTTTGTACTTCCCGCTAAGAGCATATCCAATATAAGGCCCTCCCTGAAAGACAATCCTTGTATTATCAGTAATAGCAAGCTTGTATCCTATATGTACAGGCAATTTGAGATATGACATATTTATCTTAGTTCCGTCATCTTTTGATCCTTCAAGCGAATATTTCAATTCCGTCATCAAATATATATCCTGTGCAAGAGAATAATCCATTGTAAGGCCTACATTAAAACCAATTTTTGCATCTCCACTCAGATCTCCACTAAAATTAGAAAGATTCATACCAGCCTTTACACCAAAAGTAAGGGGTTTGTCTTGTGCATTGGCACTGGTTACGAAAAGTAATAAAGTAATAATTACCAAACATGATTTAAATGTCGTTTTCATAAACATTTTTTTAGGTTAATAACTAAAATAGCTAGCGACAAATATATATTCTTTTTCTTAATTTAATTGCAAATTGCAAACAAATTTGAATATCAATATACATTATACTATCTATCAATAAATTATCAGAACGAATGGAGTAAATATGCAAAAAAAATGCCCGGAAATTTCCGGACATTTCATATTTTATATATAGCAGATTTAGAATTTATATCCCAAAGTAAGATAAGCATTCATATTTCTTACTTTAAGTTCACTGCTTCTTGACATATTTAGCAATCCAAAATCATAGCCTAAGCCTACGCCAATTTTACCAAATTCTACAGTAGCACCAAGACCAAGTCCCATATCAAATTTCTTTGCCCTGTCTTTACCAAAGAAATCGATATCAGTATCAACATATGCATTTTCACCTGCAGAAGCATATGATCCCTTGATTTTAGATTTTCCGCCTACACCATATGCAATATAAGGACCGGCATGAAAGACTATATTCGTAGCATCTGCCACAGCCAATTTATAACCTAGGTGAATCGGTATCTGCAGATACATAGGGTTATCTTTTTCTTCGCCTGTATATGTATAATCGTAACCCGGTAGAGAAAGAGTTCCTTTATCCTTTCCACCCTTCATGGTAAATTCCAATCCGGTGAGTAAATATAACTCTTGTGTCAACTGATAGTCTACCGTAACTCCCACATTAAAACCAATCTTTGCATCCATGCCGTCGGCTCCATCTCCACTAAAATTAGAAAGATTCATACCTGCCTTTACACCAAAAGTAAGGGGTTTGTCCTGTGCATTGGCACTGGTTACGAAAAGTAATAAAGTAATAATTACCAAACACGATTTAAATGTCGTCTTCATAAACATTTTTTTTAGGTTAATAACTAAAATAGCTAGCGACAAATATATATTCTTTTTCTCAATTTAATTACAAATTGCAAACAAATTTGAATATCAATATACATTATATTATCTATCAATAAATTATCAGAACGAATGAACTAAAGACACAAAAAAAGTGCCCGAAAATCGGGCACTTTCTATTTCTTCCATTTACAAATCAAAATTTATATCCCAAAGTAAGATAAGCATTCATATTTCTTACTTTATAATCGCTATGTCTCGACATATTAAGAAAACCATAATCAAAGCCTAGGTCTGCACAGATTTTACCGAATTCTGCACCGACACCAAGACCAAGACCCATATCAAATCTTTTATACCGGTCTTTTCCAAATAAATTAGATGAGTTAAACTCCAGCCCGTCATATTCGAACTTTTCCTGATTACTTAATTTAGTCTTTCCCCCAATACCATAGGCGATATATGGTCCGGCATGAAATACAATCTTCGTAGCATCAGTGACAGCTAATTTATAACCTAGGTGAATCGGTATCTGAAGATACATAGGATTTTCTTTCAACTTGCCGCTATATTCACCTTCTATCGATAGTAATTCAAACTGTGATCCCTTCATCGTGAATTCCAATCCGGTAAGCAAGTATAATTCCTGTGTAAACTGGTAGTCTAAGGTAACGCCCGCATTAAAGCCAACTCTGGAATCCGTGCCTTTCGCTCCTTTTCCTGTAAAATTGGAAAGATTAACCCCTGCTTTTACTCCGAACGTAAGCGGTTTATCCTGTGCGCTAAGATTTGCAGATAACATTAATAGAATAAGGACAAGTGCGTTTGTGCTAAAAAATCTCTTCATAATTGTTTTTTTAAATTAAAAATAAATTAACCGGCGGCAAATATAGACCCTTTTTTCGGTATTCACAGCCAGTTTTAAAAAAAATGAGAGAAATATGGTTTATAAACGTCCGATATGAGTACCGGAATCTGTGTTAATTTTATCCGCCCGTGTAATAATCACTTCTTTTACGCCTGATTCAATTGCAGCAAAGGTATTCTCCAATTTCGGAATCATTCCTCCCTGAATCACTCCTTTTTGTACCAAGTCCTTAAATTCTGCCTCGGTCAGGGAAGGTATTACACTATCATCGTCATTCTCATTCATGAGTACTCCTTTCTTTTCGAAGCAGTATACAAGGCTGACGTCAAATACTTTTGCCAATGCCTTGGCCGTTTCTCCGGCAATAGTATCGGCATTTGTATTCAATATATTGCCTTTTTTATCATGAGTCAACGGGGCAAGAACAGGAACTACCCCCTGTGCTATAAGCGAGGATAATATTTCTATATTAACTTCTGCCACATCACCTACAAAGCCGTAATTTATATCTTTTACCGGCCTTTTATCCGAACGCATAAGGTTCATATCCGCTCCTGTAAGTCCAAGCGCATTCACTCCCAATGCCTGAAGTCCGGCTACTATATTCTTATTTACCAGACCGCCATAGACCATGGTCACTATCTGTAATGTATCTTTGTCGGTAATACGGCGTCCGTTTACCATACGGCTTTCGATACCGAGGCGTTCCGCCAGCTTTGTAGCCGAACGGCCGCCGCCGTGAACAAGTATTTTATTGCCTTTTACCTGTGAAAAGTCTTCAAGTAATTTTTTCAGCGATTGCTCTTCTTCTACAATCTTACCGCCTACTTTTATCAAAGTCAGTTTATCCATATCCGCTAATAAAATGAATGTGCATAAAGATAAAACAAAAAAAGAGATTGTTCCTGCTGAAACAATCCCTTAATAATTCTTTTTCCCGAAAGATTACTTTCTGATGCCTAATTCCTTGATGATAGCACGGTATCTTTCGATATCGTTATCGATAAGGTAATCGAGCAAACGACGACGTTTACCCACAAGGCGTCTCAATGATCTTTCTGTGTTATAATCTTTCTTATTTGACTTCAAGTGTTCAGTCAAATGCGAAATACGGTAGGAAAACAATGCTATCTGAGCCTCAGGTGAGCCAGTATCAGTGTTAGACTTTCCGTGTTTTGCGAAGATTTCCTGCTTTTTAGCTGAATCTAAATACATAGTTAATATTTAATTAATTAAATGAGGTGCAAAGATAAAACTTATTTTTTGACACACAAACATTTACATGATAAATCTGATTATCAAAACGGAAGGTCGTCGCCGCTGTCACTGCTGAAATCTACGGGAGGCGCCGACGGAGCAGGTTGCCCGGCTTGTCCGTAACCCGCCTGAGGGGCAGGAGCGCTTGTGCCTGCAGGCTCTACTTTCCATGCGCGCAGGTCGGTATACCAGTTGCCGTTGTATTCGCGGCTTTCAATATCGAAAGATACGTCGAGGATATTGCCTATCTGAAGTACGGATTCGTTAATTTTATCTCCCCAGAAAGTCATGCAGACTTTTTTAGGATACATCCCGTCTGTTTCCAGTATTACACTTTGTTTTCTCCATTCTCCATTTTTACCCATACCTGTTTGCACGGGAAGTACCTGAATCAGTTTAGCTGTTAGTTGCATTGTATTTTAATATTTCTGTTTTCTAAAAATGAGGTGTAAAGGTACAAAAAATTCCTCAACTCTCATCAAACGGAATCTTCGCCTGCGCCTCTTCGGCCGCCTGCATTCTTTCTGCAGAAGCGATAAATTCTTTATAATATGATAATAAAAGTGTAGTAAGCGGAATAGCAATGATCATACCCACAATACCTAGTAACGAACCCCAAACGGATAGTGAAAGGAGAATAATCGCAGGATTTAGTCCCATTGCCTTACCCATAATCTTTGGCACAAGGAATAAATCCATTATACATTGCACAATTACATATATCAACGCTGTCAGCCCCAGCATGACCCAAAAACTGTCGTCGGTCTGCGATGCCCTGAGCCAGCAAAGCAGTATGGCAGGTGGAAAAGTGATTACCTGAAGATAAGGTATCATATGCACCAGCCCGACTACTATTCCGAAAAGTATAGCCATAGGCAGTCCTATAATCTGAAAACCTGTGGCATACAACACCGCAAGAATACAGCAGATAAATGCCTGATGACGGAAATACTTATTCATACTACCTTCTACATCCAATGTGATACGGCCTACCACCGGGCGGTATTTCGGAGGGATAAGGTAGCGCCAGAGTTCATTTATTTTGTCATAATCGAGCAAAATGAATATCAGATAAAGTATCACAATAAAAATGACCGTAAGTCCTAATAAGAAAGAGATAGTACTTGAAAATAACGATTCCACCGCCGGACTTACATATTGAATAATCTCTACAAGGTTTTCTTTCGATAAACTTTCCTGCAATTCTCTATAATTCACATACCTGCCGAGCACATCAGCCAGACTCAGCGGAATACCGTCCTTACTTATGGAAGAAAACTCATAGTTGGCTATAAGGTTATTTATCTGCCATATTTCATTTTGAATAAGCGGAACCAGTATGAACCCCAATAAAGTCATTACAGCCGCCACAGAGAGCAAAGTGAGTATCACTGCTATGGAATGCGGCAGACTAAGTTTTCTTTTATAAAAGCGCACCAACGGATTGAGCATATAAGCCAGAAGCCATGCAATAAGAAACGGAAGTAATACATCTTTCAGCACATAGAGGAAATAAAGTCCGGCTCCCAGAGCCAGCACACTTATCACCAAGCGGATAGTACGGTCGAAAGTGAAAGGTTTTTCGAATGGTTGTCCCATTGCCATATATGTAGATGCCGTTTGAAATTATTATCTTTACAAAGATATTTTATTTTTTCGATTTTCTATAAGAATTGTAGCAAGATGAAAGTAATGCAGCGCTTTTTATTAACGTTCTTGATTCTAACCCCCTATATAGTTAACGCTCAGGTAAAACAGGCAGGCATACAGACTTTTCTCAATAATGCCGGGTTGAAGCATGCATCTGTCGGCATCTGCGTAAAAGACTTATCGGGCAACCAACTTGCAGGACACAATGCCGATAAATCGTATACTCCCGCATCTATACTCAAAGTGGTAACTACCGCAACGGCCCTGGAAGTACTCGGCCCCGATTATAAATATCCTACAACACTGGCCATAGACAGGGATAATCCCCAAAGGCTTTTTATCCACGGATACGGAGACCCTACATTAGGAACCGAACATCTTGATAATACACCGAATGCTTTCCTATCCCTGTGGACAGACCAGATAAAGCAAAAATTCGATTCGACTAAAAAAATCGATATCACTGTTATCGACGATTATTTCGGATATGAGGGCGTTTCACAACGGTGGATATATCAGGATATGGGCAGTTATTACGCTGCGGCAAACTATGGTATCAGTCTGTACGATAATACTTATAAGCTTTTTTTCAATACAACACGCCGTGATACCTGCCCCGAAATAATAAGAACCGAACCCGAAGTAAATATTACATTTCGCAACACACTGACCCTTAACAGTACAGGTCAGGATAATGCATATATTCACGGGCAGCCTTTATCCACAGATAGATTGATAACCGGAAACATTCCCGGAGGACGGTCCGGTTTCAGCATAAAAGGCGATATCCCTAATCCGGGATTGCTGTTAGGACAGACAGTAGCACAGCAACTTAAGGAGAAAGGGTTTTTAACGGGAAAAATCGGAACCGCTTATGATAAGTATAATGAGCAGATGTACCGTAAAGTAAAAGAGCCATATAAAGAAAGCATCTTCTATACACACTATTCATTTCCATTGAGCGACATTATAAAAGAGACGAATGTGAAGAGTAACAACCATTATGCAGAACATCTTATCAGAACTATAGGCCGGACAAAAAAAGCGGATATTTACTCATCCCCTCTAAATGCCGGAATAGACAAAACGGAAGAATTGTGGAAATTCAGGGGGCTGGATACAAAAGCACTTGTAATGTTTGATGGTAGTGGACTGGCACCCTCAAATGCCGTAAGCCCTGCATTTATGTGCGACTTGCTCGTATATATGCAGACAAAAAGCAAGTATTCAGACAGCTTCCTCGAATCGTTGCCGCGGGCAGGCAAGGACGGAACTGTACGCAACCGGTTGAAAGGAACAAGGCTGGACGGGAAAATATGGATGAAAAGCGGAAGCATTCTCGGTGTGCAATGCTTCGCAGGATATTATATCAGTGGAGAGAAAAAATACGCATTCACTGTCATGGTAAATAAGTTTACAGGGTCGCGCAGCCAGATAACTAAGGCTATCGATAATCTTTTGCTTTCATTATTCTAAATAGAAAAGCCGGAAAAAGATTTTCCGGCCTTTATCTATTCTTTCAATATACTTTCTATTTTATTGTTTTTACTTTTTCCTCTTCCGACTTTCTGCGTTTATCTTCTTTCTCGTAAGCATCCACAATGCTCTGCACCAATTTATGACGGACAATATCGGTCTTATTGAACTCGATACGCCCTATTCCTTTCACATCTTTGAGTACACGCAGCGCATGCTTCAATCCCGATAGTTGCGAAGGCGGAAGGTCTATCTGTGTAATATCCCCCGTGATTATCATTTTGGCATTCATACCCAGACGGGTAAGGAACATCTTTATCTGATGAGTAGTCGTATTTTGCGCCTCATCGAGGATAATAACCGCATCACTCAGTGTACGCCCGCGCATAAAGGCAAGCGGAGCTATCTGTATTGTCTTATTTTCGATATAGTCTTTCAGCTTTGCAGGCGCTATCATATCTTCCAGTGCATCATACAAGGGCTGCAAATACGGATCGATCTTATCTTTCATATCCCCCGGGAGAAAGCCAAGCTTCTCCCCTGCTTCCACAGCCGGACGACTCAGGATTATTTTCTTTACCTCCTTATTCTTCAGCGCTTTTACCGCCAGCGCAATTGCCGTATAAGTTTTTCCCGAACCGGCAGGACCGATTCCGAATACCATATCGTTTTTGTAAAAACTTTCTACAAAACTTTGCTGATTAGGAGTACGGGCGAATATCGGTTTCCCGTTTACTCCGTATATAATAAGGTTATCCTGTTTTACAACATTAGGTGATTTACCCTTTACGATATCCAGAATATCTTCTTCCGTGAGTTTATTCCTGTCGTTCGAATATTTTTCCAGTTCGCGGATTTTTTCCTCAAACAAAGGAACATCTTCGGCATTACCACTAACTTTTATCGCATTACCGCGGGCTACGATGCGCAGCTTTGGAAAAAGGGTTTTTAATAATTGTATATTTGCGTTGTTTATCCCGAAAAAGACCACCGGGTCTATGTGTTCTAAAATAATTATTTGTTCTATCATTCAATTTAATATGAATTGTCTGTCACATGATTTTTAAAATTTTGTCGGGTAGTGGTATGTAATGGTTTTAGTAATGGTATGCAAAGATAAGTATATTCGATAATATATTTACATCATCA
Source organism: Prevotella sp. 10(H) (assembly GCF_000711235.1). Taxonomy (GTDB): domain Bacteria; phylum Bacteroidota; class Bacteroidia; order Bacteroidales; family Dysgonomonadaceae; genus Dysgonomonas. Next base: position 86,829 of record NZ_JOMI01000002.1, on the reverse strand, counting down.
TTAATTATTATTCTGAATGCTTCAATACGGGGAGGAATATTACTTGCTCATTTCTCTCGATTTATCTCCCAGATATCCGCCGTGGTGACGTTTTGCATAGTCTGCAGCAGTAAAGTTTATTTCTTTCATGGTTCCTACTACCAGTATATCTCCTATAGCTGTCATTACAGTAGTGGAAGTAGTAGGCGTCAGTCCGAGATTACATACTTCATCAGGGCGGCCTGTGAGGATGCAGACATCAGCCTTTTGCGCCAACAGGCTGTCAGGGTCGCTGGTGATTACAATGAACTTAATTTGGGGAACAAGGTTCTTTGCCAGAGAAATCAGCTCGACTATCTCGCGTGTCTTACCCGAATTGGATATTGCCAGTACAATATCATTTTCCTGCAAAATACCAAGATCGCCGTGCTGGGCTTCGCTCGGATGAAGAAATACCGAAGGAGTACCTGTGGAACTGAATGTAGTTGCCATATTCTGTGCAATCTGTCCTGCCTTTCCCATACCGCTGGTTACAAGCTTGCCTTTCTTACGGTTCACTTGTTCAACAATTAGGGCGATTGCTTCCGTATAGGCATCGGTAATCGGAATATTGAGTATGGCAGAGGCTTCTGCCTGTAGCAAACAACGTATTTCTTCTGTATTCATGAGTGTATTTTTTCTAGGCCAAAGATATAACTTTTATCTCACTTTACAGAAAAAAACAGGCATATACACGTTTATATATGCCTGCTACAAAAATCACTAAAGAACCCTTATTTTCTTAGTGAAGTAAGTCAACCTCTTTATTACATCTATTATAAATGTTCACTTGTTTCATTGCGATAAGCTCCCCCTGTGAATCGTAATTATATACCAATTGACTTTTCGCTTCAGACCATCTACCTGATCTTTGGTTCCATTCTGAATATGTCATATTGATTAAATTACCTTCTTTATCATAATCGTATACATACTTTTTCACCGGCTCCCAATTGTCTTTACTCTTCCTTACATATGTAATCATCTGAGTGCATTTGCCATCTTCATTCTGATAACGCACTGTTTTCATATTATGCCCACTCCTTGTGCGGTAATATGATACAATTTCCGCATCTTTTTTATCCTGCGAATAAACATTGCCTGCCAATAAGGCAATCATAACCGATAATATAATTGTCTTCAGTTTCATAATTTAATTATTTGTGGTTTTTATTTTAATTATCTGACAACGTATTACCAAGCATTATGCCAAAACAAACAACAACATAAATATCAAACACTTACAACTAATTAACTAAAATTTTTCTTGTTCGATAACGGACATCCTGTACGAAAAAAAGTCCGGCTGTAAACCAACCGGACTTTAAATTATCTATTTGCAATATTATTTATCGCTGAACAACAGCTCCATAAATTCTTTACCTCTTATCAATCCGTATTCTCCTTTCGGCGATTCGAATTCATCATAAACTTGCAAATTATCGGAACTTCCGTTAGAACGGTAAATAAGAAAGGGAACAGGCTTATTGGTATGCGTTTTCGTAGCGCATGGTGTAGGATGATCGGGAAGAATTGCAATTGTAACGGGTTCATCCCAATTTTTGACAGCTTCATAGATAAGTCTTACAACCCGATTATCAAGATATTCTATAGTTTTTGTTTTCAACTCATAATCTCCTTCATGCCCCGCTTCGTCACTGGCTTCAATATGCAGATAAACGAAATCTTGCTCCCTGAGTGCATCGATAGCAGCCTGCGCTTTTCCTTCATAATTAGTATCGTAAAGGCCTGTGGCTCCCTCCACATGAATAAGCTTTAGCCCGGCATATACTCCGATTCCCATTATTAAATCTACGGCAGAGATTACCGAACCGCTCTTTATACCATACAATTCCTGTAAGGTCTGCATCTGTGGACGATATCCCGGCGACCACGGCCAGATACTGTTCGCAGGGTCTTTCCCTTCTGTGATACGTTTTTTATTTACCGGATGATCTTTAAGCAATTCCTGTGATTTGATTATCAGATCATTGAGATAGTCGGCTGTTTCCTTCGCTTCGGGAATCTCGGGCTTAATCAACACATCCCTGAATGGCACTCCCATTACATCATGCGGTGCCGTACAATCCAGATTTTTGTTTCCGCCTTTAAGTTTTAGCAAATGACGATATGATACCCCGGGATAGAAACTAACCTTTCCATCATTTAATTCTTTATCGATAAAAAGGATAAGCTCTGCAGCTTCCTCGCTGGAAATATGACCAGCTGAATGATTCTTTATCTTCCCGTCTTCTATACAAATAAGGTTGCAGCGCATAGCCATTTCACCGGGCAGTATATCCACGCCCATACTGGCAGCCTCGAGCGAACCCCTACCCTCGAATACTTTTGGCACATCATATCCCAATACCGAAAGATTGGCAATCTCACTACCAGGTTTAAATCCCGGAGGAATGGTATCCAGTTCGCCGCTTTTACCTTTCGCAGCCAGCATATCTATATATGGTTTCTTCGCTGCCTGTAGAGGTGTTTTATTTCCTAAGGCAGCAATCGGCTCATCGGCTGCGCCATCGGCTAATATTATTATTGTTTTCATATTGACATTATATCTGTAATTAGGATACAAAATTGAAGATAAATTCCCTTAAAAGCAACTTTTAGAAAGCATTAATAAATTATCGTTTTCAAATTGACTGAATTTATTGCAGAAAAAATTAATTTTTATTTTATAACTTTATAGCTGTTCACCACTAATTTTCAACAAAAAGGGATACTATGAAAAAGATCTTATATGTAGCATTCACTATTATTCTTTGCAGTGCACTTACCGGTTGCTCTTCTTATGCATTTTTTGTAGACAGTAATCCGCCGGGAGCAGATTTGACTATTGAAAACAGTTATGGAGAAGTTCTTTATACCGTAAAAACTCCGGCAAAAGTAGAATCTAAGTATATGCCGGAAGGAGATTATACGATATTCCTTACAAAAGACGGATACGAAAAGACAAGGGTACTCAAAGGAAATGAGAGCACTCTGAAATTAAAGAAAATGAATCTAGGCACCCGTGCGCTAAAGAAAGCAGAATGACAAAAAGATAACTATGAAAATCTCAGGCCTTCTTCGATAAGAAGATCTGAAATGATATTTATCTTACATTTGCAATACTGATAATATCAGAGAATACCCCGGCAGCAGTGACGCTTGCCCCCGCTCCGTAGCCTTTTATAATCATCGGGTATTCGTTGTAGCGTTCGGTTGTTATCTGGATAATATTATTGCTTCCTTCAAGGTCGTAGAAAGGATGATTCTGTCCGACTTCCTGCAATCCGACTTCACATTTCCCGTTTTCATATTTAGCTACGAATCGTAAACGCTTACATTCGTCCTGTAACTTGCGACGGCGATCTTCGAACTGCTGGTCTAGCTGGCGGATATTTGACCAGAATTCCTCGATTGTTCCGTCGAAATACTCCTGCGGAACAAAAAGGTTTTTCTCAACTTCCGGCTGTTCTACACGATAGCCGGCCTCACGCGTCAGGATAACCAGCTTGCGGACTACATCCATTCCGCTAAGGTCGATACGCGGGTCAGGTTCGGAATAACCGCTTTCTTTAGCCAGATAAATAGCTTTGCTGAAAGGCACATCCTTGCTTATAGTATTGAATATAAAATTTAATGTGCCCGAAAGAACTGCTTCTATTTTTATGATTTTATCTCCCGAGTTGATAAGCGAATTCATCGTGTTTATGATAGGAAGACCTGCTCCTACATTCGTTTCGAAAAGGAACTTAATATTACGCTCGCGGGCAGTATTTTTCAACTTTATATAGCTGTCATAAGCCGAAGACGCTGCAACTTTATTTGCTGTAACAACCGATATATTATGAGCCATTAGTTCCTGATATATCTGTGACACCTGATCGCTGGCTGTACAGTCGACAAAGACAGCGTTAAATATATTCATGTCGATGATGTTATTTCTCAGAATCTCGGGCGAACTGGCAATGCCCTTTTCTTCCAGATCAGCCTTGTAATTATCGAGATTGATACCCTCGCGACAGAATAATGCCTTACGGCCTCTGGCAATTCCCACCACATTCAACTTCAAAGCATATTGCTCCATTAGCTTCGGCTGCTGATGCCGTATCTGTTCTATAAGGTTTCCTCCCACTGTTCCTATTCCGACAATGAAAAGGTTCAAAGCTTTATATTCCGAGAGGAAGAAAGAATCGTGAATAGAGTTGAGTGCCTTACGTAGATATTTATTTTTGATAACAAAGGATATATTTACCTCCGATGCTCCCTGCGCACAGGCAATCACACTGATACCGCTCCTGCCCAACGTTTCGAAAAGCTTGCCGGCAATACCCGGGGTATATTTCATATCTTCTCCTACAATGGCCACAGTCGCTAATTCTGTTTCCAGCAGTACGCGGTTAATACTACCGAGAGTAATTTCCTTTGCAAATTCTTCTTCCAGTACATGCACAGCCAAATTGGCATCCACGGAGCGCACACCTATCGAGGTACTGTTTTCGGAAGAAGCCTGCGAAACGAGGAATACACTGATACCGTTTTTCGCCAGTGCACGGAATATCCGGAAGTTGACCCCGATAATACCTACCATACCAAGCCCCTGTACCGTAATAAGGCAGGAATCGGATATAGAAGAAATTCCCTTGATCATTGCCTTGCTCTTTTTCGGATCACCGTCATGCGATATATACGTTCCGGGAGCATCAGGTTTAAAGGTATTCTTTATGCGGATAGGTATATTCTTGTGATATACGGGGAATATGGTAGGCGGATAAATCACTTTAGCCCCGAAGTTACATAATTCGGTAGCCTCGGTGAATGAAAGATTTTCTATAACGTGCGCATTATTTATTACTTTCGGGTCGGCTGACATAAAGCCGTCGACATCCGACCAGATTTCGAGAATATTGGCATCGAGCGCGGAAGCGAAAATGGCAGCTGTATAGTCGGAGCCGCCACGACCAAGATTGGTTATCTCGTTCGTTGTCTTGCATGATGAGATAAAGCCGGAAACCAAAACTTTCTTCGAAGAATTATCGAATGCATTCCTTATCAGCTTATTCGATAGTTCCATATCGGGAGTATGCTTCCCAAAAGCGCAATCCGTCTTTATCAGCTGAGTTGCATCCAGTACCTCAAAATCTGGAAATGCATAACTGATAATCAGTGTAGAGAGCCGCTCTCCATAGCTGACAATCTTATCGGAGGTCTTTTGCGAAAGGTCGTTGATAAGGAATACTCCTTTAAAGATATTCCTTAGTTCGTCCAACAATTTATTCACCTCTACCGCCAGTTGCTCACGTTGAGTTTCCGAAATATCCAGTTTGCAGACAACCGTTACATGCTGTTCTACAATTTCCCTGAATTCTCTTTCATACGAATAATCGCCTGCCGCCGCAAGTTCGGAAGTCATCAACAATTTATCCGTGATACCTTTGAAAGCTGAAACTACTACAATTATGGGCTCGTTAACCCCGCCGATTATTTTTTTTACATTCGCTATATTAGCAGCGGAACCTACGGATGTTCCGCCAAATTTCATTACTTTCATTAGTATAGTGTCGTTTTACTTATTTTAGGTCTTATTTTATAAATCTGTCCTGATCCACAATTGTTCTGAACCGGCTCTCATCCTGTTTTATACGGGGAACAAGTACCGATTTCCTACCTACAGCCTCCTCGCTTTTCTTACGTGGCAAATGTATTATTCTGGCTATAGTTGCAGCCAGTAAAGGCTCGGAGGCATCTCCTAAAGAAGGTATCGGAGCTTTCCACCTATCTAAAACAGGACATTTTACAGTAATCGGCTTACCATATTCATCATAGCTGTCAGCATATACAGTATAGAAGAGTTCCTCTAATTCGGAAAATTCATAACCCTGTGTAGGCTTATAGCCGTAAATATAGTTGCCCTCCCCTTTCGAGTTAGAAAGTCGAGAAATTAGCGGCTGCAATTTATATTTAATACGCTCATCATTTGCTTTGACGGTCATTGAGGCTTTATCCTTTCCCTTGGTTGTTTGTCCCAATATGTTTATTTTCATGTAAGGCTCCAACCCGTTTATGATTACTTCGCTAGCCGAAGCTGTATTTTCTGATGCAATAATATGTAAACGGGATAAATTCAAACGAGGTATATCGACATTTGTTTCGTAAGCTTTATCAAGGAAATAGCTGTTTACAGCATCCGGGCCCCATCTCTTGATAATAGAATCCTGAAAGTAACTGTTATATTCCTCTTTGATAAAGAGTTTTTTTGTGTCCCTGTTAGGCACCAATGCGCTCGCAAGATTTATAGCAGAGGTAAGATAGCCGCCGGGATTGTAGCGAAGGTCGAGTATAAATTCCTTCACATCTCCAAGTGCCCTTATACTTTCCATCAGCTCGATATCGTATTCGAAAGTGCTGCCTTCGTCATCGACACCCCGGTCAAAATTATTATATAATATATAGCCGATCTTACCTGCTGATGATTCTATTACCTTACTTATAGCGACAGGAGATATTTTCTTACCATTAGCTTGCATTAAAGGGAGTGTTTCCTTTTTTCCTGTCTCATTGTTATAAACGGATAAGGTAAAGGACGAAAGGTCGTTTAATATAGCCAGATAATTATCGTAATTAACATCAACATTATTCACCTTATATATTATCTGCCCCCTTCTCACACCTTTTGCTTCGGCATCCGAACCTTTATTGACAGAGGTAACAAAGAATCCTAAAGAACTGTTCTGTGTATTTTCATCAGGGAAATACGAAAACGGGTAATAATCGAAGCCGAGATCAACCTTCGCATACAAAGTCTTCGTTTTATTAGAATCATCTTCCTCTATCCACGAAAACCTGTCACCTTCCCTGTCGCGCCATTTATACAGTAGACCGTAAAAAAACGACTCGGTAGGATAATCATAATTAGTCTTTGTTGGCAATTTATCGTTCCACAAGTAAAGAGCCCTCATCCTTTCAAAAATCCATTTATTGGTATAGATTTCGTCACTCTCTTCTACATCCTGCTTACCGCCATTATCGCTATCGCTACAACTACTGAAAAGCAATGCCGCAACAGCAATAAAAAATAAAAGTATAATTTTTGCTTTCATATATATCGTACTTAGTGTGCATGTTACAATAAACTGTTCATGATATTGCAAATAACACAGACATTTGCAAATATACTGATTCTAAAGGAATTTAAAGATGAGAAAATAAAAAAGGTATATTATAATCTGCTTTTTCCAATATCTTACGCTTTCCTTCTTGATTTTTCATCGGCTTTATTTCACTTATATAACGCGAAAATTTACCTTTCCGTTCAATTTTGCAAATAATAATTCAATTCTATTTGCTTTATTCAATGAAAAGTTGTTTTTTTGTATGAAAATTTGTTAACGATGTGTGTGCTCTATCTAAGATTTAAAGCTAATTTCACAAAAATAATATCATTATTTTTTCCTTTTTTAACTACTGATTATTTGGTAGTTACAGCTTGTTTATTAGAGAGAGAGAGAGAGAGAGAGAGAGAGAGAGAGAGAGAGAGAGACTAACACGTAACACACATTCATCTTTATACGTAATATACGTAAAAGCTTGTCACCTGTTTTACTTAATTAAAGCAGGTCGTTTTTGTGTACCTTATTCTCTCATTTTACACATCAAGAAAATAAGCCTTTTCCTTCAGAAAAGCAAAGCCCGTAAACATTTCACATCCTTATACTATTCCTACCAAAAACATTCATTATTATACATTGCAAAGAAGAGTCATATAAAATGCGTTTTGCATTTTATGTGGCTCTATTTTTTTAAGCCTTTTCATATTTCACCTTCTAATGACAAGGAAAATCAGTATCAGTACAATTCGTTGTATTGCAAATCACAATGCTTCATAATCAACCCCTTTTTTATAAACAAATAATTATTTAAATGTAAATCTTATGAAAAAAACACGCCAAAATGTTTTTGTCAGATGTTTTTCCAGAGAACATCTACTCCGTTTAGTGCTGTTCGCTTTACTTACATTGCCTGTTTGCGGGTTTGCCCAAACTTCAAGGACGGTGCAAGGTACAGTAACAGACGTTAATAGCGAACCACTGGCCGGAGCCACCGTGCAGGTAAAGAATACCCAGAATGCAACTATGACAGATGTAGACGGGAACTTTACACTTAATGCACCCTCTAATGCCGTACTAGTATTCAGCTATGTTGGATACAAGCAATTAGAAAAAAATGTAAACAACCAGACACGTCTCGATGTACAGATGGAAGAAGACGAAAGTCTGTTGCAGGAAGTAGTAGTAGTCGGCTACGGAACACTGGAAAAGAAACAGGTAACCAGTTCCATTACTTCTATCTCCGATAAGCAACTTGTACAAGGTACCGGTAGTACTTCCATAGCCAACTCCCTACAGGGAAAGATCGCAGGGCTTGTTGTATCACCTGATGGAGGACCTAACTCGAGTAATTCGTTTCAGTTGAGGGGTGTTGCTTCGGCAAAATCGGGACAACAGCCGCTTGTGGTTATCGATGGGATGCCCGGAGGGGATATCCGCTCAGTACTTCAGGAAGACATTGTATCTATCGATGTACTAAAAGATGCTTCTGCCGGAGCTATCTATGGTACACGCGCAACAGGAGGAGTTATTTTGATAACCACCAAAAAAGGAGGTGATACAAACGGTAAAGTAAATGCGACATATACCGGAGAACTCACGATGAGACAAGACTATAATAAACCCAGAGTACTTACAGCTGAAGAATATGTAGAACATGGAAGAGGTGAAAATTTCGGGTCTAGTACCGATTGGTATGAAGAACTGATGAATGATAATCCTATTTCGCAAAGACATGTAATTACCCTAAGCGGAGGAGTAAAAAATGCACAGATTTATGCATCTCTTTTCTACGGCGAAAATAAAGGATTGCCTATCAATGACAGCCGAAATGACTATGGAGGCAGAATAAATACAAACTTCAAGCTGCTGGACGGATGGGTAGACGTTATGATGCGCGCAGACTACAGACAGACCAAAAGGAGGCAGGGACGTCCTGACTTCAGACAGGCTTTGCGTAACAACCCTACTCGCTCGCCTTATGATGCTACTAGTGAAACCGGTTACAATATTTGGCTGCATGATACAGAAGACTATAATGTAGTAGCTGATGCCAACTTGTACAAAGACGAAGGTCTGGATCAGTGGTTTAAACCCGATTTTACTTTCAAACTGAATGTATTGCCAATTGAAGGTTTGTCATACCAACAGACTTTAGGATTTGAACGCCGGCAGTGGGAGCAGCACAGGTACAGATCGATGAAGCACAGAGAAGAGATAGAGAAAAATAGAAGAGGTGAAGCTTATCTGGGCTTCGATAAGACTGAGAATGTCAATATTGAAGGCTACATGACTTATATTAAACAATTCGATAAACACTCTATTAACGCAGTAGGAGGTTATAGCTACTTCCAGCATGATCAGGAAGGTTTCAATATGAAAAACTATGACTTTTCTGTAGATGGGACTGAATTTTGGAATATAGGTGAAGGAACACAGTTGGGTAAAGGTGGTACCGATGACAATGCCGCCAAAATGAGCTCAGGCAAATCGATCAGAGAGAAATTATTTGCATTATTTGCAAGAGCAAACTACTCCTATGACGATAAGTATATGGCTATGGCTACAATACGCCGCGAAGGCTCTTCTAAATTCTCCGATGCCAACAAGTGGGGTTTATTCTGGGCACTCTCAGGAGGATGGCGTATTTCCAATGAAGACTTTATGAAAGATGTAAGTTTTGTAAACGACCTTAAGCTACGTTTTGGATACGGAGTTACCGGTAACGATGGCTTTAGCGCCGAATATTCAAAAATCACTTATGGTTCGGACCAAAGGTGGCCGGTAGCCTCGCAAAATGCCTATGATTGGCTGATGTCGTACGGTAAGTCTAAGACTCCCAATCCGGATCTGAAATGGGAAGAAAAATCAGAGTGGAATGTCGGATTGGACTTTTCGTTATTCGACAACAGGCTTTATGGAAAATTCGATACATATAAGCGTAAAATAAAGGACATGCTTTTTGAAGTAAATGCTCCGACCCCTCCATATGCAGACCGAGTAATATTTAAGAATATCGGAAGCCTTCAGAATACCGGGTGGGAAATAGAAATTGGGGCTGATATAGTAAGAGGCAAAGACTGGAATTATTCGACCAATATAAATCTAAGTCACAATACGACCAAGTTGCTCGATTTGGGTGATATCAGCTGGATTTCTTCAGGAGGTTTGCCTTCTCCGGGAAGTCCGGGAGATGTACTTCGTGTAATGCAAAATTCAAAAGTAGGAAGCTTTTATCTTTATAAATTTGCGGGTTTTGATGAAAACGGGCAATTCCTGTTATATAACAAAGCCGGTGAAGCAGTTATTCCAGACGACATAAGACAAGAAGACAAGCAACATATAGGTAATTTCAATCCGGCATTAGTTGTGGGCTGGAATCATACTCTCAGCTACAAAAACTGGGATATGACAGTAAATCTAAGAAGTTGGATAGACTTTGATGTATTCAACGCTATCGATATGTATTATGCTTTACCTAATGATGGACAGAAAACAAATCTTCTTAAGAAAGCTTATGATAAAAATGCTCACATTAAAGGAGAAAAGCAACTATGTGATTACTTCCTTGAAGATGGTACTTTCCTGAAAATCGATGCAATAAACATTGGTTACAATCTTGATCTGAAGAAATATACGAAGAACCTGTTCAATCGTGCCCGCTTCTATCTTACGATGACGAATGTTGCTACCATTACAGGCTATAGCGGAATAAATCCGGAAGTTAATATAAATGGTGTTGAAAATAACGGTATTGAATGGTTAGGCTTTTATCCGCAAACGCGCAGTTATATACTAGGAGTTCAATTGTCATTCTAAAAACTGATACAATAATGAAAAAAATAAAACAATTAATAATAGGCGCCGCCTTGTCGATATTTACATTCTCTTTTACTGCTTGTAATATCGATGCGGAATTTTACACACAGGCTGACCCGGAAACTTTTTTCACTACTCAAGATGCCGTATGGCAACGTTTCAACAGACCTTTTACTCACTGGCGATGGTATAGAGCTTCTGATGCTTCCCGATTCAGGTTACAGGAACTGGGGACAGATGAACTCTGCTTTCCTACCCGCGGTAGCGACTGGTATAATGGAGGTGTGTTTCAGAAGTTGCATCATCACGAGTTTTCAATAACTACGGACGGACTATACAACGGCTGGTACGGTTTCGGCATGGGTATCAGCTTGGCTTATGATGCTTTGGACGATATTGACAAATATGTAGATTTTGAGGCTTTAGGTTTTCCTGAAGGCACTAAAGAATCTATGTTGAATCAACAGCAGGTACTTATCGCTTTCTTTTATAAAGAAGGGTTGGATCTTTTCGGTGGCGTTCCGATTTATCACCGTGGAGAAATGATGTTGAAAGAAAGAAACACTGATGTCGAAACGTTTAACTATATCGAATCCTTACTCGATATGTCGATTATCAATTCACTCCCTAAGAAAACAATATTATCGGGCGATAAAGACGGCAAAGAAGAAATCGGCAACATATCTCAAGCCGTAGCAATGGGACTGAAAGCCCAGCTCTACTTCAATGCCGAAGCCTATATCAAAAAACCGATGTATGAAGAAGCTGCGCAGATATGCAGGGATATTATTGCAGGTAAATACGGAGCCTATGAATTAGACCAAGACTGGACTATGACCTTTGGTTTCGAAAATGCCAAAAGTAACGAAATCATGTGGGCTATTCCAAGCACAAGGACAGGAGGAACAACAGATGCAGGTTATTTTTCAGACATGCAGCATTACAATTCAAATGTTATACTTGGAGGTATTGACGGATTACACCGAAATAACGGAATGTGTTTGGTTCCGTCTCTTAAACCTAATGGCCAGAAATATAGTTACGAACTGGCAGGACCGTTCAGCCTGTTTGAAGATACTGATGTGCGCAAGCAGCAATATGTCTATCTCGGTGGAGGCAAATACAGAGGAATGTTTATGATGGGAAGACAGGAAAATCCGTTGGATGGTTCTGTTTGTACAGGTGCAAGAGAGTATTTGAATGAGGTTATCACTTTAGTAGACCAAATAACCTATATGAAGAAACTGGGAACAGCAGAATATCCAACTGTCAACGATCTGCCTTCTACAATTGCTACAGCAGAAGAAAATTCAGGAATCCGCTTAATGAAGTTAAGCCCTGTTCCTACCTATGCGGAACGAGATAAATTATATGAACCTAATATTCCTGTAATGAGACTTACAGAATTCTATTACACATTGGCCGAATGTGAAATGAGAGCAGGTAATAAAGCCAAAGCTGCAGAACTGATCAATCAGGTACGTGCCCGTTATTTCGAGAATGGAAACGATCCAAATCCGGTAACAGCTGCCAACCTGGACGAATACAGAATGCTGAACGAATGGAAAATTGAGTTCTTACTCGAAGGCCGCCGCCGTACCGATCTGATACGTTGGGATATGTATGTCAACGCAAACTGGTGGGATCACGTAGCGTCAGAAGACCCGAATAAAAATCGTTTCCCTATAGATGAAAGAAACATGTCGGCAAATCCATTGCTGAAACAAAATCCAGGTTATTAATTTTCAGACAAATTCTTAATAGAGAGTAGTTATAAAATTATCGGGGAAGATGTTTTTCATCTTCCCCGATTTTATTTTAAGCTATTTGCAATTATATGATTAATTCCCCCTTCCCTTGCCTGATTATCTCCGGTTCCCCTTCGGTGCAATCGACAATAGTAGATGCTTCCATACCACCATACCCACCATCGATGACTATATCTACCATATCCTGATAACGCTCATATATCAGTTCAGGGTCGGTAGTATATTCAATCACTTCATCGTCATCTTTTACCGAAGTAGTCATTATTGGGTTACCCAGATTATAGACGAGTTCGCGGATTATATTATTGGCAGGAATGCGTATGCCTACTGTCTTCCTGTTCTTATAAATCTTCGGAAGCGACGATGTTGTATTCAATATGAAGGTAAAGGGTCCGGGCAGGTTTTTCTTCATCACCTTAAAAGTATTGTTATCTACCCGCGCATATTCGCTTATATTACTCAGATCATTACAAATAATAGAAAGATGACTTTTCGCAGGGTTGATATCTTTCATCCTGCATATCTGCTCTACAGCACGCACATTCAATGCATCACAACCTATAGCATAGACTGTATCGGTAGGATAAATAATAATACCTCCATCCTGCAAAACCTTTACAATCTTGTCGATCTCTTTTGGATTCGGATTCTCTTCATATAATTTGACTAGCATGGCTTTTCTATTCTAAATGTATTTTACTGAATAAGAAGACAATACAAAACTAACGCTTTTAAATGAAAAACGGTTCATAAAATAATATTTATGAACCGTCGGCAATATTGTTTGCTAATTTATTTTTTGTCTATATAATCTTCAACAACCGCAGATGTAAGACCCATACTGGAGAATCCTCCGTCGTGGAACAGGTTCTGCATGGTTACCATACGTGTAAGGTCTGAGAACATTACAATACAGTAGTCGGCACATGATTCTGCACTGGCATTACCCAGCGGAGACATTTTTTCTGCAAAGTCGAAGAAAGCGTTCATTCCGCTGCCAATACCCTGTCCGGCAGTAGTCATAGTCGGAGACTGTGAAATAGTATTTACACGCACTTTCTTATCTCGTCCGTAAATATATCCGAAGCTACGGCCAAATGATTCGAGCAATGCCTTGGCATCTGCCATATCGTTGTATCCAGTAAATGTACGCTGAGCAGCTATATGAGTTAGGGCTAGCACAGAACCTCCCTCTGAGATTGCATCGAGTTTTTTTGCTACCTGCATCATTTTGTGGAATGAGATAGCAGAAATATCTAATGTCTTGCCTAACAATCCGTAATCGAGGTCATCGTATTCTCTTCCTTTACGCAGGTTTGGAGACATACCGATAGAGTGAAGAACAAAATCTATTTTTCCTCCAAGTGTTTCCATAGACTGAACAAATACCTGCTCAAGGTCTTCAAGGCTTGTTGCATCTGCAGCAATAACTTTTGCATTCAGTTTTTCGCTTAAGGCATTAGTTTCGCCCATTCTTACTGCCACAGGAGTATTTGATAATGTAATTATTGCTCCCTGCTCAACAGCTTTTTCGGCAACTTTCCATGCAATTGATTTTTCGTTCAAAGCACCGAAAACGATTCCTCTTTTGCCTTTTAATAAATTATTACTCATTTCTATATTTATTTGATGATTATTAGCTAGTTATAAATATTGGATAGCTTTAGTTAATTCTTACATCGCACAAAAATAGTAAAAATGTGCAATAAAGGATAGCAATCCATTCAAAATAATACTGTGAGGCATTAATTTACCTGAATATTTTGTTTCTTCTTACCCGTAAGAACGACTAATAACACCGCTCCTATAATAATCAACAGTCCGAATAAACTATTCCAGCCGAACGGTTCGCCAAAATGGAACACTCCAACAACTGTAGCGACTACCGGTTCGAGCGATCCGAGTATGGATGTGATAGTGGAACCGGCATATTTAACTGCCAAAACCAGTGTAAGATTAGATATCACTGTCGCAAAAAGGGAAAGCCCAAGTAGATTGAGTATAGAGGGTACATCGGTCACTAACTGAATTCCGGTAGTGGAATATGCAAGCACGGCAAAGATAAAGCCGCCAAACAGCATGACGTAGAATGTAACGACCTCCGATTCCAGCTTCTTTATCTCAGGACTATTGAGCCATACTATATATATGGAGTAAGTAAAAACAATCATCAATACTGCGAGTAATCCGCGGGTATTAATAAATCCTTCATCATTCCACGACAAAAGGCCGACACCCAATAGCGACAGTAAAGCAGCAAAAAGAAGATTACGCGATAATTTTTCTTTGAAGAATATAATCATCATGCATGCTACCGAAATCGGATACAGAAAATGAATAGTTGTAACCACCCCGCTCGATATGTAATTATAGGCATATAACAATCCCATGGCCGTCATAGTATACAGCAACCCCAGAAAGAGTAGTTGAACAGCAGCTTTAGGTGATATTTTTATATCTTTTTTTCTTATCAGACATACAGCACCAATCATTAATACCGACAATATGCATCGGAAAAGTAGGATTGAGGGCGCTTGCATACCCGCTTTCATCAGTGGAATAGAAAAGAAGGCTATCAGGCCGAATGTACCCGATGAGATAAGGGCAAAAACAATACCTTTGGTTTTATTCATATTATATAGTAAAAAGTCGGGCAAAGGTATCTATTAATATTTACGGGATACTGTCTTGTGCCGGTTTTTCTATGTTAAAACTATTTTCTATAAGCTTGTATTTTTGATGTTTCAGTTCGTAGTCCTTATCGCTCTGTTTTACAATAAGTAAAGTTTTTCCGTCTACATTGAATGCATATGCAATACCATAGACTTTATCCAGCTTTCCCTCGGCCTTATACTTTATAGATAAAGCTTTGTATTTCCCATATTCGCCTTCCTCTAAAGGTTCTTTACTCACCTCATATTCTCTTTCCATTTTTGAAATAATACCATCCAGAAAATATTTAGGCTCAACTTCGGCTGGAGAAACCGCAATCATTAATATTGTTTCCTTGTGAAACTTCTCTTCTCCATTTATATAAACAGAATTACTCTCCGATTTCTCAGTTGTCATATTCCAGTAGGAAGGATATTTAAATGATATGCCCTCATAATTAAGTTCTTTATCAGGATTTTTTCCGCATGATAAATAGCATAGACTAAATGATGACAATAAAATCGCAATAGTTAGTTTCTTAAGTTTATTCATAATTTAAATAAGAATTTAATACAAAAAGTAATTTTCACGCAAAGACGCAGAGCCGCAAAAAGTTTCCTTAGCGCCTTGGCGAGATTATATGTATTAATTAACAAGGCCTGCCTTTCTGCAAGCCTTGCTATATATTAATATCTTCTATCTCTTATTTATTCCATACCCGTGGAGACGGTACTGTTTTCAACGGTTGACGGTTTTTCAGTTCTTTCATTACTTCTTCTATAGCCCTGTCGAGTTGCTGGTCTTCACCGTTCCATTCCTTAATAGGGTCATTATCGATGAGGATATCAGGATCGACACCGTGATTTTCGATAATCCAATCACCTGTTTTGGCATCGAAACTGGTAAAGAAAGGCACACGGATATCCGTTCCGTCCATATACGGCATAGATCCCGAGATACCGACTATACCTCCCCATGTGCGTGTACCTATAAGTTTACCCAGTCCGAGAGCGCGGAATCCCCACGGAAACAAGTCTCCGTCCGATGCCGAATATTTGTTTATCAGACATACTTTAGGGCCAACCTGTACTGCATCGGGCACTGTACCTACACGGGTAGACCCGCGGCGCATTGTCAGACGGTAAGGTTCGCGTGAAAGACGTTCGAGTATCATAGGAGATACATTTCCGCCGCCATTGGCACGGTCATCGATAATCAAACCTTCTTTATCGAGTTGAGGGTAGAAATAGCGTGCAAACTCATTCAGCCCCTCCACTCCCATATCAGGTATGTATATATAGCCGATTTTTCCGTTCGATGCTTTTTCTACTTTTTTCAGGTTATTCTGTACCCATTCATATTGATAAAGGGTAGCTTCCTCAGCCAGCGGGCTGATTACTATCTTGCGGGCACCTGCCAGCTGTGTTTTATTATTAAGCGATATTTCCGTCGGTACGCCAGCTTTTCCTACAAGGAGAGAATACATATCTTTCACACTATTGGTGGCTACACCGTCGATTGCAACAATAAAATCACCTACTTTAGCATCTATACCCGCTTCGGTAAGAGGTGAGCGCAGTCCTTTATCCCAGGAAGCGCCTTGCAGTATCTTTTCTATACGGAAGAACCCGCTCTTATCCCTCGATATTTCAGCACCCAGCAACCCCGTATTGATTCGTTCGGCACGGTCGACCTCTCCCGGATTGACATAAGCATGTCCACAATTGAGCTCACCGATCATTTCACCTATAATATAATTAAGGTCAAGACGATTCTTTACATACGGCAGTAGTACGGCATATTTCGCTTTCATCGCTTTCCAGTCCACTCCGTGCATATTTTCCACATAGAAACCGTCGCGGTATACGCGCCATGCTTCGTCGAATATCTGAGCCCATTCCAACTGATAATCTGTCGTTATCTTCATGTTGCTCATATTCACAGGGTCTTTCAGTTCGGTCTTTCCGGATGGAATATTAGTTACAAAGAACTGGTTATTCTTATAGAATGTCGCTTTCTTATCATTGAAACCGATATAAACAGAAGCACCGTCTGCAATCGTTTCTTCTTTCTGTTTTTTCAGGTCGAACATCATGGCAGCACCCGGACGGTTATAATATACCTTTTCCCCGTCGCAATAGAAACCCCAGTAATATGACGCATTCACCGGAAGTTTTACGATTCGTTCGCTTATGCCGTCAAAATCTATTTTCACCGTATTCAGCGAATCTTTCTTAGCAGCTTCCGGCTTCTTAGAATCTGAGGTCTTTACTTCGGCATCCTTTTCAATGAAAGGCGAAGGTGTATCTTTAGAAAGGAGAGCAAGATAGATTCCATTCGAACTCTGATAAATATGGTTCCATTCTTTCGAACCGTACATCGGATTAAAATCACGGGATGAAGACAGTACCAGATATTTACCGTCCTTACTAAAAGCCGGAGCAGACGACTGATACCATTTATCGGTTATCGGATACTCTTTCTTGGCAGCGATATCAAAAACATACACCACATTAAAGTCATTCGATTCCATACGGGTATAGGTCAGCCATTTGCTATCGGGGGAGAATGTTACACCTCTCGGTTCTCCGGCAGGGTCTTGAAGCAGCATTGTTTTCTGCTTCGAAGATACATTCAACAGATTAATACGGTTTTTTCTGTCAGTATATACTATCGATTTTGCATCTGGACTCCATTCGAAGTCGCGGATATATGTATCGTTATTTCGTGTAAGCTGCACAGGTTCCGAGCCAGTTGCCTCCTGCAGATATAACTCTGTTTCGCCTGTAGCATCGGAGATATATGCTATCCATTTTCCGTCGGGCGACCATTGTGCTTCCCTTTCATGAACACCGGGCGAACGGGTCATATTTTTAGTCACACCTTTCTCTGCAGGAACATTGAATACCTCGCCGCGGGCAGTCACTACCAGACGCTCGCCGTCAGGAGATACGGATGCTGCTCTCACATATTTATCACCGTTTTTGATTTCGCTGCGGGCATAAATATTATCCGAAGAAAGCGTTATGTTTATTTTCTGAGGTTGACGGGTAGAGGCGTCCAGTTTATAGATGTATCCGCCGTTTTCAAAGACAATTGTGTTGCCATGATGACTCGGAAATTTGATATCGTATTCCGTAAAGTTAGTCACCTTACTTGTCTGCTGAGTCTTCGTATTATAAACGAAAAGATTCATTGTACGGTCACGGTCGGATATGAAATAAATATCATCGCCTATCCACATAGGCATAATATCCTGTGCATCGTTGTTGGTTATATTCGTTACCGATTTTGCTGCAGGGTCGTATATCCATATATCATCGGCCATACCGCCTTTATAATATTTCCATGTACGGAATTCGCGCATCACACGATTATACGCTAATTTCTTTCCGTCAGGTGAATAGCTGCAGAAACCGCCTTCGGGCAAAGGAATAACGTTGGACAAACCACCTTCGTTATTTACCAGATAAAGCTTTCCGCTAAATCCGCCGCTAATACGGTTACGGTAAACAATCTCTTTTCCGTCGGGCTTCCACCCCATTACTATGTTGTTAGGACCCATGCGGTCGCCTATATCGTCGCGACTATTGGTAGGAGTATAAGTTACACGGAGAGGCTCACCTCCTGTAGACGGGATTGTATACACTTCGGTATTACCGTCATACTGTCCGGTGAAAGCGATAGTTTTGCCATCGGGGGAGAATTTCGGGAACATTTCGTATCCTACATGGGATGTAAGACGTTGGGCTTCTCCACCATTTATGGATACCTTGTATAAATCGCCGGCATAGGAAAATACAACTTCCTGACCGTTTGTCGAAGGAAAACGAAGCAATCTCGCTTCCTGTGAAAGTACCGGAAGTAAAGTTACTACCGATATAAGAAATAAAACTAATCTTTTTTTCATAGCATGGATATGAGTTGTTTTTTGTTAAAACAAAATTAAAATCTTAGAATGAATAACACGTTATTTTTCTCAAATATTTATTCCAAACCGAGCATCTCTTTATACAATAAGTAGTTTTCATCATCGAAGCAGACAAATATCACTTCGCTTATAGTATTGTTATCTTTTTCTAAAAATTCTGTCACAGTATGAATAGCAATTTCCGCCGCTTCCCGTTTCGGAAATCGGTATACTCCGGTACTGATATTCGGAAAGGCAATAGAATGCACATTAAGTTCATTCGCCAGCTTCAACGAACTGGTATAACATTCACCTAATAACCGCCTCTCGTTAGCCGAGCCACCGTTCCACACCGGCCCCACTGTATGAATAACATATCTGGCCGGAAGCAATCCTGCAGATGTATATACCGCCTGACCCGTTGCGCATTTGCCCTGCCTGTTGCGGATAGCTTTGCATTCTTCCAATATTTGGCTGCCTCCTTTGCGATGTATCGCGCCGTCTACTCCACCACCGCCAAGCAATGAGGAATTGGCCGCATTGACAATAGCATCCGCTTCAATAGTTGTAATATCTCCTTTGATTAATTTTATCGTGGTTTCCATTTTTAAATAATTAAAAATACAGTTCTGGTTCTTCAAAAGCCTAAAGTTAACAAATACAGGTAAAAAAGATGCATACTATTACAAAAGGTTAAACAAACGAAGTAAGAATCGGGCGATACTCTTTATAAACATAATCTTTATTGCTTTTTAAACAACTTTCGCGTAACTTTGGGCGTGCTTTTTTGTTATAAGACAGAACAAATCAGATTAAAAACAAATGAAGAATACTTTAGTAAGAACAGATTTTAATTTTCCCGGCCAGACAAACGTATACCACGGCAAAGTAAGGGATGTATATTCTATAGGTGACGATTTACTGGTAATGATAGCAACCGACCGCATATCTGCATTCGATGTGGTGTTACCGCAAGGTATCCCGTATAAAGGTCAGGTACTGAACCAGATTGCAGCCAAATTTCTGGATGCGACATCCGATATCGTTCCCAATTGGAAACTGGCGACTCCCGACCCTATGGTAACCGCCGGACTTCGCTGCGAACAATACAAAGTGGAAATGGTGATACGCGGGTATCTTACAGGTAGTGCATGGCGCGAATATAAGGCAGGCGCAAGAACGCTTTGCGGAGTGCCGCTACCCGAGGGAATGAAAGAAAATCAAAAGTTTCCTACACCGATTATTACTCCTACCACAAAAGAAGATGTAGGGCATGACGAAAATATTTCGAAAGAAGAAATTATCGCACAAGGGCTTGTAAGCAAAGAAGAATACGAGCAGCTGGAAAAATATACCTATGCCCTATTCCAACGGGGAACTGAAATGGCGGCACAAAAGAATCTGATTCTTGTAGATACGAAATATGAATTCGGAAAGAAAGACGGAAAGATTTACCTGATCGATGAGATCCATACACCGGATTCGTCACGTTATTTTTATGCCGATACATATCAGGAATTGTTCGACACAGGAGAAGAACAGCGCCAGTTATCCAAAGAATTTGTCCGCAAATGGCTTATGGAAAACGGATTCCAAGGCAAGGAAGGACAACAGGTACCTGAAATGACCGAAGAATATTGCAACAGCGTATCGGAAAGATACATCGAACTATATGAAAAAATAGTCGGTGAAAAATTCGTCAAGGCAGAAGCTGCACATGTAGCAACCCGCATCGAAAAAAATATCAGCGAATATTTAAAATAAAGAGGTTAGAATAAGAATGCCGAATCTCTACATCATATCAGGCTGTAACGGCGCGGGAAAAACAACTGCGTCGTATGCCATGTTTCCCGAAATGCTCGACTGTAAGGAGTTCATCAATGCCGATGAAATAGCCAAAGGCTTATCTCCTTTTCAGCCCGAAACAGTAGCTATCGATGCAGGCCGCCTTATGATCATGCGCATGAACGAACTGATGCGCATGCAGGAAGACTTTGCCATAGAAACTACCCTTGCGACCAAGTCATACGCTAATTTTATACGCCGTGCGCAAAAGGAAGGATATTTTGTAACGCTTATTTATTTCTGGCTCGAATCTCCCGAACTTGCGATAAGACGTGTAGAGCAACGCGTACGTTTCGGTGGGCATCATGTAGACGACGATGTGGTAGTAAGGCGTTATTATGCAGGTATGAAGAATCTTTTCTCAATGTTCGTACCTATTGCTGACTACTGGCTTCTGGTGGATAATTCGACCGATCCTTTCCAGATAATTGCCGAAGGAAACAAGACCAAAATCATAGATATCTATGATGAAGATATATTCTATTATCTCCGCAGTATATAATTAATATAAATATAAAAAATGACCTACGACGCCGAAAAGATTGTCCCCTACTCCAGCAACGAAAATAAAGGAGCACAGGTAGAACGGATGTTCGATTCTATCGCCGAAAATTACGATACGCTCAACCGTACCATGTCGATGGGTATCGATATCAGCTGGCGCAAAAAAGGTCTTTCAATGCTTAAAAAACTCAATCCGCAATCCATTCTGGATATTGCAACAGGCACGGGCGACCTTGCCATACAGGCTTGCAGTATTCTCAATCCGAAAACGATACTGGGCATCGATATCTCGGAAGGAATGATGGATGTCGGTAGACAAAAGGTTGCAAAAGCTGGCTTATCCGACATTATCTCCTTTGATAAACAGGATTGTATGAACCTGCAACTCGAAGATAATTCTTACGATGCCGCTATGGTAGCATACGGCATCCGCAACTTCGAAGACCTTGATAAAGGCCTGCAAGAAATACTCCGCGTATTAAAACCCGGAGGGCAACTAATGATTCTGGAACTTTCCACACCTCAACATTTCCCGATGAAACAGGGATACTGGCTTTATTCGCGATTGTTTATCCCTACCATTGGCCGCATTATCTCGAAAGACAAGGCTGCATATTCATATCTCCCCAAATCTATCGAAGCATTTATACAGGGAAAAGATATGATTAATACTCTTCTCAAAAACGGTTTCACAGAGGCTCTATGTAAAACATACACCATGGGTACATGCTCTATGTATCTGGCTTCGAAATAATAAGACTACATTTAAGACTCCCCTCACTGGTTTTTCAATACCAGCCTACTTATGTCAAATTTGACACAAAGGGTTAAAATCTGAATTTTAACTTTTTATATTGCATATTATTAATATATTTGCTCCCCTTAACATTGTGCAAACTTAACACAATACAATAGGCAAATAAAGACTTTACATTTTTAAGATTGAGAACTACATATGAATCATTATTTTTTATAACAAACTCAAGACTATGACTAAAAAATTATTTATTCCGGCACTGATTGCCGTAATGTGTGCTTTAACTCTTCCTATGAACGCACAATTTGGAAAAGCTCTCAAAAACGTAGGTAAATCCGTAACGAAGGCGGCAGGGAATGTAGCGGGCGAACTGGCTTCTGATGTAGTAGCTAACAAAGTATCGGTTAAGATAGTAGAGTTTATGGATGCTAACAATACTATTGCTACAGAAGAAACTGAATACTACAAAAGACTTGTCGGACTGGTAGCAACTGACTACATCTCCGTAGACGGACTCAGTCTCAACTACAAAATCTATGTAAATCCTGAAGTGAATATTTTGGCCACTGCCGACGGTAGCATCCGTATTTATACAGGTATGATGGATTTGCTTTCGGATGAAGAATTGCTGGCTGTTATTTCCACGCAGATAGGGCATATTGCCAATAAAGATGTTCGTGACTCCCTGCTGAAAGTTGCTTCGGAAGACAATGCGACTAAAGCCGGAAGCGCACAGCTGGAAAAACTTCTTTCGTTCTCAGGAGACAAAATGGGAACAGTGGTGAATGAACTTATACAGATTCCATACACAGATGAACAGAACAAAAAAGCAGACAGTTATGCATTTGACCTGTTGACAAAAAACAATGTATCAAAAGATGCACTTGTTTCAGCTTTGAATAAATTCGCTGAAATGGAAACTGCAGACAAAGCTGCAGAGGGAGACGACACTGCAGAATTGAGCGCTGCATCTAAATTTATCGGAGTTAACTCTAATAACTCTCTGCGCGCTTCTATCATATCTTCTAAGTAAGAATAATTTTTTATTATTATATGAGCCTGTCGGGATAATTTCCGGCAGGCTTTTTCTTTTGCAAAATATTCATAATATCGGTTCACCATTTTAAATACCCCGTTCACCCATTCCGGCCGATTTATATATTTTACACATTATATATTTGCTTTAGTTAAAAATGATAATTATTTAAAACCTAAAGCATATGAAAAAGAGACTTTATACATTATTTTGGATACTTCCGGCAAGTGTATTCATTTATGCAACAACTTTTGCCTTTACTAACAAAGGAGGAATATCATTGGATGAACCGGAAATGATAACAGCAGGTATATCAGAAACTACAGACAGGGTTGCCAAGCCTAAGATGCAGGTAGTCTTCCTGCTCGATGCTACGGGAAGCATGTCAGGCCTGATAGGCGCCGCAAAAGAAAAAATATGGTCGATAGCAAGCAGCCTGACACAAACCGAACCAGCTCCGGATATTGAAGTGGGTATGCTGTTTTACCGCGACCGTGGTGACAGTTTCATAACAAAAATGATCCCTCTCGGTACGGACATGGATAATCTCTATGAGCAGCTTATGGCAATGAACGCAAGCGGCGGTGGAGACGGCCCTGAAAGCGTAAATCAGGCATTATATGAAGGTGTAAATAAAATGCAATGGGACGACCGACCGAATACCTACCGCTCGATATTCTTAGTAGGCGATTATCCGCCGCATATGGATTACAGAGATGATGTACATTATCCTGAAAGCTGTTCGGAAGCCATAAAGAAAGGAATCGTTATTAACACAATCCTTATGGGAAATGAACCGACTGCCGCACGCATATGGAGAGAAATCGCCGATAAAACGAAAGGTGAATATATCCAGACGGACATGAATGTAAATAACATTGCGATAAGGACACCTTATGACGACCGTATCAATAAATTGCAATATGAACTCGATAATACCCGCATCTATTACGGCAAATCATCAGCGCTCACAGAAACAAAAAGGGCGCAAAGTTCTAAAGTCGTGGCAGGTGATGCCGCGATTAATGCACGCAGGGCAGAATACAACCTGTCAGCAGCAAATAAAGATGCCTATTATGGTGCCGAAGAACTGGTAAATGTCGTTGCACACGGGAAAGCATTGACAGAAATACCGGAAAAAGATTTACCGGAAAATATGAAGAAAATGTCAACGGAGGAACGAGAAACTTATTTGAAAGATCTTTTAGCTAAACGCAAAAAACTAGAACAGGAAATAAAAGACCTGAGTAAACAACGCCAGAAACATATAGATGAAGAACTTTCTAAAATGGATAAGGAAAAAGTAGAAGAATCTTTCGACGACGTTATCTACAGGGCTGTACAGGAACAAGCATTACAGAAAGATATAAAACTGGAAGGCAAAGCCAAGCGATAAATAAAATAACATCTTTACAAACTATACAATAATAAACCCCGCCTGTTAGATGCAGACGGGGTTTACTTATATCAATTTAATCTGATTATCTTCTCATTTTCGGCATTTTGCCGCCTTTCATCTGGGTCATCATCTTCATCATCTTACGGGTTTCGTCAAACTGCTTTATCAGCTTGTTTACTTCCTGTATAGATGTTCCGCTACCTTTGGCGATGCGTTGGCGGCGGCTTCCGTTAAGAATTTCCGGAGCCGATCTTTCTTTCGGGGTCATCGAATAGATAATAGCTTCAATGCTTTTGAATGCATCGTCATCTATATCAAGATCCTTAATCGCTTTACCTACACCCGGAATCATCGATGCCAAGTCTTTCAGATTACCCATCTTTTTAATCTGCTGTATCTGCCCGATGAAATCGTTGAAATCAAACTGATTCTTAGCGATTTTCTTCTGCAGTCGGCGGGCTTCTTCTTCATCATATTGCTCCTGTGCGCGCTCAACGAGTGAAACGATGTCACCCATTCCGAGAATACGGTCAGCCATACGTTCAGGGTGGAATACATCGAGTGCATCCATTTTCTCTCCCGTACCTACAAACTTAATCGGCTTGTCTACTACCGAGCGGATAGAAAGCGCAGCTCCACCACGGGTATCGCCGTCGAGTTTGGTAAGCACTACCCCGTCGAAATTCAACCTGTCGTTAAATTCCTTGGCAGTATTTACGGCATCCTGTCCGGTCATAGAGTCTACTACGAAGAGGATTTCGTCAGGTTTCACAGCATCTTTTATAGCTGTAATCTCCTTCATCATTTCTTCATCGATAGCAAGGCGTCCGGCAGTATCTATAATGACAAGGTCATGCCCGTTCTGCTTAGCCAGCTTGATTGCATTGAGTGCAATCTGTACAGGATTTTTATTATCATCTTCCGAATATACGGGAACTTCTATCTGTGTACCCAATATCTTCAATTGTTCGATAGCAGCCGGACGGTATACGTCGCCTGCAACGAGTAACGGATTTTTTCCTCTTTTCGATTTCAGCAATTTAGCCAGCTTACCCGAGAAAGTCGTCTTACCCGAACCTTGCAATCCTGACATCAGGATAATGGCAGGCGAGCTTTTCAGGTTTATATCGGTAGCTGTACCTCCCATAAGAGAAGCAAGCTCGTCATGGACGATTTTCACCATCAACTGCTCAGGCTTAACGGCTGTAAGTACATTCTGTCCTAAAGCCTTTTCCTTAACGGTTTCGGTAAATTGCTTTGCCGTTTTATAGTTTACGTCGGCATCGAGTAATGCACGGCGTACGTCTTTCAGCGTTTCGGCAACATTTATCTCGGTGATTTTACCTTCACCTTTCAGAATCTTAAATGAGCGTTCTAATCTATTACTTAGACTTTCAAACATATTATTATTCTTATTTTATTATCAAGTATATAAAGGAGCACAAAGATATAAACTTTTGGTATAAAGTGAAAAACTGACTGTCAATTTCTTATATTTGCAACCTCACTATCGGTTATTTTATGTCATCTCTCTGGAATCCGTGGCACGGCTGTCACAAAATAAGCGCAGGTTGCCTCAATTGCTACATGTATCGTGGCGATGCAAGACGCGGTGTGGACAGTTCCATAGTGAAGCAAACCAAGAATTTCGATGTGCCTGTCCGTAAAAAGCGTAACGGAGAATATAAGATTAAACCGGGTAATGAAGTCTTTACCTGTTTTACATCTGATTTTCTACATGCCGATGCTGACGAATGGCGCCCCGAAGCATGGCAGATGATACGCGAGCGCAGCGACCTCAAATTTTTGATGATAACTAAACGTATCGACAGATTGCATGTAGGTTTACCCGAAGACTGGGGGGACGGCTACGACAATGTGACGATATGCTGCACTGTTGAAAATCAGGACAGGGCGGATTACCGCCTGCCAATCTATAAAGCCGCCCCTATAAAGCATAAGATAATTATCTGTGAGCCGCTTCTGGAAAGGATCGATCTGACACCCTACGATATAGGTTCATGGGTAGAGCATATCACAGCCGGTGGCGAATCGGGGCCGGAAGCCCGTATATGTAATTTCGACTGGATAATGGAGATTAGGCAGATTTGCGTGGATAATGATATTTCGTTCTGGTTTAAACAAACCGGGGCAAGATTTGTAAAAGAAGGCAAACTGTACAATATACCGAGGCGTATGCAGCATGCACAGGCGCGTAAAGCAGGAATAAACTATAAAAGATAAGAAAGGCCGACTCAATAAATGAATCAGCCTTTTATATTTTATTCTGTTCGATGCTTACATTTTTTCAGAAAATCATTTTTTGATGTTTTCTTTATTAATTTTCACAGCCGCAACCCCTTCATTAGTCATCTTTACAGGCATTATTGTACCATCATTATTGAAGTACATACGGTCAACGCATATCTCCCTATGAAATCCGTTAGAGTCGCCAAGCGGATGACGATGATAAAATATATACCATTCATCAGTACCCGGAACATTAACAACAGAGTTGTGGCCCGCTCCGGTTCCGATTTCCTTATCCGACTGTAATATCTTACCCATCTTTTTAAATGGTCCGAGTGCAGTATCGGCTATGCCGTAAGAAACGCAGTAGCCCTCACTTTCCCATGCGCCTTCCGACCACATCATATAATACTTGCCATTGCGTTTAAGTACAAATGCGCCTTCAGTAAAATTCTCTGGTGTTATCTCTTTGTAGTAACTTCCGTCATCGAAAGGAACAAGACTAAGCAAATCATCACTCAGTTTAACCACATTGCAATGTCCCCATCCTCCGTAATACATATAAAATTGTCCGTCATCATCGCGGTAGACAAACTGGTCGATTGGTTGTGCGCCGTTGTGGAATTTATCGATTAATGGCTTTCCTAATGGATCGATAAACGGACCGGCCGGGCTATCCGATACCGCAACCCCAATGCCTCCGAGTTCGTTATCATTCTGGATATCGTTACCACCAAAGAAAAGATAATACTTTCCGTTTGCCGCAATGATAGAAGGTGCCCACAAAGCATATTCAACCCACTTAACGTTTTCTACAGAGATTACTTTCGGATGTTTAGTCCAATTAACCAAATCTTTTGATGAGAAAGCATCCATATAATGTTGGATAGTATAAACCGCATGAACTGTCTTAGGTTCTCTGACAGGATAAGTGGCAACAGAATCCGGATTGTTTGGAAAATATATATCCGAAAGAGTGGCGTACACCCAATATTCATCGCCAAACACAATAGCCTCAGGGTCGGCATACCAACCTTTCACAAAAGGGTTTCCACTGGTTTTCTCTGCTTTTTTTTCACATGACACGAGGCATGATAAGATGAAGAACAACAAAATGTATTTATAACTTTTCATAATAGAGTGCTTCTCAGTTTTAGAAGTATTTATAATGCTGATTAATAGTAAATATTACAGATTACAAAACTATAAATAAAATATCAGATACTTATAGTGATATCAGGCAAATCCATTCAATGGTTAAATAAAGTGTCAAATTATTCTAGGACAAGACAAAAAAAGCCGATTCAATAAATGAATCAGCTTTCTAAAAATACTATTATACTCTTATCTTGCCAGTTTCGACCTGTCAACAGTTGTTGAACTACCTGAACCGGAGTTATTGGTATTGTAGGACGGTCTGCTGTTAGTAGACGGACGTGTGCCGGTTGATGGTCTGTTTGTAGACGGTCTGCTTGTAGACGGTCCTACACCCGGAGTCGGTTTTGTGAGACCCGATCTGTCCGGAGTTGGTGTTGGTCTCGGCGGATTAGGACGATTCGGATACGTCGGTCTGTTAGGACGGTTAGGCCTGTTGTTTTCGTGAATAATGTAAATCGGTCTTCCGTATGGTGGAAAAATTGTAGGAGGCATTACTGATGCCACATAATTTACATCATCGTATAAAAACTCATAACCTGTCAGATAATCGTTCCAAAACTCAAGGGCATATACTTCGTCCCTCGAAGTACGGTATTCGAGTACTTCCTGATACCCTTCTTTCTTATCGTTCACAGCCAACACGCGGTCGGGCCGGCCGATGGCTGATTCTACCTCTGCTTTAGTCATACCTGTAGTCAACTTACCCAAGTCGAGTGACTTGTAAGTAGCACAGGAAACGAAAAAAAACAGGGATATAATTGTTGCTAAAATTATTTTCTTCATATTCAATTCATTTAGAGTTAATATTCTCTCCGCTCCTACCTATAAAACAATAAATATGCCACGAAGTTTTAATAAAAAAGAAAAATGATAAAATATTGATTACTTATAAGATATATTAATTTATCGGTTACCGGGCAGGAAAACAACGCACATATTTTACCCTTAAAATATCTTATCCTTTTCGTTAGTTAACAAATAATCCCCTAAATTTGTTATTTATATAACATCAATAAACAATTGTCAATAACTTATTGCAATTAATACAGGATATGACAGACCAGATTAAAGAAATAGTATATTCCCGCGATTCGATAGAATTTGTTACGGTAGCCGTCCAGTACTGTGCTTTTCTCGAAAACTTCGAAGAAATAACAGAAAGCGAACTGACCGACAAATTAACTAAAATACTTCCCCTGTTATATCTGAAGGCTTCCCTTGTGCCCGAGACAGACTCGGTGAATGATGAGGAGACGGAAATAACCGTGACGGAAGATATTTATAATCACATTTCATCGAAACTGTATAATGTATATGTAAATAACGATACATATCTCGAAGTTTTCCTTCAGGATATGAAGTATAGCGAAACACCCATATCGGCAAGTATCAGCGAAGACCTGACCGATATATACCAAGACACAAAAAACTTTATTACCGTATTTGAACGGGGAATCACCGAAAATATGAATGATGCCCTATATGTATGTATGGAAAACTTTAAGACATACTGGGGACAAAAACTCGTAAACGTATTACGCGCACTGCATTCTTTAAAATATTCGGCAGACCCTGATGCATTCGGCGATGAAGACATAGAACCGAATGATGCAGAAGAATTATGGTAAAGACAATTTCAAAAGAAGAATTATCCGTGATGCCAATGGAGCGATTCGATGGGAGGATAATTGTAATACAGACAGAAAGCGAAGCCGAAAAGGCATCGGCCTACCTGAAAAAGCAGACGACTATCGGGTTCGATACCGAAACGCGACCCGCTTTCCGTAAAGGGGTATCGCATCAGATTGCATTGATGCAGCTGGCGACAGAAGATACCGGTTTTCTTTTTCGGCTCAATATGATAGGACTGCCGGATTGTCTGGCCGACATACTGATAAATCCTGCTATAAAAAAAATAGGACTTTCACTCAAAGACGATTTTTCGGCTATTCACAAACGAAAAGCGATAGTACCGACAAACTTTATCGAACTTCAGTCGTTTGTAAAGAGTTACGGTATTGAAGATAACGGTTTGCAGCGTATATATGGCATACTTTTTGGAAAAAGAATTTCGAAAGGGCAGCGCCTGTCGAACTGGGAAGCCGAGATATTATCTGATGCTCAGAAGATGTATGCAGCGATAGATGCATGGGCGTGCCTGAGAATATATGATGAACTGATAAATAGAGAAAAAGTAGCCCCCTAATCTTCATGGGGAACTTTTAGAGAGTATATGAAAAATTAATTATACTTGTGGCCTGCTTAAGCCTCCCCTTAGGGGAGGTTGGAGGGGCTTTAACAACTAAATACAATGGCATTCATAGACTATTACAGCATATTAGGAATATCCAAGACAGCCAGTGCGGATGACATAAAAAAAGCCTACCGTAAACTGGCCCGCAAATATCATCCGGACATTAACCCGAATGATGAAGAAGCGAAGAAGAAATTCCAACAGATAAACGAAGCGAACGAAGTACTCTCCGACCCCGAAAAACGTAAGAAATACGATGAATACGGGGAAAACTGGAAGCATGCCGAAGAATACGAAAAAGCAAGACAGCAGCAATCCCGCAACGGAGGATTTGCCGACTACGGCAGTTTTGGAGGATTTGGCAGCGGAGGCTCATTCAGTTTCGACGGGGATGAGGAAGGTGGTTTTTCCGATTTCTTCGAATCCTTGTTCGGTGGCAGACGCTCATCGGCAGGGAGTAGCCGCAGCAGAGGGTACAGAGGGCAGGATTATACTTCCGAACTTCACCTCAGCCTGCGCGATGCGGCAGAAACTCATAAACGTATGCTCACCCTAGATGGTAAAAACCTGCGTATCACTATTCCGGCCGGAGTTTCTGACGGGCAGGTGATAAAACTTGCCGGACAGGGTTCACCGGGTAAGAACGGAGGCCCTAACGGCGACCTGTATATCACTTTCATTATAGAAGAAGATCCTGACTTTAAACGGGTAGGGAACGATTTATATACAAATGCAAATCTGAACCTCTATACTGCGGTTCTTGGCGGCGAACAAACCGTTAACACATTTACCGGAAAGGTGAAACTGAAAGTAGCACCGGGTACCCAGAACGGCACTAAAGTAAGATTGAAAGGAAAAGGATTCCCTGTCTATAAAAAAGACGGCCAGCACGGCGACCTTATTATTACCTATTCGGTAGAGATTCCTACCAGCCTGACAGATGAACAGAAGGAGTTGTTCGAAAAGTTAGCAAAGTCTTAACCCTAAAGCACCACAGTTATGACATCAGAATTAATCATCATACGCGAATATTGCATACAGAATCAGGTGGAGCCTGACTTTATCGTACAACTCGAAAACGAAGGACTGATACAGATAAGCAGTATAGAAAACGAGCGATATATTCATATTTCGCAACTAAAAAATCTCGACCAGTATGTGCGCTGGTACTACGACCTGTCAATCAATGTAGCGGGCATAGACGTAATACAGAACCTGCTGGATAAAATAGATGTGATGCAGGACGAGATACATCGGCTGAAAGAGCAATTAAGATTAATAGATTGAAAATATGAGGCGCTTCATTTTACTGCTTATCACTGCCTTTGCGGTAACCTCATGTCTTTTTTCACAAGGCGATAAGTTAAGAAAAGAAATATCCGGAATCATCGGTGGAAAGGATGCTAAAGTTGGTGTTGCGTTGATAGTGGATGGAAAAGATACCCTGACTGTCAATAATAATTTCCATTATCCTACACAGAGCGTTTATAAATTTCATCTGGCACTGGCAGTCCTCGATTATCTGGATAAGAATAATATGACGCTCGACCACAAAATATCAGTAAAGAAAAGCGATTTATTGCCAAATACACATAGTCCGTTAAGGGATGATTATCCGGAAGGGAATGTGGAATTATCGGTCGGTGAAATCTTAAGATATACCGTATCGTTAAGCGATAATAACGGCTGTGATATACTTTTCCGTTTTATCGGAGGTACAGATGTAGCAGATAAATATATAAGAAACCTCGGCATGACGGACTTTGCCATAGCCGCTACCGAAGAAGAAATGCACGGCCCGTGGGAAGTACAATATACCAACTGGAGTACACCATACACCGCAACACTGGTACTCGAAAAATTCAGAACCGGAAATATTCTGCCCCAGCCATTCCACGATTTTCTATGGAGTATAATGACTGATTCTCCGACAGGAAAGAACAAGATAAAGGCATTGCTGCCTGAAGGAACAGTTGTCGCCCATAAGACAGGCTCTTCGTTCAGGAATGACGAAGGACTGAATGCTGCGGAGAACGATATTGCTATTGTTCAACTGCCCGACGGACGTTGTTACTCACTGGCTGTATTTGTCGCCGACTCTATGGAAAGCTCCTATGTAAACTGTAAAATGATAGCCGATATATCAAAGGCAGTATACGATTCGCTGGTAAAATAATGCCCTATTTACCGTTTATCATAAGTAAGTACCCGTTCATCAAATAGATTTTGCATCGGGAGTAAACAAGCGGATATTTGCGTTCATAATTTATTAATTACAAACTCAAACTATTGACATTATGAACAAAATCGGATTTATCTGGGTACTTGTTATAGCTCTTGTATTATTATTGCAGACAGGCTTCAACGCCAATGCACAAACACCTCCGGTGACTATCGGAATAAAAGGAGGAATAAATCTGTCGGACTTCGGCGGGGATATAAAAGATATGAAATCTGCTATCAAATATCAGGCAGGTATCACTTTCGACATTGCCCTTACTGAGAACGTATATGTATTGACAGGCCTTGAATTCGTTACCAAAGGAGCAAAGCATAAGCCTAAGAAAGGAGCACAAACAAGATATAATCCTATATATCTGCAGATACCAGTACATGCAGCATACAAATTTGATGTTGCATCCGACGTAAAACTTGTAATCAATGCAGGCCCGTATGCAGCATACGGTTTAGGTGGAAAGATGAAAACCGACGGTGAAAAGGTGAATATTTTCGGTGATAATCGTTTCAAACGCTTCGATTTTGGTATCGGTGGTGGAGCAGGTGTAGAAGTGGGTAAGATTGCATTCAATCTCGGTTATGACTTCGGATTATTAAACATCAATGATATGAAAGGCGTCAAAGTGAGAAACCGTAATGCATACGCTTCACTTGGGCTGAAATTCTGAACGATGCCATAAAAACTGCAAAGCCTGACTAACAATCAGGCTTTGTTTATTTACTTATCAGCTTTTTATATACTACTGTATTCAATAACTCATCTCTCCGCTGCCGCGAAATAGGCAACTCCCTCCCGTTAACAAAAAGACGACCGCCGTTTATCATCCCTATATGCGAGATATTGACCAGAAATGATTTGTGTATACGAAAAAAATATTCTTTCGGAAGCATTTCTTCGATAGACACCATAGTCTGATGAATAGTCAGTGTTTTATCGGCAAAATGAAGTTTCAGATAGTTCTGCATACTTTCTATATAAAGAATATCGCTCCATGTAATTTTCACAAAAGAATCTCCCTGACGTACATACATATCGCGGCTTATATCATTTTCTTTCTGTTTCAACAGGAAAATTTCCTGCGCTTTCATGGCTGCCTGAAAAAACCGCTGGAATGTAATCGGTTTCATCAGATAATCGGCTACCTGCAGCCGGAACCCTTCAAGTGCATATTCAGAATAAGCAGTAGTAAGAATAGTCAGCGGCGGATTGTCCAATGCTTCCAGAAATTCAAGTCCGGTAAGATGCGGCATCTGTATATCCAGAAACATAAGGTCGATATCTATGCTTTTCAGCATTTCAGCCGCTTCTATTGCCGAAGAGCATACTCCTGCAACTTCCAGAAAATCGACTGTGTTTATGTAATCAATTATTCCTTCGCGGGCTATAGGTTCGTCGTCAACGATCAGACATTTCATCAAAAAATAGTTTTACAAGGTTAAAGTCTTATCAAAACTTATAACGTAATATTGAGCCGGATAATATAAATCATCTCCGATTCTTCTATTAATAATTTGTGTTTGTGTGGATAGAGTATCCCCAAGCGTTCTTTTATATTGGTCAGTCCCATGCCCGAACTCTTATTCTTTTTGGGCTGCCGCACAGATTTGGAATTTTCTACCTCTATCCTAAGGTCGTTTCCTTTTTGCCTTAAAAGTATATTGATATATCCGGTTTCGGATATCGAACGGGATACATGCTTGAAGGCATTTTCTACAAATGATATAAGTAATAGAGGTTGAATTTTTCTTTCTTGATCCTCAATATCCCAAAATTCCCGTACTTTCAGTTCGTCTCCCCATCGCATCTTTTCCACGGCTATTACATCTTTCAGGAACTGTATTTCCTGCCCCAACGGAACAAGTTCCTCTTTGCCGTTATAGAGTTGGTAACGGAGTATTTCGGAATATTTTACCAATAGTTCGGAAGATTTGTTCACATCCTTCTGCATCAGAATATAAATATGGTTCAGAACATTAAACATAAAATGAGGATTGATCTGTTGCTGAAGCACCTGCAATTGAGTTTTGAGATGCACCTCCTGCAGTTGGGTGTGTTCAAAATAAAAACGTATTCCGCAAAATCCGATATTAATGGTAACTACAGCAGGAACGGACATCACATATTCTATAATAGGATGAAAATGCGTTCGCATTAATTCGGATTGTTCAAATACTCCCATTTGCTCCAGTTTCTCAAATGTTATAAACATAATGAAATGAAAAAATGCCTGTAGCAACGATATGATGATGAACTGAAATACAAACCGCTTCATATTCCTGTTCTGTACAGCCTTAGGCAATAAATTATTGCTCAGATAATTCGTAACAACGGCAGTCGGTGTAAACAAAATAACCGAAAATATTATGGATTCCGTCCACGAGACCTGATTGATATACTGGAAGAAGAATAATGAAGCCAGCATCACCCAAAGCAGGATATAATAATATAAGTAATTTCTATAAGCAGTACTTTTCATAACACAAATATAAAAGATAAAAAATAGAAGTGACTCACCGTTCGTCATAAGGAAACTGCCGTTCGTCAAACGCATTTCGAAAAAGCCCTCCTGTTCCACAATATTTGTATCCATAAAGCGTAATTAAGCTATAACCTAATTATACTAACATATGAGATTTATATTTACTTTTTTATTTTTAACGTCGGTAAATATCGGAATAAATGCCCAGGCCTATCTGAAAGCAGAATACATAGGCCGTTCCAACTACAAAGACATCGATGGCAACAAAACAGGAGGAAAGGGAGATGCAAAGGTTATATCGGGAGGAGTGATGATACCGCTTTCGATGAAACTGAATGAAAACAACAGGCCAACAGCATGGAGAATCGGCATAGGAGGATCTTATACCTCTTTCGACAATAAAGATCTACCCAGAAACCTGTGTCCGTCGGAGATAATGAATGCCCAAGTATCATTAATGCACATACGGCCCATACGTGAAAAGCTGTCTATCCTTGCCACATTAGGTGTCGGAACCTATACTGCCCACGCCGACATCTCTAGGATAGGAATGAAAAACGTGCTAGGTCACGGAGGCGCTATACTTATATGGCACCTGAAAGATAATCTTGACTTGGGGGGAGGGCTTGCAATAAATACTTCGTTTGGTTATCCTATGGCCTTCCCCGCATTTTACTTCAACTGGCGGCTGAGCGGCCGTTATAAAGTAAATGTTTCGATGATGGATGCCCTTGAGGTATCGGCAGGCATGCAGGTGCATAAGAATATAGAGTTAAGCGTTGTGGGTGAAATGGGAGGTTCGGCTGCAATGGAAAAAATAGACGGGAAAGACATGATATTTTCCCATCAGTATCTGACCTATGGCCTTCGTACTGAATTCAAAATAAACAAATCATTTTCCATTCCGGTCACTGTCGGTATGTCGAGCTATCGTCCGGCCTACTATACGGAAAGAAGCCTGAAAGCCTTTTTCAAATCGATGAATAGAGAGGAAGATCCTCGTTTTTCACAGTCATTTTATGTTTCCACAGCAATAAGATACACATTCTAACTACACTGTAATTTCCTTTAACTATATGTACCCCCGAAGCTTTGCGGTAGTCCCTTCAGTAGCCGCAAAGCTTCATTCTTTTATTTCATTCACTTTTGCGTTATAATATCTGAGGAATGATTCCTCTCCTATATTCTTCAATAGTTTCTGGTTAGCTATAAAATCCTGTCCGTACTTCAGCCACCGCTTGGCAAAACCTCTAAATTTTGCACAGGGAAATATTTCGCATTGATGACAATGGTTTATTCCCCTAGCCTGACAGCAGAGATGAAATGTCCTGCAGTTCTCACATCGGGCTTTGTTGACATCTGCTCCCGGACAAGGTTTCTTTTCCCTTACATAAATCGGGCATCCGCCACAGAATACACCGCATGCAGGGACACGGCCTTCATAAGATTTATGTGTTACATGTTGAGATTTATCAACTTCTTCATCCATATAGCGAAGTTAATCTATTCTGCTATACTTTTTTTGTATTCTTCTATCAATTCGTTAGTGCGCAGATCAACTCCTTCTTTCACAAAATGATACGGATAGTCGTAAATCAGGGAATCGGGAAAAATAAATTCTTCCGGTGTTCCTAATACTTTAAGTTTCTTTGACCGGAATATACTGTCTAATTTTGTTGTCCATTCAACATTATACGAGGATTCGTTCAGCCCCGGATAAGAAACATACACTTTCGCTCCTTTAGCCTCAACTATTTTAGCAAACTCAAGAATATAGTCTACTATCTGTAGATTGATTTCCTGATCGAAAGGATGTAAGATAATTTCTCTTTCTTTTTCCACGTCTTCATACCAGTGAGCAGCAGCATCTCCATATTGATTATATGCCTTATTGGAATATATCGGAGAAATACTGCCGGGCGGATATTTATAACTCGAAATGCGGAGTTTAGTCCTTATATAATTCGGTATATCATCTATTATTCTATCCCATTGCCTGCTATCTAATAGTTTAATATCAGAGAGAGACACGTCGAAAATCATACGTAGCAGGTCTTCATTACCATAGGCAAAATCTCCCATAAACTGGCTGTATTCGGGAATAACTACAACTACATCTCCTGCCTTTATATATCTTTGATTACGATCCAACATAAACTTTAATCCTATGATTGCATTTATGCCTGTATTTATAGGATTCATCTGTAAAGAATCCTTTATCATCTGGCTATTTATACCCATTCCGATATTCGATCCCCCTATCATAATAAATCTGGGCGAGGATGTATATTGCATCATAGAATCTTTCTGCACCCCCGAGAAAAGTAACGATTCTTTTGATCGTGGCGTTGCAGGTAGGAAGATGATAATAACTCCGGCAATGAGTATCAGAACTGCAAATCTCATTATATCGGTAAGAAATTTCTTCATATCTGCATCGTTCTAAAATTGAAAATAAATAAATCCCTGACTACCACTTTCGGGCATATTAGATACAATCATAGCAATTAATATCAGATAGAAAGCCCATCTGACATACCTCGGCTTATCTTTGCCAAACTGCTCCAGAGCAAAATTCTTCTCTCTTCCAAACCATTCGACTACAAACAAAAAGATTATTTGTACAAAAATAAATGTATGTTGATGATATTCGGGAGGGGAAAACAGGGAAACATCGAACAAATTAACGATATAGTTAACCGCATCCGTCATATTCTCAGCTCGGAAAACAATCCATGCCAGTAACGCCAAAACAAAGGTGAGTAGCATCTGTGATACTTCTTTTACTGATGGAAGTATCCGTCCTTCGGCAACTGTATTGAGTGATTTACGGTTGCTCCGCATTATTATAGACGGCATTATAAACAGCGCATTAAGTCCTCCCCATACGATAAAAGTCCAGTTGGCGCCATGCCAGAAGCCACTGACAAGGAATATAATAAAAGTATTGCGCACTCTCATCCATGTTCCTCCGCGGCTGCCTCCGAGCGGGATATACAGATAGTCTTTAAACCATGAGGAGAGGGAAATGTGCCACCTGCGCCAGAATTCTGCAATATCTCTGGAGAAATAGGGATAATTAAAATTTTTCAGAAGATTGATACCGAATAGTTTAGATACACCCAAAGCAATATCCGAATACCCTGAAAAATCACAATAAATCTGTATCGTAAAGAAAAAAGCACCTAACAACAATGTACTGGCTGAAGATGTCGCAAAATTGTCAAAAATATGATTTGCCGGATAAGCACAGAAATCGGCTATTGCCATTTTCTTGAACAAGCCCCATAATATCTGCTTCAATCCTTCGGCGGCCTGTAAGTAATTGAACTGACGTTTTACTTTCAATTGCGGGAGGAGATGATGCGCCCGTTCTATAGGCCCTGCAACAAGCAACGGAAAGTAACTGACGAACAATGAGTAATCGATCAGATTACCTGTCGGTTTTATCTTGTCTTTGTATACATCGATGATATATGACATCCCATGGAATGTGTAGAAAGAAATACCTACCGGCAATATTATATACAACGAATGCAGGCTCTGATTTACACCGAACGACGACAACAGGTCATTGAATGAGTCTATAAAGAAGTTGTAATATTTGAAGAATGCAAGCAAGCCTATATTTATCACCAGGCTGACTATAAGTATAGCTTTCTTCTTATGGGGAGAGTTGCTCATCCCGAGGGCAGCAACATAATTTATCAGTATAGAAAACGATAGCAAAAACAAAAAGCGCCAGTCCCAACAGGCATAAAAATAAAAACTGGCAAGCAACAAAAAAATGTTCTGCCTCGATTTTGTTTTACTGAAAATAAACCAATGTAGTAAAAATACAATGGGAAGGAATTTCAGGAATGTTAAGGAGTCAAATAACATTATTACCTAATAAGGTGTTGACTTACTAAGGGTATACATTTTCATCGTATTTCGATTATAATTAATCACCAATCCGGGTACCCGTTAATTTATTCTGACTTTATCTCTTACAAAAGTAGTTATCTTTGTCATTCAAAAAAAATATTGACCCAATGAAAAATTATAAAATACTATTTGTCTGTCTCGGAAATATATGCCGTTCCCCAGCTGCGGAGGGTATACTGAAAAGAATGATTAAAGAACAGGGACTGGAAGATAAGATATCCGTCGA
Source organism: Prevotella sp. 10(H) (assembly GCF_000711235.1). Lineage (GTDB taxonomy): Bacteria > Bacteroidota > Bacteroidia > Bacteroidales > Dysgonomonadaceae > Dysgonomonas. The sequence goes on along the minus strand of NZ_JOMI01000002.1, from coordinate 47,484 downwards.
CTCGGCAGGGACATCCGGATATCACGACGGAGAACTTCCTGATTCGCGCATGCGCCAGCACGGGTCACGGAGAGGATATAAGTTCGACTCGCTTTCGCGACGGTTTACTACCGATGATTTCTACAATTTCGATATCATTATTGCTATGGACGACAATAATTACCATAATATAATGCGCATGGCTCCCGATCCGGAATCGGAAAGGAAGTTGTACCGCATGGTAGAATTTTCGAAACGATTCGGACACGATCATATACCCGATCCTTATTATTCGGGTGCCGACGGATTCGAACTTGTCCTCGATTTACTGGAAGATGCCTGCGAAGGCTTGCTGGATAAGATAAAAAAAGGTGAACTCTGATCAGTTCACCTTATCTATTTTTCCTCCTTCAAAGAAGTTAATAATATTTTTTGCCACTTCATGCTGCATGTCCAACCGGGCGGCATATGTCTTTGTCCCGGCATGGGGAGATAATACTACATTATCTAATTCTATTAACTCTTGTGGTATCTTAGGCTCATTCTCGTAAACATCCAGTCCGGCGGCATATATTTGTCCGGTCTTTAATGCCTTTACCAAAGCTTGTGTATCGACAAGAGTGCCTCTCGCTGTGTTTATTAATATTGCCGTTTCTTTCATTTTCCCAAACTCGGTTTCCCCGATTAGATGGTATGTCTCGTCTGTAGAAGGAGCGTGTAGTGACAGCACATCCGACTCTTTCAATAATGTATCGAAGTCCACGAATCGGGCATCATATTTATCTTCGATTTCCTTTGGCAATGCATGCCTATTGTGATAGATTATCTTCATACCCGAAGCAACCGCACGTCGAGCAACCGCCTGTCCTATCCGGCCCATACCGTATATACCAAGTGTTTGTCCATAAAGAGGAACACCCAGATCGCCATATAAACCCCAGTCAAGCCTTATGCCATTATGCAGTTTATGATTATAATAAGCAACCTTACGCGCTGTCGCTATCATAATGGCAAAACATAATTCGGCGGTCGGCTCTAATACAGATTGCGGAGCATTTGTTACGGTAATTCCTTTTTCCGCTGCATATTCCACATCTATATTGTCATACCCTACCCCGTAATTAGCTATCAATTTCAGATTATGCGCAGCATCTATAATCTCGGCATCGGTGCGGAAAGAAAAATTCGGAACAAAAGCATCCACATCAGAGATGCGCTCTATTATCTCCTCTTTTTTAAATAACTTATCCTCGGGATAAATAAGTTCGAATTTTCCTTCGAGAGAAGCAAATCCTTCCTTTACGAAATTATGCCCCATTAATACTTTCTTCATTGCGTAAACGTTTATAAGATTCCTTTTTCTACAAGCATTTCCCTTATTTTCGCCCAGTCGGCATAAGGCCGTTCTGCCTCCGGATCATCTGATATAAGTGGACAGCCCAGAGCAGCATCGTCTATATATAATTGACCATAGGCTTTCGGCGATGATGTCCAGAACCGCTGAGTAGGGTTTTTCTGTATCCCGTATAAAGGTATATCATTATTTTCGAACCATTTTACGGCTTCGGTCAGTACATTCTCTTCCACCATTACTTCCAGGCCGCCTACTTTCTTTTTCTTCCTCCGATCGCTGCGGATCGTAAAAAGAATCAGCCGGTGACCGTTATCAGTCAATTCTTTCAGAACCGGTATTGCTCCAATATCTTTTCCTATCTGAGGAAATTCATGCGCTACGCATGTTCCGTCGAAATCAATGCATATATCCATAGATGTTGTAGTTGAGATTTATTATTTATTGTTAAACACAATTCTGTAGACATTTGTTTCTTTCATGACAAAATCCAACGACTGATACAGTTTATTAGCAGCAACCCGCGACGGTCTCGAGGTAAGCATAAGTGTGTCCACTCCTGCTTCTTCCGCAAATTTTACAGCATACTGCACAATTGATCTTCCCAATCCTTTACCCTGAAAGGACTCATCAACAACAACATCTTCTATCCATGCTTTTTTGCCTGTAGGGCTGTTATAAATCCCCAGCGTAAGCATTCCGGCTATATCCTTATTTACAAGAATGAGAAAAAGATGGCTGTTATCGGATTGTAATATTTCTTTAAAATACGATTCGGTAAAAAATGTTTCCGCATCGGGAATAAGGGTAGCGGTCAGTTTACGAACCGCTTCGAAAGCCTGTTTGGAAAATTCCCCGATCTCTGTTATTTCAATATTATGAGCAGTTTCTTGACGCGAAGAAAATGAATTCGGCATAAACTTCTTGAATTTGAATTATATATATAAATAAAAACCCAGACTTTCAAGCCCGGGTTTCCCTATATTTCATAAGATATGACGAACTTATTTGTTGTCTATCTCTGTATTTCCTTTTATATCATCTTCAAGGCCATTAACTCCGTCTTTGAAGTTTCTAACGCCTTTACCGATACCTTTCATCAATTCCGGAATTTTTTTTCCTCCAAAAAGGAGTAAAACAACGATAGCAATAATGATAATCTCACCGGTTCCGAGATTTCCTAAAAATAGTAATGTGTTCATCTGGATTATTTTAATTTAGTATATACTCATTTTTTTTCGTTCTGCTAAAGTAGGCAGAATATAGGGAATAACTATCATCTTTTTGCATTTTTTATATTCATATCGCGAAAATCTAACATTTGATATGGGCAGAATTATGGTTTTGTTTAGTTGGGAGAAGTTTATCTATATTGTTTTATAGCTGTTAGCTCTTTGACATAAATAATAGCTACAAGTTACTCCACCCTGCGGGCAGTTACAAGTTACGGGATTATTAATTGTTCATTTTTAATTATTAATTAGTTCCTGTTACTTTTGTTACTTTTTGCGACTTGGCGTCTTTGCGAGAGATCAGAACATTTTATGCTATCAGCTAATAGCTATAAAATCGTTACTTTTGTTACTTTTTAACACAATATTGTTAACAAATGAAAAATAACAGATGTGATTTTTTAGTGAAATGAAAAATAAAAAAGACTAACATAATCGTTAAAAAGTGATAGATTTGTAATACAATAAATTTGCCTTGAAAAAAGATAATTCATCATATAACCAGATACTAAAATCGACCTCCATTTTTGGCGGCTCTCAGGTTATAATTATCCTTATAGGTATTGTACGAAGCAAGATTATAGCTGTGTTGCTGGGGCCTGCGGGTGTCGGGTTTATTGGAATTTGCTATTCAATAATAGATACTTTCCGTGCCGGATGCGGGCTGGGAATGGATACGGCAGGGGTAAAGGAAATTGCGGAAGCGAACAATTCAGAGAATAAACAAGCGCTTTATAGGACTATTGCCCGCTTTAATAAGTGGTTTAAAGTTTCGGCAATAGCAGGTGCAATAGCCTGTATAATTTTCTGCTACCCGATCAGTATTTGGGCTTCAGGCGACGATGAATATGCATTGCGGATCGCGGGCCTGTCAGTAGCCGTACTTCTGAGTATCATTACGACAGGACGATCGACTATCCTGCAGGGGATGCGAAGGATTCCCGAAATGGCGAAGTCTGCCGTTTTAGGCAGTTTCTTCGGATTGCTGTTTACTGCACCGCTCTATTTTATATTCGGAATACAGAGTATTGTTCCGGCATTTATCGGCACAGGTCTTATTTCATTCTTTTGTGTCGAATATTACTATCGCAGGCAACGAATACCAAAAGTAGCATTATCGAATAAAGAAGCTTTTCAATCGGGATTAAATACTCTCAAACTTGGTATCTATATTGTTATTGCCGGATTTATCGGTACTATAAGTATGTTTCTGGTAAGGACATATCTTTCACGGAGTATAGATATCGATGCTGCAGGATTGTTCCAGTCGGCATGGGTTATTACCAACATTTATCTGAGCCTTATCTTACGCTCAATGGGAACGGATTTCTTCCCGCGGTTGTCTGCTATTGCCGGTGAAAAGGATAAAATTAAACAATTGGTAAACGAGCAAACATACATCATCCTTGTTGTAGCTTCGCCCGCTATTGTTACCATGCTGCTATTCTCGGATTTTGCCTTATCGGTACTATATACTTCGAAATTCGAATATGCAAGCGATGTACTTAGATGGCAGATATTAGGAACTTTCTTCAAAGTGCTGAGCTGGCCGATGGCTTTCATTATGCTGGCAAAGAATAAAGGGTCTGCATTCTTGTTTACGGAAGTGATATTCTATGCTGTCTATCTGTTATCGGCTTATCTCCTGTTCCCGTCGTACGGGCTGGATGCTACAGGTATCGGCTATCTGATTGCTTATATCATTTATTTGCCAATGGTGTTTATATTCAGTAGAAATATCTCTGATTTTGTATGGAGAAAAGATATTATAAGAATGGCACTCATAAATGCCGTGTTAATAACAGCGGCGTTTTTTACTGCCCGCCTTTACTATACCGAAGAATACGCTTTGATTCCCGGTGCAATAATTCTGATTATTACACTGATATATGCTTATTTCAAATTGAAAAGAGTATTCAATTTTGCAGACCTGAAAGACTGGTTCAGAAAGAGATAAGAACTTTTAGCTCTTGCTCTTCTCTATTTCTTTTACGCGAGGAATAACAAGGCTGTCCTCGATAAATGTATGGGCTTCGAGTTCTTCTTCTGACATATATAGTTCGGTCAGAACATTTACCATAAGCATCTGGTCGGTAGAACCCGGAACATACTTCAAGAGTATTTGCTTCAGGTCGTTCATCTTGCCTTCTATATCATTGTGGCGCTCTTCAAAAATATTGATCGAGTACTTTTGATCGTTAGATTTGTGGATAAGGGAATATACATAAGGGAATACGACCTCATCTTCATACTGCATATGCTCGGAAACTTCGCGGGTATAATTATCGAAGAAGTTAAGGACAGCAGCTTTCAGACCCTTTTCCGACAAATTGAACACCAGTTCGAGCTTGCGGCGGATATTAGGCAGCCGTCTTTCAAGGAAGTAGCTGTGCGAACTTTTCAGATATTGCAGGAACGGCGATAACGGCAATGCCATGAAAGCTTGTTGTATATCGGTAATTGACTTATTGGATTGATAGTTGGCCAGGAAAAGAAAACAATCGGTATCGAACCCGTTCTCCTTACAAACGGTATCGACATTCTTCTCTCCGAAGCCTAACGATATATTGAGCCTGTTGAAGAGTTGCAGAAGATGGTAGTCGGCATCGATGAGTTCCGACATCTTCATTGTCTTGTTAAAAATGATGGTTATATTTTGCATGTTGGCAATGTTTTATTCGTCCTGATACTTTATTTCTGATATATCCACAAGTTTATTAATGATCGCATATATAGTCAGTCCCGATATGCTGTGCACCTTCAGTTTTCGTGTAATATTGCGGCGGTGCGTGATCGCTGTATGTATAGAGATACTATGATGTTCAGCAATCTCTTTATTACTCATTCCTTTCACCACGCTGATAAGAATCTCCTTCTCGCGATCGCTCAGTTCTTCCTGATCACTCTGGGCGCTTTGCTCCTTATTCAGGCAGTTGAGCAGTATTTCTTCTATCTTCGACTCCGAATCGTTTATCTTTATAACAGCATCGTAGGACTTATAGAACTGCTCATCGATAATGTTATACACCAGTGCGATGATCGCCGTCTTCTTGTCGAGATTCAATTGCTGCCGTATATCCTGCCGCGAGGTATGCCCCAGCAACATCGGATTGATAAGTACGGCATCGGGATTCAGTATAGCGATCTGGTAGTTTATATCTTCCATTTCCTTCAACTCGACAACCTTTCCTACGCTCGACAATTGGGATAAAACATACACCAGTCCCTTACGTATTATATATGATGTTTCTGCTACTGCTAATACTTTTTTCGTATTCGACATCTTTCTTCGTGATAGTTTCTTATATAGAATGATTCTTTATAAGTCACAAATTACGTTATAAATTATCTTATAAGCAAATGTTGCAGGTGATATTAATCGTACATCAAAATATAATATCTTTATCAATACTAATGAAAACAATATTTGTAGTAGCTTTGTTTAGCAAATGAAAATTATCAAATCATTTTATGATCAACTTTAAACAAATTACACTATCAGATAAAAAAGATATCGATGCCTGTTTTGAGGGCAACATATACCGTGCCTGCGACTTTTGTTTTGCCAATCTTTTTGCCTGGAATGCAAAATTCAAAACAATGTTTGCCATAGAACACCGTACCGTATTCCTTCGTTTTCAGGATTCCGACGGACAGCTTTATTATATGATGCCTATCGGCAAAATGCCTTTGAAAGATGCATTCAGCCTGATAATGAAAGATGCCGCCGATAATAAAATCCCGTTCCAGATGAAAGGTATCACGCTGCGAATGTGGGAGAATATACAAAAGGAAATGCCTGAGAAATTCCGCTACCTGCCCGACCGTAATAACGATGAGTATATTTATCTGTCGGAAAAACTGATTAAACTCTCAGGAAAAAAGCTGCAAAGTAAACGCAATCATATAAACCGCTTTAAAGCCGATAATCCCGATTGGCAATATTTCCCGCTGACATCGAAAAAAGAACTGGATGAATGTACTAAAATGCTCGATGAATGGGAGGAAAAATCGACTTCTGCCATTAATATATCGCAACGGTACGACTACATCGCAACAAGGCTTATGCTTGAGCATTTCGATTATCTCCAGCTACGTGGCGGTGCTGTACGCGTAAACGGTAAAATCGTGGCATTTACTATAGGTGAGCCGTTGACAGAAGATTCATTCGTGGTGCATGTCGAAAAAGCTTTCGGCGATATGAACGGCGCTTACACGATCATCAACCAACAGTTTATTGAACACGAAGCATCCGAATTTAAATATATAAACAGGGAAGAAGATATGGGATTGAATAATCTGCGTAAGGCAAAAATGTCCTATTATCCGGATATACTATTGGAAGAGGCTATGCTGATACCGAAAGTGTAAAAGCAATTAAGAATTAATAATTAACAATGATGGTTGATAACTGTTGACTGCTAACTGTTAACTGAAAAATGATACAATTTGCAAACCAACATACAATGCCGCTTGTCCGCCAGATGTGGAAAACCTGCTTTGGCGACGACGACGATTTTCTGGATATACTTTTCAAATATAAATACAGGAACGAAAATACACTGATATATTTTGAAGACGGGATAGCTGTTGCCTCATTACAAATGCTTCCCTATACGATTACTTTTTACGGCGAAGAGATTCCTTTTGCCTATCTTGCAGGATTGTGTACATTGCCCGAATACCGAAAAAAAGGCTTTATGGCAAAGCTTATACACCGGGCGCATGAAATAATGAGACAAAGAGAAATTCCACTCTCTATACTCGTTCCTGCCGAAGACTGGCTATATGGCTTCTATGAAAAGTACGGATATGAAAAAGTTTTTGAAAATGGCAATACTCCTTTGTATCCTTTGAAAAAAATACTCATACAGCATCCTGACCTCGAAGAAGCCTATACAGTATATGATGCTATGTTCAGGGAAAAAGATTTCTGCGTCCAAAAGACTTTTTGCGATTTCAAAGCGATAGTGGAAGAACAAATCTTAGATGGATTCCCCGAGAAATACGACATTGCAGGCATGGCACGCATTATGGACAGGGAGTTTTTACTGGGATTATATTCAAAAAAGAATCCGGATAAAGAAAAGATTGAAGTAGAAGATGAACGCCTGCTTTGCCGTTTGCTCTTCGGATATAAGACCGATGAACTGGAAGAGCCTTACCGGAGTTTGTTCCCCGTTCATCACCCGGTAATGAACCAAATGCTTGAATAAAAGTTATTTTTAATAAGAGTAGAATTACTTTTTAAGCCTATTCTGAAAGAAATCCATTATCTTTGATATTCGAACAAAATGCTTATAGCCCCGTAGAATGGAAAATTTTACAATTAAAGATGTTATTGATATCCTGTTGGTTGCTGCAGTGATGTATCAATTATACCGCATTGTATCAAAATCGGGTACTGGCACTATCTTTAAGGGAGTATTGGCATTTATCGTCTTATGGGTGCTTATCTCGCAGGTATTGCAGATGCGGCTTATGGGTGCTATCCTCGACCTGTTTAAGGATCTCGGATTATTTGTGATTATCATCATATTTCAGGATGAGATAAAGCGGTTCCTTATGTCGCTCGGTTCCAACCGCACATTTCGCTTTATATCCAGAATATTCAGGTCGAAGGATTCGGGTGAACTCAATGATGCCGTGGTTACCTCGCTGGTAGTGGCATGCATGAACATGGCTAAAACCTATACAGGGGCGCTGATTGTAATAGAACAGGAAATAAAGCTGGGCAACTACGAGGCCACAGGAGAGGTGCTCGATGCCGACATCAGTACGCGCCTCATAGAAAATATATTCTTCAAAAACACACCTTTACACGACGGGGCAATGATTATTGCCGGCAACAAGATCAAGGCGGCGGGTTGTATACTTCCGGTTTCACAAAATCAGGATATACCGAAATCGTTCGGACTGCGCCACAGGGCGGCTTTAGGTATATCACAGGAAACTGACGCCAAAGTAATCGTGATATCTGAAGAGAGAGGCAAGATATCTTTTGCCAGCCAAGGCAAGATAGAAGCCAATATCACGCCCGAAAGATTGCAGGAGTTTCTTGTGGGAAGCATGCGGAGACGGAAGAAAGGGAAGAGGTAAAATCCAATTAAAATCAGGGAACAAACAATTAATTAAATTTAACATAAATTCGATTGTGATTTTGTGTTAATTGTTAATTAAGTTTATATAACTTCACTGACGGAGATATGTTAACAATCACCTTTACTTATTAATTAACAATTTAAAAATCTTAAAAACATGAAGAAAGTAGCTATTCTATTCTTTCTCGCTTGTGCATTGTTTTCCTGCAGCAATGAGGAAGCCGATGTAGTAATGCCCGAAACTGTAAATGTTCCTGATGAAAAAACCGATGTAAAATCTGTCTCTGATATGCAATCTATTTCTTTTAAATATAAAGGGAAGGAATATTATTCGGATTATACTCTAAAAGATGATTCTGTTTGTATTTTTGCAAATAAGGAAGTTGAGAAATTAATAATGAAACTTGCCGGAGATTCTACTTTATCACTCCTTGTTAAAGAAGATGGAAGCTTAGAATATTTTGATAATTCAAATCTTTTAGAAGAGCATATGGAAAAGACTAAAAAGACAACAAAGGCTTCAACACCTGTAGGAGGATTTTTAAGTATCTGGAATGACCCTGACAGAAAAGGTTACTGGATGGGATTTGAAGCAAGATTTGGAGTCACATCATGGGAAGGTGTAAATGGTGGTTGCTGTTCATATGTCGGAGATAAAATGAACAACAAGATAAGTTCCTTTGAGCTCTATGGAGCAGGTGTGGTTTTTTATGCTAATCGAGATTTCGGAGGACAAGCTATAGGCTTTGACGGAGGATCTCAACAATATTATTATTGTTCTCATTTGGTAAATGAACATACATATACTACTGATATCTTTGGGCGTCCTGTACCACTTTTCAATTGGGACGATAGAATATCATCTTTTAAAGTATATCAGCGCCTCTAGAATTAAATAAAAGGAACCAATCTAATAAAGATTGGTTCCTTTTGTTATTTACCATTTTTTATTATATTAATCAAACTCTCCCGGATTATCAGGATAGATATCTACAAGATATAATTTAAATCTTATTGTAGTATATGCAGGAATTTTTATATTGCCAGCAGCATCCTTTAGCGCATTTACTCCATATCCCAATTGTTGAGGAATAACAACCTCTACCTGATCTCCTTTCTTCATATTTTGAAGCATGGTAGAAAAACCATCAACAAAATTTGATGATACTCTAGCCCGTGTGACTACCCCATTATTATTATCTCTTTCAAATATAATTTTCCGCCCGTCTTTTTCAAAGAAATAGCCTTCATACCGCATAGCAATACTATCCGTATAATAAGGCGTTCCGGCTTCTGTTATCTTAGTTGAAGGTGTTGATTTAGCATCTATTTCTTCAAAGTAATTTATTTTCTTATAATATACTGCTCCGTTCTTACTTTGCGATGTAATAGATTGATATCCGGAACCTGCTACGGAAACCTCAGAAATCTGTTTTTCATTATATGACTTCCACTCCTGATCGATGCCACTATTATCGTCGTCATCGTCGCCGCAGGCTACAAACAATGCCAGCGAGCAAAATAAAAAGATGAAAGCAAAGAGTTTTTTATTCATTGTATATCTGTTTTTATAATCAAAATCTTATCAATCAGCCTATTGTTTTCAACAGGTTTTTCATACTCACTTTATCGGCGATAATATCCGACAGTCTGCCTATCGCTACCCTCTCCTGCTGCATCGTATCGCGATAGCGGATAGTCACCGTATTATCTTCGAGCGACTGATGGTCGACTGTCACGCAATAAGGAGTACCTATAGCATCCTGACGGCGGTAACGCTTACCGATACTGTCTTTCTCATCATACTGGCATTTGAAGTCGAACTTCAATGCATCGATTATTTCGCGCGCTTTCTCAGGCAGGCCGTCTTTCTTTACCAATGGCAATACCGCCAGTTTAATAGGGGCAAGCGCTGCCGGCAACTTCAATACCACGCGGGTTTCGCCGCCTTCGAGCTCCTCTTCTGCATAAGCAGCCGAAACGGTCGACAAGAACATACGGTCGACACCGATAGACGTTTCAATAACGTAAGGAGTGTATGATTTATTGAGTTCGGGATCGAAATATTGCAGTTTTTTACCCGAAAACTTCTCGTGGCTGCTCAGGTCGAAGTCGGTACGCGAATGAATACCTTCCACTTCCTTGAAGCCGAACGGCATCTCAAATTCGATATCTGTAGCCGCATTTGCATAATGAGCCAGCTTGTCGTGATCGTGGAAACGGTATTTGTTGTCACCGAATCCGAGTGACTTATGCCACTTCATACGGGTTTCCTTCCATTTGGCAAACCAGCCGAGTTCTTCACCCGGACGAACGAAGAACTGCATCTCCATCTGTTCGAACTCACGCATACGGAAGATAAACTGACGGGCAACAATTTCGTTACGGAAAGCCTTACCGATCTGTGCAATACCGAAAGGAATCTTCATACGTCCTGTTTTCTGCACATTCAGGAAGTTGACGAAAATACCCTGAGCCGTTTCGGGGCGCAGGTAAACTTTCATAGCACCATCGGCAGTAGAACCCATTTCAGTAGCAAACATCAGGTTGAACTGACGTACATCCGTCCAGTTGCGTGTACCGCTGATAGGGTCTGCAATTTCGCAATCTATAATGATCTGGCGGAGTTCGTCAAGATTACCATCGTTCAGCGCCTTGGCAAAACGGGTATGCACCTCGTCACGCTTTTTCTGGTTTTCGAGTACGCGCGGGTTTGTCTGGCGATACATCGTTTCATCGAAGCTGTCGCCGAACTTTTTGGCAGCCTTTTCTACTTCCTTGTTTATTTTGTCGTCTATCTTTGCCATGTATTCTTCGATCAATACATCGGCGCGATAACGTTTCTTACTGTCTTTGTTGTCTATCAACGGATCGTTGAAAGCATCCACATGCCCCGAAGCTTTCCATATGGTAGGGTGCATAAAGATAGCCGAGTCGATGCCCACTACATTTTCGTTCAGCAGCACCATACTATCCCACCAGTATTTCTTGATATTGTTTTTCAGTTCCACACCCATTTGCCCGTAGTCGTATACAGCACTCAGCCCGTCGTATATCTCGCTGGACTGAAATACAAAACCATACTCCTTACAGTGTGAAACTATCTTCTTGAAAACATCTTCTGACATATTACCTTCGATTCGTTGATTATTATATGTTTTGTTTTATATTCGAAATAAGTTGCACAAAGTAAACACTTTTTTTTGATATTGTCAGTCTTGAGATATTACTTATCAGGTAATTGAATAAGGATTTCCCTTGTTTTTCGTTAAATTATAGAGGCATTACAAAAATTATTTTTTATTAACCTTAACGAATATTACCCTTTTTATACTCTATAAAGAAATAATAAAAAAAGCGTTATCTTCGTTTCCGATAAAAAGAGCATAGCTGATGAGGCATTTATGTATACTTCTTTTATTAATAGTCAGTCTTTCTGCTGTAGCCCAATCAGAGAAGAAAGATGTCAGAGGCTATATACAGGGAACTGTATATGACGGCAAGACTAAGGAAGTTATAGAATCAGCCACTATCCGCCTGCTCACACAAGCCGACAGTACTTACATCAAAGGAATAGCCAGCGATGAGAAGGGTAAGTTCCGCCTTTCGGCTTCTCCCGGCAAATATATACTCGAAATCACCTTTCTCGGATATAAAACAATCTTTCAGGATATTGCGACTACTTTTTCCAAACCGGACTTTTCGGCAGGAGATATTTACTTAGAGGAAAAAACAGTAGAACTGGGAGCCGCAGTAGTAGAAGCACAGGTACCCAACATTGTAGTAAAAGGCGATACGATCGAATACAACGCTGCATCCTACAGTTCGCAGGAAAGCGATATGCTGCAGGATATGGTAAGAAATATACCCGGCATAGAAATCGATGCCGACGGTAATATAAAAGCAAATGGCAAGCCTGTAACTAAAATCCTTGTAGACGGGAAAGAATTCTTCGGTAACGACATACCTATGGCTTTGGCCAACCTTCCGGCCAATATGATCAAGAAACTCCAGCTATATAAAGAAGAGTCGGAAAGTGCCAAGATAACCGGATTTAAAGATAAGAACCCCGATCAGGTACTGAATCTGGTTGTGAAGGAAGAATTGAAGCAAAGTGTTTTCGGGGAAGTAAAAGCCGGATACGGTAGCGACGACAAATATTCCCATAAGGCTTTGGCAAACTATATGCGCAACGAGAATCAGATATCATTCGTAGGCGATATGAATAATGTAAACGATGACGACCGCTCGTGGGGGGGCGGTGATGGTATAGATAAGCATAAAATTATAGGGGGGAATGCAAATATACAAGCTACTAAGGAATTGAAAGTAGGGGGAAATATACGTTATTCCAATAATGAGAATCTGGCTGAAACGAGAACCAACACGCAAACATTCCTTACTACGGGCGACCGTATGTCGAAAAATGATATGATCTATACCAACAGGAGGGAAAATACCAATTTCGGGATCAACCTGGAGTGGAAACCCGATTCGATGACTACGATATATGCCCGTTCAACTGTTAGCTTAAATGATTCAAAGAATGAAAATAATTCTTCAACTTTCTCATACGTAGCAGGCCAAGATACCACTTCGGGAAATTCACAATCCCTGAATAAAGGAAATGGGCATAACATGAATAATTCCATCAATATTGGGCGTCGGCTTAATAATAAAGGACGTGTTATCAGTCTTGGTTACAGTAATACGTTCCGCAAAGATGACAGTAAAGGAACAAATTATTCGAAAACTGTATATAGCAGCGGTATAGAAGACAAAATTATCGACCAGCGGAGTAGTACCGAAAGCAACGAAAATAATCACAATATATCTATGTCGTATGTAGAACCTTTCGGTAAAGAGCACAGGCTGCAATTCACTTATTCGTACGGCGTAAACAACTCTGAGCGTATACGCGATGTGCGCCGGAAAGACCCGAATGGAAACTACACTATTCTGGATACGGCCTATACCCGTAATACAGAGAATAAATTTGTCAACCAGAATATCGGGCTGAACTTTCAGACTACAAAAGAAAAGTACAGGTATACGATAGGTATAAGCATCGACCCGTCGTATTCGAAAAGTAAAATAAGCCTTGGCGATTCGATAATCGAAGACCTGAAACAAAATGTAGTCAATTTCTCCCCCCATATAAATTTCTCATATAATCCGAATCAGAACACGAGTTTCGACTTCAATTATTCCGGCTCTACCAGTCATCCGAGCATAGGTCAGTTGTCGGCAGACACGGTGATAGTAAGTGCATTGTCGAAACATTTTGGTAATCCTGATTTGAAACCCAGCTACAGCAATTACATCAATATGTATTATCAGAAGTCGGATTATGAAAAAAGCCGTTTCTTCATGATAATGGGAGGCTTCAATTATACATTAAATAATGTTGTCAGTTATTCTACAATCGACGACTTGGGTAATACTACAAATACATTCAGGAATGTGAACGGAAATATGGGCGCCAATATTCACGTAATGTACGACACACCCCTAAAAAATAAGAAGTTCTCTATTAACAACGGAACATACGTCAATTACAATAAAAGTATCGGCTTCACTAATGGAGATAAGGCCATTACTCATAATGGCATACTCGGCGAGCAGGCAATGTTCAAATTTAAAATTGAAAAATTCGAAACCAATCTGCGGGCCGGTATTACCTACAATATGACACGGAATAACCTGACTAATCAGCAAGACCGGAACAGCACAAATTATACGCTGAACCATTATGCCATATGGAGGCTTCCGCATGATTTTACGATTACGAGCAATCTCAATTACTCATATAATACTGGCTATGAAGATGATTTTAAAAAGAGCGAGATATTGTGGAATGCCTCCGTATCGAAGCAATTCCTAAAAAAGAAAAAAGGGACATTAAAAGCTCAGTTCTTCGATATACTGAACGATAGGAATAATGTCTACCGTAATGTCAACGGCAATTACCTGTCTGATAGCCGTACAAATTCAATCAACCGGTATTTCCTTGTCAGCTTCTCTTATAAATTCAATATTATCAGGGGAAAGAAAAGTAATGAGAATGAGTCAGATGACGAAATGGGGAACCCCGGATTGTCTATGTATTATTAAGGATATGAAATCAGTTGATACTGAACGGAACAGGCATTTATTCCGTTCAGTATAACAAAGATATCATATTTTTAAAAATCTACATGATCGGGATCAGGCCCTACCCGTTTATTTTTATTCAAAGAATTGATAGCCGTGATTTCTTCCTCTGTCAGGCTAAAATCGAAAATATCCAGATTCTGTTTCATCCTTTCTTCATTCGCCGATTTCGGAATAGTAACCACTCCTCGCTGATAATCCCAGCGTAGTATAATCTGAGCCGGAGATTTCGAGTATTTATCTGATAAGTCTTTCAATACCTTTTCATCGAACAATCCCAACTGATTGGCAGCGAACTGGCTCCATGCTTCTACCTGAATGCCTGCTTTTTTGCAGTAGTCGAGTGTATCCTCTTGTATAAGGTAAGGATGCAGTTCTATCTGGTTCACAGCAGGAACAATAGTTTGCTCTTTAGCAAGGGCTTCGAGATGATGCGGTTTGAAATTGCTCACCCCTATCGCTTTTACCTTTCCACTATGGTATATTTCTTCAAACTTTTTCCATGTATCTATAAATTTCCCTTCCACAGGCCAGTGAATAAGATAAAGGTCGATATATTCCAAACCTAGCTTTTTCAGGCTGGCTTCAAAAGCCTCTTTCACCTTTCCGCTGCGCTGGTCGGCATTCCACATTTTGGTTGTTACAAAAATCTCTTCACGCGGAATGCCCGAATTTTTGATGCCTTTACCTACCGCTTCTTCATTGTGGTAATACATGGCAGTGTCGATATGCCTGTATCCTACCTTGAGCGCAGTTTCTACCACACGTTGAGCTTCGTTATTATCCTCTATGCGAAACACTCCTAAACCAATACATGGCATTTCCACGCCATTATTCAATTTCACCTTTTCCATACTTAACATATTTATATTGATATTTAATCGTACTAAATTAACAATAAATTTCAACGCTTTGTTTTGTCTTTATTATTCAAGACAGGCATCGTCTTTACAAAAAGAAACCAAATAGACATTTTATATATATTAAATATTATATAATACGCCTTTTCATTGCTAATTGAATATTTATTTATATCTTGCGCCGTCTATTTTAACATACTATAAACTAAACTAATATCATGTCAGAAAGTTCCGCTAACATTAAATTCTACAGTGGAGAAAATATTCCTCTGGAATTACACAAAGTACGTATTGTACAAAAACTGCATTTAGTTCCTATCGAACGTCGTTTGGAAGCATTATACGAAGCAGGGTTCAATACATTCAGGCTCGATACCAAAGATGTATTCCTCGATATGCTTACCGACAGTGGCACCAACGCAATGAGCGACCGCCAGATGGGCGCCATGATGATAGCCGACGACGCATATGCTGGCTCACAAAGTTTTGTAAGATATCAGAAAGCCGTCGAGGAAGTACTGGGCAAAAAGTATTTGCTGCCTGTACATCAGGGGCGCGCTGCCGAAAATATTATTTCCAACGCATATATACGTAAAGGGAGTATAGTTCCGATGAACTACCACTTTACTACAGCAATGGCTCATATCACCCAATATGGCGGTAAAATAGAAGAATTACTCTACGACGAAGCCTATGTGATAAACAGCAAGCATCCTTTCAAGGGGAATATGAATCTCGAAAAGCTTGAAAAATGTATAAATAAACATGGTGCCGCAAATATACCATACATCCGTATGGAAGCATCTACCAACCTGATAGGCGGACAACCATTTTCGATAGAAAACCTGCGCGGCGTGCGTTCCATTGCCGATAAATACGGAATCAGACTGGTATTGGATGCCAGTTTACTCGGGGAAAACGCATGGCTTGTAAAACAGCGTGAAGAAGAATTCAAAGACAGTTCGATGGCTGATATCATCCTTACGATGACAGGCCTGGCCGATCTGGTTTACTTCTCTGCGCGCAAACTGAGCTCATCTCGTGGAGGAGGTATCTGTACCAACAACCAAGCCATATTTAAAGAACTGGAACCGCTTGTACCTCTTTTCGAAGGATTCCTTACTTACGGAGGCATGTCGGTACGCGAAATCGAGGCTATTGCCGTAGGATTATACGAAACGCTGGACGAGAGCATGATTTGCCAAAGCCCCCAATTCATCGAATATCTTGTTAACTCACTCGACAAAAAAGGTATTCCTGTAGTAACGCCTGCGGGAGTATTGGGTGCACACGTTAATGCAATGGAAATCTGCTCGCACATTCCGCAGACAGAATATCCGGCAGGTTCGCTTGCTGCAGCATTTTTCCTCATCTCCGGCGTGAGGGGTATGGAACGCGGTTCGGTATCTAACCAGCGCGACGAATACGGAAACGAAACATATGCCGACATGGAGCTTTTGCGTTTGGCTGTTCCGCGCCGTGTATTCACTTTATCTCAAATCAAATACGTAGAAGACCGCATGACATGGTTGTACGAAAATCGCGAATTGATCGGAGGACTTCGCTTTGTATACGAACCGCCGGTACTTCGTTTCTTCATGGGAGGACTGGAACCTGTCAGCGACTGGCCACAACGATTACTTGAAAAATTCAAGGAAGATTTCGGCGACAGCTTGTAATAAAAATTTAAAATATGCGGCATAAATTATATTAGTTTATGCCGCTTTTAAATATGTACGGGTGAAGTTTTGCATTTCGCATAGACATTCGATTTTTTCGTATCTTCATTTTATGGTAATATTCTCTGACATTAAAATTATATGTTAATATTTAAGATAAGGGTTGTTATAACCTCCGTTTTTCTTGCAATCTTTCTCTCAGGTTGTGTTACTACTCAAGTAAAAAACACCGAAACAAACAGTAATGAGGCGGTTATATTCGGCCGTGTTATAATAACAGGTGAAAAAGATATTAATTACCAATATATGACTGCCCATTTATATTCTGAAAATGGAAGTCCTATAGTCGCACAATTGGACAAAGGCGGGTATTTCTATACTAAAGCTCCATTAGGAAAATTTTATCTGGATTTTTTAGAATATAATAATATAAAGCGGATGAAATCATACAGCATACCGACTGAATATACATTTGCTGATATTGCAAAAACAGATGAAGTATATTATATCGGTGATATTAACCTTAAATGGTCGCCTGACAGCAATTATCAGACCGATAAAATCACTTTCAAAATAGAAAAACCCTTGCGGGAAAGGGTTCCTGCAATACCAGCGGATGTAAGGATGGATAACAATACAATGGAAAAATTTTTGAAGAAATTTCCCCAAAACAAAAAGCCTATTCGTATAAGCATATTAAATAGCAAATATTGATTAGGCCTTTTATATTACTTTATATCTAAACATATATCGAGTAATCAAATTATTTATCCATTTATTTTTTTTAGTTTTGTATCTAAAGATTATTCACCTAACACCTTTCCACCATGTCCGTAAAAAACCTTATTCTGGTATTATTCCTTTCCTTCGGGATTGTAAGCGTCGACGCACAGATCAAAAATCCTTTCAAAAAGAAGAAGAAAGAAGACAAAAAAGAAGCAGCAGCCCCTGCAGCTAAACCGGCAGCATCTCCGTCCGAACCGAAAAAATACGGAGAAGTGATTACCAAAGAAGCACGGACAAATACAGGTTTCTTTAAAGTACATAAAGTAAAGGAAAAATACTTCTTTGAGCTACCCGACTCTATTATGGAGAGGGATATTCTCGTAGTAAACAGAATATCGAAAGCTCCGGTTAACAGATACAAATCGCAGGTAGGCTATCCGGGTGACCAGATAGGCGAAAATGTAATTCGTTTCGAAAAAGGCCCGAATAATAAAGTCTTTATCCGCAATATTTCTTATCTCGAACAGGCGAACGATACACTCGGTATGTATCAGTCTGTGAAGAATTCAAATATACAACCGATTTTCGCCTCATTTGCCGTACAGGCATATAACAAAGATTCTGTTAAGAATACTTCGACGGCAGTGATCGACGTAACGGACTTCCTGAACGGAGACAATAGTGTTTTCTTCTTCGATGGTAACATGAAGAAATACCGGGGAATCGGAAATCATTTTGCCGACAGAGGCTATATCGATACCATAAAAGCCTATCCTATCAATGTCGAAATCAGAACGGTGAAGACTTACGCACAGACTGCACCGCAGGGATATCCGCCACAGGCTGCACAGTACTACCCTACCGACCCGATGACTTATGAATTGAACAGTTCGATGGTATTACTTCCGAAAGTGCCGATGAAACCGCGGTTATTCGACCCGCGTGTTGCCTATTTTGCAGTCCGGTATACAGACTTTGATTCCAACCCGCAGGGAATAGATTACAAATCGAAGATTACCCGCTGGCGATTGGAACCAAAGGACGGCGAACTTCAGAAATACCTGAACGGCGAATTGGTAGAACCTAAAAAGCAAATTGTATTCTATATAGACCCTGCCACTCCTAAAAAATGGGTTCCTTACCTGATTCAGGGAGTGAACGACTGGCAGAAATCATTTGAAAAAGCCGGATTCAAAAATGCAATTATCGGACTTGAAGCTCCCAAAGATTCAACTTGGAGCCTCGATGATGCACGTCATTCAGCCATTGTATACAAACCGTCTGATATACCGAACGCAAGCGGACCGCATGTACACGACCCACGCAGTGGTGAAATTATAGAAACACACATCAACTGGTACCACAATGTAATGCTGCTGCTTCGCAACTGGTATATGATACAGGCCGGAACTGTGGACAAGCGCGCACAGAAACTGACTTTCGATGATGCACTTATGGGTGAGCTAATACGTTTTGTGTCATCGCATGAAGTAGGTCACACATTAGGACTGAGGCATAACTTCGGCTCGTCGGCGACTGTTCCTGTTGAGAACCTGAGAAATAAGGAATGGGTAGAAGCAAACGGACATACACCGTCCATTATGGATTATGCCCGATTCAACTATATTGCACAACCGGAAGATAATATTTCGGAGAAAGGCCTTTTCCCGCGCATCGGTATATACGATGACTGGTCGATAGAATGGGGATACAGATACCTCCCTCAATTTGCAACACCGGAAGATGAAGTTCCGTTCTCCAATAAAACTATAATGGAGAAATTGCAGAGCGACAAACGTTTCACATTCGGTACCGAAACCGATTATGACGACCCGCGTAACCAGAGCGAAGACCTTGGCGACGATGCCATGCTTGCCAGCACATATGGTATAAAGAACCTGCAACGCATGGTTCCTCAGATACTCGATTGGACAAGAGAACCGAATAAAGGATATGCCATGGCAACATCTATTTACGGAGAAGTAGTCACCCAATATGGTAGATATATGGGACATGTGACTAAAAATATCGCCGGTATCTACCGCACGCCTGTTATGGTAGAAGAATCCGGAAATTCGGAGGAATTTGTTCCGGCAAGTATACAGAAAGAAGCGATGAAATTCCTGGATATACAACTATTTACTACACCTGAATGGCTGATAGACAAAACACTGATTACAAAAGCAAGTGTAGACCCAATCAGCGCTATAGGAAATGTGCAGAAAAGAACAATTGACCGTCTGATAAGTAAACATACAATAGATAAGATGTTGCGCGACGAAGCCTTTAACGGGAATAGTGCATACACGGCGCTTAATATGTTCAGCGACCTGAAGAAAAGCATCTGGTCGGAACTGACAAACGGCAAACAAATCGATATATACCGTCGCAACCTGCAGAAAAATTACGTAAATGCATTGATAAATATAATCGACCCGAAAAATAACAATCCGCAAATGGGTGCACGGGCATCGGATGCGACAGGCATCGCCCGCACACAGTTAATGGATTTGCGCCAAAGCATCAGAAGTGCTGCAAATTCGGCATCGGGATTGAAACGAAGCCATTTACAGGACTTGCTCGCGCAGATAGAGATAGCATTAGACACCACCAAATAATTGAATTATATGAAAAAGAATTTTATTTTATCAGCTTTAATACTCCTTGCGATTTTCTCATCGTGTTCGGGAGGTAAAAAAGAGCCGGAAAAAGCAAAGCCCGTCATCATAGCTTATGTAGCCGGATTTAACGGATTAGTGGACGTGAGTAAAATATCTCCGGACAAAATTACCCATATTAATTATGCCTTTGTAGATGTACAGGGGGGAAAAGCTTTTCTCACCAATGAGGCGACTGATACCGTTAATTTCAGAAAATTAAACGAGTTGAAGAAAGTAAATCCTGACCTCAAGATCTTTATATCAGTAGGAGGCTGGACATGGAGCAAGAACTTTTCCGATGCAGTACTCACAGCAGAAGGGCAAAAGACATTTGCCAAATCGGCCGTTGAAATCATGCATAAATACAATCTCGATGGAGTAGATATTGACTGGGAATATCCTGCTATTGAAGGTGATGCAGGAAATGTTTTCCGTCCTGAAGACAAACAAAATTATACGCTGATGTTTGCTGCGATAAAGGCTGAGCTTGACGCACTTGAAAAGACAACTGAGAAAAAATATCTGCTAACAACGGCAGTCGGCGGATTCCAGAAGTTTGTAGACAATACCGAAATGGATAAAGCACAACAATACCTGGATTATATAAACATAATGAGTTACGATACGCAATCGTCAGATACGGCGGTTCACCACACTAATCTCTTAGCTTCTGACAAATACAGTCCGTCGAACAGTGCAGATTTAGCGGTGAAAGCGTTCAATAAGGCAGGCGTACCAATGGAAAAACTGGTTATGGGAATTGCTTTCTATGGAAGAATGTATCAGTTGAAGAAAGGTGCTTCGGAAGGAATAGGCGATGCAGTGGATAAGCAAATAGAAGGAAAAGGATATACTTTCATTAAAGACAGCCTTGTCAACAAGAATGAATATTACCGCTATTGGGATGAGGCAGCACAAGCTCCGTTCCTCTTCAACTTCTATAAAGGAACATTCCTCACATACGACGATGAAGAATCGGTAACAGCAAAATGTGAGTATGTGAAAACTAACGGAATGGCGGGAGTTATGTTCTGGGAATACAGTTCAGACCCGAAAGAGTATCTTTTGAATGCTATAAACGCAGCGCTTAAATAATAATTTTTAACCCTGCCCGTTTTACTTATTGCACTTCTGTTTGTACTTTTGATAATAACTAGAGTGCATAACGATATAACAAGCCACTTTATGAGGAATAAATGTGGCTTGTGTTATATAAACCACAGTTTTGAATGAGAAAAAAACGGATACTATGGGCAGATGACGAAATAGACATTCTGCGCGCACATATTCTCTTTTTGCAGGAAAAGGGCTATGAAGTAACTCCTGTGAACAGCGGACATGACGCTATAGACAGCATAAAAAGCGAATCGTTCGATATCGTTTTCCTCGATGAAAACATGCCGGGACTGGCAGGACTGGAAACATTAAGTATTATAAAAGAAATCGATCCGAATATTCCCGTCATCATGATTACCAAAAGTGAAGACGAGGGAATTATGACGCATGCCATAGGAAAAAAGATAGCCGATTATCTTATCAAGCCCGTGAATCCGAATCAGATACTACTTTCGATAAAGAAAAACCTGCATAAAGACGATATCGTTTCCGAAATGACATTGGAAAGCTATCGGGAAGAATACACAAAGATTAGTGCACGGATCAACGAATCTACCGATTATAAGGACTGGATTGACATCTACAAAAAACTCATCTATTGGGAAACCGAACTGACAGCTTCCCAAAATCCATTGATAGAATTGTTACGGATGCAAAAGCAGGAAGCTAATCAAGGTTTTTGCAAATACATCAAACAAAATTATGAGTCGTGGATTAATAGTATAGAAGGCAGGCCGTTAATAAGCCCTGAGCTATTCCCGAAAAAAGTTTTTCCGCTATTAAACAGCGATGAAAAGGTATTTTTTATCCTTATCGATAATTTCCGGCTCGATCAATGGTGGGAGGTAAAAGACCTGTTGGCAAATGATTTCAATATCACGGAAGAAGAATATTTCAGCATATTACCAACTGCTACCCAATATGCACGGAATACAATCTTTTCAGGTCTTATGCCGTCGCAAATTGTAAAATCTTATCCTGATCTGTGGGTTGAAGAAGATGAAGATGAAAGCAAAAACCAAAATGAAGAGGCTTTTTTACGAAAACAAATTGAAAGAAATCATTTGAAATATGATTTTTCATATACTAAGATTCTGTCCTCTTCATCGGGAGAAAAGCTTGTTCAAAATATGAGTGCAATGAGCAATAAACCGCTGAATGTAGTAGTGATTAACTTTGTGGATATGCTTTCGCATGCCCGTACCGATTCAAAGATGATACGCGAACTGGCATCGGATGAAGCGGCGTACCGCTCACTTACCCGTTCGTGGTTCAGGCATTCCAGCACAATGGATATCCTGAGGAAAGCAAAGGATATGGGATACAAAATAATATTAACCACCGACCACGGAACTATACGCGTTAAAAATCCTGTTAAAGTAATAGGCGACAAAAGCGTAAACTCTAATATCCGCTACAAACTCGGAAGAAACCTCGAATACGACCGCAAAAAAGTATATGATATCCACTCACCGGAAAAGGTAGGGTTGCCCGCACCGAATATCAGTACAAAGTACATATTTGCCACCGGAGAAGACTTTTTTGCTTATCCGAACAACTACAACCATTATGTATCTTACTATACGGAGACATTCCAGCACGGAGGCATTTCAATGGAAGAAATGATTGTGCCCGTAATTACTTTAACAGGCAAATAATAGCGGTAAATAGAATAAACTTTATCTTTGCAGCGGAATTAATTCACTCGATATGGAAATAAGAATAGAATCGCTCGATACAATAAACGAAGCGGCAAAGGAATTTATCCGGCAAATGGGCGATAATACCGTCTTCGCTTTTCGCGGTGAAATGGGAGCAGGTAAAACAACATTCATCAAAGCTATATGTGAGAATCTCGGAGTATCGGATACTATCAATAGTCCTACATTTGCTATTGTGAACGAGTACCGTTCGGATAGTGGAGAATTAATCTATCATTTCGACTTCTATCGCATCAATAAAGTAGAAGAAGCTTTCGATTTCGGGTATGAAGATTATTTTTATAGTGGAAGCCTATGCTTTATAGAATGGCCGGAAAAAGTTGAGAGTTTATTGCCGAATGATACTGTAAATATAAAAATCAGCGCATTGCATGACAATAGCCGGATTGTGACTTTTTGAAAAAGGAAGTCATCTTATAATAATCATTTAAATTATAGAGAATTGATTTATAATTATTTCCTGAAGTTTTGACGACTTCAGAATTTTTTATATAATATTATGATTTTCACTAATAAATAGTTTAAAGTAATTATTTTATTGCTGTACATAAAAAGAATCAGATAATCTCTCAAAATTATTACAGATGCATATTTTATATAATTCATAATACAATATATGTATTAGAAATACCATTTCAGACCATTAAATTAGAAAAGAGACTTTCATCTTATTTATAAATATGTATCTATATAATACATATCGTGCAAGCTCATAAAAATAATACTTCATATTTTAGAAAAAACTTTAACGATAAGTTATAGTATAATTAAAAATTATTTTTAGTTATTACTTGAAATAATTTCATGATTTATATGTTAATAAGCAATTGATAGCAACCTCAAAATTCTAATTGATATTTATTAATTAACTAGAGAGATAGAATAAATATTCAACAATCATACATCAGCAAGAATTATATAATTTTCATAATTAATAAAATAATTATTTAACATTTAAGATATAAGTATTTAATATTATCCATAATATATTAATAATAAGACACATAAAAACGCGAATGAATATCTGTATATAAGTTAGATAGATACGTATCTGACAACAATAAAATTAAACTTATAAGATTTAGTTTCCCGAATGGATAATAAATTGAAAAAATGTCTATCTGATAATTTTCAGGAAATAATTTTTTAAAGTAGAATTATTTGAAAAGAATTTATAAATTATATTTCTGTAAAAGATTTTATCAATAGAATATACCAATTTTATTGATGAATATATAATTTATTTATTCCGAGTATGATTTCATAATTATTATATATTTACTAAGAGATTAAAAATTTAGTATTAATTGTTATCATATTTAATATTATAATTCAAAAAAGAAAAATATATAAGAAAATGCATTATCAGAATTTATTAAATTAAAGTTTATATATTAATTACTAACAATATACACAGCCAACTGTAATATATATCAGCTAATTTCTAAGGAAATAAATTACGGGGGTCACCTTATTAATAATTCAAATTCGAAGAATTATTATAAAAAAATAAATCCTAGTTTTCATAATAGAAAACTATATATTTAGTCTATCAAATTTTTCATTAAAAA
Source organism: Prevotella sp. 10(H) (assembly GCF_000711235.1). Taxonomy (GTDB): domain Bacteria; phylum Bacteroidota; class Bacteroidia; order Bacteroidales; family Dysgonomonadaceae; genus Dysgonomonas. The sequence goes on along the minus strand of NZ_JOMI01000002.1, from coordinate 22,335 downwards.
ATATTTCTGCTAATAATTGAAAAATACCTATTTAGCCAAGAAAATTTTTATTTATCCTATGTTATCATCCCTAACTAACTTAAAGATTATTAAATGACTAAATATATAATCGATTGATTAAGTGAATTATTACCTTTGTGTTGTCAATATTGTCAATAAATGCAGAATAAATATTACAGAGAATTTGGCGAATTGTTATACAGGCACTTTCCGTATAAGGTTCAGAAAATATCAATCAATGCAGGTTTTACTTGTCCCAACAGAGATGGCCTCAAAGCTGTTGGAGGCTGTACATATTGTAACAACCAAAGTTTCAGTCCGGGCTATAGCGGGAAACAACGTTCTGTCACCGATCAGCTGACAGATGGCATAGCTTTCTTTTCAAGAAAGTATCCCGAGATGAAGTATCTGGCTTACTTCCAATCTTATACTAATACGTACGATGATATTGACAAGCTGATAGCATTGTACGAAGAAGCACTATCCTACCCTAATGTTGTCGGTTTAATTATAGGTACAAGGCCTGATTGCATGCCTGATGATTTGCTCGATTATTTCAGTGATTTAAGTAAGCGCACGTTTTTGATAATAGAATACGGATTGGAATCTACGCTCGACTCTACTTTGGAATTTATAAACAGGGGACATACATATGCCGAAAGTGTAGAAGCTATTAATAAGACTGCTTCGAAAGGCATTTATACAGGAGCACATCTCATATTAGGATTACCACACGAAAGCCGCGAACAAGTACTTGCCCATGCTGATAAGATATCAAAACTACCGCTAACTACCGTAAAGCTACATCAACTGCAACTGATAAAAGGCACGGTAATGGCAAAGCAATATCGTGAAAATCCCGAATGGTTTAATTTATTTGAAGTAGATGAATACATCGATTTGATCGTTGATTTTGCAGAACGGCTCAATCCTGAATTTATTTTAGAACGTTTTGTATCCCAATCTCCAAAAGAGCTACTTATAGCACCCGACTGGGGATTGAAAAACTTCGAATTCACCGCTAAAGTACTGAAAAGATTTGCTGAAAGAGAGACCTTTCAGGGGAGGCTTTTCAAAGAGTAATATTATTTTTCAACCGGAGGTTCAACACCCAATACAGGTATAGGGGGCTTTTTATCTTCTTTCTTACCTGTGAAAAAATTCTTTACTTTGGTGAAGAAACCGGATACTTTCTTTGCAAAATTCTGTTTACCCTGCGAAACACCTACAGATTCTACTATTGCAGGCTGCAATATCTGCCAGAAGTAATTGAAAGTGGAATGATAAGGGTCCCTTGTGATATGAAGAGACGGTTCTCTCGGCTTATCTTTTGCTTTATTGGGATTGTTAGAGCGTATAATCAAATTGGCAATATCACTCATAAATTTCTTGGTAGACTGCTCTTCATCATTTTTCAGAAGATTTACCTCCAATCCATTATACAAGAATCTCATATCAACTGCAGCATTCATACTCGAAGCCTCTGTCCTGAACCACAGATCATTGAGTATACCATTCTTCACCTTAGCATTTGCCAATGGAGTCACCATATGATTGAGGTCTCTCAGATCAAACCTGTATACATGTCCCTCAAGTACAAAGCAATCATAATCGGGTGTGACAGGCATATCCCATACTGCATTGAAATAACCTGCCCCCATAAGCTTACCTTCGGCTTTCAACCGCATCATTTGTTGTGGATGAGATGCCCTGTTGGTTAAGCCGCCGACAGTAGCATTCATTCCCATAAATGCCAGTTTGCCTGTAACTGTTCCCTTCTTCGGCAATTCTTCATATACAACCGAAAAATTAGAGATTTCGGTAGAATCGAAAGATACTCCGAACGGAATATCATACAATTTTGTATAAATCAGCGGTTGAAGTTTCGGCGGTGTATAAATCTTCTTATTTTTTAAATTTAGCAATACCACATCCTTCAACAGGAACTGCTTTGCATGGAGTATATCATCAGAAAAATATGTATCATAATCGACACCGAACAAGGAAACATTCCCTACAGTTACGTCGAACCAGTCCATGTGTGTGGGATGTCGATATGAAAACTCCATTTTGGGATATGCCGATTCCATCCTAATATCGGAAAGTTTCAGTGTGCCTGCATTTTTATTTACATCGATCTCACCGAAGCCAAGTGTATAATAGCCATCAATAATAGGAAGCGATAAATCTTTGGTATTAAAATTCATATCATCCATCCTTACCTTCCTGTCCACAGTATTTATTTGCAGACCTTCGATAGCCAGATTGGTCGTATTATTCATTTCATTCTGTACCGGAACTATAATAGACGGATATGTATGATTTATTTTAGCATTTGAGATATTTACTCCTTTTATAGAGGCTATGTCTGCATATGGATTAAGTATAGTATAAATATCGCTTTTTGAAGATTTTGTTGTGTCTGCTCTTGATACTTCTTCTTTTCGTTGCTGCGATAGACTAATTACCGGATTCATTATATCCAAAGAGGAAAGTTCCAGAAAAGATTTATTCCGATCCCAGTTGATCCCCGCAAGTGTAAAATCCGGAAGCTGTGTGTTAAATTTTTTATCCGGCTGCTGAATATCAAATTCTCCGTGAGTTATACTGAACTTTCCTATATTGATTTTTTGACCTAAAAGTTTTATTATTCCGTCAGTACCTTTAGTACTAGTATTACCTTGTGGCTGTGATTTGGGTGCTATATGTCGGGATATATAATCCACTTTCGGAGATTGTAAAATAAACTCTCCGATTTTAAAATTCTTACCTGTAGCCCATTGTAGCGTATTCAATCTGAAAGCATCGAGAGTAGTAGTCAGACTATCAGCGGTAACCTCGTCCACATATTTAAATTCCGCATCATTAATATTCACTGCATCTGCTATAATATTACTGAATACAGAAGACATATCATTATTCTCTGATTTCGTTTTTTTCGGTGAATCCGCCGTTTTCACCATGCTTATATGAGGAGAAGCAATATCCAGTGATTTTATTTTCAAATTCTTTTGATTAAGATAGCTGAGATTATCGAATCCTCTCAATTTTATCGAAGGAATATTTATATCATAATACGTAGCCGGAGCTTTCGACCAAGATACAGTCTGAGGTATAAGCCTGATTCCTTCCATAAGGAGGGAGCCTTTCAAAGTAGACAAATCGAGGCTTTTGATTTGTAACCTGTAATTATTATCGTCCAGTAGATTATCGAAATTCCGGAACGATAAACCGATATCATCATAAGTAAAGAGATATCTCGCTGTTTTTCTCGTTTCCTCATCAATCAAAAAATTAACGGCATAGAAGTTCAGCTTATTCAGACGGTATGTACTTTTCATACTAAAATCATGTACAATAACATTTGCATTTACCAGCTTTATATCTTTTACCGAAAGATAATTGGCATAAGGATTAAAAACATTCAATGCATCTTTTGAAGCCTCTATTCCGTCCTTTCCACCGGAAGAATTCTTTTTTCCTTTGGTTATTTTATAATACTGTATATTAGGATTTTCTATCCTTAATTCATCAGCCGAAATACCGGTATCATAATTCAATCCTTCTATAAAAATGCTGTCTATATTCCCGGATAAATAATCATCCGAGACACCCCTCGTCTTTATCGGGCGTATTTTTATATCCGATATATTAAAATGCTTCTCTTCTGTATCCAGATAAAGACTTTCAATATTTACATTCGCATTATTACTTTCTATCTCTCCGTTTATATCTGTAGCCTTCATCGCAAAATTATCTACATACCAGAATTTTCGCTTGTATTGAGACAATGAATCGATAAGAAAACTATTGGCATGAAAATCGAACTGATCGAGTTTGTAAACATCCGTTTTACCATTTTGAATATTTGTGTAATCGAACCGTGTCTTTTCAATCCCGATTTTTCCGATAGATACGCGTTGAAGCAGAGGTGAGACAATAGTATACAGCGACCACGGCTGGCCTTTATTAATGCTATCTTTATTCTGTGTCGTATCTTTCGATTGCGCTACATCACTTCCTGAAACATTATAGTATTCTATGGCAGTGGAAGAAATATCGAATGAATCCGCATCAAGGAAATTCTTGGCATCTTTCCGTTCGAATTTCACTCCTTTTACCAAGACAGATTCTATCTCGGCATTCACATAAGCACCGGTTTTTTCTTCTTTATCCTGCAAATATTCATCAGAAGGATGCAAACGCACACCTTCTATCTGAATCAATTCGTCTATTGTGCTGAGTTTAATATTGTTTGTATTCAGAATCAACTGATCACTATATAGCAGATTCTGAGGTGTATTAGCTATAAATTCAAAGTCGTCGCAATACAGCAATTTTCCCGATGAATAGGAGTCTTTATTGAGTAGAAAGCCGTAAGCCCTGAAATTCGCATCGATCAGAGAATAAACCACAGCAGAATAAGGGTCTTGTATGGTGTAATGAATCTTTGCATTTTCCAGATTTATTTCCTTTACGGTAAGTTCGTCGATATAAGTCGAGATTAGTTGATACAAGGTTTTCGACTCTTTAGTTTCTTCCTTATCCAACGGAGACTTTAATGAAGAATTCAGTACAGGCTGAAAAATCTGTATATCAGGCGTTTTAATTTCGAACAAGCTAAAGTCCAGATTCTTAAAATCCCTGCGCCATGTCAGATTTATTCCTCTGAAACGTATTTCTTCGAGCTTGATTTTGTAATAAAGATCAGGCAGGCTGTCGCCTTTCTTCCATTTTTCATAAACGGCAGAGTCGGGATTGAGCACTACTCCGTTAAGAGCGAGTTCACCGCTGAAAAGGCCGACAGATAATTTATCGTAAGAAAAAGTGTAGAAACCGTCTGTAGCTTTAGAAATTTCTTCCCTGAATTTTTCCCGCAAGCTGTTTTCGAGCCGGTATCTGAGGTACCAGTTCAAGGCAAAACCTCCTACGATCACCAACGCAAGTACGGTAAATATGATTTTTAGCGCTTTTTTTCCTTTTCTATCCATTTAAACAATGCGGTTTTGTTTAGCTGCATTGTTATTAACAAATAAAAATATCTTTTGTTTTCTGTATATAAAACAGACAATAGCGCTTTTATCCCAATGTCTCGTTTATTATATCCGTTGCAACGTCTTTTTTCGATTTCAAGGCAAAATCTTTCCTCTCTCCACTGCTGGTTAGTATCGCTATTTTATTGGTATCATATTTAAAGCCCGCTCCTGCATCATTCAGTGAATTAAGTACGATGAAATCGAGATTTTTCTTAGCCATTTTTTTCAGGGCATTAGTTTCTTCATCATTGGTTTCCAGCGCAAAACCGATAAGAATCTGGCTTGATTTTTTCATTTTACCAAGCGATGCAGCAATATCTTTATTCGGCACAAGCGAAATATTTAATATATCCTCTCCCCTCTTTACTTTTTCCTTATACTGTTCCGCAGGACGAAAATCGGCAACGGCCGCGCACAATAAAGCAGCATCCATTTCGGGGAAAGCTTTGACAGAAGCATTATACATCTCCTCTGCCGACTCCACATCTATACGGGTTATGTTCGGATGATTTATTTTCAATGATACAGGCCCTGCAACCAAAGTCACCTGTGCGCCGCGACGAGCGCATTCTTCAGCAAGAGCAAAGCCCATTTTACCGGAAGAGTAATTGCCGATAAAACGTACAGGGTCTATACGCTCATAAGTAGGCCCTGCCGTTATCAGTACTTTTTTTTTTGAAAGAGATTCCTCTCCTGCAAAGAAATCCTCGACAACTGTGAGTATTTTTTCCGGTTCTTCCATCCGCCCCTTTCCTATGAGGTGGCTGGCAAGTTCACCCGCAGCAGGCTCTATAATAATATTGCCATACGATCTCAACAATTCGATATTCCGTGTGGTAGAAGGATGTGCAAACATATCCAGGTCCATCGCCGGAGCAATCATTACAGGCGATTTCATCGACAGATAGGTCGTGATAAGCATATTATCGGCTATACCGTTTGCCATTTTACCAATTGTAGCGGCTGTTGCGGGAGCTATCAGCATCAGGTCTGCCCACTGCCCGAGGTCTACATGACTGTGCCATGTGCCGTCGTTAGCAGTGAAAAACTCGCTGACTACGGGTTTGCCTGTCAATGCCGAAAGGGTAACGGGGGTAATAAATTCTTTACCGGACGGAGTCATTACGATCTGTACTTCCGCACCTGCTTTGATCAATAACCTTGCCAGTGAAGCTGCTTTATAAGCGGCTATACTACCCGTGATTCCCAATACGATATGCTTATCTTTCAATGTCATAATTTCGATATTTTACGCAAAGATACATCTAATCGAAATATTAGTGACTTAATGTATCTAAAAATTACTAATTAAGTACTTTTTGATGACCTGCATTTATAAAAAATCCATATATTCGTAGTTTTTAACACTAAGGTAATCAGGCTAAATAACCTATAATCTATATCATTATGAAAAATCTTATAAATGCCCTTTACATTCTACTGACATCTGTTTGCATTATCTCCTGTTCTTCCAAAAACAACGAATTAAAGCCCAAAAGAACAGTTATTGCGGGCATTGTGAATAATTATTCCGATAAATCAAGCCTTATAGTGGTAAACTTCTGTGACCCATTGGATAATGACCGTCAATCGGCCCAGATTCTATCCGAAACAAACGGCTCTTTTCACACTGAGCATGAATACACTTTTGCTCAAAACCTGACTATCCGTATCGCCAACAGGTTTATTAATCTGTTTGTGCATCCGGGAGATTCTGTATTTGTAAATATCGATGCGGATAAGATCGGGCCTGATTTGGATAATAGCGTTACTTTTTCAGGTGACAATCCGGAACTCAACAGGGAAATATTTCTATGGACAAATTATTCATATCAGATTCTTTCATTCAATTTTGACAATGACGCTCCTCCCCAAGAATTTTTAACGCATCTCAAACAGCAGTTCAACATAGGCAAGGATTCTATCGATGCATATTCGGATAGGAATAATTCAAGCGACTTTCTAAGGCAGTGGGCATTTACCGATTATAAATACATTGCAGCGAATTACATTATGGATTATAATGCCAACGAAGCGGATAAATGGGATGTCTTTACAGATTCTATATTCGATGTGTTTAATGAAAGTAATTTCCAGACAATGTATTTCCAGTATCACCTGAGTTCTTGTTTGAGAACAGTAATTGAAGGCGAACCCGAAATCTCGCGATTGTTAAAAGAAGAAGACTTCCCTCATGCTATACCACTAATAATTAAACGATTATCGGAAAAAGCGCCCGAAGGTGTAGTCAGAGATGTCATGCTATATAATTTTCTGAAAGAAGTAGTGAGCAAAGATTCTAATTTATATGATTCTGTACCTGAAATAAGAACAGCCTTTTCACAAAGGCTATTTGTGGATAAATTAGAGAAAATCAGACAAGCCGAACAAATACAGGAACTGCCGGAAACAGAAAAACCATTGAACGAGTTGGTTTATATGATTAATGATAATGAAACAGATACTCTGCGCGATGTAAAACTGCTGAATTATCTATCCGAAAAATATGGAAATAAAGTCCTGTATATCGATGTGTGGGCGACATGGTGCGGGCCTTGTATAGAAGCAATGAAGTTTGTACCGGAACTACATAATTATTATAAAGAAAAAGACGTTGTATTCATCAATTTGTGTGTAGAATCTTCAGCAGAAAACTGGCCAAAAACAATAAAGAAGCATAATATCGGAGGGGAAAATTACTATTTAGATACTAATGCATCGCTATTATTCAGATCGGAAAACAATCTTCCGGGATACCCTTCATATATTATAATTGACAAAGACAAGAAAGTACACACATCGGTATCGGGACCCGATGAACCGGAGTCAGTCAGAAAGAAGATAGACAGTTTATTATAACCCACTTGAGTGATATTTAATCTGCCGGATAGCTATGTTTTAAAGCATTGGATTATAGATTTCTAATTCTTTTCCATACTTTTGCATTCAAAATTCAAACAAACATTTAATTATTAAACAGAAATGACCGAAATACTAAGGCAAAAACTAAGCGACTCTAAGGCTGCCCGATTCATGGTGCTGGGGGTTGTTGCACTGACGATGTTCTGTGGATACTACATCACAGACGTCATGGCACCGTTAAAACCAATGCTCGAAAGCGAATTCGGCTGGCAAAGTTCCGATTACGGATTTTTCACCAGCGCCTACGGCTGGTTCAATGTATTTCTTGTGATGCTTATTTTAGGGGGAATTATCCTTGATAAAATGGGCGTTCGCTTCACCGGATTAGGAGCATGTATACTGATGGTGGCAGGCTGTTCCCTGAAATACTATGCTATAGCATATGGTTCGGGTTTTGAGGGGACCATACTCGGTGTTAATACACAGGTAATGCTGGCGAGTGTCGGATTTGCTATTTTCGGAATGGGAGTCGAGATAGCAGGTATAACGGTGACAAAAGTGATTGTACGGTGGTTTAAAGGACATGAGATGGCTTTAGCGATGGGTTTACAGGTTTCGGTTGCCCGTATCGGTACCACCCTTGCTTTATCTGCATCATTCCCTATTGCAAAGCATTTCAATAGTGTATCGGCGCCTATACTGTTTGGGCTTGTATTACTTTGCATCGGATTGATCGCTTTCCTTGTATTCTCTGTAATGGATAAGAAGCTGGATGCATCTATGACAGAAACAAATGAAGAAAAAGAAGAGCCGTTTAAAGTATCGGATATTCTTTTCATTGTGAAAAACAGAGGGTTTTGGCTAATAGCATTCCTTTGCGTATTGTTCTATTCTGCTGTATTTCCATTCCTTAAATATGCAGTGGATTTAATGATAAACAAATACAATATCGAACCTGAATTTGCGGGAAATATCCCGGCAATACTACCTTTCGGAGCGATATTATTAACCCCGCTCTTCGGAGGAATATACGATAAGAAAGGAAAAGGCGCCACTATAATGATAATAGGAGCAGTATTATTAATAATTGTACATTCTTTATTTGCAGCTCCTGTGCTAAACTACTGGTGGTTTGCAACAGGCTTGATGGTGCTTCTCGGTATCGGATTTTCACTTGTTCCTTCGGCAATGTGGCCTTCTGTGCCTAAAATCATTCCTGAGAACAAGCTCGGTACAGCATACGCTCTTATCTTCTGGGTACAAAACTGGGGGCTAATGGGTGTACCATATGTAATCGGCCTCGTTCTGGAAAAATATTGTATTACAGGTCAACGCATGGTAGATGGAAAAGCCGTTAATATGTATGATTATACATTACCAATGATAATATTCACCTGCTTCGGCATCCTCGCCCTTGTTGTAGCCCTGCTACTGAAAGCGGAAGATAAGAAAAAAGGCTACGGTTTGGAACTACCGAACATTAAGAAATAATATATAAATCCGGTTCTCAAAGGCCGGATTTTTTCATTTTTCTATATTCAGAGATTTTTGATAAATGACTAACGAAAAAGAAATTGTTCAAAAAGGACATCCTACAGGCCTCTATTTGATTTTTGCCACCGAGATGTGGGAAAGATTCAGCTATTACGGTATGCGTGCGCTTTTTGTTCTATATATGACGAAAGCCCTGCTATTCGATAAAGCTTACAGTTCACAGATATACGGTAGTTATACCGGACTTGTCTATCTCACACCACTTATCGGCGGATATATTGCCGACCGCTATTGGGGCAACCGCCGTTCCATTATTGTAGGCGGTCTGTTAATGGCTTTGGGACAGTTTCTGATGTTTCTTTCGGGTCATTTCTTCGAAAATGTCGATTTGGCCACTACTCTGATGTTCTCCGGACTCGGATTTCTTATTTTAGGCAACGGTTTTTTCAAGCCGAATATTTCTACTATGGTAGGACAATTATATAAGCCGGAAGACACTCGTAAAGACTCTGCATATACAATATTCTATATGGGTGTAAATACAGGCTCGTTCTTTGCACCTCTAGTCTGTGGTATACTTGGCGATACAGGTCATCCTGCCGATTTTAAATGGGGATTCTTGGCGGCATGTGTCGGTATGCTGTTCGGGGTCGTTGTTTTCACCATGCTCAAAGATAAGTATCTGGTAACTCCTGCAGGGGAAGCCATAGGCGTAATTCCAAACAGTAAGGATACTGCGAGGATGGAAAAAGAAGAGAAAGAAGAAACGCCCAAAACAGAACATAAGAATGCAGGCTTCAGACTTGCGGCTATATGGGGCGCTGTGTGGATAGGACTGTTTTTTCTCCTTTATAAGGTGTTCGATACCGATATTATCGGCGCTATTATATTCTCTATGGCTATCGCCGCGCCGGGATATATTATTTCCGACCCTTCACTTACTAAAATCGAACGTTCACGCATCTGGGTAATATACATTATCGCGTTTTTCGTCATATTCTTCTGGGCGGCATTTGAACAGGCAGGTGCATCGCTGACCTATTTTGCCGAAGAGCAAACAAACAGGCATATCGGCATTTTCAATTGGACGATTCCTACATCTTATTTTCAGTCTGTGAATGCTGTTGCCATTATTATATTTGCTCCAATATTCGTAGCTATATGGACGAAGCTCAGCAGGAAAGGAAAAGAACCCGCTTCGCCTTATAAGCAATCGATAGGCCTTTTCTTGCTTGCAATGGGTTACCTCATTATCGCTTTTGGTGTGAGAGGCCTTGCACCGGGCGTGAAAGTGAGTATGCTATGGCTGATTAGCCTTTATACGATTCATACTTTCGGGGAATTATGCCTGTCTCCTATCGGCTTGTCGATGGTAAATAAACTGGCGCCTATCCGCTTTGCCTCACTGCTTATGGCAACATGGTATATGAGCACTTCGGCAGCAAATAAGTTCTCAGGAACCTTGAGCGGTTATTATCCGGAGCCATTGATCGAACTGTCGGCCGTGCAATCGGCAGAGGAAGAGAACCAGTTAACACTTTTACCGGAGAATTTTAAAGAATCGGTATCTTTGAAAGAAGGAACGGAAGTTATTCCTTTCGGACAGATTGCATTCGGAAAAATAGAAAATAAAGAATTAAAGACCACTGTTCAGAGCGAACTGGAAAAGCAGCAAATGGAAAATCCCAAATCATTTCTGGGTTATCAGATTTCAAACCTGTACGATTTCTTTATGCTCTTTGTATTCATGGCTGGAGCCGCTTCTGTTATACTATTCTTTTTGTTGAAACGTCTGATGAAAATGATGCACGGAATAAGATAGCTGTCAATTAATAATTAAAAATGAACAATTAATAATGTAACTCGTAACTGCCCATAGGGCGAAGTAACTTGTAACTGACATCATGAGAAAAATAGCTTTTGAGCCGATTGCAAATGATAAATCCCGCATTCTGATACTGGGAACGATGCCCAGCGAAGAATCTTTGCGAAAACAGGAGCGTTACGGGCATAAAAGCAATCAGTTTTGGAAAATCCTTTTTGCTCTTTTCGATAAGCCGCTGCCGGAAGATTATTCCGAAAAAAATGCTTTGCTTGCAGAGAATAACATAGCTATATGGGATGTGCTTGAATCCTGTGAAGGAAAAGGCAGTCTCGATAGTTGTATTAAAAACGAAAAAGCAAACGATTTCAAAAAATTCTTCAAGAAATATCCACAAATAAAGCATGTCTTTTTTACAAGTAAGAAAGCCGAAGAATTCTATAAGAAGTACGTCGGGTTCGACGAAAACAGGATATTTATCACACTCCCTTCCCCCAGTCCAGCCAATGCCCGAATGTCGCTAGCTGAGAAAACCGAGAAATGGAAAATCCTTTTAGAAACCGTTGATTTTTATAGGGATAAGCCGTAAGACAAGTTCTTTAAAACTTTATCTATATTGTTTTTAGCCGTTAGCTATTAGCAGATGACTGTTAGCTCTTTGGCATAGGTTTTTAGTTACAAGTTACTGCGCCCTGCGGCCAGTGACAAGTTACGGGATTATTAATTGTTCATTTTTAATTATTAATTAGTTCCTGTTACTTTTGTTACCTTTTGCGGCTTGGCGTCTTTTCGAGAGATCAGAACATTTTATGCTAAGGGCTAAAAGCTATCAGCTAATAGCTATAAAATCGTTACTTTTGTTACCTTTTAACTATATATTGTTAAAAAATGTAAACAAATAAAACTTTAAGCAGGGTTATGTTCTATCTCTTTTATTATTAATTTTAGTTTTTAAAAAAATATTTTATTCTTTTTGTAACACCCTGATTTAAGGTACGTATATATAATTGAAGGGTTAATCAAAAACAGTAAATGATAAGCTTCGACACCGGTATAATAGAGCAATGCAAGAAGAGCGATCGTAGGGCCCAGATGCAGCTGTATAAAACTTTCTACAAGAGAGTTTACAATACCTGTCTTCGTATCCTTCACGATTCGGGCGAGGCTGAAGATGTCATGCAGGAAGCTTTTTTGAAGGCATTTTCGAGCCTTGATAGTTATAATATCAATATACCTTTCGAAGCGTGGCTGGTGAGAATAGCAATCAATGCGTCCATTGATAAACTGAGAAAGAAAAATCTGGAAACAATGGAACTCTTTGATAATTTTAATTATGATGTTATCGACAACGATGACAATGAAGATTGGGAAAACGTATTGGAAAAAGTTGGCAAGGTGAAAGAAGCAATAGAAAGATTGCCCGAATCGAGTCGTTTGATTGTCAATTTATACCTTATAGAAGGATACGATCATGAAGAGATCGCCGAAATACTGAATATAGCACCGGGTACAGCCCGTATACAATATATGAGAGCGAAACAAAAATTAGTCGAACTTATCTGAAAGGAGGAGTTAGAAATGAAGGATATAAGAAAATTTATAGCTGAAAATAGGGATTTATTCGATGAAAAGGAACCATCGGCAGGCCATATGGAACGTTTTGAAGCATTGCTGAAAGAACAGGAAAAGACCGGACCCGTTGAGGAAAAGGAGCCGAAAAAGATAAAGATTTTTAATATTATCTCTGTGGCTGCCACTGTAGCAATTTTAATTGGAGTTGCGGTTACACTCTATGCACCGCAAAGCATCGAAGTCGCGCCTGCTCCTGCTAATGAAAATGCGATTTCTACCGGAGAATTTCAGGCAACCAATGATTATTACAGTCAGCAGATGGAAGAGCAAATCGCAGACATCATGTGTAAGTTGGCTTATACAGATACTAATAATCAGGCGCAACTTACAACCGATATTCAGGAGATTATCGAAAGGAATAAGGCTTTTGTCGAAGAAATGGCAAGAAATGAGAATCAGGAAGTGGCTATACGCTATCTCGTAAAAAATTATAAAACGAATATTCAAAGATTAGAGAATATAAATCAGAAACTAGGTAAATACACAAAATGTTAAACAAGGATATGATGAAAAAAATTATATTATTACTAGCCATCGTCCTTACATCATCTTATGGCAAAGCAGATGATAGGACAGATTATCAATTACAGGACTCGGTAAGGATAATCAAAAAGAAATTGGAAATCGGCCAAAAGGGAGAAAGGATCTACTATTCCGATATTCAATCAATAGACGGGGATCTATTGTCTTTCGATTCCCTGAACAGTTTAAATTCGCTGCAATCTTTGCAGGATTTAAATCTAAGTTCTTTGGATCTTCTGAATGATTTGGATCTTAGTTCTCCGGAATCTTTCGAGTCTTTGGAAGAGGTGAAGAATCTGGCAGAGTTGAGGAATTATACTGAATTAGAAATTGTTACTAATAATAATCAGAAAAAGAAATTTGTTTTTAATACCCGCTCATCATCCGGAAAAAATGACAAATCGTCCGATAAGCCGGCAAAGACTGATAAGAAAACTTTTTCTAATATTTCAGCGATAGATGTTACTCATAAATATGGTAATATTGTTACCCGTGAGTCTTCCTCCAAGCAGGTTGAAGTGGAAATACAGTATTTCGAAAAAGACGGTAGTATCGGAGAATGCCAGATCTCAAACACAGGCGGGCAATTATCTATATTAACCGTAAAGACCGGAGGCAAAAGATCGAATGCCAAAATTAATTATATTATAAGTATCCCTCGTGGAACAGCCTTCGATGTGAACATAAACTACGGTGATGTGAAGATGATAGATAATTTCAATGGAGCGCTAAATGCGAATCTGTCTTATAGTAATTTATCAGCTCAAAAAATTTCAAACGCTACTATAAAAGCCCGTTACAGTGATGTCGAAATTGCGGAAGCTCAGGATATGAACCTTTCGGGAGCATATTCGGATTATACAATCACAAAAGTTCGCAATGTTATATCATCGGGAGATTATAACGACTGTCAATTCGACGAGATAAATACTTTGACTATAGATGAAAAAAGCACATACGGTGACCTTGAGATAGGAACAATAAATAGCTTTAGCGGAAAGATATATTATGCTGATCTCGTTATAGAAAATCTTTTGTCCGATATCAATGTAACCAGTAATTATGGGGATATTACAATAAAATCGGTATCGTCTAAAGTTAAGAATATCTATATAAAGGGCAGCTATTGCGATGTAGAGATAGGTTTGCCATCCGGCTTGTCTGCAACACTCGATGCAAACATAATTTATGGAGACCTCAATATCCCACGATCTTATACTACAAAGTTTACCGAATCATCTGAAAAAAATAACAGAGTGATTATGCGTGGACAGATTGGTAAGGGAAACCCTACAGCTAAGATAGAAGTGTCTAACCGTTATGCAGATATACAATTCAGATAAATATTATATTATGAAAAAGAAGAATATTATTGTGCTTGTTTTATGCTGTATTTCCTATTTAGGAGCCTCAGCACAGATAGTTAAGGAGAAAAAATCCGTAAGCCCCTTCACTAAGATCTCATCCAGTTTGGGAATAGTAGTCAAATTTACACAAGGAAATTCTCATTCACTGGAAATAGAAGCCCAACAAGAGAATATCTCGAAGGTTGACTTCAAAGTAGAAGACGACACGTTTATAATAACGCTGAAACAAGACGCTCATATCCGCAATTCTACAATTACTGCCTATGTATCGGCACCCACTCTGGATGAAATAATGCTAGATACTGGTGGTCGGTTTGAATCAGGCTCAGTAAAATACAAAGGTGACTTTTCCATATCTGCCCACGCCGGAGGAAATTTAGATATTGACAAACTCGAAGCATCTGAAATCGACCTTTCGATTTCTAGCGGTTCAAATTGTAGAATCAAAAATCTAAAGGCAGAATCACTTGATCTGGACTTGTCGGCCGGAAGTAATGCTGATGTAACGTTGAATAATGTAGACGAGGCCGAGATAAATGCAAGTGCTGGCTCAAAGCTAATAGTTAAGGGAAAGGTTAAGGAAGCGTCAATTAATTGCAGCGGCGGCTCAAAAGGTGATATATCAGGATTGACAGGAGATGACATAGATTCTCATAGTTCAGGAGAATCCAGTATTAAGAAGTAATAGACTAAAATAGAATGGAGGATGTACAATTACATCTCTCCATTCTGTAATATCTTAATCCTCTTAGTTTGTCTTGAATTTGTACTGCACTTTTGCCAGATCTTCGTTCGCTTTCTCAATCTTACTTTTGAGGCTTTCTTTATAGGCAATGAGTTTCTTTTGCAGTTCCTCATCTCCTGTAGCTATCATCTGAAGGGCAAGGATGGCAGCATTCAGTGATCCGTTGATGCCTACAGTGGCAACAGGAATTCCCGGAGGCATCTGTACAATGGCTAGTAAGGCATCCATTCCATCGAGAGATGCATCGATAGGCACTCCGATAACAGGTATTGAGGTCATAGATGCAATAACTCCCGGAAGATGTGCAGCCATGCCTGCTGCGGCGATGATTACTTTTATACCTCTTTTGTGTGCTGCTTTAGCGAAAGCTTCCACACGTTCGGGAGTGCGGTGAGCCGACAAAGCGTTAATCTCAAATGGAATCTCCATTTCATCGAAGAACTTGGCGGCCTTTTCCATTACGGGGAGATCAGATGTACTCCCCATAATTATGCTGACAATAGGTCTCATCTGATTATTTACCGATTAGTTTCTTGTAATCTGCAGCTGATAGCAAAGCATCGAGTTGTGAAGCATCGCTAACGGCAACTTTGATAATCCATCCCTTACCGTAAGGATCTTCGTTTATCAGTTCCGGCTTATCTTCCAGCTCGGCATTTACTTCAAGCACTTCTCCGGTTACAGGCATTAAAAGGTCGGATACGGTTTTCACAGCTTCTACACTGCCGAACACTCCGTCTTTATCGATCGTTTCACCTTCGGTGGTAACATCCACATAGACGATTTCACCCAGTTCGCTTTGTGCAAACTCTGTAATACCAACCACTGCATTGTCGCCTTCAACTTTGATCCATTCGTGATCTTTTGAATACTTCAGATTTTCAGGAAAATTCATAATCTTTTTATTATATGTTATTAAATTATAAGTTCTTGAAGTAGAATACTATAAACGCCCAATATGTTCCTATAAATACACTGATATATGAAACTAACAAGCCTACAACGAAACCTAAATATACCTGAGCAGGAGTATGTCGCTGAAGCACCAGACGTGAAACTCCCAGGCACCCTGCTAAGATAAATAAAATGATGAACAAAATGAAAGGATTCAGCCCTTTTACATTATAGCATATTGACAATGTGCTACCGATAAGGGCTCCAATCCCCATCATATGAAGGCTTATCTTCCAACGCTTTGTTACAATAGCAGCTATCACTATCAAAATGAGCGGGGCAGCCAGTACTCCGATAAACCATGCGTAAAGGCCAGCTGCAGCAAAGTAATAGACCAGCAAACTATAAGAAAGAAAGAGTGCGATAAAGGGAATTAACCTGTCGTCACGGTCTTTAAGATCATAATCTTTTATCAACCCACCCTTTCTCAGAAAGTATATACTGCTTGCCGGCACAACACATGTAAGGAAAAATACAGGAGTAATGAAACGGATAAATTGACCTGAAAACAACAGGCTGAAATCCGTATACAAGAACAGAAGAGCAATGCAATATACACCCATTAGCAGAGGATGAAGAACAACCGATACTATTTTTGCAAGAACCGGCTCCTTTTTCTTCGGGGGCTCATATGAAAATGAAGATTTGCCCGATCCGGAATCTCCGCTTATACTACTCAGGTTATTGACCGCATCCAGTGCATTGTCTATTTCTTCTATCATATTTCCTTTCTTAAACGGGCAACAGGCAGGTTCATCTGCTCCCGGTATTTTGCTACAGTGCGGCGGGCAATAATATATCCTTTCTCTTTCAGTATCTCAGAAAGCCTGTCGTCTGTGAGTGGTCTTTTTTTATCTTCGTTCTCAATACAGTCTTTAAGTATAGCCTTTACCTCGCGGGAAGATATTTCTTCGCCCGTATCCATCTGCATCGATTCTGAGAAGAAGTATTTTAGCGAATAGACCCCAAAATTAGTCTGCACATATTTACTGTTGCTTACGCGCGAGATAGTCGATATATCATAACCTGTACGCTCAGCAACATCTTTCAATATCATGGGCCTCAACTGCGTTTCGTCTCCGGTAAGGAAGAAATCGTATTGCATATCCATAATGGCCTGCATAGTGCGTTGAAGTGTATCCTGCCGTTGCTTTATAGCATCAATAAACCAGCGCGCCGAATCCAGTTTTTGCTTTACAAAAAGTACCGCATTCTTACTATCCGAAGACATGCTGTCTTTATTGTCGGCATATCCTCTCAGCAGGTCGGAATACTCCCGGTTGACACGCAAATCAGGAATATTGCGGTTATTCATGCTGAGAATAAGTTCTCCGTTGTATGACTCTACGATGAAATCGGGTATAATGGTACTTAGAGTAAGAGATAAAGAATCGCCCCAATTATTCCCCGGCTTGGGATTTAGGGTAGTGATCTCCTGAATAACTGTTTTTAACTCCGTTTCATCGATTCCCAGTTGCCTGATAATCTTTTCATAGTGCCTTTTCGAAAATTCTTCGAAATAATCGGCAATTATACGGGTTGCATGGACTACAGCATCAGATTTCTCCCTACGCTCCAATTGTAGCAACAGGCATTCCTGAAGATTACGTGCACCAATCCCGGCAGGCTCAAACTCCTGAATTATTTTCAGTATCTCTTCTAGCCGCGATACAGGTACATCTATATTCTGCTGGAAAACAAGGTCATCCGATATGGCAGATAAGGACCTGTCTAAATAGCCGTTTTCATCGATATTACCGATTATGTATTCTGCTACTTTTTCATCGTCACCTTCCAGTTCGCTTTCCCCCAACTGTTCTATAAGATATTCGTGAAGCGAAGCAGCTACCGAAAATGGTATTTCTTCATGCTTAGTCGTTGCCTGTTTGTTATTATCCCGAAGTTGGTAATCGGGTATCTCGTCCTCGTTCAGATAATCGCCCAAGGTCAGTTCTTCCTGTGAAATATTCCCCTCATCTTCCGAACTGTAGTCATCATCGAATTCGGAAGTACTATCGGTCGGATCCAGCCCTTCTTCGAGCGCCGGATTATCCTCTAGTTCCTGTTTTATACGGTCTTCCAATTCCACAACAGGCAGTTCGGTTAACTTAATAACCTGCATCTGAAGAGGCGAGAGCTTCTGTTGCTGTTTGAGTTGTAGGGACTGTTTAAGAGCCATATGATAATGAATTTCTACTAAGGCAAAGATAATAATAAAAACAATATTTCATCCCAATGGTTCAACAACCATATTGCGATAAACGAAAATATCCTTTTAATTTTTACCTAATATATTTAATAACCCTTAATGAAATCATATTTACATTTTTTAACCATAAATAGTTAAAAGGTAACAAAAGTAACGAATTTATAGCTATTAGCTGATAGCTTTTAGCCCTTAGCATAAAATGTTCTGATCTCTCGAAAAGACGCCAAGCCGCAAAAGGTAACAAAAGTAACAGGAACTAATTAATAATTAAAAATGAACAATTAATAATCCCGTAACTTGTCACTGGCCGCAGGGCGCAGTAACTTGTAACTAAAAACCTATGCCAAAGAGCTAACAGCCATCCGCTAATAGCTAACGTCTAAAAATAACATAGATAAACTTATAACCAATTTATTCATTTTCCACCCCCTCAAAATATGTATCTAAAAAATAAATTGTAGTTTTAAACGCTAATTCAAACAAGCATGACTTTACTATGAAGAAACTATTATTACTTGCCTTGCTGCCAACTCTATTTATTGCATGCAAAAAAGAGAAAATAAAAGAATTGCCTGTAAACAAAATGTATCTGGTAGAATACCGTTTCAATCATCCCACCCCTCCCGAGACGGAATGGAAATTTTATGTAAACGGAATAAGCGAGATCGATAAACTTTGTAATATAAAAACCACCCGATACAATCCCCGCACAGAAAAATACCATTCATTAATGTTTACATTATCCGATAGTATAAAGAACCGGATTTCCGGCATTATCAAACAATATCCGCGCGACACTTCCTTTGTTTTCAGAGGAAATGAAGAGCACGACATAAATAAGTACAAAGGCTACTATTATTTTATATGGGCCGAAAGGGATTACAACAAACCTCTGTTGATAGATCTATATTTACCCGACAGGCTGACGGACGAATGGAAATTTGTAGCTAAAAATGTATATGAAAACTATAGCGACGGCTATACAGGCCTGAAAATAAATGATACCAAATCTTTCCGGCAATATGTTTCCCGTTTCGAAAGGTCATTGCCCGACGGACATATTACACGGCCGCCGGCTGTAAGGTGGACGGAACAGAATTCTGTCGTATATGATAATGAAGAAAGCGAAGAAGAGGAATATTGAAGTACATCAGGCAGTGAATGCTTTATCGATGTTAAATGACTTATATGCATAAAGAAAATATCAGAAAAAAGATGTACCTTTGTGCGCATTAAAATCAATAACCTATACTAGTTATTTTTATGCAGGAAAAAATCATTATCCTCGATTTCGGGTCACAAACCACCCAGCTGATTGGTCGCAGAGTCAGAGAATTAAACACCTACTGCGAAATCGTTCCTTACAACAAGTTTCCTTTCGGCGATGAAAGTGTAAAAGGGGTTATCCTCTCGGGAAGTCCTTTTTCGGTAAATGATGCCGATGCTTTCAAACCCGAACTCAGCCAGATAAGGAGAAAATATCCTGTGCTAGGCATTTGCTACGGCGCACAGTATCTTGCTTACAGTTCAGGAGGCAAAGTAGAAAAAGGAGATTTCCGTGAATACGGACGGGCGCATCTCTCAAAGATAAATACGAATGTACCTTTATTTGACGGCATATCGGAAGGCACACAGGTATGGATGTCCCACGGAGATACGATTACCGTAATTCCTGATAACTTTGAAACAATAGCAAGCACTGCCGATGTTGCGGTTGCTTCATATAAAATAAAAGGTGAAGAAACGTGGGCGGTACAGTTCCATCCCGAAGTTTTCCACACTACCGACGGCACACGCTTATTGAGTAACTTTCTCAATATTTGCAAAGTGAACAGAGAATGGAGCCCTGCTTCTTTCATCGATTCTACGGTAGCTGAATTAAAAGCTACTTTAGGCAACGATAAAGTTATTCTTGCCCTTTCCGGCGGAGTAGATTCTTCGGTAACAGCAGTATTGCTGAACAGGGCTATCGGTAAAAATCTTACTTGTGTTTTTGTTGATCATGGTCTGTTACGAAAAAATGAATTCGAAACCGTACTGAAAGATTACGAACATCTCGGTCTGAATGTTATCGGTGTAGATGCCAAAGCACGTTTCTACAAAGAGCTTGCAGGTGTTACCGATCCCGAAACCAAACGTAAAATCATAGGTAAAGGATTCATTCAGGTTTTCGACGAAGAGGCGCATAAGCTGAAAGATATAAAATGGCTCGGTCAGGGTACCATATACCCCGACATTATCGAGTCGCTTTCCATTACAGGACATGTGATAAAATCGCATCACAATGTAGGCGGCCTGCCCGAAAAAATGAACCTGAAACTGGTTGAACCGCTACGTCTGCTTTTCAAAGACGAAGTTCGCCGTGTAGGTCTCGAACTGGGCATGAAAGAAAGCCTTATCAAGCGTCACCCGTTCCCGGGCCCCGGACTTGGTATCCGCATACTTGGAGATATCACTCCTGAGAAAGTGGAAATTATACAGAATGCCGACGATATCTTTATCCGTACACTTCGTGAATACAACTTGTATGATAAAGTATGGCAGGCAGGAGCAATACTTCTTCCGGTGAAATCGGTAGGTGTAATGGGAGATGAACGCACTTACGAAAATACGGTAGCGCTCCGCGCCGTAACTTCTACAGATGCAATGACAGCCGACTGGGCACATCTTCCGTATGATTTCCTTGCTAAAGTTTCAAACGAAATTATCAATAAAGTAAGAGGTGTGAACCGCGTCGTTTATGATATTTCATCAAAACCGCCTGCAACTATCGAGTGGGAATAAATTTTCAGTATTTGATTATCATACGTTTATCTTTATTTTTAATTTTAATTTATTTATAAACAGTGATTTACGATAAGAAATAAGAAAATTCTAAAAAATGGAATCTCGGTAAAAAATATAAAATAGTCCCCTAAAAGTGTCCCCTTCTATTTGGTTCGGGACACTTTTTTTTGTTCATTTGTGAAAAATGAAATCTTATGGCAAACGATACTAAAATTCACTTTTACCTGAAAGAAACTAAAGGATATAAACCACAGTTAATTTATATCAGGTTTTATTTCATAAAGCCGATAAAGCTAAGCATTGGTAAGAGTGTCTTACCTAAAATGTGGGATAAGGAAAATGAACTCTGCTATACAGGCACGATGTTTACAAGAGTACAGAACCAACACGCAAAAAAGATTAACAATTTTCTGAGTTATATGAACAGTCAGACAGATTTTTTTCTTAAAGAACATGCAGAATGGAAACTCCAAAAAGAAAATGAAAATCAGATAATAAGCTCTGTCAAACAAATAGTCAAATCATATATCAATCAATATGAGAATAGACAAAGAGAGGAAATAGCACAGAAGGAGATTACTCCATCAGAATATTTTGAAAATTATATCGAAAATATGACTTCACGGGTAGTTCGTAGAACAGGAACATTTACAAATCTTAGGACAAAGAAACACCATGAAATTATTTTAAAACGGTTTAAATCGTTTTTAGCTGATAGTAAATTGATAAACAACTTTTCAATTTTTGATAAGGATTTTGAGGGAAAATTTGAGTTTTGGTCTTACAAAACTAAAGAGCATGAACCTAATACAGTTGCTGCTTCTTTGTCTGTTATGAAAGTATGGCTTACTAAAGCCGAAGAAGAAGGTTTAATAACTGATAGATGTTTTCACTCTTGGAAATCT
>NZ_JOMI01000001.1 GCF_000711235.1 Prevotella sp. 10(H) | reverse complement strand
CATTTTTGAATTTGCGAATCTAGCTAATTTACAAATTAAAAAATATGGCAAGTTTAGAACTCTACATCAACAAACAATTATGTGAGATAGAAAGTCCGGAAAGTTTCTCGGTATATCTCAAACGGCAGCTGCTGAATCCGGCAGAGCTGAGTACCAAAGATGCACAACGCTCTTACGACATCACTTTGCCCGCGACGGCGACTAATAACGCTATCTTCGGCTATACGAATACCGAAGAGGTAAAGGGCAAGTTTTCGCAACTGTATGATGCGCAGTTGCTGGTGAACGGAATAAAGATTTTCGACGGGAAGTTCAAAATCAGTGAGATAACAAAGGAGTATTATAAGGGTAATCTGGGGATTCCGGCGCAGAAGACGGTGAAGGATATTTTCGGGGAGATGAAGATGAATCAGGCGGGGGAGTGGCTAGTGCCATTTCAGCAAATGACTGATATTTCTATATATAACAAAGGCGAAATCGAAGAATCCAAATATTGCTTTTTCCCGTTTGTACTTTATGGGCTGATGCCAAAAGAGTCTAAACTGAATGGAACATTTACAGGAAAGGAATTATTGGACGATTCAGTTAATTTTCACCTTGATAATTTCCCGCCGTCTATAAATTGTCTGGAAACTATAAAATGTATTTTTGATAAGGCCGAGCCTAAACTAAATATAACCGGAACTGCATTCACGGATGAACGCCTGAAAAACTTATTTATGAGTTATAAAAATCCGATAGAATATAATATGCCATGGAATTATGGAAAATGGGCTCGTGCCTCTATAAAGGGAAGCTGGACAAATCTGGCTAACGGGGAAACAGAGTGTAAGTATTATGGTAACCAGAATAATGATTTACATCTATATACAGTCGATATGCTACATGCAGCAAATTCGAATGTAACTATAGGCAATAATGAAGGAAAAATAGTAAGGCAAGAATCTAAAATAGAAAATAATAATCGAAAAATTAATCATACCTATATTACAATACCGGCAGATGGCTTATATAAAATAATATTCGACGCAAAACTAAAACTTGATGGAACAAGAAATAGGGTGGTTGAGTACGACGGTACCAGAGTAGTATCGTCGCGAAGCCATAGATTTGAATACGGCAGAATGGATACTTTCAGAGATTTTGGATTTGAAGTTAAACTGCTAAGACGCAAAGTTGGTGAAGATATTAGTTACGACCAGATTGGGTTTGATAATGTTTTCTACCGGAATAACCTTTTACAACTTGATGATAATAATTTTAAAGACACTAAATATTTTCCGGAGGTGGGCGGAGTCAATTTCATTGATATAAAGCAAAACCCTTATCTACTATGTGGCTTTTCTTTCGGTAAGAACCGTTTTAATAAAACCAATCCACTCGATACCAATGGTCTTTATTGTAATCTTATGGCAAAGCGGTATGGAAAGTCTTGGGATTCGGATTTGAAAGATGAACAATCATATACAGCCACACATTGCCCTATTTATTACGCAACAAAAGAGGAAGATAATACAGTAATATATGAACCGACTTCAAAATACACTGTAAACCTGATAAGTAACACTCTAAATAATAAAATTTCGCGCAACAGCGACTACATGGAAGGGGAAGGGCAGATATACCAGATAGTATGGTTGGAAAAAGATGAACAGATAACTGTAACTTCAAACTCAGACCTCACAGAAAGCACATATCCGGGATCTGAGGGGAATGAATGGAGCTGGCTGCACTACGATGTAGACTTTAACCTTTCGATAGAAGCATTCAGGCAAGATATGGATGAATGGTTACAAATAGACAGTGACGGTACAGGTAAGGGAGCGATGAAATGGGATGATGATAAAACATTCCTCGAAAATGAACTGGATTTGGTGAAGTTTCTGCCTTCGGATATGAAAATAAATGACTGGCTCGAACATTTCTGTAAAGCTTTCAACCTTGACTTGGTACAAACGGGTGAAAAAAACTTCGAACTTAATACAAAGCAGATACGGAAAATAAGCACTTCGGCGATAATCGACCTCGATAAAAAAGCAAATGTAAATATGGATAGGAAAAATCAATCGTTGAAAATACCTGCCATATATGAAGTTGGCTACACCGTAGACAAAAATGAAGAAGGCTATGAGAAATCTAAGACGGATAAAAAAGTTGCCGATAGCGGTGACGATGGAGGAGGGAAATACCTGACCGGAAGCATAGAAGAAAAAACAATAAAACAGACTTCAAATTTTTCGTACAACTGGTTCAAAAAAATTACAGATAACAAAGGTGAGGAATGGTACATACCTGTCATATCTGACAAAGAGGTATGGGGAGAAAACACGGTAGACTATGAGGAAGCTATGAAAAAGAAATATGTAAATAAAGCTCAACGGTTTTGGTATAAAAAGAACAAAACTTTCGAAACATATTTGAATATGAAAGACCCAGTAGATATCGCATTAGTATCGGACAAAATCGAAAAAGAAAAACCGATGCAGCTAGATTATAAAAATTCAGGAAATTCTATACTGAACAATTACTTTACATTGCTTATCGACACAGATAATACTTACACTATAGTGGAGTGTTTCCTTACTCCTGACGAATATAATAACATCGCCGACAGCCAGATAAAATTTAACGGTGACTTGTATTATGTAGCGGAAGTAGACGGATATGACCCGTTGTGTAAGAAGAAAGCGACATTGAAACTGATACGGAATGTCATATAAAGCAATAGAGCCCGGATTTCCGGGCTCTATTGTTATTCTTTTACTTTTGTATATATTCTCCAATCATTATCGTCAAACTTATTTGGTGTAGTCCAAAAATTACCTTTTTCATCGAATTTATATCTCCATGTCCCGTCAGAAACCCTATATCCTGTATTATTGATTATATAATTTTCCCGCCATAAACTCTTTTTGTAAGTTCCATCATCATAAAAAGTAACTACATATGCATCGAAATCTTTAGAAAAATATATACCACGAGGAGCATTAATATTTTTCCACAATCCCTCTATCGGATTATACCCCTCCGGCTTATAATTCGGGTCATTCTCATCATTCCAATTCCCATTCCATACAAATTTTCCATTATCATCGCCGTCGTCGTTATTGTCATCATCACTACCACATCCAGCAAAACCCACACACAACGAGCATATAAATATAAAATACAGGAACTTTTTCATAACTCAATATTATAGTTTGTTATGAGCAAAGATAGATAAAAATGTTAAATAAGAGAGAATAAATATTTGCGAAGAAAGTATATTCCGAGTAACTTTTAT
Organism: Prevotella sp. 10(H); assembly: GCF_000711235.1. Classification (GTDB taxonomy): domain Bacteria; phylum Bacteroidota; class Bacteroidia; order Bacteroidales; family Dysgonomonadaceae; genus Dysgonomonas. The sequence goes on along the minus strand of NZ_JOMI01000001.1, from coordinate 833,992 downwards.
TGGGATATCTTTTGTTTTTAAACTCACAGTGAGTAATTTTAGCCCTTTATTGAGGAGATAAAACTATATATATTTAAATGCCCTTATATTTTATTCGGTAATGAAAATAGAAACAATACACGACAACTTGTTAAATGCCATCCGCAGTAAGATGCCTCAAAATGCCAATATTGCCAGTTTCCTGATGGAGGTATTATGTATAGGAAAGGAGGCCGTATATCGCCGTTTGCGGAGTGAGGTTCCCTTTACTATGGAAGAAGCTACAACAATCTGCAAAACTTTAGGTATCTCTTTCGATGCGTTGACAAATATAGATATACCCCAAAACAGGCCGTTTCAACTCCGGTTGACAGAGTTTATAAACCCGGATGAGGTAGATTATGTTATGATGGAAAGATTCAATGAAATCCTTTACGAATCGCGTGTTGATGAAAACAGGGAAGTGGGAATATCGGCAAACATACTTCCACAAATTGTTTTTCTTAACTATGATTATCTCACAAAGTTTTATTTATTCAAATGGCTCTATCAATGGAACGGGGCTACACATATCAAATCGCTCGACGATGTGAAAATATCCCCGCGACTGGACAGTATACACAAAAGATATGTAGAGGAATCTATGTACATATCATATACATATTATATATGGGATAATCTTATATTCCATTATCTTGTGAATGAAATCAAGTATTTTGCAAGCATACGCTTTATTAGTACGGAAGATGTTCTTGCTCTCAAAGAAGACCTCTTGAAATTGGTAGAGGATATGGAAGTTCTGGCAATGAAAGGAGCTTTTGAAACGGGGGCTAAACTGCAATTTTATCTTTCCAGCATCAATCTCGAGTCTACCTATAGCTATCTGCAAATGCAAAACTATAATATCAGCCATATTAAAGTCTTTACATTGGGTTCAGTATATTCGTTTGATCCGGGAACGTTTGAAAGGATGAAGAACCGGATTCAATCGTTGAAAAGATTATCCACTCTTATTTCCGAAAGTGGAGAAATGCAACGGGTGCAGTTTTTCAAGAAGCAAAGAGAATTGATAAATTCCATGGGATAGATTCCGAAATATCTTATTTTATAACTGAAAAAGCGTAACTTGCACTTTTGATTTACATTATTAAGATACAATATGGGGTTATTTGATTTCTTTAGAAAAAAACAACAGGTAATAGAAATTACCGAAGAAGACCGTAGGGAGTTCGCTGAAGAGATGGTGGCAAATGCCAATGCTCTGGTAAAACAATTCGGAGATATTGCTAAACTCGATTTTAGTGTTGAGAGCCTTCAGCTTCTGGATGATATAATGGAAGAAAATACGTCTTTCTATATGCAGGGTAATGATGAAACCAAGCGAATAATGGTAATTAAGATAGGAGCATATATATTTGAAGTCGCCCGGCAGAATTTTGGAGGCCGTTATTATTGGTACGATCGTTTAAATCAACCGATATTGGTTACCGGGCAACCGGAATTCGAAATGTCGCTGCTTGCATATGAAAAGGTAAAAGGCCGTTTTGAAAACGGTAGTGAAGATAATATTCCTTTCTTTTTTGACGGTTACGTTCAAGGAGTTAAAAGCAAGGAAAGTATGATGATCGTATAAGAAAGTATTGCATAAATATTTAATATACTGAAAAATTATTCAAGTATTAATGCTTTATCTGTTAAACAGAATTTGTTGGTTTTAGCTTCATTTTCAAAATATATTTCTCTGAAAACGAGAAAAGTTTTTTCCTATAATTATTTCTTATTTTAATTTGACTTTTTCTATAATTAACTATGTGTTTGTAAGATAGATTTTTAAGGGGATTGGTCTTTCTAAAAGTAAATATTCTTAAAATAATTACAAATGATTGCTTTTGTTTCGATTTTCGAAACAAATCTATTTACGTGTATCTCAAATCGATAAATTAGACCTGTCTGGAGTGGTGATGTTACAGAGAGCGAAATGATTGATATTTCCATCTGTTAAATCAGAAACAACATAAATGCAAAATACTCATAATTAGTACCCGTTTTCCCGTAATCATAGTGTATTTTTACAAATGTAAAAGGACGATATTTGAAACCATTGAACAAAAGTAGCTGATAAGAGCGAAATAAAAAGGTTATACGATTCGTCTCTGGCATAAAGATACAATTTTCTTTTATAGAAATTGTCTAATAGCCTAACGGAGTTGAAAATGCCCAATATAATATATAAAGTAGTTTTATAAATTTTATTAGCACTAGTTTAGATTTTTTTTAATAGTTAAGGAAGAACCGCAAGTTTTGTGTAGTTTGTGAAGTGTGAAGCCATGTGAGCTGTGAAGTTCGCATGGTTTTGTTTTTTATATTGTTTATACACAATATATTTAACGTTTTTATAGCTTTATATGTTCATATTCATATTTATTTTTCGATATTTTTATACTGTCAAAGGTATGTAAAAACATATTTCTTTTATTTACGTTTCTATTTATAAGAAACGCGATTTTATCATTTCACATAAGACAAGTACATATGTATTTAAATAAAACAAAGAAAATAGTTGCCATTCATGATCTTTCGGGAATAGGACGTGTATCACTTTCGGTGGTGATACCCATACTGACTTCAATGGGATTTCAGGTTACACCCCTTCCAACGGCTATACTTTCCAGTCATACTCAGTATCCTGATTTTTCATTTCTCGATTTAACAGATGAGATGAAAAAGATAATAAGTAAGTGGAAGAAGCTGGGTGCTGAATTCGATACTTTTTATTCCGGATACCTTGGATCGCCCGAGCAAATACAGATTGTAAAGGATTTTATATCTGATTTTAGAAGGGAAAATAATCTTGTTGTGGTTGACCCCGTATTAGGCGATAATGGCAAATTATATACAGGGTTCGATATGGCTATTGTTGAAGAAATGAGGCGATTGATAACAGTTGCCGACATTATTACTCCTAATCTCACCGAATTGTTTTACTTGCTAGACATTCCTTACGAAACCGAGTATACAGATGAGCGGCTGAAAGAATACCTGTTGTCACTTTCCGAAAAAGGTCCGTCTATCGTTATTATTACCAGTGTACCGGTGGCGAATGATCCTCATCAAACTTCGGTTTATGCTTATAATCGTAATGGAGGATGCTTCTGGAAAGTAACCTGCCCCTATTTGCCTGCTCATTATCCGGGAGTAGGGGATACCTTTACCAGCGTCATAACAGGAGCAATGATGCAGGGAGATAGCCTGCCTATGGCTCTCGACAGGGCTACACAGTTCTGTTATCAGGGAATACGTGCAACATTCGGATATGAGTACGATTCCAGAGAAGGCATATTATTAGAGAAAGTATTACATAACCTGCACATACCGATACAGGTAAGCACTTATGAATTGATATAAATTTTTTCTATTTAGTTCTGCATATACAGTCGATAAGGTGATCGTTTACATATCCTACAGCCTGGAGGTGTGCATAACATATTGTAGTGCCGAAGAATTTAAACCCGCGCTTTTTCATATCTTTACTGATAGCGTCGGATAGTGGTGTCGATGCAGGAATCTCAGCCAATGTTTTCCAATTGTTTACTATAGGCTTTCCCTTCGGAAGGAATGATCTTATATAATTGCAGAAACTACCGAATTCTTTCTGAATTTCTATAAAATGTTGTGCATTTGTGATCGTAGCTTTTATTTTCAGCCTGTTGCGGATAATACCTTCATCATTCATTAGTCTTTCCACGTCTTTATCTGTGAATTTCGCTACTTTTTCGACATCGAATCCGGCAAAAGCTTTCCTGTATCCTTCGCGTCTTCGCAGAATGGTAATCCAGCTTAATCCGGCTTGAGCACCTTCCAGCACGAGGAATTCAAACATCGTTTTATCATCCGTTACTTCTATGCCCCATTCTTCGTCATGGTATTTTATATATAAGGGATCATTGCCTGCCCAGCCGCAGCGTATTGTTTCTGTCTTATTCATGTCAGATTATTTAGAGCTATTTATAATTTACCGTTTTTGATTGCATTTATTGTATAATCCAGTGCCTCTTCGTATGGAATTTCTATATCGGGCTTTACTCCATGTACACTGTTTTTATCAGCTTTATAATTGTAGAAAAGTTTATTTGAAACATTATATTTTAATCGGGTATTAGGCAATACCGAATTTAGGCTCGCTCCGAAGGAATGTCCCAAACCGCCTGTCTCTTCTCCGATTACTGTGCCTAATCCAAATTTCCAGAATGCCCATGAAAAGTCGGTAGCGGCAGAAAAATTCAGGAACCCTGTTAATAAGAATTTTTTGCCATGAAAGCGTACGGAATCCGGATATGGATCAAGAAAATACCTATCCTCTTCTTCCTTAGGTATAATAAACGGCCCCTCTTTTCTCAGCCTGTCCCATATTGCTTCATTATTTTGATACCACGGATGACTTTTAGCAAGTTGATAGCTTATTTTAGTATCTGTACCATCATATTGTTTAAATGGAACATCCGAAATATACATCAGAAGATCATTTCCTACAAGATCGGTTCCGCCTCCGTTGAAACGTGCATCAATTATCAGGTATTCGATTCCCATTTTATTTATAGAATCGAAGGATGTTTTAAAAAAATCCTGTGCAAACTCCACTGGTATATCACAAGAATTGAAACTCAGAATGGCTATTTTGTTCGTTTCATCCAGTGTTAAGTCAAGCGTTTTTTCGAATGATAATAAACTCCCAAGAGCCTTTTCTACAACATCCGTATCAACGCCATTTGTATCCATATTTCTGCTTTTTCCCTGTTCGTCAATATATCCGATCTTAAAGGAAGAATATCCATATGTATTAGCATAATAATCTGAGAATTTCAACTGTAGATAATTCTTTTTAAAATAATCTGTTTCTCCGAAAATATATCTGAGTAATTCCTTAATGATGTCCTTACTATTTTTCCCGTTTATATATGTTATTTGCGTTCCCTTTGGCAATTTAGTTTTCCCATAGGAATCTATTACAAATATTTCATGTTTATCGCTTATATTAATACGGAAGGGAAAAAGCTTTTGCTCTTGCGACCGGGATGCATAGGGCGTGATATTAGTATGTCCGTCATTCAGTTTTGCAACTAAAGGGGTGATGAGGTTGTAAAAATCCATACTGGTCATCGAGTCGCGAAGATTATGCTTTAACTCATTGAATTCCCTGTCAAAATCCTTTTTAGAATATTGATAATACGGGTTCGGATGAATTTCATTAATCGCCTGATACAATGTATCCGCATCATTTATAAGCTGTTGTCTGGTAAAGCGTGTTTGTGCAGAACATAGGCCAATATTCAGAATAGTGAATATTACTATAAGTTTTTTCATTTTATATTTTTTAGCCTATAAATGTAAAAAATCATTTTGAATTGGAATGCTGAATGCTGAAAAATAAAACAGGCTGCATACACTCTTGTATAGCAGCCTGCCGGCGAAAATTACATTTACCGTTTGTCAAAGAAAGTCTACACGCCCCGTTTCCATATGGTAAACTCCTCCGACGATTTTTATTTCGCCTTTATCTTCCATTTCCTTCAATATCGGGCTATTCTTACGGATCTCTTCCATAGTCAGCTTCACATTATCATCGCAAACTTTCTGTACGAATGCTTTATTCTTAGAAGTTTTATCTCCTTCATAATCTTTTGATGCCATTGTCACAGCCGGGCGTATTTTTGAAAGTAAGGTTGTTATGTTTCCTAATTTCACATCATCGATAGCCGATTTTATGGCACCGCAATGCTCATGTCCGAGTACTACGATGAGTTTCGAACCCGATACTTTACAGGCATATTCAAGGCTTCCCAGTATATCGGGATTTACCACGTTTCCTGCTACACGGGCGACAAATATGTCGCCTATTCCTCTATGGAATACATCTTCTACCGGTACGCGTGAATCGAGGCACGATACCACTACTGCTTTCGGATATTGCCCGAGTGCAGCTTCCCGTACACGCTCTGTATTGTTGCGTACGGTAAGGTTGTCTTCCGTAAATTCTTTATTTCCTTGCTTGAGGATTTCTAGAACTGTATCGGGAGTAAGTTTTGCCTGCTCTTCTGCCGAGAGAACAGAATTGTTTAATACTTCTTTTTTCGGGAATCCAATATCCGTAGCTGCAGTCACAGGTTCATTATTTGCTTTGGCATGCCTGCTACATGATGTATATGAAAATGAAGCCATAGCAAGTGATATGAATAGCATACTATTCAATACAAGTTTTTTCATAATCGATAACTTAAAAGATTTCTTTAAATGTTTTGTCTCCAATTTAGTTTGTCCTATTGCTAATATTCTTATGCATATAATGACTGAACACCCCTTTATTTTATACAGTATTTCATTAGACTTTAAAATATATAATAAGTTGCACCGGGTTAACAATTCTATTTTATAATTAATGGATATTTACGAAAAAAGATGCTTATCGTTCGTCGATAAACATCTTTTATTAATAGAACAGATTAAAATTCTGTATTAATCGAATTCTTTTTTCAATTGTTCCACCCAATCTTTTATTCTTTGATCGGTCATACTGTGCTGATTCTCGAAATCGATCGCCAGACCTGTAAATTTATCCCCACGGACAGCAACTGAATGATCGAAGGTATAGCCTCTGGTAGCCGTAAGTCCAATTATCTTAGCTCCCACATTTTCGAATGCTTCAGCAAGGATGCCTATCCCGTCTACGAAGTTGTCGGGATATTTTACCTGATCACCCAACCCGAAGATAGCAACTTTTTTACCTTTCATATTCAGGGTTTCCAGTTCGGGCTTTACCTCGTCCCAGTAGGTAGGCAGTTCTCCGTCGAACCATGTAGATACGCCCACTATGATATTGTCATACTGTTCGAAGTCTTTCTTCCATGCATCTTCTACGGGTATGATATCTATTTTTACATCGCCGAATGCTTCCTGCACCTTTTTTGCAATGGTAGCGGTTTTCGTTGTACTTGTTCCGTAAAACAATCCTATTTTTTTCATATGCTTTATTTTAGTTACGAGTTACAAGTTACGAGAATCAGGGTTTTTTCCTTGTAACTCGTAACCTGTAACTAGATTCAATATTCCAAAAGTTTCTTAGCAGCCTCATATATCCTGTTCTCATCCGGTAATATAGCCTTTTCCAATATAGGACTAAAGCCCACAGGTGTAAAGGTAGAGCCTACACGTTGTACGGGAGCATCCAGATAACGAAACATTTCTGTACTTATCATCGCTGCAATTTCAGCACCGAAGCCCGAAAATACTTTATCTTCATGTACTACAAGTACTTTACTGGTCTTTTTTACCGATTCGAAAATCGCATCCTTATCCAGCGGAACCAGCGAGCGGATATCCATTACTTCTACATTCCAGCCGATTTCTTTAGCTAGTCTTTCAGCTGCATTTAGGCTGAGGAACGTCGTATTTCCGTAAGTGATGATACTCAGGTCTGTTCCTGGTCGGCGAATACGCGCCTTACCAAATGGTACTTCGAAATCGTCGGGAATGACTGTAGAGGCTTCCACGGAATTATACTGAGCTTTCGGTTCGAGGAACACGGTAAATCCTTCGGAACGCATACTTGTACGCAGCAGCCCTGCTGCGTCGTCGGCAAATGAAGGATACACAATGCGTGCACCCGGCAAGGTAGTCAGTGTACCTTCCAGATTCTGTGAATGGTACATACCTCCGCCGATGTATCCGCCTGAAGCTAGCCGCAGAGTAATATTCGGAGAAAATTTTCCATTACTGCGCCAGTAGTCGTGCGTACATTCTATATATTGTTCCATAGCCGGCCAGAAATAGTCGGCGAATTCTGCACCTTCGATAACTATACGTATTTTTTTATCGAAACGGCTCATCCCGTTTGCCGTAGCTACTATGTAGTCTTCGGCGATAGGTGCATTGAACACGCGTTTTTCCCCGAATTCCTGCTGCATGCCTTTCGATACATTGAACACACCACCCTTTTCCTTATTTGCCACGTCCTGACCCCATAGGAATGTATCTGGGTTGCGGCGGAATTCGGCTTTCAGCGTTTCGTTGATAGCTGTTACCAGATTTTTCTTTTCCCCTTCTTCGTTATGTGTACCGTCTACATATTTTTCAGGTTTATACGGTTCAGGCATAACATAGTCAAAAATAGATTTCGGATCAGGATCGGGAGCTGATAACGCTTTTTTATTTGCAGCACTCAACTCTTTCTTTGCATCCGCTTCTATCTCTTTCAGTTCCTCTTCCGTGAAACGTTTGTAACGCAACAACATACGACGGAACTTCATCAGAGGGTCGGCATCTTTTACATATTTCAATTCGTTTTCGTCACGATAAAGTGCCTGCTTATCCGAATTCGAATGTGAACCGATACGCACACAATTGGCATGAACGATAGCGGGCATACGATTCTCAATAGCATATTCGCGGGCTTCGGTCATTGCGTTCATCGAGTCGAAGACGTCTTTGCCATTGCAATATATGATTTTCACATTTTTGAATCCTGTGAAATTCTGCGAAGCCTTACGGTTGGCTGTCTGGTCTTTTTTCGGAACGGAGATACCGTAGCCATTATCCTGAATGATAAAAATGACCGGTAACCGTTCATTCGATGCCCCGTTGATAGCCTCATATACATACCCCTCGGAAACAGATGAATCGCCATGTGAGGCGATGGCTACTCCTTTATGCTTGTAGTAAACCATTGCCCGTGCGGTGCCTACTGCCTGCGAATCGTGGTTGGCTACGGCCGACGATACATTCTGTATTCCCCACTCGGGTTTTGCAAAATGGTTCGACATGTGGCGTCCGCCACTGGCAGGATCAGTAGCTTTGGATATACCATTCAGTATAAGTTCTTCGGCGGTAAGTCCGGCCGAAAGCACTGTAAGCATGTCCCTGTAGTAAGGGAACAGGAAATCTTCTCCTCTGGTAAATAACTGTCCCATGGCAAGCTGGATGCCGTCGTGTCCGGCATATGGTGCGTGGTATGACCAGCCGAGCGATTGCAACAGATAGGCAGGTGCCTTTTCGTCGATGGCGCGCCCGAGTGTCATCAGGTGATACCATTTTTTGAGGGTTTCTTTATCTGTGGTTTTTATATCGTATTTTTTCATATGTTGTTTTATTAGGTGACAAGTAGACAAGATACAAGTAAACAAGTTCTAAACTTGTATCTCGTACCTTGTTTACTTGTGTCTTAATTTAAGCATTCCAATTCTCCAGATATTCTGCTATCCGATACAGGAAGTTACCTCCCAGCATACCGTCGATCACACGGTGGTCGTATGAAAGAGACAGGTACATCTTATGACGTATGGCTATCACATCTCCTTCAGGAGTTTCCACTATAGACGGTTTCTTCTCAATGATACCCACACCCAGTATAGCAACTTCCGGCTGATTGATTATCGGTGTGCCGAACAGGCTCTTGAATGAACCGAAGTTGGTTATCGTAAATGTTCCTCCCTGTATTTCATCCGGCATCAGTTTGTTAGCACGGGCTTTGTTGGCCAGTGTGCTTACTGATGCGGCGATTCCGCTGATACTGAGCTTGTCGGCATCTTTTACTACAGGAACAATCAGATTTCCGTCATTTAATGAGACTGCAACACCCACATTGATACGTTTCTTTTCTATAATGTTATAGCCGTCTACCGATGAATTTACGCGCGGGTAGTCTTTCAATGCCTTTGCTGTAGCTTCTACAATGGCAGGCATATAAGTAAGGCTGATACCTTCACGTTTCTTGAATGCTTCTTTATTCTCTTCGCGCCATTTCACCAGTTTAGTTACATCCACTTCTATGACGTTGGTCACATGCGGGGAAGTCTTCTTCGATGACGTCATACGGTCTGCAATAATCTTACGTATAGGGTCCATCGCGATTACTGTATCGCCATCAACTACCGATACGGGAACAACAGGCTTCGGAGCATCTTGTGTCTGTGAGTGTGAAGCCGTAGCAGGTTTTTCTGCTACTGCGGATTTTGGTTTGACTTCCGAAGCTGTGATTCCTTTTTTCTTATTTTCTATATATATTTCAATGTCGCGTTTGCTCAGGCGGCCTTCGTATCCGGTACCGGTAATTGCATCCAGTTCATCTTTGTTGATTTTGGCTTCTCTGGCCTTTTCGAGTACTACAGGCGAATACCAGCGGTCGCCACTGTTCTTGGTTGCAGGGGCGTTTACGGTTGGTTCGCGCGGTGCTGCAGCAGGAGCAGATACAGGCGCAGTTTTCTCTTCTGCTTTAGGTGCAGCAGGTTCTTCTTTCTTTTCAGGAGCCGGATCAGGTGTTGTTTCTTCACTGTCTCCCTCTTCGCCTTCAAGTTGTACGACGGCAACGACTGTACCAACGGCAACAGTATCTCCTTCTTTGAAAAGGATTTCCAATATCTTGCCCGCTACAGGCGAAGGTATTTCTGCGCTTACCTTAGCCGTATTAACCTCGAACAATACATCGTCTTCGTTGATGGTATCGCCTACCTTTACCGACCACGAGATAATTGTCCCTTCTGTAATACTTTCGCCCAGTTTGGGCATTTTTATTTCAAATTTTGACATGGTTATATTTAGTTATATTATTAATTATCATTTTATTGTTGTTCATACTGACAATTGTATTTCAGTTCTCTTATAGTTCCCGTAAAAATTCCAATCTTCAGTCGCATATTTATGTTTTGACAAGTTTTCAATAGCCGAAATATCTTCTTTCGAAAACTTATACAGCTTATTTTTTTTCCCCTGATATAAAAAATAATCTAGAATATACTTTTTGAAAAACTTAATATCCCACGGTTCTGCCAGATGTTGTACAATATTAGTAACGGGGCTCTTTACCGACTTCACATAGATGCGGTCGTCCGTCCTGTTTTCCATTTGCTTAGGGTCACTGTTCAGTGTATCCGCAAGACTGCTGAGGTCGGATGAAAAAAGCAGGGTAGCGTGATACATCACCCTGTCTTTATGAACACATTGAGCACTCCCCGAAATCTTGAGGCCATTGATATTTATTCCCCTGCGCTCATCTGATTCGGCATCTATACCTATTTCGGAAAGCAGAGTGATAATTTGTTTCGTGAATTTATCGAAGTTTACATTATCATTCTTTTCAATGAATGTAAGATTGAGATTTCCGAGGTCATGAAATACGGTTCCACCACCTGAAAAACGTCTAACAACCTTTATCTTGTTGCGCTTTACAAAGTCGAGATTTATCTCAGCCAGTACATTCTGATATTTACCAACAATGACCGACGGATCGTTCTGCCAAAGCATAAAAATATCATCCCGAAAGTTCTTCAAAAGATATTCTTCGCTTGCCAGATTGAAATAAGCGTCGGTATGTATGTTGTTTATGCAGAGCATTATATAATAATTAAGAGAATAATGTTTCGTGTATAATTTCACTCACTGTAGGGTGAGGATAAACATGCTTGCGAAATTCTTCTACCGTATCTCCATTTGAGATAGCTATTCCCGCTATTACAATCAGTTCCGATGCCGGGTTACCCAGCATATGGCAGCCTATTATAGTGTCATTGTCATCTACAATTATTTTACATAAGCCGTTTCCAAGTTCATTTTCAGCGACAAAGCGTCCTGCATAAGCCATAGGTAATTTCAGTACGCGGAACGATTCGCCTTTTGCAGTCAGTTCTTCCTCTGTCATGCCTACACCTGCAAGTTCGGGGTTGGTATAAACCACACCCGGAATAGCTTTGTAACTCATTTTATCGTCTTCACCAACTATGTGGCTGATAGCTACTTCTCCCTCGCGTATTGCTGTATGTGCCAATAGCGAGAATCCTGTGATATCACCCGCAGCATATACACGTGGATTGCTGGTTTGCATGTATTCATTTACTTTCACACCGTTACGGAATAATTCAATATTCAGATTTTCTAATCCAAATCCTTTAATTATCGGTCTGCGTCCTACGCTGACAAGTATACGGTCCGCTTCGATAGTTTCGGTTTTGCCGTCTTTTTCCACGACTACACCTTTATTTGTCACCTCTGTAACTTTAGTATTCAGTTTGAATGTTACTCCTTTCTTTGAGTAATCGCTACGGAGCATGGCCGATGTTTCCTTATCCATTATACCTAATATTTCAGGCATCATTTCTACTACAGTTACTTTTACGCCCATACTGTTGAAGAAAGAGGCGAATTCGATACCAATAACCCCGCCTCCGATGATAGCAAGCGATTTAGGGAGTTCTTTTATTTCCAGTGCTTCTTTAGATGTCCAGTAGTCGATATCCGACAGCCCTTTGATGGGTGGTATAATGGTTTCAGAGCCAGTGCAAAGCAGGATATACTTAACGCTGTATGTATTGTCACCGCTTGAGATGCGGAACAATCCGTTTTCTTCGCCTTGTATGGTTGCTGTGCCTTGTACTACCGTTACTCCGTTGAAGTTCAATTTGGCGCTGACTCCGGCAGTCAGTTTCTTTACTACTTTATCTTTTCGGGATATTATTTTAGGTAAGTCGAAAGCAGGCTCGCCTTCTACCGAGATGCCGTATTTTGATGCACCTTTTATATTATCAAGTGTTTTTGCCGAATAGAGAAGTGTTTTTGTAGGTATACATCCTTCATTCAGACAAACACCTCCGATTGCATTCTTTTCGAAAAGTATTGTTTTTAAACCGTTTGTGGCTGCTTTTTCTGCCGCATTGTATCCGGCAGGGCCGCCTCCGATAATCGCTATATCATGTTCCATAGAGGTTATTTATTTTTGTTATGCTTATAGAATAAATTAACAATCCTGTTTAACAGTTTGTTTTATAGATAGTAGCTATGTATGTTAAATTATTTTTATCTGTATTGTAAACCGGATATTACAAAATGATGGGTGCGAGTGCCTATTCTATTGTTTATGAAAACCGGAATGGAGGAATATGTGTTTAATAACATGTTTTTGATATAAAAAGTTGAGAGGATATAGGGGTATGATGCCCTATTTAGTGTACTTTTGTAAATTGAAAATTAATGAGTTTAGGTTTTGAAATGGAATTAACTCCGGATATCGATTATAGTATTTTTGATTCTCTGATTGACAATAATATTCGCTTTGCCGTATACCGTCAGGCATGGCAGAAGGAAATAAATCTGATTTTGCAGACTTCGCACGATACTGTACAACCGTCTACTTTAAAGGACTTGAACAGTAGAAAAGGTTTTGTTATTGCACCTTTTCATATTTCGAAACAAACACCTGTAATACTGATACATCCCGATGTCCAGATAAAAGGGGAAAGCAAAATCCTGAAATATCTTTCAGAGAATGATTTTCAACAAAATATTTCGGATATAGACCTGCGGAATCAGTCTTCTGTAAATTCTTTTGAGCAATATAGTACCGATTATCAAATATTCTATTCATCACTGATTATGGGTAAGCAACAAAAACTGGTGCTTTCCCGGACATATGATGTAAAGCGAAGTAAGGATTTCTCGGCGGGAATGTCTTTCCGTAAGGCATGCTCTGGATATGATTCTAATTTTGTTTTTCTTTGTAATACTCCCGAAACAGGGACATGGATGGGGGTATCGCCCGAATTACTGGTATCGGAGCAGGCAGATGTATATAAGACTGTGGCTTTGGCAGGTACGAAGAATCTTTCGACTGAAAACTGGGATGATAAGAACCGCAAAGAACAACAGATTGTTGTCGATTATATGCAGCAGCAATTAAGTAGAGTAGGCGACGATATTGTGGTTAGAGGGCCATTTACGGCGCAGGCGGGAGATATAGAGCATCTTAAGACCAAATTTTCTTTTCATCTTAAGTATAATTACAAAATAGGTGATTTATTAGACTTATTGCATCCCAGTCCTGCCGTATGCGGATTCCCGAAAGAAGAGGCTTTCGATTTTATATTTAAGAATGAGTCGTATGACCGCCGTTATTATTCGGGCTTTGTAGGACCGTTAGATATCGAGGGAAGTAGTCGCCTGTATGTGAATTTACGGTGTATGCAAATAGGTAAAGACTTGCTTCGGCTTTATGCGGGTGGGGGGATATTACCCTCATCGGAATTGAAGTCCGAGTGGGAAGAAACGGAGAATAAATTGCAGACGATATTAAGTGTGATATAAAGCTCTCGGCTTCCTTAAAGGAGTGATTCTAGAGAGGAATAAAATATGATAGCATGTTTTCAATAAAGAAAAATGTATTACAAACAATAGCCATGTTGAAAGCATATGGCGTGCACCATATTGTGCTCTCACCCGGTTCGCGTAATGCGCCGCTAATGCAAACCTTTTCGCAAGACTCTTTTTTCGAATGCCATGTGATTGTGGATGAGCGTAGTGCAGCCTTTTATGCATTGGGTATTATCCAGTGCACTCGGAAACCTGTCGTTATCTGCTGTACATCGGGCACAGCCTTGCTGAATTACGCACCTGCTGTGGCTGAAGCTTATTATCAGCAATTACCGTTGATAGTTGTTTCTGCCGACCGTTCTCCCGAATGGATAGGACAGATGGATGGGCAGACATTGCAACAACCTAATGTTTTCGGTACAATGGTAAAGAAATCCGTAAACATTCCCGAAATAAATACAGAGCAGGACGCATGGTTCTGCAACCGTCTTATCAATGAAGCACTGATAGCCTGCACGGCTGATGCTCCCGGTCCGGTACATATTAATGTGCCTATTTCGGAGCCGCTATTCGATTATTCGGTAGAATCATTGCCCGAAGTAAGGAAGATTGATTTTGCGCCACTCCAAAAATCGGTAGATATTACTCCATTTGCAGAAAAATGGAACAAGTTACCTAAACGAATGATTATTGTTGGGCAATTGACTAAATTACCTGAAATGGTTGAGGTATTGGAACGATTGGTAAAACAAAACGATTGCATTGTTCTTGTCGAGCATCTTGCGAATTGCGTTTCTCCTCTTTTCATCTCGTCTTTTGATGCTTTGCTGTATGCTTTACCGGAAGATCAAAAGAAAGATTTTGCACCTGATTTGGTAATCACTTTAGGCGGACATATTGTATCTAAACGATTGAAACAATTTCTGAGAATTAATAAGCCAACTGCTCACTGGCATATAAACCAATCAGGTGAAGTTGTAGATTTATTCCAGTCATTGACTAACCTGATAGAAACGGATAATGAAAAATTCCTGGGCGATTTATATAATTCTGTATCAGCTCACGAAGAAAAACCATATTACAAGTTATGGAAAGAAGATGCGAATAAAATAGTCGAACCGTTATCAGACATTCCTTTTTCCGATATTTTGGCAACAGGTAATTTTATGAAAATGTTACCAGAGAATTCCAAGTTACATTTGGCAAACAGTTCAGCAGTGCGCAATACACAGCTTTATGCCTTGGATAAATCGGTTGAAGTATTTTGTAACCGCGGTACAAACGGCATTGAAAGTTCCTTGCCGTCGACGGTCGGATTTGCATCCGTTTACGAAGGTATAACCTATCTGATAATAGGTGATTTGAGTTTTTTCTACGGGCTTAATTCATTATGGAATATAAGCCATATCAAGAATCTGCGAATATTGCTTATAAATAATGGCGGAGGCGGTATCTTCCATCTTCTGCCGGGGCTGGGCAAAGCACCGTCACTGAAACAGTATGTGGCTGCTACACATAACACCGATGCTGAAAAATGGGCACAAGCTGCCGGATTAAAATATCTGTCAGCTACCAATACAGAGGAATTGAATGCAAATCTACCGTCATTTGTTGATGAAGCTGAAAGTAGATCTATGCTGTTTGAAGTAAAGACTGACATGGAAATAAGTAAGCAGGCATTTAAAGAATATTATCACGGCTTGAAGATATGATTATCAGAAAATTGTCCTTTGTTCTTTTGCTTATGAATATATCGTTAGTCTTATATTCTCAGGAAATATATAAGACTCCGTCTTCCCGAAATGAATTATTATTTTTAGGGGCAAAAAATTCTGATGGCTTACTCAAAGTATGGGATGGAGAGGCGGTTAGATATATATCGAAAAATTCGCTTGAGCAGACAGAGCAATTGAGTTTTGAAGATACCTTTCAAAAATTCTGGGATGCCGATATGCAGATTATCTGCTCGGGCTATGAGCCGTTCTGGAACTTGATATTGAAAAAAGATTCTGTCAAGGGCTTGATTATAGACAAAGAAATAAATACTCCTGTAAATTATTACTATACAAAAACTACGGGGTGGGGCTGGAGCCTTATGTTCCGGTCGGAAGATAATACCATAACGGGTCTTGTCCGTCGGTTAATGTCCGATTGCAATTGTGAATTTGAGATTGAGAATGACATCTCTCTTTTCGAAAGTTTTATTTGCATTGATGGAATTGTTTATGAGGGATGTGTATCTATAAACAGAATAATTAACTAAAACAAAATATATTATGGCTACAAGAGAATGGCAAACCATTAAGGAATACGAAGAAATCCTATTCGATTATTTCGAAGGGATAGGACGCATTACTATCAATCGTCCGCGTTACCGCAACGCATTTACTCCGACTACGACGATGGAAATCAGCGACGCACTGCGCATATGTCACGAAAATCAGGACATATATGTAGTGGTGCTTACCGGAGCAGGCGATAAGGCATTTTGTGCAGGTGGCGACCAGAATGTAAAAGGTAAGGGCGGTTATATCGGCAAGGATGGAGTTCCGCGTTTGCAGGTGCTTGAAGTACAGAAACAGATTCGTTCGCTTCCTAAGCCTGTTATTGCTATGGTAAACGGTTATGCTATCGGCGGTGGACACGTATTGCATGTGGTTTGCGACTTGTCTATTGCTTCGGATAATGCTATTTTCGGTCAGACAGGCCCACGTGTTGGTAGCTTCGATGCAGGATTCGGCTCTTCATATCTTGCACGTGTGGTAGGCCAGAAGAAGGCACGTGAAATATGGTTCCTTTGCCGCCAGTATTCCGCTCAGGAAGCATTAGATATGGGACTGGTGAACACTGTCGTGCCTTTCGACCAGCTTGAAGATGAAACAGTGAAATGGGCACACGAAATGATGCAGCATAGCCCTATGGCGCTACGCATGATTAAAATGGGACTTAATGCCGAACTCGACGGACAAGCAGGTATTCAGGAATTAGCCGGAAATGCGACGCTGCTTTACTATCTGACTGATGAGGCACAGGAGGGCAAGCATGCATTCCTTGAAAAGCGTAAGCCGGATTTTAAGAAGTTTCCAAAGTTTCCGTAACAGCTTTTTAAGATTTGTTTCTTAAAACAGTATATTTTTTCTAATATTGTAAATAGAATAAATGTTGCCCTTTTACTTTATTACATGAGAAAATATTATTGTCTATTATTTTTATCTGCTTTTCTTGTATTGTTTTCTTCTACGGTTCCCGCTCAGAAGAAATTGAGCCGTCAGCAACTGGTTTCTGATGCCGATATATTGTATGTACACATGTACGACATTCATCCCGATCTGTTTGCCGAGTTTGCAAAAGAAGATTTTGAAAAGGATTTGGCAGAGATAAAATTGCAGTTTACCGATTCTATGACTTTTGTAGATTTCTTCCGCCTTGTCACGCCTTTAGTGGTTAAGCTAAATGACGGGCATACACGTATTTATCCACCTGCAAATTTATTGGAAGAAGATAGAATTCAGTTCCCTCTTTTTGTCGATATAAACAAAAACGGAAAAACGTTTAGCCTTAAAAACGATTATTCTGATGCGGCATGGACAGTTCCTGCCGGAACCGAAATTTTATCTGTCAACGGGCATAAAAGCAGGGATATGTATGATAAGTTCCTGACATACATCAGTGGCGAAAAGGTAGAATTCAAGCAGGAAATGATGAAATACCTGTTCAACGCATTACCTTATTTTATCTATGGAGATTCAGTATTTTCTGTTTCGTATATGGATGAATCAAAAAAGGCGAAATCTGTTACTCTGAAAGGTATGTCTTCAGCTGACCTGGAAGAGAGCCGGAAACAATATCAGGAGCAGAAATATCCCGATTATTCTTTTTCAATTGATAAACCCGACAATGTGGCTATAATAGATTTCCGTTCTTTTGTCAATCTCGAACGTTTCAAAGTGTTTCTCGATTCGGTATTTACGGTTATAAAGAAAGAAAATCTCAACAACCTTATTATTGATATCCGTAATAATGGAGGTGGTAATTCGGCTTTGGGAGATGAATTATTCCAGTATATTTCTCCTGTGCCATTTACCCAATACGGAAATGTTACCGTAAAGATATCCCCTACCTTGAAGCGTCTTTGGAATGATAAAGAATCTCCTATAGGTTTGGAAACTTATTCTAATACAGAAGAAAGCTTGATTAAGTTGCGCGAGAATAATTTGCGATATAATGGAAATATTTATTTACTTACAAGTTCCATGACTTTTTCTTCAGCTGCTGATTTTGCATGGGCGTTCCAGTATTTCAAAATGGGCACAGTCGTAGGTGAAGAAACCGGAGGCTTGGTCGTTTCTTTTGGGGATGTAGTTGGTACAAAGTTGCCGAGTACAAATATGAGTTACGGCGTTTCTTTCAAGAAATTCTATGGCTATGGTGCCGACGATTCGAATAGGCATGGTGTGATTCCCGAACATAAGGTTGCGGCGGATAATGCGATGGATTATGCTTTAGAACTGATAAATAAAATAGACATAAGTAATTTATAATTATATATTTTGCTAAAAACAAGAATAATTCCCTACAATCTCCATTTCAAACGTCCCGCAGGAACATCGCGCGGAGTATATCACGACCATCAGATATGGTACGTGGTGATATCTGATGCATCCCAACCGGAACGATGGGGAATAGGAGAGTGTGCCCCCCTGTTTGACTTAAGCTGTGATTATAACGACGATTATGAGCAGACATTAAGATATTTTTGTCAGAAGCTGGAACAAGAGAGCGCATTAAATACAGAGTCCTTACGCCCTTATCCGTCTATCCTTTTCGGATTGGAGACAGCTATGCGACAACTGGAGCAAGGGAGCTTCCGCTTGTGGGATACACCATTTGCCCGTGGCGAGCAGGGTATTCCTATCAACGGATTAATCTGGATGGGCGATTACGATTATATGCTCGAACAGATTGAAACGAAGATGCAGCAAGGTTTTCGTTGCATCAAACTCAAAATAGGATCAATTGATTTTGACAAAGAGTTGGACTTATTGCATCATATTCGCAAGTATTATGCAGCAGATAAAATAACATTGCGGGTCGATGCCAACGGAGCTTTTTCTCCCGATAATGCATTGGATAAGTTGAAACGGCTGACTGAGCTGGATTTACATTCTATCGAGCAGCCTATTCGTGCTGGACAATGGGAGAAGATGTCCGAGCTGGTTAAGATTACACCTTTACCTATTGCACTCGATGAGGAACTGATAGGTATAAATCGTCTGGATGATAAAAAGCGTTTATTGGAAACAATAAAACCCCAATATATTATTTTAAAACCTACATTGCATGGCGGAATCAGCGGGGCTACCGAATGGATTAAACTGGCCGAATCAATGAATATAGGTTGGTGGATAACATCCGCACTAGAGTCTAATGTAGGACTGAACGCCATTGCTCAATGGTGCGCTACTTTTAATCCGGAAATACCTCAGGGGCTTGGAACAGGAGGTTTATATACAAACAATCCGGCCTTTCCGCTGTTTATAAAGAAAGACTGTTTGTGGAGCGACCTTACAGGAGAGATTTTTTCTATAACCGATTTAACCTGAAAAATGTATCAACACTATATAAAAAAACAAACCATAACAATAGATGGCGGGACTTATACTCCCGATATTTTCCGTAGCAAGGGAATACCTGCTTTTGCACTGAAATCCGATTTTCATTATAAACTTTATTTATTCCTGCAGGAATGGTTCTCACGTTCTCCTTTTGTTAAGGTGCTGACATCGGGCTCGACAGGTGCGCCTAAAGAAATGATGATGGAGAAAGAGCGGATGATGAATAGTGCCGAACTTACCTGCTCTTTTCTCGGACTGAAAGAAGGAGATAAAGCGCTGCTTTGCATGTCGCTCGATTTTATTGCGGGTAAAATGATGGTAGTGCGGGCATTGGTTGCCGGACTCGATTTGTATATTGTTCCCGTGTCGGGTCATCCGTTGAAAGATACAAAAGAAACATTTGATTTTACTGCGATGATTCCTATGCAGGTATATAATAGCCTGCAATCGGAAGAAGAACGTTCTAAACTTGAAAAAATCAAAAATCTGCTGATTGGTGGCGGGGCTATCGATGCTCAGCTTGAAAAAACGTTGAATCCTTTTCCCAATAACGTTTATTCCAGTTACGGAATGACCGAAACCCTTTCGCATATAGCTTTGCGTAAGTTGAACGGTGAAGACGCTTCCGAATCCTACATGCCATTCTCTTCTGTTAAACTTTCATTGTCAGGTGATAATGCGCTGATTATTGATGCACCTTTGGTTGCAGGGGAACGTCTGTATACAAACGATATTGCGAAAATAAACGAGGATGGCAGTTTCCGCATAATAGGGCGCAAAGACAATGTAATCAATAGTGGCGGAATAAAAATACAGGCTGAGACGTTAGAAGAACTACTGAAGCCTTTTATTAAAGGACAGTTTGCCATTACATCCCTTCCCGACCAAAAATTCGGTGAAATAGTGGTGCTTGTTGCCGAAGAAAATGTAAATGAACTATTGTTTAAAGATGTACATCCGACATATTATCAACCCAAAAAGATTATAAAGATTGATAAAATTCCATTAACTGAAACAGGTAAAATCAGTCGTGCAGATCTGAAAAAGTTGGTCAGTTCATCATTGATACACAGTTAGCAAAAATATTGATACCCCTTATATTCTTAAATCATTTAAAATTACAAATTGTCATTTCGGCTTTTCACTAAAAATCTTTATCTTCGGGATTCATATCTAATACGCATGGATATTTTATTACTCCAAACCGATATAAAGTGGCAAAAGCCCGCTGAAAACAGGACGCATGCAAGGAAGATAATCGATACGTTGCCTGAGGCAGATTTGATTATTTTGCCTGAAATGTTTACCTCCGGTTTTTGTATGACACCTGCGGAAGTCGCCGAAAAAGCTGATACCGAAACCTTCAGGTGGATGCAGGATATTGCCGGAGAAAGGAATTCTGCAATTGCCGGAAGCGTATCCACACAAGAAAATGGACGTTATTACAACCGCTTCTATTTCGTAAAGCCCGACGGTAGCTATACTACATATAATAAGAAACATCTGTTTACATTTTCGGGCGAAGATAAAGAATATGCAGCCGGAGATGAAAGGATTGTGGTAGAATACAAAGGTGTAAGAATATTGCTGCAAATATGTTATGACCTTCGTTTCCCCGTGTTCTCGCGCAACAGGAACGATTACGACATGATTGTCTATGTCGCCAACTGGCCGACTGTTCGTATCTATGCATGGAGTACACTACTAAAAGCCCGTGCTATCGAAAATCTTTGTTATGTGGCAGGAGTGAACAGGGTAGGGAATGACCCAACTAATCAATACTGTGGCGGTACGGTACTTCTCGATTATTTAGGGAAAGAGCTTGTAGCAGCAGAAAACAATAAAGAAACATCCATACATGCAAGTATTGATATGCAGGTGTTAAAAGAATTTCGAACTAATTTTCCGGCACTCAACGATGCCGATCAATTCAGAATAATAGACTAAATGAAAGAAAAATTACTAATGCTGGGTGACCAAGCCATTGCACTTGGAGCTATCCATGCAGGAATAACGGGTGTTTATGCATATCCCGGAACACCCTCGACCGAAATAACAGAATATATTCAGGATTCGCTTTTAGCAAAGGAGAGAGGAATTCACAGTCAGTGGTGCACGAATGAAAAGACAGCTATGGAGGCTGCTTTAGGAGTGTCCTATGTTGGCAAACGTGCACTTGTATGTATGAAGCATGTAGGGCTGAATGTAGCAGCAGATGCTTTTGTCAACTCGTCGATGACGGGGACGAATGGTGGGCTGGTAGTTCTTGTAGCAGATGACCCGTCGATGCATTCTTCCCAAAATGAACAGGATTCACGTTTTTATGGCAAGTTTGCATTTACTCCTATTTTCGAACCGTCGTCGCAACAAGAGGCGTATGATATGGTACGCTATGCTTTTGATGTTTCCGAGAAATACGAAATACCTGTATTGATGCGCCTTACTACTCGTATGGCACATTCGCGTGCGGTAGTAGAGACTTCGAAGATCAGGGAACAGAATGAAATAAAATTCTCAGAAGATAAGTCGCGTTGGGTACTTCTTCCAGTAAATGCGAGGAGACGTTATAATGAATTATTGGCAGTACAACCCGAACTGGAAAAATTATCTTGCGAGTCACCTTATAATCTTTATAAAAAAGGAAATAAGTTAGGCGTAATAGCCTGTGGAATAGGTTACAATTACCTGATGGAAAACTATCCTGACGGATGCGACCGTACAGTATTGAAGATATCTCAATATCCTTTACCGAAAGAACTTATACGGAAGGTTGTAAACGAATGTGATGAAGTTTTAGTCATTGAAGACGGGCAGCCTTTTGTGGAAGAGCAGCTTCGCGGGTTATTGGACGAAAGCGGAAAGATAAGGGGCCGTCTTACTGGTGAATTGCCGCGTGTGGGTGAACTTACTCCCGATAATGTGCGTAAGGCTCTTGGCTTTACTCATGATGTACATTTCAGTACCAGCGAAAATGTTGTTGGCCGTCCGCCTGCACTTTGTACGGGTTGCGGTCACCGCGATGTATACGATGCACTCAACGAAGTTCTACGTGAGTATGAAAATTCCAAGGTATTCAGTGATATAGGTTGCTATACGCTGGGCGCTTTGCCTCCTTTCCGCGCTATAGATACCTGTGTGGATATGGGGGCGTCTATCACGATGGCAAAAGGCGCGGCCGACGGCGGTTTATTTCCGTCTGTAGCTGTTATCGGTGATTCTACCTTTACCCATTCGGGTATTACAGGATTGCTGGATGCCGTGAATTCGAATGCAAATGTTACAATTGTTATTTCCGATAATCTGACAACAGCCATGACTGGAGGACAGGACTCGGCAGGATACGAGAAACTTGAAGATATTTGTCTGGGTGTAGGTGTTGAGAAAGAACATCTTCGCATTGTGATTCCTTTGCCGAAAAATATGGAAGAGATAAAAAATACAATTCGCGAAGAGATCGAATACAACGGAGTGTCGGTCATTATTCCGCGCAGGGAATGCATTCAGACTTTAAAAAAGAAAACAAGGAAAAAATAAGATGAAACTAGATATAATACTTTCAGGAGTCGGCGGACAGGGAATACTTTCTATTGCCGCCATTATAGGAGAAGCTTCGCTTCGTGAAGGACTTCATATCAAACAGGCAGAGGTGCACGGTATGAGCCAGCGGGGCGGTGATGTGCAGTCCAATTTGCGTATCTCGTCCAATCGGATTCATTCCGACCTTATTTCAAAAGGGGCGGCCGATGCTATTATTTCTCTTGAGCCGATGGAGGCATTGCGCTATATTCCGTATCTGTCGAAAACTGGCTGGGTGGTGACGAATATTTCGCCCTACGTAAATATCCCGAATTATCCTGAGTTGGAAACAATTTTGAAGGAATTGTCTTCTTTGCCGAATGTCATTCTCCTCGATGTGGATGCTATCGCAAAGGATGCAAAGACTGTTCGTGCAGCCAATATGGTATTATTGGGTGCGGCCTCGGTAATTCTGGGTATTGACCAGTCAAAGCTTGAAGAGGCTATCGGACAGGTTTTCGGACGTAAGGGTGAATCGGTTGTGGAGATGAATATAAAGGCCTTCAGAGAAGGCCGTAGCGCTGGTGAGAAACAAGTGAAGAAATAATTATATAATGCAAAACAGAGTATTTAGTCAGGAACAAATTAGCAAAGTTGTTGACGAATTAAAAATAACGAATCTCGAACAAGCCACTATCGGCGAAGTTCTTTTATTAGCTTCCCGTCTCGAACAGACAACGGGGATTCCTTTTATTCGTATGGATCAGGGAGTACCAGGATTAGAACCTTGCAGAATCGGTGTTGAAGCTGAAAAGCTTGCCTTGGATAATGGTGTCGCTTCCATATATCCGGAGGCAGAAGGTATACCTGTATTAAAAAATGAAATATCAAGGTTTATAAAGGCCTTTCTGGATATAGATGTATCGCCTGCTTCCTGTGTTCCTGTAATGGGCTCTGTTGCGGGGTCGTTCGGTTCTTTTATTATAGCTAATCAATGTAATAAAGGAAAAGATATTGTTTTATTCATCGATCCAGGTTTCCCTATTCAAAAGTCACAACTTAATATTCTTAATATCAATTATGAAGAATTTGATGTCTTTGCTCATAGAGGAGATGGACTGAAAGGCAAATTGGAAGAATATCTTAGTAAAGGTAATATTTCGTCGATCATTTATTCAAATCCTAACAATCCTTCATGGATATGCCTTACAGATAGCGAACTGCAGATAATAGGAGAACTTGCAACAAAATATGATGTAATCATACTTGAAGATCTCGCTTATTTCGGTATGGATTTCCGTTCTGATTTTGGTCGGCCTTATAAGCCGCCCTATATACCTACAGTTGCAAAGTATACGGATAACTATATTTTGATGTTGTCTTCGTCCAAAGTATTCAGTTATGCAGGGCAACGGGCTGCAGCACTTGCCATATCGGATAAATTATTTTCCCGTAGATATGATGCTTTGGCCGAACGGTATTCGACATCCGGTCTTTTCGGCTCTACTTTTATAAATTCTATACTTTATATGATAACGTCGGGAGTTACACACTCTACCCAATACGGATATGCTGCTATGATGAAAGCTGCGACTGACGGGAAGCTTAATTTCGTAAATGAAATCAGCGAATATGGCCGGCGTGCTTATAAGATGAAAGAATCATTTAAGAATCATGGATTCCATGTGGTGTATGATAAAGATATAGACAGGGATATTTCCGACGGTTTCTTTTTTACAATCGGTTATAAAGATATGTCGAGCGGTGAATTGATGCGTGAATTATTGTATTATGGAATCAGCTCTATATCGCTTTCTACTACCGGGAGTGAACAACAAGGGATAAGAGCATGCTGTTCTCGGATGAAGGAGGATCTATATAATGTTTTGGATCAAAGATTGAGAGCCTTTAGTCTCGATCATCCATAAATATAAGTAAAGCAACACAAAAAAACTAAATATATATCAATATGATCTGGAATGAGCCAAAGGAATGTATGTTGCCTGAAGAAAGAAGTCGTCTTCAGGGAAAGCGGCTGCATAAACTTGTAGATAAGGTTTATCATAATACTCCGTTTTATCGCCGGAAGATGCAGGAGATGAATATAATGCCCGATGACATTCAGACAGTGGACGATATAGTAAAGCTACCTTTTACTACCAAGCAGGATCTGCGGGATAATTATCCTTATGGATTATTTGCCGTGCCTATGTCAGAAATTGTAAGGATACATGCTTCGTCTGGAACGACAGGTAAACCAACTGTAGTAGGATACACTCGCCGCGACTTATCTATATGGTCGGAGATGATTGCCCGCAGCTTGAGTGCATTCGGAGCCAACCGTCACGATATTTGTTCAGTAGCATACGGGTATGGTTTATTTACAGGTGGGCTGGGCTTGCATTACGGAGTGGAACATTTGGGTGCAACAGTCATTCCTATGTCGAGTGGAAATACGGCGAAGCAAATCCAGTTTATGCACGATTTTGGAGCAACGGCAATTGCTTGTACTCCGTCCTATGCATTATATCTTGCAGAAGCTATGGAAAAAGCAGGAAATCCTCGCGATGAATTTAAGTTGAGGATGGGTATTTTCGGTGCAGAGCCATGGACAGACAATATGCGTAAAGAGATAGAGACTAAATTGGGTATTAATGCTTATAATATATATGGTTTGAGTGAAGTAATGGGCCCCGGAGTATCTCATGAGTGCGAATTAAAGGACGGCTCACATATTATTGACGACCACTTTTTCCCTGAAATAATATCTCCCGATACACTTGAGCAATTACCTTATGGTGAACAGGGTGAATTGGTATTCACCACTTTGACAAAAGAAGGTTTGCCTTTGTTGCGTTACAGGACGAAAGATTTATGCTCGATCACCGATGAACCATGCAAGTGCGGACGTACGAGCGTGCGTATGAGTCGCATTGTGGGACGTAGCGACGATATGCTTATTATCAGGGGAGTAAATGTATTCCCGTCCCAGATAGAAAGTGTTATCCTGGAAATGGAAGAGTTCGAGCCTCATTATTTGTTGATTGTCGACAGAGTGAATAATCTGGATATACTTGAAGTACAAGTTGAAGTACGTGACGGATACTATTCTGATGAGATTTCCAAGATACTGGCATTGAGGAACAAAATAGCACATCGTTTGCACAATGTATTGGGAATTAGTGCCGATATTAAACTGGTAGAACCCTATAGCATTAAGCGGAGTGAAGGAAAAGCACAACGTGTAATTGATAAACGAATATTTAATTAAAATTGGCCGTATGATAATTAAACAGCTATCTATTTTTGTAGAGAACAAAACCGGAAAGATCAATGAGGTTACCCATATATTGGGTGAAAACGGTGTGAATATGAGGGCGTTTAGTCTGGCCGAAAGTGCAGATTTCGGGATATTGCGACTAATTGTATCGGATGTCGATTTGGCCGTACGCGTCTTAAAAGAAGCTCATTACGGACTAAGTGTCAATGATGTGCTTTGCCTGTGTTGCCCCAATGTGCCCGGTGCTTTGGCTGCAATACTGGAATATCTTGCAAAAGAAAATGTGTTTATTGAATATATGTATGCCTTTTCACAAGGTAATACTGCAAATGTAGTTATAAGGCCAACTGATATCAATAAATCTTTAGAGATACTGACTCGTAATAAGTGTGATTTACTGAGTCAGGATAAAATGAAAGAATGCTAAAAAGAATGGCCTTTGATTTCTTATCAAAAGCCATTTATTTAATTCTATATATTTATTCAATTTCTATCTGTGCTGTTATTAATGAATGATCGGAAATGAATATGTCATTCAATTTTTCAGGTATCACCGTGTGTTTCAAAACTTTTGTGTCCGGCTTCACAAAGATGTAATCTATAAACTCACGCTTATCCAGTGGCACTTTTCCATATCCGTGATATGTCCAGTCTGTTCCACTTTTTGTTACAGCGAGATCTTTAGTATGTGCCATATAATTAGGATTAGCAGGGTCTTTTACATGCTTGATAACATCGGAATCGGGTGTTGCATTAAAATCTCCGGTCATAATAACCGGTAATCCATTGCTTAGTTTACCTGTTTCGTTGAGAAGAAGTGTGACGCCTTCCTGTCGTGCAGCTTTTCCAACATGGTCTAAGTGAGTATTAATGAAAAACACCTGTTTCTTAGTATCGGATTCTTCTAGTACTGCCCATGTAGCGATTCGCTCGCAAGCTCCATCCCAGCCTTTCGAGCCGGCAACCTCGGGTGTTTCGCTTAACCAGAAATAACCGGATTTGATTTCTTTAAATTTATCTTTTTTATAAAGTATAGCACAGTATTCGCCTTTTTCTTTGCCGTCCTGACGTCCGACTCCAATTGCATTATATTCTGGTAAGCCGGCCTTTAAATCATTGAGCTGGTTAACCAAAACTTCTTGCGTACCTACAATATCCGAATTGTAATCTTTAATTATCCGTGCAGCAACATCTTTTCGGTATTGCCAGTTGTTAAGGCTGTCAGCAGGATTATCATAGCGGATATTGAATGACATAACATTCAATTCGACTGGTTTCTCTTTGCAGGAAATTAGTAATAATGCAGCGGTTAATGCATAAAGTATTTTTTTCATAGTAATGAGATTTTATAATATTTGAAATATCAGAACAGATTTCTATTGAATGAGCTTCAATTAATTTCTATGTTTTACAACTTTCAGGTTATTTTGATTTCCTTATACAGATGTTTTTCTATGTCTGTTTTATTAAACAAAGATAATATCCATGCGAATAAAAGCAAAAATATTTGTTAAATTTATAGTTTATTACTAATTGAAAGATAGTAGTTGTTAATCAGAGAAGATTGTAAGAAGTGATCTTCCGGATTTAACATTTTCACTATTGCTTATATTATATTTGCTGCTTACTTTTGTAATAAGCGAGTCTGAATACATATAACAAATCAGAATAATGCATTTAACGTCTTTTTCAAGACGGGGATAATGATCAGTGAAGACAAATAAAGACGATTTAAGTAAATCATTAGGATTGTCCGGTAACTGCTGTTGCCGGGCTTACTTTTTTATAATACTTTATATCTTAATTGCATAATACAATTGTACGGAGTCCACAGACTAAAAACCGTAATTAGCTGATAGGTTATCACCGCCTATTTTCCCAAATAAATCGATGAAGTGTGGAGACAATATATAATATTGAGCCATTAACAGTTGATATATAGATATATCGCTGTAGACTCCGTAGCTATTGTTTCTTTACTTATTATTTGTAGCTGTCAATATTCTTTTTTTTGAATTAACCTACTAAAGGTTCATAGATAAAATATTATAGTGCAATGTAAAGTTTCTATTATCCTTGTTTTATCAGAAAGACCTTATTTCATCCCGTTTCTTTATAGAACATTTAAGTCTTTAGACTTAGTACCGCTCGAATGCTTAAAGGTGCAACTGCATAGTACCTGCCATCCCGTTTCATCCTAAAGAGGATATAAGTCCTAATCCTTGGCAAAATAAACAATTATTTTTGAAGTTACAAAAAGTTAACGGAATAATCTGAAATATTATATTAAAACTTTATAATTAATTATACCCTTTTTCCTTTTTATTAGTCTGTCAGCACATTCTTAGTTTATTTTTTTTTTGCATTAATATTTGTATAATCAAATTTATTATATTAATTTTGTGCAATATAATTTTGTAAAACTAAATGATAAACGAACTAAAATTAAATAATCAACTGTGTTTTCCTGTCTATGCCTTATCAAGGCAAATTACGGCATTGTATCGCCCATATCTTGACGAGTTAGGAATAACTTATCCGCAATATCTTGTATTGATGGTTTTGTGGGAACAAGGCTCAGCTACTGTAAAACGACTTGGGGAGTTATTGTGGCTCGATAGTGGAACGCTCACCCCTCTGCTCAAACGAATGGAGATGAGTGGATTGGTGGTAAGAAAACGCTCGGCAGAAGATGAAAGAGTGGTAGATATAATGATTGCAGACAAGGGCAAAGCATTGGAGAAAAAAGCCGAAGCGATTCCTCCGGTAATGAAAGAGAAACTTGGATTAAACGATGCTGAGCTTAAAGAATTAAGGGATAAATTGAATAAACTATTACTAATAACGTGCGATAATAAATAATCAACAGATAATTACAATGAATTTACTAGATACACTAAAATGGCGCTATGCCACAAAAAAATTCGATCCGACTAAAAAAGTAGATCAGAAACTTGTAGACCAAATAATAGAAGCAGCGTGGCTTGCACCGACATCGTCGGGATTACAGCCTTTCAGAATAATTCAGATAACGAATCAAGAACTAAAAGAGAAGATTGTTCCAATAGCTTTCAATCAGCAGCAGGTAGCCGAGGCTTCTCATCTACTGGTTTTTGCCGCATGGGATAATTATACATCGCATCGTATAGATAATATATATAAGCATACAACAGAAGGTCGGGGACAAACTCCCGATCGTTATAAAGATTATACCGACAGATTGAAGAAAGCTTATCTGAATCGTCCTTCCGAAGCGAATTTTGAGCATGCAGCACGCCAGGCATATATTGCTTTTGCTTTTGCCATAGCTATGGCGGCAGAGCTTCGGATAGATTCTACACCTATGGAAGGATTCGATAGTGATGCACTGGATAAACTTCTTGGATTGAACGATATGGAGCTTAAAAGCGTTACTATTCTGCCTCTTGGCTATCGGGATGAAGCAAACGACTGGTTGGTAAATCTTAAGAAAGTCCGACATCCTAAAGAAGAATTCCTTATTGAATTTAAGTAATAAAATATATAACATTAAAAGAAAAGATTATGGCAACAGTTACATTTAAGAAAGACATAACAGTGAATACAAGTGGTCAGCTTCCTGCTAAAGGATCAGAAGCACCGGACTTTGTATTGGTAAAAAGCGATTTGTCTGAAGTTTCTCTGAAAGATTTGAAAGGTAAGACAGTAGTTCTTAATATATTCCCAAGCTTAGATACAAGTACATGTGCAGCTTCTGTACGCCGTTTCAACAAAGAAGCAGCATCTTTATCAGATACAGTAGTCTTGGCTATATCTGCCGACCTTCCATTTGCAGCAGGCCGTTTTTGTACTACAGAAGGTATTGACAATGTTATGACAGCATCTGTGTTCAGGAACACAGCTTTTGCAAAAGACTACGGAGTATTGATGCTCGACGGCCCGTTGAAAGGATTACTGGCGAGGTCGGTCGTAGTTATTGACACTAACGGCAAAGTTACTTATACAGAGTTAGTGCCGGAAATCACAGACGAACCTGATTATCAGTCTGCGATAAATGCTGCAAAATAATACAAACGTATTAATAATATAAGTGGGGGCTTTGCTGATATGCGAAGCCCCCGTCTTTATATAATATATAAATATAAAACCTCCGTATTCTCTGCGGAGGTTTCAAAAGATATAAATCAAAGTTTGTTGTTTAGAGTCAGAAAATCTGATCAAATCAGGACTTTGCAACTAAGAAAATATACTTAATTATTTAAGTCGGGGCAATGTAGATATTATTATTAATTATTCATAATAAAATAAGAATATTTATATAATTTTAAATTTATACAGCTCGTTTTAGGTTAATTTCCAGTTGATTATCTTCTGTTTTTATTCAATCTACAATATCACAAAGTAATATTTTTATTTTGCGAATTATAAAAATCTTTACGCAATAAAATACTACATTTGTTAAAAGGCTTAATACATGTCAAACACAATATTTCCTATTATGAAAAACGGGAGCATACTTTTCTTTTACTTTCTATTTACCGCTCTGACCTTATCGGCTCAGAATCCCGGACAAATGAATACCTGGCAATATTATTTCGACCGTCCGGCACAGATTTGGGAAGAATCCATACCTCTCGGAAACGGTCGCATCGGTATGATGCCATGGGGTGGCGTAGACAGGGAAAGGGTTGTGCTGAACGAGATATCTTTATGGTCGGGTAACAAACAGGATGCCGATAATCCAGAAGCTTATAAATATCTTGGCGAAATACGCCGGCTCTTATTCGAGAGGAAGAACATGGAAGCTCAGGATCTTATGTATAAGACTTTCACTTGTAAAGGGAAAGGGAGTGCGGGCGCTGATTATGGCAAGTTCCAGAACTTTGGGAATCTGTACGTTGATTTTATATATCCCGATGCATCTGTACCCACTAAATATAAGAGGACACTGGATATGAACAATGCCTTATCAACCGTTTCATATACTAAAGGAGAGGTAAATTATCAACGGGAATATCATACTTCCTTCTCAGATGACCTCGGTCTTATTAAATATACAGCTGATAAACCCAAGGCGCTAAGCATGCGCTTGTCTGTTGAACGGGATGAGAACTATAAGGCGTATGCCAGCGGAAATATTCTCTATATTTTCGGCCAGCTTCCTGCGGGAGAAAACCAGCAGGGTATGAAATATCTGGGTATGATTAAGGTGCTTAAGCGTGGAGGTTCTCTTTCGACTACCGATAAAGACATCATAATAAAAGATGCCGATGAGGTTACTTTATACCTTTCTTTAGTAACAAATTATAAGAATAAAGATCATGAACGTCTAGTATCCGATATTTTAAATAAGGCTGGAGAAAATTATAATAAGCTAAAAAGCAATCATATAAGGGAATACCAAAAGCTATTCAATCGTGTAGATTTGACTTTAGCTAAAAATAGTAACTCCGGTCTACCTATCGACAAACGTCTTGAAGCCTTCGTTAAAGACCGTACAGACAACGATCTTGCAGCCCTATATATGCAATACGGACGTTACCTTCTGATATCTTCGACACGTGTAGGTGGTCTTCCGCCCAATTTGCAAGGTTTATGGGCTCCACAACTAAGCCCTCCATGGAATGGAGACTATCACTTGAATATCAACCTGCAGATGAACCTTTGGCCAGCCGAAGTCTGTAACCTTTCAGAACTGCATAAACCTTTGATAGAGTATGTGAATTCACTGGTTGAGCCGGGGAGCAGGACAGCCAGAGTCTATTACGATAGCGACGGTTGGGTAACTCATATACTGGGTAATGTCTGGGACTTTACCTCTCCGGGCGAAAGTCCTTCGTGGGGAGCCACTAATACGTCCGGCGCATGGCTTTGCCAACATTTGTGGGAGCATTATGCCTATACTCAGGATATTGAGTATCTGAAATCAGTTTATCCCACTATCAAAGGTGCTGCCCGCTTTTTCGAAGATATGCTGGTCGAAGACCCTAACAACGGCTATCTCGTTACAGCGCCGACCACCTCACCTGAGAATTCATACAAAACCTCTTCGGGTGATGTTCTCAGTATCTGTGCAGGCTCGGCAATGGATAACCAGATTATCAGAGAGTTGTTTTCCAATGTAAGTGCAGCAGCACGCCTGTTGGATGTAGATAAAGACTGGATACAAGGTATCGAAGCTAAAAAAGCGAAACTGGCACCGACCACCATAGGAAAGCACGGGCAAATAATGGAATGGCTCGAAGATTATGACGAAGCCGAAATTCATCACCGTCATGTGTCCCAGCTATATGCTCTGCACCCCGGATATGAACTTACCTATGAGAAAACACCGGAGCTAATGCAAGCAGCAAAAACAACACTGGAGAGACGAGGTGATGAATCTACCGGCTGGTCTATGGCATGGAAAATCAATTTCTGGGCACGGCTCAAAGACGGGGAAAGAACTTATAAGCTAATCGGCGATTTGCTTAAGCCTGCAGGAAGAGATCACGGTACATACCCTAATTTGTTTAGCTCGCATCCGCCTATGCAGATCGACGGCAATTTCGGTGGCTGCGCAGGTATAGCGGAAATGCTGGTGCAGAGCCATGCCGGATATATAGAACTATTGCCTTCAGTACCTCGTGGCTGGGCGGACGGTTCGGTCAGAGGTCTTAAAGTCAGGGGCGGAGGAGAAGTCTCTTTTGCATGGAAAAACGGTAGTATGACCGATATCGAATTTAAGGCTGTGGCTTCAAATACATTTACTATCAAATTGCCGGATAAAGAAAGAAATGTAAAAGGGATAAAAAACTACCGGCTAAAAAATGATATGCTGACAGCCGATCTGAAAAAGGGGCAGAAGATTACGATAATATTCAATAACTGATAATGATAAAGGTTACCTTTCCGGTAACCTTTATATTTTTTATCCGATCGTTATTCTGTCATCCGGTTATATATTTTTTCGATCTCGATTTCCGCGCCAGAATAGTGATCGATATAGCTATCGCGCAATATATCAGAAACGGAACGATAATGAAGTATGCAGCATAGTCGTTATATTGCCCGAAATTAAATTTTAATATAGCCAGAATGAGAAGGTAAGAAAAGAATACAATATATGATATTCTGTGTAAAACCTTGTATTTGCTGTACTTTTGCATGATTGATAAATTTAGCTGTTAGAAACTATAAGAATCAGATTCCTCAAACAATCAATACTTTTGTCTTTTCATACGCAGTCCTTTCTTTATGAAGTGATATACACGATAAACATAGACCTTAAAAATCACATTTCCAAATATTTTAGCTAATCTTTGCAATTAGCGTTTTAATCCTTAAATTAAGATGATTAAAGCTCAGCGCATAATTGTTAAAAGGTAACAAAAGTAACGGAAATTTCAGTTGACAAGTAAACAAGATACGAGATACGAGTTGAAAGACTCGTCTACTTGTTTACCGTTTACTTGTATCTAATTGTGAAATTTACATTAATTGACTGTATTTAGTTAAAAGGTAACAAAAGTAACTTAATTTACAGGTATTAGCCAAATTATTAAAAATTCCTTGTTAAACTAAAGAATTATTTCAAAGATCGACAAGCTAATAATAGCTATTACATAGATAAATTTTTCATCCATTATTAGAACCAGGATATGTTATAGATACTGTTAAATTTAATTAATCTAATTGTGTTAAAATATAGCTTTTTACTACGTAATACAACATTTTTTAATGTGTTATTTTTATAAAACCCACTCATAAACATATAGATGATGATAATCAATAATATGAAATTACAAGTAATTTATTAATTTTCATTTCTTTTAAATATTGTTAAATTGAAGTTTCCAATGTGATAAAACTATCAAAATGTCGTACTAAGTAGGAGAGATTTATTAGAGTATTAAACAAACTGACACTAATTTTTATTAAATGACACCTGAAGACAAAGTAATAGCTTGTGAGAACATACTATTACGAGCGATGAAAGATTGCGATCGCGATGTTTTGGATACATTGCTACACGATGACTTATTATTTAACGGCCCAACAGGAGAAAAGGTAACAAAGGAAATCGATTGGCGGCGGTTGCACTCCCATGCCATAACTAAAAGATTATAATCATTCATTCGTCGGGTAATACTATCGTTTGGTCGATTTGCGATTGCCTGCATACAGCTATAGATATAGCTTTGACTCCTGAAGTTGATTTTTGACACTAAATTTAAACTAGTAATTATGACATTACATTATCGTTTCGTACAAAGAAATGCTAGATTTTTCTTTGCACTGACATTCTTTATTCTTTTTTCATCTTTTTCGTATGCACAAACATACAAGATAAAAGGCATAGTATATGATGCTCGCACTAAGGAAACATTGATAGGCGTTCCTATCATAGTAAAAGACCATGGAGGAAAGGGTATTGCCTCGGATGAAAAAGGTGAATACAATTTATCATTGCCAAAAGGAAACTACATTTTACAGGTAGACTATATAGGCTATGAAAAACGGGAAATAAGTATATCCCTCACTAAAGATATGCGCCTTGAAATCGAACTTCAACAGACATCCATAGGATTGCAGGAAGTCGTGATATCCGGCGGTCGGGCCGATGCCAATGTTTCATCTCCGCAGACGGGAGTCGAACGGCTCGAAATAGAGAAGATAAACAAACTGCCTGTTTTATTGGGTGAGCGAGATATCATCAAGACAATTCAGCTGACTCCAGGTGTACAGGGAGCAGGGGAAGGAAGTTCGGGTTTTTATGTGCGTGGCGGTAGCGCCGACCAAAATATGATTCTGCTCGATAATGTACCATTGTATAATGCATCACATCTTATGGGTTTCTTTTCCACTTTCAACTCCGATGTACTGCGTGATATAACACTTTACAAAGGGGCTATGCCGTCGCAATTCGGAGAACGCTTGTCGTCTATCCTCGATGTACAGCAACGAAACGGGGATAATCAGGGCTATCATGTTTCGGGAGGTATCGGCTTGATCTCTTCCAAACTGAATGTTGAAGGGCCTATTCAGAAAGGAAAATCGTCCTTTATCGTAGGGGCAAGGCGTACATATGCGGATGCAATCGGACGGTTGGCAGGAATAGAAGAAATGAAGAACAGCTACCTTTATTTCTACGATCTGAATGCCAAGCTGAATTTCAGTCTTTCGGATAAAGACCAGCTATCCTTTTCGGGATATCACGGTACGGATAAAATGGTACTGAAAGATGATGCCGAGATCAACTGGGGGAATATGTTCGGTACACTGAAATGGTCACGCATAATGAACAGTAAATGGAATTCGTCTACATCTGTTTTCTATAATCAGTATAAATACTATTTCGGTATGAATATAGGAATGGATATGCACGGGAAAGCCAAGATAAAGGATTACGGGCTTAAGCAGGAATTTATATTCGAACCTAATAAAAACAGTTTGTGGAGATTCGGATTGAGTTCTACCTTCCACGATGTAGGCCCGGGTAACTACGAACTGAATTCGGAAGAAAAGAGTAGTGTAGATTTACATCACCGTTATTCGTCAGAAAATGCTATCTATGCATCGAACGAAATGAAACTGACCGACAGGCTAGAAGTCATATACGGACTACGATTGTCCGCATTTATGGCCTTGGGTAAGGGCGAATATTACAATCTCGATGCCGATAACAATGTTATAGACAGTGTGTGGTATAAGTCGGGTAAAGTGGTGAAAACATATGTAAATTTGGAGCCGCGTGCATCATTGGCATATAAACTCAATAATACTTCTTCTGTAAAAGCTGCGTATGCGCGTACAGTACAGAATATGCACCTGTTGACGTATGCAGCGCAGGGAACCCCTTTCGACAGATGGACTTCCAGTTCGAATAATGTAAAACCGCAGATAGCAGACCAGTATTCGATCGGTTATTTCCGCAACTTCTCCAATAACACATATGAGTTCAGTGTAGAAACATACTACAAGGATATGCGTAACCAGATCGACTACAAGGACAATGCTAATATTCAGGGATACGATGTTGTAGAAACAGAATTGCGATACGGCAAAGGCCGTGCCTACGGTGTAGAACTGATGCTGAAAAAGAGACTGGGACGCCTCACCGGCTGGATCGGATACACTCTGTCCAAATCGGAAAAGAAAATCGACGGGGTTAACGAAGACAAGTGGTATAATGCCTATCAGGACAGGACGCATGACCTTTCCATTGTTAGCGTCTATGAGCTAAACCGTAAATGGACGCTTTCGGCGGCATGGGTATACTATACTGGAAATGCCATTACTTATCCGAGCGGGAAATACCAGATAAACGGCAAGGATGTCATGTACTATGCAGAAAGAAACGGCTACCGTATGCCGGATTATCACCGTCTCGACCTCGGTGCTACCTGCCTGCTGAAAAAGACTTCTAAGTTTGAGTCCGAACTGGCTTTCAGTCTTTACAATGCTTACGGTAGGGAGAATGCCTATATGATACGTTTCCGTACGAATAATGATGATGCAAGTAAGACTTCTGCCTATCAGTATTCATTATTCACATTTGTGCCGTCTATTACATGGAATTTTAAATTTTAACTGCTAAAATTAAGATTATGAACAATATATATAAAGTACTAAGATTACCCGCTGCAATAATGCTCTTTCTTTTCACAGCTTATTCATGCGAAAAAGAAATAGACGTCGACTTGCGTTCCGTGCCGCCGCGTATACAGATAGAAGGGATGGTACCGCAGAATACATTAGCTAAAGTACGTATCAGTCATACGATAGATTTTGATGACAACAGCGGATATCCGTTCCTTAAAGGAGCGATAGTGAAAATATCCGACGATGCCGGAAATTCCGAAATATTGGAACAGGATGCTACAGGCTGGTATGTAGCGGAAACCTTGAAAGGAGTAGAAGGACGCACATACAATATGTCGGTATTATATGAAGGAATAGAATATACGGCTACGTCGAGAATGCCCTCGCAGGTGAAGCTCGATTCGGTGACCACATACAAGATTCTGGCAATGGATTATGCTATCCCGATGATTCACTTCAAAGACCCTGTAGGAAAAGAACATGAAAATTATCGTTGCCTTTTATTCATCAATGGGGAACAGCGTTCAGACATAGACGAGATTACTGTTTCAACCGAGTTTACGGACGGTAATACAATGCATCTGCCATTACCTGTATTTTCTGATAAGGATGATGATGATATTATCAAGCAGGATGATGAATTGACTATCGAATTCCAGTGCCTAGACAAACCTTCTTATACGTTCTTTTTTAATTTGAGCGAGATAAGTAACTCTCTTAACAACCCTACTTCCAATATAAAAGGCGGAGCGTTAGGTGTATTTTATGCCTATTCTTTCGATCGTAAATCGGTGATCGCCAAGTGGGAAGAATAGAAGATTTTTAAAAGTAAAGTAAACAAAGATATCTGTTGAAATTGACAGGTATCTTTGTTTTTTTAAACCTATATTTTCAACAAACGTGCTGCTAAGAGAACAATTAATATGTTAATTCGTTAATTATAGAAACCTGTAAAACAAGTGACATGATTAAATCGAATAAACAATACTACATACATTGCCAGTTAACTGCCATTTCATTTTTCGTTTTGATATTTTGTTCATGCAACGGAAATTCAGATAAGAAGGATAATATATCAGAAGATAGTCTGCAAACAGATAAGAAGAGGGAATTTAATATGATAGCCATTCCTTATCAATTAACTGCTCCTGCCGACCGTGCAGCATATCTCGCTGCGCATTACTGGGATAATTTTGATTTTTCGGATACCGTATACTGCCATATGCCGGAAGTGACCGAGCAGGCTTTTACGAATTACATAGATATTTTTCCGCATACTTCATTCGAAAATGTCGAGTCATCGATAAAGAATATACTGACATCGGCCGAAAAAGAAGAAACAGGCCGGATGTTCCGTTATTTTACAGATATGTATGATAAATATCTTTATGATCCTAACTCGCCGATGCGCAACGAAGAATATTATATTCCGGTAGTGGAATATATAGTAAATGACAGTCGGGCTTCTGATGTAGTGAAGGAAAAGGCAAAATTTGATCTGGAAATGCTGATGAAGAACAGAGTAGGAGATAAAGCTGCGAATATAAGTTATACACTTCCGTCCGGCCGCTCGGATATGCTTTATAATATCAATAGCAGCTACACACTCCTTTATTTTTACAATCCGGGGTGTGAAGCTTGTGAAGAAGCGAGTTATGCTCTTATGAACTCTCCTGTTATAAAGACGATGCTGAAAAACGGACTGACAGTATTTGCATTTTACCCTGATAAAGACCTGACGGAATGGAAAAGATACCTGCCTGCATTTCCTTCTGAATGGATAAACTGCTACGACAAGAATCAGGATGTTACCAATAAACGTTTATATGACCTTAAGGCTATACCTGCTATTTATCTTTTAGACAGAGATAAAAAAGTAATATTGAAAGATACCAATGTGCAGCAGGTTGAGGATTATTTACGAAATGCAAATCCGGTAGTATTTGTTGATTGAATTAATTCCACGCTAGCCTCTTAGCAAGACTAATTATTAAAATCTCTTTAATAAATATGCTCTAAACTCATTTATAGCAAAGAAATCCTTGCACACTCAACGGAAAGTACTATTTTTAAAAATTCTATTTGTAAAAGCGTTGGGAAGGGCAATTTTATATATAATACTCTTAGTATTTTGCGTTAACTATGCACATACGCAAAATCTGAAAGGTGTGGTGAGAGATACTTCAGGCGTTCCGCTTGAAGGCGTATCGGTATTTATCGGGGAAGCATCTCAGGGACTAGTAACAAATAAGGAAGGATTGTTTCAGACCACTTTACCCGAAGGACGTTATACACTTCTGTTCGACCAGTTAGACTACAAGTTGTATGAAAGTAAAGTAATACTATATAAAGATTCATTGATTACCGAATCTATAAGCCTGCAAACTGATTCACTCCATATAGACCATACGCAGAACTCCCATCAGCGCAATGCAATGGCAAGAGGTATTATGCGCGAAGTTATTCGTACAGCCCCGCGTTATGCGGAAACAATTACCGGTTATCAAAGCTTTCTTTATACGAAAGGAAATTTCAGTATGAACAAGATTTCCGATATTATCGACTGGGTAACATTCAAAGTAGAGAAATACAAACTCTCGGATATCCGGAATAAAACATTCAGGCAGGAGATATACAGCGAAATGGACTATTCTTATCCCGACGATTACCATTTTACGATAAAAGCCTACTCCGGTAACATTCCCGATGAAATTAATTACAGGGGATTAATAGATATTCTGGGTGGCTCAATATATTCGTCACGGTTCAATATATTTATTTCACCTCTGAATTCCAGTGCGTTTTCGTATTACAGATATAGATACAGAGGATATTACAAAAGGAACGGTAAGATATTACACAAGATTGAAGTAGAGCCCCGGCTCAGAGATCCCGAACTGATAAGCGGATATCTTCTTATAGCAGACGGGGAATGGTATGTGGATAAGGCTATTATCACTGATGGAGCGCATGGAGTCAACCGTACCACTACCGTATCATACCAGCCACTTAAAGATGATGCTTACCTGCCTGTATCTTACAGCACAGATATTAATTTCGATCAGTTGGGTGTTTCGGGTACGGTAAGTTATTATACATCGGTAAAATATAACGATTTGTCAGGTAAGGCAAGAGAAATTGTCCCGGAGATGGCCGAAATTACACCTCAACGGCTTGTTGTCTCAAGCGATGCAAAAAAGAAAGATGCATTATACTGGGATTCTATAAGGACTGTACCTTTACATTCTCTGACGAATGATAGTCTGTATATTGATTCTATACCGTTTAATAAGGAAAAATATAATCCTGCGAACTACTGGATCGGCCGGATATTATTCGGAGATTATCTGTATGGAAACAATGCAACAGACTGGTCTGTCCGCTTCAGCGGGGTAAAATATGTGTTTTGGGATTATAACTATGTAGATGGTTTCTGGGTAGGACAGAAGTTTAATATAAAGGGTAAACTGGAAGATAATAAGTCGATAGAAATATCACCCTATGTGTATTATCTTACAGCCCGGCACCGTGCTTTGTATGGCGGAGATGTACTGTATAATTATTCGCCCAAGAGACAGGGTCAGCTTACTTTTTCCGCCGGATCGCGGTCGGCAGACTTCAACAGCCTTACGGTAACGCGGTATCAGAACTATTTTGCTTCGCTGTTTATGGGGGAGAATTATAACTTTCTGTTTCAAAAGGATTATGCAAATGTAAGTAATAGTATATATGTCACGGATAAGATTAAAACTACAGCTTCACTGGGAATAGAAAAGCGCCACGGGTTGAGGAACCATACCGATTTTAATCTTTTGAACCGTCATCATATTAAAGATAATATCTTCCCTGACGACCGTTTCGACAGAACATATTATTCACTTTCGTTGTCTTATACTCCGTTTACCCGTTATTCACCTTCCGATGGCGTAGAGATGCTTGAAAAGAAAGTACCTATGATATTCAATGTAGAATATCAGGAAGGCTTTTCTTCTTGGCAGGTCAATAATTCGAAATACAGGAAGCTGAAAGGAGGTTTTATCCATAATATCGATTTGGACTACTTCAACCGTATAGACTATAAAATTGAAGGCGGTGTATTTCTCAGGAAAGATAAGAATATGCATTTTGCGGATTATCAGCATTTCGGGGCATCCGACCTGCTGATCAATCTCAATTCACTGTTCGATTCGTTCCTGTTACTCGGTAACTATGAATTGCAGACAAACAGATACTGGGTGAATATTTTTCTTAATTATTCGGGCAAATATGTCTTGTTGAAATACATTCCTTTTCTACAGGGCAAACCTTTTACCGAGAATATACATATAAAAACTTTATTCACGCCCGATGTAGATTCATATGCCGAACTAGGATATTCTGTATCCATTACCCGACGTATAGGTATCGGCACATATGTATCTCTGAATAATGTGAAGTTTAAGAAATTCGGTGTCAGATTCTCTTTAAACCTTAGTTCCCTCGGAATAAAGTAAATCTCGCTTTGCTTACCATTTATTCATATGTACTTTCTTCTCATCATATTTATCCTTCGGGCTATGTTTTCCCATTGGATGACCTACGGGAATCACTACCAATGGTAATATTTGCGGAGGCAGTTCTGTATACTTAATAACCGTATTCATCCTGTCGCGATATGGGTAAGCGGCTGTCCACACAGCGCCAAGACCTGAAGCCTCGACAGCCAGCAGTATATTTTCAGTAGCAGCTGCGCAATCGAGATACCAGTATGACTGACGAACGGTATCGCCACAAACAACAATTGCCATCGGTGCTTCCGCCAGCATCTTGGCTGTGGGAAGTTCTGCAGCCATCTTATCCAGCGTACTACGGTCATCTATTACTACAAACTCCCAAGCTTGGACATTCTTCCCCGACGGCGCGGCCATTCCTGCACGCAGAAGCATCTCGATATCTTCTTTCGATACCGGCCTGTCTTTGACAAAATTTCTGACGCTCTTTCTTTCGTGGATGACAGACAGTACAGCATCTTTTTTCGATAAAGATTCGCTACTAGATTGATTACATGCCTGTAATGATATGATTAATAGTATTATGCCTATGTAAAGAATCTTGTTGTTCATATGCTTATTTGTTTTGAGGGCACAATATATGAAATTTTTCCGGATGGTATATAAAACCTAAAGAATATACGGATATAAGGAAACAAAAACCGCTGCATTGGGGTTTATATGTAAATAATTATAAAGAGCATTACAATGAAAAAACTTATCTATTTTTTTTCAATAATACTACTGGCTACGGCTTGTAACCTATCCAACAAACAAAAAGGGGAAGCAAAAGACAAGTCGGCATTAGTATTCTCTACCGTAGAATATAAAGAACAATTAACGCTTCCGGGCAAGGATGCAACTGAGTTCGTAGCTACAATTCCCGTAGCCGGAGGGGAAAATGAAGCGGCAAAAAATATAAACGATGCCGTTTTCCGTGTTGTCAGGTCGATAGTGGGACAGGAAGGCGATGCGTCGACAGATTATAATAGTCTGTTCAAAGGCTTTATTACCAATTATCAAAGCTTCATCAAAGATAATCCGGATTATCCGCTCAATTGGGACGGCAGCATAAAAGGGTCGGTTGAATACTTAACATCCGACATTGCAAACATAAAACTCGTATCATATACGATGACAGGTGGTGCACATGGTAACCCTTATACAACTTCGTTACTTTTCAATCCTCAAAGCGGTAAAGAACTATCAGTTGGTGATATCGTTTCCGATACTGTTGCGCTCGCTAAGATCGCTGAAAATAAATTCAGACAGAAATATGAAATTCCGGCCGACAAGCAAATTAACTCTACAGGAATGATGTTTCTAGATAATAAATTTGCTCTTCCGCAGAATATATTCGTGACAAAGGATGCTTTAAACTTATTCTATAATGTTTATGAAATAGCACCTTATG
Source organism: Prevotella sp. 10(H) (assembly GCF_000711235.1). Lineage (GTDB taxonomy): Bacteria > Bacteroidota > Bacteroidia > Bacteroidales > Dysgonomonadaceae > Dysgonomonas. The sequence continues at coordinate 790,972 of NZ_JOMI01000001.1, read as the reverse complement.
CCGACGGCACACGCGAATTGGATATTCCGTACGATGAAATAAAAGGTTATCTGCTGATAAAGCCATAAAAGGTATAATCTAGGTCTTATATCGGCTTAAATTTCAGAATATCTTCGAAGGTAAATTCAGGCTTAGCAGCTAACAGTTTTTCGTAGTCGTCGGCGAATTTTTCGAAAGCCTGTCTGGCCTGTAGATTCCGTTTCAGATTCAGTAACGAATAGCATTTCAGCTTTATACCGTATTCGTCCGTATTATCATGCATCAGGATAATATCACTCATCTTCAGGAGCAGGGCAAAATCTGACTGATAGGCTGGCCTTTGGCTCAGAGTGACAAATGTTTCGATAATTCGGTTCGAAAAATCTGCTTTATAAGCGTCCAGCCAATCTGCTTCCATATGAGGCAATAGTGTTCCCTGCGATGATATTCCGATCAGTTCGTGTAATAAAGACTGCTGAATGTTATTATTAGCTGCATTTTCTATTAAAGCAGATATCCTTATATAATCACAGTATATGTCTTTTCCGATGTTCAGGCTCCAGTAACCTTTTCGGTTTACAATCTCGGCATTACCTATGTTTTTGAGTATGGTTCTTATTTTATTGATATATACATTTCTGTTGTTGCGGGCATTGACTTCATCCTTATCTTTCCACAACTGCTTTTTCAGTTCGTCGGACGAAATACTGCCATCACTGAGCGTAGCCAGTAATATCAGTATAAAAACCTGTCTCATAGTAGGTGAGAAGTTATCACTTTCATCTTTATTTTCCTTGCCGGTAACTTTAAAATCCCCGAGCAAATGAATAGACGATGCCCTGTTTATATTGTTATAGTCTGCATCCGGAATAATTGTGTTTTGTATGTTATTGGGTCCGGCAGGCTTTTTAGAACTCTTTTTCCTTAATTTCAAAAGAATTAATGATACTATAGCTACAATGAAAACTCCAAGCAATATATAATACCATTTAAATGTTTCACCTACTGTATTACTTTGTGTTATTTCATTTTTACTCAGTGGCGGATAAGCCATAGAATAAAGTGTTATTTCCGAATCATCTTCCTTTTTCACAGAAACCAGTGTATATAGATTGTTTTTGTCTTCACTTAAATAAAGATCGCAATAGGAATCGATATCGTTAAACAGATAGGGAATAGAATCTCCCAACTGTCGATGTTCTGAAGATTCCATACTATATTCGTTCAGTGTTATGTTCCCTGCATACTTATTATTTGGATATGATAATATATAGAAAACTTTTTTTACGCTGTCTACTATCATAGAGTTACCGTTTGTAAAATGCTCGTTAACGGCAGGTATTTCCCAGATTTTCTTTACGGAATTATCTAAAATGTCTATTTCATAGAGGTCGTAATAGTTTTGTGGGCTTTCCTGCTGTATACCCGTTTCACTACCATATCCGCCGAAATAAAGGAACCTATGATCGTCGATAAATCCCATACTACCCAGATAGCGTGGTGGAATATCTTTAGATAGATCCGTTGTTTCCCATTGCCGGTCTTTTGCATTATATTTTTGCAGAAGGCTATTGTATTTATGATAACCGTATCCTCCGAATATAATGAGCGTGCTGTCTGCCGATGAATAATGCCTGCCATGATGCCAGAAATTCGTTCCATAAGAGGAATGAATATCTGTCACCCAATCCTGCTCTTTCATGCTGAAACGGGATAGATAATTTTTACCGTAATCATATATGAGCAGTTCATCTTTTATTTCGTCATAAACCATTTGGTTCGGTCTCATATTGAACCTGCTACCGTTTTTTGCATGTATTGTATCGGATTTTCCGGTCAGGGCATGATATATTATAACCTGATTATCCCTGACAATAAATATTCGTTGTCTTACCTTATCAAATGCATATTGGTAATATTGTCCGGATAGATTGAATGTTTTTTCTTTATTCCATTTTACATGCTTGTCTATCATCCAAGACGGATTTATGGCAATAGCTTTATCTTTTTTGCAAATGTCGTAAACTAAAGAGTTTTGATGTTTGCCCAACTCCCAGTGACGAATTAATTTCTGTGCGGGATCGTATATTTTAATATCCCTGAGAGTAATAGGATGAACATCTGTTGTATGGAAATTTGTATTTTCGATACGGCCGAAATAAATGTCGAAATCGCTCATATCTTGCAGATTATATGCAATGGATTTCTTTATATTATTGATCGACAGGTTTATTTTATTAGATGAAACATCTAAATGGATAGAACATTTTATCCAGCTACTGCCTAATGATCCGGTCAGTTCATTTGCATTATAGTTAATGAGTGTTTCTTTTTGCAATACCAGTGTAAATAAACTCTCGGGATTGAACTGATAGCCGATGAGGTCTATATTATGAGACTTGTTGCCTATAATCCGGAATATATAACCGTAGTTTTGCGCCTCTTCTCTCAACTTCATTTCAAACTCCATTGTAAATCCTTCAGGTAAATGAAGACTTTTACCGGGAGTGAGATTAAGCCCTGTCCGCTTATCCTTATCTACTTCGAATGAATGGAAATATAGCCCGGTTCTTATATTCTCCTGAGAGTAGATAAAATAGCTATTCGCCGTCAATAGCAATATTAACAGGTATATGTATTTCTCTATTTTAATGATCTTGAATATTACAATTCCTCCTCGTTATTTATAAATTTGATTATAGCAGACCAAATTTAGTAATATTTTCGGCTGGCTACAATTTTTCTTTTTTTTAATGAAGAACAAAAAAATAGCATGAATGTTATCTATTGTAGTTATACATAATATAAGATCAAAAAAATGAGACTTGACGGAAGAAGGAGCAGCGATAATGTCGACGACCGCAGAGGCAGTTCTGCAGGTAAAGTTTCGCTGGGAATAGGAGGTACTATTATTGTCGGATTGATAATATGGCTCATGGGAGGAAATCCTATGAATTTTGTTACTCAGCAGGCAGTTGAAAATATGTCGGAAGGACAAAATTATACGCCTACAGCCGAAGAGGAAGAAGCTGCTGCATTTGCCAAAACGATTCTGGCCGGAACAGAAGATGTGTGGAGAGAATTATTTAACCAGAACGGGATGAGGTATACTCCTCCGCGAATGGTCCTGTTCAGTAAAGTCACTCAATCGGGATGCGGGAATGCATCGGCTTCTACAGGCCCGTTCTATTGTCCCGAAGACCAGACGCTGTATATAGACCTCTCATTTTTTAATCAGATGAAAAGCCAGTTGAATGCCGGAGGCGATTTTGCATATGCCTACGTTATTGCACACGAAGTAGGACATCATGTGCAATATCTGCTCGGTACATTGGATAAAGTGCATCAGCAACAGCAGCGGGTAAGTCAGGCAGAGAGTAACCAACTTAGCGTTAGACTGGAATTACAGGCCGATTTTTATGCAGGCGTATGGGCATATCATGATAATAAAGATTTCAATTCTTTAGAGGATGGCGATATAGAAGAAGGGCTGAATGCCGCTACCCAGATTGGAGATGACCGCTTGCAGATGGAAGCACAGGGTTATACGGTGCCCGATAGCTTCAATCATGGAACTTCTGCCCAGCGTACGCGATGGCTGAAAAAAGGTCTTCAAACGGGTGATATGACTGACGGAGATACCTTTTCTGTTTCTTACTCTCAACTGTAATCATATAAGTCACTAAAGATAAAAAAGCTTGTTATAAACTATAACAAGCTTTTCCTTTTTTGCAAATAGCAAATAGAGAACACAAACATTAAAGCTGAATATTTTTATCTTAAAGCGACGATTGTCAAGCCTTTGGCGTAATCTGCTCCCCCGGGTTTAGTAATTTGATTACCTCCGGTAGATACAATACTTATTCCTAATCCGCTTGCTTTTTTTACAACCATTCTTATGCGACTGTCTTGTGGTATTTTAACTACTGTAGGAGGTATTTGAATAACTTTTACAGTAGAAATAAGGGCAGCTCCATACCATACTTGATGGCCGCTGGCGATAGTAGTCCATGTGCTGCTGCCATTAAGCGCCATCTGTATCTCCAAAACTGCAGCAGCAAGCCCGGAAGATGTCGAAATCAAAGCGTTATAGCTCGTAGCCGGATAATTGTTGCCCGTATTGAGAAATTGAAGTCCGATATAACCGGATATCTTGCATGTATGCTCATTAGCGAATAAGAATGAATTATCTGTTGTTTGATAAGTGGTCATATTGTTAGACAACCTATCTGTAGCTGTCCAGGGAATTATATAACCATCCGGCCCGTTAAAATTGGAAGCTTCAGCAGAGTTAAACGATTTGGATATAGTACTTTGATAAAAGCAGTGAGGAGTCGGTGTCGGTAATAATGCTCCCACTCCCATTTTCCCGTTCGAATCGATAAGTAGAGCTTCACCATCAGGTACTACTTGTACATCGCGTAGGATCATATCTCCATGTACATGAAGATTTGATGTTGTAGTTCCATTCATTCCGATACTGATTTTTCCAACAGTCGCCGAAGTTGTTCCTGTCCCTGTAGTTCCGAATATTGTGTTGCCGATATTTATCTTGTTATTTCCCGTCACCTGAATGTTATTACCGATTACCAGATTGTTACTTCCTGTGGCTGCATTTCCAGACTCGTTTCCTATAATAGTATTATAATTTCCGGTAGTATTAGCAGAGGAAGCCAAATACCCTATAGCCGTGTTGCCGGTTCCGGTAGTATTAGCTTTAAGGGCGTTGAATCCGATTGCCGTATTATTATTTCCTGTAGTATTTGCATTTAAAGCCTCTTTTCCGATGGCCGTATTACCAGCCAGATATCCTTTTCCTCTACCTACTGTCATATCATGTATAGAAGCATCCTTATCCATAACTGTAAGCATAGCGTCTGCTGGGCTATATATACTGGCAATTGTGGGCCCGTTTACTACTACTTTTGCCCTCAGGTAAGCATCTTTCAGATTATCAGTAGCAGGACTGGTAGTACCTACTTCGTTCCACGGACTGGCACCGCCTCCATTATCCTCTTTTATCGGGAGCCATTTTGTACCGTTCCATTGGTAAATTCCTATTTCCAGATTTTTGGTAGGGTCGGCATTTATATTGTAAACAATAAGCCCGGTATGTAGTTTCTTTTGATTAACATAATCAGCACTTAGAGTATCAGTCATAAAATTATACATACTTGTTGTATTATATAATTTTACACGTGGCAACAATAAGCCTCCGTTTTTAGCTGTTACATTATCTGTATCCGGCAATTGCTCTTTCAGATCGAGCAAAGCTCCCTCGGCAGGGGCATGCGCGCTACCTACGGTAACTTGCGAATAAGCAACTGTTGTTGAAAAAAATAACAATATTGCCAAAATGCATTGTAAGGAAAATCTTGATATCATGATTTTATTTTTTTTCACTACAAGTTAATTAGTTTAAACCCTTTGGTAAATCCTGAACCTGCTATGAGAGTTTCGATCAACGCTCCTCCATGATTTACTCCCTGTGACGGTTTTTGTATTACCATACGAATTTTATCGTTTTGTTTTAGAAATACAGGGGTAGGGGGTATATTGATCATTTTTGGCAACCCCATAGCCGATCCGGTCCATGTCGCTTGTGCGGCAGTAAGAGTTTCCCAAGTGCTACCGTTATACTTTTGTATCATTACATTAACGACAGCCAGCCAAGTACTTTGCGCAGTGCTTATATTAGTTGGGTAAGTCGACGGCGCTGATGTCTTAGTATTATATGAAACATACCCTGAAATTTCATACATACTTCCTACTCCGGTTTTAGTGAATACTATTTCATTATCACTGCCTGAACCTAATTCTGCTATATCTTTTCTGGTAAAATCGACATCATCCCATTTTACGGGAATAGGATTACCGTTATTTATTGCTGTTCCTATATCTTGAGGTTTGGAACTTACTACCTCTATCGAAGTAAAAAGCCGTGGAGCTAAGAGGGTTTTACCAATATAACCATTATCATCTATCATCATAACACTACCTCCACTGATAGGAGGCGCATTCGTATATTTCATATCTCCTGCTATATGCAAGGTCGCCTTAGGGTCATTTGTGCCGATCCCCATTCTTCCGTCCTCAACAGTTGCTCCGGGTAAGCCTGATATGGTATTCGCAATATTTATCTTAGTTGCTTCTACACCGGATTTTTGTATGCCTTCACCGAGTAGTATGTTATTATTGCCAATTGTTAACAAACTTCCGGCATCTGCTCCTATTGCTATATTACCTGAAGTTGTCGACGATGTTGACAATGCCGAGGCACCTAGTGCTATGTTATTACTTCCTATGGTGTTTTCAAGTAGTGCAGATAGCCCGGTCGCCATATTATTTGATCCCGTGGTATTTTTACTTAATGCATCTTTACCGACAGCTGTGTTATAGACTATTTTGGCCTTACCATGGCCTATAGTAATTTCGTTGATGCTGGCGTCCCCACCTTTAACGGTAAGGGCTGCATCATCACCTCCGTTTATTTTGTCTACGGTAGTGCCACCTACAACAACTTTAGCTGTAAGATAAGAATTGTCTGTATTATATAAGGACGGACTAGTGGTGCCGACTTTATACCAAGGACTATTAGCTACCTTACCTGCAATAAGTAAATTCCACTTATTTCCATCCCAACAATATATTCCTTGTACCAACGAGGCAGAACTATTTACTTTAACATTGTAAACAACCAAACCGGTATGTATCTTCTTTACATCAGGATCATTAGGAGTTGTCACAAAGGGGGATAATGTATTTAATGCTTCAAGGTTTACTCTGGGCAGAACCATACCTCCTGTTTGGGATGTTTCAATTTTTGAGGGATCAGTATTTCCTACTGTTGGTACTATGTTTTTTATATCTAACAGGGCACCTTTTACCGGAGCCTCATCATTACCTATCGTAACCTGTGAAAAGCTATGGATAGAGCATAATATAAACAATATAATAAATGCGGGTTTGATATATATTTTGAACTTCATAACCGTTTGTATTATGTACAGTTTGTTTTTTGCAAAGAGATATTTATAATCCGACGATTCTGATTCCTCTCGAATATTTCATACCAGGAGGACATACTATCGACGCAGTACTGCCATGAGTTATACCCATACGCGGAGCTTGGGAAGAAGTAGGTCTTTGTATTACCATCCTGATTAAGTTACCTGCATATAAGTCTTTGATAACAACTGGAGTTTCTACTGTCTGCGTCTGATCGCCGAGAGCGCCATAAGTCCATATACCGCGGGTATTAGATAAGTCTTTCCATGTATTACCGTCATCCGTAGATATTTGTATTTTGAGATTCAGAAGAGATGAACCATGATCTCTGTCGAAGCTACTTGTCGCAGGATCACTGGTAGAAAATGCCGAAGGATAGGCTGCTCCTGTTCTGTAATTCACATAACCCGATATTTCTGCTGCAAAAGATCTTTTTATTTTGAACGAATTGCTTGCCGATACGAATTCTACGATGTTATTGTTGGAAAACATATCTGATGCTAACCATGGCACAACTAAATCTGATGTACTGTTAAGGGTATTAAGTTCTGTGCTGTTGAACGTTTTTTGCTGAGTACTTTGTACATATATATATTGTATAGGAGTCGTTTCCCTGATACCTACTTTTCCATCAGAGTCTACTACCAGAACTTTTCCTGTAACGAGTGGTGCATCTGTGAGAGACATACTTCCGTCTACATGCAATGTAGCGGTTGGAGTTGCGATACCTACACCGACTTTTCCATCTGCAATGGTACTACCCTGTATGCCGAATAATGCATTACCTATATTTATTTGACTAGATGATGTCGCTACAGGTGCTAGTGCCTGGTAGCCTATAGTAAGGTTGTTTTGTCCTGTTGTGATATTGCTTCCGGCATTAAATCCCACAGCTGTATTATCAGATGCTGCGTTCACTGCAGATAATCCTCCATATCCTATAGCAGTATTAGTACCACCTGTTGTTTTTTGCGCAAGTGAATTATTGCCGATCGCAGTGTTGCTTCCTCCGGCTGTTGCGTTCCGTAAAGAATATTGTCCTACTGCAGTATTGTCTCCAATGTTTCCTTTACCTTTACCAACAGTTATTCCGTTTATACTGGCATCACCTCCGGTGACAGTGAGAATTGCATCTTCTCCTCCATTAATTTTATGTGTGGTAGTTCCGTTGATTACAGCCTTGGCATTCAAATAAGAGTCATCGGTGTTTAGTTCTGAACTGGTAGTGGTTCCGACTTTATTCCACGGTTCCATCCCTGTGACATCTCTTCCGAGAATCAATTTCCATTCGATTCCGGTCCAGTAGTACATCCCTTTTGGATGTGCACCATTGATATTGTATACAACGAGACCCGTATGAAGCAATTTCTGCTCGTTATCATTCGCTAAAGCAGTTTCCAACAGTGGAGCCAGTGAATTCAGATTTACCAGAATGACACGGGGCATCAGTAAACCTCCTTTGGTAGCGGTTTCGTTGTCGCTAGTGGGTTGTTTTTGTTTTATATCAAGAATTGCAGCTTTTATGGGCTCATTGCTGCTTCCGATAGTTATCTGTGAGTATGCAGGTGTTAAGTAGATGCTTATAATAACAAGTAAAGAAACAACTGATAATTTGAGTTTCATGATGTGTTAATATATCAAATAGATAAAGCAAAAAGCGAAGAAAAAATTAACAATTATCATACTTTTATGACGATTCTTAATTTTTTAATTTGTTTAGTAAAGTCGTAAGCTTATGTTTGTGTTACAATGGGGCTCTGTTCAGATTAAATAAACCAGCTCATACCTGAGTATAAGCTGGTCATTTTTTTCTTAATCTTCAGGTTTGCTAGGATTGTTGCCTCCAGGTTTGCAAGGTTTACATGGTTTGCAAGGTTTTGGTTTGCAGCATTTAAGAAGCTTGATAATAAACTTAAGGAAGCAGCAACCTCCGTTAACTTCTCTCATTTCCTGCATGGACAATTCCCGCACTTCTGTAGCATAATTTGTTTTCATAAAATTAAGATTTTAATAAATGATAATAATTTTGTAAAGTGACAATACATAATGATATTGTCTTCATCTAATCTCATTACAAATGTACGGTTCGGGAGTGAAATAAAATTGCACTCTGGGAAAAAGGCTAAAGATTATATCAACTTTATTTCATCGAGTATTTCTACCTCGATATTTATACTCATCATAAAGCAATTTGAGAAATAATAAGTCCTTTTTATCCTGTTATATTTAATTTCGGCACCCAGATCCTTTAGGTCATTCAACATATTGAATACGTGTCTTTTACATAGGTTCAGCTTTGCGGCTAATTCCTCCGGTGATCCTGTAGATTCGTTTTCTATCAGCTTGTACAGGTAATTCATTCTGTCGATATATTTTTGTATAGACATAGCTGCTTTATTTTATCAAAGGATACTGAATTGTTCTTCCCATAATTTCCGATAGAGGCTTCCCTTAGTGTCCATAAGTTTTGTGTGATTTCCTGTTTCTCTTACTTTTCCTTCTTCGAGTACGATGATATGATCTGCATCTTTCGTGGTAGTCAGACGGTGGGCAATCAAAATAATAGTTTTTCCTTCTTTAGCTAGACGTTCCAATACCTGTTTAACATATTTCTCAGAAAAAGAATCGAGCGAAGATGTAGCTTCATCCATAATTAAGATTTCGGGATCTTTATACAAGGCTCTGGCTATAGCCATTCTCTGCCTTTCCCCTCCGGAGAGCGATGCTCCCTGTTCGCCGATTTGTGTTTCGTACTTTTGGGGAAGTCCGTCGATGAGCTTTTCCAATGCCAGGTCGCTACATAATTGTATGATTTTATTCATGTCGGGTTCCAGTTCTCCCAATGCAATATTTTCTATAATATTGCCGGCGAATAATTCTACTTTCTGAGGTACGGTACCTACTATTCTGCGCAGGCTGTGATCCGAAACCTGTTCTATATTCATATCACCTATTTTGATATAACCGCCGGCTATAGGATAAATTTTTTGCATAAGCGAGGCTATAGTTGTTTTGCCTGAACCGCTTTTGCCGACTATAGCCGTGGTTCTACCCTTGTGTATGATGAAGTTAAGGTCTTCAAATAGATCTTTTCTGGTTCCGTACCTGAAATGGACATTCTCGAATTTTATATCACCGATCATTTCCGGTACTATCTGCACTTTGTGTGTATTATCGGCTTCTCTTTCCAGATCCATAATCTGGAACAAACGGTCAGCTGCGATAACAGCACCCTGAATATCTTCATTGGCTGAAATTAAAGAACTAATCGGGGACAGTACATAACCGATGAGGGCATAAAATGTCATTAATAATCCGGCAGTGATTTCCTGATCTATAACATATGTGCTACCTATCCAGAGAATAAGGATCGTAGTACCTGTTGAAACGAATTCAATGGAACTGTCTGCAACGATACTGCCATTTACGCTGGTATATGTGCTTTTGAGAAGTCTAACGAAACGACTTTCTGTTTTTGCATTCGCAAATTCTTCGACTCCAAATCTCTTTATGGTATTTATTGAATTGAGGGATTCTACAAGTTGAGATTCAAGGTCTGCCATATTCTCCATTATTCTCCGGTGAAACTTTTTATTGAGTTTATTAAAGAAATAATAAATAATCGAGAATAAAGGGACTGAAATAAGTGTTACCAATGTCATTTTCCATGAATAGAAAAGCATGATGAACAGAGTGAAAAATAGTATGAGAACATTAACAACGAGATCAAGAGCAACATTGTTAATAAAATATCTGATCTTGACGGCATCGTTTACCCTCGATATGATTTCTCCGACGCGCATTGTGTCGAAAAAGTTCTGAGGCAAACGTATCAGATGTTTATAGTATCCCAGTATCAGGGCGGCATCTATTTTCTGTCCGGTTTTGAGAGCCAGAACACTTTTCATGATATCTATGAAAGTCCTTAAAATGAGAATGACAACCATGATAACACCCATGAGATGTAGCAGATTAAGATTCTGGTCTACTAATACGTAATCCGTTATTTTGCCTACATAAATAGCCATAGATAACCCAAGAATACTGTATATGACTGAACCAAAAACGGCCTGAGTCATCACCGATTTGTGAGGTAGCAGTAGTGATAAGAATTTTCTGCTCAGGCTTTGGTCTACATTTCCTCCTACAAATTGAGCTTTTGGTTCCAGTATGATTATGACTCCTGTCCATGATTCTTCAAATTTTTCATAGCTCAATGCATGGAATTCGCCATCTGCAGGATCCATCACGGTTATGGTCTTATCGGTAATTTTATAGATTACCACATAATGATACCAACCTTTATCTTTTATGTGGAGATGTGCTATTGCCGGTAATGGTATTAATTTTTGTTTTACTGCAGTTATTGAGGCTTTAACACCCTTAGCCGAGAAATTAAGCTTTTCTGCAGCCTCTGCCAGCCCTAAGGCATTGGTGCCTTTCCTGTCGGTAGATGCATATTGTCTGATACGTGCAATAGGGAAAAATAATCCGTAATGAGCCGATATAGAAGCCAGACAGGCAGCCCCGCAGTCGGTAATGTCGTGTTGCTTTATTTTTGTGTTCTTTTTCATCTGCTATTTGCAAAGTATCTTAGTATTTGTCTTCATAATATTGCCTTTTTACTGGTATTGTTTAGGATTGAATATTTCATCGGCTTTCATGTAAATCAATTCAAACAGCGACCTTTTGTTCAGAATAAAATTGGCCCTTATACTCATTCCCTTTTTCAGGTATCCTTTTCGTCCGTTTTTCAGTTCTAAATAATTTTTCTCCATACTACATCTTACTTTATAATATGTAGTATTATTTTCTGTATCCTGAAAAAAGTCGGATGATATATCGGTAACAGTTCCGTCTATTACTCCCCATTCGTTGTAATTGAAAGATTCTACTTGCACGGTAATTGGCATGCCTACGGTAATATAGCCAATGTCACGTGTAGATACCTGTATTTCTGCATAGAGGTCTGCATCAGGACTGATAATAGCCAAAGTCTCTCCTGTACGGACAGAGCCTCCGGTATATATTCCCGAGAAAAGATCCAGTGTTCCGTTAATAGGACTTTTTATGTAATACATATCCAGATTTTTCTCTTCCTGTAGTAGGTTAGCTTCCGACTCTATCAACTGTTCTTTATAATTTTTCAGTGCTGTCTGCCATTCACTGTATTGTGTTTCCCTGATCGTAGCCAGTGTATTTTCAGCCTGCCGTTGTGCATGGATATAGCCTTCAAATTCTTCCGTAGAGATTACACCTTTTTCGTGTAATGCCTGATTTCTGTTGTGGTCTATCATTGCTTTTTCGAGGGAAGTTTCAGCTTCGGTTACCTTTTTTCGGAACGACATATATTCCTGTTGGTATAGTGAAGACTTAAAATGGCCGGGAACCCTTCTGGTTACCAATACTTCAAGGTCTGCTATATGGTTTGCATATTCTTCTTTTCTTCTTCCCTGATAATTGATCTGATAGCCGACATTCGAAGATCTTAGCCTTAAAAGAATATCTCCCTCTTTTACTGATTGTCCTTCTCTTACATATACAGAGTCGATAAATTCGGATACTGAAGCTTTGATTTCCGTCCTTTCTCCTTTCGGGCGGATCACGCCTGTGCTTTGTGTCGAAACATCTATATAGATAAAAGGTAAAGCTATGAATACGACTAATATGGCTATTGTGGTAACAATATATATTTTATGTGATGTAGAAGTCTTCTTATATAAATAGCTTTCAATACTATTATCAATTTCGTCTATTAATTGCATAGTTTTTGTCTGTTTAGTATTGCTATTCGAATGCAGATAGTTAAATGTGTCCGTAAACTCTTTAGGAGAACACAATTCAGATATCTTTTGTCTTATTCTGTTTGTTTATCATCAGCTGGATTGAGAAATATAGAAAGTTATTTCGTATTCGCAGCTATGTCCTCTTATTATTGTCTTTCCTTTACTCTGTTGTGTCCTATAGAAATATATGTCTTCTATATTTTATATCTCTATTTCTATCTCTATCTCATTACGCTTTATATGGAGCAGAGGGACATCTATGATAAGTTATTTGTCTAAAGCTTACTTGTTTCATGTAGTCTATTATTAGGTTATTATTTATTCAGTATGGTTGTACACAAAAAAAAATCAATACCTCTTAACCTTACCGGGTTTCTTTCACAAGTGGCGGATAAGAAAAGGAGGGGAAGACAAATATATCGAAGACAACAAGTAAAATTCCTCCTTGTGTGAAAGAGGTATTGAAATTTTTGTGCAGAATGTGTTAAATTTGATGTTCTTGCATGTTCTTTTACATGCTTCAGTAAGTAATGTTGTGTAAAGTTTAATTTTATATTCGGAAAATTTGACCATACGGCCGCATAATTGCATGAATGTTGCATTATGCTCGCATAATGGTTTCTTGCATGTAGGATTATAAAAAGATGAATCTCTTTTAGATAAAGTAGTCCTGCATTTGTGTATGTCTGTAAAATCCAATAATATCTCTTCTTGAGAGAAAATGTTTGTAATTTTCATTTAATTTGTCTTTTGTGCTTTATTTGTCTTTGTGTTCTATTTTATACTCGCCTTTTGATTCCTTATATTACTCTTGTGCTCTATTTGTCTTTTGTGTGTTTCATTTGTCTTATGTACTTAAAAAGTACCTTGGCTGCAAATTAACGTATAAAAAACTAATTTGACAAATAATCTTTAAGAATGAAGTGTTAAATATTATGAATGAAATTTATTGGTGTAGATATAACGCATTTATAGACTGTATGATATAATAAATTTAATAATACTATTTTTTATTTATATTATAAAACATGTTTTTATAACATAAGGATACAGGAGGAGTTTTTTATATTATTCCGCATTTTCTTTCTCCATTTTCCACCAGTTATACTGAATATGCAGTAATCTTTCTCTATATTGATAGTGTGATGTGTCTTTTATATTTATGTATAGATTTTTGTTGTATGAAATATGTAATGCATTTTCTAAACTATCATTCCATATACTATGTATTGAGTATTCAGACATTAAATTAAAGCAGTATTCGATTTTTCCCTTTGTTGTGCTTTCTTCGCTCAGTTTCCGATAAAGATAAAGACTATCTAATGGCAACCATCTTTTATTATCTACTTTGAAAAAGACAGTATCTTTCTTATCATTAAAAGCTCTCAACAACAGGGGCTCATACTCTTCTTTTTCTTTTTTGTCCTTATTCCAATATTTATATATAAGAGCTTCGTTTCTCCAAAATGAATCATAAATATTGTCAAGACTGTCTATCCTTATAGAAAGGATGTCCAAAGGTTGATTTGATTTTGTTTCTCCTTGTTTGGAGGAACAACTATTTATGATTAAAAGAAGAAAAAAGAAAATAATATAAAATGTATTTTTCATTCGGGATTAAAATTTTATAAAATCACTGGCTTTTTTGATAAATTCTTTAGTCTTTTCTGCTTTTATCTTTATTCCTTTTGCTTCTCTCCATTTCCAACCCAGAAAGATAGAGAATTGATCATCACTACTGTCTAATTCTCTATCTAACCAATCTTTACCTCTGTTAGACGGATCATTGATGACATTATTGGCATGAGCGCCAAGCAATGCAATTTCCAAAGGTACACCCAGAGCTTTACAGGCAGCTCCCCATAAGTAATTACCAAAGTTATTTCTATTATGTCCTACATAATTACCTTTAGGATCTTTTCTCAGATAAAGATAATCAGACTGCAGTCCAAATCCGTGAATCTGCGACGTGACTGTAAAATCTAATTCACCTTCATTCTGAGAAGCGTTACTATGGTCTTTTAAATAAGCAGGCCATGTTAATTGATTTTTTAGTTTGTTAACTCCAGCGCGTTCTAAATCATTTAATATCTGATCATCTGTCGGGAAATATAAATAACGGATGGGAGTTTCATATTCGTTACGGGTCTCCATCTCTATTGTTTTCGGATCATTTACCGGATCGGCAAACCGGAACGTTATATTTGTGTCTTTTACTCTACCGAAGTTATTTCCGTGTTTTTGAAGTCTTTTATGCACATAGACAAATCTTTCGCCTTTCTTTTCAAAAATATACTCTGTTGCTACCCCTGTTAGATTCTCGACTTCGAACATATGGCTTATAGCGGGGGTATAATCTTTTAAATATGGCATCAGTATTACATTTTTCCACTGCCATTCGTCCGGAATACTGAAAGATATATCATCTCCTGTAATGACTACATCGTCTATTACCAGTCGTTCATCTTTATCATCGATACGAATCATCCATTTCACAGCCTGTTTGACCCCCGTTAGATTTTTGCTGTCGGTATTGAATTCCACAGTAAGGCGCACCGAATTGCCTGGTTCAACTTTTACCGATTCCGATTTTACTGATTTTATACTAATATCGCCATTGTAAGGTGATTCTATAAAGTAAACTTGAGATTGATCCATAACATCAAAAATATGAATATTGGCATAGAATTTCAAGTATTTGTTTTCGTCGGTTTTCTGAACTTTATATTCTGTGCTTATCGCATAGTTAGACCCGATATCGACTCCGTTATCTGCAATTTCGTATAAACGATGTTTTTTCTCAATAATATCTTTTTTTGTATAACTCTTCATTTTCCACTTCACATTATTCACAACATTTTCAGGTACTGTGGTGAAAGTATAGAGATCAACTTTCAATTGAATCGTTTCCCCTACATTTTTCGTTATAATTTTTCTTTTAAATATATTCATGATTTTTCTGAAAATATATTGAAGTAAATACGTGGATTGATAGGATAACGGAATTCTTCTTTTTGCTTGAACTCCTCATACAAGAGCATACGACCGCCATACGAGGTATCTCCATTATGTATACCATATGAGATCTGGTCTTCATAAGTATCTCTATGTCCATTATGTGATGCGGCATCTCCATTATTTTCTCTATGAAACTGATCTTCCTGATATGATGTTACATAATCATCGTAAGCCTCTCTGGCGGCTGTTTCATTAATCGCATAGTCACATTCTACTACAGAACCGGTCACATATACTTTAAATTCTCCCGTAAAGCCTTCTTTGCCACTATATTTATTTTCTAAATAGACGCAGGAAGACCATTCGAAGGAAGCGGGCTTCTGAGTAGTAAATTTGATTTTATTCAGTTCCTGTTTATTTATCTCTTTATAATTGTCACCTTCTTTCAATTCGCCGTTTTCTTTGTCTATCCAAACGGGAATTATTTGAATATCTTTTGGCTGTATATCATTATCTGTTTCTTCCCACTGAATATCTAATCTATACAGCCAGCAAAAATTAGTTTGTGTGCCATCATCGAATTTACCTTTTGCACTTTGCATGCCAATCATATATATGTCATTCTTCTCGTTCAGAAACAGATGGACATTCTGAAAGCTGCCGACGGCTTCATATTTATTCGATATCTGATTTATTTCATATTTCTTAAAACCTTTCTTTATTACATAAAAATCAATTGCCCCGGCATTTCCCCTCAAAGCGGCAATCCACTTATTTATTACATATTGCTTTTCATCTATATACTTATTATCAATATAAATAATGCCCGAGGCTGAAGCCAGCTCATTTTTTATTTTATCTTTATTCTGAGGAAATTGGAGTTCTTTTCCTTTGTATTCTTCGTCTTTGATTATACGGATTTCATTGATTTCATTATATCCTTCTGTTTCGAAAAAAGCAATGATTGATCTTTCCATCGTACCGAGATCTAATGTCCTGTACTTTTCAAACCCCACCATTAATAAACCATTGGAGCTTTGAAGGCCTCCGGGATGACTGTAATCTTTCAATTTATTATTTCTAAAATATTTTGTTCCATAGTGCTTCAAATTCCATCCTTCTGCTGAATCTTCCGTTTCATCGATTATATATGCATATGAATGAACATTATTTCCTGTACTTGTTGAAAGATAAAAACGGTGCTTATCTTTATATAATCCCTGAAAGTGATAAACCGGCCATATAGGAATAAGGTTATTTGTGCCTCCGCCATCCAAAATATCATAAACATAAATTTCCTTGGCATTATCAGTGTCGACTCTGTAAAATGCCGCTACAATATGATCTTTGACATATATTTTTGTTCGTACCTTTTTATCAGGATATTGTTTGTTTGTAGCTATAAGGAAGACTGTTTTTTGCCCCCATTCTTTGGGGACAATAAAGTTTATAATACTCCCTTTCAGTTTTTTAGGAGTTCCTATTATTTCCTTAATAGAATTAAAATCGAACTCACTGTTATTGACCTCAATTTTCCAGTCGATATCTTTGTCCTCGATGTTCACATCTTTCTCATAACGAGCATGAAATTCTACTTCTTTACATACATCGACAGTACAGGCTTTATCTGTCACATCAATTTCATTTACAATTTCAGCATCGTTTTCTGAAGTTCTATTTATGAGTATAACTTCAAACGGTTTATAATTTCTATCGGCATTCATATCACTTACTGATATTACCTCATATAAACGGCAAGGTTGTATAACACTATTGATGTCAATGGCATTCGTACCGGATTGTGAAGAATTTATTGATTGACATTCAGATGGAGAGTAAGAGTCCAAATGATTTTCATTCTTATCTGACAGTGTTGATTTGCTGTTGATATCATTCTTTTTTTGAGATGGATCCCCTTTTGATACGGATTTTTGTTTTTCCGCCTTTATTTTTTTGTCGATATCTTCTAGTTGCTTGTCTGTTATTGTCCACATTATGTAAAGTTTGATGTTTTCTTTTTATCCAACAAATTGGATTGCTGTAAGTTTTATTATTCCGTCAACTTTTTGAAACCGATATATAACTCCGTGTTCACAAATATCACAGTCTATTTCATCAAAATTTAGCCCGAAGCTTACCATTGTCGGTTTCTGCTTTTCTATAGGCTCCAGCCAATTTATAAAATCAACATTAAAACTGATTTCAACATTCGGCTTTTTCTTTATTGTTACACTATAATTTTCTTCCAAAGCTTTCTGAAAATCTACCTTTTCTAGCACATTTACCAAATCTTCACCAAATAATTTTGAATAGTTCTCGATCAAATCTTCTTTTCCCCGATAGGGGTTAAAATCTCGAACAACTTTTCCATCTTCGTTCGTTCGTTCCCACGAATAATCTCCTTCGACGGGAAAATGAACTAAGTCAGTAAGCTTTTCGATCTCTCCTTTTGTCAAGAGACCTCTGAATGTTTCAAAATAGATGATAACTTCATCATTCGTCAATATAGTATCGGATGATTGTACAGTTATTATATCAGCCTGTACTGTAACTATATTATCGTTGTCCGTATTCTTTTGACTTTTCAACTTATCTCCGCAAGATAAAAAGATCAAGGTAAATGCTAAGAAGGAAACTATTTTATTTATTGTCATCATCTATTCGTTTGATTTGTTATGTGGTACGGGATCCGTTTGTTATAGTTCCCTCATACGATTCTTTTAAGAACTCAGGATCATTTTCGAAACTGAAGGGTGTGTAATTCTGAGGTAAAAAATATTTGAAATTGGTCTTTATTGCATACTTGCTTACATTTACTTCATCTGCCTGATTGCCTCCTAATACAAATAATTCTGTTTCATCTTTACTCATTCCTACAACAAGTCCGATGTGAGTATCTCCGAATGTAACAAGAGCTCCATAACTTGGCTCATCTATTTCCACTCCGTCACCCCATGTTCGCCAAGTACCGTTCCAATTTTCTACGGCAAGAGGATTCACCTCTTGTCCGGTATAACCAGTTTCCTCAAGTACATAATTTACGAATGCGCCGCACCATGCTGTGGCTTCTGAAATTGATCGCATAGTTTTAGGCACACCTTCATAATTTAAATATTTTACAGGGCTTGTTGCGTCGTTATTAGTACCCTCTCTTACGCCAAGTTGCATCTCCTCAAAAGCTCTGCTTACCCAAGGGACGTTAACCGTTTTTCTGATTTTTATTTTTTCCGTTTCTTTCTGGTCGACAATCATCGGTTTGTTTTCCCTTACAGAACTATAATTACGAAAAGCATTATCATCCCTTTTAATAGCATCATTTATTTCTCTTAATCTAGGAGAGTTATCTTCGATTGGCAAAATATTCATATAACAAAATATGTATACAATTGCTGTAATTTCACTCTCGTCAATAGCAGCATCACTTAACCAATCGGCATTAGGTGTAAGATTAAATATAGTTTTCTCCGGAGCATTAGGATTAGGTATACTGATGCCAAACTCATTTGTTTCCCCTCTTCCGAATAAATCATATTTTGTCACCCGCCGTAACGAAAGATAGTCTTCTGGCCAATCATCACTATGGATAACAATAAAAGCAGATAAAAACGAATTTTGAGCAAATTCTGTATCAACGTGTAAATATAACTCTTTGCCATACTCTCCTTTATTTGTTTTCTTTCCGGTTTGTGTTGCCCAGTTTACAGCCTTAATTTTGGGTTGAGGAACTTTTTTCTCTACAGTTTTCTTTTCGTCCTGACCTTGAATCGTTCCAGTCATTTTAAGAATGCCTTCTCCAGTTCTACTCTGTGAGGTAGGCTTTTTGTTCGTAGTATTAAAAAATAAATCGAGTAATCCCATAACCTTCAATTATTTTCATATTCGATTGAAAAATTGTCTATATAAGCAGTATTATCATCTTCAATAAGAATACTCTTATATTCTAATTTTGTTTTTCCACCCTTAAATTTTTTGCCATCACTGGCTTCAATTATCAAGTCTACTGTTTTACCAACGACACCATCTTCTACATCGATACAAAGAGTCACTTCTTGTTTGGGTATTAACTGATCGATGGATTGGGGTTCCCCTGACTCATCTATCCAATATATATTTAATATTTTAGGTTTTTTCTGCTTTTTTAGTTTTTCGCATTCTTCGCAAAACGGGGTAGCATCTTGTGCTGCTCTTTTCAATGCATCGATCTGTGGAGTCATTGGATTAAGGACTACTTTTGCCGGTTCCATTTGTCCTGAATTTTGAAAACGGATCATACCGCCACAGGCACACTGAATCGTCGAAGTCTTTAATAGCGGATTTCCTCCGGGTATTTCAACAGAAGGTAAAAAACCGGTCCACATAATAGGTGCCGGAACACATGGCGGACTAAATGGTTTTAAGCTACATGCCCCGAATGGCATAATATTCATATTAGAGATTTTATCTGATATAGTTGCTACCAAATTTCCCTGTACAGATAATAGACTGTTACTTGTTACTTGTAATTTGCTTGGAGCAGACCCTCCAGTGCACATTAAGATAGCACCTTTTGTCGCATATTCGCTCATAATGTATAGCTAAGGTGTGTTTGTTTATTTTGTGTTAATATCTGGAATGAGTTTAGTCTTTTTTCCAGACATTTGCAAATGTAATAATAAAAACAGTATATAAAAGTAAGGTACAATTATTTTCAATAAAAATAATTGTACCTTATCGCACTATGTTCATGAAATATTTTATAGATATAAAAAACTATTTATAACAGATACTGCTCTGATATGCAGTCGTAATTAACAAGTTACAATGATTTGCGGATATTCAATTTCCACGGATTCTCGATTGTCTCAATCGCTTTTTTATTAATGAGTAAAGCCATCGTTTTCCCCATTTCCTTAAAGTCAGTGGTCAAGGTAGTGATTCCACCTACTAATATTTCTTTTAAAGGCGTATCGTTATATGAAATTATACCATATTCTTTTCCGGGTGTATAGCCTTCTTTATCTGCCAGTTTTATTACATCAATCAAATCTCTGTCATTAACCACAATAAATAAGTCGCCTTCCTTTATCTTCCTGTTTTTTACAGAATTAAGATATCTGTGTTCGAAGCCATGCTTTTCGGAAAATCGACGTAGTCCGTCGTAACGTTCGTATGGCTCTTTTTCTTCACTCTGTACCATAAATATCCTTTTATATTTCATGATATATGATAATCCGAAGTTGAGAGCTTCATATGTATCTTTTTCAAAATTTTGGGCGACTGAAGAGTATTTATTCTTCAGTTCGGGATGAAAGTGATCTAACAGGAGAACCTTTCCGTTTATAGATTGTAATAATGGCTCGATACCCTGAAATTTTCCCGACATAATAACATACGTCGTATATTTTCCGTTTGCATCGTTTATCAACGTCTCAAATACTTTTCTGTTATAATTGTGAAAATACAGGTCTACCGAATCATTTTTTCCCAAGGCTGCAATAAAAGAGTTATAAATATCTTCTTTAAACTCATTAAATTCGTTAAACAGTAAGAATATGTTATTCTTGGAAGGTATTTTTGTGCTTGTTACATAGTACCCTACGCCCGGGGCAGAGTCAATAATTCCCCTTGACTTCAATTCACTTATACCGGCAAATACAGTATCGCGGGAAAGATTGTATATTTTTCGGAATTCATTGAGAGACGGTATCCAGTCTCCCTTTTTTAATTCTCCGTCCTTTATTTTGTTTACAACATGATTGACAACCAATTTATATTTAGACTCTTTGATTTTCATGTACTCTTTTTAATGCAAAAATATTTATAAATATTTCCGCCTCCAAATAATTGGGTCCAACAGGTTCGTACCAGTGTGTGTTATAAAGCATAAAAAATATTCATACCAGATCGTACTAGTTGGTTGAGGATAATGTATATTTGCGATTGCTAATATCTACACCATGAAAAAAGGAGTTATTTTTAGCATTGAAGAATTTGCTATACACGACGGGTCGGGTATCAGGACAACAATATTCCTGAAAGCTTTACCTAGTAACATAGCTGGTGGTATTTTCGGATGTAGAACAAGAATACAGGAAAGTATCTGAATAACAAACACGGACAAAATATTATGATTTATAAAATGAAAAAATTATTTCTGGTTACATTTATCTCTGTCGGATTCTTAGTGAATATGCATGCGCAGAATAAAGAAGAAAGTATTATTATTGATGTGGATGCCATGAAGGTAGAAAATACCATTAATCCCTTGCTTTACGGGTCGGGTATGGAGGATGTTAACCATGAGGTCTACGGAGGGTTCTATGATCAGCGTCTGTATGGAGAAAGTTTCGAAGAAGGGGCTCCCGTACTCAAATTTGATGATTTTACAATGTATGATGCCCAGTGGAAAGTAACCGGAGAAACAGCTTATGTCTATTCTACCCCGTTGGGAAAACTCATATATGACAAGGCTGAACTCAGCAAAGGCTGGGTTGAGATGGAAATCCGTTTCGATAACATACATGGTACCAGTGCAGGATTTATCCTGCATGCCGATGAAGTTGGTGAAGGCTTCGATAATTTTAATGGATATGAGTTCTCATTATCTACATCCGGTCGGGGATTTACCTTTGGTAAACATATGAAAGACTGGAAGCAATTGGGAAGTGCCGCCGTTAATATTCAACCTACAGAATGGAATAAATTACGGGTGAATTTCAACGGTGCTAAGTTCATGGTGTACCTGAATGAACAATTGATATTTGCATACGAAGATACCCGTCAACCTCTCCTGAAAGGGAAGGTAGGTCTACGGGCAACGCATACGGATGTTGGCTTCCGCAATCTGAAGATAAATGACGGGTTAAAAACCAACGAACCTAATTTTTCGTATACAAGCGAATATAATGTGAGCGCTATGTGGCGGCCGCTTTATTCGCCGGATGCTGAATATTCATTTGCCCTTGATAGTGATGCGTATAACGGATTGTTATCTCAAACTATAGAAAATAAGGGCAAAGGAAAGGTTGGAGTTTCTAATAAGGGATTGAACCATTGGGGTATTTCTGTCCGGAAAGGACAACGGTTTCAGGGACGGATATATCTCAAGGGTTCTGCAAAATCTGTATTCGTCGCACTACAGAATGAAAACGGTACACACGAATATGCCCGGATGCAAATAAAGGGTATAGGCAAAGAATGGCAGAAACATGATTTTAAACTGACTTCTGCACAAACAGACCCTAATGTCCGCTTTGCAATTTATATTGAGGGTGCGGGCAAAGTATGGATAGATCAGGCAGTCCTCACAGGCACCGGTAAGGATCAGTTCAAAGGGTTGCCATTAAGGAATGATATCGGGCAAGCCTTTATCAATCAGGGATTGACATTTCTGCGCTATGGCGGTTCTATGATTAATTCTCCGGAATACAGGTTTAAGAAAATGCTCGGTGATCCGGATAAACGTCCACAATACAGAGGTAACTGGTACCAGTTCACAACGAATGGTTTTGGTATTGTAGAGTTCATGCAGTATGCTGAGGCTGCGGGCTTCATTCCTTCATTTGCCGTAAATATAGAAGAGACTCCTGAAGATATGGCAGATATGATTGAATATTTCAATGGTCCGGTTACTTCTCAATGGGGTAGGAAACGTGCTCAGGATGGTCACCCGAAACCATATGGATTAAAGTATATACAAATCGGGAATGAAGAATTGCTCTTTGCTGATGATAGAGAAGGGTATCGGCATTACATCGAACGCTTTAACCTGCTATATGACGCTATGACTAAAAAAGACCCCGATCTGATTTTTATTAATTCCGCATGGTGGCGACCTGAATCGAAGGAAAATATGGAAATGGTGTTTCGGGCTTTAGATGGCAAAGCTGCATATTGGGACTATCATCCTTGGGTAGATGATTTCGGGTCGGCCAGTAGAGTAGAAAGGGAGTTAAAGAAAATGAAAGAAATGTTTTTGAGCTGGAATCCCGACACCAATATGAAATGTGCCATTTTTGAAGAAAACGGGAATTCTCATAATATACGCAGGACTTTGGGGCATATTATTACACAGAATGCTGTGCGCCGTATGGGCGATTTTGTCCTTACTTCGTGCCCTGCCAATGCACTCGAGCCGTATAAGCAAAATGATAACGGATGGAACCAGGGTCAGATATTTTTTACTCCATCTCAGGTATGGGGTATGCCGCCCTATTATGCACAGCAGATGGCTTCCCGCTATCATCAGCCATTGCTTGTAAGCAGTTTTGTTGGAAATAATGATGGCAATCTCGATGTTACTGCTACTCGCAGCGAAGACGGAAATCAGGTCGTACTCCATTTGGCAAATACCGGAGACAAGCCTTTACCTGTAAATCTAAAATTAAAAGGATTCGAAAATATTGCGATAGCTAAAGCTATTACTCTTTCCGGTAGCCTTACGGATGTGAATACTCCGGAAGAACCGGAAAAAATTACTCCTATTGAAGAAGAATTGACCTATTCGCAAAGCTCGGTATATGTAGTGAAACCATACTCGTACACGATACTCGTCTATTCAAAAAAATAAAGAAATATGAACTATGAAGAATTTATCAATAATCTTATTAGCCAGAGGCAGCCTTAAATAAAAGACTGCCTCACCTGCATTAGAATGAAAATCAAAATCACCAAACAATTCTTAAATCACTTAAATAATCCCTTAACCACATTCAAATCAATTTCATCTTTCGGTTGAAAAGAATCCGATGCCATATACTCCAGAATGCTCTGCTTGAACTGCTTTGCAGAGAGACGGGTATTGAGGTCGCTTTCCAAATCGGAGCTACAAACAAGAAGTTTTCCCTTTCCTACTTTCGTTTCGAACAGTAAACCTAGTTTTCTATTCTGGAACCAGTCGTCAATCAAATATATGATCGGCCGGAACTCTTTTGGAAAATCCTTCATAACTATTGCATCGCTGCCTATCGTTAAATCTCTCCACTGATAGTCTGAATATCCATCGTTAGGAAATGATTTCAGAGCCGGATGATTCGCTTCGCAATATATACCTAACGTATGCGGGGGCTGATTGCCACTCCATGCTGTATTCCAGAAAATAGGGGAGAAGGCTACTTTAATTTCACACTCTTTCGGGAAAGCTATATTACCCTTTGCAAGCAGAAGTACATTCTCTCCATTCTGAAGTTTCTCAAGAGTAACATTATCCATTGTATGTGCGATATGAGGCATTTTAGAAATACTGCTTTGCTTCGCCGGATAAACCCATATATTCCACGAATTATGATATGGAGTGTTATCAACCTGAACAGTAACCTTTAATTGTGTCGGCTTGTCTATTTGCGGGAATGAGGCTTTAATCACTCCCACATCGCACAATCCTCCTTGGGGAAGATCGGCTGTAAAACGACCATTTTTAATTTCCTTGCCTTCACGGGTCTCTATTTTCCAGCTCAATCCGGCATTCGTCATAGGCTTCTCGGCGTAATATGCAACCTGAAGCTTTGCATCGAGCGTCTCTTCATTAGTCAATATCAGTTTGGGAAATCGTACTATCGGTACAACCTGGTTACAGAAAGTACGGTATTCTTCACCGTAGATATATCCTTTGCTGTCCCAAAAGGCATCGAGTACCCCGACAAGAGCCGATCCCTGCCCGGGAAAATCATGAAGATCGAGCAGTTGAAAACCTGCCTGTCCGGGAGTGCGCAATGCTGCTTCTATATCTGCTTTATAACAGATGGCTTGAAGTTTTCCGGAAGCGTACAGAAATTTTTCTGACATGTCAGCCAATCCGCTTTCCTGTAGAGTTTCGCGAAATATTTCAAAGTTTTTGGCTTTCAATACTCCGGTATATTTAGCTATCTCCTTGAAATTAGGATATACGCAATATTGTCCGATTTCATGACCTATCATAGGGGTCTTTACTTTCATAAGAGGCGCGCGGTGGTCGAAGTCTGTTCTCGGTAGTCCGGTATTGAGTGCATTATCAAGTCCTCCACTTATACGGGTATCGTACCATGCATTGAAGTCAGCATTTTCTACATATGGCCAACCGGCCCCGCCTGTGTATAATCTGCGGTTGTCTTTCTTTTGCCAGTAATCGACCAGCTCAGACAAATATTTCACCTGATTTTTTCCATTCGGTTCATTACCATAAGCAAGCATACAGAATGACGGGTGATTGCCATATTCTTTAAGTATACGGTCACCTTCTTCTTTGAACCACTCGTCCTGAGGATTACCATCTCCTATATTGGCCCATCCTCCACACTCTACCATCAGGTATATTCCCATACTGTCAGCAACCTGAAATGCTGCTTTGGGCGGACACCATGAATGAAAGCGGACATGATTAAGACCATAATCTTTACATGTAGAATATATCTTTTCCCAATACCTTTTATCCATAGCCGGATAGCCGGTGTAAGGAAAGATGCAACATTCGAGAGTACCGCGAAGAAAGGTAGTAAGCCCGTTGATCTCAAACATCATACCTTTCGTTTTGAAATTGCGAAACCCGAAATCGATACTTCTACTATCTGCGCCATCAGATGTTTCGAGTGTCGAATGCATTTGATAGACATTCGGTGTGAATTCCGACCATAGTTTAATATCTTCGCCAAACAGCATTACTCCCTCTGCCTTATTTGTCTGCGGATTAATTGCGAGTTTAATTTCTTTGCCTACTTTGCGCCCGTTAAAAGTCGCATAAAATCTGAGAGTCGGTTTCTTTGCACTCCCTTTTACTGTAGCTTCAATTTTCACACTTTTACTTTCAATATCCGGATATAGCTGGATGTCATCTATATACATAGAAGTCTTAGCTGTGATCGACATCTTTCCTATCAATCCGTTCCAGTTGGACTGTGTATGGTCCGAGACACTATGTGCATTTTTACCTACATCTATGTTGACTCTGTTATCAACCCTTAACGTTATAATATGAATGCCTTTTTTCAAACTATTGAGTACATAGCGGTGAGGTGTCTGCAAAGCATTTTTATCCCCTACTTTTTCGCCATCAAGGTAAAGGGTAGTCTCCCAGTGCGTACGTTCAAACTGAATTTCCACAGGTCTGTTTTCCCATCCTGCCGGAATTTCAATCGATTTCTGATACCATGCTACACCTACGTAATGTTTATCAGGATTTAGCCAGTAAGGCACCTTAATATTACCCGAGACACGATACTTAGCAAATTTGGGGTCCGTTGCAGAATGCCCCGTATCTCCGGTCCATGGTGTATTCATCGTTACATCAAACCCTTTGCCTTGTTCTTGAAGCGAGCCGGGTAGAGTTACTCTTTCTGTAAAACTTTTCTTATACCACTTTTCAGAATTGCCTATGTCTTTTTCGTCTAAAGCGAACTTCCATTCTCCTGCCAACGAAATTGTCTTTTTGGGTACTTTATCCGAAGCAAAAGCAGACAATGCAATTGTTAGTATTAATATTTGTATGATAATTCGTTTCATTTTATTCTGCATTATTACATCGGTTACTATCAGAATAGATATGGGTAATGTTTTTTAATCAACGAAATTCCTTCTGCGGATATTTGATTGATAGGTTTGGGCCTGTCCTGCGGGCGTGACTGTTTCTGGTTGATTTCGCCCAGCAGGCTCCATTTGCGTGTCATATCCTTGGGCTCTTCCGCTTTCAGGTTGTAATTGGTAAAATCAATTACATATTCGGCATTTCTCCTGTTCTTCTGCCAGTCTTTGACCAACGCCAGCCGGAAATCCTTATTCATAAACCAGCGTATCTGCAGGTTGATATCCGAACCTCCGATGCCCGAACCTTTCTGTTCGAAACGGTAATTGAAGGAATTATCCTTGTAATGTTCCCTCCAAAGTAATCCGAATTCACCTTGAGTGATAAACTTTACATCCGACCAGTTCCGCTTGATCTCGTTCAGCCAGTCTTTCAATCCTGAAACATCGATCGGTAGTGATAATTCCCAGCAGTTTGTAACCCATGCAAAGCCATTCAGTTCAAAACCCCTGTCATAATGTAAGGCTGTTGTATGCAGCATTTCTGTGAGTCCGATAAGCTTTCCGTATGCATAAATCGTTTCTATAGGTCCTACCCCCATCCGGCTGTTGAAACCTCCGGCAAAACCATCCCTGCGGGCAGCAAGGAAATCCATCGACCATCCGTCGAGGTTTACACAGTCGATAAAATCGTCTTTCCCCTGCGCCGGTTTACAGAAATGCTCTTTTGAGGGATAGAAAGGGTAGGAAACAGCCCCGTCGCCGTCCTGATTATCGATAGAGAATTGGCTCCATATGTTTCCCTGACAAACATGAATACCTTCCTTTTCAGCCAGATACTGCTGATTTTCGGCAGCAAGGAATCCAGCCAGCACACTTTTAGGGCGGAATCCGTTACCTACGATCTCGCTGACTTTTGCCAGCCCGTCGTGCAGATCCTTGTTTACCTGCTCACGTGAATTATATGCATTTGCGAAGTAAGCCCCCGGGATGAAAGTGATATCATCCCCGTACTTATGATGATAGCCGACTACCAGTTCACGTATTTTCTTATAGTTGTCGGTTTGGTCGTGCAGGGCCAGCCAGCTGAACGCCCAGGTGATTCGAGCTTCGGGATATTCTGAGGAAATAGCCTCGCGGAATGCAATGACGCGTTCAGGAGTATGAGCACCGCGTTCGTCCATTCCTTCATTCCTGTCGCGGCTTACTTCGATCTGGTTGACACGTATAATCGTATTAAAGGTCAGGAAACGATTGCCCATAAGCTGATCGGATTTTTCCTGTGCTTTAACATGAGATGTAAAATATAGAAAAATAATGAGCAAGAGAATTGCTGTTAGATTTATTTTTTTCATTATGGCAATATTATGTCCTTAATTATTTTGCAGAACAGTCAATGATTAACTTGTTATTTGAAGACGGTATAAATCGGAACACATAATCTGAATTACTTCCTTTTTCTATTGTTCCTTCTTGACACTTGATTTCATACTTATATCCTCTAAATTCTGCATCGATTTTTGATTTTTCGAAAGAAAGAAACGGTAATCTATCTAATCTGTCTTCAGGTACTTTCAATTCCAGCATCCATTTAGAATCAGAATTGTCGGACGAAATGGTAATATTTCCTTCATTCAATTCTATTATATATTTACGACCTTTCTTATCTGCAGATTCTATTTTCAGGGTACTTGCCGATGGTTCGGTAAGAAGAGGATTAGCTAAAATAATCTCGGACTTATTACCATTATCATCGATATTAATAAATCGTAGCCCTGTCTTATTTTCAGGAGTACTCCAGTAAAACCGGTCGATGACAGGAAGTGTATAGTAGAAGAACTGATTTCCTGTTCCCGGAGTATGTAAATATTCGGATTGAAAGTTCTCATCAAACAAATGAATATCTCTGAAACAAAACCCTTCCTTTTCCCAATACAAATTAGCCCGATAATAACGGCTGTTGTACCATACCGATTTATTACCTTCGTTACGTATATCGGTAAGGGTTGTAATTGCCGTCGCCGGAGTTACAGGGAATTTTTCTTTAAACCACTTACCTGATTGCTCCAATGTTTCTACTTTAATTTTTCCAGCTGTGCGTAACGAATCAAATATCGGGAACTGCATTTCCAATCCTTCACCCATACCAGACCATGTAAATGAATTTTCCTGTCCTGCCTGTGCATAATTGAAAGCTAAACATGGTTCGTTAACAATAGATTCCAGAAAGTATTCAACCCACTTTTTATTTTTACCTGCATTATGATATACAGGTTCGAGTGATATAACTCCCTGATAATTTGTACCCACTCCTGCATCATACTGATACATGGGGTCACTGCCGAGCATACGAAAAACAGGAACGGGTATCTGACTACTTTTAGTCTGGGCAGGCATATAAGCGTTTTTCTTACTAGGGTAGTATGCCTGATTCCAGTAACCACCCCAAAGGGTATATCCGTCTGTACCCACCTGGTCTTTGCAATTGCATGAGGCTACTATCCCGTACTTTTCATACATATATTGTAAAGTATGGGAATCGATAAACCAAGACCCGACCGATTTAGGATATTTACCATATATTTCTTTAAATTTTTCCATATATACATCCACCAGTTTTTCTCTCTCGGGCTGTGTATAGCCGGGAGTGAAAGCAATATTTGCAGTAGAAACCCATGAGTGCTCCCCTCTCCATTTCATCCCTGCAGCTTCAACATGAGGCTGGGTTATCTCCCACCATGCGCCTATCTCAGATTCGGGATTGAGTTTGGTCTTCATCAATTCCTGATATTTGGGATTGATAAGGGCATCGTACTGAAATAAGAATGTAGTAGGAAAATTGTATTTGTTCGATAAGTTTATCTGTTTTTGTACCGCATCAAACATCAGATTATCTGAATTTTCCATACGATAGTCCGTCTGGCGGATAAAATTAATGATATTAATTATTCTTGGAGAATCACTATTATCAGGGTTATGGGCGTCTTTTTCGGAACAGCCGGAAAGAGAATAAATTATCAATAGGGGTGTGATCAAATAACAAAAAAGCTTTGATATAATAAATTTCATGGTAATTATATTTATAAATCTGGCCTACTGGATTTTCAGTAGACCAGATTCTAATAAGTTATTTATAATCTGGGTTTTGAACCAAGGATCCTTTACTTTTCACAATCTCTGTACGAGGTATCGGTAGCAAATAATGTTGCGGATAAAAATTTCTCTCCAGAACAGTAATTGGATTATAAGTAAACGATCCGTCACTATTCTTTATTATTTCTACACCTTTCGCATCTATATTTTCATACGTTTCGGCAATCAGCCAGCGACGCAAATCGAAGTAGCGATGATTTTCAAAAGCCAATTCTATCCTGCGTTCGTTTCTAAGCTTATCTAATAACTTAGCGCCTGATTCAGTAACCTCCGGCATTTCCACACCTTGACGACCTCTGATCTTATTGATCGCTTTCCGGCATTCATCTTCGTTTCCCAAATAATATTGTGCTTCAGCATAATTCAAATAGAATTCCGACAATCTGAAAAATACCCACGGCTGTGTATTTGTTTCACTCAATAAATTGTCTTCATTCAGGAATTTATACAGATAATATCCTGTCATGCTACAGTTCCAGTTATTAGAAGCACCTTCCTTACTGTCTTTTCCCTGCGGGATAAATGGCTCTACAGCACGTCCTCTGAACATAGCACCATTGTACAAAATAGAAGCATAAAAGCGTGGGTCACGCCCATCGTAAGGATTTGCGGGATCGAAACCGGAGCCTGCTTCCGCAGGTTTCTTTCCGGTAGCTTTCATTTCATAATCATCGACAAGATTTTGTAGCGGACAATTTCCACCCCAGCCATCATAACCGCTAGGCGAATTATAAAGATCCATTCTGTGTCCGTTTGCTCTTGTGTACTCCCTCCTGAATATAATTTCGTTATTGTCTTTGATAAACATTTCCCTGTAATTTGTAGCTAACTGATAGTCGGGCAAATTAATTACAGCTAATGATGCATCACGGGCCTTTTCCCATTTTACTTTATCATTCGTTTTATTATTTATCGGGCTTGCCGCATAAAGCAGAACTCTTGCTTTCAGCGCTAAGCAAGCATGAATACACGCTCTTCCCGAGTTGGAATCACCTGCTTTATATTTTTCAGGCAAACGTTTCATCGCATCATCCAGATCATCCATTATCAGGGTTACACACTCATCGTATGTACTCCTTGTCTGATTAAAATCAGTTTCGTCTATAGTGTAAGAACGTGTAACAATAGGTACCCCTCCAAAACGCCAGATAAGATTGGAATAAATGAATGCACGGATAAATTTCATTTCGCCGGTTAGTCGGTATTTCACATCCTCCGATACGCTCGACGCATCTATCTTTGCAAAATAAGTATTGATGTTACGTATATTTTCGTAAGCTCTTCTCCAGTAATTAAAGTTTGCAAACCGACCACTATCGAATGATGATATGTTATCGGAGTTCATCTCGCCTCTGGATACAATAACCGAACTGGCATAGCCGTGACGGGTATATGTCTCATCTGTGGCAGAAGACATCATAGCTTCTTCAAATCCTGTTGGATAGGCATTATAGCATGCATTTACATAAGCTGTCAGTAATGCTTCGTCATTGAATACGTCTTCTTCCGACATTTTGTCGAGTGGTTTCTTATCTAAAAAATCACTACAGGAAAAAAACAAAAAAGATAATAACGATAAACTGATATATATTATTTTTTTCATATTCATTTTTTTTAGAAAGTTATATTTACACCTGTGTTAAATATCTTAAGCTGCGGATAATACATTGCTCTGGAATCGGTACTTTCCGGATCCATTACTTTTATTTTATCAATGGTAAATAGGTTGTATGCACTTAAATATATCCTACAGTTGGATACACTCAATTTCTTAAACCATTTTTTAGGCAAAGTATATCCGACTTCAATATTTTTCAGGCGCAGGAAGGAGGCATCTTTAAGGAAGAAATCGCTTCCATAGTTATTATGAATCCCATCTGCTCTTGGTTTTGAGCCATTAGGATTGTCGGGTGCCCATCTGTCTTCAGCCGAATCCATCAGGAAATTACCAGACTTCGAAACCGTTGAATATACCATTTGTTTGGCTCTGGCTTGACCCTGAAGCAGGACGCTGATATCAAAATCTTTCCAATCGGCTCCCAATGTCAGGCCGAAAATTATTTCCGGATAACTGGTCAGATCATACCTCACCCGGTCAAATTCATTGATTTCACCATTGTTATCTACATCTCTCAATATAAGGTCACCGGGTTTTGTGCCTTCTACATGCGGAGTGGCATCTATCTGCGCCTGATCTCTGAAAATGCCTATTGCCTGATAATAAAGCCCTGCACCGAGAGGCTGACCTTCTTCTTTCAGATAATCATATCCTTCACCCCAAGGGGTTTCATCCATGTAGATTACTTTATTGCGCGCATATAAGAAGTTTCCTGAAGCATTGAAATTTACTTTTCCTATTCTGCTTCTGTGATTCAGTTGTAATTCCACCCCTTTATTTTGTACTTTTCCTATATTTTCATCCGGCAGGTTTATTAATCCGGTATACTCAGGAATAGATGCATTGCGTCTTCTCAGAATGTTTGACCTTTTAGTCTTGAATACTTCAAACTCGAAGCCGAGTAATCCGTTCCAGAAGTTACCTTCCACACCTGCGTTGTAAGTATCGGCGACTTCCCATGTAATATTCTTATTAGGAAAACCTTCCTGATAAACACCCTGCACGTCGGTACCTCCAAAAACGTAATTGTTTCCGGATGTATATTTCAGTAAGTACTGGAAAGCACCCACATTATCATTTCCTTGTTTTCCGTATGATGCTTTCAACTTAAGGTTGTCCATCCATTTGAGATTATCTTTTATAAAGTTTTCTTCAGATATTCTCCATCCCACTGATACTCCGGGGAAGAAACCCCAACGGTTCCCGGCAGGGAAGATATATGAGCCATCTTCTCTGAAATTGAACTGAGCCATGTATTTACCGGCATAGTCATATGCTACTCTTCCAAAATAGCTCCGGCGGGCTTGTTCAAAAGCACTTCCCCCATTATCGAAATGCTGTTTGTTACTACTTCCTGCATACATCTGGTCGATAGCTGTTGCCAGATAATTGGAGCGGGAAGCCCAGAAGTCATTTCCTTTATGTTCGCTTTGTTCATAGCCGAGCATAACATCGATTCCGTGTACAGCATTGAAAGTCCTGTTATACATTATTTTTGCATTCAAGGTAAGTGTAGATCTCGGGATATAATCCTGCCTGAGAGATGCTGCGCTTCTGGTACTGTTTTTTGTTTTATTGTAAGTGTCTGTTGCTTCATCCCACACATAATAATAGAAAGGAGTATACCATTCTTTTTTCTCAAGTCCTTCCTTATCATATGCCATATATGCATCGGCTGTTAATCCCGGAGTCAGCCATGATAAATCCAGTTTAGCAGAAAATGTGCTGTTGAATACAGATTTCTTATAATCTCTATAGCCGGTTTCGTCAGTTTGCACTGTAACAGGATTTCCGTCCGTCATCCCTGACGCAGGCAATCCGTTCGGATAGCGCGCCAACGTAGTAGGGAAAGCACGTAGCATGATCCAGAAAAAGCTTCCTGTATTATAGCCCGGATAGTGTTGTTCTTCAATTCTTCCGGCAAGGTCTACCGAAACGGTCAGGTGCTTATTGATTTTAGCATCTATGTTTGACCTGACATTGTAGGTACGATTATAGGTGCTGCTGTTTTTATATATAGCATCCTGATCTGAATATCCGCCACCAATGAAATATTTAATATTTTCGCTACCGCCTCTTATCGATAAGTTGTGGCTTTGTTGCGTCGAACTCTTTCTTAATGTTTCCTTTACCCAGTCAGTATTCGGATAATGGAGAGGATCGGAGCCATTCCGGAATAGTTCTATCTGCTCGGGAGTATATGCTTCTTTTCCGCCGTTGTATATATCTATTTCGTTAACAACCTTGGCAAAGGTCGCTGCATCAGCCATTTCCGGAAGTCGTGTCGGTTTCTGGATACCTATATTGTATGAATAGTCTATTGTCGGCTTACCTGTTTTACCGCGTTTTGTAGTTATCAGAATAACACCGTTTGCCGAACGGGAACCGTAGATAGCAGCTGAGGCATCTTTTAGCACTGTAACACTCTCTATATCATTGGGGTTAATTCTATCCCAGTTTCCTGATCTGTTAGCAATTCCATCTATCAGGATTAAAGGATCGGTATTTCCTGTTGTACTTTTCCCCCTGATAGTTATTGATGCTCCATCTGCCCCCGGCTCTCCGCTTCTGACATTCATTATAACACCCGAAATGCGGCCTTGCAATGATTGTCCGAGATTCTGAGCCGGACTCTTTACAATATCTTCTCCCTTTGTTAAAGATATCGAACCGGTTACCAGTCCTTTCCTTTGAGTACCATAACCCACTACTATAACTTCGTCCAGGTCTTTAATATCTTCTACCAGCACTATTGATAAATCCATATCTTTCTCTACCACAAATTCCTGAGATATGAAACCTACATATGAAATAACAACAGTGGCACCTTTCGAAACATTCAGTGAGAATTTACCATTCGGATCACTCATTGTACCAGTCGTCGTTCCTTTCTGAGCAATATTCACTCCGATCAGGGGTTCACCATTAGTGTCGGTTATAGTTCCGCTGAACTTTTCTTTATTATCTTGTTCAGGGACAGGAATATTTTCTGCATGAGTTTCGGGATTAAAAGGAAGCGGTTTTGTTTTTAGAACTATGTAATCATTATCAAACAGATAATAAATATTTGTTTTGGACAATGCTTCATGTAGAATGTCTTTAACTTTTCCTTTTTTTATACTGGTTTTGGTTTTTTCCTTTACGTCAATTTCCTGATTACTATAAACAACCAGATAACCGGTCTGATTTTCTATTTCCAGTATAAGGTCTTTTAATGTAAGGTTATTCTTCTTTAGATTCAGCATGGCTTCCTGTGCTTTCGAATCAGCGGCCGCAAGTTGGAAGCATACTAGTAACATTAGGCATAAAATCTTCATAATTTTTAAAGATCTTTTATGTTTTTGACATAGCAAGGTGAATAACAAAGGTTTTATTTTCATAACTTTGTAATGGTTAAATAAATACTTAAATTTTTTGAATTAGATTTTGTTTAACTTCTGAATGGCAGATGTGGGGCATCTGCCATTTTTTTAGGCATTTTTCATTTCATAGGCAAATTCATTTTTAAGGTTAGTTATTCGATTATAAACAGGTTAGTCTCTTTTTTATCTTTGATTTTAAATTTGTGTATTTTTTGTATTATTCTTAATATCTCGGCAGGGCCGTCTTCCTGTCTGAATTTTCCCGTATATTGTTTAGCAAGAAGTTTTTGATTCTTTATTTCTATTTTGACGTCGTAATATAGTTCCAGTTTTTTTACAATTTCTTCCAGAGGCGCTTTCTCGAAATTGTAAATACCTTTATGCCATAAATAATCATTTTCTGATGTTATTTTTTCAATGTTTATAATGCCGTTGCCGTAACTTATTTTTTCTTTTGGCTGTAACGTTACTTTTTCAGACCTGTCAGAGAATTCGATTTCGACACTTCCCTCTAATAATGCAACATAGGTAGACTCTTGATTTTTGTAAGTGTTTACATTAAATGTCGTTCCCAGTACTCTTACATCTAATGCTGGAGTCGATACTATAAATGGCTGCTTTTCATTTTTAGTGACATTGAAAAAAGCTTCGCCCATAAGAGTTACCTCTCTGTTTTTAGATTCGAAAGAAGACGGATATGTTAAAGTCGATTTTGCATTCAGCCAGACTTCGGTTCCATCGCTTAATATGATTGAAACCCGCTGACCTGCAGGAACAGTTATTGTATTATAAGCTACTATCGGATTATCGGAAAAATCTTTAATTAAGTTATTGGCAAATAATGTGCATAAAATTATTAGAGCTATTGCGGCAGAATATTTTAATGTGTTTAACCAAAGTCTTTTTCTTTTCTTTTGTTGTTTGTCAATAATGAATTCATCATAACTATTTTGTCCGTTAGCTATATCGTCAGGGTAATCCATAAATGATAAAAGACTAAGGGTATTTTTATATTCCGTAAAATCTTTACGTAACGACTCATTCATGCGTAGTTCCTGCATCAATTCAATGCGTTCGTCAATGTTGAGTTCATTACTGAAGTACTTTTCAATTCGTTTATCCATATATATTTTAGATATATTGAATTCATTTTATATATAGGAAACGAATAGATTCTTGAAATCCACTAAACTAAAAATGAAAATTTTATTTTATGATATTAAAAACAGGAAGAGAGGCATCAGATTTTTAAGTTCTTTTCTTAGCTTCTTATATGCTATAGATATCTGATTTTCAATGGTGTGTACGGATATTCCTAATTCTTCAGCAATATCTTTTTGCTTTTGTCCTTCAATCTTATTTTTTATGAATATTTCTCTACATCGTTCGGGCAGGGATAACAACGCCTTATTTATTATTTCAGATAAATCATCTTCGGAAAACATGTTTTTATCGAAATGTTCCAATGCGTAATAGTTTGCTTGTAGAGTTAAAAGATATTCTTCTTTAAATTTATCCGATATCTTTTGTTGAATCTGTTTATGCCTTAAAAAATCTATGCACTTATTTTTCAATATTAAAAATAGAAAAGCCAAAAGATTAGCGTGTGTAGTGTAAGTGTCCCAGCGTCCCCACAATTCGGTAAAAATATCTTGAACAATGTTTTCTGCATCTTCTTCGAAGACAACATATTCTAATGCAAAACGTTTCATTTTTGCATAATATTTAACATATATGTCCTCAAAAGCAACTTCCTTGCCCATTATAATAATTCAAGTAAATGGCAAATATACTTGAAAAATCTAAATTGAACATTTAAAGCGATTATTAAGTAATCCGGTTGAGAAAAAAAGAATGAAAAAAACTGTAAATCTTATTTGATTCCTGTTAATGAAAAGCAAAAGCGTAATTATTTACCACGCTTTATAAAACTTTTCATCATTCTGTATCATTATTATTGTTTTAGCAATTCGGTCAGCTTTTGTCTGCTCTGTTTTTGCTGAGTATATCCAATCTATAAAAGCCTTTTTTTCACCATCACTGCATTTTTCAAATTTCTCGAAGATACCATCTTCATATTTCATGCACAGAATTAATTCTTCGGGAATTTGAGTAGGTGTATTATCTTCATAAAGAACGATATGTACTGTATCTCCGGCCTGTTTTTTTATTTTATTCCTTATTTCAGACTTCACAGTCAACATCAAATAACCATTACCAAGAGGCATCAAACGAACATTGGAAAACTCATAACTATCTATTTTACCTTTTACCTTAAGCATCCCAAAAGATGTTTTTCCCATAGGGATTTCCGGTATTTCGGCATACGTCCAGCCACCTTTACCTTCAAATTTCTGTAATAAATAGTTCTTGTTTACTAATGGTTTTTCCATTTTTCTTTCAATACAGCTATTTGTTTCCTTTAATTAGGCGAAGATAACAAAACTTTACTTCTTTTTCTGTCATTTTTAATTCCGCAAGGTTCTTATTTATTTTTTCAAAGTAATTATAATATAAGAATATTTAGGCAATACGTATTTAGAATTTTTACCTGAAAAACTTATCTATGAAGTTTTTGGACGACATTATACATATTATTATCTGTATTTATTTCATTCAGCTTGCATCTTCCGAGAGAAAAGCTAAAGCAAAATGCTGAAGAGACGACCGAAGCCTAAAACAATAAAAACATTAGACGAATCTCTCAAAAAAAAATTATTGAATAATGAAAAAAACAATAGTCCAGCGACTAATATATAATTAGCATTATTTATAGCATTATTTAATATAAACAGAAACTAGTGCAGGCTGTAACCATGGGGAAGAGAATTTTATTTTTGCACTTCCGTTATCTCCCGTAGCTTGGATGTAAGCAAGAATACGACCATGAAAAACACGATGTTTGTTATCGGTATAGTCGGTCATATCAGAATTATTACTTGCTTCTAAACCTAGTAATTTTGCAGGGCCTTCAATATGACACGTTACCTCATTATCAGATATCATAACCGGAATACCATCTTCGTCTACAACCTGGATAATTATTTGTGCAAGTCCTTTGTTTTTACAAATTTCTTTATCGGCCTGAATAATTTTTAGTGCATAAGGTTGTTTTGAAGATTGAATCTCATTGCGGCTTGTTTCGTTATTATTTTCATCCATTCCTATTACTTCAAGCTTTCCTGCTTTGTAAGGAATATCCCAGTAAACAATTCCGGTTTTGTCATCGTAGTTTTTAATAGGCCCGACTTCTAATCCGTCCAGTAATAATTTAGCTTTAGCTGCATTCGTATAACATACGACCTTGATAAGTTGTCCGTCCTGATAATTCCAGATAGGCCATGCATCCTGAGATAACCATTGATCACCCTTATTAATCGGATATGTGCCTATATATGCCATTGGCTTATCCGACCACAATGATTGACGAAAATATCCTCTTGGCTTAATAAATCCTCCAAAATCCAGTAACCCGGAATAAAACCCTCTTGAAGGCCATCTGCCCGATTCACCTAAATAATCTATGCCTGTCCAGAGAAATTGACCGAAAATAAACTCTTTATCTCTCACAGCTTTCCATGCTTCTATATCGTGCCTGTTTTCGCTACCATATATGACACGGTTCGGATATCTTTTGTGATCCGAATCATACATACTTTCCGTATAATTATATCCGGCAATATCTAATGCTTCCGGATATTCTGTTTCGTTAGACATGGCTACACCGGCCAGTCCTGCAGTAGCAGGGCGTGACTTGTCGTGCTCTTTTACCGTTTTAACTAATCGTTTTGCAATATCTCCGAGTTGCATAGCATCCGGCGCATCGGGATTATACCCACCATAGGATGCCTGCGTAAATCCGGCTTTTTCTCCTCCGAGTACCGGATGAGAGTAGGGATCGTTAGGATAGTCCACTTCATTGCCTATACTCCATGCAAATACAGAAAGGTGATTACGGTCGCGGCGAACCAGATCGGCCAAATCTTTTTCACCCCATTCTTTGAAGATGTCATAAGAGCCTTGATATCCGGGTGTTCCCACATTCCAGCCTTCCAGCCATTTACGTTTTGGGAATACCCATTCATCATACATTTCATTAAGAACTAGCAGTCCCAATTCGTCGCAAAGGTGATATAGATCAGGAGCCTGTGGATTATGACTGGTACGGATTGCATTTGCACCAATTTCTTTAAGGGTTAGTAACCTTCTTTTCCATACTTCACGGGGTACAGCAGCACCTAATACGCCTGCATCGTGATGAACACAGACTCCTTTAACTTTCATCCATTCGCCATTAAGGGCAAAGCCTTTATTTGCATCGAAAGTATAGGTGCGGAAACCGGTAGGAGTTATTGTTTTGTCAATTTCCTTACCGTTTCTTAATACGATAGTTTTTAGTTGATAGAGATTCGGATTGTTTAAAGACCACAGTTGAGGGTTATTCACTTTGAGTCTGGTGGCTAGTTTACTGTTCGAACTTTGTCCTGCGAATAATTTTTGCGAGTTTTTCGCAATTATATTTCCATCAGGGGAATACAATTCGTTAATAATAGTCAGAGTAACATCTTTATTATCTCCGTTATCTATAGTTACTTCTATATTCAGGTGATAATCATTTTTTATTTTTTCAGGATATGCATATACACCCCATTGGGCTATATGTATGGGATTGGCATAAACCATCCACACATTGCGATAAATACCCGAACCTGTATACCATCGAGAATCAGCATCCTGACTATGGTCTGCACGCACAGCAATAACATTATCCTCTCCATATTTAATATATGGTGTGGCATCATACATAAATGAGATATATCCATTCGGACGTTTTCCCAAAGATTCCCCGTTTATAAAAACTTCGCTACGATTATATATACCTTCAAAATAAAGATATACCTTTTCGACCTGTTTCTCTAATGGAATCTTTATTGTTTTACGATACCAGCCTACTCCTCCGGGCAAATAGCCGGTAGCACTGGCAAGAGTTGGACTTAATTGTTGCTTAATACTCCAATCGTGAGGCAAATCTACCAATTGCCATTTCTCATCATTTAATGAGGCTAATTGGCTATCCTTTACATCATTTAGCTTAAACTTCCAGCCTTCATTAATATTCTCGGGATTACCGAAAGATACTTGGGCAGATATTCCATATGAAGTAAGTAGAAAGGAAAGGCTAATTATCAAAAGTTTAATGTTCTTCATAGTTTTTATTTTGCATACTGGTATATAATCTATTTCGTATTTCATTGCATGAAAAACAAAAATACATAAGGATTATATATTGAAAG
Source organism: Prevotella sp. 10(H) (assembly GCF_000711235.1). Lineage (GTDB taxonomy): Bacteria > Bacteroidota > Bacteroidia > Bacteroidales > Dysgonomonadaceae > Dysgonomonas. The sequence goes on along the minus strand of NZ_JOMI01000001.1, from coordinate 750,345 downwards.
AGGGAAAAATCAATCAAAATGGAGGGATAAATCTGTCAGATTAATGTTTCATTAGATTAATTTTTTCTTGTATTCGGAAGGGGTAACCCCGTATTCTTCTTTAAAGCATCTTCTAAAATATACAACATCATTAAAACCGGACATATATGCTGCTTCAGATACATTATAAGAGTTTGAAGAGAGAAGCCTAAGACTATTTTTAAGCCTTATTTTTCTGATAAATTCATTGGCTGTAATGCCAGTAAGTCCTTTTATTTTTCTGTAGAGAGTAGAATGGCTCATATGCATTTTTTCTTTGAGGAAAGCAATATCAAGTGTTTCCATATCGATATTGTTTTCGATAATCTCTGTCAGTCTATTAAGGAATTCTTCGTCCAACTTGCTGATATTAATTGCTGATTTTTCAGATGTTCCATAATTCGGTAATCCTCCTTTTGTTTGTGCGTTTATCAGTTCTGCCAATTTTCTTCGAGACTCTAATAAATTTAATATTCTGCTTTGCAATAATCTTGCACTAAATGGCTTGGTGAGATAGGAGTCGGCGCCACTTTCATATCCTTCTTCTTTATCTTGAATCGAATCTTTTGCGGTCAATAATATAACAGGTATGTGACTGGTTCGAATGTCTTCTTTTATTCTTTTACATACTTCAATACCGTTCATTTCCGGCATCATTATATCACTTACAATTATATTAGGAATGTATTCTTGTGCAATTTTCAACCCTTCTTTTCCATTTCTTGCGGTTAGAATACGATAATCTTTATTTAAAGAGGTCGATATATATTCCTGAATATCATTGTCATCTTCAATTATTAGTACTAAAGGACGCTCATCGGAGTTGTCTTCTTTAATAGCTTCATCATCCATTTCGATGATATTTGCATTTGTTTTTTTCTCTGTGTGCAAAGCATAAGGATATGTATTCTCTGTCAGTAAGCGCAATGTGAAAGTTGTGCCTTTACCAACTGTACTATCAACGTTTAGAATTCCCTGATGAAGTTCAGCTAATGATTTTACCAGGGCAAGCCCAATTCCTGTACCCGAAGATTGATGTTTGCCTTCAGCCTGATAATAGCGATCGAAAATATGAGGAAGAGCTTCTTCTTCAATTCCATAACCTGTATCGCTGACTGCAAATTCAGTATAATGAATGTTTTTCTCAACAATGGTATTTAATGAAAGTCGTATTTCACCTGATGGTGTATATTTTAATGCATTGGACAATAAGTTATTTATTATAGTAGTTATCATTTCCGGATCAAAATAGAGAATGGTATCCTTGTTGCCAATGATAATTTCGAAAGTAACGTTGTTATTTTGATTTAATTCTTTATAACGAAGCCCTATTTCAGTAACTAAATCCGCTAAATTAGCTTTACATACAGATAGTTTTCGGTTCTGTGTTTCTGTCTTTCTGAATTCCAGTATTTGATTTATCAAATTCAAAAGACGTATTGCACTGCCGTGGATAATGTTTATTTTATTATTGTAGGGCACAGGTAGTTTTGGGTCGTGTATCAAATCTTCCAGAGGACCGATAATGAGTGTCAACGGTGTACGAAGTTCATGTGTAATATTGGTATAGAAGCGCAGCCGTTCTTCATTTAATTCTTGCTTGTTCCGGCTGTTTTTCCTTTCAAATTCAAGTGAGGTTTTTAAGTTTATTCGTTTTTTATAAGAACTTGATATGAGATAAATAATTATACCAGCTACGATAATATAAAATAGCTTGGCATACCATGTGAGCCACAGCGGCGGCCGGATAATAAAATTGAGTGTTGCAATATTAATTTCATCCCAATCCTGATTTTTTAATCTGTTTTTAATTTTTAAAATATAATTACCGGGAGATATATTTCGGAACGTTACTTGATTTTCTCCCTGTGTATTATACCAGATATCATCCAGCCCCTCCATCATATAGGCATATTCTACCTGTTGGTTTTGCGAATAATCCGGATTGGAGAATAGGATACGAAAAGAATTCTGATTATATGAGAGTTCAATTTTATTATCTGCTGATGGAATAAGGATTTCTTTACTATCATTTTCAATTTGTTTATTAAATAATAAACATTCTATTATTTGAACCGGAGTTACTTGTTCTTGTTCTTTAGTTAGTTCCGTAGGATTAAAATAGCAAACACCATCCAGAGATCCGAAATATGCAGTTCCGTCTTTAGTTAAAGACGCAGAGCCGCTAATAAAGTTGCCCATTGGTGTTCCATCCTGATGATTATAGTTATTAAATTTCATTTCTTTTATATTCAATAACGAAATCCCGATATTTGTACTGACCCATATGTTCCCCAAATTATCTTCCAGTATAGAATTAACAGATGAACTCTCTAATCCTTGGTTTTCATCGTATGTTTCATATCGATCAGGCTTGTTTGTATCTTCACAAAAGGCTAGTCCATTACGTGTAGCAATCCACATCCGTCCTTTAGAATCTAAAAAAAGGCTGTTTATTGCATTAGAACAAAAGCCATTTGCTTTCTCGAGATGATTGAGCAAATTATTGTTTTTATCAAAAACGTATATTCCCCTACCAAATGTACCGATCCATAGCTTCTCTTGTTTATCACGTAAGATACTATATATTGTTCTGTCTTCTAGGTGATCAATAATTAGTTTTTCATTATCGATTGTATTGTTATGATATGAATAAAGTCCGTTATCGGTACCTATCCACATTTTATCGTTTGTCTCCTCATAGAATTCTTGAATGTAACCTCTTTTTTCATTAAAAGGTAACCTCTCAATATGATAGGTTTTAGGATTTAGCCTAAGAATATCTGTATTGGTTGTCCCCAGCCAAATAATGCCATTTTTATCCGATTTGATTTTGTTTATATATACACTTGATTTGTCTTTCAAGAGATAAGGCTTTATATCGATAATTTTTATTAAACTGTTATTTTGAAATACTCCTACCTCATCCTTACTGCCAATCCATAATTTTCGATCCTGATCAACATAAGTATTCCATATCTGCTTATCGTCCGATTCCTTATATTTATCCGTATTATAAGTAATAATATTAAATGCAGATGTTTTATTGCTAATAAAATCTATCCCTTTGTTACAATATCCAATCCAAATATTATTAAAAGAGTCTTGGAATAAACACTTTATATTTGAAGAAGACAAGCTATTGCTTTCTGGTGTAACAACTATATTTTGAAATACAATTTTTCTCGGATCGGTCAGAGCAATATTATTAAGCTTCAATATACTGATTCCTGACATATAAGTACTGATCCATAAGCTTCCGTCCTTCATTTCTTTAATGTCATAAATATGGTTTGCACCTATAGAATTAGGATTGAGAGGGTCATGTCTGAATGTAATAAATTCTTCTGTGTCGGGGTTGAATAAGGCCAATCCTCTGTCAGTACCTACCCAGATATTTTTTTGGCTATCTATATATATGGAACGGACATTATTACCCGGCAGACTTTTAGGATCTGCCGGATTATGGCGTATATTACGAGCTGTTCTGTTTTTTATATCCACGATACTAATCCCATCACTTGCATGTCCTATATATAGATTTCCCTTACCATCATCAACAGAACACCAGTTTGGGCTTTTCAAATCATTGATATCTTTGTCAGCAAAAAGAGTGAATGTCTTTGTCTTTTTATCATAATATTCTACTCCTACATGGTAATGAGTGATCCATATGCCGCCATCAGAAGCATGGGATAGATCGGTCACATCATTATTATTAAGCCCTTGATCGATTGTATAGTTTCGGAAGGTATGCGAATGACAGTCGAATATGCTGATTCCTTCCCGTTGTGAACCTATCCATATCACATTTTCTTCTTTATCATATAATAAAGTATTCAATTCATTACTGATAAGACCTGAATTGTTTTTGGTATATACTGAAAAACTTTTTCCATCAAAGCGATTCAAACCCGATTCTGTTGCAATCCAGATAAAACCTTGTCCATCCTGTACGATATCCATAATATAATTATTGGATAAGCCGTCTTTCAAATCAAGGTGTTTCGATATCTGGGGCTGAGCTATCAGAATTGGACAAAATAATAATAGAAAGTATGTAGCTATATTTCTTAACATAATTTGAACAGAAGTAAGGTTACTACCGATACAAATTTAAAAATAAAATCTTGGATATGGTTTGTAGATCAAAGGTTCGCTTGGAAATGTATCATCTTATCGATTTATATATATGGTTTTGTTTGTTAGCTGTTTATGTGCTTAATGGAATATGTCGGTTATTTTTATTTTAACAATATTGCTTAATTTAACACTATAATATGATTAATTTATCATCGACAACGTTTAATAACCCTTAATATATTTGAAGCTAAATATAAACATATATCTATGAAAAAACTTATACTAATATTAAGTATTATTTCAATTACATTTAATAATTGCACCACAAACAAAGGCAATTTTGAAATCGGTGATAAAACTTTCTTGCTAAACGGAGAGCCTTTTGTTGTCAAAGCAGCTGAGCTTCATTATCCACGCATTCCCAAAGAATACTGGGAACACCGTATACAAGCGTCCAAAGCTCTTGGTATGAACACTATTTGCCTGTATGTCTTTTGGAACTATCACGAACCGGAAGAGGGAAAATATGATTTCTCAGGACAAAAAGATATAGCAGCCTTCTGTAAACTGGTGCAAAAATACGATATGTACGTTATTGTTCGTCCCGGACCATATGTGTGTGCCGAGTGGGAAATGGGAGGCTTGCCTTGGTGGTTGCTGAAGAAAAAAGATATAAAACTTCGTGAGCGAGATCCATATTTCATGGAACGGACTAAATTGTTTATGAACGAAGTCGCGAAGCAATTGTCAGATTTGCAGATAACCAAAGGTGGCAATATCATCATGGTTCAGGTAGAAAATGAATATGGATCATTCGGTACAGATAAACCCTATATTGCTGAAATACGTGATATAGTCAAAGACGCTGGATTTACGGATGTTCCGTTGTTTCAATGTGACTGGAATTCTAACTTTGAAAACAATGCCCTTGAAGATCTTGTCTGGACAGTCAACTTTGGCACAGGAGCCAATATAGATGACCAGTTCCGTCGTTTACAGGAGCTTCGTCCCAATACTCCGCTTATGTGTAGTGAATTCTGGTCGGGTTGGTTCGATCATTGGGGTGCCAAACATGAAACACGCAGTGCTGAAGCTTTAGTGAATGGAATGAAGGAAATGCTGGATCGCAATATTTCATTCAGCCTGTATATGACACACGGAGGAACTAGTTTTGGACATTGGGGAGGTGCAAACTTTCCTAATTTTTCACCGACCTGTACATCGTACGACTATGATGCACCAATAGGAGAATCGGGGAATATTACTCCAAAATATTACGAAGTGCGTAATTTGTTGAAAAATTATTTGCCGGAAGGACAAACATTATCTGAAATACCGGATTCTATCCCTACAATATCGATACCTGCATTTACACTAACCGAAATGGCCTCATTATTTGAAAATCTCCCCGATGCCATTGAAAGTGAAACAATCAAATCCATGGAATTTTTCGATCAGGGTTGGGGAAGTATTTTGTACCGTACAAAACTGAATGCTTCGGATGAAGAACAAACCTTAATTATAACTGAAGCTCACGACTGGGCACAAGTCTTTCTCGATGGTGAAAGAATAGCTACTCTCAGTCGCCTGAAAGGAGAAGGAACAGTAAAGCTGCCACCTGTAAAAGATGGGGCACAACTCGATATCCTTGTAGAAGCTATGGGGCGTATGAACTTCGGAAAAGGCATCTATGACTGGAAAGGAATAACCGAGAAAGTAGAAATACAGACACGAAATAAAACAACAGAACTGAAAAACTGGCAGGTCTATAACATCCCTGTCGATTATGGATTTGCTAAAAACAAGCAATATAAAAAGCAGGAAAATACAGCTAAACATCCGGCATACTACAAGGCAACATTCACGCTAGATAAAGTTGGTGACACGTTTTTCAACATGATTAATTGGAGTAAAGGTATGGTTTGGGTAAATGGTTATGCTATAGGGCGTTTTTGGGAGATTGGGCCTCAACAGACACTATACATGCCCGGATGCTGGCTGAGAAAAGGAGAGAACGAAATAATCATACTTGATATGGCTTCACCTACCAAACCGGAGACGGAAGGTCTGCGAAAACCGATACTGGATGTACAAAAAGGAAATGGAGCCTATGCGCACCGTAAGTTGGGAGAGGACCTGAATTTAACGGGAGAAACTCCAGTCTATAAAGGTTCATTTAAAAACGGCAATGGATGGCAACATATCAAATTCGGTAAGACAATCGATACGCGTTTCTTTTGTCTGGAAGCTTTAAACTCTCATGGCGGAGATAATTATGCGGCTATAGCGGAATTAGAATTATTGGATGAAGACGGCAAACCTGTGTCGCGTCAGCATTGGAAGCTGGTATATGCCGATAGCGAAGAGTTAGATGATGCAAATAATGTAGCAACTAATGTTTTCGACCTACAGGAATCGACTTTCTGGCATACTAATTATTCAAAAACTAATCCAAAACATCCACATCAGATAGTGATAGACTTAGGAGAGGATAAGAAAATTACAGGATTTTCATATTTACCGAGAGCAGAGGCGAATAAACCGGGTATGATTAAGGACTTTAGAGTTTATGTGAAAATGACTCCGTTCAAATTGAAATAACTTCTTCTAGAAGAAATTAATGAGTCTTTTATTTCATGAACGAATAAGAAATTTATTTAAAAGAAATATAATTTAAAAAGTGCGGGGAGTATTTATACCTCGCACTTTTTAATTATTCCTGTATTATTAATGTAAAATCACAAATATTATCACGAAATTTGATACCCTCTGTTTCATGCTATTTTTGTATTTAAAGTATTGGATAAATACTTGTATATTAGCATAAAAAGCTTTGTTTTTACCAACCTGTTTATGTCAATATGTTTTATAACATATTTAATAAGTGTATACATGTACACTTATTTTGTAAATTGCAAGTGTTTTTGATACACTTATTCTGATATATATGAAAACTGAAAAAGAAAAGATGATCGCGGGAGAACGCTATTGGGCTCATGGTGAAGAAATGATAAATTGCAGAACAAAGGTGAAACCGATACTCCACAAACTAAATGTAACCGAATACTATACAGATAAATTTCAGGATGTAATAAATGAGTTATGTCCTAATTCTGCAAAAGATCTGCACCTCGAACCTCCATTCTATTGTGATTATGGTGATTTGATATATGCTGAGGAGAATGTATTTATCAATTTCGGCGCAGTTATCCTTGATGGCGGCACTGTGAAGATCGGTGCAAATACATTAATGGCGCCTGGCGTTCATATTTATACAGCACGGCATCCGTTAGATATAGCAGACCGCAGGGAGTGGGAAGATAGTAAACATGTAGTTATTGGCAAAGATTGTTGGATAGGAGGCCGGGCAACTATCCTTCCGGGAGTTACTATTGGTGACAGATGCGTAATTGGTGCAGCGTCAGTTGTAACAAAGAGTATACCAGCCGATACTCTTGCAGTGGGCAATCCCGCCAGAGTAGTGAAAAAATTAAATCAATAATAAACTTCATATAAACTTTTTAGATATGAATAAAAACTGCGTAAAGCTTCTAAGCTTAATTTTTTTGATAGCAACAGGTAGCGCATATGCACAAAAGAATTATGAATTTAATTTGGATGTGAAAAAAATAGGTGCTCCTATTCAGTCTACCATGTATGGACTTTTCTTCGAAGACATAAATTTTGCAGCCGATGGAGGATTATATGCCGAGCTTATAAAAAATAGATCATTCGATTTTCCGCAAAGTCTGATGGGCTGGTATACTTTTGGTAAAGTTGAAGTGAAAAAAGATAATTCACCTTTTGACCGTAATCCTAATTATTTGGTGCTTTCCGCATCCGGGCATACACATAAACATACAGGTATAGAAAATGAAGGTTTTCGAGGAATAGGTTTTAAAAAAGACGCTACATATCGTTTTTCGGTATGGGCAAAGAAAATCAATGGAAATGAAGATCAAAAAATACGAGTTGAATTTATTAATTCTAAGAATAATATTATTGGCAGTCAGGAGCTAACTATAAATTCATCTGACTGGAAAAAATATGAAATGGTTATACCTGCAAAGGATACGGAAGAGAAAGGCCGTTTGCGGGTATTCTTCACCTCTAAAGGCTCTATAGCAATAGACCATGTTTCCCTGTTTCCAACCGATACTTATAAAGGAAGGCAAAACGGATTAAGAAAAGATTTGGCACAGGCCCTCGCTGATATTCATCCGGGAATATTCCGCTTTCCCGGAGGATGTATTGTAGAGGGTACAGATTTGGATACACGCTATGATTGGAAAAAAAGTGTAGGAGCCGTAGAAAACAGACCGATCAACGAGAATAGATGGCATTATACATTTGCACATCGATTTTACCCAGATTATTATCAAAGTTACGGATTGGGATTTTATGAATATTTTCTCTTATCCGAAGATATGGGTGCAGAACCATTGCCCGTAGTTAATTGCGGATTGGCGTGTCAGTACCAGAATGAGGGGGGACATTGCCATGTACCTGTCGGTGAAATAGATTCTTATGTACAGGATGCTCTCGACCTTATAGAATTTGCTAACGGACCTATAACCTCTACTTGGGGAAAACTCCGTGCAGATATGGGACATCCGGAATCATTCAATTTAAAGTTTATAGGTGTAGGGAACGAGCAATGGGGTAAAGAATATCCTGAGCGACTCGAACCGTTCATAAAAGCTATTCGGGCTAAATATCCGGAGATTAAAATTGTGGGTAGTTCGGGGCCTTCTGCCGATGGAAAAGAATTTGATTACTTATGGACGGAAATGAAGCGCCTTAAAGCAGATCTGGTAGATGAACATTATTATAAAGGACCGGACTGGTTTTTAGCTAATGCTGCACGTTACGATAATTATGACAGGAAAGGGCCTGCAGTATTTGCAGGAGAGTATGCCTCACACGATCATTCTACAGGAAAACAAAACAACTTCCTTTCCGCCCTTTCCGAGGCTGCATTTATGACAGGATTAGAACGCAATGCCGATATTGTGCATATGTGTACATACGCACCTTTGTTTGCTCATGTCGATGGATGGCAATGGAATCCTGATATGATATGGTTTGATAATCTTAGAATGATGAAAACGCCGAATTATTATGTACAGCAACTTTATGCTCAGAATAAAGGTACAAATGTAGTGAATCTCACTTGGATGGCTGACAAAAAAGCTGTAACGGGGCAAGATAACCTGTATGCATCTGCTGTATACGACAATACACAGAGTTGTTACATAGTAAAAGTAGTAAATACTTCGAATGAAGCGAAAGATGTAAAGATTACATTATCCGGTGCTAAAAAGAATATGGCGTTTTCTGTAGAAGATTGTATAATGATACAAAATACCGATATGAAAGCAATTAATACACTGGATACTCCATTCAATATAACTCCTCAAAAAACAACTGCAGCTATCTCTGGAAATATATTAAGTGCTAAAACTCAGCCACAATCCTTTAATGTATATAAAATAAAGTCTGATTCTACAAAGTGATTCAAAGGGGGAATCCAAGGTTTGGTTATCTGACAATATTCGGATTCCCCTATTTAAAGATGAAGTAAATGAAAATAGTTATATATATAATCTTAACGTTACTGTCTTTATCGGTTTCTGCACAGAAAAATATTAAAGCTGAATATTTCCAACTACAGGATATTCAGCTTTTAGATAGCCCGTTCAAGCAGGCGCAAGAACTAAATAGAAGATATCTTTTAGAAATGGATGCCGACAGATTACTGGCGCCTTTTATACGTGAAGCAGGATTTCCAAAGAAATCTGAGAGTTATACTAATTGGGAAAATACAGGATTAGACGGACATATTGGAGGCCATTATATTTCTGCACTTTCTTTGATGTATGCATCCACGGGAGATCAGCAAATCAAAGAGCGTCTAGACTATATGATTAGTCAGTTGAAGCAATGTCAAGATGCTAATGGAAACGGATATATTGGAGGGGTACCAGATGGAAAAGTCATTTGGGATGAGATTGCTGTTGGCAATATCCGAGCATCCGGTTTTGGGCTTAACGACCGGTGGGTACCTCTTTATAATATCCATAAAACATTTGCAGGGCTTCGTGATGCCTATCTTATTGCAGGTAATCAGACGGCAAAAGAGATGTTGATAAAAATGGCAGATTGGGCGATAAGATTAGTTGCTAATTTATCAGAAGAACAAATTCAGGATATGCTGATGAGCGAACATGGCGGATTGAATGAAACATTTGCTGATGTTACTGCCATTACGGGAGATAAAAAATATTTAAAACTTGCATACCAGTTTTCTGATCAGTCGATATTGATGCCTTTGATAAATCACGTAGACGACCTGACGGGAAAACATGCTAATACTCAAATACCAAAGGTATTGGGCTTTAAACGTATTGCTGACTTGGAAAGTAATGATACATGGTCGGAAGCCGCACGATTCTTTTGGGAAACAGTAGTTCAAAAACGCTCAATATGCATTGGAGGAAACAGTGTTCGAGAGCATTTTCATCCTGCAGACGATTTTTCGGGTATGATAAAAGAGAATGAAGGCCCTGAAACTTGTAACACATATAATATGCTTCGATTAAGCAAAATGTTTTACCAGACATCTTTAGATAAAAAATATATTGATTATTATGAAAGGGCATTATACAATCATATCCTTTCCAGTCAGCATCCCCATAACGGAGGATTAGTTTATTTCACCCAGATGCGTCCGGGACATTATCGTGTCTACTCGCAGCCTCATACAAGTATGTGGTGTTGTGTCGGTTCCGGGATTGAAAGCCATGCTAAGTATGGAGAGATGATTTATGCGCATACCGATAATCAATTATACTTAAACCTATTTATTCCATCAAGATTAAATTGGAAAAAGAAAAATATTGAATTAATACAAGAAAACTTATTTCCGGATGAAGCGAATACTAAGTTGATTATCAATCCGGAAACAGCTACAAGATTTACACTCAAGGTTCGCTATTCTTCGTGGGTAAACCAAGGCGATCTGAAAATAAAGCTGAATGGTAAAAATTATAAAGTAGATTTGCCCGTTTCGGATTATATTTCCATAGATAGAAAGTGGAAAAAAGGAGATGTCGTAGAGATTGAGATGCCAATGAAAATTTCTGTAGAGCAGCTGCCTGATAAGTCAAATTATTATTCCATATTTTACGGGCCGGTGGCATTAGCGGCTAAGGCTGGACAAGAAGATATGAGAGGATTGTTTGCCGATGATAGTCGTGGCGGTCATATTGCAAATGGCAGGCTTTTGCCACTCAAGGATATACCTGTTATTGTAAGTGAACCTAATAATATTGGTTCGCTTATAAAGCCTGTAAAGGGAAAACCGCTTACATTTACTTTATCAAGTTTATATTCCGAAAAATTTCCTAATCGAATGGAATTAATTCCGTTTTTCCGTCTTCACGAATCCCGCTATATCATTTATTGGCCGCAGGCAACTGTAGATGAAGTAGAAAAATTGCAAGCAAAAATAGAGAGGGAAGAAAAAGAACGGGAAGAGTTAGATTCGATAACATTAGATAAAGTTATTTGTGGAGAGCAGCAGCCCGAATCAGATCATTTCTTCCAATCAGAAAAGAGTCGTACAGGATTCACAGAGGATATGCACTGGCGTGATGCTGAAGGTTGGTTTAGTTATGAGATGAAAAATAACGATAAGAATGCTAAATGTCTGTATATTAAATATTTTGATATGGGGCAGTCTGCAGAATTTGATATAGTGGTAAATGAGCAGAAAATCTCTTCTGTGAAATTAGAGAACGCAGGAGATAATAAAATACTCACATCTTTCATTGAAATTCCTGAAAACTATATCCACGAAGAAAATATGACTGTCAAATTTATAGCAAAAGAGAAGAAAAGAACAGCAAAAATAACCGAAGTCAGACTTTTAACTGACAAATAAATTTTGTGAAAAGAAAAATATGGTATATTTGCATATTAATTAAAAGGGTAATAAATACACTTATCTGAATCGGACAACAGATTTAATGCCTTATTAAAAAGTAATTAGAAAAGTTTGGATGACACCATTATTTTATAGAGAACAGGAAAAGTTTTATTTATCCGTAGACTGTATAATCCTAGGATTTAAGGACGGTAAATTATATCTACTTATATCAAAACGTAAGTTTGAACCACTGCAAGGTCATGATACATTGATGGGAGGCTTCTTGCGTTCGGATGAAAGCCTGTCTGAAACAGTTTCACGTGTAGTACATGAATACACCGGTATTCAGGATGTATTTATGGAACAGGTAGGTACATATGGGGAGATAAACCGCGATGAAGGCGAGCGTGTTATTTCCATTGCCTATTATGCGTTGATCGATCTGGAACTTTTTAATGAAGAATTGTGTAAGATACATAATGCACGTTGGGAAGAACTCGATAAGGTAGGAGAACTGATCTTCGACCATAATCAAATGCTTAGTGACACAATAGAGATATTGAGAAAGAAAGCAGCGACTCAACCTTTAGGATTTAATCTTTTACCTGAGAAATTTACATTGCCTCAATTGCAATCTCTTTATGAGGCTATCTATCAAACAGAATTAGATAAACGTAATTTTAGAAAAAAAATTCTGGAAATGGACATTCTCGAAAAGCAAGAGGATAAAGACAAATCAAGTTCAAAGCGCGGAGCTTTTTACTATAAGTTCAATAAAGAAAAATACGATGAACTGTTGAAAAAAGGTTACTACTTTTCATTATAACGGTTAATATTACTGTTTTATTAAATATTTGATAGAGAGCTAATTGCTCTCTTTTTTGTTTAATTAAATACATCTTTTTTATAAATATGTTTAACAACATAAAGATAATAAGTGTATAATTCAACACTTATTATTAATATTGCAAGTGTAAACAATACACTTATTTGTTGTTGACCTTATATATAAAATAAAACATTATGTTAGAATCGTTAAAAAGAGAAGTATTTAAAGCTAACCTCGAGTTGGTAAAACAAGGACTGGTTATTTTCACTTGGGGCAACGTAAGTGCTATTGATAGAAAGAGTGGTCTAGTTATTATCAAACCTTCCGGGGTTTCGTACGATACAATGAAATCTGAAGATATGGTTGTGACTGACATGGATGGAAATATCGTGGAAGGAATACTTAAGCCATCTTCCGATACAGAAACCCACCTTATTTTATATAAGGCGTTTCCCAATATAGGGGGAATTGTACACACACATTCTACATATGCGACATCTTGGGCTCAGGCCGGTTGTGATATACCTAATATCGGGACTACTCATGCCGATTATTTCAAAGGCGCTATTCCTTGCACACGGCAGATGACTCGCGAAGAAATAGAGGGGATGTATGAGCGTGAAACGGGGAATGTTATTGTAGAACGATTCGAAGCATTAAATCCTGAGTATACTCCCGCAGTTTTGGTTAATAATCACGGTCCTTTCTCATGGGGGAAAAATGCACATGATGCCGTACACAATGCAGTAGTCTTAGAGCAGGTAGCCAGAATGGCTTCTATTTCCTTCAATATTAATCCGCAATTAAAAATGAATGAAAATCTTATAAAAAAACACTTTTTCAGAAAACACGGTCGAAATGCATATTACGGACAATGATCACAATTATCTGTGACAATTTTCCAGTATAATAATCATTGGACATTCCATAACTCTAATTTATAACACATAATTAATTTAATATCATGAATTTTAAAGATTTAGAAATTTGGTTCATCACGGGAGCGCAGTTATTATACGGCGGAGATGCTGTCGTAGCAGTAGACTCTCACTCTACACAAATGGTAAAAGGATTGAATGATTCAGGAAAATTGCCTGTAAAGATTGTTTATAAAGGTACAGTAAATTCTGCTAAAGAAGTTTCGAAGGCTTTCTCCGATGCTAATACTGATAACAAGTGTATCGGCGTTATCACTTGGATGCATACATTTTCTCCTGCAAAAATGTGGATACATGGTTTAAAGGATTACAATAAACCATTAATGCACCTGCATACCCAATTCAATAAGGAAATTCCATGGAATGAAATAGACATGGACTTCATGAATCTGAATCAATCGGCACATGGCGACCGTGAGTTCGGTCATATCGTGAGTCGTATGCGCAAGAACAGGAAAGTCGTTGTCGGACACTGGAACGACGAAGGCGTACAGGCTAAAATAGCCGGTTGGATGCGCGTTTGTGCCGGATGGGCTGATTCTCAGGATATGCTTATTATCCGTTTTGGAGATAATATGAATAACGTTGCCGTTACCGACGGAGATAAGGTAGAGGCGGAATTACGATTGGGCTATCATGTAGATAATGCACCTATTGCGACACTTGTACCATATGTAGATGCTGTAACAGATGCCGAAATAGATGCTGTAATTGCCGAATATGAAAAGATATATGACTTTGCAGATGATTGTAAAAAAGGGGCAGAAAAACATCAGTTTGTGCGTGATGCAGCGGCTCAGGAAATAGGACTGCGCCGATTCTTGCAAGAAAAAGGGGCTAAAGGTTTCACTACCAGTTTCAACGAACTGGAAGGAATGAAACAACTGATGGGATTTGCATCTCAACGCCTGATGGCAGAAGGTTACGGATTTGGAGCCGAAGGTGACTGGAAATCGGCGGCTCTTGTTCGTACTATGTGGGTTATGGGGCAAGGTTTGCCGGGCGGACAATCATTTCTGGAAGATTATACACTAAACTTCGATGGCGAAAATAGTACTATCCTGCAATCACATATGCTGGAAATAAATCCTGATATCACAGGCACAAAACCTCGTATAGAAGTGCATTTTCTTGGTATAGGCGATGCCCGTATATGTGCCCGCCTGGTATTTCAGGCGCATAAAGGTGAAGGTGTAGCCGCTACAATTGTAGATATGGGTAACCGTTTCCGTATGATTGTAAATGAGGTGAAAGTGGTGGAACCAAAACCGCTTCCTAAACTGCCTGTTGCCTGCGCATTGTGGAAACCGATGCCTGATCTTGAAATAGGGGCAGGAGCATGGATTTTAGCAGGTGGTACACATCACTCAAGCTTTTCATATTCTGTTACTACCGAAATGCTTGAAGATTATGCAGACATTGCAGGTATAGAACTGGTTACTATAGACGAAGATACTACTATTAATAACTTTAAATTTGAACTTAAGGTTAATGAAGTATACTACTTACTCAATAAATCGTTAAATTAAGGTTCTCGGGTATTGGAAATAGCGATTATTTCCAGTACCCCTTTTTATTTACTGATATAACACTGATAATACTTATGAAATATACAATCGGCATCGATTACGGTTCGGATTCTTGCCGTGCGATAATCATCGATTCACGCACCGGAAAGGAAATCGCTTCATCGGTAAAATATTATAAGCGCTGGATGCAGGGTAAGTACTGTGATCCAAACAGTAATCAATACAGGCAACATCCTCTCGATTATATTGAAGCTTTAGAGGAATCAGTAAAAGAAGCTTTAAGTAAATCTCCGGCAGGTACTGCAGAGTCTATTGTCGGTATATCATTTGATACAACAGGCTCAACACCAGCCCTTATCGATAAAGATGGACAAGTATTGGCCTTACGTCCTGAGTTTGCAGAAAATCCGAATGCAATGTTTATCCTATGGAAAGATCACACTGCAATAAAAGAAGCAGCGCGGATCAATGAGGTTGCTAAAAGATGGCCTATCGATTATACGGCATACGAAGGTGGCATTTATTCCAGCGAATGGGTATGGGCTAAAATGGCGCATGTCTTAAAAGAAGATAAATCTATTGTAGGCGAGGCATATAGCTGGATCGAGCATTGCGACTGGATGCCTGCTTTAATAACAGGCAGGACCAAGCCTACCGAAATTGTCCGCAGCCGTTGTGCTGCAGGGCATAAAGCAATGTGGCTAAAAGAATGGGATGGACTTCCTACCGAAGAATTTCTTATGGAAATAGCGCCGGAGCTAAAGGGCTTCAGGGATCACCTTTTTCATGAGACATACACCAGCGATGTAAAAGTAGGTAATCTAACTAAAGAATGGGCTGACAGATTAGGCCTTTCTACAAATGTTGCCGTAGGTGTCGGAGCATTCGATTGCCATATGGGTGCAGTCGGTGCAGAAATAGCTCCTAAAACATTTGTACGTGTGATAGGTACTTCTACCTGCGATATAATGATTGCTTCATACGACGATATGCACGGGAAGCTTATTCCGGGTATATGCGGACAGGTAGACGGCTCAGTTGTTTCAAATATGATCGGATTAGAAGCCGGACAATCCGGATTCGGGGATATTTATGCGTGGTTCAAAAATGTATTGGCCTGGCCATTCGAAAATATATTAAAAGAATCTTCTATAGTAGATCAGGTAACAAAAGAAAAGCTGATAGAAGAATCGTTAGATAACATGATTCCCGCTCTTTCAGAAGCTGCATCTAAAATACCTACAACGGAAAGTTCTGCTTTAGCTATAGACTGGATGAACGGCCGTCGTACTCCTGATGCAAATCAATTGGTAAAAGGCACTATCACTGGTTTGAATTTAGCCAGTTCGGCTCCTCTTATTTTTAAAGCCCTGGTAGAAGCTACAGCTTTTGGTTCGAAGGCTATTGTCGATCGTTTCTTGGAAAATGGAATAGAAATTGAAAGTGTAATAGGTATCGGAGGAATATCTTTAAAATCTCCTTTAGTAATGCAGACTCTTGCAGATGTCTTGGGTATGCCCATCAAAGTGGCTAAATCAGAACAGGCATGTGCATTTGGTGCAGCTATGTTTGCCTCTGTTGCTGCGGGTGTGCATCCTGATATTGATACAGCGCAAAAAGCCATGGGGCAGGGATTTGCTCATGAATACATACCGGATATGGAAAAGCATCAGGTATATATGAAATTGTATACTAAATATCAGAAGTTGGGACAGTTTACAGAAACAGAATTATTCTCGCAAACTAACTAATATTAACACATACTATGAATTGGAACTCACATGAATTTATTTGGCTCGACTGGCTGATTCTGGCCATAGGTATATTAGCAGTCACATGGGCTGTATGGCGGTCGATACAAAAAGATAAACGTTTACAACAGGGTGCCGATAGTGAAGATTATCTCTTCGGTAAAGGTGAACCTTGGTATATCATTGGTGCTGCAATATTTGCTGCAAATATCGGCTCGGAACATCTTGTGGGACTTGCCGGAACGGGCGCAAAAGCAGGTGTGGGTATGGCTCACTGGGAAATGCAAGGCTGGATGATTCTTATTCTGGGATGGCTCTTTGTTCCTTTCTATCAACTGATGAATAATAAGATGGGCAAGATTATAACGATGCCTGATTTCCTTAAGTATCGATATACACCCGCTACAGGTTCATGGTTGTCTATTATTACTTTGGTTGCATACGTATTAACTAAAGTGAGCGTCACGGCGTTTACAGGAGGTATTTTCATGCAAAGCCTTCTCGGACTGCCTTTCTGGTACGGTGCAATAGGACTGATAGTTTTGACGGGTATTTTTACGGTTTTAGGAGGAATGAAAGGGGTAATGACACTCTCGGCAATTCAGACCCCTATACTTATCATTGGTTCTTTCCTTGTACTTTTTCTGGGATTATCAGCACTTGGCGGCGGTAGTATAGCCGAAGGTTGGACTGCAATGATTGACTATTCCAAAACGCTTAATGTAGGAGCAGATGGTGTAGCATACGGAACTAACCACATGTTCCATTTCAATACGGGTGACCCGCTCTATGATGATTATCCCGGTTTCTGGGTGTTTATCGGAGCGTCGATTATCGGCTTTTGGTATTGGTGTACAGACCAGCATATCGTTCAGCGTGTGCTTGGCCAACGTAAAGGAGAATCTAATGAAGTAGTAATGAAACGCGCACGCAGAGGTACTATTGCAGCTGGTTATTTCAAATTGTTGCCTGTATTTATGTTTCTCATACCGGGTATGGTAGCGGCAGCATTGGCCGCTCGTCCTGACAGCGGATTCACGCTGGATGATCCTGATACTGCTTTTGGCTCGATGGTCAAGTTTGTGTTGCCGGCAGGTGTTAAGGGAATTGTTACCATTGGCTTTATTTCTGCACTGGTGGCGTCTTTGGCGGCGTTTTTTAACTCTTGTGCAACTCTGTTTACAGAAGATTTTTACAAGCCTAAGTATAAAAACAAGAGCGAATCTACATATGTCCTGGTAGGTAGAGTAGCAACTATTGTTGTTGTGGTCCTTGGTATCGTATGGATACCTGTTATGATGAGTCTTGGTAGCCTTTATGACTATCTGCAAGGAATCCAATCACTCCTTGCTCCTGCAATGGTAGCGGTATTTGCACTTGGTATATTTTCCAAAAAGATTACTCCAAAGGCAGGTGAAATAGGAATGATTACGGGCTTTATTATAGGTATGGTGCGTTTATTAACGAACATCTTTACAAATACCGGTAAAGATGTAATGACCGGCTGGTACTGGGAATACACCACTTGGTTCTGGCAAACCAACTGGCTTATCTTTGAGATATGGCTGCTTGTCTTCATTATGCTATTGATGGTAATCGTATCATTTTTTACGGCGAAGCCAACAACTAAGCAGATAGAGGCTATCACTTTCACAGATGACTATAAAAAACTTATTGGAAAGAGCTGGAATAAGTGGGATGTTATTGCATCGCTCGGTGTCATTGCTCTTTGTGCTGCATTCTATTGGTATTTCTGGTAAAGAACATGATAAAGAAGATAATACTCTGGAATTGAAATCTTAACTAGAGGACTAAATAAGACTCATCATTCGGTGATTCCTTGCTTGTCCTAGGCTCATTTTGGCTTATTCTATAATTTATATCCAAAGACATTTAGCGTGTTTTTGTCTGGGCACTATTGCTATGGCAATAACTGACAAAAACGAACATATATGTTAAACTTAATTATTTAATCATGAAAAGTAAATTACGGTTGAAAGAGAAAGAGGGTATTAGAAAAAAGATTCCCTACAAATTCTTTTTAATGATGTCTTTTTTCATTGTATGTCATGGGGCTATATACGCCCAAAACAAAGTTGTAACAGGTAAGATTATTGATGAAATATCGAATGAACCTCTTATAGGAGTTACTATTAAAGAACAAAGCTCACCTACAAATGGAACCATTACAAATATAGATGGAGAATTCTCAATAACAGTACAAGATAATTCTACACTGGAGATTTCTTATATGGGCTATGTACCTCAGAAAATTTCAGTAGCAGGAAAATCCAGATTAGAAATTTTATTAAAAGAAGATAGTAAAATTCTGGATGAAATAGTTGTTGTCGGGTATGGAACACAATCGAGACGAAATATGACGGGTGCTGTCAGTGATATCAAGTCTGATGATATTACCCGGACAGCATCCACTACGATGTCCGGGGCTTTAGCCGGGAAATTACCGGGGATCTCTGTGCGTTCAAAAAATGCCCGTCCGGGCTATGGCGCTCAATTAGAAGTTCGTAATATGGGTAATCCTCTGATTATTATTGATGGTATCCCGTATGGAGGTGCAGAGGGGCGAAATTGGGTTGGAGCAGCAGAAGTCGGTGGTCTTGATGCATTTAATGCCCTGAATCCGGAAGATATTGAAAGTATTACGATCTTAAAGGATGCTTCTGCAGCTATTTACGGATTACGTGCTTCGAATGGGGTGGTTCTTGTTACTACCAAAAAGGGTAATGAAGGAAAACCGACTATAAATATCAATGGTTATATTGGTTGGCAAAATTTGACTAGATTCCCTAAATTAGCAAATGCTGCACAATATACCAGAGGACTTGTAGAAGCGGCCCAAAACCAAGGAGCAGATCCCTCTTTAGTCTATACTAAGGAAGAACTTGCCAAGTGGCAGGCTGGAACTGAACCGGGATACAAGAGCTATGATTATTATGATATAGTGATGAGGAAGAACATTCCGCAACATCACCTTAATGCAAACGTAAGTGGAGGAACAAAAAACTCCAATTATTATCTTTCCGTTTCAAATACACGCCAGGAGGCCTTGATGAAAGATTTCAATTATGACAGAACCAACATTCAGGTTAATCTGGAGTCGAATATTATAGGTGGATTAACTGTAGGAGCGCAAATTAGCGGGAGGCAGGAAAAAACCGAAGACGTAGGGCTTCCGGGTGGTGATGGTTATTTTTCTGCTATTTTGGGTATGTTCAAGATGGTTCCAACAGTGGGCCCATATGCTAATGATAATCCGGAATATATCAATAATACCAGGGAGATAGCTTATAACCCTGCATTATTCAGCAGAGATATTGCAGGTTATAAAGACAACCTAAACCGTAATGCGAATATCAATTTGTATGCACAATATAAATTCAAGTTCGGACTTAACGTGAAAGGAACTGTCTCTTATAATTATACCAATGGTAAGTTTGATGGATTCCAATATACATATGATGCTTATACATATGATAAAACGACGGATACCTACAATAAAACAGGGGGGCTAACCTCTCGCTGGAGGCTTCAGGAAGAAAGAGAAGTTGTCTCTAAATACGGACAATTCCAGATAGATTATGCCAAGCAACTAGGTGATCATTATTTCTCTGTTCTGGGAGCTTACGAAAGGTCAAACTACAACAAAGATCATCTGTGGCTGGGCACAATTCCTACCAATGACTACCTTCCGCTTTTGCAATACAATGATATGAGTGGTATGGGTGATGGCTGGAATTATGAAGCCAGAGTAGGATATATCGGAAAAATCAATTATAACTATAAAGGGAAATATCTTGTGGAATTACTCGGTCGCTATGATGGTTCCTATCTTTATGCCAAAGGTAATCGTTTTGGATTCTTCCCCGGAGTTTCAGTCGGATGGCGTATCTCTGACGAGAATTTCTTCAAACCACTTAAAACCGTAGTCAGCGATTTGAAACTAAGAGCGTCTATGGGCGAAACCGGCGTGGAACAAGGAGTAGGGATGTTTGATTATTTAGGCGGCTATACATGGAATCAGGGTGGAGCCGTACTTGATGGAGAGTATGTTACGGGAATGAAACCCCGCGGCTTACCGATAACCAATCTGTCATGGGTGACAAACAGGAACACTAACTTTGGTATCGACGCATTCTTCTTTAACGAAAAGTTGAAGTTGACGGCTGATATGTTCCGTATAACCAGATCGGGAGTGCCGGCTCAGCGTTATGATGTTCTTTTGCCAAGTGAAGTAGGGTATAGTCTTCCTAATGAAAATCTTAATAAGAATGGATACCGCGGTTTTGAAGGTATGATCTCGTATACCGATAAGGTGAATGATCTTAATTATACCGTAAGCGGGAACTTTACTTATTCACGTTATAGAAGTATAGAAACATATAAACCACGTTTCGGTAATGCATGGGATGAATACCGGAATTCTGCCGAAGACCGTTGGGGAGGTATCTGGTGGGGATACCAGGTTATTGGACGCTTCCAGTCAGAAGATGAAATACGCAATCATCCAATAAATAATGACGGAGAAAATAACAGGACACAGCTACCGGGAGACTTTATCTATAAAGATGTAAACGGAGACGGAATAATAAATGATATGGATATGCGCCCTATTGGCTATTCGGAAGGATGGGCGCCAGTTATGTCGTTCGGTGGGCATATCGGACTAGAATGGAAAGGGATAGATCTTGCTGTAGATTTTGCCGGCGGGGCTATGCAGTCTTGGTTTCAGGATTATGAATTAAGGAATCCGTTTCATGCGGGAGGTAATTCACCTGCTTATTTGTTGGAAGACAGATGGCATCGTGCAGACCCTTATGATATTAATAGCGAGTGGATTTCGGGTTATTATCCGGCTATTCGTAATGGCAATACAAAGCCAAATGACAGAAATAGCGATTTCTGGTTAAAAAATGTCCATTACCTGAGAATAAAGAATCTGGAAGTAGGTTACAATCTTCCTGTATCTATAAGAAATGCGATTCATGCTCAGAAAGTACGTGTCTATATGAATGTATCTAATTTACTTTCATTCGATAATGTCCGCAAACTCGAAATAGACCCGGAAATTGAAGCTAGGGCAGCGGTGGTTTATCCTCAACAGCGAACTATTTTGCTTGGTTTTAATATTACATTCTAATAAACTATATATCTGAAAATATGAAAAATAAAATATTTCTTTTAATACTCATCACCTGTAGTCTTATAGGTTGTAATGATAATAAGTGGTTAGAAGAGGATCCGAAAGAAATCATTACAGATGAACAAACGTGGAATGACCCTAAACTTATAACATCTCTATTGGCCAATTATTATGACAGGCTCCCTTCTTTACACGGAGTTTTCAATACGGGAGGAATGAGCGAGATAGATGATGCTATGTGGTCGGGACACTGGGATCAGAATGGAAGGAATGACTTTAACTACGCCAATGATTATGGCCGGTTCTGGGATTATAGTCTTATCCGTGATATAAATCTGGCACTGGAAAATATAGATCAATACAGCGTGAGTTTATCGGATGAACAGAAAAATCTTTTCAGGGGGGAACTCAGGTTCATGCGTGCTTTTGTCTATTTCGAAATGGTAAAACGTATGGGTGGGGTACCGATTGTTACAAAACAATTGATATACTCAGGTGGAGGAGATCCTACACCATTACAGACGCCACGTTCTAAAGAGCATGAAGTATATGACTTTATCTATGAAGAACTGGAAGCGATAAAGAACGATCTGAAAGACAATAATGAGAGTCAGACCCGTGCTAATTACTATATAGCCCTTGCACTTGAAAGCCGTGCTATGCTATATGCCGCTTCGATAGCCAAATATAATAACCTGATGTCTTCTCCTATTACATTGCCGGGTGAAGAAGTTGGTATTCCTGCGGCAAAAGCGAATGATTATTATACAAAATCCTTGAATGCTTCAAAAGAAATCATAACAAGCAACAAATACGAACTTTATAATAAGAATGCAGATAAGGGAGAGAATTTTTATGAAATGTTAAACAAGAAAACAGACGAAGTAATTTTTGCTAAAGATTTTAAAACAGGAATTAAAACGCATCGTTTTGCCTACGACAATATTGTAAAAAGCCTTACCGATGATAACGAATCTTCTTCTTCATTAAGTCCTTCATTAAGTCTGGTCGAATCTTTCGACTATCTGGATGGTAGCAAAGGCACTTTGAAGTATAAGGATGCTAATGGAGATTATATTACCTATCCAAATATATCCGATATTTTCGCCAATAAAGATGCCCGTTTGTATGGAACGGTTGTATATGCCGGAACAACATTCAGAGGTACTCCCGTGAATATACAGGCAGGAGTTGCCGAATGGAATGGAACTCAATATGTATTGACTACAGGGGCAAATCTGGGAGATCAGTATAGCGATGGAGGTCTATGGACAGGATTTGACGGACCAAAAGACAATGCACAGGATGTGAGCAATACTGGATTCTATATGCGCAAGTTCGTTAGCGATGCAGCAGCGGCAAGTTCGCGGGGAACATCTGCAGAAAACTGGTGGCCTTGGTTCCGGTTGGGAGAAATCTATCTGAATGCGGCAGAAGCTGCTTTCGAATTGAACGATGCCAGTGCATTGGGATATATAAACACAATTCGTGAAATACATGGAGGCTTTCCGGCAAATAGTCTTTCGGCATCAACTTTAACTATAGATAAAATTCGCAATGAACGTCGTGTCGAATTAGCATTTGAGGATCATCGCTATTTTGACCTGAAGCGTTGGAGAATTGCTCATATTGTATGGGATGGAACGGAAACAAATACCGACGCAGTAGTTTATGGCCTGTATCCGTATCGGATTGTAAGGCCGGGTAATGCGGATGATGGCAAATTCCTATACGAAAAAACACATCCTACACGTTTTAAGAGACCAAGATTCTTCCGAATGGCGAATTATTATTCATCTATTGCAGATGATGTGCTTAATAATAATCCTAAATTAGTTAAAAATCCATTCCATTAATTTTATGATGATGAAAAATATATTATATATAATACCGATTTGCATATTCTTGCTGTCAGCATGTGAATATGATAATTATGACGAGCCGAATGCAACTTTGAAAGGGAGTGTCGTTTATAACGGAAAATCAGTTGGTATCCGTACCGATGGCCCTCAATTGGAATTGTGGCAGGACGGTTTTGCTCTGAAAAAGAGCATACCTGTCTATATTGCTCAGGATGGAACTTTTTCAGTATCTTTATTCAACGGGCAGTATAAACTGGTGCGAAAAGCAGATGGCCCTTGGTTACCTCAACTGAATGATACTATCATTGTGGATGTTAAGGGAAATACAGTATTTGATGTTCCTGTAACTCCATATTTCGTTGCTAAAGATGAAAGTTATCAGAAGGTAGGTGAGACAATCAGTGTGAAATTCACGGTAGATAAAGTAGTTTCTACAGCAGATCTTTCATCCGTTAATATATATTTCGGCAAAGGAATACTTACAGACCATAACAGGAATGAAGGAATTGTGAATGTACCGATCGGAAATGTTACTGTTGGTCAGGAAATAACAGTTTCTGCCGCAATTCCTGCGGGCTTGAAAAATGAAAATTTTGTATTTATGCGAATTGGAGTTTTGGCAAATGTATCATCAGAATATTATTATACTCAAAGCCAGAAAATAAATCTGAAGTAGTATATTGAGCCTGTTTAAATAAAATTTAAGCAGGCTCTTTATAACTTTAATTTTCACTTATAAGATACAGACTATGAAAAAATCTTCTCTGATTATAGTAATATTTAGTATTCTGAATGTATCGCTATACGCTCAGGAGAACACGGGTAAAGTAACGATATATACAGATCGTTCTGGAAATAAGATCAGTAAACATATTTATGGGCATTTTGCCGAGCATTTGGGAACATGTATATATGGTGGATTATGGGTAGGAGAAAATTCCTCTATTCCCAATGAAAAAGGTTATCGTAAAGATGTGCTGAATGCTCTTAAACGATTAGACATTCCCAATCTTCGGTGGCCGGGAGGCTGTTTTGCCGATGAATATCATTGGATGGATGGGGTAGGACCTAAAGAGGATCGGCCCAAAATGGTAAATAATAATTGGGGAGGTACAATTGAAGATAATAGTTTCGGTACACATGAATTTTTGAATCTTTGTGAAATCCTCGGTTGTGAACCTTATATCAGTGGAAATGTAGGTAGCGGATCAGTAGAAGAAATGGCAAAATGGGTGGAATATATGACCTCGGATGGAGATAGTCCTATGGCAAATCTTCGTCGTAAAAACGGAAGAGAAAAAGCATGGAAAGTCAAGTACTTCGGGGTCGGGAATGAAAGTTGGGGCTGCGGCGGTAATATGCGCCCTGAGTATTATTCCGACTTGTATCGTCGTTATGCTACTTATTGCCGTAATTATGATAATAACCAGCTATTTAAGATAGCTAGTGGAGCATCTGATTATGATTATAACTGGACCGAAGTATTAATGAAAAATATTGGCGGACAGATGAATGGACTATCTGTTCATTACTATACCGTCAAAGAATGGGGAGACGGTAAGAAAGGGTCTGCAACACAGTTCTCGGATAATGATTATTATTGGACTATGGGTAAAGCATTGGAAATAGAGGAAGTTCTTCAGAAGCATATGTCTATCATGGACAAATATGATCAGGATAAAAGAATCGGACTCATGGTCGATGAGTGGGGAACATGGTTTAATGAAGAACCCGGAACAATAAAAGGTCATCTCTATCAGCAAAATACAATGCGTGACGCTTTTGTTGCTGCTCTTACACTCAATGTCTTCCATAAATATCCCAATAGAATTCAGATGGCAAATATTGCACAAATAGCTAATGTATTACAATCGATGGTACTTACTAAAGATGATAAAATGGCTTTGACTCCGACATATCACATATTTGAGATGTATAAGGTATTTCAGGATGCAGTTTATTTACCTATTGATATTGTAACAGACCGTAAAGAGATCAGAGGTCGTCAGATAGATATGGTGAATATTTCTGCAGCAAAGAAAAATGATATAGTTTATATTGCACTGGCGAATATCGATTTAGAAAATGGTCGGAATATTCAACTAAATATACCTCAAACAAAAATAAATAAAGTAGATGGACGTATTCTTACATCTGGAAAAATTACGGATCATAATACATTCGAAAATCCGGATTTAATAAATCCGCAGGCTTTCAATGATGCTAAAATAACAA
Source organism: Prevotella sp. 10(H) (assembly GCF_000711235.1). GTDB lineage: Bacteria > Bacteroidota > Bacteroidia > Bacteroidales > Dysgonomonadaceae > Dysgonomonas. The sequence goes on along the minus strand of NZ_JOMI01000001.1, from coordinate 724,009 downwards.
ATGGAAAACTAAAAATAAAATTGCCGGCTAAGTCTATTGTTGTTTTGGAGATAAAATGAGCTTATAGAGTTGATGTCGCATGACAATTGTCCGTATAACCTTACAAATATCAGAAAAATGAATAAGTATTTTCTTTATATCAGCTTTTTTCTCCTGCTATCTTTATCCTCGTATGCTGAAAATATTGAGGTAGCTAGTCCCGATAAGAATCTGAAAGTAAAAGTCAACCTAAATTCGTCAGGAACGATCAATTATAATGTTTCATATAAGGGGAATCAGATATTGGAAGATTCTCCTCTTGGTATGATCACTAATGTAAGCGATTTCAGTAGAAATCTGATACTAATTGATAAAAAGGAATCCACTATTAATAAAACCTATAGTGAGAACCGGATAAAAAGAAGCAATATCAACTATCAGGCGAATGAATTAGTATGTACTTACGAGACATCCGATAAGGAAAGGATAAGTATAATATTTCGAGTGAGTAATAATGACATTGCCTTCAAATATATCTTGGCTCAGAATGGAGAAACTGCAAGATGTATAATTGAGAAGGAATTATCCGGATTTAAATTCCCTATATTCACCACCACATTTCTTACTCCTCAGGCTACTCCTATGATAGGATGGATGAAAACAAAGCCCAGTTACGAAGAAGAATATATTCCCGATGAGCCGATAGGTACTCCTTCCAAATATGGTGTAGGATATACTTTTCCGGGACTATTCCATGTAGGAGACAACGGATGGGTATTAATCTCGGAAACAGGAGTAAGCAGCCTTTACTGTGGTTCGAAACTAAGTGAAGGCACAAAGGACGGTTTATATACAATTGCATTTCCCGAAAAGGGGGAAAATAACGGAATAGGCAGTGCTAAGCCTTCAATATCATTACCCGGAGAAACTCCATGGCGTACAATTACTGTAGGAGATAATCTTAAACCAATTGTGGAGACTACAATCCCTTTCGATGCTGTTGAACCGCTTTATAAACCTTCACGCGAATATAAATTTGGCCGTTCGACATGGAGTTGGCTCGAATGGCAGGATGGAAGTATCAATTACGAAGATCAAAAAACGTTTATCGATTTGTCGGCTACTTTAGGGTATGAATTTGTATTAGTAGATAATTGGTGGGATACACATATAGGGCGCGATAAGATAGAAAAACTTGCAAAATATGCAAGCTCGAAAAATGTAGGGCTATGTTTATGGTATAATTCAAACGGATATTGGAGTGATGCACCGCAAGGTCCTAAAAATTGTATGAACACATCCATTGCCCGAAAAAAAGAAATGGCTTGGATGAAGAGTATCGGTATTAAAGGAATTAAGGTCGACTTTTTCGGTGGGGATAAGCAGGAGACAATGAAGCTGTATGAAGATATATTGTCCGATGCAAATGATTTCGGACTTGTAGTCATATTCCACGGTTGCACCTTACCTCGGGGCTGGGAACGTATGTATCCAAACTTTGTGGGTAGTGAAGCTGTCTTGGCTTCCGAAAACCTGATTTTCACTCAACATGCCAATGATACTGAAGCTTACAATGCTTGTTTGCATCCTTTTATCCGCAACAGTGTAGCCTCTATGGATTTCGGTCCCGTATTATTGAATAAAGAACATAACAAAGAAAATAAGGGTGGCAAAATACGTAAAACCACTGAAACATTTCAACTTGCGACTGCCGTTCTATTCCAGACACCTGTCCAGAATTTCGGGATAACACCCAATAATCTGACAGAATATCCCGCATTTGTAATTGATTTCATGAAAAATGTACCTACCACATGGGATGAGACAGTCTTTATAGACGGTTATCCGGGTAAATATGTTGTTTTAGCTCGCCGCCATGCCGATAAGTGGTATGTGGTAGGGGTAAACGCTGAAAAGACAGTGAAAAAAGTTGAAGTAAATTTGCCTATGCTATCCGGTTCTAAACTTTCTTTCTATTCGGATAAATCAGACAGAAGTCCTAAAATGGAAAAAATAGAACTCAATAAAAATGGGAAAATGACATTGAATATTCAACCTGATGGGGGAATTATTATAACTAATTAATAGATGAAAAATAAAATAGCTTTTCTACTGCTTGCGCTGCTTATGTTATTCTCATGTGGAGAAGATAGCCGGAAGAAGCATATTCCTACCGAGAAAGATATGTCAGCCTATCTGATGGTTTATTTTAAAGACCCTACTCATAGCCTTTATATGGCAGTGAGCCCGGATGGATACACTTTTACCGATGTAAACGGGGGAGAGCCAATTATGCGTGGTGATACAATAGCTACACAAAAGGGTATACGCGATCCGCATATCTATCGTGGCCCAGATGGCGCATTTTATCTGGCAATGACCGACTTGCATATTTTCGCCCAACGGGAAGGATATCGGGATACTGAATGGGAACGCCCGGGTGAACTTTATTCGTGGGGGAATAATCGTGGTTTTGTGTTGCTTAAGTCTGATGATCTCATCAACTGGAAACGTGCAAATCTGCGTATCGATACTATTCCCGGTTTTGAAAATATCGGATGTGCGTGGGCTCCGGAAACAACTTATGACCCGGAAGAGCAAAACCTGATGCTATACTTTACTACCCGTTTCGGTAATGAAAAGAATAAGTTATATTATGCCTATATAAATAATGATTATAACCAATTGGTGAGTGAGCCGAAGCCTCTGTTGGAATATCCGAAGGATAATAATATTATCGATGCCGATATTACGTCTGTAAACGGCAAATATCATATGTTTTATGTGGCTCACGATGATGGAGCCGGAATAAAACAAGCAATATCAGATCATATCAATAGAGAGTATGTATACGATGCCCGTTGGTACGATCCTGAAGAGAAAGCCTGTGAAGCCCCTAATGTATGGAAAAGGATAGGAGAAGACAAGTGGATATTAATGTACGATTGCTATGGTATAGACCCTCATAATTTTGGATTTAGCGAAACTTCTGATTTTGTGAATTTTACAAACTTAGGGCGATTCAATGAGGGTGCTATGAAAACCACTAATTTTTCTTCCCCGAAACACGGAGCTGTGATACATTTGACTAAACACGAAGCTGAAAAGCTTGCTTTATATTGGGGTTTGGATATGAAGTTTCATTAAAATGGAAATCTTTATTAATTATATTATATAACAATGAAAAAATATTCATTTTTCTTTATAATTATTGTTTTGAGCATATTTTCTTCTACAGGCTTATATGCAAATAAACCTGATTCTGCATACATTTTTGCATACAATAAGGATAGAAAAGAGGGAAGGGGAGGGTTATGTTTTGCATGGAGTTCCGATCGGAAAGAATGGCATTCGATAGGACCTGAATTTGCTTTCGTTAATAGTGATTATGGTCGTTGGGGTTCTCAGAAAAGAATGTTTGATCCGGTATTGCTACAAGGTAAAAACGGCGAATGGCATGCTATATGGAGTTTGAATAATCAGGATGGAGCTTTTGCATATACTACATCTGAAGACCTGATAAACTGGAAACCACAATCATATCCTCTTGTGGCTGCAGGCAAGAATTGTCTACAAACAGAATTATCCTTTCAAAATGATATTTATACCGTATCGTGGGCTAGTATTAATGACAATGGTACGGCTTTTTACGCAGTAGATACTAAAGATTTCAAAACATATAGTGAAACGCGACAGATAACAAAATCCGAACGAAACGAACAACGTCAGACCATATCGCTCTTAAATAAATCTCAAATCGGAACGATACATAAAGTACCTTGGCTAATGATAGAGAATCTGCTTGCAAAAGTGAGTCTTACCAATTACCGTAATGAATTGTTTGCAGAAACAACTAAAGACGATCATAGTCGTTTTCCGGGTTTGCAACCTCTAGAAGCCGCTATTATAGTTAATGGGGAAAATACTAAGAAAATAAGTGATAAATTATTGGGTATTTTCTTTGAGGATATTAATTATTCCGCCGATGGTGGTATTTATGCCGAACTAATACAGAACAGAGGTTTTGAATATCAACCGTCGGATAGGGAAGGCGATCAGGAGTGGAACAGTTATAAAGCTTGGGAACTCAAGGGTAAGGATGCCGAATTTACTATAGATACACAAAACCCTATACATGAAAATAATCGGCATTACGCAATACTTACTGTTAACAAAGTCGGTGGAGGATTGATGAATAGAGGATTTGACGGAATTGCACTAAAAGCTAATGAGAAATATGACTTTTCTGTTTTTGTCCGGGTATTAAACGGTAAATCTACAAACCTAAAAATACGATTAACAGGCGATAATGGTGAAATATATGGCGAAACAACAATTAAATCTATTTCGCAAAAATGGAAGAAATACAACTCTATTATTACTGCCCGTGCAGATGCGACAAGTGCCCGTCTGGAGATTCTGCCTCAAAATGAAGGAAAATTTGCTTTGGATATGGTGTCCCTTTTTCCGCAAAAAACATTCAAGGGACGCAAAAACGGTCTTCGGGCTGATTTAGCACAGGTGCTGGCTGATATGAAACCGCGATTTGTGCGTTTCCCGGGTGGCTGTGTGGCTCATGGCGATGGCATAGATAATATCTACCATTGGAAAAATACTATAGGTCCTTTAGAATCCCGTAAACCTCAACGAAACTTATGGGGTTATCACCAAACCGCTGGACTGGGTTATCTGGAATATTTTCAGTTTTGTGAAGATATAGGCGCAGAACCTGTACCAATAGTGGCAGCAGGCGTACCATGTCAGAATTCAGCACACCATGGTTGTGCTATCGGCGGACAGCAAGGTGGAATTCCTTTATCAGAAATGAATGCTTATATTCAGGATATTCTCGATCTGATAGAATGGGCAAATGGCGATCCTAGAACAAGCAAATGGGCTAAAATGCGTGCCGATGCCGGACATATCAAGCCGTTTGATTTAAGATATATTGGTGTGGGTAATGAAGATCTTATTTCAGATGTGTTTGAAGAACGTTTCGAGATGATTTTCAAAGCTATAAAAGAAAAGCACCCTGAAATAACAGTTATAGGAACAGCCGGACCATTTTCAGAAGGATCGGATTACGACCGGGGATGGGCTTTTGCAAATGAGTTGGCGGTTCCTATGTTGGACGAGCATTATTACCAACCTCCTGCATGGTTTATCTACAATCAGGATTTCTATGATAAATACGACCGAAATAAATCGAAAGTATATCTTGGAGAATATGCAGCACATTTGCCGGGACGACCTAATAATATGGAAACAGCATTGGCCGAGGCCATTCATCTGATTTCGTGTGAAAGAAATGGTGATGTCGTAGACATGACATCATATGCTCCTTTATTGGCAAAGGAAAATCATACGCAATGGAATCCGGACCTGATTTATTTTAATAATACCGAGGTGAAACCAACTGTAGGCTATTATGTACAAAAGCTATTTGGTGAAAATGCAGGGGATGATTATATATCTTCGATTGTCGATGTACAAACCCACAACGATAAGGTTCGTAAACGGATTGCTTGTTCGGTCGTGCGCGATAGTAAAACAAAAGATATAATTATAAAATTAGTAAATATGCTCCCTGTTGAGGTAAATACATCTTTAGATGTAAATGCGCTGAAGATATCAGGGATACAAGCTGTGAGAACTACTCTTACAGATAAGCCGGACAGTAAAAATTCTCTTCCTATAGAATCTGTGATCAATACAGATGAACTCGAAAGGATGCAGCTACCAGCTTATTCATTTACTGTTATAAAATGTAAAATGCAATAAAATATAAGATGAAGAACAGAGTACTTGTATTACTATCATTTCTGATGTGTATTGGGCTTTATACGTATGCCCAAGGATATAAATCAGGTCCTGCAGAAAAAGATTATGTTGGCTATCTGTTTACCTACTTCAAAGGCAATGATGTAAAGGACGAAGCTATATGTTATGCCATTAGCCGCGACGGATACAATTATAAATCTTTGAACAACAACCAGCCGGTAATAGACTCCAAGCAAATTAGTTCGACCGGAGGGGTGCGTGATCCTCATATCCTTCGTAGTGAAGACGGTAAAACCTTTTATATGGTGGTTACCGACATGACATCATCCAAAGGCTGGGATTCAAACCGGGCGATGATTTTACTCAAATCCTACGATCTGGTAAACTGGACATCTTCTATTATTAATATACAGCAGAAATACAAAGGTCAGGAAAATCTGAAACGGGTTTGGGCTCCGCAGACTATTTATGATCCCGATGCCGGAAAATATATGATTTATTGGTCTATGCAGCACGGAAATGGACCGGATATTATTTATTATGCCTATGCCAATGAGGATTTTACCGATTTGGAAAGTGAACCCAGACAACTCTTTTTTCCAAAAAACGGAAAGTCTTGTATAGACGGAGATATTATCAACAAAAATGGTCTATATTATATGTTTTATAAGACAGAAGGGCACGGAAACGGAATCAAACTGGCTATAACCGATAACCTTACATCTGGTAAATGGATAGAGCAACCCGGTTACAAACAACAAACACGTGATGCAGTGGAAGGATCGAGTGTATTTAAACTTATCAATAGTGATAATTACATATTGATGTACGATGTATATGGAAAAGGTTCATACCAATTCTGCGAAAGTAAAGACCTCGATGTTTTTAAAGTTATAGATAAAAGAATCAGTATGAACTTCCATCCGCGTCATGGTTCTGTAATACCTGTTACCCGTTGGGAAATCAAAGCCCTGACTGATAAATGGGGTGTTCCGGACGGTTTTGAAATGCCAACAGATAAGAATCCTGTAATTGCAGGCTTTTATGCCGATCCTGAAATCCTTTATTCCGAGAAGAACAACAGATATTATCTGTATCCTACAAGCGACGGATTTCACGGTTGGGGAGGATATTATTTCAAAACCTTCTCATCTGATAATCTGAAAGACTGGAAAGACGAAGGTGTAATATTAGACTTGAAAAAAGATGTATCATGGGCTGACGGTAATGCTTGGGCACCATGTATCATCGAAAAAAAGGTTGGAAAGGACAAGTTTAAATATTACTATTATTTCAGTGGAGGGAAAGAGGGAGAGCCTAAGAAAATAGGTGTGGCAGTAGCAGATGACCCGACAGGACCTTTTAGAGATTCGGGTAAACCATTGATAGATTTCTATCCCAATGGCATTACAGGAGGGCAGCAGATAGATCCCGATGTATTTAACGATCCCAAAACAGGTAAAACTTACCTTTATTGGGGCAATGGCTATATGGCGGGAGCCGAACTTAATAAAGACATGGTGTCTATTAAAAAGAATACAATAAAAGTAATGACCCCTGATAATACTTTCCGCGAGGCTGTTTATGTTTTCTATCGGAAAGGAGTTTACTATTTCCTTTGGTCAGAAGACGATACACGTAGTCCCAATTATAAAGTGCGTTATGCTACCGCAAAATCACCCTTAGGTCCACTTACTATTTCATCGGATAATATTGTTATTATGAAAGATGACTCTCAAGGTATTTATGGAGCAGGACATAATTCAGTATTACAAATTCCCGGTACCGAGGAATGGTATATTGTTTACCACCGCATCCATAAACCTAATGGAGTGGATATGCCTGATGGAGCGGGTGGATATCACAGAGAAATATGTATAGATAAAATGGAATTTAACGAAGATGGTAGTATCCGACAGGTAAAACCTATGTTATAAAAAACAGTTCGCGCCTATACATTTATTATCCAATAATATATCCAGTATATCCGCCTTTATAGAGAATTTCATTTCATAAGGGTCAAGATTTTCTGTTTCCCTTGATTTACGGTATATTCTATGTATTGCTTAAAGGTAATTATTTTTCATTTCCAAGCAAATTTGTCGGACATTATTAAGATTTGGCCTTAGATTTAGTCTCCTAGTTGTAGTTTACATTTGAATATTAAAATATCTTATACAGAAAAAGTGATAGGTTTTAATAATGATAATATTGGTATATTTGCAAAGCTGATTTATCAAACGGAATCTAAAACTGAAATGAGCATTATAAAGGAGAAATTGCTGCAAATGTAGACGTTTCGTTGGCGTAAATGATTCCTATTACTCGAAAACATTTATAAGATTAAGAAAAAAGTCTAAAGAGAATTTACTATGAAAAAAACTTTATTAATAATATATATTCTTTTATTTTCTTTCTTCTTCGCAAATGGGCAGGAACCTAATTATGAAGAGTCAAAAGTTCCGCAGTATGTATTGCCTGATCCTTTGAAAATGGAAAATGGAGAGAGCGTTGACTCCAAAACTCAGTGGGTAGAAAATCGCCGTCCCGAGATTTTACATCTGTTTGAAACTCACATTTACGGAAAAGCTCCTGAAAGGCCGATGGACATACGTTGTGAGATATTATCGGAAAATAAATATGCACTGGGTAATATGGCGACACGCAAGGAAATAGCGCTTTATTTTACCGATAGTAACGAGCACTACATGACTATTTTGATGTATATACCTAACAAACGCGCGGGCGCGGTTCCTCTTTTCTTCGGGTTGAACTTTAAAGGTAATCATAGCATTTGTGAAGATCCGGATATAACTGAATCGGTAATACGAATGGAACCCCGTAAAGGGGAAAGCGAAATCCGTCCGCATGCATTCAAACTGGGTGATGCATCTTCCCGCTGGCCTGTGGAAATGCTCATTGCAAACGGCTATGGACTGGCGACAGTTTATAGTGGAGATATCGATCCCGACTACGATGACGGTTTTCAGAATGGAGTTCATCCTCTTTTTTATAAGAGCGGACAGACAAGACCAGAACCAAATGAATGGGGGACACTGGCTACATGGGCTTGGGGACTAAGTTGCGCTATGGATTACTTCGAAACGGATGAAGACATCGATGCTACTAAAGTTGCCGTATTCGGACACTCCCGCCATGGAAAGGCCGCATTATGGGCCGGTGCCATAGATCAGCGTTTTGCTATGGTAATATCTAATGATTCGGGTTGTGGTGGTGCTGCCCTTTCGAGAAGAAAGTACGGTGAGACGAGCCGAACAATCAACACGACTTTCCCGCATTGGTTTTGTGAGAATTTTAAACAGTACAACGATAAAGAGAACGAACTGCCTGTCGATCAGCATCAATTAATAGCTCTTATGGCACCGCGCCTAGTATATATAGCCAGCGCTGTGGAAGACCGTTGGGCTGACCCGAAAGGTGAATTCCTATCAGGAGTTCATGCTACTCCGGTATATGAACTATTTGGACTCACTGGATTGCCAGTCAGAGACATGCCGGCAGTCAACCAGCCTGTTCATACTGGATATATTGGTTACCATGTGCGCGCGGGGTATCATGATATCAATCTGTATGACTGGCAGCAATTTGTGAAATTTGCCAATAAACATTTCAAATAGAGATATAAAAAGAAGCGGAAATACGCTAAGTTTGTTACACTGGTAAATTTATGAAGACTCGATAACATAAATACACTATCATTCACCGCAGAATTTTGTATTTTTGCATATCATGTCTGCAATATTTATAATATCATTAATCATCATCATAGCTTTTTCAGCTACGCTGTTCCGTTCCACTTTTGGTTTTGGAGAGGCTCTTATTGCCGTTCCATTATTGAGTTTATTCCTACCTATAGGTATGGCAGTATCACTGGCTGTTATGATGTCTATATTAGTAGCATTGGTTGTAGTTATTCATGATCATTCCAAGATTCACTTCCATAGTGCGAAGTGGCTCATTTTATATGCTTTCTTAGGTATACCGGTAGGACTTTTTATCCTTTCTTATGGTAATGAAGCTATAGTAAAGATTATACTTGGACTTATAATCATTCTTTACGCTATATATTCTTTAGTCGGAAAGAATACTATCAAATTGGAAAAAGACAGTAAAATCTGGTTGTTTGTATGCGGATTTCTTTCAGGTGTATTAGGTGGCGCGTATGGGGCAAATGGCCCACCTCTGGTTGTATATGGTAATCTTCGCCAGTGGGATGCGCAACATTTTAGGGCGACCCTGCAGGCCTATTTTTTACCGGCCGGACTATTTAGTATGATAGGATATGTAAGCGAAGGGCTTATTAACGCACAAATACTTCTATACTTTTTGTATAGTATACCGGTTATAATATTTGCTGTTTTTATAGGCAGATATTTAAATAAAAAGATAAAAGGCAATGCATTTTATAAATACGTATATTGCGGATTAATTCTTATTGGTGTAGTTATGATACTTAATTCTTTATTTCTATAGTAATAACAGTCGTAATGAATGACTTACTTTCATATTGATAAACCTTTCATTACGACATGTATAAAAAATAAGAGTTATATTAATCAAGGCTTCATACCCAGCGCAAGTGTATACCCTTCATTTTTTACACAATTCTTAAATTTCATATTTTCAAGCAATGTAGTCATCGCTTTCTTTACTGTTTGCTGGTCCGGACGTACTTCGCGTATCTTGGCAAAAGTAGCTCTGTCTTGTTTTGTATACTTCACTATAATATCCCAGTTTTCAGGAGTCGGAATAGTCATCATACAACTTTCCGGTACCATTTTCTTATATGGCCAGTAGTGCCATCCAATGTTATTACGTTCCATCAGTCGCGTCCATCCGGCAATCCATTGATGAGTGTTTTCTCCTGTCTCTCCCATATATATAGGCAGGTTTACACTATCCCTGAATTGTACAAAATCTTGTATGTCAGTCTGCAATGTATCGCACCAGTAGCGGTGACAAGTATACATCAGTTTATCGTCGAACTTCGAATCTTTAAACATACTGAAATTACCGTTCCATTGAGCTCCGCCGAGCAATACTATATGATTCTTGTCAACGGCACGTATTGTTTTTACACATCTTTTATATAGTGGTTCTAAGGAATCATTCAGATGCGCATAATCTTCCATGAAATAATGCGCTATCGGCTCATTCAAAAGATCATAGCCAAGGATGATCGTATCATTTGCATAATGTTCAGATACCTGTCTCCATATATCGCAAAACAACACTTTGCTTTCCTCATCTTCCATCAACCATGGGTAACCGTAGCTATCGTCTATGTTATCTCCTGTTTGTCCCCCGGGAGCATCATGCATATCAAGGATCACATACAGATTTTGCTGACGACACCATTTTACTACCTGATCGATAAGTTCGAATCCATCATGCGAAGCATCCAATCCCATATAATCCTCATTAGTGAAAAGTTTATAGTGAAATGGGATGCGTATTGAGTTCATTCCTGTTTCTTTGATATACTTTATATCATCCTCAGTAATGTAATTCTTTTTAAATTCTTTCCAGAAATTCTTCGTGAAATCAGGTCCGGCCATCTCACAGAAAGCTTCATTGATCTGGCGATAAGAAGCGGCTTCTGCACCAAATAGGAACATGTATCCTTCCGGGTTAAGCCAGTTGCCCAGATTTATCCCTTGTATCAGGAACTTTTCTCCATTAGGTTTTAGAATGTCCGGTCCTTCAACTCTTAAAAAGCGGTCGGTATATTGAGTTTTAGTTTCATTAGACTGGCAACCAAACAAAGTAATAAGGATCAAAAATAAATAAATAAAATTCTTCATGGTTTATTATCTCTTATCGTTGTTATTCGCATCTATTATAGTGAGTTATTCGGTGTTAGTAGAAGAAAGGGTATAAGAACCACACGCCTTAATTGATTCTTATACCCTTTTGTGTACTTTATTCTGTCACAGAGAAAGTACCCTTTAGGTCAGCATTGCTATTTCCACCGACCCATACATTAAAATCACCTTCTTCAGCCTTTTTAACCAAATCACGACCATAGAAAGCCAGATCGTGTGCTGTAATTTTAAATTCAATTGTCTTTGCTTCTCCAGCTCTTAGTCTTACACGTTGAAATCCTTTGAGTTCTTTTACAGGGCGTATTATCGAGCCAAACATATCTTGTATGTATAGTTGGGCTACTTCGGTACCATCGGTGTTACTTGTATTCTTCAGATTGACCTTTATTGTCAGCGACCCGTTCATCGGCATTGATGTCGATGATAGTGATAAATCGGAATACTCGAATGTACTGTATGACAACCCGTATCCAAATGGATATAATGGATCTTTGCCCGAATCGAGATAGAATGAAGTATTACCCAGCGATGTTTGTCCTGCTTCCAGTTCAATCTCATCCAATGTCATTACTTTTTCAGGAGCCGGACGCCCTGTATTGTTATGATTATAATACATTGGTATCTGTCCTACTTCGCGAACGAATGTCACAGGAAGTTTTCCACTCGGATTAGCTTTTCCAAAAAGAAGATCGAATATAGCAGGACCACCCATAGTTCCCGGATGGAAGTTGAATAATACTGCATCTGCGTAAGGCAGGTCGCGTTCTATTGTCAGTGGCCTTCCAGCCATAATGACAAGGACAACAGGTTTGCCGGAACTTTTCACTGCTTTCAACAATTCGGACTGTACACCGATAAGATTAATATTTGATAAAGAATGAGCCTCCCCCGAGAGTATAGATTCTTCACCCAGAAATACTACAGCAACATCAGCAGAAGCCGCTGCGGCCTTGGCTTTTTCAAAGTTTGAAGTGTTTTTGTCACGCGAATAAGCCAATGCAGGCTCATATACATAGTTAATATGTTTATAATCTGCTTTTAGCGCCCCCAAAGGAGTTACGGTATAATTCTTATCCCCATCAAAAACCCACGTTCCCATCTGATCGTGTGGGGCATCAGCCATTGGGCCTATGATGGCAATTTTTTTATTCTCATTTAAGGGTAGGACATTATCATTCTTCAACAGGATTGCTGATTCGACAGCAGCTTGTCTGGCCGCTTTCATATGTTCAGTTGTATAGAGTATAGATGGCTTTTGGGTATCTACATACGGATTTTCAAACAAGCCCATACGGAATTTCACACGAAGGATATTACGAACGGCATTATCTATAGTTTCCATCGTAATTTTCTCCTCCTTCACAAGGTCCGGTAAGTATTTCATATATGCCCCGCTTACCATCTCCATATCTACACCTGCATTTGCCGAAAGTTCTGCTACCTGCTTATCATCTTTTGCATATCCATGGGGTATCATTTCTCCCATCGAAGCCCAATCTGAAACTACGAAGCCATCAAATTTCCATTCATCTCTCAATATATTTTTCAGTATATGCTCATTAGCGGATGCAGGTATGCCGTCATTGTCATTGAATGAAGTCATTAATGTGGCTGCACCTGCTTTTATAGCATTGTGAAAAGGAGGTAAATAAATATTTTTCATCTGGTAAGGAGGAATATTCGTGCTATTATAATCACGGCCGCCTTCGGCTGCGCCATACCCTATGAAATGTTTCACACAGGCAGCTATCGCATTCGGATCATTGAGATTTCCATTGCCTTGAAACCCCCTGACCATAGCCGCACCAAGTTGTGCTCCCAGATAAGGGTCTTCTCCAAGGCTTTCCGCTATGCGCCCCCAACGAGCATCGCGGGAGATATCCAGCATAGGGGCGAATGTCCATGTAATGCCTGTAGAACGGGCTTCAACAGCAGCAATATGCGCGCCGTCTTCTACTAATTGTGGGTTAAATGATGCTGCCTGTCCTAATGGAATCGGGAATATTGTCTTAAAACCATGAATAACGTCGCGCCCTATAATCATCGGTATCCCCAAACGGCTTTCTTCCATAGCTGCTTTTTGAAGATTGTTTATCATTTCCGGATCAACAATATTCAGCAAAGAGCCTATTTTACCATCTTTTATCGGTTGTACAAAGTTATTATCCAACATTTGGCCGGCAGTCTTTTTGATAAGGGCTATCTTTTCAGATTTAGGCATTTCCGATGGCTTTTTCTGGTCTGTTCCGCCTGCTATGCCCATTCTGATGAGGAATGTATCCATGTCATCGTCACTGAACTGAGCTATAGCTTTATCATCGACAGTGAAAAAACTGATTTGATTCATTTGACCGATTTTCTCTTCCAATGTCATTTTGGAGAGGAGGTCTTCCACTCTTTTTTCTATAGTTTGTTGAGCGTAACTTGACGAAAAAATACTCGATAAGGCAAGTAAGCCTAAGAATCCTGATTTTCTAATATTCATAATGTATTAATCTTTTTGATATACTCTGACATAGCCGGTTATTTAGTCGCTACTTTTTGCCAAACAAGTTTATATCCATGTATTATTTGAAAAGAACAGGCTGCCTGAATAAAGCATGGTCAGGCAACCTGTAAAATATTTATATTTACTGCTTAGGCTTAAAAATATACCTCCAATTATTACCGGATTCGATAGTACTTACACAATTCAACTCTAACTGATCTTCTGTCAGTTTCACAATTTTGTATGTTGAAGTACCTGCATAGTGCCCCATAAACGCACCTTCACCTAAAGTGAGAGTATTGGTTGATTCCACCATTAAGAATGTATAATGGTTTTTCGGCGCAAATTCCACATCGAAATCACCGGCCGGAGGGACAACAGCATTTGTATATCCTAATGCGGCCAAGGCATCTTTTCCTTTAGCATTTGTATATATCCATCCATTATTTACCCACGTTAGTTCAAGTCCGTTAGGCTTTATACTAAAAGTGAATTCTTGCGTATATAAACTGGATTCTGCTTTTTCATTGGGCGCAGCGTTCCAAGACCAGGAATTATCGCTAGGGAATACCCCGAAATGACCTTCCTTTTCAGTGTCGAACACCCATGTTTTGCCATTCGTGTTATTTAGTCCGCCAGTCAGAGCATTATACATCGGTGTATCTAACAAACTAAAATCATCATCAGTAATGGTAACATCCTGAGTTACTGTTTCAGCCCCACCTGATGTATATAATGAGAGAGAGATAGTATAATTCCCTTTAAAAGGATAGGCTCCTTCAACATTATCTCCTTTATCACCGGCTCCGTTGCCGAAACTCCAGATAGCAATGCCCGGTATCTTTGAAGTATTTTTTATTTCTAATATATTAGGATTCGCTGCTGATTTGGCAACAGTAAAACTTAATTGATCAGCTGATGGAATTGGTCCCAGCTTATAATCCGTACTATCCTGCGGGTCGCAGCTAGTGAATGCCAGAACTGTGGCAACCAACAATACCACTGACATTAATATATTTTTCATATGATATCTTTTTATAATTATTTGATAAAATATTTAGTAATGAATTAGTAAGGATTTTGTTGAAGTTCAAAGTCAGTATTTTTTGTCCTGTCTATTTCAGATTGAGGAATCGGTAAATATTTACTTTTCTCTGCTGTCCAAGTTCTTTCAGAAGAAAATGCAGGAATATTTTCCGTCAATACTGTCGGTGCATCTCCCCACCTAACAAGATCCCAATAGCGAAGACCTTCACCCATGAATTCAAGCCGACGCTCTTTCTTTATATTATCAAGCGTAGCCGTCACTTTATTCTGGTCAAACTTATCTCCAAAAGCACGCCTTCTTACAAAATCCAGATATTCCTGAGCGGTTCCGGCACCTGGAGCTGTAGCTCCTCCCACAAGTAATTCGGCAGCATTCAGATAAGCTTCGGGCAGACGAAACAAACGAAGATTATTATCGAAGTTCAGATCAGCATCACCTGCTTTTACATCATTATATCCTTTACGCGCTGCATATTTACGTATAAATAGCCCTGTATCCTGAAAACGTTTAGTATATTTTCCGGTACGGAAATCATTTATAGTAGCATCACGTCTTTTATCATCAGCAGAATATATATTATATGCTTCAGTGCGGACAGGAGCAAATCCCCAACCTGCAAGGAAAATATCATTAGGATCAGAAAGCCCGTTAGGTGAAACGAATGCCGGAAGATTTGTTCCGAAACCAATCCAGGATTCACTCCAGGTTTTTCCATCTGCTTTCTGGTTTGTTTCAAAAAGCGATTCTTTACAGAATTCTCCTGATGCTAAGAATACTTCTTCCAAATCATCCATAAGGCCATAAGCCGGGTTGTCTATAATTTCTACCATATCCGCCAATACCTGATTGTAACGGGTCTGGTCTTTTTGATACATTACAGTACGTGCTCTAAGCATTTGTGCCATAGGTTTGGTTACCCGCCCAAAAGTAGACTCATCCGCCACTTTTCGTAGTTTTTCTCCTTCTAATGCGAAATCGAGGTCTTCCATAATTTCTGTATATACCTCATCCGCTTTCAATTGCTTCGCCAAATATGGTTTTGGAAGTACCGATACTTCATAGTAAGGTACATTTCCCCACATTTTCCATAGCTGATGCATATACAAGGCACGTAGAGTATGAGCCTCTGCTAATGTGGTGGCCACAGTTTCAGGCGTTACTCCTATAACATTGCTACATGCTTCTATTAATTCATTGCATCTGGTAAGTCCGGTATAATAGATAGACCACCATCCTTGCGGAACATCTGTAGGAGTATTTTTGAATTGAGAAAGGAAATACAGCGCACCCTGATCATTAGCTTCTCCTCCGCCTTTATATAAATCATCGGAACGAAGATCGCCCATGAGGATGTAACTATTATAATTGCCATTGGCATAATTATCTAGTAACAGTATCTGGTAAGCTGAAGCCAGATGCTGGTTCAATGTTTTCATTGTAACCGGTCCTCCTACCTCGGGCTGTGTAGACGAATTCACAGACAGAAAATCATCCCCGCAAGAAGTAGCGCTAAACAGAATAGCTCCGGCAATCATTATTTTTATGATATTCTTTTTCATTGTAATAGGATTTTGAGATTAGAATGTAATACTTGCACCGAAAGTAATTGTACGTGATTGAGGATAAATACCTTTGTCGACACCTTGGTTTCCGTCCCCGATTTCAGGATCGAAGCCATCTTTGTATTTTGTGAATGTCAACAAATTTTCTGCACCTACAAATAATCTTAATCTTTCGATACTTGCTTTTTTTGTAATAGCAACCGGTAGAGTGTATCCTAACTGGATATTTTTCAATCGGCAATAATCTCCGCTCTTTACGTACAGGTCAGAAACTCTCCAGTTGCGATTTATATCTTTAGATGTCACTCTAGGTATTTTGTTTGATGTTCCCTCTCCAGCCCATCTGTCGAGTATCCAGCTAGGGCGGTTGATACCGGGAATATCAGCTCTTTGAGAAATATCGAAAATGTCACTTCCCGTAACTCCCTGGAAAAAAGCAGTAAAATCAAAATCTTTCCAATCTACATTGATAGTCAGACCATATGTCCAATCGGGAGCTCCCTTACCTATCATTGTTCTGTCTTTGTCATCTATTGCATTATCATTATTAAGATTAGCGAAACGAACATCTCCTGGAACAGCCGATGTGCCGTATTTGTTATTATATTCGTCTGCTTCAGCCTGATTCTGCAAAATTCCATCTGTTTTCCATCCGTAAAAGAAAGGCCAAACCATGCCATTTTTTGCATATATAAAGTTTTCCACTCCGGAAGCACCTGAGTTACCCCATGATTCTTCCCCTGTTGGAGTTCCAAGATCTATCAGTTTATTCTTAACATATGATGCATTTGCATTGACTGCAAAATTAAAGTCTCCTACAGCAAATCGATATCCAAGATCAAATTCTACTCCCGAGTTTGTCATTGTTCCGGCATTAGCCCATGGCGCTTTTTTACCTACATAACTCGGAATTGGTTGTTCTTTCAACATGCCGGTTGTCTTTTTGTGGAAATAATCGAAAGTGAATGATAATGCGCCTTTAAAGAATCTGGTATCGATACCTATGTCCGTTTGTTTAGATTCTTCCCATTTCAGGTCAGGATTAGGAATACGTCCAGAACTTGCTCCGGAATACATGTGTTCGCCTTTACCAGTGCCAAAGTAATAGTTTTGCCCGCTTTCCAGTAAAGCCGCATATCCGAACGATTCTATATTTTGGTTACCATTTACTCCCCAGCTTACGCGAAATTTCGCCATATCGAACCATTGTGGCTTGATATTTGCCATAAACTCTTCATTCATTAGATTCCAACCTAAAGAGAAAGACGGAAATACCCCCCATTTATTATTAGGTCCGAACTTTGAAGAACCGTCGCGTCTTACGGTTGCTTGAAGCATATACTTTTCATTGAAGTTATAATCAATACGTCCGAAATAAGAAGCAAGTGTGCTCATTTCAGTATAACCCTCTGTCCTTTCATCGTCACGTCTGGCCGTACCTGCATTTATAACTGCCATATGAGGATCAAAAGAGATCAGATCGAAGTCCTGTCCGTAGAGATAACGACGTTTGTATTTTTGTGCCGATTGCCCTGCCAGCAGAGAGAAATTATGTTTATCGGCTAATGTGAAATTATAAGTCAATGTATTCTCTAGCTGCCACGTATATGACCTGTTCATTTGCGATGAGGCATAAGATAAAACATCAGTTTCGGCCTTAGTCATATCAGAGAGATAATATGGATATCTGTATGCATCTGCGCCCCAAAATGCCAAGTCGAACCCGTAAGTAGATTTAAACTTAAGACCTTTCAACACATCTACTTCAACAAAGAAAGTACCGATAATTTTGTCTTCATTATTTTTTGTTCTTTCAGGGCGGTTAAGTAGAGCAAGTGGGTTTACTATCTCCTGAAATCCATCCGGAGGTAGAGAAAATACTCTACCGGTATTTTTATTTATGACAGCGGTAGGGTGTGCGGCCAGAATAGCGGCAGCATCGTCGTCATTTGCATATACGCTAACCAAAGGGCTTTGTCCGATGGCGCTACCTAGTACTGAACCGAACTCGGAATTTACTCCTCCCGGCACTCCTACAGACTTGGCTCTGGCATAACTAATATTTGTTCCCACCTTAACTTTGTTAAGGAAATTTCTCTCTTTTTCAGCATTCAGAACTTCATAGGTATTATTGGAACGAATAGACCAACGGTTGTAATTTGACATACCATAGTTACCACCGATTATTCCATCCTGATCGAAATATCCTAAAGAAAGGAAATACGATATTTTATCATTACCTCCCGAAACGCTTATCTGGTGGCTTACAACAGGCGCATTATCGTTAAATACTTCGTCCTGCCAGTCTGTGTTCACTGACTGTCCATTTCGGGCTGCAGTAATCTGATCTCCTGAATATAAAAGAGTTTCACCACCGTTTACTCTCATCTCGTTACGGATAATCATGTATTGCTCGGCATTTAATACTGATTTCTTCTTCCATGGATTCTGAAATCCGTAGCTGAAATCATAATTAATCTTAGTCTTTCCCTGAACACCGCTTTTGGTCGTAATCAGGATTACACCATTAGCAGCACGTGCTCCATATACAGCAGCAGAAGCTGCATCCTTTAGAATTTCTACAGAAGCTATATCTGTAGGGTTGAGATTACTTATACCACCTGAAACAGCCATACCGTCTACAATGTATAGAGGGTCGCTATTGTTGGTAGTACCTGTACCACGGATACGGACTTTCGACTCGGAGCCCGGTTGCCCTGAATTTGTTGTAATCTGTACTCCCGATACTTGCCCTTTCAGAACATTCTCTACACGCGTAGGAGACATTTTGCCGAGATCATCGGCTTTGATACTGCTGATAGCGGCCGTTGTGACACTTTTCTTTTGTACGCCATACCCCACTACAATGACTTCGTCAAGAATTTGTGGGGAAGGACCCATTACTATGTCCAATGTTTCTCCGGTAACTTTTATTTCCTGGGTTACATATCCGACATATGAAAATACTAGGGTAGCACCCGATTGTACATTAATGGTATATTGGCCGTCGATATCGGTCATTACTCCATTAGTTGTTCCTTTTTCGGCTACTGATACACCAATTAGAGTTTCTCCTGTAGGCGCATCTGTGACAGTTCCTCTCACTCCGAACGTTTGCCCGGATACAGCCAGAGAAGATAAAAATAATGGAAGGATAAGAAGTAACTTCCATAAGAAGGGATTTCTCTTCATGATTGTTAATTTAAGGTTGAATACTTAGATTTTTTTAATTTATCTTAAAGGTTTTATGTAATTTGTAATGCAAATATAGGCCTACTTGTTTAGAATTTTAAAATATTTTAATACTTCAAAAACTCAAACATTAACTATTTTTAATACTACAACACTACTACATTAAAATTACTATTATTTGATAATCAATATATTACTAAAATAGTTATTTGCAGATAACATTTTTTAAGATGAAGTTCGTATATTTGATTATTACAATGTGTGCGGTTATGAGAAACATCATTATTCTAATATTGTTCTTTTTCTCTCTATTAGGGCATTCTTCTCCTGTTTGGCAACGCCGGATAGTTAATTACGAACGGAATCAATATAAGGCAGGGTTTCAAAACTGGATGATTGACCAATCTGAAAAAGGTTGGATATACTGCGCCAATTCTAACGGACTACTGGAATTCGATGCAGTTCATTGGACTCTATATGCTGTAAAAAATAGGGTATTGAGGTCTCTTAAGATAGTAGGTAATCGTATATATGTAGGAGGAAGTTCGGAATTTGGCTATTTTGAGCCTGATAATACCGGATTACTAATCTATAAATCATTATCGGAAAAAACGAAACACATAGGCGAAGTATGGAATATTGTGGTAGATAAAGATTTGGTATATTATGTAAGTGACAAAGATATACACGTATATGATCAAAATATAGTGGAAACTATCAGAATAGATAAAAAGATAGACTGCTCAGAGTTGATAGGTAATCGGATTTACATAGGCACACCGGCAGGGGTTTTTTATCTGGACAGTGATAAGTCACCCGTGTTCGTAGAATCCTGTTCCCAATTATTAACCCAAAAACTTGTAAGCATACTTCCCTATGAGAACAAAATACTTGTTACAACTGCCCGCATGGGGATGTACTTGCTCGACGATAATGGTATTCAGAAAGTACAATCTATAGCGGATGATTTTATCAAGGAAACACAACTTTTCAGTGTTTCCATTTTAGACAGCAAAATAGCGCTGGGTTCGGTACAACATGGTGTCTTTCTCTTTGATATGAAAGATCCGGCTTATAAAGAAATATATAATCTGGATAACGGACTTAAAAACAATACAGTACTCAGATCGTTCTTCGATAAAGACCAAAATTTATGGCTGGGATTAGACAAAGGACTTAGCCTGCTGGATATGAATTCACCCATACGTCCTCTGTTTGCAACCGTATCGCCTATAGGGGTGGGTTATTGCTCACAGGTATTTAACGATGATCTGTATCTGGGAACTAATCAGGGATTGTATACAATCGGTAAGGACGGAAAATATAGGTTGATTAAAGGTTCTGAAGGGCAGATATGGTCGATGATGTCTTATGATAATTCATTGTTTTGTTCCGGTGATAATGGTATAATGGTAATTTCCAAGGACAGAAATTATAAAATAGATATGGTAAATGCATGGGAAACCCACCCGGTGATAGTAGATGAAGATAAAATGATAGCCGGAACTTATTTTGGTCTCAATATTTTGAAAAAAAAGGGGAACAGATGGTACTATTCGCATAGAATAGAAAATTTTACAAATTCGGGTAGGGGATTTATACAGGATGATGTGGATCCGTATAGTTTTTGGATTGCCAATAGCGCACAAAATGTACAGAAAATAAAATTTGATAACAGGTTTGAGAAAATCATAAACCAGAAGACTTATCTTTTGGGTGATTCTAAAGTAGAAGGGAATGTGTTTTTCCGAAGAGTTGATAAAAACCTTATTATATGCGGGCAAGACGGTATTTATCAATATAGTTATATAACAGATAGTTTTTCTCATTATACGGAACTTGAATCTATGCTTGAAGGAGCACAGTTCTATGAATATCTGTATGTTGATAAGATGAATAATATATGGTACGTGCATGATAAAAAGCTTAAGTACAAACCGTGCACACCTGAAGGTTATACACTTCCTGCATATGATTGGGGATTGTCAGATGAATTAATTATCAATCATGAGAATGTTCAGCTTCTCGACTCCGAAACTGCAATCGTTTCCATAGATAATGGATTTGTTAAAATAGATATTTCTAAAGCGAATCGAGAAGAGAAACCTTTGAATGTATTCATAAAGAAATTTGTCAGCAACCGTAATGATAGTGTCATCAGCTATGGAAAGCCAGCTGAACGGATTACATTGCCATATTCTCAGAACTCGTTAAGCATACATTTTGCTGCAACAGATTACTCAGGGGCAGAGTTACTATATTCTTACCGATTAAAAGAATTAGACGAAGAGTGGAGCATCCCGTCTCCAATAACGATGAAAGAATATACCAACCTGCATGAAGGCATATATACTTTTGAAGTAAAAGCGATCAAGGGAAAAAATGAAATATCCCAAATAACCGGAATTGAATTCCGGATTTTGCCTCCTTGGTACAGATCTGCTTTTGCTTACATTTTCTATTTATTGATTATTGTTGCCCTGTTTTTTTTATTGTACAAGAAAACCATAAGCAAGCAAAAAAAGATAATCCGTGAAAAGGGAGAAGAGCTTATTTATCAAAGCAAAAGGCATGCGGAAGAGAATAAGATTAAGGATCAGGAAATATATGAACTTCAAAATGAAAATCTGAAAACAGAATTGCATTATAAAACTCAGGAACTTAACGGTTATATACTGAACATTATCAGGAAAAATGAAATGCTGGAAGATGTAAAGAAGAATGCCGTGAGCATATCTAAAGCAATTGATGAAGAAAAGGATATAACCACCATTAGACAAAAAGTAGTGCGCCTGATTAGTCAGATAAACAGCAATATAGAAAAAGACAGTGATTTTGAAGTATTCCAGTCTAATTTTGATATTATACATCAGGACTTTTTTAAACTTCTGGATGAGAAATTCCCGGGACTGACCCGTAATGATAAAATTCTCTGTGCTTATCTGAATATGAACCTGTCTACGAAAGAAATAGCTCCTCTGCTGAATATATCTATCCGGGGCGTGGAGGTTAACCGATACCGCTTACGAAAAAAAATGAATCTGGACAGAGATGTCAATCTTTCAGATTTTCTTCGGGATATGAAATGAAAACATAAACTATTAATAATCTTTTGAACGGAATTCCTACCTTTACGCATTCAAATTACACCTGAACAATGGCGTCAAACCGCGAAAAGTTAAGTTATAATCAGGGTATTATTTATGCGTTGGGCTGTTATATACTCTGGGGACTTTTTCCTATCTTTTGGAAACTGATAACAGGCGTGCCTGCTGTCAATGTGCTTGCTCATCGTATAGTATGGTCTTTTGTAATACTCTTTATCTGGGTGTTTTTCACCAATCGGCAAACATTTATGAGTTACGTAAAGCAACCCAAACTTTTGTTGAGGTTAGGGTTGGCCGGATTTGTTGTCAGTGCCAATTGGGGGATATATATTTATGCTGTAGCAAGTAACCATATTGTTGAGGCAGGTCTGGGGTATTATATCAATCCGTTGATAAACGTATTTCTAGGCTATATATTTTTAAAAGAACGATTGGCAATTATGCAGAAGATAGCCGTTTTACTGGCTCTAATTGGTGTGGTATATCTTACAATTAGTTACGGCAAATTCCCATGGATATCGTTGCTTCTTGCCACTACCTTCGGACTGTATGGATTGTTAAAGAAGAAAGCGAATCTTGAATCCATGCCTGCACTTACAGTAGAGACAATGGTAGTTTTTCCGTTTGCTTTAGCATTTTTAATTTACAGTGCCGATGCTGGTCCGGCAATACCTTTCTTCCCTTCATCTGCCCTGACAAGTTCATTGCTAATTCTTAGTGGTCTTATTACGGCCATTCCTCTTTTCTGGTTCGGAAAGTCTGCACAGGTTATTCCGCTGTCCACAATGGGTTTTATTCAGTATTTATGCCCAACACTACAATTGCTTCTGGGAATATTTGTTTATAACGAAACATTCGGAATGGAGTATCTTATCTGTTTTGCTTTTGTGTGGTTAGGATTAGCATTTTATACTATTAGCATTCTTAAAGGTAAGAAAGTTACGCTGGCTAAATAAGGAACTTTCATTTGTCAGTTATAGAGAATATCGAAATTAATAAGATATATAAAACTGTCATACTACCTTATTTCCATCCACATCTATGAAGAAAGTTTCGCCATCTAGTTTTACTTTTGCTTTACCGTCTTTATTAAAATATTTGGCATCATCGTATATTAGCGGGATAACTTGTTTTCCTGTCTGATCTATAAAACCACATTTGCCCTCTATACATACTGCTGCCAGTCCCGTTTTGGTAAACGACCATGCGGGATAATATATACAAGGAATAACTTCATTTCCTGTTTTATCTACATAGCCCCACCATCCATTTAATTTAACCAATGCTAATCCTACAGAAAAAGCATGGGTATATTCATATATAAATGGTATAACCTCTTCGCCTGTTTTGGCGTCAATAAATCCCCATTTGCCGTTATTCTCTGCTGGCACTAATTTTCGTGTCTCGGTTGCTGAAATACTCGATGATTTCCTTTTATTTTCTTGTTTAGGCATTTTATTCACGAATGTTTTATGTTTCTTATAGTTTGGTATAGTTATCCGTATGCAAAAATAGCAAATATTTAGTTTTGCTTCTATCTTTTTTGAGAGTCGCTTTTTGGCTTTTTTGGAAAATAGAGGATTTGTTTCTTGTTATGGATATAAACCACCTCTCGAAATTCTTTAGATGACACGAGAATGAATCCTTGGCAATTTCTGTTATATTGCTTCAATAAGCAATGCATTTAGGCAAGACTGTAAAACCATATGACGAAACATAACTTCTTACACCTTCAAACTCAGAATTTGCTATTCCTATCATGAATTGTTAAAAAGTAACAAATGTAACAGCTTTTACTATATTTTCCATTGTAATTCTTTTAAATAGCCTGAATAATCTGTTAAGAATATTCAGGCTAAATACATCAATCAATTAAAAAAAACTCTACATTTGTAAAAAATAAACATCAAACTATTATGAACAAACTATTACTTTTATTATCACTTGTATTTTCCCTTACTTTATTCACTGCATGTGGGAGTGATGATGAAAAAGAATATGTTATAATAACTTCACTAAAAATAAATCAACCAGATAAAGACCTATATATTGGTGATACATATCAGCTAATTATCACCCATGAGCCAAGCAATGTAAAACTGCCTGAACTGGTATGGAAATCCTCCGATACAAAAATAGCCACTGTTTCCAATACTGGTAAACTAACTGCCATAGCTGATGGGGTAG
This sequence comes from Prevotella sp. 10(H), assembly GCF_000711235.1. GTDB lineage: Bacteria > Bacteroidota > Bacteroidia > Bacteroidales > Dysgonomonadaceae > Dysgonomonas. The sequence continues at coordinate 698,819 of NZ_JOMI01000001.1, read as the reverse complement.
TGACTATTACTGCATCTTATGGGGATTTGACTAATTCCATTACTTTAGTTATTTCTAAAATACAAGATTATACAAGTGTTGTAATAAAAAATAGCTATAAAAAAGACCTATCTTATATTGTTATTGGTTATTTTGATGGTTCAGTATATAGAAAAATAGCAGAATGCGAAAAAATTAAGCAAAATGAAAACTCAAAAGAGTTTATAGTAAATGATAACATCAAAGAAATTGTCATATTTTATTTTGATATAAGTGAAGTCATAAAAGTAAATAATTCTTTCACCCTAAAATCAAAATATAAGAATATAATTACAATCCCATCTGATGCAAAAGGTACAGTTGTTGATGACAAAGACCCAACACAATACCCTGTTAATTAACTAATTCTAACAATACCATCTTTCATATATAACCAGTTGCTTTCACCTGAAATTGGATTTTTATCTGGCAACTTCATTTTTATCTCCATCTTTTTTGTATTATCATTATAGCTAATATATAGATGTTCATCTCCTGAACTACCATAATCTCTGACTTTTATACTGGATGCATCAATCGAGTAAGCCACATTATTAGTTATGTTATGAACTGTTACGCTTCCTCCTGTTATTAGAGTTGAATATAGTTTCTCTTTATTTGCAGAATAAGTATAACATTCGAAAAGTGGTTGTATAATACCATTCTCATACTCAGTAAAAGACATTGAGAGTATTTTTTCATTACTTTTATTATACATTTCTAAGCATCTAGTTTCAGGATTAACAATAATTCTATTTCCGTTCTTATTACTTTGAAATTTACCAATAACAGATAAACCATCAATTATATCGTAAAGAAAATTCCCATCAGCAAAAGAAAAAGAACCATCATCCTTAAACTGGTTTTTCCCTTTCCCAAAAACAGCAGCCCCACTCTCTCCGTCTATACGAGAAATAATTTCACCTTTTGAATTATTTATCTCAAAATTTGCATTCCTTATACTCAACTGCTCATCCTTACTCACATTCCAATCCAAGCTACTGCTTTCATCCCCAATCCTAAAAGCATTATTTGCCAAGTCCATAAAGCTTTTTCCGTCAGCCGATACCACCCTGTCCGTTGTTATCCTTCCCGGCAATATTTCTGTAGATCCGGATAAAGGCACAGAACTCCTTTCCTCCTCAAACTCAGAATTTGCTATTCCTATCATGAATTGTTAAAAAGTAACAAACGTAACATCTTTTACTATATTTTCCATTGTAATTCTTTTAAATAGCCTGAATAATCTGTTAAGAATATTCAGGCTAAAAACATCAATCAATAAAAAAAAACTCTACATTTGTAAAAAATAAACATCAAACATTTATGAACAAACTATTATTTTTATTATCACTTGTATTTTCCTTTACTTTATTCACTGCCTGTGGGAGTGATGATGAAAAAGAACATGTTATACTAACGTCTCTAAAAATAAACCAACCGGATAAAGACCTCTATATTGGCGATAAATATCAACTAACCACAATTCATGAACCAAGTAATATAAAACTGCCTGAGTTGATATGGAAATCGTCCGATACAAAAGTAGCCACTGTTTCCAATACAGGTGAATTAACTGCCATAGCTGATGGAATGGTGACTATTTCTGCATCTTATGGAGATTTAATTAGTTCTATCAACATTGCTATATTAAAAAAACAGGATTATACTAGCTTTGTTTTTGTACAAAGTGCAGATGTAGTATTACCTAATTGTGTTGCAGCATATAAAAAAGATAATAAATATTATAAGCTCGGTGAATTAGGAAATTTATCAAAAGGAATGTCCTCTGCCGAAATCCCTATAGAGGATAAATCTATAACAGAGATATACTTCTTTACAGATTATAATGGTTGTGTTCGAACTGATTTCGCTTTTGTTCTAATAAAAGATACAAAGAATATTTTTGCACTAGAATCTTCATTAACTGGTATTCGTATAACTGATAAATCAGACCCAACACAATATCCTCAATAAAGCTAAGAGTTATTTAATTCTTAACTCATTTCCATTTCTCCACAATTGTCCTGGTTCCAATAATTGGCCATCAGTTGGTAAGTTTTTCATTATAACTTTCAGGGGATCATTTATGGTCGATACAGAGAATGAAGATTCTCCTCTCAAAAAAATATCGCCTGGCATAAGCATCGACGATAATCTTCTTTCATCTCTAACGTAGTATGTTAGCCATAAAAGTTCCGTATGCAATAATGTTTCCCTTCGAATTCTATCACCCTCATATTCACTTAGTTGTAAATAAGGGAATAATCTTTCACCTACTATGTTGAAAGACATCTTAGCGAGTTCCTTATCATCACCATTTTTCATTATAAATGCTCTTTCTTCTGGGTCTATAACAAATCGACGTCCTTCTTTATTGCTTTCAATCTTTCCCGTAATCTCCAGCCCATTAATCAAATCATACAAGAAATTATTATTTGCAAAAGAAAAGGAGCCATCAGCATTAAATATATTCTGTCCTTTGCCAAACATCGCAGCTCCACTTAGTCCATCTATCTTAGCTATGCTTTCATTTTTAGCATCCTTTATCTCAAAATTCGAGTTTCTAATACTCAACTGCTCATCTTCACTCACATTCCAATCCAAGCTACTATTCTCATCCCCAATCCTAAAAGCATTATTTGCCAAGTCCATAAAGCTTTCTCCGTCAGCCGATACTACTCTGTCTGTTGTTATCCTTCCCGGTAATATTTCTGTAAATCCGGATAAAGGCACATAACTTCTTACTCCTTCAAACTCCGAATTTAAGATGCCAACAAGGAAGTAATAATCCGGTAGGTCTTCTTTATCCATGGCTATAGCAGTGGTGCTTATCTGATAAATACCTTCCGATCCGTTTTTGCGGCATTTAGCATACAGATAATATTTTGCATCGGCATCAGTAATAACGTCCGATTCCCATCCCGAAGCTGGCATCTGCCATGTCTTATATTCGTTTTTCTTTCCATTTTCGGAAGTAATGTCTTTGATTCCCAAAGTCAGATGCTGCAGATATGTATTCTTGTTTTCCGTTATCAGTTTTTTGTTTTCCTGATCATATACGAATTGAGAATCCTTAACTGGTTTATTTTGATTATCCACAAAGCGGAACTGCAGGCTTTCATCGCCTACCAGCATCATCATGGTTTGCACGGTGATAGGATTAACTCCCTCCGAGAAATTAAGAAGTGATTCTTTCAGCATCTCCATTGTTTCTTTAGCATCGCGGAAACGGCGCTTCGAAAACTCTATCGCTTCCTGCTTACCCCTTTCTATCTCCTGCTCTTTAGCCGGAATTTCCTTGATAATGCTACCCAGCGATTTACCCGACACATTGTTAGATATCGTGATTTGTGGCGAAAGAGATGACGACAACAAGGTTTTTACAGCTGTTATACGTATATCTACAGGCTCGGAAAGGAATTGCGGGTCACTGAACTTCACAAAGTTGCCGCAGCCCAACATACCGCCGCTTACTCCCCATTCACGTTTGGCATAGATGCCATCGAGCTGCCAGTCGTAAGTATATTTCGGCAGCGAGTTTTCGTAAAGGTATTTAATCGCCTCATTGCGGGCACGTCTTTCGGCATCTTCCACATATTCCACCGGCAATTTTATATGGAATACAGCATATACATCACCTTCTTTCGGACATAGGTAACTATCGGGAACAGTCTGGCCGTTTTCTTCCTTCGGTATCAGCTGGAAGCGTTTTTTTACATTCGGTTCATCATGCATATATACTACTTCAAACTCTCTGCCGGCAAGCATTCCCGTCTGGAAAATAACCGTCATCTTCTCCTCAGGCAACGCCTGTTTCGAAAAGTTGAGTGAGTCTGGTATCTTACTGTCCCAGAAATACCAGAAGTCGTTGGTTGTACCTTTTTCTGCCTTCTCCACTTTACTTTCCCACATAGGATACACCTTCGATACATCGAGGCTGTCTTCCAGCAAAGGGCCTTTTCGGTCGGTGCGCTCCACATAGCAGCCTGTGCTATCGGTGTGGTATTCTACCGCCTTTTCAGAGTCAAATTTATCCGCATTGGCGGCATCATCGTCAAAGTATGTACCATCAAAGCGCACCGTGTTGTCTATAGGCATATGTAGGGTTTCGCTCCCATATTCGTCCCAGCGGATATTACGGTCGCCACCCTGTATCCACACGCGGTTTATTACCTTCGACGTGTCGAACTGCCGACGTTGTATACCTCCCAATATCCCTCTCTGGTAACCATATGAGAGGCTGATAGCCGATTCCTTCATTTTCTCCACTTTTGCAAAGCGTATCTCGCGCCCTTCTATCTCCCATTCGGTATTGAAGGCTTCGGCAATACGTGACAGTACATCAAAGCAGTAGTCGTGGTTGAAGTCGAGAGTTACTCGTTCGCTTTTTATACAGGTGTTCTCATTGGCTTTCCAGCCTGTTTCGTTGCCGCTAAGGTTGAGGTTGTCGGCCATCAACTTAGCAAATTCGTAAGGCGTACCTGTAAATGAGAATTTCAGGCGCGGCGCAGTATCCATCTTTGTGGCAATTCCGTTCTCATATTTTGCTACAAACATTTTGAATTTTATAGTCTTCAGTTGCGCCTGCTCTGATTCCAATGTCAGGGTATAATCATAGTGTTGGCTATGGTTCTTTTTAAAATTTTCGGGACTATAGAGTGTATATTTATGAACTCCCTTATACATAAAATAAGTGCCAACAGGCAAGTCTATAAAATCGGCAAGCGAGAAATTGAGAATAACATTGTCGTCACTCATTATCTCTCTGTAGTGGTAGCTGTTGTCGTCTACGTTTACTAGCAGTTCCTCAAATTTATTGTCTTTGGGAATATATAGTGTTATTTCCATTCTTTTGAAGTTTACGAATTATCAATTAGGGTTTACTTTTTTAAATTAAAATCAGATACCTACCGTCTTCGGTCATCATTGGTCTGCCGTCTTCGGCAGCCAATACACGTACAGGGCGGTTTGGTTTTACAATTGTCAGTACGAGGTCGAATTTTACTTTTATCCGTTTACTGAATGGCTCTAACTTTTCGAAATTCTGCATTGCCGAATAGTAACATTCAAAATCTTCGTATTGTGTGGATAGCAGTATCGGTTCAGGTTTCGTCAGGTTATTGAATAGAGCTTCATAATTATAATAGAATGTTTCACGCGAATCGGCTATCATAGTGCACTTTATAACTATTTGCTTATTTTTCAATGTCTGTCGTATCTCTCTAGCATCTTCGGGGTAAAGTATATCCGCTCCGCTTTGCTTTTCGAAAGTCTTTACTAACGGCTCTTTTGCCCCCGACAGATTTAAGGCTGTATTGTAACACTGGTTCACAATAATACCGAATTTAGAAAGGTCATAATCATTTATCTCCACATACGATAACGAAGGCCGGGATATATTTGGAATAAGATTCTGCGGCTTAGAGAATAAGTGTAACGGGTTATCCATCGTGAAGTTTACACTTATTTCCCCACTTTTCCTTCCATTTACAAGAAGGCCACTGTTTTGGGTATACGATGGACAAGAGATATAACGTAAAGCAAATTCTTTTCCAAATTCGCGGATATAGAATTTTCTTGGTTTGGGTTTACTTATCAACCGATGAAAATAGTCGAGGTTATATTCAAACTCAGCCACTGTGTCTGCCGATATATAGAAATTAAGAGTCACATTTTTGGATTTAAAAAACACTTCACTGAGGTCTACATCTACCCCATCTTCTTCATACCAATCATTTTGCGTCGGTTCTATCCGTTCCGGAAAGGGGAGGAGGTCATAGTCTCCCCCTTTTAGGATAAACATGCCAAAATCAGCTATGTCTTTCCCGTCTATTATACAACTTTCTTTACTCATGATTTCAGTTTCACTCCTTTCGTTTGTATTTCTTCAAGACTATTTTTTACATTTTCCAGATAGCGGCAATACTCAGTATTATCGGCGATGCGATTGAGTTGCGATTGCATTGTCCGATGCACCAGTAGCGACTGTTCTGTATTATCATGAATAGCACTCGTGTAGCGCAACATGTTTTCGAAACTGCCATTGAGCTGATTTGCAGAATCCTGTGTTATGGAAGCGAGACCTTTCCCTGTAGTAGGTTGGGGAATATCGGTAGAGAAAATATCAAGTCCGGAACTATCTTTTATCTGTTTTTTTGCATCAAAAAGCCCTTTATTAAATTTATCAACTCCAGATTGATAATTCTTGTAAAACCAGACAATGTCTTCACTTATGTCGCCATCATTATCGACTGTTTTCTTCATCCTATCTTCCAGTTCCTTTAGTTGCGATCCAAAAACAGCAGAGAACATAGTTTGGGCAATCCAATTCTCTAAAATATCTGATATGGATTTACCGAACACTTCTGCTTCACTTGTTCCTGCTTTAAAAGCATCTACAAGTGCTGTTTGCAAACTGGTTCCGATGTTTCCTGCCACGCTCTGAAGAACTTCGTTGACCTGTGCCATTGCGGCATCAGCTGCTTCTTGGGCTGCTAAAATATTTTCAATGGTTTTTTTTGCATCATCTCTTAGCTTACCACTATTAAGCAGGGCATTTGCCATATCTTTGTTTATCCGCCCTGTAGTCTTATCGATTAAATCTTCTTCTGTACCTAAAACTTTCTTATAGCCAGTAAGAACGCTTTCTGTAATTTCTACAGTCTTATAATTGAAAAGCCCCATAAACTTTTTCTTTTTTTTGCCAACGACAATATGGGTATTGCCAAGCTTTTCCATTAAGGACTGTTCTTTTTGTATAGCTGCATTATAGCCATCCATTCCTTTTGTTAAACGATTAGATAAATCTGTACTAAAAAGACTGTCACTTATACTTTTCCCATTCTTTATTGCGCCAATACGTATTATATCATATTTTTCAGCAATTTCTACGAGTTCACGTTTAAAAGCATCTATTTCTTTGTTAAGATTACTATTAAGCGTAAATATTTTCTTTCCTACATCCCAAGCTTTCATTCCGATTTTTACGTAACCAGAGATTGGTGATATCAAACTGGTGATCGGGGATACAAGATCTTTTGCTTTATTTAATTGATTTTCTCCCCATTTTGCAGCTTTTCCAAATATGCCTGTAGGCTCTTTATTCGCCTTTTCAACAGCATCTTCGTATTTTTTTGTTGCTTTATTATCAATCTCTATCAACTGTGTGCGCTGCTCGGTTGCTTTTACCTTATGTTTTTCTTCAAATTTTTCTAACTCACTATACTCCTTTGCGAGAAATTGTTTGATTTCATCAAATTCATCTTTTGCTTTCTTTAGCTTGACTTCTTTTTTGTTCTTACCTTGTTTAGAGCCGGAACTATCTAATTTTCCTTCATATATTAATGTCTTATAATCAAGAAATGAAGGGTTTGAGACATTTTCTTTATTTGGATTCGACAATGAATCATCTTTCGCTAATTTAGATTTAACAGGTTCACTAAGCTGTTTCTTTAAAGTCGAAAGCTTTTTTAATGCTTCTTCATTCTTATTTTTATCAAACAATAATATTGATTTGGAATCTTGTATCGTCTTCTCAAGTGAGTTGATAACGTTTAACAAGATTTCTGCCCTGTCTTTTTTTAATGAAGAGCTATTTAATTCGGATAATAGCTTATCCATATTCTTAAATAAATATTCTATTTGTTTTATAGCTTTTTCATACGTTTTTTCTTCATCCTTATTACTGATTTTTATTACAGGAATTTTATCTGCCATACTATATTCGTTTTATTCTGTTTCCTAATACTTGTTTTAATCCATTAGACGATTCTACTACAGGAGCAGGTCGTCGTCCTCTTACATAGCGTGGGGCATCTGCCATTTCCAAAAGGAAATTGATAAAAGGTTCTTTCCAAAGAATATACTTGAGGGTATATCCTCGTTTTTCTTTTAATTGCCCTATAAAACCAAAGGGGCTATGAAGGCCATCTGTATAGCCTGTTAACTCCCCATTTCTTATTGACCCTAAATCTTCGGATTCATCAGCATCTTCACCTGATGATTGAAGTATCTGGTAATATTTGTAAAATCCGTTAGATTATTTACTTGAGCAATATGATAGAAAATACTTAGCAAAACATTGAGGGGAATTTTCCATAATAAAATCCGGGTGAGAATTTTTGATAGATATTTTATCCTAATCCGATGGTTCAATATAGCCGTAGCAATTAACATAACTATTGGATTCAGTCTATTGAATGCTTCGTCTGCTGTCTCTATTTTATCTAGCTTATTCTCATCAATTATCCTACTAATTTCTATTAGTGTGCCTGCCTTTAATGGATGTATTTCTATTCTATTGAGCCGCAGTAATTGCCAAAACAGAGGTGCGTCTGATATTACATACCTCACACCCCTGTCTAACAATAAATTTGCGGCAGCTAATCTAACATTGTCTGTATTGGTCATCATTTACCTTTGTTAAAATGTTCTACATACAATCAGGTGCTGCCTGACAAATTATTTAATTATGATATCATAATTGAAATCTTTCTGAGCCATTGATTTGAAACTGAATGGATGTTTCAGTATTCCATCAGTTCCTGCATTCAGATTCAATAATACATATCCCTTGGTGTTAGGGAGAATGATGCTTGAACCATCTTTTAGCTCAAATTTTATCGCTTTTTCCAGAGGCGTTTTTGTCGCATTACGCTTAAACATAGTTTCTTCTCCTGTTCCTGAAACTACACCTCCAAAAAGCTCGGCCATTTTATCATAATCTGCTTTGATAAATGAACCCGTAACAGTCAGGCCGCCTCCAATAATGTCATAATCTTCAGGAGCATCGTTTTCATGAGAGAAAACCTCTTTAGCTTCAGGCTCTGCCTCCACAATAGATACTTCGTCATCGCGAAGAGTCAATGGTTGTTCTTCCCAAACAACGGATGTTAATTCTGCTTCAGACTTAATAGGGTCTGCAAATGAAATACTTTGAACACGCGCTTTTAAAATTGTTCTTTCTGCCATAATTCTTTTAATTAAAATGAATCTTGTTAATAAATAATTATCTATAATACGCCGAAAATGATCTGCTTGTAATATAATATACGTTCATTTTCTGCTTATTCGATGTATAGATAAACTCATTTCATTTTCATGACAGTTTTTAAATAAAAATCAAAGTTTTAACTGTTTTATATTTTTAATTCTCTTATATTCAGTGTGATATAAAATAATTGTTTTTTGCTGTTATATTCTCAATCTTCATTTATCTATAGGATAGATTTATTAATTAAAATATATAAAAATGAAAACAGTGTATACAGATGTAATGAAACGGTTACAATCAGAAGTTCCGGCTCTGAACGGGATTGAACTTAATGTAGGGCAATTAAAGCGGATTGAAAAAGGAGAGGCTTTGCCTATAACATATCCATGTGCTCTAGTCGGAATTTCTATACCCGAATGTGCTGATATTACGGAAAAAATACAGGAATGCAAAGCTGTGATAAGTGCGACTCTAGTCTTTGATCCGTTTGTAATAGGAGAGACATCTTCTAATGCCCCAGAAACAAATAGAGAAAATGCATTAATTCCTTATGATATAATATCTGATGTTTACAAGACTTTACAAGGCTTTGAAACAAAGAATTTTAATGCTCTATCCAGAATAGCACAAGGTGTGGAAGAGCATGAAAAGCTGTTTGTGTATAAGATAGATTTTAATTGTGAATTTGAGGATATTACAGCGGAAAGTATATAGGTTGCATAAGTATTTGAATAATAGTTGTTCATGCGCTTTTTTTTTGGAGCAGAGAAAGGTACAGCTACGGATATATAATTGTAGGACAGAATACTATTAAGGGAAAAATACTGTATCGAAAGAATGATACGAACTCTGGAATGATATGTAGAAAAATAGTTTCCTAGCAAGCGAAAGCAAAAGCCTATAAATTTCAAATCTTATAATTTATAGGCTTTTAAATTATTACATGCAGTATATATAATGATATTTTTATGAATATTAAAGGTTGACTCAAGACCTTTTCTAAGAATCGAAGTGATATTATTAAACATTATAAACATCTTCGACTTCTATTATAACAGAAAATAATTGCTATAGTTCTTTATTCCAGATATTTATAGTATTATTAATCAGTTGGATAATTTATTGCTGCTAATTATTAAGATAAACCTGTATTCTTGTCCCCACATTGATTTCAGACTTTATATCATATTTAATATTATTTTTATCAAAGATTCGCAAAGCTAAAGATAAACCTATACCGCTCCCTTGTATTTCATTTGTATTATCGGCACGGTAAAACGGTTGGCTGATATGGTTAAGTTTTTCTTTTGGGATTCCAATACCTTTATCTGTGATAGATAAGCAAAGTTTCTCATTTTTTATTGAAAGCGTAATCTCAACAATTTCTTTTCCCGAATATTTTACGGCATTTTCTATCAGATTGAATAATGCAATTAGTAATTGTGTACGGTCGATATTGACAAGCATTATTGCTTCGTCTTCGGGACTAATATTGATATCAACCAATATTTTTGACTTAGGATGAACTCCTTTCAACTTCTCAATAATTTCCCATATAAGTTCATCGATACGTGTTTCCGATATATCACTATCATCTTTTTTTAAATCGGATATAATAATAAGTGTATCTAATATCTCTTCCATCTGAAATATTTGTTGTATCAGTTTTTCTGATAACTGTTTATATTCTTCCGGACTACGGTCTTTTATCGAAAAGAGGTCGATATTACCGAGCATGGACGCAAGAGGCGTTTTAAATTCATGGGAAACATACTTCACAAAATTCTTCTGAATTATGACTGTCTCTGATATTTTGGATAATAACTTGTTGAATGTATCTATAAGGTCTTGTAACTCGTCTTTGGTCTGTGGTGAATTGATCTGCACATTCAAGTCATTTGTTGATATGTTATTCACTTCGGTTATGGCTTCGGAGAATGGGCGATATGCCATATTTGCCACCCATCTGCTCAATAAGATAATTGCTAATACTCCAGTCAGAAATAAAGGAATCAGTATCCATAACAAGGCATTGGCCTGTTCCTCCAAAACACTTTTATTTTGTTTGGTGATAACTACAAAATCTCCTTGATTGTCTTCATAGAAAATACCATAACACAAATAATCGTTGGATTTAAATGAAAGATGCTTTACATTCCGTATTTTATCGAGAAGCAAAACAGGTATATCCGGACTGCCCAGCCCATAGGCTATCTGATTGTTCTTATCGTATACCTGATAATATGAGTCTGAAATAATTTCTTCGAACTGTTCCTTTATTTTATCGAATTCTTTTGCACTCAACTCATCTTCTTCCAGATAAAAAAGGGCGGAAATATGTGCAGTCTGGTCAAGATTATTATAAATACTTTTTTCTGTATTTTTATAATATAAGCCGTAAATAGAAAAAGCCAATATGGCAAATACAATACTGAATATCAATGAACAGAATAAGCTTAATCGTGTCTTTACTTTCATAGTAAGTATTATTCCTGCGATTGAATTATATACCCACGACCTTTTATTGTTTTTATCAATTTAGGCAGACCTTCCCTGTCAATTTTATTTCTCAGATACGAAATATAAACATCCACCACATTTGTATTTGTATCGTAATTCAATCCCCATACAGTATCGAGTAACTCCGTACGGGACAATACCCTGTCTTTGTTTTCCAGTAATAGTTTAAGCAGTTTAAACTCCTGAAATGTCAACTTTATTTCATCACCTGCGCGTTCAACTTTATGCTTATCTATATACATTTTCAGGTCTGCACATTCCAAAATATCCGAAGACAAGTCATAACTCATTTTTGCCCGGCGGCTCAATGCATTTATATGTGCCAGTAATTCCCTGAAAAGAAAAGGTTTAGTCAGATAATCATCTGCGCCATAATCAAGAGCTTTTATCTTATCTTCGGGGTCGCCGAGAGCGCTTATCACAATTATGGGAGTGTGTATCTTTTTGTAACGGGTATATTGGAGTAATTCTATCCCGTCTATGCCTGGCAACATGATATCGAGCAGAATCATATCCCATTCTTTCTGGCTGATAAGGGCACGGGCTTCGACCCCATTTTCAGCCAAAACAACCGAAAATCCGCTTTCTTCCAGTCCTTTGATAACAAATTCACTGATACGGCTGTTATCTTCTACCAAAAGTAATTCCATAATGAAAATATAAAGTAACAGATAGTATTTCAAAGATACATCTTCGAATTATAACTTATTCTCGTTCTATAATCGGTAAAGATAATAAAAAGGTCTGTGACCTTAAAGATACGTATTTTTCAATTTATTTATCTTTCAACCTCTTATCCCTTCTGTAAGCAAAATAGAATACCTGCGGCAGCACGGTGAAAGACAATATCATACAAATGAGTATACCTCCAACTATCATTATCGCCAACGGTTTTTGTATTTCGGAACCCATGCCATGCGATAGTGCGGCCGGAAGTAATCCCATTGAACCCATCAGGGCTATCATTAGTACAGGACGGATACGACTGCTGACGGCATCGTCTATAGCCAGACGGAGGTTGCGGGTATGCTGCATCCGTTCTTTCATGAGTACGATAAGCAGGATGCTGTTTATGGCCGTTATGCCGAACAATATAATAAAACCGATGCCTGCCGATATGCCGAACACGGTTCCTGTCAGCCATAAAGAGATGAATCCTCCTATAAATGCGTATGGAATAGCACTGGCTGCAATCAACGTATCTTTTACCGTGCCGAAATTGAGGTACAGCAAAAACAGAATGAGAAGCAATACAGCAGGCACAATTACCATCAGGCGGCCTGTAGCCCGTTGCTGGCTTTCGAATTCGCCTGCCCAGACCATTTTATTCTCTGTTTTCAACTCTACTTTTTCTTTCACTTTCTGCTGGGCGTCGGCAATCGTAGAACCTAAATCCCTGTCGCGTATACTGAATCCTACTCCTACATAGCGACTGCTGCCTTCCCTGTAAATAAAGGTAGGGCCTGTGATGAATTTTATATCCGCTATTTCTTTCAGTGGTACACGTTTTCCGTCCATGGTAGGGATGAGGATATTGCCTATCTTATCTTCATTATCGCGGAATTCTTTCTGAAAGCGTATCTGTACATCGAAAGTACGTTCTTCTTCATAGAATTTTGTAGCTGCCTTACCGCCGATAGCCATCTCCACTACGGCCTGTGCATCGGCCATGGATACGGCATAGCGGGCCATTTTCGATTCTTCTAGTTTTATTTGTAATTCGGGTAATCCGATGCTGCGGAATACATTTACATCTTCCACTCCCTGCACATCCTTTATGGCTGCGGCAGTCTGGTCTGCCAGATTTTCCAGCTGATGCAGGTCGTTCCCGAATATCTTTATCACCAGCGAGCTTTTTACTCCGGCAACATATTCTTCTACATTATCCTGTATGGGCTGGCTAAAGGCAAGGATAACACCGGGGTAGATATTAATGGAGTCGTTTATTTCGGCAATCAGGTCATCTTTATTTATTTTCCTTTTCCACTCCTTTTCCGGTTTTAGTTGGGCATGAAATTCAATGTTGAAAAATCCGGTCGGGTCGGTACCGTCGTTCGGGCGGCCTGTCTGCGAGAGTATAAATTGTATTTCATCAAACCGGCGGAGTTTTTCTTTCATCTCCTTTGTTATCTTCACCGATTCATCCAGATTGACACTATTCGGTAATGTGGCGCGGATATAGATTGCTCCTTCGTTCATACTCGGAATAAATTCTGTACCCCAGAAAGTAAAACGTACTGTGCAGATAACCAATAATATACAGAAAGCAAGCAGCGTGCCTTTTCTATACCTTGAACTGAATGTATATACCTTATGCAGGTTACTGATAAAGAAACGGCTGATAACGTTCGACTTTTCTTTTACAGGTTTTGTCAGCAGTACTTTACACATTACAGGCACATAGGTAAGCGAAAGTATCAGGGAGCCTAGCAACGCATATCCGAGTGTGAAAGCCAATGGTGAAAACATCTTTCCTTCTACTTTCTGAAAAGAAAATATGGGAAAAAGTGCTACTACAAGTATAATTTGTGCGAAAAAGATATGCGATGCTACGCTCCCTGCACTTTTTTTGATAATGCCGTTTTTAGATATTCTTGTAAAACGCATTCCCAACTGTTCGGAGCGTTTTTCCAGTGCCACAAAGATTATCTCGACTATAACGAGGGTTCCTTCCAGCAAGAGACCGAAGTCCAATGCAGCCATTGAAATAAGATTGGCCGGAAGCCCCTGTATCCGCAGCATGATGATTGCAAAAAGAAACGAAAGTGGAATGACAGTTGCTACAATTAACGTTGTACGCCAATTAAAAAGAAAGATGAAAACAACTATGGAAACTAATATAATTCCTTCCAGCAGATTTTTCATAACTGTATGCACTGTCGAATCCACTAAGGTTGTGCGGTCTAAGAAAGGCTCTATTTTTATTTCTTCGGGTAATATCCGGTCGTTCAGTTCTTCTATTTTTGCTTTGAGATTTGTTATAACTTCGCTCGGATTCTGCCCTCGGAGCATGATAACAATCCCTTGTACTACATCATCCTCATCATCGAGCCCTACCTGTCCTAAACGGGGCTTGGAAGAAACACTTACCGAAGCTACCTGCTTCACCCTGATAGGGGTACCGCCTTTTACTTCTATCAGTATATTCTCAATATCTTCAATACTCTCCAACAAACCGATACCTCTTACTACAAAAGCCTGACTACCTTTCTGGATAATGTCACCCCCGACATTTATATTACTTTTCGATACGGCGTCGTACACCTCTAATGGAGATAAATTATAGTTGTTCAGCTCGGACGGGTTAACCTTTATCTCGAATATTTTTTCTTCTCCCCCAAAACTGGCGATACTGGCCACACCGGGCACAGATAATAATTCGCGTTCAACAACCCAATCGTTGATGGCAGCCACTTCTCTGATGGGCAAATCGCTTTTCAGTACATAACGGTATATTTCTCCCGTAGCACCGGATGGTGGCTCGATGGAAGATTCGGCTCCGTCGGGCAGTTCCAGCCCCTGCATCCTGTTGGAGGAATATTGCTGTGCAAAGAAATCATCTACGCCGTCTTCGAAAATAACCGTAACGACCGATAGCCCGAATAAGGAAGTCGAGCGTACATCCGTTTTGCGGGGTATGGTGTTCATCTCCTTCATGATAGGCAAAGTCACAAATTTCTCTACCTCTTCGGCACTCCGCCCCGGCCATTGGGTGATAATACGCACGCGTGTATTGGTCACATCGGGATAGGCCTCTATCGGAGTGTTGATATAACAAACGATTCCGGTGATGAATAACAGGACGGTAAGAAAAAGAACCAGAATGTGATTCCGTAAAGAAAATGCGATTATATTTTCGACAAATTTGTGCATATCAATTCTCTTTAAGTCCTGCGTAAATAAGTAACTGATTGTTTACGACAATATCATCTCCGGCTGATAATCCCGAAGCAATGTATGTTATCTTTCTGTTATGCCCCTGTAATTGTACTTCTTTACTTTTGAAGCCTTCATTATCTTTTACAATCACAAAATAGCGGTCGTCGTCGAAAATCAATGCATCGGTCGGAACGGAGACGAACTCATAGAATGTTTCTCCTTTCAATTTTATAACTACCGACATTTCCGGTTTCAGTTTTAAATCTTTATTATCCAGTATAATCCGGGCTTTCAATACTTTCTCTTCCGGGTCGAATATCTGCGATAACGAACTGATTTTCCCTTTGAAAATCTCGCCGGGATAAGAAAGTGTAGTGATGTCTACCTCCATGCCTTCTTTTACAAATTGCAGATTACTGGCATATACATTGGCAACAATCCATACCGTACTGAGGTCGGCTACGGTGAACAAGGGTTCGCCGTCTGTAGATACCGTACTCCCCGAGGATACATTCTTGGTGACGATATAACCCGTCATGGGCGATTTGATGGAAAACATGCCGTTTCCTTTGTTTATGCCATGCACCCCCATATCGCTCTGTATTTTATTATAAGTCGCCTGAGCCTGTTTTACTTTTGCCTGTGCTTCGAGTAATTCCTTTTCAGATAACATATTATCCTCGTAAAGGGATTGAGCTGTCAGGAGTTCGCGCTGTGCGATTTTCACATCGGATTCTGCCGAGACGGCATCCGCCTGAAGAGAGCTGAGGTCGGAACTTCTGACATCCAGCAATACCTGCCCTTTCTGCACTTTATCTCCCAACGAAAAATAGCTTCGGTCGGCAATTCCGTTGACAAGTGAAATGTAATTTATGACCTTATCGGGGTCGTAGTCTACCTTTCCCGTCAGGGTAAGTTCTTCATTCTGATTGCCGGATGTAGCTTTTATTGTTTTTATATTATTTGCAAATGAGGGGTTATGCTTCTCCGTATTGTTTTCCGCCTTGGTCTCTTTTTCAGAGCAGGATATTAATAAGAGAGCGATAGAAGTTATATAAAGTATTTTCATTGTTGGTTTGGATATCATAGTTATTTTATATCGGTTCCTACGGTATATTGTAATTCTTCAAATTGTATGTTCATTTTTTTGCGGGCATTCAGCATGGTTTGTTTATTGGTTTTATACGCTTCCATAAAGTCTATATATTCTAGCATGCTTATATTCCTGTTCATAAGGTTCTTGGTATAAGCACTCAGCATATCATCCAGTTCGGGCAGTAAACTTTCTTCGTTTATTCGCTTATAAAAGCTATAGGCGTTTATGTAATTATTATAGGAAGCAGATATCTCGTGATGAATTATATTCATTTGATGTTGAGTTATATAGCTGTTTTGTTTCATACTTATTTTAGCCGCTTTGATATTCCCCTGATTGCGGTTGAAGAAAGGTAGGTCGATACTTACTCCCAGCCCTATAAAGTCTTTCCATACGCCGCCGTATCTGTCGTAAGCTGCACTGATAGTGATATCAGGCACCCGCAAGGATTTTTCATAGTCAAGTGATTTTTTGAAAAATTGTGTTTGCAGGTTGTACACTTTCATGTCGGGGCGCGATTCTTCCGCTTTTATAAATAATTCGGATAGAATGAGGGCATCGGGAGCTTTATTTGTTTTTTGATTAGCTGTAATTTCAATTTCGGTAAGAGGGGAGAGGTTCAGTAGAACTTTTAATGTTTTTGCTTTTTCAATGAATTCTTCCCGGGTTTCATTTATTTCATTTTCCAGTTCGAGTAGAGATGATTGCAGCCGGAGTAATTCATTTTTTGCTATATTGCCCTGCTGAACCTGTTTTTTATACGATTCGATAAGTTGAAAGAGTGATTCGTGCTGATTATTCAGCACCTTCAGATAAGATTGACTATATTGTATTTCACAGACTGATTTTCTCAATTCTGCTTTAAGGCCTCTCATTACTTCTTCAAACTCATGCAGGGCAATTTCTTTGGATACTTTTTCACGCCGGATTAATTTACCTCTCTTGTTGGCGGTTTGAATCAACTGGCTTAACTCGATACTGAATTCTGTGTTTTTAGCGAATGTGTAAGAGGCTATTTCACTCAACTCTTCACGCTGTTTTCCGGTACTCCACAAATTAACATTACTAACGGATAGAGTAGGGTTATTCCATAATTTAGCTTGTGTGACTGCTGCATCAGATATGTCGATATTATATCTGGATACAATAAGTTCCAGATTATTGGTAAGGAATAACGATTGTATTTGTTCCGAATCTAAACGGACTATTTGTGGTTCCTGTGAGAACCCGGTAAAAGCATGGTAAAAAAATGCTGTAAATAGCAGGAATTTTCTCATTAATGTGATAGATTTTTGTTCCTGCAAATTTATTTCTTAAAGATTAGAGTTTCCTTGGAGTTAGATTAGAAGAATATTAGAATTGGATTAAAGATTGGGGGGTGAGTAATTTACCGATTCATATTCGATGTAAATTTATATTCATCTAAAAAACAATGATATTAAGAAAAACTGTTTTTCTCAAAATTCTTACCTTTAGCACTCATTAAATCTAAAAGTATATGGAATATAAAGAAATGTTACAAAAATTGGTGCCGGCAATTGAGAAAAATTTTCCCGAAGGGAAAGGCTATATTTCAAAGCTGTCGAGAATCTTGAATCTTACGAACCGAACGGTAAGCCGAAAACTTAGGGGAGAAGTACAATTTACAGCTGACGAATTACTTACTTTGGCCAATAAGTTAAACATCTCGCTGGACAATATCTCACTGGGTGAAGATAAATACAGGCACGCTATGTTTTTATCTACTTTCGACTGGTCGCCTGAAACCGATTATCAGGATGCGATAACAGAAGCGATGACACCCTATTTATTAGCCCTTGAATCTCCTTATCCCAAATTTATGGTAGCGACAAGCACGTATGCCGACACTGTTTTTTACGATTTGGAGTTACTGGCAAAATTTGATTATCTGAAATGGCTTTATTTCAATAAGGGTTATAATAAATCCATACCATTGGCTGATTATCAGATAGACAGAGATTTTCATAAAAAATTTGATGATATCGTAAAAAGATTCAGAGAATCTACTTATATAGTCAGTATCAATATGATAAGTAATATTGCAGAAGAAATATTGTACTTTTATCGCATAAAGTTACTGACTAGGGATGAGATTAAGGAACTTAAAAAAACGCTGCTGTATAAACTTAGCATCATGGAAAAGATTTGCTTAACAGGCTATTATCCCGGTACAAACAAAATTATAAATTTATTTTTTTCGGAAATGAATTTACCTAATGATATAATTATAATTGATACTGACAATATTAAAATGGTACATATCACAGCCTTTTTTCATAATACTATTATGTCTAAAGACAATGATACTATTGAAATAATAAAGCATTGGTACCAGACATATCTACGTACTGCAAATATAATAAGTGTAAGTGGTGAAATGAACAGGATAAAATTCTTTCAAAAGCAATATGCCGACCTTGAAACAAAGTTAGGAAACCTCTGACCTGCAAAATTCCAACTCACCTCAACTAACGGCAAATATAAAACACCAAATAATTACCGCATTATTGCCGTTGATAATTATCTTTTCCTTTTTTGTGCATTTTTACGGCACACCCATCGATAAAATAAGCTTTTTACGGCTTTTCATGTGTTAATAAACATCAAAAGTTATTAATTGGAAATTTCTAGGTGTATATAAGGTTTTTACTTATTTGTGAAGTAACTTTTATAGCTTTTCCATACATATGACAATTGAAATGCCATTCACTTAAACTGTTATTAATAAAACATCTCTTAATTAGAAAAAAATGAATGATTAATACTCTTAATCAGTCTTGCTCCAGATATGAACTTAAAATACCTTTGATAAGGTCGAAATGCTCAATGAAACTCAATACCCTCTCCCGTAACAAAAGTATTATCTATCATGGGTAATTTGGCAACAAAATATTAATCAAATTGCATATAGATATGAAAAGTATATTAAGTTTTATAATGATAGCTGTTTTATCAATCCTAGGTGGACAAGCCCATGCACAGGTAACTATTGGAAGTGGTGAACCTCCTGCCAAAGGAGCGCTTTTGGACATGAAAGAAAAAGAAGCTGCCAATGGAACGAAAAACGCGGAGAAAGGAGTTTTATTTCCGCGTGTAGAACTATCTGGCCTCACATCTTTACAACCACTACTGAATGCTGCGGATGCCGTCGATGCAACCCAAAAACTTATTCATAAAGGCATAGTTGTATATAACGTAAAAGTATCCGCAAATTTGCAGGAAGGTTTTTATTACTGGGACGGCACAAAATGGGTCATTATGGGTAGCGGCGGTAATCTTGCCGCAGGCTGGGAGCTACAAGGAAATAGCGGAACAGACCCGGCAAAAAATTTTGTAGGAACTACCGACAATAAGGATTTATCTATCCGCACCAACAGTAAGGACAGAATACATATAACCTCAGGCGGCAACGTGGGTATCGGTAATACCAACCCGCAATACGTGCTGGATGTGGCAGATACCGCACATGTTAACAATCTCAAGGTGAGTGATGCCCCGCTTCTGGCAAATGCCACCAATATGGTTATCGATGATAACGGGAATGTAGGAAGGGCATACAAAACTGCCAGCAATTTTACGTTCGGTGATATATATAGTGTGGTAATGGGAGCGCCGATAACAAATAAGGATCCCCATAATAATATAATCAAGATTCCTTTGAATGTGCAGATCGAAGTTACGACACCACCACATACTGAATGCCTTTACTTTATCGATTACAATATGCCTTGTCATTATATAAAAAACAATTCCGATACCGTTAAAATAGGATATATAGGCGTCACATTATTTAAAACCACAATACAAAGCACTGCAGAACTGCCCGAAGGCTCTCGTAAATTTACTACTTTTCGTAAGGGTTACTCAAATACGAATGCTATCGGGATGCCAATAATAGGAAAAGCCACCGACAGGATAAGAAACGAATCTGATATTCCCCAAAAGACCACTTATAGTCTAAGCGGATATATCGAAATGAATGTGAATGGGGACGAAGTCAGGTTCGGGATGTATGCAGCAACCGGAGAAAACTATAACTGGGGGCGCGGAACCATGTCGGTATTGTCTTATATAAAAGTATTGGACTAATAAACTCAATAATTTTTCATAACTTCTTTAAAATACCAAATCATTCTGCCATAATTATCCAACGTTATATGTTCATTTTCGTTATGAATTGCACGTTGTTCATATTGATTGAGTTCAACAGGCATAAAGCGATATAAATTATCGCTAACAATCTGATATTTATAAGCATCCGTACCACCTATCGTTATATAAGAGGATACAATCGTTCCCGGATATAATTGTGATAAACTTTCTTTTATGATATTAAATCCTCTCGTATTTTCCGGCGAAATGCTCGAAGGTTCCCTGTCGGAAATCACTTCCATTTCAACTTCATAATCTTTGCAGATCTCCTTTACATGATTAATAACATCACTCACCGTTTCACCCGGCAGAATACGAAAGTTCACTGTTACTTCCGATACCGATGTAAGTACATTCGGGGCATCACTACCTTTTGCCATACTGATTGCCGTAGTAGTACGAATGAGGGCATTCGATGAAGGGCTTTTACTTAATGTGCTAAATAAAACAGGCTTTAATAACCATTGATTTGCAATGGCGATGCGGGACGTAAAATTCATTTCACCACCGATATTGTCGAGAAAAGAAGCTATCGGAGATATTATGGTTGCAGGCATCTGGTTACTGTTGAGTTTTTCTATAATCTCGGCAGCATATACCAATGAACTCTTTGCAGGAGGCATCGAAGAATGGCCACCCAAACCGGATACTTTAATCCTTAAAGTAAGAAATCCTTTTTCACCGATGCCAACTAATGCTATAGGCTTTTTTATTGATTGCATAGCAGATCCTGAAGCTGCAATAATGCCGCCTTCGTCATAAACAGCGTCAAAAGTAATACCTTGCTGTTTAAAATAATCGGCTATATGAACGGCTCCCTGCCTCCCACTCACTTCTTCATCATGGCCGAATGCAAACCAGATATCCCGTTCAGGTTGCCATCCTTCGGTAATGAGATCGTCTGCTGCTTCAAAAAGGGAAAATAACATACCTTTCATATCGAGTGTTCCCCTCCCGTAAATTCTTCCGTTGATTACAGTTCCTGAAAAAGGAGAATAATCCCATTTTGTCTGCACGCTATTAATGCGTTCTACGGGTGTATCATCTGGTTGAAATATAGTATCGGTAGCAATTTCTGCGGAAACATCATATCCTATAACGGGCACAACATCATAATGTGATAAAAATAAAATAGGTTTCAAATTTTTATTTTTACCTTTCCAATGAAAAACAAGTCCATAGTTGTTTACCGTCAAAGTATCCATATTTCTATATATCTGCGGATAAACTTTGGGCAGGTAGGCTTTAAATTCATCAAAAGGTTTAAAATTGGTATTTTCATAAACCTCATTGCTTACGGTAGGAATACGAATACCTCCAACCAAACGCTTAATCGCTTTTTCCGAAGGAATTATATTGAGTGTTGTATTACTATTGTCTACTTCATTCTTCTGAAACGGATAAATCCATGTTTTCACTAAAAGAATAATAACCAACACTATAAATAATAAGAGTACAGCCGTAATAAATCGTTTTATTTTCATAGGGATATGTTGTATATGTATCTTTAACATTTAGCTCAAACAGAAAGTTTTAGAGGATAGAAAATTATTTATTATTTGAGTATCTGTATTTTAATCATTAAACTATTTCGCTATTATAATGTTTACATATCAAATCTAACATTTAGAAGCTGTTTTAAATTGACCCATAATTTATTCAGATTTTTACTTCAAAAGGATATTTCGTTATTTAAGCAGGTTCTTTGCTGTTATTTATTATACCGTGATGGAATTTCTCACAATCGCTCTGTTTTTATTGTTTTGTTTCCCTTTGTTTTCGTCATGCGTCAATGCAATCGATATTATACTATCCTCCCGGAATAAAATTAATCCGATGGTAGACAAAGCAAAAATAATACTTGTGCTTTTTTATATCTGCACGGGCGGGGTTTGGTTTTTAATTATTCTTTTTCAGTTCGACTGGAAAATATACCCTTATCTCAGCTCCCTTTATTATACGTTCAGCTTATTGTGGATACCACTTTTTTATCATTTCATTTTCTACATTACATCTACTGCCGAAGATAAGGATTTTAACTACATACATTATATTGTTCCTCTAATTTTCTTTGTAATTTTGCTAATATATCCCTTTTTTAGGCCTATGAATATTTCATTTCAAGGCGTTAACAACGATATAGTAATTGTTCCTATACACCGCAAAACATCACTCTGGGTCTATCTGCTTGCAGTTTTCCGCCGCCTGTTTATGCTTACATATGGTGTACTAATTTTTTTGCGTATAAAACGGTTAGGTTTCGATGCAGATAAGTGGTTTTACTCTCATAATTGGTTATGGGTAATAATGAGGATTTATATTGTCATATTTATTGTTACCTTCCTACGGCTATTCGATTATTCTGCAGCATGGCCAGTTATACTTCTAACTGTGGCTATGGCTATATCATTAGTACTGCTTCAATCGGTTATCGGATTTAATATGATTCGGGGTAACTATAAATTTATCGGAGTAAATACTGCCGAGGAACCTGTGGACGGAAAGAGAAAATACACCAATTTCCAAAAGTCAAGATATAAAAGCTATAACAACAAAAAGTTAAGAGTCAGCATCACGATTGACCGTTCTGAATTTGAGAATTATTTCCGCCTTAAAAAACCATACCTGAACTCAAAACTTAAAATTGATGATTTAGTCGATAGGTTTAATGCCTGTAAGAACGTTATATCTTCTTATGTAAATAATACCTATGGAATGAGCTTCAGCTGGTATGTAAACCACTGGCGCTTAAAAGAGATGGATAGATTAATGACATTGAAATCGAACAAAGGAAAGGATGTAAAAGATTTAGTCCTGAAGGCAGGCTTTGGAAGTTATCGGAGTTATATGCGAGCAAAGGCTTATTTTCAAGATAAAAACGTATCCCGATGACAGTAACCGACTTACTAATGATAATGAGTTTCGGCGGTCCCTTATTTGTCTCGCTGTTATCCATCGGAATGATGCTGGGTTACCGGAAAGTGGGCGGTAATGACGTCAAGCGAACTATTCTGGCATTGATAATCGGCCACTTCTCATGTGTTTTTGTATCAAATCTGACTGTTATCTTCTTTATATATCAACCGGATTATTATATTTATCTGAGCTCCTTATCTTTTCTGTCTTTACTACTATCGACTGTATTCTTATATAATATAATCTATCTGCTCACATCTGGAGACTCATCAAAAAAGCTATCCCCATTACACTATATCATTCCTATCGTAATAGCCCTTACTCACGAGATTTGGTGCTGGTTAGTTCCGCGCAGCGTTCAGTGGAATATAGTTGTAAACCAAGTACTCGATATGCATAACAATAAATCCTTTTGTCTCTTTTATGCCTCCAAGCTCTGGATATATGCACTGTATGTGGTTATCTATTCTATACTAACGTTTAAGAGGATGCCTGCATACCGCCGGTATATAAATAACTACTCGGCAGATGAAGAGAAGTCTTCTCTTCATTGGATATCTATGATTATAATCCTTGCCTTAGTCATTATACCTATATCATTTATCACCTTTTTAATAAATGGAAAAGATAATATTATAGAAGAGATAATTATTATCATTGCCAATATCTTATATGTAATAAAGCTTGTAACAATACAGTATAACATGTTCACAGAAAACTATGTCATAATATCCAAAGATTGTAAATGTCCGCCCGCCGATGAAGAAAACCAGGTAAATATTGACAAAGAAGAATTTGAAAGATATATGGAAGAGAAAAAACCTTATCTCAATCCGCATTTGAAGATAACAGACATTTTATACGAATTTCATACATGCCGTAGCTATATGTCAGCCTTCATTAATCGTACCTATGGAATGAACTTTAGTTTTTATATTAATACTTTAAGAATGAAGGAGTATGAAAAATTAAAAAATGATCCTGGTAATATAAAGAAAAGCGATTCAGAACTTATTTCACGTGCAGGCTTTAGTTACAGGGGATTTATGCGCTTCAAGAAAAATAAGATAAAGAATTAACAATTCTCTTCACAAAATCACCTAATTTATATACCAATTAATACAAAAACATAAAACACGATGTGTCATTTCAATTTATTTTGAAAAATAATAACGATATAAATGAGATTTTATTTACAATAAAATTATTACCCTCCAAATATTTCACAACAAGCTTATATATAACCATTTAATGGGCAGGCAAAAATTGCCTGCCTTTTTAATTTGACAAATTACATTTTAAATCATATATGATATTGACAGCAAAAAATACAACTCTGCTGTTATAAATCCCATAGTATCCGATGGTTTCATCAGTGAAAAAATGATAATGAGTTTCATATACATATTCACAATACTGAAACTGAATTTTTAATTAATAAAGAATTACCGAATGAGAAAAGAAATCAAGATTATTATTAGTACAATTATAGGAATGCTATTAATTTCCTGTAGTGATGATGGAACGGACAGCGTCGGTCCAAATGAAACAAAGAAAGAAGAGGCAGCTTCGCTAACGATGAAGCTCTCTAATGAAGTAGCCCAGAGAACTAAATCTTTTGACGACCTGCAAAATGACAGAACCCAGAATATTCTACAGGTACGTGGAGTTGTTAATATATTCTTCTTTACCAATACGGGAGCACTAGTCAAATCAGATACACCTTTGGCTGCCGACCTTATTGCCGGAAAAACCTATACCTACGATAACGATGGTATAACAACCGCTATAAAGGAAGTTATTGTGGTAGGAAATGTGGGAAGTATCCCGGCCGATATAAACAACAAATCCAAATTGGAGGCTATAATCAATTCTCTGGAACAAGCACAGGACGATTATCAGAAATCGACCCCTGATATATGGGTCTATGGTGCAACAACAGATATAGACTGGGATTCACAGCCTGCAGTCAATGGCATTAAGCAAGGCAAGTGTTCAATCGATATAGCCCCGGTATTATCACGTATAGATGTTACGGTAAACACATCGGGAATAACCGCAGGCTATGAGCCGGCAGATATTCCATCATCAAATATAGATTTCAAAGGCGTAGCCGTTCTGTATAGTGGAGCCTATACTCACTATATTCCCGGTTTTATCCCAACGATGTCAAGTATTACTTCAAAATTTGGAACAACTGCACTTCCTCTGAGATCCGGTCTGGAAGATACTGAATTTCCGCTTTGGTCCGCATCAAATCAGGTTTCTTTATTAACACCCGAAAAGAAAGAAACAATCTTACATGCCTCCTGGACTGGAGAATGGCATGGTAACGATAATCTGGAGCAATCTACCGGAACTTTAACACGGACATTTTATGCGTTCCCTACCAGTGTCGAAGCCGGCTATTATAACAGGAATACGATTCTTACTGTATATGGCGACTATCACGATAATCCGGGAGAAAGCAACGATGCCATAACCCCGCTTTTCTGGGCAGTACGTTTTTCAGAAACCCAGCCGCTTAATGGTGGTGCATTCGCTAAGCCACTGGAAAACGGAACGGTATACGAACTTAAAATAAATATGACCGGAGATTATAGTGGCGGTGGACCGGGGACAACAGACCCCGAAGCTGAATCTGCCAATTTGGAAGTTACTATCAATCAGGTGAAATGGAAGACAGTTGTATCTATGGAAATAGACTTTAATAATTAGCACAAATTTTAATAAAATTTTGCTCATATACCAGGTAAGTATTTTAGGGGTTTTAAGTGAAGTTTTCATCTATAATTTACCTACCTGGTGAGCATTATTTCGCACTGATATTAATGCCTCTGATATGTCCGATAACCGATTTGTTATAAGAAGAGGTTATTAATAGCTATTGGAACTGTTTTAGGTTTTTAACATGAAAAGTCTGGAATAAGTTTCATTATTGATTATTTCCCAATTCTTAATTAAAGCGATGATAAATTATATAATAAAGGGATTCTTTCTTTTAGCCATCTCTCCTTGTCTTTTTTGTAGCTGTATAAGAGATGGAATCGATGAATGTCCGGACTATGGCTGTAGAATAAAAGTGGTTTTGGAAGCTCTGGCAGAAATTCCATTTGCGGAAGACACAGATATAAAAATAATTGATTTATACATTTTTGATACAGATGGATATTTAATTGGGAAAGTAAATAATGTGCGTTTCAATGAATGGGTAAACATTAATTATAAAGAATCCGGTAAACTTCAGATTGTTGCTATTGCGAATGCAACGAATGAAGATGTAATTCTATCCGAAATTCCCAATAATTGCACGATGGCAGAGACAGCATTACTTTTAAGACCTTCTTTAGAATTCAATTCAAATTTATTATATAATGCTCCCGGCGAGATATTTTACGGGTCGGTAACTGTAAATAATAATCCTTTGGTTGCCGAAGAAAGAGAATTACCAATACACCCTATCGTATCAAAAATAAACATAAAACTGAAAGGACATCGGCATTACACTATGCAATTACTGGACTTATCGGAATTACCGGCGGACGAAGACTTTACCTTTGTAATTCAGACCAGACATCTTTCTGTTGATTTTCAAGGGAATCCATGTAACTCGCCTGTATCTTATCATGGAAAAAATATACTCTCTTATCAAGGAATATGCGAAATACCGACGTTCAATATGCTCTCTACCGACGAAGGCGAAGAAGTGGCCATCTATGTCTACCACAAAGAAACATTGGTGGATGTGGTCTCGGAAACAACTCTAGCCACCCGCAACAGTGACAAAGCACCTCTTACTGTTTATAATGGAAAGCTGCTTGAGGTGTACATCAATTATCAATCGGGTATAACCGTATCATTACAAAATACTAATTGGAAAGAAGGAGGTTTGATGTGGAAAGACTTTTGAATATGATAGGCAGATTATTTCTTCTTTGTCTTTTACTCGGACTCATTTCGTGCGAAAAAGATGACCTTTCTGAATTTCCTAATGGCAAGGTAGAAATGGTAGAGATATCATTAAGAACAACAAATATAGGACATTTGAGTGTCGACAATGATCCCGATTACGAAATAAAAAGCCTGCGTATTCTGGCCTTCAATTCAGCCATAGGCAAGTTATACTTCAACAGCGGTAAAATCGACCTGCTTTCAATATCTCAACCTATAACCTTTGAGATTATGACAGGTCAATATGATTTTGTATTCATCGCCAATGAACATTCGGTTGATAATGATTTACTATCTGTATTGCTTGATACATGGGTTTCTACAAAGCTGACCGCTCTCGATCAACAAACGTTTCATTACAATGCATTTTCAGGAGAGAAAAGCCTTCCGGCTACCTCTATTTATAAGAATGTTAAAGTTACCGGCAACAGGGAACTTACTTATTACGACACCAATATCAATGCATGGGTAAACATAGACGATATTCTTAATCCGTTATGGAATGTCGAAGTCGAACGGCTGGCAATTAGAATAGACTTGGAACTGCTGATCGACGAAAGTGTAGCCGGAGACATTACCGGAATACAATTTGCTAACCTCCCGGATCAGGTACCGTTCTTTAGCAATAAAATGGTGGATAACTCTACAATTTATTATGAAGGTGGGTACAATGAAACCTATCCGTTAAGCTCTATTTCAATAAATGATTTTGCGAAAACCGGACCCGACAATGAGGGCAGATATAAATACACGCTGAAAAGAGTAATTCTTCCATCAAGTGTATTTTCGGAAAGCACTAATGCAGACAAGGCTATAGCAATTGATGTACATCGGTCGTCTGCACCTGAAAGCCCTTTGAGGCAGGCTATAGGACAGGCAATGCCTGCGGATTTTACCTCTCCACGCAATCTGTATTATAAAATCATTGGAAGTATCATCGAAGATGCAGTTTCACTTTCGGCGGTAATAACGCCCAAACCATGGACCGAAGAAAACATTTCGGGGAATACGGGTGAACAAAAACTGAATGTTGAGAAATTATCCGTAGAAATCTCTGCTTGCAATACTGCCCGCATTCATTTTTGGTCTAATCAACCGAAGGTTGTTATTGTCGAAAAAGGATATGTGGAATTATCGGGAGATACAGAATTCAACGTTAACGATGTATTGAATAATTTGGCTGGAGATACAGCTACAAATCTGCATTATGATAAAATATCAGGCATTGGATATATGGATATTAAAATCAGGAATGATGTTGATCTAGCTAATCTGAATGTCGATGCATTACGTATCTATCTGAATGCTTCCGGTCTGAGCAGAGAAATCATTTTAAACATACATCCCTAAAAAGCATAAGTATGAAAGCTAAAAGCATTTTCTTATTGATCTTACTGAACTTAGTCACATCATGCAGTGATGAAACGATAGGATACAGACCGGAGATAGATGTCCCGGAAAATAAAGTTCTTTTAGAACTAAAACTGGATGGTGGAGATTACATACTACCTTCTGCCAAAAAAACGAAGAGTGAAAATGAAGAGGGAGATAATGTATGGGTACTTGTATTTGAAGGTTCACAAAAAGAAAATGCTGAATTTAAAGAAATTGTAAAAACAAATATCTCTTCCGGATCTCTTTATGTAATGTTGACAAAATCAACAGCCCATAGTCATGTACTGGTTATTGCTAATGTCCCTGATGAGTATTATAACAATGAAAGTGATACGGAAGAGCCTTTTGATGTACAGCATATTACAACGGCACTTACAGGGAAAACTCTGAGCCAATGTCAGGATATCCTTTTAACAATGTTATTGGATCAACCTGCTGTTTCGACTATTCCCTATGCCGGACAAACAATTCCTATGGCAGGACTTGCAGATGTTCCCGGAGGTATTGTCGAAGGCACGGTGTTATCAAATGCGGATACAAACAAATTTTGCCTGACGCGGATCGTTGCAAAAACTGATGTGAGGAGTATGTCCGAAAACTTTGAACTTCTTGGAGCTACGGTTATAAATTCTCCGGTACAAGGCAGCTTTTTCTCCTTAACTACAGATATACATACTAACATAAACCAATTAACAGATTATCCGGAAACCGACCCATCCGACCCTGTTTACCTGTATGAATCAGCCGTTGAAAATAATACATCGGTTATAATCAAGGGAAAATATAAGGGTGAAGAATATTATTATAAACTCGGTTTTATTGATGATACAGGAAATTTAATGGCTATTCACCGTAATAAGTACTACAAGTTCGAAATCACCTCCATCACCGGACCGGGTAAGACTACATTGGAAGCTGCCCGAACAGCCCCCCCTGTGAATGTAAACTATCATATAGTTGTTCTAGATGATACCTCTCATGATATTATCAGTAACGGGAAATATTACCTCGGGGTATCCAATTCAGAATTAATTATTTACGGAGAAGGAACACAACAGGATATCATAGCCTTTACCGTAAACACCGATGCCACTGCTGCAATGGGAATTACACAAAACACAGTAACAAGCGAAGGCGCCGGCCTTACTCTTACCAATCCCGCAAATAGCATAAACCTCTCCACAGCATCCGTACCGGGAAGTACAGACGTGAAAATTGACCTCACACCTAATTTTGAAAGCGGTATTATCAATATCCAACTTGGCGATCTTGTAAAAACGGTTGAAATTTCCCGGCGCGTGCCCTTATCCTATACCGGAGAGGAAGTTATTGATGGAAGTTTTGTTTCAGCTGTAATAACCGGAAAAGGAAATGGAGAAGAATGGTTGTCGCTATCGGCAGACGGTATACAATCTTCCGGCAATGAAATAAACCTCGGCAATCCGGGGTCTGTTTATATTATGGCTCCCTTCAATATTGCCGCAAACAATGGAAACAGCCGTACGGGCGGAGAATTCTTCCTGGCCGGGAACAATGATTCGGGACGTATCAAATACATGATTTCTCAGGCATGCCTCAACCTTGGAGAAATAAACGTAGACCCTTATGGCTATGTGGGAGCCTTCTGGTGTAAGAATCAAACGGGAGAACGACTGATACGTATACCCTATATTGACGGGGCGGAAGGTGCATGGAGTGCTTTGGTATTGGAAGGAAAAGAATGGATAAAGCTGGATGCGCAGGAAAGTTCTGACCCTAATATCGGCTGGAAATCAGGCGGTAATGAAACATTGGTTGCAGATATGAATACTACGGGAAATGATGCACAGTATCAGGTTAGCGGAGAAGCCGTATCGTTAAATGGCACGATTAAAAAAGACGGATACATTTATTTCAGGATAGGACTAAAAAGTACATATTCATCCACCACCACTAATCCGGCAAGATACGGAGTTGTTCTTCTTTCATACAACGACAACCGGAAGTTCTCCAAAATATACATAAGACAAGGACAAGATGCCGACTATCTGATGCATCCGCAAGGTACTCCCGCCCGCCCGCTGGCAAAGAAATTCTCACCATATAATCTTACTCACAAGAATATGACAGCAGGAGGAAATCATAGAGATAATCACCCCCATATTAATTGGAGAGATGGAGCTTTCACAAAATACCCGACTCAAGCTGGCGCTTTTCTTCAATATGCAAACCAATCCAATCAACGTTATGCTTATCATCCGGTAAATTCAATGGGCTCAATAACTTTATGGCAGAATAATTATGTTTCAGGAATGTGGGGGGAGAAAACGTGGGACGAAATACGTAATTCACACGAAAGTTGCCCTACCGGCTGGATAAGACCCAATGATGGTTCACTTACCAGCGCAGTAGGGGACAATAATAATATGTCAAACTCCGAAATGCGTCAATCATTGTATTTAAATCCTCCCAATGGAACTTCCCCTAATATGGATAATGTACTATTCGGATATTATGCCGATGGTTTTTTCGACCGGAGGAAGATAGTTGCCTCTCCAAGCGGAGTTCCTTCTTCTGCCGTGTCTACCGGAAATTATAACGTTGCTTATGTGGGATATTTATTCTTTAACCCTAAAGATAACCGTTCTCTTTTCTTCCCATTATCGGGTCAAAGAGCAAGAGCCGATGGTAAACTATTATCTACAGGTGAATATTGTTCCTATTGGTCCGGAACAACATATAACGATGAATCTTATGGATGGGCGCTTACTTTCAGCAATGGTAACGTTGGTCAATCGTATATAAAGAAAAGCGAAGCTATTTCCATTCGTTG
Organism: Prevotella sp. 10(H); assembly: GCF_000711235.1. Taxonomy (GTDB): domain Bacteria; phylum Bacteroidota; class Bacteroidia; order Bacteroidales; family Dysgonomonadaceae; genus Dysgonomonas. Next base: position 667,064 of record NZ_JOMI01000001.1, on the reverse strand, counting down.
TATAAAAGAATAGTAATACGATGGGGTGAATTTGTTACCTCAAAATTCATCGACTAGCTAATTTTTTAACGCTTAAGTATGGATGGTATGTTATTCGATTGAGCTTTTAGTAGAAAATCAATCGAATGTACATATTATTTTAAGGCTAAGTGAATTTTAATTTATATTACTAAGCTATGTTTTTATAAAATTGCTGTAATACATGTGTCTATATATTGAAATTCAATATAATTGTCTATTTTTAAGATCTTTATATCTTGAGATATTTTTATAATACTCAGATGACATTCTAAAGTTCCAATGCTATACCCGAATGGCAAAATAATCTTTTTATTGGAGTGCTGAGCAGTAAACATATTGCAGGTATTGTCTAGGAAGACAACAGAGTGGTCGGCGAAGAGCAGTTGCATACTTATGAGAATCAGCACTTTCGTGATGGAGGCGAAGGAAAAGATGGAGCTTTTTATGCAGTAACGGATGAAGGAAGATTATACAGGATAGCAAAAAAATTCCGGATATAAACCTATCAATGGATATATTCGGAATTTTATATTTCACTTTTTCAGACTTAAGTCTAATAACTTATTTCAGATTTTCCTTAAAGAAACTCTCTAATTTGTCGAAAGGAATTATATCCGTTTTGTCGTATAAATCCACATGTACACCATTAGGAATAATCATTAATTCTTTCGGTTTGGAAGCTGCTTTGTAAGTATCTTCACTGAAATAGCGGGAATGTGCATTTTCACCGGCAATGAGTAGAATTGGACGAGGAGAAATCTCTTTGATATAAGTTAATATCGGCATATTCATAAAAGATATTGAATTGGTGGCTGTCCACGAACCGTTAGAATTCAATGAACGGGGATGGAAACCCCTCTCTGTTTTATAGTAGACGAAGTAATCTTTTACAAATTGAGGTTCGTTTCCTTCTATTTTATCGGGTAATCCTTTAGGGGCATAGGTCGGAGTTCCGTTCTCTGCATCTACCCAACGTTGTTGGCTCATACTTTCCAATGCTTCGGCACGTTGTTCCGGTGTGGTAGCATCATAATACCCTTTGGCATTTACACGCGACATATCGTACATGCTTGCTGTGGCAACGGCTTTCACACGTTTATCTACGGCTGTTGCATTCAGGGCGAAACCTCCGAAACCACAGATCCCGATGATACCGATTCTATTTTTGTCCACCATTTTTTGTAGACCGAGACAATCAACTGCCGCACTGAAATCTTCGGTATTTATATCAGGCGATGCTACGTTGCGGGGTTCACCGCCGCTCTCACCTGTATAGGAAGGATCGAAAGCAAGGGTAACAAATCCACGCTCTGCCATATTCATTGCATAGAGTCCTGAGGATTGTTCTTTTACTGCACCGAATGGTCCGCTTATAGCGATTGCGGCCATAGTTTCGTTACCGCGATTTTTAGGAACGTATAAATCGCCTGTCAGTGTTATTCCATACCGGTTTTTGAAAGTTACTTTTTCACGGGTTACTTTATCGCTTAACTGAAAAGTGTACTGTTCTGTTTTTGTTGAATCGTTCATATTCTCTGAATTTTGATTGTTTGAACTTGGGTTGTTATTACATGATTGCGCTAAAACCATAAAGGCTGAGCTTAGTGCTATAGTTAAAAATACTTTTCTCATATTCGTTTACTTTAAATGGTTTCGATGGTTTTAATGATTTTTGCCGGAATGCCTCCTACTATTGTATTGTCTGGAACGTCTGCTGATACCACTGCTCCTGCTGCAACAACAGAATTTTCGCCGATGGTTACTCCTCGCAAGATGCTTACACCGGCGCCGATCCAGGCATTTTTCTTTATATGAATATGCCCGACCATTAGCGAATGCCTGTCTTCGGGAGAGACTGGATGTCCTTCGGATAGCAGATTTACATTTGGTCCTATTAATACGCCGTCTTCTATGGTAATACTCCCTAAACCGAGAAAAGTGCAGTTGAAATTGATAAATACACCTCTTCCGATCTTGATATGCTTTCCGTAATTGATGTACAGAGGAGTGAACATGGCTGTACTTTCGTCAATATCTGAACCTGTAATCTCACTCAATATATCCCTTATTTCCGCGGGATCTGCTGAATTATTCATTCTCACGAGCAATTCTTTTGTGGCATACGAGGCCTCCCGCATCCGATATGCTTGCGGATCTCCCGCGGGTATCGTTTCACCTTTTTTCAATCTTTCGAAAATATCAGTTGTATTATTATTCTCCATCTTCTTTAGTTATATTTTTATAATACAAAATTACAACATGAGCCCCACAACAATTTCGTTGTGAGGCTCATATTTCTTCTCTGTCAGGTTCATTTTAATTCGTTTTTATATTCTTTTCCCAATGTGGTACATTTGCCGATTACATCACCAGTTCTCAAATAGTTGTAGCCGGGCATTTCAAAAAGGACGGGTTTTAGTTTGCTGTAGTCCACATTTCCTTTCTCATTGAGGATATCTGTATCTGCATATGTATTATTAATCTTACAGATGAAATTATCGAATGTTTCTGTTTGGTAGTTGTCTAACACTTCACATTCCATTACCAACGGGCTGTCGTCGATAATTGGTGCTCTTGCTTCTCCCGGCTGGTAAGCGAACACTTCTGACTTGTCCACTTTTGTACCGCTAACGATACCCACATAATCGGCACGCTGCAACATATTCTCGTCGATAACGTTTACAGATAATTGGCCTGTTTCCAATATTCCTTTGTTGGTATGGTGGGATTTATGCAGGCTTATCATCACAAGGTCGTGTCCGATAATTCCGATGTGACCTACCAGTACCCAATTTACTTTTTCTTCTATCATTGTTCCGATGACCACAGCGGGTGTGGGATATAAAGCCAGAGTTGATCCTAAGTTCTTTTTCATTTTCTTTTATTATGATTATATTATTTAGTAGTCGCAGCATATTCCTCGTCACTGACAGGTTCGAGCCATATATTTTCGTTTGTCTGCGGATTACAGGCAACGGCAATATGAGAAAACCATTCATCCGAGGCTGCTCCGTGCCAATGTTCAATATTCGGTGCAATTTCGATAACATCTCCGGGCACCATCCGAATAGCATCCTTTCCTCTTTCCTGATAATAACCTACTCCACCTACGGCAACAAGTATCTGTCCGCCGGTATGGCTGTGCCAGTTGTTCCGGCATCCCGGTTCGAAAGTTACATTGTTCATCGGTACATTTAATTCGCTCATGTGGGTAAGCGGAGCGAGCCACGATCTTCCCGAAAAATATTGGGCATATCCTGCATTCTCTTCGCCTACCGGAAAATCACTGATCTTTGGTACTACTGAATTCGTTACTTTCATATTATTCGTATCCATATTATTACTTTTTTCGTCTTTGGTTTTATTGCTACAGGAGATCAATACTACCGTTGAAACTACTACCATTGTTATAATTAAACTCTTTTCCATTGTAATCTTAGTTTAAATAATTACTTCATTATTCAGCAAGGATATTGATCTGCCGGAGCCAAGCATTGATACGGCTTTCCATTTGTCCCAATGAACCCGATGTGAGCAATAATGTTTCGGTAAATGTAGCGTTCGGACTTAGTGCGCGTGCTTCTGTAACCGATGTGCTTATACCGCTGCTTCCGCTACTGGCAAAGAGGGCAATATGTTTTCCAGCAAGTTGACTGCCCTGATTATGTAAAAACGTTTGCATCGGAGTAGCCATGTGTCCGTACCAGATGGGATAACCGATAAAAACTACATCATAGTCTTCCAGATTTTCGACGGTGGTATTAATAGCCGGATAATTACCCTGTGAGATAGCCGACTGTTCACGTTGCGCCCGTGCGAGCATTAAGTTATAATCTTCATCATATGCCACTGTGGGAACAATTTCAACAACATCACAGTTCAGTGTTTTGCCGATTGCCTCTGCCATTGACTCCGTATTGCCGCTACGGGATGCAAACAATACAAGATATTTACCGTTACCGGTGGGGTTTTCGCCATCGTTATTATCATCACCGTCATTGTTCTCATTTCCATTTTGTTCTGTATCATCCGTTTTATCCGAATCTTTGTCGCATGCCGTTACTGAAAATACCAGTAAAAACATGAAGGGAAATAATAAGAATCTTTTCATGACTTTTTAATTTTAATTGTTGGATTCCATTTGTTTATTTTCATGTAACAAAATTAAAGGATGTAGGGCATAGGGAGTGTAGATATATTACGGATGATTATACCCATATTACTGTTTTTAGGGGCGGTTGTATATATATTACAGATAGTTATACCTATATTACTGTTTTTACATTTACAGGTGTATCTCATTCATTTTTAATACATATCTTTGATTAGAAAATCAAAATTCAGCTTATGGATGAAGTAATAAAAGTCGATACGATTGATCAGTATAATAAGATATTCGGATTGGAAACCCTGCATCCGTTAGTGTCAGTTGTAGATTTGACTAAGGCAGTAAAATGGCCTACACATTATCGATTAATTATAGTATCTATTGCCTGTATCTTAAAGATACCCGATGTGGGAAAATACGCTACGGACGTCAGAATTACGACTATGAGGAAGGTTCGATAGTGAGTTTTGCTCCCGGACAAGTGGCCACAACTGAAATTGAAAACGGAGTTAAGCCTTCAGGCCGTGGAATACTGTTTCATCCTGATTTAATCAGAGGTATATCATTAGGCAAAGAAATGAAACATTATTCATTCTTTTCGTATGAGTCCAATGAAGCGTTGCACCTGTCGGAGAAAGAGCGTGAAATCATCGTAGATTGTATGGATAAGATTAGTATCGAATTGGAACATTCTATTGATAAGCATAGCAAACGTCTCATTTCGAAGAACATTGAATTGCTGCTCGATTATTGCATGCGTTTTTATGAAAGGCAGTTCACTACCCGATCAGAAGTCAACAAAGATGTTATCAGTAGGTTTGAAATGCTTTTGGATGCTTATTTTCAGAATGAAGATATACGGCAGGAAGGACTTCCTACAGTGAAATACTTTGCGGATAAAATTTGTCTTTCACCTAATTATTTTGGTGATTTGATTAAAAAAGAGACAGGTAAAACAGCACAGGAGTATATCCAGAATAAATTAATAGATGTAGCTAAGGAATGGATATTGGGTACTGATAAAACTGTCAGTGAGATTGCCTATGAATTGGGTTTCCAGTATTCCCAGCATTTCAACCGCTTCTTTAAGAAAAATGTCGGTCATACACCGACCGAATACAGGAAATTGCAAGCGTGAGAAGGATACTACATATAGATACGGTAAAACAATGTAATAAAATAGTAGGTGAAACTACGCTTCACCCTTTAGTAAGCGTAATCGACCTGTCTAAAATAAATCGGGAAGAATTTTATACACTTCAGGTTGATTTCTATTGCTTTGTTTTGAAAGAATATAAATGCGAACATTTTGCGTTCGGACGAAAGGAATGCGACTACTCCGACGCAACGGTTGTTTTCCTGTCACCGGGAAAAGCTATTGATATGGAAAGAAATCACGATGTGGAAGTATCGGGCGGTTGGCTATTGGCTTTTCATCCTGAACTGTTAAAAGGGACATGTCTGGGTATGCGCATTGATGAATATACATTTCTGAATTACAATAATGAAGAGGCATTGCATATATCAGGGCGCGAAAAGAAAATCTTTATGCGTTGTTTGGAGAATGTAAATGAAGAACTTCACCGTTGTATTGACAGACATAGCCGGGAATTGGTAACTAAATCGATTGATCTGTTGCTGAGTTATTGTTCCCGTTTTTACGAAAGACAGTTTATTGTCCGTAATGAGCTGAATAAATGCCAGATGAAAAAAACAAATAAGATTATCAATGAATACTATTTGAATGGTAAAGGTATATCCAAAGATCTACCTTCAACTAAACACTTTGCTGATTTGCTTGGCATATCTCCGGCTTACTTTACCGATTTGCTGAAACAGGAAACAGGGCATACTATAACTGAATATATACAGGCTAAGCGGATGGAGATTGCTAAAAAATGGTTGAGAGAGACAGATAAAACTGTTGCAAACATTTCTACTACACTTGGCTTTTCTTCTTTGGAATATTTCGGCCGGTTATTAAAAAAGGTTATCGGATATACGCCGGACGAATATCGTAAAACATACGGCACAGGAAATTAGTCTGTTTTAATCTTGTGGAATTTTCTATTTCTGTTAATCATCATTACGCTTAGCAAAATCACAATCAACCCTGCTATCTGCACCCATGTAACATCCTCATTTCCGAGTGTCATCCCGATAAATACCGCCACAAACGGATTCACATAGGCGTGCGTGGCTACTTCTGTTGCTGGACGAACTTTCAACAGCCATACGTAAGCCGAATAAGCCATGATAGAACCAAAAATAATCAGGTAAACTAACGATAACCATGAGGTATGGGGTACGGCTTGTAAATCGGTATTGGCTATATCTCCATTAATCATAGCGCATACCCAGAAAGCTCCGCTTGCAAAAAGCATCTGCCATGCAGAGCCTGCGAAAGCATTTACTTCTTCTTCGTGAGAAGAACGGTATTTGGCGTATAACGTTCCCAATGCCCACGAAATACACCCGAACACCAGTAAAAGAATACCGTATTCCCTGTGTTCACCCGGTGCATTATCCAGTTTGAATTGTTCAACATATAACATCAATACTCCCAGAAAGCCCACAACTATGCCAATGATAATCAACGGACTTCTGAAATTCTTCTTCCACATCGGTGCATCGAGCGCCATAATCCAGATGGCTGTAGAACTGGCAATAATCGCTACCAGACTACTGCTGATATACCGTTGCGCAAGCATCACAACTGCCATATCTATAAATAACAAGACTATACCGCTAATTGCCGATTTCCTGATAAGGCTTTTTCGGAAAACAGCTTCACCCCGATACCGGCACCATAGCAGCAGAATCAATCCCGCCGTAGTGAAACGAAAAGCCCCCAAAAGAAATGGAGGCAATCCTTTCAGGGCAACACCGATAAAATAATAGGTGGAACCCCAGACTACATAAATCAGGAAATAGGCTACAATAATACCTGTTTTCGATACGCCGTTCTGTTCCCGCTTTTGCATATAATCGTTATGGGATAAATCTTATTGCATCCATTCGTATTGCCGCTTCCGGATCATTGTAATCGTTAAAAAAAGTCTGGTTCATATCTATTGAACGGATAATCTGCATATCTTCGTCGGTCAGATGGAAATCGAAAATATTGAAGTTCTCGACAATCCTTTCCTTACGAACCGACTTCGGTATGGCAACTACGCCTCGTTGCGTTAGCCAACGAAGAATTACCTGGGCAACAGACTTTCCATATTTTTTGCCGATAGCTTTTAATATTTCGTTTCTGAAAATACCGTTCTTCCCTTCGGCAAAAGGTCCCCACGATTCAATTTGTATACCATTGTTTTCAAGGAACTTATGCGTTTCCTCATTTTGCAGGAAAGGGTGTGTTTCTATCTGGTTTACGGCGGGTATTATTTCATTGTGAAGAATAAAATCTATAACACGGTCATTATAAAAATTCGATACGCCGATAGCACGGATTTTCCCTTCCTTGTAGAGGTCTTCCATAGCCCGCCACGAGCCGTAAACATCGCCATAAGGCATGTGTATAAGGAAAAGATCTATATAATCTGTTCCCAGCTTACGAAGCGAGTGGATAAAAGACTCTTTGGTCTTTTCATATCCGGTGTCTTGTACCCATACTTTTGTAGTAATGAATATTTCTTCACGTGGAATGCCGCTTTCTTTTACCGCTTCGCCCACTGCTGTTTCGTTTTCATAGACGGCAGCTGTGTCAAGCAGACGGTAACCTGTTTCCAATGCGGTAAGCACGCTTTCTTTACATTCTTTCAAATCACTCACCTGAAAAACGCCGAAACCGAGCAAAGGCATTTCGACTCCGTTATTTAGTTTTACTTTTTCCATACTTATTATTGTTTTAATACTTTAAGCCTATTTAGACCCTCCACCAAAAGAGAACGTGGGCAGGCAATATTGATGCGGATAAATCCTTCTCCGGCTGCACCATACATCATGCCTTCGTTTATCCAAAGCTTTTCTTTATTTAATAACATTTCGGAAATCTCTTTTGAAGTCTGTTTCAATGACCTGCAATCTATCCACACCAGATAAGTCGCCTCCAGTTTTGTTACGGGTAGATGAGGAAGGTTTTTGGTGAAAAAATCTTTTAAGTATTCGTAATTGGAATACAGATAGGTTTTCAGTTCTTCGAGCCATTCCTCACCTTCGTTATAGGCTGCGGTAAGGGCTTCTACGGCGAAACAATTTATCTCGCAGACTTCGTTTACATTCAGAGCCTTGTCGATCTTCCGGCGTATCTCCTCATCGGCTGCGATAATATTAGCCACCTGAATACCTGCCAGATTAAAAGTTTTAGTAGGTGCAATACAGGTAACCGAATTTTGCAGGAATTGTTCGCTGATAGATGCAAATGGGACATGTGCATATCCTTCATATACAAGGTCACAATGTATTTCGTCCGAAATAACAATTACATTGTTTTGCAGGCATATTTTGCCTATGCGTTCCAATTCTCCACGCTTCCATACCCTGCCCACAGGATTATGCGGACTGCAAAGCAACATCAACTTTACTCTGGGGTCGGCAGCTTTTCGTTCAAGATCATCAAAGTCAATGGAATATGTGCCCTCTTTATATACCAGTTTATTTGCAACCATTTCACATTCATCGTTGCGAATGCTTGAAAAGAAGCAGTTATAAACGGGGGTCTGTACCAGTACTTTATCACCGGGCACAGTTAGGGCTTTAATTACAGAAGACAAAGCAGGAACTACACCGGAAGTGAATAATATCCATTCTTTATTAATAGTAAAATTATGCCTTCTATTAAACCAGTCAATGGTTGCCTGATAATAATACACAGGGACTTTGGTATATCCGAATACACCGTGCTCCACCCTGCGGTGCAAAGCATCTATAACAGCAGGAGCCGTACGGAAATCCATATCGGCTACCCACATTGGCAATACATCGTTATCTTTTGCCGAATCCCATTTATAGGAATTGCTGTTCCTGCGCTGTATTATTTCGTCAAAATTATACTTCATTCTACTTCCTGTAATTCAAATTTCACGTTGTCAATAGAACCTTTAGTTTTAAGGACATCAATATTGCCGTCGAATTTTGCAATCCGTATCAGGCTTGATGAATTTCCAAAGTCCTTATAGAATATCGCTACATTTCCCCACGGAGAGTAATAGGTTATATCTCCTGTAACCGCGTTTATACTGCTTGCCCCTTCGATAGAAAGCTTTCTCTCGGGATAGAAAATCTTTTCCGAACTGGCATAATCATCCATTTTTACGGTCAGGGGCAGTAATGAGATAAAATCTTTCGCAGTGGGATTATCCGCGAATGTCGCAGTAAGGACGACATCTCCTATGGTTACTTTCAGTTTCATATTTTCAATTATTTGTTCCGGATCTTTTTCCGGTTCATTTTCTGTTTTATTGCAAGCCGATAATGATATGGTAAGTATGATACCCCAGAATATTAATAATATCTTTTTCATCCTATCAAATAGTTTATTACGATGCAAAACAAGTTTCTTTATTCAAACGGATTTTGCATCCTTCGGGATTTTTACAGTTTTCATCAATAATAACTTCACCTACACTATCGCATAGAATAAAACCGTCTGTCGGATTCTTGATGCTGACAATATTACTGTTTACTACGGCTTCTAATGTGCTGTACTCAAATGCCAGGTCGCAATCTTCTGCAAAAGTGCAATTTTCCATAACAAGATTTGTACAGTAGCATAGGGGTTGTGTTCCTGATATTTTGCAGTTTACCAGTTTCAGGTTTTTGGAGTGCCAGCCGAGGTATTCACCGTTCAATTCAGAATCGTATACGGTAACGTTTTCAGTTTTCCAGAAGGCGTCTTTAGAATCGAGCTTCGCATTGCGGATAACTACGTTCTTAGCATCCTGAAATGAATAGTTACCTTGCAAATAGAAATCTTCGATGTCAATATTTATGCCGTTCATAAATATATAGTCTCCACCGCGTACCTGAACATTCCGTAATTTCATATCGCGGCTGTTCCAAAGTGTTTCGGCTGCCGTACTGAATTTCACATTTTCAAGATATAGACCGTCTATTTCACGGAACATTTTAGGCGCATCCACACGGGTATTAATCATTCGCAGGTTTTTAGAATACCATATTGCCGCACGTCCGTAAACGGTAAACAAGCTGTTTTCAATCAATGCGTTTTCATTATGCCAAAAAGGATATTTGCACATAAATTCGCAGTTGTACGCTTCCACGTTTTTGCATTCTTTTAAGGCTGATTCTCCGGGATAGAATTTTACGTTTTCGAGGCGTATATCGTTTGTTGCAAATAAAGGTCTTTCTCCTTCAAAAAATGTGTCTTTGATTACTTTTTTCATTGTTGTAATTTATTTTATTAATTATATATTAAGTTCTTTTTGTATACGTGTTACACGTGCTATGGCATCGTTCATCTGTCCAAGGGTTTCAAAACCGATAGTCATGCAGTGTATATTTGATTCTGTCAGGGCAAAACGCAAGGATTGTTCGCGTTCTTCGTCTCTGACGCGGCTTCCTTCACCGAATATTTTCATGCCGATAACCCCTTTGCCATTACGGCAGGCGGTTGCCAATACCTCTTTTATCGTATCGGGACTTCCATCCATGTGTGATTGAAAGGGATTGATACGGGCAAGTATTACGTCTACCCAAGGCGATTCGGCAGCGTCGCGGAGTGCGTCGAGACTGTGGGCAGATATTCCTACTGCTTTTATGATACCTTCTTCTTTGGCGCGTGCTAGTCCTTCCATAGCTCCCTGACGGCTGTTTGCCCAACCGCCGGATGTCATATAGTGCATCAGGATGATATCGAAATACTCTGTTCCGACTTCACGGCGGAAATGGTCAATCCGGTTTCGGGTATCCCTTTCAGAAAGTCCGCTGCTGGAAGTTATCTTGGTAAGGAGCGTCAGCTCTTCGCGTGGCATATCTTTGATAGCTTCCGCTACAAAACGATGGGATCCGTAGGCTTCCGCCATATCATAGAACCGCATGCCCCGCTCGTAGGCATTGTGGGCAAGGCTAACAAACTGTTCCATTCCCATACGGGTCTGGTTGGAAGAGCCACCCCAACCTACGGTTCCGGTTCCCATCGCTAAAAGTGGAACGGTAAGGCCGGTTTCACCCAATTGTACTTTGGAGTTCAGTCTCACAGTTTCATTATCACCGTTATCGCCATTATTATTTCCGCCGTTTCCGTTTCCATTATTGTTTCCATTATCCTGTTCATCGTGGGGTGAGGAGCAATTGATATTCAGCATACCGGTGCCTATAAGTGTAATTCCTGCCATCCCTTTTTTAATGAATTTTCGCCTGTCCATTGCTTATATATTATTGAGTGTAATTATTCAATGATATTTCATTACATACAAAATTAAAGGTATTAAACTGTATTCTTTTTGCTAAAAAGCTCATAGTTATTTGTTTACAGGCTCACTCGTTTTTTATATAATAAGTTGCATCCATTTGCCGTATGTTATCATCCGCCATCCCCATTCCAGAGGGCCGAAGCGCAAGTGTTGAAGCCAGAAAAAACTATATATAATCTGTACAAGAAATACTCCCGCTGCTATTAGTTCGACATAAACTAAACCGACAGTTGTACCAAACCCAAAACCTATGCCATAGAATATAATCATACCGAAAACGGATTGCATCAGGTAATTAGTAAGTGCCATACGTCCGGGTGCGGCAAAGGTTTTAAATATCCTGTTTTCTTTATGGGAGATATACCAGAGGCATATAGCGGTGATATATCCGAGTGATAATGGTAATATACTTACGGTATATAAAAAAGAGTGGATTGTTAATCTCCACGGATGACCGTTCATAGCACTGTAAGCATAAAGTAAAGTAGTTGGGATACCAATAAGAAAGCCATAGAAACGGACTTTCTTTAAAAGTAATTGCTTATCATCCATCTCTGCATATAGTTTATTCCGTCCGATATAAAGTCCGATCAGGAATAATCCCATTACTTTAAATGCGCGGTTGCCTTCTATAAATTCCTGCATACGGATAAAAGAGCCAGCAATATTGAAGTGTAATACATCGAGGTAGGTTTGTTTTTCGGCAAGCCATACCGGGAAAGTTTCATCTGTAATACCGAACATATTATGGAAATAGGAAGTAGCTTGTATTGCCGGTGCCGCAAGGCTCCAACCGAGAAACTGTACACCTACATCAATCAGAAGAGGAAAAACGAGGAACAGTACGGCAAATTGCAAAATTCTTTTGTTCGATACGTTTCTGAATAGAGGAAGGAAGAAACCTAAGAAGGCATAGAGTATCAGAATATCTCCTGCCCAGAGTAAAACGAGGTGAAACAATCCGATAAGAAATAAAACAGCCATCCGGCGGTAGAAGATTTTCATTCCGCTAGTTCCTTTTTGTGCGGCATTGGAGAGTATAATGGAAAAGCCGATACCGAACAAAATTGAAAAGACAGTATAAAACTTACCGTCAATGAAAATATATTGCATATAGCGGACAATCCGGTCTATTCCGGCGGTAGGCATCGCTGCGGTAACGGAGATATCCAGAAAACTGTATAATGAAAATTCAGGAAAGTTAGCCAGACAGATACCCAGTAGTGCCAATCCTCTTAATGCATCGAGAATGATATACCGTGGTTTTGGTGCTTCTATTTTATTATTATTTGTCATTTAATGATAATACAAAGGTAGAGACTGTATAAGAAAGAAGTTGTAGACAAATTACGGTTCTTACTACCATTATTACTGATCTTTACTTGTTGAAGGCGCTAAAAAAGCGCCTTCTTATTTTTCTTGTTTATATGATTTATAATTCAAGTCCTAATTTATAGGCATTATCCAGGTGTTTGCCGTCAATATTTCGTGTTTCTTCTTCGCAACCTTTACAATCTCCGGCTAAGTACATGCCTTTTTCTTTATTGCCAAATATTTCGCTTAGTATGTGGAAATAGCGTACAGGCTGATCGAAAGTTGTTTCTTTATTGTCACCAGATGTCATTAACAATACCATTTCTTTCTCCGGATATTTATCTTCCGTAGAAATGGCATATAGCCTCTCAATAAAAGCTTTCAGCCGTGATGATATGGTCCAGAAATGCATGGGCGACGCCATAACCAGTGTATCACATTCCGCAAACAATGGATAGATATCCTGCATGCCGTCTTTGAGAACGCAACGGTGGTTGTTATGCTGGCAGGCTCCGCATCCGTGGCAGCCTTCTAACTGCATACTACCCAGATAGACTTTGGTTACGGAATATCCCTTTTCAGAAACACCTTTGATATAAGCATCCGCCAGATTATCGGTATTTCCTTTTCTTGTTGCTGAACTCATCAGGACAAGAACATTTTTCTTGCTTCCTTCTTTTGTCATCTTTTCTATTGCCTGAGGGTATTTACTCTCTTCCGGTTGTTCCTGACCTGTCAGGTAACGGTAAACAGCAGCTCCACCTACTAATAAACTTCCTGCTGTAATGAATGTGCCCTTTAAAAAAGAACGTCTTTGCATATTTATTTTTATATCAGCTCAAATATTACCGTAACGCTGCCACCTCCCAGTGCGCTTTGTAATCCTGACGGATTATCTACGCTGCCGATGCGGGTATAGCTATACGATGTAGAAAATGTTTTGTAAAATAGTACCAATGTTGTCGATCCGTACAGCATCAGATCGCCATTCTGTATCGTTCCGGGATTAGACGCATTGGTCGGTAAGGATTGTGGAAGTCCGTAATATTTCTCATTCCCATTCAGTTCGGACATATTTATCGTCATAGGCAATAATGTTTTGAAAGCAGTAGCCGTCGGATTGGAAGCTAATGATACATTGAATGTATTTGAACCTACGGTTACTCTCATCGTATTGCTATCTACTAGCGGATTCCATTTGGCATATAGAATACTATTGCCAGTCAGTGTATAGTTGCTTCCGGCTGCATAATCGGTTCCGGTGCCATTAGGTTGTGTATTCCAGCCTGCAAAAGTATGACCGGTACGGCTTAATCCGCTCCCGTCGTTCAAAGTGATTACAACTCCGGCTTTATCGGTTACCGGTGCCGGTGCTGAACCGTTTTCAGCACCGTTGATATTATAGGTCAGGGTTGCATTTTGAGGTTCGGGTGTTATTTCACCGAAAGTAATAGTTACAGTGCCGGAACCAACTGCCGATTGAAGGGAGGAAGGATTATCAATCGTTCCGATGCGTGTATAGCTGTACGAAGTCGGAAAAGTCTTATAGAAAAAGACCAGGCCGAGCCATATAGGTTCAAATCTCCCGTACGAATAGTACCGGGGTTGGCAGCCGACTGTGGAAGACCTTGCGGTAACCGGTAAAACTTCTCATTGCTGTTTACATCCTCCATAGATATTGTCAGAGGAAGAAGCGCTTTAAATGCCCTTCCTGCGGGAGTATCGAAAACTGAGAGTGTAAAGGTCTGTGAGCCGACGATAACAGGCACTTTTTCTTCCATATACGGAGGAAGTTCCGTTTCGGGATTGTCGTCATCATCGTTGCTACACGAACTGAGTCCGGTAACGGATGTCATAGACAACAGCATTATTAAAAATATGGATAACTTTTTCATGACTTTATGTTTTGATATTTATTATTGTAGGGCTTTCGTAAAGAAATCCGTCAGTTTTTCAGTTACCTGTTCCACATAAGGTGATTTATCGTATAAATCTACGTGGGTTGCTCCGTGAATAGTATAAACTTCTTTCGGCTCATTGGCTTTTTCGTAGGCTGTATCGGTGAAATAGATGGTATCGGCTTCGCTACCGATAATCAACAATAGCGGACGTGGAGCAATGGTTTCTATGTGTGCAAAGGCATCGAATGAGATAAAGCGGTCGTTGCAGGTAAACAAGAATTTATTATGGGAATTCGGATGCGATGCTCTCGGTGTGCAATAATACTCATAGGCTTCTTTTTGTATCACCGGAGTGTCTTCGGTAAATTCTTCAGGCGAGTTAGGTACATATCCTACCAGAAGGGGTTCTACTCCTCTGGCTTCACGAGTGCGTTGTGCGGCAACATCCAAAAGTATTTGTTTCTTTTGTTCATCTGTCCATCGGAGGGCAAATCCGTTGCGCTGGCTGTCGCCTACATCCCATGTGCTGATTCCGGCTACTGCTTGTATACGCAGTTCGGTTTGTGTGGCTGCAATGGCATATCCTCCTCCGGCACAGATACCCATTGCTCCGATACGGTCTTCATCGATATAAGGCAGTGTAACCAGATAATCGACTGCGCAGCGTATGTCTTCAACCCGGTTGAAAGGATCGTCCAGATAGCGGGGCATTCCTTCGCTTTCGCCCTGATAAGAGGCATCAAAAGCAAATCCGATGAAACCGTTATCGGCAAGTTTACCTGCATACAGTCCGGCAACTTGTTCTTTCACTCCGTTGCCGGGGTGTGAAACAATTACGCTGGGGTATTTCTTATGAGGATCGAAATCGGCTGGGAAATGAATTTCACCCGCCATTTTTAATATGTTGTTATTAAAAAAAACTTTTTGTTTAGTACTCATTTTCTATTCTTATTTATTTGATTAATTTATTTATTTTAGGTGCCAACTGATTGATTGAATTCATCACTACAAAATTACACAGCATCTATCTTATCGTTTTCGTTATCAGGCTCAAATACATTTGTTATCAGGCTCATGAGTTTTTTATTGTATTCGGTTTGTTTTGAAATAATAAAAAAGGTGATAGAATTTACTATCACCTTGAGCATTAATTGTTATAATGTATTGTTATTTTTTATTTGTATGATTACTACTTACTTAATTTATGGAATTTGTAATGTAAGCAAACGATACCATAAGCAAGGGGTTTCATGGATAGCAATTCTAATGATTGACCTTTGGCAGGCAGTTCATCAGTCTCTCCCTTGTATTCAATAATAGACGATGCGCCCGATAATCCGTCTACGCCGGGGTAAATGAGCAGACTTAATTCGTCCAACAGTCCGGCTTTGAGAAATTTACCGTTCAATACGCCACCGCCATCAAGTAATAATTTTTCGTAACCGAATTCCATGTTTAATGTTTCGAGCGCTTTATCGAGGTCATAACCATCTTTGCCCGCAAAAATGTATGAGATTCCTCTTTCGCGGAGGAGAGACAGGTATTCTTCCGACACGGTTTCGCCGAGTACTGTTATAACATTATCTCCATTGATATTATCGGTGGGATAAATAATTTTTCCTTTTGAGTCGAATATGATACAGGTATTTTCTGTTTCACGCTTTCCCGTATATGTTTTGAACTCTTTAGCAGGTTGATATTTCCGGTAATCGAAAATTTCAACACCATTATCAATCTGTATAGTGTTGTTACCAATCATCCAGGCCCGTGCTTTTAATTCTTTACCGATTTCGTAATAGGGTTCATAAAGTTCGTTCTGATCGGTCCCGTCAAAAGGTGCACTCCAACGGTCAGCAACCAATCTGCCGTCTACGGAACTCATCATGTGACAAATAACTTTTGGCTTCATATTGTTAATTATTTAGTGATTTATTTATATAATTAATGGGTAATTCTTTTTTGAAAGTGTCTGTAAAATCAAAAAGACAGGGATAAAAACGTTCATCGGTTAATATAAGGCTGTAAATACCTTCTTGTCTTTTCAGTTCCATAATATGCATAGAAGGTCTGACCCCATATTCAAGGTAGGGTATTAACGATATGTATAAGCTTTGCAAACAGGGTGTATATGGAAGTTTGATAAGCGCATGAGAAAATCGATTTTCAGAGAACAAACTATACTTTCCATCCATAGCCCGATACAGTTGAAACAGGTATTTTTTACTGAAGCCCATATACGCACAGCAGAATTTATCATTACCACAATCGTTTTTATTGATTGTAGTTACCACATCATGCTTGATAAATGCATATTGCCCTTTAGTCAGGGAAATCTTTTCCTGAGAACAGCAAATATCTAATCGCCCTGAGTAGACAAAGAAAATAACGGCTTCAGTGTTTGTGCGTGTAAAAACTTCGCATCCATTCTGCAATATATAATCGAAATATATATCGGAATAATTTGCTGCGGAATTGTAATTATCTGTTTTCATTAGAAGATGTAATCATTGATATTGCAGAATTATTTATAATGCAAAATTAAAAGTAAAGCCTCATAGCTTCTTCGCTACAAGGCTCAATTTTATTTGTTGTGAGGTACAATGATTGTTTGTTATGTTAAATGTTTGCCGGCGGGCGAATATCCGAACTGCTTTTTATAAGCAGCATAAAAATGGGAGAGGTTTTTGAAGCCTACATCGACATATACATCGCTTATTTTCATATTTCCATTTGTCAGTTTTTCGTGTGCCACTTGTAGGCGTTTGTTGATAAGCCATTTTTGCGGGGTAACATCACTTATCTTAGCAAAATCACGTTTAAAAGTCGCAAGGCTGCGGCCTGTATAGGATGCTATTTCCTCCATTGTGAGGTCGTACATATAGTTTTCATTCAAAAAGTCGATTATATCTACTTTCCATGTGGATGTAAAGTCGAACAGTATGGGATAAAATATCTTGTTCGTATTTAGTAAGGTGTAAATACCTTCCTGTAATTTGAGATTCACTATATCTTCCGTAGGTTTTACATCTGAATCGAAATAAGGCGTTAGTGACTGAAACAGACTTGCTATATCGGGACGGGCTTCAATCCTGAAAAATGAATCTTTGGGAATTTCTAGGTTCTGTGGAATTTCATTCTTGTTCATTCTATTATAGAATTCACGGAGTACTCCCCGTTTGAAGGTCAGTGATATTCCCTTGTATTGCTGTCCTTCGACGCTATTCTTATACATTAAAATCCGGTGGTCGCGGCGTATGAAGGCACATTCTCCCGGATGGATGATGGTTTGCTGTCCATCATGTTCTACTACTTGCTGACCGGAATAAAGATAAACGAGTGTATGATCCGGTGTAGCATGAACACATTTGCTATTATAATCGTGGAAACAGGAAAGAAATATTCCTGAATATCCTATTGTTCCTGATTGGTTGGTTTGTTCCATATTGTTCTTGTTTTTACAAAGATAAGTATAGTTCTGAAATCAGTCTTCGTTGACAGGCTCATTGTTTTTTGTTTTAAGGCTCATGATTTATCTAATCGATAGTTTTCAGAAAGCATAAAATGATTATTCAAATTATTTTATAAGCCCATACGCTGTTGTGTTCCCGTATTGGTTTTCTTCCCGTATTTCCTATCCAACCGCCTTTCTTTCTTAAAACCTGCTAGCAGTAGCAGAAAAAACATCCGTATAATTTATATACTCCTTCCGGCTTAAAGTCTTAGCTCAAAAAAAGATTTCACAGCTAACATTCTGTCTTTCGGATGAATCAATTCTTCATAAAACAGGACGCACTTATCCATACATACATCTATACTCCCAACAAAAATGTCCCAAATTGAGGGTACTATGTCCTAATTTGTTCGTCCATTAGTTTACACTTTTGATTGTCAACCTATTTTAGGACAAGACATATTATGTTAAGCGGACAGTTGCGGACATAAGCGGACAGTTGCGGACAAGTAATTGTAAATCAAATTATTTAGAACAAATATAGTATATCTTTGAGATAAATAAATTAATCATTTAAAAATTTAAATATGGAAAAAATAATAATAGACAATCGTTCCTTTGAAGATATTCAAAAACGGGTAAAGATGCTGAAGCAACAAACAGAATCGATGAAACAGAAATACGGTAAGAAAAACCTTTACTCATGGTTAAGCAGTGAAGAGGTTTGTCACATCCTTAATATAAAGACAAGGACTTTACAGACATACCGTGAAACGGGAAGGATCGGTTACAGTCAATTGGACCGTAAGATATTCTACAGGGGAACTGATGTAGAAAAGTTGTTAGAAGAAAACTACAAATTTAAAACACAAAATATAGTATTATGATATTATTAGAGAAGAATGATCAGGAAATAGCTTCAATGGTAGAATCCTTGGAAAAGGTATCAGCTGATTTACAGGCTTTGTTTGATGGTTATGTTCCTATATTGAATGGTGAACGGTATATAACAGATAAGCAACTATCAAAGTTATTACATGTATGTAACCGTACCCTACAGGAATACAGGACAAACGGATACATTTCTTATATCTTCTGGGGTGGAAAGATATTATATAGGGAATCGGACATTATGGAGATGCTGGACAAGGCATACATAGAAGCTTGGCGATAAATAAAGCTTATATAAGAAAAGGCTTAAGCATTATTTAAAGCAAAGTTCAACTGTAAATTGATTTAATATATGTAGAAATAATTAAAGATTAAGAATCCGTAAGTAATTTTTGTTTTTAGAGATAATCTTGTATTTTTGTAATATGCTGACTTCCATCACATTATAGGAATATTAAGTTTTAGTCCCAGGCAGAGTTGGAACTTAAAGACCTTCTTGAATGCGATTTTAATAAAATATTAGGCTTAATTTCACGCAAATTCTGTGTTTTTAGAGTGCCTAAATTGTAATTACCGTTTTTATAGCCATAAACATTCAATTATCTATATAAATCATACACAAAACAAGAAGTATTTTTTAACTTTAAGAAATTGTATCTTAACGATAAAGAATTGTAAATATTAAATCTTTGTTTTATGTTTGTAATCCCTTTCTAGAAAGGCTCTTCTTTGAAATATTCTCTTTCGCAATTAGTTAATTTATCTGTATTAATTGTGATAAACCTCAAATAAAAAATATCAATTTATTATTATATCTTAAGGCTTTTTGTATATAATGTAGAGGTCGGCGGTTCAACTCTGCCTGGGACTTGAACTACGGGGTGTAAAAAGGTTAAAAAATGACGTTTTGCTGCATTTTGCTTTCAATATTAAAATGAAATATCGTTTATCGAACAAAAAGATAGCAAACATCTGAAAATACCCCCTTATTTTTTGGGGACAAATCGGGAACAATTTTTATTTTGGCCTAAAATTCCCTATTTTGGTGTTGTGATTTAATGCAGTGGATGCCGGTGTTTATCACGGAATATTTTGTCCTTAATTTGGAGATTAGAAGAAATCTCAATTCGGTACTCGTACCTTATTCATGTCTGAAATATCTCCATTTTCCAGTTACGATTTAATGGCTTTTGTTTTATTATCTCTATGAGCTTCTGTTTCATTTAACACTCTATATAAAACTATTATTGTATAAATTGGAAAAAACGATAAAAACGACCCCTTAAGAACAGAGGAAATTGATCCGTTAAAAACGGTTCAAAATGACCCACCCAGAACAGTTTAAAATGACCCATTAAAAACGATTTAAACTGACCCGCCTAAAAAGTTGTAACCGGAAGGGATTATAAGGCTAAAGATTTTGGTTAGTTTGTGTTAAAAACCAAAATCAGATTATTTATGGCCAACACACCGATTACAATGAGTAAATTAAGAAGCATATTACGCCTTTATTGTACAGGTACAGGCGTCCGAACGATCAGCGCGATGACCATTACCTCGCGCAATACAGTCAAGAAGTACATCCGCATATATAACACACTGAATCTTAGCTACGAGGAGTTGATAAAGAAGGATGATGCGGAGTTGTGCGAACTGTTTTCCGCCCCCAAAGAAGACTCCCCCGGCAGCCTTCGCCACCAACAATTAGAGAAGATTCTTCCCGACATTTGCAAGAAGTTAAAGAAGCGTGGAGTTACCAGCGGACAGTTGTACAAGGAGTATATCAAGGCGTATCCCGATGGCTACTCAATGACTTCATTCCGGGTAGCTATCCAACGTTATATCCGACTGTCACATCCTATCATGCGCCAGCAACATAAAGCCGGGGATAAGATGTTTATCGACTACACAGGGGATAAGCTTAGCTTAAAACTCCCTGATGGTAGTATAAAGGAAGTAGAGGTCTTTGTTGCCATCTTAGGGTGCAGCCAACTGACTTACGTTGAAGCAGTCGAAAGCCAGAAGAAAGAAGACCTGATATCTGCCTGTGAAAACGCATTCCTTTATTATGGTGGTACACCTCGTGCCGTAGTTCCCGATAACCTGAAGGCAGCAGTAACCAAAGCCAGTCGTTATGAAGCCATCCTTAACCCTGAGTTTGCTGCCTTTGCCGAACATTATGGTGTGGTTGTCTATCCTGCCCGTGGATATAAGCCCCGTGACAAAGCATTAGTGGAGAATGCCGTTAAACGTACCTATAAGGATATCTACACTAAACTGGAGGGTTTGGAGTGTGCTGATCTTGCTTCCCTGAACCTTGCCATACGTTCGGCTCTGGAGATGCATAATAATGCGTTACTGACAGGTCGTAATTACTCCCGCAGGGAATACTTCCAGGATGTGGAGCGTGAGGAACTGGGCCTTTAAATCCGATTCGTTATGAAGTTAAAAAGCAGGTAATAGCTACCGTTAACCGGTACGGACATGCCCGTTTGGGAGAAGATATGCATTATTACAGTGTCCCTTATACCTATATGGGTAAAAAGGTAAAACTCAGTTATAACGCAGACAGAGTGAATATATATTACTCTAATATGTTGATCGCCTCCCATAAACGAAGTAAAATAGCCCATCAGTTTACAACCCTGAGTGAGCATCAGCCGGCTCAGCACCGCTTCATATCGGAGTGGACGCCTGAGAAGCTTATAGAACAGAGCGCAGCGATACATCCCGATGTAGAATCCTATATCAAAAAGGTATTAATTAAGAAACAGTATCCTGATCAGGCTCATAAATGCTGTTCGGGCATCCTTGCCTTCGCCCGTAAAGTCGGTGTAGACCGCTTAATAGCGGCATGTCGGCTGGCTGACAGTATCGGCAAATATAATTACCTGATAATAGAAGAGATACTCCATAAGAAACTTGACCAGATAGAACCTGATATACAAACAGAGGAATTGCCCCCACATGATAACATCCGGGGAAAAGATTATTACCAATAAACCGTATTATATAAATTAATTATTAAAACTTTAAGATTATGAACAATGAAAAAACCTTGGACAAGATGCGCCTGATGCGTCTCTTCGGTATGTATGACACCTTTAAAACCTCATTAGAATCTACCCTGAAAGAAACTCTTACCGTTGACCAGTTCGTGGCTATGCTCGTATCAAACGAATGGGATGACCGTAAGAACAAAGCCGTGGAAAGAGCCGTTAAGATCGCTAACTTCCGTTATAAGGCTTCTATAGAGCAGATAGACTACTCCTTCGACCGCGGATTAGACCAAAACCAGGTTCACCGCCTCTCGGAGCTGGAGTTTGTAAAGGAACGTAAGGATCTTTTTATTACCGGACCTACCGGAACAGGCAAAAGCTATCTGGCATCGGCTTTAGGATACCATGCATGCCAGATGGGATACAAGGTCTTCTATGGCTCAACTGCCAAACTGATGGCTAACCTGAAGCTGGCTAAAGCCAAGGGAACAGTTATCGCTGATCTGAAACGTATTGAAAGAATGGATTTGTTAATACTTGACGACTTTGGACTACAGCCTTTTGACAACCAGGCAAGAAGTATCTTACTGGACATAATAGAGGACAGGCATCAGAAACGATCTACTATTATCACATCACAAATCCCGGTAAAAGACTGGTATGATATTATCGGGGAGAAAACCATTGCTGATGCTGTATTGGACCGTATCGTACATCATGCTTTAAGGGTAGAACTGTATGGAGAATCTCTTAGAAAGAAGAAATCTAAGAATGAAAATGTATATTTGTAAAGAATTTTGTTGTTAAACCGGACATAAAATCCATCCTTTTAGACCCCATTCCGGTAAACAACTTTTTTAGGTTTTACACTATTAACTTTTGGGGGTCAGCTTGCCCCGTTCTTAAGGGGTCATTTTTATCATTTTTTCCACGCTGCCCGTCAATAGTAATTCTCATAAAAACAGGAGATTCACCGTTCCTTAAAATTCTGGATGGTTTTACAAAAAATAAAGTCTTAAAGGAATTCTTTTTCATACTTAAAATTTTTATTTGTTTTTAATTTTAAAAGTATGAAGTCCAAGAAAAATAAGCAGGTTGTAAAATGCAGCAAACTACTGATAAATAACAGTTTAAATTTAAATCGGGGACGGATTCGGGGACGATTTTATATTTGCAAAGCTGTCCCCGAATTAGACAGTAAAATACTCAAGAATTCAGTGTTTTTTGCTACATATACCAAAACAAAAATCCTGAAACTTGCTAAATTTCAGGATTTTACCGTGTTTTACATTTAAGTTAAGTGGAGCTGGAGGGATTTGAACCCTCGTCCAAACAAGGAACTAATTTGCTTTCTACATGCTTATCTCCGCTTTAATTTTCATGAATGAGCAAGACCGAAGCCACCAACTCAAACCTTATCTTCTTAATTTCAAATACGGACCAAAGCTTTCCATATCCTATCTCCGATTTGCCTGCACCACCTTATCGGCACGCTTCGAAGCCACAGCTTCCGGGTGATGTCTTGTTCCCACACCTGTGCGGGAATTAAGCTATAAATCTACTATACTTCGATTAAGCAGCAAGAGCGTAATTATTGTTGCCAGTTAAATTTGTGACGTCTGAGATTATAGTGCCAGCCGACTACGCACTGCATGCTTACAAACCACTTCATCTCGCTGTCAAAGCCAGTCAGCCCCATGAGTTAAATATCTAATAATCTATGATATAAAAATCAGATTCGGAATATTAAATATTCACGAGCAAAGATAATATTTTTATTTTCATTTTTACAATTCATGAACCTTGATTCATCCTTTTTAACAGCCGACATAAGTCTACATATTTTTATTTTCTAATATAGTAAGGTAAAAAATAGAAAGAATCTTATATACGAGTAATGTCATTTAGCGCATATTATCGATCTATTTCAAATCGAATTTGATTTGTAGAATTCCCACGGATTTATCTGGCTGAGGCGTCATATTCAGTCTGAATTTCTTAGACATGAGTTTATCTCCTGCCGAATGTACCAGATTGAACTGATCTTTTATCAGGCTATAAGTATCGGTTGTATATAACGGGAAAGACTGCCATTTCTGGCCATCGGCTGAATATTCCAACGACCAGCTTTTCGGTAATTTTACTCCGTCGGTATCTTCGTACCAGTATACAGAAAATGATTTTACATTCGATACTTGTTCAAACTCAAATTCTATTGTCTGTCTTTTGCCCTTTTCAGGATGTGAAGTCCATCTCTTAATACCTGTATCTTTCGAACTTTCGGGAAATTTGCCACTGACTATAGCAAGCACATTATCGTCCTTATAGGTGTGCGATGCTGAGATGCTACTGAATCCTACCGGAATCATATATCCGTTTTCTTTTATCACATTCTCATTGTCGGCAAACCATACATTCATTGTTGAAACACCTCTGTTGTTCCATGCATAATAAGGTATTAATGTCATTTTCCGGTCTTCTGCTTTTCCGTTCAGAGCTATATATTTAGCAGGGACATTTTCTACAATTTCGATGTCCTTAAGGGAACCTTCTTTTACCTTTTCAATTTTATAGTCAGCATTAGGCGCCACTATATATCGATTGACATACTGCTCATTGTCTACTCCTTCGGCACAATATACCAACGGCCCGCGTGTCAATGCCAACTTGCCGGCATCGGCCTTAACGCGGCTGTCTGCCTTTGTGTATCTCAGTGTCATAGGCAGCCTGAGTTCTACTTGATCGCCTTTATTCCATTCCCTGTCGATAGTTACAAATCCCTTGCTAACTTTCGCATTCTTCACTTCTTTTCCATTGATATATAGAGAGAAGTCATGGCTTTCTTTATCGATGTATGTATACAGCTTTCCGGGAACAAACTGAGTGCCAAACCATGTCGGGATACGCATTTTCAGGTTAAATTGCTGGTCTTTATTTTCCGGGTTTACTTCTACTTTAATCGTTTCATCGAATGGGTAATTGCTTATTTGCTTAAGGTTGATATTACCGTTTTTCAATTTTATATCCGTATGGTTACTTGTGTATAATGCGCAGTAGATCTCATGGTCGTTGTGCGCATACATCAGCCCCGATACCTGAGGGATAAGACGCGCCAGATTAGTAGGGCAGCAGGCCGTACCAAACCAGAATGAGCGGTCGACCATACCTTCCGATTCTAAAGGGTTTACATAGAAGAATTTATTACCCTCGAGATTTACTCCGGCCAATACATTATTTAATAAGGAAACTTCAGCCACATCCATATACTTACCATCCTTTTCGAGCAGGAACATCCGGTGATTGAAAAATACATTTCCTACGGCAGCACATGTTTCGTCGTATGCTTCTTTATTAGGAAGGTCGTATTCATCACCAAAGCCCTCAATGCCATGTACGGCGCCCAGACCGCCTGTTATATGGAATTTGGTATCCATGATGTTATCCCAAATCTTATGCAGGGCAGGCTGTAGTGTATTATCTCCTGTAAGTGAGCCAACATCTGCCATAGCTGAATACAAGTAAGCTGCACGTACAGCATGTCCAACAGCCTTATCCTGTTCTCTGACAGGCCTATGTTGCTGCGAATATTCTGGCGTCATCACGCCGTCGCCTTCCGGCTTATATGTTACTCCGCGAATGTCGATGAATTTTTTTGCCATTTGCAGATAGAGGTCGTTTCCTGTAGCACGGTATAGTTTTACCAGAGCCAGTTCCATTTCCTGATGCCCCGGTGCTTGGTTAACAGGTTTGCCGTCATTATATTTAGTATCACCACCTTCAAAAAAGACTTTATTGATATGTTTTGCACTTTTTTCGGCAATATCCAGCAGATTCTTTTTACCTGTGGCGTAATAGTAAGCTACGGCAGCTTCGTATAAATGTCCTACATTGTATAGTTCATGGCTGTGAATTACCCATGAATATGGTTTGTCGCCCATTCCCGCTCCACCCCATAGTTGTGCTGACCGGAATGAGCCTGTAGTATGTGCCGGATACAGATATCCGTCTTCTTCCTGGGCTTGCGAAATAATTTCGGCAATGTCATCTATTTGTTTTTCCAGTGCGGCATCTCTTTCCAGCGTAAGCAGGTATGCAGCACCTTCGATTACCTTATATAAATCGGATGTAACGAAACGGCTCGGGCTGGCATGCGATGATGTATCACCTTTGAGGAAAGCAGCAGTCTTTTTCAGGTCGTCTACCGCAGATTGTGTCCGTTCGAAAGCAACAGGAACTAAAACCCGTTTCTGAATTTCCATTCTGTTTTTCCAGAATGTATCATCCAATGTGACCTCATTAAAAGTCACAGGTTTAAGTAAATCTTCTTTACTATAAGACTCGCTTTCTGTTTTGGATATAGTAAAGTAATTCACTATCAGTAATATTGCTGCGGCGGCAACCACTAAAAAGATTATTAATGCTATAAGCCATTTTTTCATTATAGGTGCTGGTTTAGTAGATTGTTATTTTCTTTTGTAATTGTTAGAGTGTAAAGATATATTTTTCATTTGGAATTATAAATCTTTCCAAATCTTTCAGTAAACTATATACTCATCAAAATTTTTTGACTTGACTACTGTAAAAGTACTATCCTTTTCGCCTAACACCAGCATATATTCAAGCTTCTCTTTTTCTGCAACCTTGCGTGTGAGAGTCGTATCCATCAGCATGAATGCAGTCGCGTAAGCATCAGCTGTCATGCAGTCATCGGCTATGATTGTCGTACTTAGTATATTCGATTCGGAAGGATATCCCGTTTTGGGGTTTATTGTGTGTGCGTATTTCCTACCGTCTTTAATATAATAGTTTCTGAAATTTCCTGATGTAGCCAACGATTTATTACATAGTCGTAGTATAGTCTGCAGGTTCTGATAATCATAGATATTTTTCCCTATCGGCTTGGTGATTCCTATATTCCAGCAATTACCTTTGGGGCTATTTCCTTTTGTGCGTATTTCACCGCCAATTTCCACCATGTAATTACTGATGCCGTAAGATTCCAGAAGTTCGGCAATTACATCTGTTGCATAACCTTTCGCTATTGCCGACATATTGAACTGTATACGGGGATCTGATTTCTTTACCTCCCCGTTTTCCAATCTTATTTTATCATATCCGACCAATAATCTTAAACTATCGATTATTTGAGGAGTTACATTGTCCATATTTTTAAAACCGAAGCCCCATGCATTTATAAGAGGAGATATGGTTATATCGAATAATCCTTCCGAATTCAGAGAGACTTCCTGTGAACGTTTAAAAACATTGATGAAAAAACTATCAGGTACGGCTTCTTCATTTTTATTGATTTTGGAAATTATGGATGTCGGTTTAAATGCGTTCAGGGAGTTGTCATATTGTAAAAATTTATCTTCTATTTCGGCTTTTAAAGACTGTGTATATAGATATTTAATTGAATAAGTGGTATGAAAAATTTCTCCTTTTTCTTCGAAATACAACTGTTTTTTATTTCCACAAGCCGAAAAACAGAAAATAAAAAAAATTAAGATTATTTTATAATACATTGGTCTTTTAAAAATGTTTAAATATTCATACTGTAAATTTCCGGTTAATTAACTTGAATTAACGACAAATATTAAAAATGCTTACAATAAATGTTAATCGAAAAAGTTTCGCTATTTTTTCTTAAAAAAGCTACAATATACAACTTTATTCCCGTTATTTGCACTTGCTTGGAAACATAGTAGAGAGACTATAAAAACACTATATGAAATTCAGAAAGGATAAAGCCGGTTCTCCGGAAAAAGGAGAAAGAAAGGCTTTCTTTAAACGCAAATCTTTTTTCCTTTATTTAGGATTGTTTATTGGTATAATTCTGTCGGCATCTTTGTATCAGACATCGGTTTATTTCTCAACCGATGAATCTTGCATGATGTGCCATGTGCACCCGCATGTCGAAGACAGTTGGAAATTATCAGTCCATATGAATAATAAGAGCGGTACAAAGGTTCATTGTGTAGATTGTCATCTTCCGCCCAAAAGCAATACATGGGATCACTATACGGCAAAAGCTAAGTTAGGTTTCAGGGATGTATGGGGATATCTGATGAAAGACAGTGCTGATTTCGATTGGGAGAGAATGTCTCAGCTCGAGCATGCTGTAACCTATATTCCTAATGAATCCTGTAAAGAATGTCATTATAATTTATTCCCCGAAGGTATTTCCGATGAAGCGGTTACAGCACATCTCTATTATGAAGAAAATGAAAAGAAGCTGAACCTTCAGTGTATAAGTTGTCACCTCGATGCCGGACACTATAACCCCAATTATAAGCATTCTAAAATGACGGTTATCCCAGGCATGCAAAACCGTGCAGCCGTGGATACAAGCACATATTTTAAAGAAGCCACAAAAGTATCCGGTTTCGCAACATTTAAAGAACAAATACTGGGTACACCGCTTTCGATAAATATGATAGCAATACCCGGCGGTCAGTTCAAAATGGGTAGCGACGAAAAAGAAGCGTTCCATAAGGAAGACGAATCACCGGCGCACAGCGTGACAGTAAGCCAGTTTTTTATGTCGGAAGTAGAAGTCACATGGGATTTGTATTGGGCATTTTATGCAAGTACTATGAGCGAAGGTCGTACGCCGCCGGAAATGGTTTTCGCTAACAATAGTAATCCGAATGTAGACGCTATTTCGGGGCCTACACCGCCATTTGGTTTCCCAGATCAGGGTTGGGGCGGGGGTGATCGTCCTGCTATAACAATGACCCATTATGCTGCCGAGACTTTCTGCCAATGGCTGTCTAAGAAAACAGGTAAAAAATATCGTCTACCTACCGAGGCAGAATGGGAGTATGCAGCAAGAGGCGGTACGGAAACACCTTATTTCTTTGAAGGGAATCCGAAAGATTTTTCCGATCATGGATTCTGGCGCAAATTTTTCGATGCCGATACAGAGCCGATATCTTCTTTCGTTATCTACAACAAAAATAGTCGTAATAAGACGCAGGAGCCGGCTACAGTCAAGCCGAATCCGTTTGGATTGAAAAATATGCTCGGAAATGTAATGGAGTATTGTGCTGATAAGTATGATCCACAGGCATATAGCAAAAGAGGAGGTAGTGCGACCGATCCTATATCTACCGAAGGTACCGAATGGGTAGTTCGCGGTGGCAACTATCTATCAGACGCATCTGATGTACGTTGTGCCGCCAGAGATTTTACAAAACACGATGCATGGCTGAAGACAGACCCGCAACAACCGAAAAGTATATGGTGGTATTCAGATATCAAGGGAATTGGGTTCAGGGTTGTCTGCGAATCGGCCAGCGCTATCGGCAATTAATAGAGAGTTAATTTATAATCAAATATCAAAAATACGGTAATGAAAAAAGAAAACGGTATCAGTAGAAGGTCTTTTATAAAAAGTTCTGCAATGGCAGGAGTTTTGGGAGCTGTGGGAACTGGAAGCGCAGCTATGTTAACATCATGTGGCGGTAATTCGGCAACTCCGAAGCAGCAGCCATTAAAAGAAGCAGGTACATATTATATTCCTGATTTAATGGATATGGCCAAAGACGGCAAAGAACTTAAGGCCGGAGTAATTGGTTGCGGCGGACGTGGTTCCGGCGCAGCTTTAGACTTTTTGAATGCAGCTAACGGTGTTACTATAACAGCATTAGGAGATGTGTTTAAAGATCAAGTGGACGGCCTTGCTGATAAACTGAAAAACGACAAAAATATTGATATTCCTGCAGATAAAAGATTTGTAGGTCTCGATGCTTATAAGCAGGTTATCGATAGCGGAGTAGATGTGGTTATTGTAGCTACGCCTCCTTCATTCCGTCCGACCCATTTCCAATATGCTACTCAACAGGGAAAACATTCATTCCTCGAAAAACCGATTTGTGTAGACCCTGTAGGCTACCGTACAATTGTAGCAACAGCAAAACAGGCTGCAGCTAAGAATCTGTGTGTAGTAACAGGTACGCAACGTCATCACCAACGCAATTACGTTGAATCTTACAAAAAGATAATGGAAGGCGCTATAGGTGAAATTACAGGCGGTGTGGTTTATTGGAATCAAAATTTGCTTTGGTACAGAGAGCGTCAAAAAGGCTGGTCTGATGCCGAATGGATGATAAAAGACTGGGTAAACTGGAAATGGCTTTCGGGAGATATCATTGTTGAACAACATTGCCATAATATAGATGTATTTACTTGGTTTAGTGGATTGAAGCCGGAAAGTGCAGTCGCTTTCGGTTCTGCTCAGCGCCGTCTGTGGGGCGATCAGTACGATAACTTTAGTACAGATTTCGTTATGGAAAACGGTATACATATGCATAGTATGTGTCGCCAGATTGACGGATGTGCAAATAATGTAAGTGAATTTATTCAGGGTACAAAAGGCTCATGGTCTACTGAAAACGGTGAAACTGTAATAAAGGACCTTGCAGGCAATGTGGTTTGGAAATATGATGGTGAAGCAGAAAAAGCGAACTTCAAACAAACAAATCCATATGTACTGGAGCATGTGAACTGGGTAAATCATATCCGTGCTAATAAGCCTATCGATCAGGCGTCGGAAACAGCGGTTTCGAACATGGCAGCTATCATGGGACGCGAAGCAGCTTATACTGGAGCTAAAACAACTTGGACAGAAATGACGGCTTCCCCTCTTGATTTGACTCCAAAAGATCTGAATATGGGTAAAATGGATATGAGTACGTTTGTTGTGGCAGTTCCCGGAACTAAAAAAGGATAAAACTATGACATTAGACAGAAGAAACTTTTTAAAAACTTCATTGTCGGGAGCCGCGCTTCTTTCAGTAGGAGCAACAGGTATGACAGCTTGTTCATCTAAGGCCACGGCTACAGAAGATAAAGCCGCTACCAAAGCTGTTCTCAACCTGTCTTTTCAGGAAAGTACACCTCCGGGTGAAACTTTAAATGAGAAGTTCGACTATATGGAAAAACTCGGTATTACCGGATTTGAACCATGGGGTGGAGGTCTTGGCGGACGCGTAAACGAAATAAAAGAAGCATTAAAAGGACGCAATATAAAAGTAAGCGCAATATGTGCCGGATTTAAAGGCTTTATATTGTCTACAGATGAAGCTATCCGCAAAGAATGTATGGATACGATGAAAGAAATCATAGCTGCGGCCGGGGAACTCGGTTCGGTAGGTGTGATTATTGTTCCTGCATTCAACGGACAGGTACCTGCTATGTCTCACACAATGGAAACCCGCAACTTCTTGTGCGAGCAGTTCAACGAGATGGGTACATTTGCTGCTCAACATGGAACAACTGTCATCTTGGAGCCTCTCAACAGGAAAGAAGCTTTCTATCTGCGTCAGGTAGCTGATGCAGCCTCTATCTGTCGCGATATAAATAATCCGGGAGTACGTTGTCTGGGTGACTTCTGGCATATGACATGGGAAGAGACTTCCGATATGGGAGCGTTCATCTCTGCCGGAGATTATTTGCAGCATGTACATATTGCAAGCCGCAAAACCCGTAATATGCCAAGTGAAGACGGTGATGCGGATAACTATATCGATGGTTTCAAAGGCTTGAAGATGTTGGGATATGATAAATATGTGAGTTTCGAATGCGGATGCATCGGCAATCGTAATATCATAGTACCTCAGGCTGTGCAGTTGTTACGTGATCAGTGGGAAAAAGCATAAGAACTGACTGATATACTATAAAGTAATAAGTGAAGAGATGCCATGCGCCCCTTCACTTTTTACTTTTATGAATTTGACAAGAGATAAGAATAAGCAAATGGATGTAAAGGCTCGTTTTAATAAGATGATCTCGTCATACAAAACAACTATTGTGCTGCTCATTGTATATGCATTGGGTTTGGCAATAGCTACTTTGATAGAAAAATATCATGGAACGCAAGCTGCGAAAGCCATGATTTATTATTCTCCTGTATTCTTTCTTTTGCAGTTTTTTTTGGTATTGAATTTTATATTAGTTACAATAAAATCTCAATTAATAAAAAAACGCAAGTGGGGAGTGATTTTTATTCACTTCGCTTTTATTATAATCCTTGCTGGTGCGCTTACATCCCATTTATTCAGTGAAGAAGGAAGCATTCATATCCGTGAAAACGAATCGGTTTACAAAATGCTGGTTCAGACGAGTAGGGGAGAGCATTATCATTCATTACCTTTCGAATTGGAACTGAAAAAGTTTACCCTTAAGCGATATCCCGGCTCTTCCAGTCCTTCATCTTTCGAAAGCCTTTTACTTATCCAATCAGACGGTACAACTGTTGAGAGAACAGTATCCATGAATAATGTGATCGATATAAAGGGTTACCGCCTGTTTCAGGCTTCATACGACAAGGACGAAAAGGGGACGATATTGTCTGTGAATAAAGACGTGGCCGGACGAAATGTTACATATAGCGGCTATATCTTATTGATAGTCGGTTTTATCTTCTCTTTTGTAGGGAAAAATACACGTTTCCGACAGTTGAGAGTTAAGTTGAGACAATTGAAAGAGTCGCCAAAAGTTTTAACTATCATTTTCGGATTTTTATTTATTTCATTATCCGCAAATGCTCAGGATAATGCATCCCGAATGTTTGAGGTGATCCAGAATAATAAAGTAGACGCCGAGCATGCTGCAAAATTTGGTTCTTTACCGATGCAGACATCGGACGGGCGTATTGAGCCTATAAATACTTTCTCTTCGGAAGTGTTGAGGAAACTGCATAAATCCCATAAAATTGGTGACCTGAATTCCGATCAGTTCCTATTAAGTGTTATTACCCTTTCCGAAATGTGGATGCGTGTGCCTTTATTTAAGGTGCCTAACGAAGATATGGCTTCTACTCTTGGAGTTATGGGAGAAGAATGCGCCTATGTCAATATTTTTGATAGTGTCGGTAATTATAAGCTTCAGAAAGTTGTAGGTGAAATATACAACAAACCAGCATCTGAGCGGAATAAACGGGAAAAAGATATTTTGAAGCTGGATGAGCAAGTAAATATTTTTCATCAGATCATAAATCTCAGGATGCTCAATATCTTCCCGAAAGAAAACGATCCGGAGCATAAATGGTATGCTTACGGAGATGATTTTTCAGGTCTTCCGTCTGCCGATTCTTTATTTGTATCCCGTATTATGCCGCGATATCTCAACAGTGTGCAAAATGCAATGAAGTCGCAGGATTGGGAAAAATCTGATGAAGTATTGAGGATGATAGATATATTTCAGCAGACAAAAAATACACTCGATCTTAAGCCTAAAAAAATAAAAGCAGAGTTACTGTCTAACAAGCTGGATATTTTCAGAACCTGTAAAAAGCTTTACCTCATTTTAGGGGGCATTTTATTAGTCTTATCTCTTTTGGCTCTTTTCAAAGAAAAAAAATGGCAGATAAAGGTAATGCACTCTCTAACTGTCGTAGTCGTTCTCGGTCTATTATTCCATTTATTTGGTATAGCATTGCGATGGTATATCGCGGGTTATGCACCGTGGAGTAATTCATATGAGACAATGATATATATATCCTTTATATCAGTATTGGCGAGTTTGCTTTTTGTACGACAGAGCCATATTACTTTTGCATTGGCTACATTATTCGGAGGAGTGATTCTTTTTGTTGCAGGTCTTAACTGGATGGACCCGCAGATAGGGACTCTTGTGCCGGTACTAAAGTCGCCGTGGTTGATGATTCATGTGGCTGTAATTGTTGCCGCATATGGATTTTTCGGTATTAGTTTACTGTTGGGAATCACTAATTTATCGTTATTCTCTGTCTCAAAAAAGAATAACCTTATCTCAGTCGCTACACAAAAATTGAATATCATAAACGAGATGTCAATGCTGGTAGGACTTGCGCTGATGACTGTCGGTACATTCTGCGGTGCGGTATGGGCTAATGAATCATGGGGACGGTATTGGGGATGGGATCCAAAAGAGACGTGGGCCTTGGTTACTATTATCGTTTATACTATTGCTACGCACCTGCGGCTTGTAAAAAAGTGGGACAATCCATTGCTGTTTAATATTCTTTCAATTTTAGCATTTCTTTCCGTTTTGATGACTTATTTCGGGGTCAACCATTTCCTTAGCGGAATGCATTCATATAATTAATTTAAAAATACTGTTTATTATTTTACTTGTTAGCTCAAAACAGGTCTGTAATTTTTGTTTGTATATTTTAGATAAGCTTTCGTCTACTAAATAAACTCTTCCGTCTTCTATTCCAAAACAGGGTGAAGTTCCGGTGTACTTTTGAAGTGAAACATTAGAAATACTAATCAATCACTAAAAATACATTGGATATGAAAACTACAGAATCTTCACCTTCCGTTATTTACAATTACAAAAAAGTAAAGACATTTTATCTATTATCTACACTTATTCCTTGGCTGTTCTGGTTTGTAGCCGGATATGTAAGTTGGATAGAACCGCATCAGGATATATTCCTTAACATTGCTAGTGTATTGTCTTTTATAGGATTACTGGCTCCTGTGGCAATATCGTTTTTCCTGATTTCTAAAGATTCGGCTTTGCGCAAAGACGTAATGGGGCGTTTCTTCAATTTCAAAGATGTTAAACTTCGTTACTTTGCTTTGGCTTGTTTGATTATGCCCATAAGTATCATGACGGCGCAGGCTATTTCATTGCTTTTCGGATATAGCCCTTCGCAGTTTATTATCACCGGTAACTTTACTTTTTCTTCCGGTATTTTCCCTGTGTGGTTTCTGTTAATTATGGCTCCGGTTTTCGAAGAATTGGCATGGCACTCGTATGGAACAGACAGTTTACGCCGTAGGTTCAATCTGTTTAAGACATCGCTGATATTCGGTATATATTGGGGAGTGTGGCATATGCCGCTCTCTTCTATCAGAGATTATTATCAGAGCAATATTGTAGAATCAGGCTGGATATACGGTGTAAACTTTTTGGTGAGTATCGTTCCTTATGTTTTGATTATGAACTGGCTTTATTATAAGACCGGACGCAATATCATCATAACCATTATATTCCATATCACAGCAGGTTTCTTTAATGAACTTTTTGCCCCTCATCCCGATACGAAGATAATTCAGACAGTTCTTCTTCTTATACTGGCAGTAGTTATCGTTATCAAAGACAAAAATCTCTTTTTCAATAACGATTCTCTACAACCCCGTATACAATAAATCGAATCTCGTCTACAAAAAACTCAGGTTCGTCTACTAAATCCAAAGAGCGAACAAGCATATTCTACTTTTACACCGAAACAAATAAATTAAAATATAAAAGCTATTATGAAAAAAGTAACACATTCACTACTACTGGCGGTTTGCCTGCTTACTTCGGTAAGTGTCCTTGCACAAAACAAGCAATTGGTTCAGAACATTAAAGGTATCGTTGTTGACCGTTCGTCGGGTGCTCCACTACCTTTCATAACTGTTGGGCTTACAGATATGCCCGAAAAGGGTACAATGACAAATGATGACGGTTCATTCATCTTGGAAAACGTTCCTGTAGGACGTCACGATATACAGGCTTCATCGGTAGGATACGAAACTAACATCGTACGTGAAATCATGCTGACATCAGCAAAAGAAGTATATCTTGAAATCCAGTTAAAAGAAAATGTACAACAACTTGGGGAAGTCGTTATCACAGCGCAGGCTGAGAAAAACGAGCCGCTTAATAAAATGGCTTTGTTCGGCGGGCATATGCTGAATGTAGAAGAAGCTGCCCGTTATGCCGGAAGCCTCGATGACCCTGCAAGACTTGTAAGTGCATTTGCCGGAGTGTCGCCGGGGGTGGCAAACAATGGAATTTCTGTGCATGGAAATGCGCCGAGCCTGCTTCAGTGGAGACTGGAAGATATAGAAATTCCGAATCCTAACCACTTTGCAGATGTGTCATCTTTGGGCGGAGGTATATTATCATCGCTGAGTAGCAATGTATTGGGTAACTCTGACTTTTTTACCAGCGCTTTCCCAGCCGAGTATAGCAATGCCGTTTCGGGTGTATTCGATATGAAGTTGCGTAACGGTAATAATCAGAAATTCCAGCATACATTTCAAGCGGGAATCATGGGGCTTGATTTTGCCTCGGAGGGGCCGATAAGCAAAAAGCATAATTCTTCTTACATCTTTAACTATCGCTATTCTACTACCGGACTAATGAGTAAGATAAATCCTGCGGGAGATTTGGAGCAAGTACTGGACTATCAGGATTTAAATTTCAAACTTAATTTCCCGACTAAAAACGCCGGCGTATTCTCTCTGTGGGGAACAGCGTTGAAGGATAATATAAAACCGGAAATCAAATCACCCGAAGAATGGGAGTATCAGGATGATGCAAAAGATTCGAGAATGAAACAGACATCAGCCGCAGTAGGTTTGAGCCACCGCTATTTTTTCAACAACAATGCTCAGTTGAAGACAACTATAGCTGCCACTTATTCCGATATAAAGGCATGGGAAGACGTGTTCGATGTGGATATGAATTCAACGCCGTCAAATGACTTCAACAGTAAATATACAAATCTTGTCTTCACCTCTTATTTCAACAAAAAGTACAGCAGCAAGCATACGAATAAGACAGGCTTCACTGTAACCAATATGAGGTATGATATGAACATGCAACTTGCTCCTTTTTTTACCGAACCGCTTGAAACTATCATGGAAGGGAAAGGAAATACGAATCTTCTGACTGCTTATACAAGTTCACTGTTCAACTTTAATGATAAATTATCGGCTACACTGGGTATCAATGGTCAATTACTGACATTGAACAACAGTTGGACTATTGAACCCCGTGCCGCTCTCAAATGGCAGGCATCAGCTAAAAGCACTTTCGGGCTGGCTTACGGGTTACACAGCCGTATGGAAAAAATGGATGTATATTTTGTGAAGACTAAGGTCACAGGAGATGAACTTGTAAACAAGGATTTAGATTTTACAAAAACACATCATTTCTCATTATCGTACAGCTATAAAATTGCAGACGATATGAACCTGAGGATAGAGCCTTATTTCCAATATCTGTACGATGTTCCGGTGATTGCCGACAGTTCATTTTCCATACTTAACCGCAGCAAGTATTATGTAGAAGATGCATTGGTAAATAAAGGCAACGGACGTAATTTCGGGATAGACCTTACTTTCGAAAAGTATATGACAAAAGGAATGTATTATATGATAAATGCATCCATATTCAGTTCGAAATATCGTGGAGGTGACGGTGTATGGCACAGTACGAAATATAACCGCAACTACATTATCAACGGATTGTTTGGAAAAGAATGGATGATTGGCCGTAGCAAGCAAAATGTATTCGGCGTGAATGTAAAACTTACCCTGCAGGGAGGCGACAGATATTCACCTGTAGATGAAAAAGCTTCACTTGCTCATCCTGACAAAGAAACACAATATGACGAAACTCAGGCTTATTCAAAACAGCTGTCAACTATGTTTCTCGGAAGCTATACGGTCAGCTACAGGATGAACCGCAAGAAAGTTTCGCACGAAATAGCTGTCAAAGGAGCAAATGCTTTAGGTTATAAAGAATATTTCGGGCATGAATACAACCTTCAAACACATGTTATAGAGCCGAAACGTATAAAGAATTCTATTTTCAATGTAGTATACAGACTTGATTTTTAATGTATCTTTGTTAAACTCATACCGAGGGGAAAAATGAATAAGATACAAGAAAGTTATAAATTACCTTCTTTTCTGACCGATTCTAAATATCGTATCTGGAGGCATATGGCATGTATCGTGGCAGGAATCATAATTACTTTCAACCAGATATTTGTAGCCTATCAGGATTGTCAGGGTATTTTAGGCAACAGGATTTATCTTATTTGTTTTTCCTCATTTTTAATGTATGCAGCGGCTATGTATTTCAATTATTATTTTTTACTTCCGCGGTTGCTGCTGAAAGGTAAATACATGGCATATACAATCATACTCTCTGCAATTGTATTTCTATTACCAGTCATGTCTGTTCTACAGGAATATTTGGTACGCAACGCTTTAGAACTACCTCATAGGATTACCTCTTATACAAACCCGCTGATATTGGTCGACAATGCAGCTTTGTTTATGATTACTTTTATCTGTTTTTGGGGAGCTTCGGTAATTGTCATGCTGCGCCAATGGACAAGCCGTAACGAACGTGTGAGCCTCATGGAATATGAACACCTGCAATCGGAAGTAAATAAACTGAAAGGACAGATAACCCCTGGTTTCTTATCTAAAACCCTGACAAACACTTCTGCATTGGTAAAATCAAGTCCGAAGAAAACAACAAAGATGCTGATGAAACTAGGACAATTGATTCGTTATCAGTTGTATGATTGCAACAGGGATAAAGTCCTGCTCAAATCGGAGATAACTTTCCTTACTAATTTCCTCGATCTCGAAAAATTGAATAGAAGCGATTTCGAGTACACCATTCAGGCGAATGGTATTTTCGAAAATGTATTTGTGTCACCATTGTTATTTATCACGCTTGTGCAAAATATGATAAATGATAGTAGATCTTTGATGCTGACTTTTCAGATAGAAGAATATACACTTAATTTCACTTGTCAGTCGGATAATCAGAAGCAACTGATGTATGAAGATATTAATTCGATAGAAAAGAGACTGGAACTCTTATATCCGGAAAAATATACTTTATCGGCGAAAGCCGGAGTAATCGAACTGGTATTAAACATATCAGAATAGTTATGGGATCACGATTTTCAATAAGCAATGTAGCCTCTTTCCTGTTCGATGACAAATACAGGATATGGCGGCATGTAGTATTGCAGTTTGTTATTCTGATGATAACGATCGGCAATTTCTTCGATGCTCCTGATAAACTCAATCTGTCGTGGAACAGGTTTTACGGCTGGCTCGGTTTTTACATGCTTATGAATGTCATGGTTTATTTTAATGCATATGTGTTGTATCCGCGTTTACTGGCAAAGAATAAAATATTCTTATACATCATAGCAGTTATTGTATTTACATTGTTTTCAATGTTTATAATGATGATATTGCAGGAATATTTTTACGATATAGCTGTTATTCATCACGAGCCCAGCGCTATTGCAATATTCCTTAGCATAGCCTCTTCATTACTTGTTTTCCTGCTTTTCCTGGGTGGAATATCGGCCTTATTATTGTTTAAGCATTGGATGATCAGTAGCCGTAGAATCAATGATCTCCGTTCTGCAACATCGCAATCAGAACTTAGTTTCCTGAAAAGCCAGATAAATCCGCACTTTCTTTTCAATATGCTCAATAATGCAAATATATTGGTAGAAGAAGACCCCGATATGGCTTCATTTATATTGGTAAAATTGGATGATCTACTTCGTTATCAACTAAATGACAGCGTACAGGACAAAGTATTCCTAAAGGCTGATATCGAATTTCTTACAAATTTCCTTGAATTGGAAAAGATACGTAAAGACAGTTTCGAATATGAAATAGATATAAAAGGTGATATCAGCATTATACAAGTACCTCCCTTGCTCTTTATACCATTTGTAGAGAATGCGGTGAAGCATAATAGCGATACAATCGGTATACCATATGTCAGTTTGTCCTTCAATATACAGGAAAACATCCTGACTTTTACATGTGAAAATTCTGCGACCAAAACTCCGTTAACCAATAAGAAAAAGATCGGCGGATTGGGACTGACTAATATCAAACGCCGCCTTGATTTACTTTTCGAAAACAATTATTCATTGCAACAAAATCTCACAGACAATAAATATTCTGTTATTCTACAACTTACACTATAGCCCGAAATCTGTATAAATAAAGCTTTATATCATTTTTTCAAATCTATATATCAATTTGATTAATTGATTCTGAAGGCAGGCTTTTATATTTGTGAATTAAATCTAACGTTTTTTATTTTTAGAGTACGCAAAGATATACTTTCCAGCCCGGAGGAAAGTAATCTTTTTTGAACCTGATATGGCCTGATCACTTTATTAGGAAGTGGAACTAAAATAAATACTTATGAGAAATTTATTATTGCTGACAGGATTGCTGTTCCTGTTGTTTAGTTGTGCTGATGAAAGGGATCAGTTGAGAGAAGATTTCAGGAATCCGCCCAATGAATTTCGTCCGATGCCGTTTCTGCACATGAATGGTACTATGACACCCGAAGGTCTAAGGAAGCATATTACAGAAGCAAAAGAACTTGCCGGATTTGGTGGAATAACAGTATTGCCCATTTCTCCCGGTCATCAGTGGGGAACAAACTTTGTTACTCCGGGAATGTCACCCGAATTCCTCTCGGATGAATATTTCGAGCGTTATGTCGATATGCTCGATATTTCCAAAGAACTGGGTACTGAGGTAGTTCTTTACGATGATGTGGACTTTCCCAGCGGTACTGCCGGCGGAAGGTTGCAGCGCGAGTATCCGCAATATGGACGGAAGTTCATGATAAAAGATGAATTCATGGTAAAGGGTAACAGCCATTTCCGAAAAGAATATACGCTTCCGACGAAAGGAGTATTAATGGCTGTATCGGCAATGAATACTACTTCTCTCGAAGTGGTAGATCTTCAGTCGTTTATGAAAGATAATGTATTGAATTGGGATGTTCCTGCAGGCGAATGGCGGATAATGTTCTTCAAGTGTGAATATGGAACGGGAAATGATCATGACATGTTGGTCGACTATATGCAGCCCGAAGCAGTAAGCAAAGTTATTGAAATGACTTATGATGAATATGGCAAACATTTCAGTAAGTATTTCGGTAATGTGATAACTAAAACTTTTTTCGACGATGTAGGCTTTGTCCATCAGGAAGAGACCTGGACACCGGCCATCACCGATATATTCAAAGAAAAATCCGGGAAAAATCCGGCCTTATATTACCCGGCTTTGTATTACGATATAGGGCCGGAAACCCGGCAGGCAAGAGTTGCCTTTTACGATATTCGTTCCGAACTCATGGCCGAAGGTTATGTAAAACAAGTATCGGAATGGTCACAAAAACGTAACCTGAGAAGTATGGGGCATCCGCCTGAAAATTACAGTCCTAACTCAGTTGTTGCACACGGCGATATATTGAAATATTACAGGCATGTAGATATCCCGTTGCTGGATGCTATTTTCTTCTACGGACGCGGATTGCACGGATACAAACAGATCAGTTCGGCAGCCGATCTTTATGACAGGCCTACAGTCGGGGCTGAATTGTGTGGTGCGTTCCCTGCAGATATGGATTCGTTGACGCTTTACCGTGTAGTATTGGAGTCTATGGCAAGAGGGGTAAACTTTGTTGTGCCTCACGGCATGTGGTACGATACAAAGAAAGAGGCAATACGCATACCGCCGCTTATCTCTCCCGAAAATCCGTTGCTGAAAGATTGTCTTCCTCACTATAGCTTATTCACGGGGCGGTCATGTATGTTGCTCCAAGGTGGTAGACGGGTTTGCGATGTGGCTTTGCTGTGGCCGGTAAATGCAGTTCAGGCTGAGTCGTATATAAACCGTGATGCCCATTCGGGTCTTCCGGTGGCTAACTGGTTGCCTGAGAATGTTAATCATCATGTATTGAGTGATTTACTGACAAATCAGGTAAGGAGGGATTTTACATTTATTCATCCTGAGGATTTGACGAACGGTAGAATAACGCCTGCGGGTAGTGAATTGATTTTGAATAATAAGGAAAATATCCAGAATTATAAAGTTCTGATTATGCCGGGTGGGGAGGTTATTTCAGCCGCTACTTTAAAGGCTATAAAGGTTTATTATGACAATGGAGGTAAAGTGATTGCAACCGCTTCTTTACCTTATTGTTCGGCGGAATTCGGTAAAGATAAGGAGGTACAGGATATAATAGCCGGGATATTCGGTTCGGCTTTTGTCGATGAAAAAGGAATTGTTTCGCAAGATATGTTTAAGGAAAACGAAAAAGGCGGGCAATTTGCTTTTATACGTTCAACCACAAAAGACAATTTGAACAAAACGTTTGAAAAAATGGGATTGGAAGCCGATATTCAGTTTAATGAAGAAACAATTCCGGCTCACAATATCGGATATGTAAACTATACTCATAAGCAACGAGACGGTCTGGATATCTATTATATAACAAATACGACCGATAAAGACATCAGATCATCTGTCAGCTTAAGAGGAATATTAAATGATATAGAAATATGGAATCCTCATAAAGGCACTATGACAAAAGCAGAGGTGGAAAAGAATGATGAGAATACTATCGTAAAAATAAATTTGCCAGCAGTACGTTCTCTCTTTATTATAGGTACTAAATGAATCCCATTTAAAATATAATGAGTCTTTGCGGTTTTATCCGTGAAGACTCATTTTACATTGTTAAGTTTAAGATAAATTTTTATTCAATACTAGGAGATATCAAATCTAATTCGGATAAAATCCATATCTTTGCCGTCATATATCACTCGTATATCAGATTCTTAGTATGTTAAACGAAAAGATAAAAGCTCTATTAAGGATTGCCCTTCCGGTACTCTTTATTACTTATGCATGCTCTATCACTTTCTTTACGCATACTCATATCGTAAACGGGGTAACTATTGTCCATTCGCATCCATATTCAACTGACGATGAGGGAAAGCCTGCCCATGAACACTCAGGCGCAGAGATACAATTAATACACACATTATCCACATTTTATATTGCAGGCTTAATTATATTAGCCGTTGTATTCGGTATATTCAGAGTAAGAAAACAGATACTCTGTACCA
Organism: Prevotella sp. 10(H); assembly: GCF_000711235.1. Classification (GTDB taxonomy): domain Bacteria; phylum Bacteroidota; class Bacteroidia; order Bacteroidales; family Dysgonomonadaceae; genus Dysgonomonas. The sequence continues at coordinate 624,296 of NZ_JOMI01000001.1, read as the reverse complement.
GAATACTCTTTTCCATTCCTGTTATATCTGTAAACAGTCTTTTCAGGCTGCGTGCACCCCCGGTTTTATAATTATACATATTTCCTTTATACCATTAGTTCTATCTGACCCGATAGGATCATTTTGGTGTATACAATTATTGTATCAATTATAAAACAAATTAAGAATGAAAAAATATATATTCTTTTTCATTTGCCATTTATTCATGCTGAATACTATGGCAGATTCACCCGTATTGAAAAAAACAGATGCCAATATCATTGGTCATGTAATAGATAAGAAAACGGGAGAACATCTTCCTTATATAACAGTTGCTTTGAAAGGTACCACGATAGGAACAACAACTGATGCAACCGGACATTATTTTTTGAAGAATCTTCCGGAAGGTAAATTTACAATAGAGGCACGGTTTGTCGGTTATCAGACAGTTTCTAAAGAAGTTGAATTAAAAAAAGGCAATACACTTGAAATCAATTTCGAACTGGAAGAAAGCAATATTTCATTGAACGAAGTTGTTGTCTCGGCTAACAGGAATGAGACATCCCGTCGTCTTGCACCTACATTGGTGAGCATTCTGGATGTAAAAACATTTGAAAAAACCAATTCATATACCATTGCAGACGGATTAGGATTTCAGCCCGGACTCAGAGTTGAAAACAACTGTCAGAACTGTGGATTTACACAAGTCAGGATGAATGGTCTGGAAGGGGCGTATTCGCAGATACTTATCGATTCGCGACCTGTATTCAGTTCCCTTGCCGGAGTATACGGACTGGAGCAAATTCCCGCAACCATGGTAGAACGGATAGAAATTGTGCGTGGTGGAGGTTCGGCTCTGTTCGGTTCGTCAGCTATAGCCGGAACAATTAATATTATTACCAAAGAGCCTTTGCGCAATTCAGCCCAGCTGTCACACAATATAATGTCGATAGGAGGAAAAAGCGATTTCGATAACAATACCAACTTCAACGCTTCGCTCGTATCCGACGACCACAGGATGGGCGTTATGGTTTTCGGACAGAAGAGATACCGTTCTGCCTATGACGACGACGGCGATGGTTTCTCCGAAGTTCCGCATCTCAACAGCCGTACATTGGGCTTCCGTTCTTTTATCAAAACAGGGCCATATTCGAAAATTACATTTGAATATCACAATATGAACGAATTCAGGCGGGGAGGCGACAGGATAAGAGAAGAACCTCACAATGCTTATATAGCCGAACAAATAGACTCCGATATCAACGGAGGAAGTCTTAAGTATGATATATTTTCATCCGACACTAAACATCGCTTCAGCATATATACCGCAGCACAGGATACCAAAAGAAAAAGTTATTACGGAGGAGGAGAACCGGTTTCTACTATTATGACCGATGATAATCTGTCGGATGCCGAGAAACTGGAAGCTATAGAAGGCAGGATGAATTCTTACGGAAGGACAAAAGATTTTACTTATTCGATAGGAGGCCAGTATTCATATGACTTTGATAAATTGCTGTTTATGCCTTCTTCATTGACAGCCGGGCTCGAATATACATCTGATGATCTCGAAGATAAGAGCGGATACAGGGAAAATACTATAGAACAGAAAGTAGATACAAAAAGTGCTTTTGCCCAGAATGAATGGAAGGACGCGAAATGGAGTTTCTTATTAGGAGGACGTCTAGATAAACATAAGCTGCTCAAAAATGTTATTTTCAGTCCACGTGCAAACATCCGTTACAATCCTGAGGAGAACATAAATATACGGCTTAGTTACGGACAGGGGTTTCGCGCACCACAGCTTTTCGATGAAGATTTGCATGTCGATCTTGCAGGTGGTGAACAGATTATCAGACAACTTTCACCGGATCTGAAAGAAGAAAAGTCGCATAGTATAAGCGGTTCTGTAGATTGGTATTACCAAACAGGCAGTGCCGAACTTAATTTTCTCGTAGAAGGTTTTTACACAAAGTTGAAAGATCCGTTTACATCCGTATCTTCCCTGCAGGAAGATGGTTCTACCATAAAAACGATAATAAATGCATCCGGGGCAAAAGTGTATGGGCTTAATTTCGAAGTAAGAATTGCTTACAGCACATTATTGCAATTACAGCTTGGTGCAACCGTCCAGAAAAGCCTTTACGATGAAGCCCGTAAATGGTCGGATGAAGATGATGACGGAGTCGAGCCGGAAAAAAGAATGTTGAGAACACCGGATGTATACGGCTATTTTGTGGCTACTGTAACTCCTGTAAAAAGATTTAGTACGAATCTCTCCGGTAAATACACGGGAAACATGCTTGTTCCTTACGAAGGAGGCGGAATTAGAAACAGAACGCAAAAAACATCATCTTTCTTTGAACTGGGTTGGAAGGTTGCCTATGAAATTCCTTTCTATAAAGGCACTAATATTGAAATTAATGCCGGAATACAGAATATATTCAATTCTTATCAGGATGATTTCGATAAAGGCCCTGACAGGGTTTCAAGTTATATTTACGGCCCTGCTCTGCCGAGAAGTTATTTTGCAGGTGCAAAACTTAGTTTTTAATCAAGGAAATAGAATAGTTTAATAAGAAAAGGATACCCGATGAGGTATCCTTTTATCATATAATTTATGCAGTTGTAGATTTTATTTTTCGTCACATGAGCAATATGCTACCAGCATCCACACTGTTTTTTCCTGTTCTTTCAGGTAGTCGCTCATTAATGCTACTGTTGATTCGTCCTCTGCTTCCGAAGCCTGAGATAAAAGCTCTCTTTCGGCAGCAATTATAATTTTATATGTATCGAGTATATTTTGGATAGCTTCTTTGCCGCAAACAACATCCGAAACTTCTTTTACTTTTGTAGTTTTCAGGTATTCACTGAACTTATTGGCAGGGGTACCTCCGAGCATAAGTATGCGTTCAGCTATTTCATCCACTTTTTCAGCCGTATCGTCATACATTTCTTCAAACTTGCTGTGAAGAGTGAAGAAACTCTTACCTTGGATATTCCAATGGAATCCTCTCAGGTTTGTATAAAACACCTGAAAGTCGGCCAGCAGTTGCTGAAGTGAATTTACAATACCATTTGCTTTATCCGCATCGAGATTAATGTAGTCTAAAGTCTTCATAATGATAAAATCTTTTTTACTTGTTAAACAAAATATGAATTTTAACAAATATACAACTTATTTATATCGGTTCAAAACAAGAGTTATCCGAAGTTGAACCAAAGCACTGAACTCAGAGAAAATAATGAAAAAATAATTATCTTTATGCCTTGATTTGTTAACAGTAAACAGCCCGGCTAAAGTCCGAAACATGTATATAAACACATAAAATATTAAAAATGAAAAAGAACCTATCTGCCCATTTTCTGGGACTAACACTTATTTTATTTTCTTTATCCACATTCGCACAAAATGGTATCAATATGCCCAATTACCGTAACAACCGATACCCATTAGTACAAAAACCTTATATAGAACTACCGTTAGGCAATATAAAGGCTAAAGGTTGGCTGCAGGAAATGCTCGAACGTCAGCGTACGGGAGCCAGCGGCCATATGGATACCCTTTATCCACAGGTTATGGGTGAGCGTAACGGCTGGCTGGGCGGTGACGGTGACCAGTGGGAGAGAGGCCCTTATTGGATAGACGGACTTCTGCCGTTAGCCTATCTTCTTGACGACAAAGAACTGCAAAAGAAAGTACAGCCTTGGGTAGAATGGGCGTTGAAGAGCCAGAAACCTGACGGTTTTTTCGGCCCCGATAAAGATTATCCGTACGAAGCAGGAGTACAGCGCGATAACGCCCACGACTGGTGGCCCCGTATGGTAGTACTGAAAATACTTCAGCAATATTATTCGGCGACAAATGATGAACGCGTTATAGACTTTATGAGCAAATACTTTAAATATCAATTGGAGACCCTTCCGTCAAAACCACTCGGCAACTGGACTTTCTGGGCGAATTATCGTGCCGGAGATAACCTGCAGGTAATACATTGGTTATATAATATAACAGGAGAATCTTTTCTTATTGATCTCGGTGATCTCATTCACAGTCAGGCTCACGATTTTACAAAAATGTTTACTGCTTCCGACGACCTGAAAAAACTGAATACAATCCACTGTGTAAATCTGGCACAGGGGATAAAGGAACCCGGCATCTATTATCAGCAGACAGGCGACAAAAAGTATCTGGATGCCGTAAAGAAAGGATTTTCGGATATTAAGACTTACAACGGTCAGGCACAAGGTATGTATGGCGGAGATGAAGGACTACATGGAAATAATCCTACACAGGGAGTAGAACTGTGTTCGGTAGTGGAGATGATGTTCTCACTGGAGAAACTGGCCGAGATAACAGGCGATATAGACTTTATAGAGCATCTGGAAAAAGTAGCATTCAATGCATTACCGACACAGGTAACGGACGATTTTATGCATAAACAATACTTCCAGCAGGCCAATCAGGTAATGGTGACCCGTCATCACCGTAATTTCTATGAAGATGGAAACCACGGGGCTACGGATATTGTTTACGGCACATTCTCGGGATATCCGTGCTGTTATTCGAATATGCATCAGGGATGGCCTAAATTCGTACAGAACCTGTGGTATGCTACAGCTGACAATGGGTTGGCAGCACTTGCTTATTCTCCGTCACAGGTTACGGCAAAGGTAGCTAATGGTATAGAAGTGAAGATGACCGAAGATACCTATTATCCGATGGATGATAAAATACGCTTTACACTGGATATCCAAACGAAGAAGACAAAGTTGGTAGCATTTCCTTTCCATGTCCGTATTCCTTCATGGTGTAAAGAAGCTTCGATAACCATTAATGGACAGGCATACAAAACTGTGGAAGGCGGGAAAATAGAAATTATCAACCGTACGTGGAATAGCGGGGATGTTGTAGAATTACATCTACCTATGGGAATACAGACAGACGATACATGGTATGAAAAATCGATGACTGTACAGAGAGGGCCGCTTGTTTATGCACTGAAGATTGAGGAAGAATGGACAAAGAAAGAATTCGAAGGTAAAGACAAGATACAGTTCGGCGATTCTTACTGGGAAATCAAACCGAAATCGCCTTGGAACTATGGTATAATCCAGTTCGATAAGAAGAAAGCGGATGAGAATTTCAAAGTCAGCATTAATGAACAAAAGATGAAAAGCAACTACTTCTGGAACCTTGACGGTGCGCCTATAGAACTAAAAGTAAAAGCCAAGCAAATACCAAGCTGGAATTTATATAATGAAATGGCCGGGCCTGTTCCGTTTTCAGTTCACAGATGGGCGGACGAACCGGAAAAAGAGATTACACTCATTCCTTACGGCTGTACTACATTGCGTATTTCGCAATTTCCTATAGTGAGGTAATAATCATTAGATAGAATAGAAAACCCGGCAAAGATTATTTGCCGGGTTTTCTATTTTTATCACTATACCTTATTCCGGTACATAGATAATTTCCCCGTTTTCCAGTTCATAAGCAATACCTACTTTACGTCCTTTCTGCTGTGATGATGACTGATCTTTCGAGGGTGTATACTTATTTATCTTATTTCCCTCTTTCGTGATAATTTCCATATTATCTTTCCCCGGATTCTTTACAATGGTATAATCTTCCTGCGTGAATACTTCCGTCATATTCATATGCATAACCATCGCTACCATCAGTGCCACGGCAAAAACCATAGCTACATCGAAGAGGTTAACTATAACGCTCAACGGGTCGGTATCTTCTTCTTTCGAAAACTTGCTGATTCTTCTTTGTCTTCTTCTCATGGCTGTTCTTCTTTTTCGGTCAGTATTCTTGCTACATAGTCCAGATTATTTACATCGCGTGCATACCAACGTTGTTTAAACTGCAATGTAACCAGCCCCACTGCACTTACTACAAGGCCGACAACTGTAGTCGCAAATACTACCTGCATGTTATATGCCATGCCCGAAATATCACCTGTAGATAATCCTACCAGGGCAGGGCTCATCGCTATCAGTGTACCTATAAGTCCGAGTACAGGTCCCATTTTTGCCAGTAATTTCGATAAAGAGGTATCTTTTTCCGCTTCATTTTCGAAGTTAGAGATAAGAAAGTCTGAATAAGCCTCACTTGCAGGAGTGGACAAAAGATCTCTCATATATCTGATAAATAAAGAATTATCTTTTTCGGGTAATGCCGTTTTTAAAGATTCGATAGTAGATAGATTGAGGTTCTTTATCTTTTCATTCAATTCTTTATCGTTTTTCCTTTTGACCATAAACTGGTTGTAAAAACTACCGATAAGAAGTAATGAACGCGCAAAAAGGAATAACAAAATGATGATATCGGGTATTAACAGGCTGTTAGCCACCCAGAATAATACTTTAGAAATAACTTCCATTTTATAGTTTTATTTTAGTTGATTTTTAGATTCTTTTTTCTGTCTGAATGTCCATTTTACTTTGTTCCACACCATACCGAGGAGAAAAGCGACTGCAAAAAGTATGAAGGATAATGCAAGTGCCTTTATATTAATTGGCTCTTCCACCGCAGCATAAGTTACATTCCCGTTAACGGTAGTAATAAGTCCTATGATGCATACAAAAAGACTCACCAGAAAATATACTTCGAGCCTTAATTCTCTTTCCGGATAAAGGTATTTCACCAGATAGCTCAATGCTGGCAATCCGATAAGGACACCTCCGGCAAGTAGGTACGAAATGAGTGTGAAATCTGTTCCCGGCATGGCAAATATTATCTGTGTCAGCAGATAAAACAGTACCGGAAAAATGAGCAGACTAGGATACCAGTACAATGGCTGTATCCACCTTTTAGTCTTTTTGCCGAACATCTCCCGTAGGGCTGCAAAGCAAAAAGCAAAACATATAGCGGACTCGATAGTAATAAGTACGGCAGCATCCTGCATAATATAGCTATTCTTAAGGTAATCTGCCAATTGTGTCTTTGATTGTAGAATCGCATACTGGCATGTCCATAGAATGAAGACAGCACAGATAAAGCCGAATATTGCCGCCTGCCACGGCTTCCAGAAACTGAGTTTCAGGATACAGTTGATCAGGATAAACAACATCAGTATTTGGATGATAAGTTCCATTAGTCGATATATTGATTTGCCAATGCGCCTGTCAATTGATGTAACGCACCGGCAAATCATTGGTTATAATTATTTCTTTCTTTTCTTACGCAGGACAACCAGCAGGATAATGAAGGCTACAAGTACCACTGAAACAACAATAAAGCCGTTCAACGAATTCTCTTCCCCGTCTTGCATCTGGGTAACTCCTTCTTTTTTCAGTACGGTACCGTTTTTGTTGATTTCGGACGAAGCATCCGCAGTTTTCATCTTCTGCAGTTGTTGCTTGTATTCTGTAGCACTTTCCGGTGAGGTTTTCTGCGAAATGAAATCCTGTAATTTCACATTCGAACCCGAGAATCCGGAACCGCTTGCACCGAACTCCTTAACCAAATCGGTATGAAGCCTAGCTATATCGGCCAATTGCTGATCCGAAGCTTTCCACATGCCTTTGCGCGCAGTTTCCATCATTACGGCAGTGATTTCCTGCATAGCTGCCGGATTCTGCTGTTTGAAGAAGTTCTGTACACCGAGGTTGTGCGAATCTTTTACATATACGTCGTATAGTTGATTCCACATCTCATTGTCTATAACATCGGGCTTCATCACATTCCATGCATAGGTGTTGGTAACTACCTCTGTGATTTGCGATGCACTGGATGCCTTGCCTTTCATTACTTCCTTGATATATGCCGGATTGAAAACTGTTGAACGTGATTCCACACCTATAGCTTCTTTCAGTTCCTGCATCTTCACATTGTTCCTGTTGCGGTAGTCGGCAAAATAAGCATCCGGGTCTTTTCCCGTTACATCGCGTACGGCAAGATTCATTCCTCCCATAAACTCAAATACGTGGTCGAGGCTCAATGCTCCCCATGTATTACTCTGCCGCGGCTGAACAACTACATCCGTATTATGGAGTACGGCGCGGAGCAGTCCTGCCTTGAATTCACCCCAGTCTTTATCACCACCGTAAACGGCTCCCATATTGTTGATGTAAGCTTCGGCAATTTCTTTTTCGTTTTCCCATTTGTCGCCGCTTTTTACCATTCCCTGAATGCCTGTTCCGTACATGCCGTTTATCCCGCCGAATACACGCTGCGAAGACATTTCGCGCGCGCTTTTTGGTGGAATACCCTGCTCTACAAGCTGGCGCTCTATTTCGGTCGTACTGGCCGATACAAAGTTCTCGTGTTTATCGTCTTTTGCTGTTGCAGCCATTTCTACCGCTCTGGTTATTAAAGCGAGGCGAGATGCTGCAAGGTCGCGGAACTGGCCGGATGTCTGTACAACCACATCGATACGCGGACGGCCTAATGTTTCTGATGAAATCAACTGTATATCGGATACGCGCCCGAAAGCATCGCGAACAGGTTCTATACCCAACATATAAAGTACTTGTGCAATCGTTGCTCCTTCGCTTTCGATAAATTCGCTGCTCCAGAAAGTATAACTGACCTTCTTCGGATATTCTCCGTGTTGTTTCAGATATTGTTCCAATGTAGCTTTCGCAAGCGATACGCCTTTGTCCCATGCCACTTCCGACGGTGTAGCTTCTGCGTTGATAGCATAAAGGTTGCGGCCTGTAGGTACGGCAGTCGGATTAGCCACAGCATCACCTCCCGAGGATGGTGCGATATATCCTCCCGAAAAAGCATTCAGTATGGATTTTATTTCCATTTCCGGACTTTGCAATAAAGCATTTTTATAATTTACTATATTGTTTATCGTGCGCTCTACTTCTGTGATAGCACGCGCCCTGTCTTTTTGTTCTTTGGTATATTCCGGCTTCTTCGGTTTTTCCATACCACCCGATTTCGGTTTCTCAGCCTTGGAAGTATCCATTGCATAAGGTTGTCCTCTTTTTTGGGGTTTGCCCATTCCTTCCGAAAGTTCTTTGCCTGTGTCCGGTTTATTTCCGTATTTAGGCATTCCCGCAGGATGTCCGCCCGGTTTGGCTTCTGGTTTTCTGCTAGCCGGTTTACTGCCCGCGGCTGAACTTGAAGACATGGTGCCCATTCCCCGTCTTGGAGGAGTGAGTATGTTTTTAGCTTCAGCAAGGTCTTTTGTTGCTATTCCGGCAACAGTACATATAAGTGTGCTGTCAACTGTTTTACCGCTCAATACCTGATTTATCAATACCTTGGCCGGTTCGAGATAATATTGAGTGAAAAACGTCTTGCTTTTTAATTGCTTGTCCGTAATCTTTCCCCGCTGTTTATCCAGTGCAGCCAGACTGTAAGCTATAGGGTCGGCACTCATGGCAAGTACAGACGAACGGATTTTCTCAGCATCGTAAGATACTCCGGTAGTGTAGAGCTGACCTGTCATTTTTTCGTTGGCAATCTCTTCGGCAAAATTCTCTATCCGTTCGATGTCTTCCGTTGTGTACGGATTAGTCAGGATACTATCGAGACGCAATTCGCGATGCAGACCCATTTCAACAGCTATTTTCTTAACAGCTAGCGATGCTTTGGATTGTGCCTTCTCTTCCGTTTTGTAATAGTCACGTATCTTATCCTGCAAGGCTTTGAACTGCGAACGTGTTTCGCTTTCCATAAACGGAGGAGTGAGGTAAGAGATAGTCGTAGCATACGAACGTCGTTTTGCCATCATGCTTTCGCCAATGTTGCCGATGGTATAATAATAGAAGTGAGGAACGGTTCCCACAAGCCTGTCGGGCCAGTCGTTACTGCTTAAAGCCACCTGCTTCTGCGGTGTGAATTCAAGGCTGCCATGCGTACCGAAATGCAGCATAGCATCTGCTTTGAAAGCATATTGCGACCATAGATATGCTCCGATATACGTATGCGGAGGAGCGGATTTCGCCCCGTGAACTATAGCAAATGCATCAGCGCCGAGTCCGGCCATAGGCTGGGGTAGGAGAGCGATATTTCCCAATTCGATGCGGGCAACAGCCAGATAATCTTTATTGTCTTTATGTACGCTCATGTATGCGCCGGGAGCTTCACCGTATGTGTTGGTTACGTCGGCATATAGTTCTTTGGATAAAGAACGGTTTATCCACGATTCGTATTCCGATTTTTCAATCAGTGCAGGTTTGCCGTTTTTCAGATAATCGTCGAAAGCTCCTTCGGCATAGGTACTCAATACGGCGCCCTGTGTCATCAGCAGTTTTTCAAATTCCTGTTCGGTGGCAGGCAGATTATCCACTTTATAGCCTTCCGATTTCAATCGTTTCAACAGGTTGTATAATGACGGAACAGTTTCCATTCCCTGAGCGGTAAGTGTTTCCTGTCCTGCTCCCTTAAAATAATAGATAGCTATTTTCTTATCGGCATTATTTTTCTTTTTCAGTGATATGAAATTATTTATTATCTGTGTAAAGTTGTTGAGCCTGTCGGGTATTGCTTTGAACATATACAGTCCGTCTCCGTCTATCTCCTGTGCATTGACTACATATGGATAAATAGCGCCGTCCAGTTCGGGCATGACGACACTCTGCGACATGAATCCTCCGAACATTCCCATAGGGTCTTTCATCCAGTCTTCTTTTGTCTGTAAGATTGTCAATGGTGAAAATACGGGGATATTCCTTTCTTTGAGCCAAGTTACGGCAGCATCGGCCTGTCCCATTGCAAGTCGCCCATGAGCGTAATAAACTACGGCATCGGGTAATATCTCTTTCAGAAATTGCATACGTTTCATAGCCGAAGATACAGGATAGACATTCATGCCTGCATTCTGGAAAGAAACAATCATGCTGTCGATATTTTCCCTGTTACCGCTGAAAGGGTCGTTCAGTCCGCCTACAATAGCGACTTTTGGTGCATTCTCTTTATAGAAATTATTTTGTTTAAGGTAATCTTCGTATTCTGTAACGGTCTTAAAAGACAGGTTTTCATCCAGATGATAAAGTACATCTGAAGCGCTTTCGACTACCGAATCGGCAGGAGTGACAAATAGCGATTTCTTATCGATATGCTGGCGGATATAGCGCGCCAGATTCTGATAATTCTTTTTGTTTCCGTTTTGCAGGTAATCAGATACGGCACTTTTCTGAATGCTGTCGAGATTACATATGTTATTTTCAGGATTGGTGGCTGCGTAGATATATACGGGAGTTCCTTTATCGGCAGCAGCTTGTATTATTGCCCGTTGATCGGCAGAGACACTCAGTCCCATCCCAAATGCGAGCACAAAGTCATAGTTTTTTAGTTTATCCAGTTGATCGACAGATACTTCTTCATACTTGATGAAGTTATCATTATTGGCCTTTATGAGGCTGGTAGCCTGAAACTGCTGGAAATTGACAAGGGCAATTTTAGTTGTCGAAGCCAGCTTATTCCATGCTATTATTCCCGCTGTAATAAGCAGAATAGCCACAACGGAAATTATTATTTTGCTTTTAGTCATATAGTTATGTATTCCCTCGTTCTTTATACACAAACTGGCAAACCGGAAAATCCGGTCTGCCAACCTGTTGATAATTATTATACCCAAATATTATTTGATCAAAGCATATGCTATTTCAGGACGTCCGCGTTCACCTTTATCACTGCCGAGTCCCATTTTGCTGAACTTAAGCTTATAGTAATTTCCGGCAGCATCTTTCACTATATAGAATTTGTTATAATTGATTCCGGTAGCGCCGCCTTCCATACCTCCGGCAGTATTTCTCCAATTAGTACCGATTGTAGAGCGGTCTTTAGAAAATGTCAATCCATCGAGATCAGCTTTTTTGAAACTATCGTATGTCATTGTTGCAGTAACTGCTATTTCGGCAACTTCAGTACCTCCTAAGTTATTGCTCAATACATTATCCTGCATGTATCCGTAAACCTCATTATTACCGCTCATTATAGTAAGACCTGTATTGTATCCCCACATAATATCCCATTTGGCAGCTTGAGGCTCTTCTTTTACAACTTCTTTTGTTGCCAGATTGAATCCTACCAGATTATATGCGGCATCTTTCTCTATATCTATCGTTTGGATATCAGTATCACCTACTCTAGCATACTGTACTGTGTATCCTTCACCTTTACGGTTTACTTTTACTTTATACCATAGACTGCGGTCGGCACCCTTTTCGCCACCATCGCTAACAAAATAAACCATGTTCTCAGTTTCGGTTGCCGATACTTCACCAAATACGGAACCTTCTAAAGTTCCATCTATATTATCGATTGCTTCTTTAACGAGCGGATCCATCATACCTGTAGCACTGATGTTGATTGGGCATGTCGTAGCATCAGCTAATGTAACGGCATTAATGTCGGTTTTACCAGATGATGTTGCTGATACACTGTTTCCGGTACTAAGTATTACATGAAAATCTTTACCACTATAGAAGCCTAAAGACCAGCTTGTGCGGTCTACAGCGTATTGAGTGTTTGTACTAAAATCTACATACACACTGTTTGCATAATTCGATTCCGCAGTTTTGCCTTCAAGTATCATTGTCTGCCCTTCGGAAATAATAGCTTTGAAGTTGAGTGTCATGTCCTTTTTCTCCCCGATGACTACACCGTTTGTTACCGAGATTGCAGAAATGTTGAACTTGATGCTTTCGTCACCGTCGAACAATACATTTTCTGCTTTCTTTACTTTAAACGATGCAGAAGTGCTTCCGGCAGGGATTGTTATTTTAGCCGTATTATCCGTTGAGGCAGGCTCGGTAGTGAAATCAGTACCATATACAACATCTGTAGGTGTAAATTTCACGGTAACATCGATATTAACATCTGCTGTGCGGCTGAGATTCACAGTTACATCGGCAGAAGTATTTTCTTCGTCTATACCAAGTTCAGTTGATGCAAAATTCACTGCGATATCAGCAAATGTTATATCATCATCGTCATCACCACAAGAGCTAAAGCCAAATATGGCTACCATAACAAGTAAATACAATAATTTTTTCATTTCGATAATATTTAAAATATAATTAGTTATTTAGTAAGAAGTTGATTCCTATAAAGAATGAGCGCCCGCATCCCATAAGTGTAGACGAGCCACTGGATGTATGTCCGCCGCTTGTCGCTGTATTGTCTACAGTAGTGAGGTCGAACAGATTTTTTACTCCGGCATTTAGTATCAGGTATTTCCCTAAATTCTGGCTGGCTGTAAAGTCGGCCATATGGTAGGCATCCAAGCCGGTCAGGTACAGTTCTTTAGTATCTGTGTCATAACTATATTCATTCCGTTTACCGGTGAACTTATAATAGAAGTTTAGGTTGGTTCCTGTTTTTACAATCTGGTAAGAAATGCTGGTGCTGAGTTCGGGAGAGAATCGGAAAGTAGGGAGATTCTCATTTTTCAATTCGTCGTTTTCTGTCAGGCTGTTGTAGCGGCCGACCAAAGAGAAACTAACATTCGCCTGCAGGTTTTTCCATATCATGGAATTTTCGAATGTTCCTCCTGTAGTCTTATATTTATCTACATTACTGTAAATTCTGTGTATTGCGCTTCTGTTGCCCTGAGCCAAAACTATGCGGTCGCGAAAATCATTGTAGAATGCTGATAGCGTAGATGTAACGCGTATATTTTCATTGTGCAGTATCCGCCATGTATACGATCCTGTAAAATTGGTGGAGTATTCTGCTTTAAGGTCAGGGTTACCTTCTACATCGTGGTTTGCGTTATTGAACGAGAAAAATAATTCCTGTAAAGTCGGTGCCCTGAAACCATAGGCATAGGACAGACGCAAATCCATATCGTGATTAAGCGAGAACTTTGTGCCTACAGAAGGAATAGCAACCGGAGCATCGTAGTCGGCATCTATAATGGTGCGCACGCCTGGACGTACACTGAACCATTCATAAGGCTTCCACTCTGCAGAAAGAAATGCAGCGAAAGTAGAAATTTCAGAGTTATTCTTAATCCGGCTCCCTGATCCCTCATCTTTGTTGTATTCTATTCCCGGCTGGAAACTGAGTTCGGGAGAGAAAGTCCATGCTGCCGTGGCTCTGGCAAATATAGCTTTATACTTTGATACGTCCTGTGCCGATTCTTCTGTCGAAAGTGATTTCTGTCCGGTGTTCAGGTCGGTTATTATTGTCCGTGTTTTACGTTTATAATCCTGGTATGATGAAACTACATTCAGTCCTAGCCTGTTGTTTAATTTCCAGTCTGCCTGAAAATTATGAGTATATCTGTCTGTCAGGAAATTTCTATCTGACATTACGTTTTCGGGATTTGGGTTTATAGGTGTGAAAATGCTTTCATCCAGATAGTTAAGCCTGTACCACGCATGAAAACCTTTCTTTTTAAAACCAAGCATGCCTTCATAATAAAACTGGTCTTTCGGTGGCCATGTCTTTTCTCTTCCTGTTTTATCGCCTTTCCATCCGTCGGTAACGTTACGGGTATATCCACCGTTTACGTATAGTCCTGTTTTTGATGCCAGTGCTATATTTATATTCTCGTTATGTATTCCTTTTCCGTCGAAGAATTCATATTCATCTCCGACAGATTCTTCCTGAATGCGCGCCGATACAGAGTATGTGTTCCTATCCGATAATACCCGTGCTTTTTTTGTGATAATATTGATAACGCCTGCCAGCGCATCGGTACCATATATTACGGACATGGGGCCTTCTACGATTTCAATCTGCTCGATAGTATTTATATCTATCTGGCTTAAGCTTTGCTTTGTGGCGCCTCTGTCGACCAGTGGAACACCGTCTAGGAGCACTTTTACATTATTGCCGCTCATACCCATCATTTCGAAATTACTTTCGCCCAATGTCATATCGTTTGAGATGCGGATACCAACTTCAGTATTAAGTAAGGATTTGATATCGGTAGAAGCTTTTTGCTGAATCGTCTGATTGTTGATAACTCTGACTTTATAGAGTGAATTACGTAGTGATTGAGGCGAGAACTGGCCTGTAACAACCACCTCTTCGAGCTGGTTTTTATTTTCTATAATAGTAAGGTCGGAAAAATAATTAGAGACGCCTCGCTTAATATTTGCGGGATATTCTTTTTTATGTGCTGATATCGAATAAGCGACAAGTGTGTAATCTCCGGCGGGAGCTTCAAATTCAAAATTTCCGTGTTCGTCGGTTATTCCCCCGAAAATAGTTCCTTTTAATGATACGGAAATGAACTCGGCAGGTTTTCCATCTGTAGTTTTTACATTTCCTTTGACTATCTCTTTTGGTGTTTTTTGGGCAAAACAACACCCGGCGACTGCAAATAATGCAATCGCAATGTATATATGTTTCAACATATTAGCTGTTAGTTTATCGTTTTAAGATTTTATCTGTAAATTTAAATATTATGCTTATTTCATAAATTCGTTTTATACTTTTTTCATGACAACAAAAGTATCGGTATTGCGCAAAAATTGCAATCACCATAAATAATGAAAAGAATAGTTAACGATACCTATTTGTGATGATAGATTTTCTCTCTATGTTATAGATGTAATATATCAACTTGATAAACGGGAGAATGCAGGTGCTATTCGTCACACGGAAAGTTGACGAATAACAAGTATTTGATAAAGAGATCCGGTTGTTAATACGCTCTTATTTTAGCATAAAT
Organism: Prevotella sp. 10(H); assembly: GCF_000711235.1. GTDB lineage: Bacteria > Bacteroidota > Bacteroidia > Bacteroidales > Dysgonomonadaceae > Dysgonomonas. Next base: position 608,718 of record NZ_JOMI01000001.1, on the reverse strand, counting down.
ATCGAGGCTGATATATTCTCCGTTTTTATATTCACAGTCTTTCATCGTTCCTTCCGGATTGAAGCCAAGTTTAGCCATTGCTTTTTTGCAATTAGTATTTTGGGTGTCCACAAAAGCCTCTATTCGGTGAAGGTCGAGATCATTAAATCCATAATTGCAGATTAACGGCAGAGCTTCGGTCATTATTCCATTATTCCAGAACTCCGGCAATAACCAAAAGCCTGCTTCTGCTTTTCTGAATTCTTTGTGCAGATCATTGAGGCCGCCTGCCCCGTAAAAAGTTTTATTGTCAGGCGAACAGATTGCCCACCAGATACCCGTGCCGTTTTTTTCGAGATTGTAAAAGAATTGCATCTGCTCTTTAGTAGATTCCAAAGTCGTATAGCTTACGCCATAATATTTTATCACATCGGGATGAGAAAGGCCGTTGAATACATTTTCAAGATCGTTATCAGTAAACTGACGGAGTAAAAGCCTCTGGGTTTTTATTATCGGGAATCCGGTTGCTGGCATTTTTTTATTTTTAATAATCTACAGGATCGTCTTCAACAATTGCATAATGGTAATTGTCTTTCCATTCACCTCTTATCGGGAGTATTTTTCTTCTCAGCCCTTCCCTTGTCATTCCTGACTTTTCCAAGACGCGAATGGACCGGGCGTTTTGGGTTGCAACACCTGCTTCAACCTTATGGAGATGGAAATGATCGAATCCGGCTCTTATTATAGTTCTTGCTGTCTCCGTAGCAAATCCCTGTCCCCATTGCGATGGAAGAAGTTCATAGAATATTTCCCCGAGTTTAAATCTATTTGCTGATAGGGTAAGTCCTGCCGAACCGATAAATTCACCCGAGTCTTTCCGTATAATTTTCCAGAAATAAGATTTTCTGTTTTCCGAGTTGATATCCTCAATCATCGGACGGATATTTTCTATGGTTTCTTCAATGCTTTTGGGGATGCCGAGCGTATTAAATTCATCTACTTCGGGCAAAGAATAAAGCATATGGATGCTTTCGATATCATCCCATGTAACTTCTTTAAGCCGCAACCTTTTTGATTCCAATTCCATATGATACAGTTATTATACCATTGCAAATTAAGTAAAATAATCAGAAGTACGGCTTAAATTGATAAAAAAGCGAATTAATGAATTATATAAAAATTAATTCGGCTGTTCTGCAGGTTTTTCTTCCTTCTCCTCTTCGTTATTGCTTTCAATATAGATAGTCTGGCTAGGGAATGCAAAATTGAGTCCTGCATTATTGAACGAAGTCAGTACCTCCATATTCACATCCGATGTAGCTTTGCCTATATCACCTTCTTTCTGGATAAAGTAAATGAAAGTAATAACAAGGGCAGAATCGGTATAATCCGAGAAATTAACTACCACATTGTCAGGTGAAATATATTGTACTTTAGACGGGACATCTTTTAATAAGTTCATGGCTTCTTTCATCTTTTCGGCAGTTGTATCATAAGTAAGTCCTACTTTCATTACTACCCGCCTCATCGGTTCTACTGTTATATTTATGATAGAAGCGTCTGCTATTTTATAATTCGGAAAGGTGACGATCCTGTTGTCATAATCCCTCATTTTAGTGCTCCTGACACCTATATCGACTATTGACCCTTCAAAATTGTCAATCCTTATTGTATCGCCTATGCTGAAAGGTTTATCTGTAAGTATAGTAAATGCCCCGAAAATATTCTTTACAGTATCCTGTGCAGCCAGTGCAAATGCAATACCACCAATACCCAGAGTACCGAGCAATGCACCTATATTTACGCCTACATTGCTTAGCGCCATAACTAAACCGACAATCCATACCAGTACCAATAAGGTACGTTTTACAACAGGCATCATCCTTTGCGTATGGCTTTTGCTTCCCCAGTATACATCCAGCAGATTACCGGCTAATCGGCCGACAAGCCACGTAATATTCAGGACGATAAGTATTTTATAAGCACTGTCTACAGCCCTTACAAATCCATCGGGATATACAAGGCGATGTATGGCTATCCATATCCCTATCAGCATAATACCGAACAGGATAGGTGATTCTACAGACTCGTATATAATATCATCCAGACGGGTGTTAGTTTTCTTGGTTAAATTACTTACTACTCTCTTAAAGAATAGAGCGACCAGCTTCGCTACTACAAATGCTCCTATGATGATAAGGATGGATATACCCCAGTTTTCGAGTGAATTTCCCCAAATTTCTTTTTCCAGCATAATGAAAATGTTTTTGTTCAGTGTATATTGTAGCGGTTTTTCTTCAATAGAATTTTCCGCATAATTTTCGCAAGTTGTCTATAATTGATTATCCTTTTGATATTTATCAGAACAGATAAACGGATATTCTTTGTTCGATAAGACATATTTTTAACAAATAAACAAGTTAATTGTTTCTCTAGTAATGTTAAAATGCCGGATTGGTTGATTCTCGTTGGTTTGGGTCTCAGGAATAATTTTTAAGCTTTAATTTTTTGCAGTTGTACTTAATTTTTATAGATTTACGAATAAATAGTAAATATACGAATTAAAGGTATGTTTAAGATGTTTAATTATATAGCAAACTACATGAATCGAAAACTATCGATAAATAGAATAATCTTAATAACAGGCTTCATCCTTTTCCTGTTCTCTGATCTACAGGCACAGATAACTATAAAAGGACATATTTCCGATAAGCAGAAAGAGCCTTATGTGGGGTGCACTGTGGTGCTGAAAGCTTTACCCGACAGTACTATTATCGGATATGATTTTAGTAACGAGCACGGAAATTTCAATATATCTTATGACGGGAAAGCAGAGATGCTCGAAATATCCATATCGGGTATGCAGATAACACCTCAATCGAAAAATATCGAAAATAAGACGCAAACGGTAAATTTCACAGTTGAGGAAGAGGATGTGCAATTGAAAGAAATCGTTATAAAGTCAACAAAAATGTGGGGGGCGAAGGATACGGTTAATTACCTTGTATCCGAGTTTAGCGAACGTAACGATATTGTAATAGGAGATGTACTAAGGAAAATGCCGGGCATAGATGTTTCCGAAAGTGGTGCGATCACTTATCAGGGGAAGCCGATTAATAATTTTTATATCGAAAATCTGGATTTGCTTGGTGGACGTTATGGCATAGCTGCTAATAATATTTCGGCAAAAGATGTATCAACAGTACAGGTATTGGAAAATCATCAGCCGGTGAAGGCTCTCGACGGCATAAAAATATCGAACGATGCGGCAATCAACTTAAAACTTAAGGAAGGTGCAAAAGGTGCATTCAGCATTATGGCGCAACTTAGGGTAGGAGGCTCGCCTTTTATCTGGGAGAACGAACTGAACGGAATGTATTTTACAAAGAAAAAGCAAAATATATCTACATATAAAGCAAATAATTCGGGATTGGACTTGTCGCAGGAACTAACGTCTTTTACTACTAATAACCGATTCGGCAGTAATGATATGCTGGGAGTTGTGATACCGACGCCACCATCGATAAAAGAACAGCGATATCTGTTTAATAACTTGAATGCTGTGACGGTGAATAATCTATTTAAGACAGATGAAGAAAGCCAGCTTAACTTTAATCTGATATACCTCAATGACCACGAAAATAGGGAGAGCAACTCTGTAACATCCTATTTCCTCTCTGCCGACAGCACACTTATAATGAATGAGGATATGAGACTGGCAAAAAATACCGACAGGCTGGAAGCCGAGTTCAGATACAATGTAAATAAAGCAAATAATTATTTCAACAACTATTTGAACCTAAATGGTTCGTGGGTGAATAATCTGGCAGGTATTGTCAATCAGCAAAATATTGAGCAGAGGCTCAAAGAACCGTCATTTTCTCTGACAAATTCACTCCATTGGGTAAAGAAAAAAGAAGAAGACAGGGGATTTGAAGTTCAGTCTATGATAGGATTCAAATCTTCGCCGCAAACATTAACGATACAGCCGGGACTCTATGCCGATATTTTCAATAACGGTAAGGATTTTTCTTTGCTGAGACAGAAGGCTCGGATAAACAGCTTATATATAGACAACAATGTAACTCTGCTGTCGCCTTTTCGTATAGGGAATGTATCGGTCGATCCTAAATTCGGTTTTGGCGTGGAAACGAAGGACCTTAACTCTGATATCTATACTGCAGGCGGCAGCAATATTGCCCTTTTAGAGGCGGACAGCCTGCGGAATAATTTAAACTGGAGTAAGTTTAACAGCAATATATCCATTGCATTGCGATATGATAGGAACGGTCTGAAATTTAATGCACAACTACCGCTGCATTACAATCATCTGCGGCTAGATAATAAAATAACCGATGAGAATAAGACGAAAAACCGGATAAGGTTCGAGCCTTTCGTCAGCCTGAAGTATCAACTGACAGGCAAAACGGATGTTTCAGGTATGTATCGGTTTTATAGTTATACGGGCAATATCAATACATTATATACAGGATACATCATGCAGAATTACCGGAGTATAAACCTTTACAACAGTCATTTTTCCGAATCGAAAGGGCATACAGGCAATCTTACTCTTAGCTATAAGGATGTCATAAAAATGCTCTTTGCCAGCGGAGGTATATCCTATAACTATACAAAAAGTGATATGATGTACGGGCAGGAGTTCCGCGATATACTAACCCTTACTTCCGCTATCGAACAGGATAACTCTATGCACGGAATGTCTGTAGACGGACGTATCAGCAAAGGCTTTTACTTTATGGGTATTACTGTGGCGCTACAAGGTTCGTATGGCGCTTATTCTTCCGAACAGTTGAGGCAGGGCGCATTGGTAAAATATAAGAATAACGGACTCAATCTCTCCGGAACACTCAATGCAACTCCGTTCTCATGGCTGATACTTGCTTACAATGCAAAATGGAACCGCAGCCGCAGCGAAATAGAATCGCATGAAGTATTCTCTCCGATAAGGATTTTCACAAACAATATTTCCGGGGATATAAAGCTTCCTGCTGATATCAGCCTCTATGCAAATTATGAGCATTATTATAATAGCGGGGCAATCGGTAATCGCTATCTTTCTTTTACCGATCTGGGTTTGAAGTATAACTGGAAAACATACAATATCTCCCTGACATGGAATAATATTTTCGATACCCGTAAATATATTTCAGCATATTACAGTAGTATAAATTCTTACTATCAGAATTATGATATCAGGGGGAGTAATGTATTGCTGAAAGTGAGAATGAAGATAATGTAATTTAAAAATGATATGAAAATGAAAAAAGCAATTCTATTAGGTGTGTGCGTGCTTTTTGCCTACTACCTCTGCTCTCAGACTCCGCCGGATTCAGGAATCTATCCTCCGGATATGGATAAATACCATGTGTTGGATTCTGCCGATTACAAGTTTGTATACGAATTTACGCATGTGCCGGATTCAACCAAGATAAATTCGACATTGAAAAACCAGCTTGTATTATTAATAGGCGATAATATATCACGGTTTTACAGTGCAGAATGTTTCAGGGCTGATCCTTCGGCAAAAGTAAATAAGACCCGTGATACACCAATAAAAATGTTGCCCGGCCACGGTTTGAATGCAACAGAAGTTTTTAAAAATAAAAAGACAGGAAAGCAAACCGTTACTACACGCCTGTCCGGAACGAACGACATATATTCCTATCAGGAAGATATTCCCAAACTGAAATGGACAATAACCAATCAGACAGCGACTATCTTATCATATCCCTGCACTAAAGCTTATACAACATTCCGAGGACGAACTTACGAAGCATGGTTTACAACATCTATTCCTATAAACAACGGTCCATGGAAACTTGGAGGGCTCCCCGGGCTGATACTTAAAGCCTCGGACAGCCGTAACTTTTTTACATTTAACTGCATCGGTATTGAAAAATTGAAAACGAAAGAACCTATTGTAAAATATGATGCTAAATATGTCGCTTCTTCGCGGAAAGATGTAAACAAGCTGGTGCGAAACCTTCATGTTCATCCGGTGCAGACATATGAAGGTTTCGGACTGACATATATAGGGGATAAGCCTATTCCCGCCAAGCCTTATAATCCATTGGAAAGGGATTAATCATTTTTATTGGATATTATTGGGAAAAGCCTCTGCAAATCATTGTTTACAGAGGCTTTTAAAATATTGGATTGTATCTAGGTCAGATTTTACTTCAATGTAAATTTTCCTTCCAATGTCTTTTGAGAGTTTCCTCCCACGAATACCGAGAAATCCCCAATTTCATACACATACTCCAAATCAGCATTGTAAAAACGCAGGTCATCTACTGTCAGCGTGAAATCGACAATTCTGCTTTCTCCTGCTTTAAGAAATATCTTGCTGTATCCTTTCAGTTCTTTTACAGGACGTGTTATGCTGCCTATGACGTCACGTGTATAAAGCTGCACTACTTCTTCCCCGTCATATTTTCCGGTATTGGAGACTTTTACTGATATCTTAAGAGGAGAGTTCTTTGTAATTGTTTCCGAAGAAAGTTTCATATCGGCGTACTCAAATGTTGTATAGCTCAGCCCGTAACCGAAAGGGTATAGTGGGTCATTAGAAACATCCCAGTATCTGGAACCGTAATTCGTACTGGCATCAAACGGACGTCCGGTGCTCTTATGATTGTAAAACAAAGGAATCTGTCCTACTACCTGCGGGAAAGTTACTGTCAGTTTCCCCGACGGATTGTACTTGCCTGTCAGCACATCGGCGATAGCAGCACCGCCCATTGTTCCCGGGAACCAGACATCCAGTATAGCATCCAGATGTGCATTTTCCCAAGTGATTGTCATCGGTCTGCCCGACATCAGCACCATTACGATAGGTTTACCTGTTTCTTTCAGTTTCTTGAGAAGCTGTAATTGAACTCCCGGCAGATCGAGGCCTGCCCGACTGTTATTCTCTCCTGTCATATTATGAAATTCTCCGACTGAGACAACAACTATATCGGCTTGCGATGCTGTTTTCACCGCCTCTTCAAAACCGGATGTATCGTCACTTTCTATATCACATCCTTTGGCATACAGCAGGTTATGCTCTCCAACGGCTTCCACCATTCCTTCGTATATGCTTACAGGCACATTGGTGCGGTCGCCCATTGCAGACCATGAACCGATAATCTCGCGTTTGTCCTTTATCATAGGGCCTATCAGAGCGATTTTCTTTCCAGAGGTAAGCGGTAATACCTGATTGTCGTTTTTAAGCAATACAAAAGATTTACGAGCCATATCGCGTGCCGCTTCTTTATGCTCGGCTGTCATTATATCGGTCTTTTCCCTTTTGCTGTCCGAATATCTGTAAGGGTCTTCAAACAATCCCAGTTCGTATTTCTTTATCAATATCTTACGAGCAGCTAACGTCACGTCCTTTTCCAACACTTTACCCTCTGCGATAAGTTCCTTCAGATACTTCATAAATACGCCTCCCTGCATATCCATATCCAGTCCGGCATTCATCGACAATTCGGCCGAATGTTTTTCATCCCTTGCATATCCGTGCGGTATCATTTCGTTGACGGAAGTATAATCGGAAACAACAAACCCGTCGAATTTCCATTTATCGATCAGAATGTCTTTCAACAGGTATTTATTTGCTGTGGCCGGAATACCGTTCAGGTCGTTGAATGCTGTCATAATCGTTGCCGAACCTGCATACAACGCAGCTTTGAAAGGCGGCAGATATGTGTTCCATAGCTCGACGAGCGAAACATCCACTGTATTGTAATCGCGTCCGGCCATACTGGCGCCATAGGCAGCAAAGTGCTTTACACAGGCCATTGCCCTTTCCCTGTCTTTCAAGTCTTTTCCCTGAATACCGCGGATTCTCGCAGCGGCTACCAGCGAACCCCAGTATACATCTTCTCCGGCACCTTCCACTATACGTCCCCAGCGCGCATCCCGGGCAATATCTACCATAGGTGCAAATATCCAGTTAATACCTTCTGCTGTAGCCTCCTTTGATGCTATGCGCGCAGAATTCTCTATTGCATCCAAGTCCCAGCTGCACGATTCGGCAAGCGGCATCGGGAAGATTGTTTTATAACCGTGAATAACATCGTATCCAAAAAGCAAGGGGATGCCTAAGCGCGTTTCCTCTACGGCGATTTTCTGTAAGCTGCGTGTATAGTCTGCACCTACACCGTTGAATATGCCGCCCACCATTCCTTTTTTCAGGTATTCTTTGTAATTTGGGTCTACAGTAGGACCTGTAATAACATCATATCCACTGGTGTATAATACGGTTTGCCCGATTTTTTCCTCCAGTGTCATTTTGTTTAGCAGGTCATCGACAAACTTATTCATTTTTATTTTGTCGCTATTCTGGGCAGATATAGTGAAGCTGAGGCTTAACAGGGTCAGGATGTATATTATTTTCTGCATTATTCGTTTGTTTTTTATAATAATGACGTTCTTACTCGGATACTTCTACGGTGTTTTCTTTTCCGCTAAGTACAACTTTTCCGTCCTCGATACTAGCTTCTTTTCCGTTTACCTTTATCGATTTACCGTTTCGCGGCAAAAAGAAATCTATCGTCCATGCATCTTCTAATATGGTGATTTTATAGACTTGCTTGTTATTCTCTCTTTTAAAATCGATACTCAGTTTCGTATTACCTACAAGCAGATTGTCCAGCTTGGCAAAATTCCAGTCTGTAGGCATATCCGGTTTGATACTGATATTCTTTGTATAGGCATAAGGATGAACGCCGAACATGTAACGGATAAGGGGAATATTAATACCCTGCACATTCCACGCCTGCACAAACATACCGTAATCGGGATTCACTTCATATGTCGTTCCCGGAGTAGCATAACTGAAATTATTCAGTATCTGTTTGATGTATTTCATGCCGCTGTCGGCTCCGTTATACTTGGTTTCGGAAATGGCAAGACCCGATGTTGCAATGGTCATTATCGCTTCATTGTAGTTGAACTCGCCTTTGAGCCTGTGGGCAACAGAACTTTCTTCCATCGTTATATCGTCTGGACGCGCAATACCTGTAATATATAAGCCGTACTTATTCGTGAAATATTCCATGCCGCTAAGCACTGCTTTTGCCCTTTCTTCTGTTGCAATATCTTCGTGCAGCGGCAGTAGGGTGGAGGGATTGTAGAATACAACATAACCTTTATCTTTATACTGTCCGCTTTTTATCTGCTGTTTCAGTTCGGTCAGTTTCTTCTTAGCCCAAAGGTTCCTGTCGTCGAATACCCTTTTTTCCAGTACCATATCGATAAGCTGAATCGCCTTTTCTTTATTGGAAAGGAAGTCTGCATAGCGGTTTTCCGATTCTATCCACCAGTTCTCATTTATTTTTTCTTTCAGCGTATTGGCTTTATCTGTAAAGTCTGCTGCTACATCTTTTTCGTCGAATAGAGTAGCCATTTCAGCCATGGCTTTGAAGAAAGCCTGTGTCCATACGGCTACATCGAGCATCTCATCGTTCAGTCCTTCTATTTCGGTTCCCCCGTATCCCTCGATGAAGAGGTTATTGTTCTTATCGTGTTGTTTGAGGAAATCCCATACTCTTTTACCTTGTTCGTAATATGTTTTGAGGAATTCCTTATCGCCCGTCCAATGGAAAATCTCGAGGGCGGCAATAATGAACTCCTGCGACTCTTCCATACGACCTTTATCATATACCACGCCGTTTGTAGATGCTTCGTGTACTATCTGTCCCGAATTGTTATTCGTTTTATTCGATATGCGGCGCATCATATCCCATGAGTCGTAGAATATCTGCGGGTCTATAGTTCCGTACAGGGCGGAAAATGCCGCAGCCTGATCGTTACTGAAGAACCATGGATAGTCAGGCAATCCGGCGTTGATACCGCGCCCCATTCCCGATACATCGCGGATAAGCCAGTCGGTGTTATACTTACTCCATTGATAGGCTTTCATCAGCAACGTGTCGGGTATAGTAATGGCTGCCGTATTATCTATCTCTGCATAGCGTTGCTTTTTGTTATTGAACAACGTTTCTATATTATTTCTGATTTCTGTCAGATTATCATTTACTTCTTTAGTATCCTTACTTGAACCGCTTATATAAAAACGGACTGTATATTTTTCGTTCGCACCCAGCAGTACCGAGCGTGTTTTTATTTTCAGGTTGATCCCTTTTCCTTTCAGGTCGTTATCGCTTTCCGATATAAATTGCAAACTGTCGGCATCGGATGTTATTCCTGCAAACCAGTTGTTTAGGCTATCTTTAGCAAGGAAAGTATTATTGAAATCGCTTTTTATCAGGATATCTTTCGTATCTATCATGTTTGCTTTTTCTCCCAGCCATACAGGACTAAGATCAGTGTCGACATCGAAAATAATCTCCATTTTGCGTTCTGTGTTTGCTTCGTTGGTAATCTCGTATTCGACGGCTAATGCCGCAAGTTGGTCGGGCACAAAGTCTGTCCTTACAACAGAATAGCCTTGTTCGGACATATTGTAATAGAACTGATTTGCGAAAGGGAAGCAAATATACTTGTCGCAATGATCGAATTCCTGTGTAAAATTGGATGTCAGGTCGCTGATGTTTATCTTGTAGCCATCCAGTAGTTTGATAGGATGTTGCCATACTCCGCCCATTTCGCCGGGAACATGGAAACCGATTTCGGGAAATTCTCCTGCCTGATTCCCGATAGAATATAATTTGTCGCCTGCAGTGACGTAAAGATAATTGCCATTATCGCTTTTGCCTTGTATGTTTGTAATACCTTCCAGTCCTTTGTGGAGAGAGAAAGGTTCTTCCTTGGCAGTATTGCATGCCATAAGTAATATAGCGCTTAAGCCGGCAATCGTATTTCGTAGATTTATCATTAATTTTTAGAGTTTGAAGGAATGAATGCTATCCTTATTTGTTTATCGATCTTTATTTTAGAAAGTCATTATAATATTCCGGCATCAAAAGGATGATGCCGGAAATATATCAGGTAATGAACCGGAAGTTATTTTAATAACCCGGATTCTGTTGCATATTCGGATTAGCTTTCAGATGAACAGTCGGAATAGGGAAAATCTTATATTTCGGGTCTGTCTTCTGTGTGATGAAATCCCTCACATCGTTGAATTTGTCGAAGCGGATCAAATCGTTTCTTCTCCAGCCTTCCCATGCAAATTCGCGTCCGCGCTCAGCTAAAAGGTTTTCTTCAGTAAGTACGGTAAATGCAGGAATAGGATTGTTACCATTACGTGTCCTCACCTGATTTACAAGCTGCAAAGCTTCTGTGCTAGTATTGCTTATTCTGAACAACGCTTCTGCACGCATAAGAAGAATATCAGCGTAGCGGATGATTGGAATATCGTTGTTTATTCCACGGTTAACCATATCACCGCCGATTCCGTCCATCAGGTATTTTCCGCCACGGGCACCGTCCCAATGGTCTGCTCCGTCGATAGGGTCACTGGTCGTGAAGTCTATCGTATAATCCAGCTGACGTTCTACTTTATTGTCGTCGGTAGCCATGATCGGTTTACCGTCGCTTCCGAACTGAGGCCCAAAGATAAATGCATCGCGGCGAACATCTTCTTCATCGTATGTGCGGAAGAAGGTGGGAGGAACGGATGAACCACCCCAGCCTGCAGCAAACGGCCCGTATTTAGCACGGAGGTCGCCTATAGAAAACAAGAACGTGATATTTTCGGTCTTAGTACTACGACTGTCGCATACAAGCGGGAAAATCATTTCTTTACTAGTATAATTATCCCATTTGAAAACATCCTTAAAGTTATCTTCCAGAACGTACTGGTGGTCATCCATGATTTCCTTTGTCAGGGTTACGACCTCGCTCCATTTGGCATTTCCTGTTCCCAGATACACTTCTGCATTCAGGTAAAGTTTTACCAGTAAAGATTTAGCAGTATTGCGGCATGCTCTTCCGTATACAGCATCTTCTGCTTTAGGAAGGCTGCTTGACAAATCTTTAAGTTCACTTTCGACGAAAGTAAACAATTGGGCACGGGTAGCCTGTTTAGGCGGATTTTTATGATCGTAGTCAGGGTCTGTTTTCAACGGTACGTTAGCAAACATATCCATCATCATGAAATAGGCGAATGAGCGTAAAAAGCGCGCTTCGTTCTTTACATTCAATACATCCTGATCGCTCTTGAAATCACTTTTATCCACTTTGCCTATCAGGTCGTTTGCCGTTGCTATCAAAACAGAATACTGCTCATACAGCCCTTTCAGTTCATTCGTATTGGCATCCCATGTATGTTTGTAGAGTAGCTGCATGTCGCCTTTCCAGTCGCCGCTTCGATTCGGCGACAACATTTCGTCCGTAGACGGGCAGCTGGCTTTATAGATCGATTCTACCCACACTTGCAGATGTCCGTAAAGCCCTGAAAGCCCGTATTCAAATTCTTGTTTTTCGTTGTATGCCTGTGAGTCGGTCAGTTTACTATCCGGATTGACATCCAGATCGGTACACGAATAAAGAGCAAAACAAATCGCTGTCAATATAATTAATGTCTTTTTCATTTTCTGGTAAATTTTAGAAATTAAGATTTAATCCGAATAGGAATGTTCTTGATTGCGGGTAACTGCAATAGTCTACCCCTGTAGAGTTGATACCGCCGCTTACTGTACGGTTGTTCACTTCCGGATCGTATCCCGAATAAGAAGTTATAACAAAGAGGTTTTGTGCCGTTGCAAATATTCTGGCCGATTTGAAAACCGAAGGCAGAATATCCAGTTTGTATCCGATAGTCATATTATCCAGTCTGAGAAATGAAGCATTCTCTATCCAGCGCGACGAAGTATATGTGATACCTGTTCCGCCTTTCTGGTAAAAGTCTGCTCCCGACAAGTTGGTATTCATATTCGGTAGACGGCTGTTTTCGAGTTCTGCCCTTGTATTGTTGTAAACATCGGCTCCGAGAGAGCTGCGAAGTACGAATGACATATCGAAGTTCTTGTACTGGAAGCTGTTTGTAAGACCGAGAGTAACATCCGGCAATGCATTACCGATGATGTGTTCTCCGTCTTCGAATTCTTCAACATAACCTTTCGATCCGTCGCCGTTGGTTACTTCTTTAAGTCCTTTGAACTTCTTTCCGTAGAATGTACCGAACGCTTCACCGACTCTTAGTATCTGAAGATTTCCTGTAGCTCCTTTTCCGCTAACCGAACCGTAATAGATATCGCGGTCGTTGTTCAGCTTAGTCACATTGTTTTTATTGTAAGCAATGTTGAAACTGGAATTCCATGAGAAATCTTTCGTGTCGATTATGTTTGCATTTATAGAGAACTCGATACCTGTATTGGTCATCTCGCCTACATTATCCAAGAATTTAGAGGCAACAGCCGGCTGTATAGCATCTACTTCCAGCAACAGGTTGGATGTAGTCTTGCGGTAAAAATCGATTGCCCCACGGAAACGGTTGCCCAGAATACCATAATCCAGACCGATATTGAACTGTGATGTTTCTTCCCATTTCAGATCAGGATTACTGATACCCGAAATTTCATAAGCCGTGATTTGCTGTTGGTTCCACATCGCCCCTTTCAGGCTGTTAACATTATATGTCTTGTCATATCTGAAGTTACCTATATCCTGATTACCTGTGATACCGAATCCTGCGCGTAGTTTCAGATCGCTTACGAAGTTTACATCCTTCATGAAGTTTTCTTCTTTAATCTTCCATGCAACGGCAGCCGACGGGAATACACCCCATTTGTTATTGGCTCCGAATCGTGAAGAACCGTCGCGGCGAACTGTAGCAGTAAGCATATATTTGTTGTTCAGACTATAATTTACACGTCCGTAAAACGATATAAGCCTGTTAATCTCTTTATTGGTCGAACGACGAACAAGGCTTCTTGCGCCTTCCAGATTATTGGCACCCAGAAGATCAGTCGTATATCCTTCACCTACCGCAGAAAGAAGACTTGATTCGAATTCCTGCCATGAATATCCGGCTACTACATTCAGCGCATGTTTTTCTTCAAAGACTTTGTTGTATGTACCGTATGTTTCGGACAGGAAGCTGGCATATCTGTTGTTGTCGATAACAGAGCGTCCCTGTATATTTTTAGTAATAATAGAAGTACGCGGCTGATATGCTTTACGTTCCGAGTTATCCACATCGTATCCTATATTGGCCTTGATCGAGAGCTCTTTTGGTATAAAGAAGAATTCAGCATCAATATTTCCGATGAAACGGTCACCCACAGTTTTGTCAGTAATCTGTTTTGCAAGCGCTACAGGGTTTCTGAAGTTTTCTTCCGAATATTCATTGTAGCTGCCGTCGCTGTTGTGAACAGGCTGTGTAGGATCACCTTTCAGTGCATTATTGATCATACCGCCCGAAGCACCGCTTGATTGTTGTTCGAGGAAGTTGTTCAGTTCGTAACGAGTATTACTTGCATTTACGGAAAGTACCAGTCTTTCGTCAAACATTTTATGAATGGCATTCAGGCGAAGCGAATAGCGTCTGAGGCCTGTTTCAAGTATTGTGCCCGGTTGGTCAGACATGCTCACGGATGCCCGGTAAGAAGTATTCTTTGTACCGTTGCTGAATGTCACATTATGATCCTGCGTGAAAGCCGTACGGAATATTTCGTCCTGCCAGTCTGTAGAAACGCCTTTGTTTGCAGACGGTACATACTGACGGAATTCATCAGCGCTCAATACATCTAGTTTCTTCGATACATTGGCTATACCGATCGTGCTCGAATAGTTGAGAGAAAGTACACCGTCTTTTCCACCTTTGGTAGTAATGATGATTACCCCGTTTGCCCCGCGTGATCCGTAGATAGCTGTTGCAGAAGCATCCTTGAGGATAGTCATCGATTCTATATCGGCTGCAGCAATCATCGACAGCGGATTGAGCGGCATATTGCTCAGCGCGGCATCTCCGCTTACGGAGGTTGCAGTACGGGTATTATCGATTGGCACACCGTCTATAACATACAACGGTTCGCTGGATGCTGATATTGAGTTAACACCACGAATACGCACACTTGTATTAGCACCCGGCTGACCGCTGCCCGGAGTGATCTGCACACCGGCTACATGCCCGTTGAGGAGCATTTCGGGAGATGAAACAATCCCGTTGTTGAAGTCTTTACTTTTGATAACATCGAGAGCGCCCGTTGCGTCCGATTTCTTTACCATACCGTAACCTACGACAACCACTTCCGATAGTAAATAATCGTCTTCGTACATGGTCATGTTTATGGTACTGCGCCGGTTCACATTTTCCTCTACGGTAACGAAACCTACAAGGGAGAAACTAAGCACGGGATTTTCGGTTCCGGCAGGAATAGGCAATGTATAATTACCGTCCACATCGGCCATTGTGCCTACAGAACTGTTTTTGAGCGAAACGGTAGCTCCGATAATTGGGTTTCCTGCTTTATCGGTTATAACACCTTTTACCGTTAGCGGACCGTCTTGTTGTTGAGAGGCCGATTTACGTATAAGGACTATCTGATTTCCGTTTATCTGATGATTTATGTTGTATTTAGGTAATTCGGTCGAGAGAATTGTTTGTACTTCGGTGTTTTTGTAATTCACCGTAACTTTTGGCAGACTACCTATATCTACACCGTCGTAGATGAAGCGGTAATCGGTCTTGGATTCTATAGTTTCAAGGAAATTCTTAAAATTCGCCTGATTAAGAACCACGTCTATTTTCTTGGTACCCTGCGCATTTAAGGCAGCACAAGACAGTACCATGGCGCAAATGAGAAACATCCGCCAGATGCAATTTGTTTTTTTGTTCATAATGTTTTGGGATTAGTATCTAATCAAAGGTATCTTGTTTTGTTATTGATATTAGCTTTTGGTTTTTCAATTTTTTAATAGTTTATATAGGGTTAGCTTTCTCAAAATCCATTACTTGTACTTTATGGTCACCTCCTTTCCTTCTATGTTATATTCCATTGGTGATAGTTTACCTACCAGACTCAGTATGCGGTCCAACGGTTCGTTTGTAATTACAAGGTTATATAATCTGTTATTCGGGTCACTGTTTTTAAGGTCGATATCTACTCTGTACCAAGCACTGAGTTTCTTGAATAGTTCTTCGGCATTAAGGTCGCGTATTACCAGTTCAGGTTTTGTCCACAGAGAAACGTCCGTCATATTTTTTTCGAGGATATTATAATGACGTGTCTGCTTATCGTATATTACGGTCTGTCCCGGTTTCAGTTTGAAGAGATCTTTATCGTTATCCACGATTCCTATACTGCCTTCCAGCAGGTCGATTTCGATTGTATCGTCCGACTCATAAGTGGAAACATTAAAGGAAGTACCGTATACAACTATATCGAAAAAGCTGGTTTTTACCTTAAATTTATTTTTAAGATCCTTTGCGATCTCAAAATATGCTTCCCCGTCGAGTAAAACTTCCCTTGGATTGTACGATCCGTATAATAATTTACTGGCGCTGTTGAGCCACACTTTACTTCCGTCTGCCAGTTCCATATAGCCTTTATTTCCTTTCGATACGGCAAAAGTTAGTTTGGTATCTTCGGTATTAAAGTCTCCGGTAAGGAAATATGTTCCGGCAATACCCAGTATCAACGGTATGGCAATTATAGCGGCATATTTTAGTATCTTTTGGGATAAAGTGTATTTTATAGTGTTTCTTAGCCCGATGCGTCTGCTTAGTTCAAGGAAGTTTTCGCGGATTTCTCTTTTGGTGAACGTATTGTCTGCATTTACCTGATCGAGGCTATCGGGAAGTAAAGCTGTGAGCGATTCGTCCAGCTCATTTGTATTCGCCTTTTCAAATAAATCGAGTAGTTCATCTTCGGTGTAATTTTCCGACATGAATTTCTTCAATAGTTCCGCAGTCTTTTCGTTTTCGTTTTTCATCGGTTTGTTATCTATTTATTAAGACGTATAATATAGAGAAAACTATTATTGCTCATTCAATTATTTTTAATAAATATATTAATTTTTATTTTATTGTGTTATAATTAATTGATATTTAGCGTTTTATTTCATTGATTCTATATCAGATTTTTTCTCTGTTTTTTTCTTAACAATATGAAGAAATAAATTTGATAGCCGTTTTCTTTGATATTTTGTTTAATTTAGTGTAATTTGTTTCATTAAACATTGAGGAGATTGGATAAGAACGACGATAGTAAGCTGGTTGACTTATTCTTTACTAATGAAGAACTTGCCTTAAAGCTGATTTATGAAAAGTATTTTTCATTGATCTATGCTTTTATTGGCAAGGAATGCCGTTCGGTAGAGGATACGAAAGACCTGACTCAGGATGTATTCCTCAAACTATGGAAGACCCGCCATAACCTCTCGAATGTAGACTCCCTCAAAAACTACCTCTTTATTATTGCCCGCAATACTTTTATCGACTATGTGAGGCGGAAAATAAACCAGCGCATATTCGAAGAGCTTACCAATTACAGCCATATCGAACTCACCGATTATGACGCGGACGACAAAGACCTGCTGAATGAACTGATGAAATATTCGCAGGAAATGCCCGAAAAGCGTCTCGAAGTATTTAAGCTGAGGTGGGTGGAAGGAAAGTCGCGTAAGGAAATAGCCGAACAAATGGGTATCTCTATTGTCACGGTGGATATACATATACGCAAAGCCCTTGAATTCCTAAAGAAGAAGATAAAAGACAATGCTTTGCTGATTGTTCTCTTACTGTTTGTCTAGCTGCATTATATATACTGAAGAAAAGAGGAGTAGGAGAGTATCTCCACATTCTTGCCCTCTATACTTATCAGTCCTTCATCCGTCATCTTCTTAATCTCATTTGCCAAGGCAGGCCTTGTGACCCCCAGATATTCTGCAAGCTGTGTCTGGTTATGTTCCATTACAGACAATGATTCGCTCTGCTTATGATCAAGGACGTAGCGTACAAAACGGCTCCTTATACTTTTGTGCGACAATATCTTCAGTCGCTTTACAGTGCAGGCATTACAGTTGCCTGTCAGGCGCAGGAAATTCTTCAGCAGTTCCGGTTCGGAGCTTATTATCCTGAAAATAGATTCTCTGGTAGCTTTCATCAGGATGCCGTCTTCTACAACAGTAAAGGTAGCAGGGAATATATTATTGCCGTCGAACAGATGAGGCGTACCGAACGACCGCGGGGCTACAATATTCTCTACCTTTACATTATTGGCCGATGCATCGATAATATTTACTTCCAGATTGCCTTCCAGCAAAATATGCAAATGATTGCACACACTGTTCTGATGTATTATTATCTCGCCTTTCTTTATACGGGTGACGGTATATTCCAACTTATCGAACATGCTCTTTTTGAATTCCTCGCTCACTCCTCTGAATAAGGGAATCTTATTAATGATGTTCTTTTGCTGATCGGTCAGTTGTATATTCTCCATAGGAACAGATTAAAACGCTATCAAAGTTATATTTATCTGTCCACATATGAAAGGGCGAAGATTATTTTATTTCCTCACTTTTACGAATACACATGTATACTGCCCTGTGCCGCAGGTAGATAATTTACACCTATCCATGTTATCATCAACAGGATAAATGCAACAGGCAGCATCCACAGCACAAACCTCGGATGATACTTCTGCAGGCGCATATGTATATATATAAGATAAGCGGCCGATGTGATAAACGCCCAAGTCTCCTTCGGATCCCACGACCAGTAATGCCCCCACGCTTCCTTTGCCCATACGGCGCCCATCAGCATACCCAGTATGAGGAAGCCGAATCCGATGTATACAACGTTGTCCATCAGTCGGTACAGGTTTTCATCAGGTTTGTTTTTCTTTACATTCACAAGCTGGATAATAGCGGCTATCGTTGCCGCGCCCAGCATCGCATACGAAAGGATGTAAACCGTAACGTGCGGTACAAACCAGTAGCTTTGCAAGGCAGGCATCAGGTTGGTAGAATGTATCTCGGGTTTGAAAATATTGATGCATACAAATACGCAGGCTACAAGCGACGAGAACGAAAGGAGCCAATTGTATTTCCAGTGCCTGTACGTAATATAGCCTACGGTAGCAAGGAAGAACGAATACCACAGCCGCGTTTCGCCGATAGTGCGCAACGGCGGGCGTTCCTGACCAATCCAAAGGCCGACTATAAAGGCGGCGAAAATGACTATGCCTGCCATCATCAATCCTTCCGTTACTAATGCCTTTTTACATTTATAAACCAGCACTCCTGCGCTTATCCAGCATATCATTGCCGGTATGGCAAACCAAAGAAATTCATCCCAAGTCATCTTCTTTCTTATTTTTTCTGTTTCCCGACCATAACAAACAAACCGACCCGATAGCAAGCAGAGCTATACCCGCATAGGCAGGATAAAGCCATGGGTCGTATACCAGTTCCATACTACTGTATGCCGACATCCGCCCCGCCTGATTGTCGTACCCGTACTGGTAAATAGTCCAGCTGCCGATACGCAGTGGCTTATTCACTTCCAATATGGTTTCGGTTTCATTGCCGTCTTCCATAAATACTTTTATGTCCGACAGGAACCTTTTCGGCTCGGGTTGCGTCATAACAATACAATACTGCGAATCTAGGGGCAACGTCATATATAACTGTGCCTTGTTTCCCCCGCATACCCAGCCTTCGCGGATATCTCCTGTCGCAATGTTCTTAGCCAAAACCTTAGCCGCAGGGCTTGAGCCGGGCATCGGTACTTCCTGATAAGTACTGTCGCTATTACGTATAGCCTGATGAATATATTCTTTCAGTTCTATATCCCAGCCGTTCAGACGACCTTCACGACGCTTTTCATCTATTTGATAATAATCGGGTTTCGACATAGGTTGCGGTTCGCCCGATTCCCTGTCGATAACAGTCAGTTTCGGAGCATATTCCTCCATATCGAAATCGTTGAGCTGTATGGCAATCGACAGTTCCAGCACATCCTTGTTTTCGCTGTACACGCGCCATTCTACTTCGCCTTCCTGCACATGCATCACGTATCTTTTCATGTCGGCAGCACCGAGTCCGGCGGCAAAAAGTAACACCCAAAGTCCGATATGATTGAAATAAAATGCATAATCCTGTTTGCGGAAAGCCTGAAGCCGCCTTATAATCAATGCACCGAGCGAAAAAAGTAACAAAAGATACATCAATACGAAGGGCCATGAACTTGTTACCTGACGAAAACCGAGTATGGTAAAGATATCGCTGTCGTGCGGATTGATTCGTACTACTTGCGGTGTTAATCCCATTATAAGTGAGAGAACCATTATCGCGCCTATCAACGTCACCGAAAACGGTACGCCCGACAGCCACTTATACAGGAAGCTTTTGCGGGCAAAAGAGAACAGTATAAGCAAAAGTATGATAATCCCTCCTACTATCAGATTGACAGGTGCTTGCAGTAGATAGAAACTGAAATTTCCGACTAACAGCTGCAATATAAAGCCTATAAGTATAATTCCCCCTACAAAGGCAATACTTTCCCTGTATCGCCACGGAAACTGCCACATTCTGCGCTTGGTTTTCTCCATTCTTTTTTAGTTACAAGTTACAGGTTACGAGTTACAATCAGTTATTAAAAAAGTAACGAAACTAACAGAAATCAATGTGCCAATGAGTAAATATTTCAATGTGCCAATGGCGCAAACAACAAATAATAACTTATACTTCATTAATCACATTTATTAACTATATATTGTTAAAAGGTAACAAAAGTAACGCATTTTACCTATTTTCAATTTTGTTACTATTTCCATCTAAAAGTTATTAATTATTCATTGTTCATTATTAATTAATTCCTCTGTATAGATAAATTAAAACGGTTGCCTTAACGAAGAAAGAAGTGCCTTGAGATATTTCCGACACTTCTTTTTCACATTATTACCGCTTAAATATTAGCTGTCAGTTTTCCTTCTTCTTTCGCTTTTTTTATCCATTCGGGAACAACCGTTTTTATCCAGTTTTCCTTCTTTTCTTTCAGTGTTTTCATATCCAGACCGATGTATGCTTGCGCTTTATCTTTTGTAGAAATATCAGGTAGCTGCACGTCATTCACACCATGTTTGAAAAGTACCTTCTGAAGTTCCAGCTGTGCCAGTAACGATTTGTCGAGGCTGTGCGCCAGTATTCGTTGTGTTTCTACCGGAGCGTGGAAAGATGCACCATGCGATGCCACTGCAAAATCCCAGCGCCATTGTGCCTGACGAAGCAGTTTCAGAGAAGCCGCCATTTCACTTTCGTTAGCACCGTTATCCCATGCTGTTTTTGCCATGATATGTGCTTTAGACAATTCCTTTTCTATGCGGTCGCGTATTTCAAGCGCTTTGTCCTGATACTGATACACATAGTTTTTCAGGTTTTCTTCCGTATCGCGGTGGCAAGTCTGGCAGGTGTTCGACACATTTGCCAGCGGGCTCATTATCTGATGATTCGAATATTTGATGCCACCTTCCGACATGTAAGGCATGTGGCAGTCGGCACAACCCAGTCCGCGCTGTGAGTGAGGCCCAAGCAGGAATATTTCATAGTCGGGATGCTGCGCTTTCAGCATCGGAGCCTTGCTTAATGCATGCGTCCAGTCTGAGAACTGCGCATTATCATAATATTCTTCCATAGTTTCTACCGTCATACCTCCGTCCCAAGGGAATGTGAGGTATTTATCGTCACCTTTGAAATAATATTCAACATGGCATTGCGCACATACCAGTGAACGCATTTCCTGCGGTGTAGCCTGTGTAATGTCTTTGCCCTGACGCTGGAATGCTTCAATAAGCGCCGGACGGGTAATTGTAAGGTTCATGGTCTGCGGGTCGTGGCAGTCGGCACAACCGATAGGGTTTACTACTTCTGCACCCCATTCGCTCCATTTTGCCTTATAATAGTTTTCAATGCCTTTTTCGTGCATCAGGCGGGGTACATCGGGGCTTTTACATGTCCAGCATGTTCCCGGTTGCAGGTCGCCTTCTCCGTTCACAGGAGTGCCCGTACGCAGTGTGTTCTGCATGTCTTCTATCGCATGCATATGTCCGCGCGGTGCAGAATAGTCGCGGGAGAATGCATATCCTGCCCATAGTACCACCATTGCAGGACGGTCTTCGAGTACATCCTGAAAAACATTACCCAGATGCTTACTTTTGAAGTCCATATTCTGCGTCATTTTCCAAGTATTGTATTCGCGCGGATAGTTTATTCCCCATTCTTCGCTATGCGGGTTAATACCGGTAATCTCAATTTTCTTGTTGTTGAACAGAGTAGCTATTTCGGCACGGCGTTCGGTTACCGATGCAGCCATTAGCCCTAACAGGAATACAGCCACCATGACCACGGCAAATATTCCCCAGCCTATGATTGGCCTGCGCTTGATTGCTTCAGCTAGTTTCTTGAACATAATCTATCGTTTTTTTAGTTGTTTATTTCTTCATTCTTCTTTTCAGCCATTCGGGAACGGGCGATTTTGGTAATGGTACGATTGCGTTGGGAGAGGACGACAGGTTGCTCACTTTACTGTGCGGAACCTGTGTATGGCAATCCCAGCAAGCCTTTCCTTTTCCTTCTTTCACTTCGCAATAGTCTATCATCCCTGTTTTTACAAACTCGGTATTGAGTTCCAGATGACAGCGGATACAGTTATTCATTATCACCTCATAGCTTTCTTCGCGCGGGCGGATAACGTTCGGTTCTCCCTTTACAGTGAAAACTGCTGCATGGTACAGTCCGTCTTTTGCCTTGAATGCGTATTTGCTCAGCACATTATCCTGCGGAACATGGCAATCGTTGCATGTCGCCCATTGGGCATGCGAACTATGGTTCCACGACTGGTAGTAAGGAGTCATGATATGGCAGTTGACACAGGCCGACGGGTCGTCCGAAAGGTAGGAGTGCGCCCTCGACATATATACCGTATATCCTCCCAATCCTGCAATAAGTCCTCCCACCACGAATAAGGGCAGGATAAACTGGCTGGGTATATGGCTCAGGAGTTTTTTTATCATGGTTAATAAGTTTAGATTCAGTTTCTTTAGTTAAAATGCTACCTGCAATTGAGCTACCACTACATTTGAGTTCGGTGCATCCCATTTATTCGAATAATCGGAATAGGTATAGTTGAGCTGCACCCTGCACATAGGATAAAAATAATAATTTATTCCCAAAGTATAATCAATTGCTTCTCTGTTAATATCTTTATTGCTGTTATAATAATCTACTTTTCCCAGTACATTCAGCTTCTGGGGGATAAGATAGAATAACCCGAGGCCGTAAATCCCTTCCTTATCTATTCCGCCGTCGTTAGCATGTATCCATTCGGTACGCGCATACACCCTGTCCGATTTGTAGTCTGCACTCACATACCACCTGTCGCGTACATGGTCGGCAGATTCTGCTTCTCCGGCTTTGAAGTAGGATGCCTGCCCGAAATAGACGCCACCGCCTACTCTCAGCCCTTTAAGGGGTTGGAGCAGCAACATTCCGGCAAAATCTTTCCCGTTGTTTGTTTCTCCCGTAGTTACTCCTGTTCCCTGAAACAACCCTGCCGAATATTGCAGCAGGTTGTGTGTTGCCAGCGGAAGAAGTTCTCCTGATATCATAACGCCTGCATCGCGTCCAAAGTTGTTCTTATTGTTCTGTTTTTTCAACACATCATCGTCTCCGGCATAACCGACCAGATTGGAAATAGTACGCGAATAAGCGGCCGTTTCGAGGGTAGCCGGTACAAGCTGGCTTTCCAGCGTGAAAGGGCTTTTAAATTGCCCTACTTTCAGGTTGAATTCTTTGGCGGCTGTCCATTCTCCCCAAAACTCCTGTACAGACGGGTTTACCATTTCCAAGAGGAAACCGTAACGGAACGATTCGTTCAGTTTACCGTTGAGTGAAAGGAACAGGTTTTTTGCCTTAAAGTCGTGGTGTGTCTTATTCACATCCGAGTATTGGTACATCAGCTGTCCGTTTCCTCCGAGCTGGATATAAGGCGAATTAAATATGTTGCGTACTTTTTCTACTGTCTGGGTAGTCTTACTTTTCTTTTCTTCATTGACCGAGCTTTTAAGTTCGTCGGCTTCTGATTGGGTCAGAATATTCTTTTCAACCAGCTTTTTAATCAACTCATTTGAATCCTGTGCCGAAACCGCACCGAATAAAAAACAGAGTAATGTAAGAATAAGAAGCTTTTTCATATTATAACATATATTAGATCATAGAATTATAATACAAAATATGTGAATATTATTCAAAAAAGGTGTAATAAATATTACACTTTGAATGGATTTATTCTTAAAAAAACGGTTTCTGTATTTGGGTGAAATTAAAAAGCCTGTGTAAATGTTTTACTTACACAGGCTTGAAGATTAAAAAATCTTATAGCATCACTTCAAAACTTTAATCCTTATATTTTTAAACTTCACAGGCGAGCCATGACCGAGGAAAGCTATATGTCCTTTCTTATTGAACAGTCCCGGATGATTCCGCTTGTCAGCAGTTCCGTTCTTAGTCGCTTGCCGTATATTTCCGTCGAGGATAACCGTACCGTTGAGAATCACCTTTATATTATCACCGTTAGCGATGACTTCCTGATAATTCCATTCCCCTGTAGGTTTCAAATATCCCCGTTTGGCCGGAATAATGCCATAGACAGAGCCATGATACTGATATATAGCCAGATCGCTGTAAACCGGAGCATCATTATCCAATATCTGCAGTTCCATACCTACATAGGCGGCATCTCCCTGCATAGGGGTGCGGATACCCAGACCGTTGTTGGCGGCAGGTGTTAGTTGGAATTCGAAGCGGAAAATGAAGTTTCCGTACTCATCTTTCGTATATAGATTTCCTCCGTGCCCGTTGCTCGGATGTAGGGATATACAGCCGTTTTCGATAATGTAATCGACTGTATTTCCTGTCCAGCTATCCATATTTGTACCGTCGAACAAGATTTTATAGCCTTCGGCCTTTTCTTTTGCAGTCAGTTGGAATGGCTCGGGAATAACCATTTCATTCAGATGCTTGCGGATAGCCTGCCGTTGATAATCGGCATCGGGGTTGTCGAGTACTTCGATTACTTTGTTCAGTAGCTCTTCTACATTCTTACCTGTATATTGTTTGTTCGATAGTGCAATATTCATCACCGCGTGCGCAGCAGCCTGCTGTAGCGGTTCATTGTCGAGATATTGTCCTGCTCTGAGCATGGCAGGATAAGAGCCCGTATTACCTATCTGCGAAAGAATAGCCTTTTTCTGCGCATCGGTATGGGCTATATCCAATACGTTGCCCAATAGTGATGCCCTTTTCTCTCCCGAAAGTTCGGGATTGGAAACCAGTTGTACATATCTGTTAATGGCACGGTCGAAATATAAGATGTCGGACTTATTCTTACAGATAACCAGTAACTTATCTGCTGCATCTATATCCTTCCAGTTATATAATGCCTGAAAAGCTGCATCTTTGGCTGCACCCTCTTCCGTATTGAAACGCTCTACAATGATAGTCAGTGCTTTGGCATCGCCTGTAGCACCCAGTACCGGATAATAAAGATATTGCTTGGCTTTCGCGGTCTGGTTCATGCGTGCCAGCACGGTTTCATATTGTTTTTCTTTCGGATAGGATTGTATGGAGCGGGCGATTGCCTGTTGTACCAATGTTGTATTTTCAGGCTCTGCTGTTTCCAGAAGGGAATATAATTTATCCAAATCATTAATGGAAACAACATCTTTCAATGCTTTAAATGCTGCTGTTCTTACATCCGGAGCATCCGCATTCAACTGTTTCAGAACGATAGCTGTAGCCTCTGTATATCTGCGTTGTGCCAGTAACTCCAGTCCGGCAATTTTTCCGGCAGAATTAGCCGTAGCAATAACCGGAATAACCGCATTGGCAATACTACCGTTGACAGTCTCCAGAGCATTTTTAGCCATAGTTACCGTCTGCGGATTAGCATCATTCAGAAGATGTGCAACTGCAGCAACCGCCTGTGTACTTCCGTCTTTTGCCAGCAAGTTAGCTGCCGCCGTTTGTATATCGAAGCTGCTTCCGGTAAGCATATTAATGGCAATTGGAGTGACAAGTGGAGTAATCATCTTCCTTTTCTCCTTGTTTTCACACTCTATATTCAACCAGTTCATAATATCCGTTTGCACTTCCGGCTTTTGCTTTTTGAGATTTTTGATTACCTCCGCATACATTTTACCGTCCGCATACTCAGAAGCCAATATCAGTGCCGCCATCCTGTAATTGCGGTTGTTATCCTTGAGGGCATTCTGTAGTAATTTGCCTGCACTCTCCGGTTTAGCCTTCATCATTATTTCGAGGGCCGCCTCACGAGTCTGGGTTTGTCCTGCTTTCTGCGCTTTCTTCATCAGGCTGTTAGCCGCCTTTTCCGCCTCCTTTACCTCACCCTGAACTAAGAGCCTTTTGATAAGTGCGATATACGCCTCATTGCCACCCTCTTTGAGCATGGAGTAATTATCCCTTTCAGCCGCCTCAGCCAAGACAGGTAAAGACAACTTGGAACCCAGCTGACTGAGAGCATACAATACCACTTTCCTCTTATTGGCATCCGGCGAATCCGCCAACAGAATCAATGCATTCTCCGCCTCACTCATTTTAAGCTTGGCCATAGCCAGTATAACAGGCTGCGCAGTCTTGTCACTTGTCGCTGCATTCAAAGCATACAACAACGCCTTTCTCGATTCCGGCGTATCGATAGCCGACAAGGCCGCCGCCGCAGGTCCGCCCAATGATTCGTTATCCAGAAAAGACGAAAGCTTCTCCACCGCTTCCCCTTTTCCCATAACCTCCAGTTGACGTATAATAAAAGCTTTCACCTCCCGGTCGCTGACCATATCCAGGGCCTTGATATAAGCATTAGCCGTTACCAGCCTCTGCCCTTCCATACCTTCCGCCGATACATAGTGCGACAGCCCGCTCAAAGCATACTCCACCGCCGCATTACCATCCTGCAGGTTCATCATCTTTACCAGCTGCAATACCCCTTCCTCCCCTGTAGAGGCAAGGTCCTTCATCTGGTTGTTGTATTGTTGGGGCTGCTGGGCGGGCATCTGTGCCAGCACATCCGCTACAATGGTCTTAGCCGTCCTGTTGGCCGGGAACTGCCCGTATACCAGTGAGCAACACATCAGTACAGCCGACAGTATATATATTTTTTTCATGCTTGCTTGTATTATCTTATTCATTTCAAATCAGTAAACAGGTTAAATATTCCACGGGCTTCTGATCGGCTGGTCCAACAACCTGTTTGCCGCCTCATCGTTCTTAAACTCCAGTTTGACAGGATCAAAATGCAAGGTACGGTTCAGCCTGAGGGCTACCACTCCCATGTTGACAATAGTAGACGAACGGAAGCCGTTCTGCTCGTTCAGTGCAAAAGGCTTGCGCGTCTTCACACTCTCGATAAAGTCAGTCACCTGCTCCTCCGGTTCCGGATAAGCAGCCAGCTTCTTTTCCCAGTCCGGGATATCACAGACGAAGTTCTTGTATACATTGCCGTTCGGTCCCGATATATACGGCGTATCCGGATTGCCGTAGTCACCTCCCCAGAGGACGATCTGGCACCCGTCGTCATAAGTATATGTAATCGAACGCCATGTGCCGATCGCATCCGGATGCTGCTGCGGAGCATCCACCTCCACCTTCACAGGGCTGGTATTGTCTTTCCCCAACAGATACTGTACAGGGTCTATATAATGCTGCCCCATATCCCCTAAACCACCGCCGTCGTAATCCCAGTATCCCCGGAACGTCTGGTGTACGCGGTGGCTGTTGTAAGGCTTGTAAGGCGCAGGCCCGAGCCACATATCATAATCCAGTTCCGCCGGTACCGTTTCCGGTGCTAGGTTTTCCTTCCCCACCCAGAAAAACTTCCAGTCGAAGCCCGTATGCTTGCTTATAGTAACCTTCAGCGGCCATCCGAGCATTCCGCTCTGTACCAGTTTCTTGAGAGGTCGCACAGGCGTACCCAGCCCGTAGAAGCTGTCAGCGAATCGGAACCATGTATTCAGGCGGAACTTGACCCCGTACTGCTTTACCGCTTCCATCACTCTTTTACCCTCACCGATGGTACGTGTCATCGGTTTCTCACACCATATATCCTTGCCCGCCTTAGCCGCTTCTACGGACATGATTCCGTGCCAGTGCGGCGGAGTGGCAATATGCACGATATCCACGTTTTTGTCCAGTATCAGTTCGCGGAAGTCATGATAAGCCGCAATACGTTCGGAGACAAGCTGCCTGCCCAGTTCGAGATGCTTCTTATCCACATCGCAGACTGCTACAAGGCGGGTTCCTGCATAATTTAGGTGTCCGCGTCCCATGCCGCCTGTACCGATGATGCCTTTTGTCAGCTGGTCGCTGGGCGGTATGAACCCGTTGCCCATGACATGGCGGGGGATGATCGTAAGGGCAAGAGATCCGCCCAATGTTTTGAGGAATTTTCTTCTATTAAGACTCATGATTATAATTTTGAGGTTAACTTACTTCACAAAGACAAAGATAATCTATTAGGAATAGTATGAAGCCATTATGATAATGAAATTTCCCTATTCCTAATATAAATTACGTTAACCCGGTTTTTTAATTAATCCGGTGTTGGTACTATGAAGTTAAGCTGTAATTAGTTAATCTTTTAGGTTTCGCAGTATAAGTTCGGCATCCAGTCTCCCTTTTTCCAGAATAGCTTCCATGAGTACAGGTGCGCCGTTCTGACGTTTACTTTCGTTAGATGCTTCCATAAATGTGAATATTTCGATAGTTTCTTCCGGATCGATAGGTACTTCCTTTGTCTTGAAGAATTTAAGAATCTGATCCAGCAGAACTTTATATCCGTCGTATCCTCCTGCCTGCACTACTTTGCTGCTGCAGAATACACTGCCGCCGAAATAGTTGTGCCCTGTGCGGATGCCGCGGAATGTTCCGATTCTTCCGTCGGCCCATACGCCTGTAGTCACAGTATAATCTTTTGTTGAAGAGCGGCTAACCTGTGTGCAGCCCCTTCCCATTACTGTATAAAGTGTTTCTACACCGTGTATTCCGTACCATGTGAAATCGGCATGGCTCGGTTCGTAAGCATCGGGAGAATAACAGTCTGCACCCAGTACTTTGCCGTGCGCCCCGTTCCGTATTTCCTGATTGATAGGAGAGTAACGGAGAACGGAAGAAGAAAAGATAGGCACATTATATTTTTTAGCAAGCTTAAAAATTGCTATAGCTTCTGCCAGATTTGCGGCAACCGGCTTATCGATAAATACAGGCTTCCCCGCTTTGAAGACTTCGATTGCCTGTTCCAGATGAAGATTGCCGTCATTCGTTTCAAGGAAAACACAGTCTACCTGTTTCAGCATTTCAGCTATCGATGCGGTTATTTTTACACCATGCTTTTTAGCTTCTTCTATATAGCCCGGAATGCGTTTATAACTGCTTTCTATTGTTTTAGACCCGTAAGGATAGGCAGCCACAATTTTGAAACCTTTATATTGGTCGGGGGCATTCTCATCATTCAACAATTTTATAAATGCCGGAGAATGAGAAGTGTCCAGTCCTATTATTCCTAATTTGATGACTTGCTGAGAATAGGCAGCTATAGATATAACTGAGGCGATAAGTGCGGTAAGAATAATTCGTATTTTCATAATATCAGATTTACGTTTTTCTAATTGTTTAAACATTCAATAAAGAAGAACTGTCTTTATCCAGATACAGGATAGTATTGTCTTTCATCCGTAAAGCAGACGCAGGGCAGGCTTCGGAAATCTCTCCGTTTATTGTATTGTTAACTGCCTGTGCCTTCGTCTTGAACGGTACGATACAGAATAGATACTGAGCGAGTAGCAATGCCGGAATTGTAAGTGTCAGCGCCTCTTTAGGCACATCTTCGATTTTCCCGAAACATTTGTCGTTCACCTGCTGTTGCCTGCACATTTCGTCCAAAACTACCACTTTAACCATTTCCGTATCGTTGAAATTGGCTACATGAGGATCGTTGAATGCAATATGCCCGTTTTCTCCTATGCCCAGACATACGATGTGTGGCGGGAATTCCGTCAGCAAATCTGTATAGCGCTTACATTCTTCATCCG
The DNA here is from genome assembly GCF_000711235.1 of Prevotella sp. 10(H). Lineage (GTDB taxonomy): Bacteria > Bacteroidota > Bacteroidia > Bacteroidales > Dysgonomonadaceae > Dysgonomonas. The sequence continues at coordinate 578,710 of NZ_JOMI01000001.1, read as the reverse complement.
TCGGTTTATTGCCGTCAAGATAATAAACTTTTCGGAAAGGCAGCAACTCGAATATCTCTTTTCTGAGAAAATTACCGAACCGCTGGGGCGCATCTTCGCTCAGATTGATATATTCATCGAGATGAAACGCATTGATTCGTCCCCAGTCTATTTCCTTATACTTTACCAGTTCTTTCAGAAAGTCCGATTGTGAAGGTGCTGCGGCAAAAATCATATTGATATATTCATTCTTGGCCAGAAGCTCCTTTATCTGGTTCGATACATCCTTTGCAGCGTCGACAGACATTTCTTTAGTGGTAGTATATATTTTTACCGTGAGTTTATCCTTCTTTAAATTCATGATTGCGTGTTGTTAATTTTGAGTATAAATAATTTTACCTTTCACTATCGTTGTCTGAACTGAAATTTTCGAATCGAATATGACAATATCTGCGTCTTTACCTACCTCTAAGGAACCTTTTGCTTTGCTCACGCCAAGAACTTCGGCTGCATTCTGCGTAATCATTTTTACAGCATCGTGCAGCGGAACTTCCGCTATCTCTACCATTGTACGTACGAGCCTGTCGGCGGTAGCTACACTGCCCGCAAAAGCCGAACGGTCGGGCAGTTTAGCTACACCATCTTCTACAATCACTTTCTGGCCCTTTTCTTTACTACCCAAAATGTATTCTCCATCGGGCATCCCAGCTGCCCTCATCGAATCTGTACACAAAACAATCTTGTCGGTAGCCTTAAACTTACATACATATTGTAATAAAGCCTTTGGCAAATGAATTCCGTCGGCTATGATTTCAACACTCATATCGTCTATCATATACGCGGCTTCGATAGCACCCGCATAGCGGTAGGCATTGCGCCGTGTAACGGTAGACATGCAGGAATAGAGATGCGTTACGTGCGTAAACCCGTGTTTGTACGCTTCCACAACTTCATCATACAGCGCATCCGTATGACCCAGAGAAGCCAGTATTCCTTTCGATTTAAGCAGATCTCCTAACGCCAGCGCGCCGTCAAGTTCGGGAGCCATGCTCCAGCGAATGATATTGCCGTTGCTTTCCGCGAGGATTCTGTTATATTCTTCCGGTTCGGGATTTCGCAGATATTTAGGGTCTTGCGCTCCCCGCTGGCTATACGCGAAATAAGGTCCTTCGAGATGCAATCCTAAAAAAGCGGCGCCATTGTCGTTCTGCCCGTTCGCCTGCTTATAAACGGAGAACGTATGCAGCAACTCCTCGGTAGTGCTTGTCAGCGTAGTAGGCACGAGGCTTGTCGTTCCGTACCTTGCATGCGTGGCCGCAGCCCCGAGGTAAGCTTCCACCGTATTATCCATAAAGTCGTGACCTCCGGCACCATGCGTATGCATGTCGATAAAGCCTGCCGATACGTAATTTCCTTTTGCGTCTATTACGTTGTCGGATTCTTTATAAGCTTCGAAATTTCCTTCGCCGATTTGAGTAATAATTCCGTCGCTATATACAATAAAGCCTTTGGTCAGTATCCTGTCAGGTAGGATAAGAGCCGCATTTTTTATAATGGTTCTCATCTCAGTTTCAGTTTTAGGTGTTTGTCAGAACATCGATTATGTAATGCTCAAAATTAATCTTTTAAATTTTCAGAATAAGGAATGTAATGCGAATGACTGTTGTCATAAGGCGTCAAAATTTCATCTGCCGCATTCACAGATTGTGTTTATGAAATAGTATAGATTCGGTGCGAATTATTTATATGTGTTTTTCTCCTTTATTTTAATGTAATAAATGACTCTCGCAAAGGCGCAAAGACGCGGGATGGGTTAGTTATATTTTTTGCGACTTTGCGAGAGTTTAAATATTAATTTATTCGTTCTTATATAATTTCCGGTATTCCGCCGGCGATATGGATTTATATTTTCTGAATATACGCGATACGTTTTTATAGTCATCAAATCCCGCCTGAATGGCAGCATCGGGCAGATGCAGGTCGGTAGTAAGCAGCAACCTTATAAAATGATTGATTCGGTGGTCGAGTACACATTGATATATAGAGGTGCCTATAATGTCCTTGAATTTCTTCTCGAGTACCCTTCTCGATAGTGGTACCAGATCGACCAGATCGCTGACCGATATCTTATTGCTGTAATTATTATTTATATAATCGAGAATGAACCGGATATGCGGATCGGATACCGCATACTTATCAGTCGAAGGCCTGTTTTCGATATACAATGGCTTTACAACAATATTAAAGGCCTCGTTTATCTCATTTTTTATATACTGATCCAGCAGTTTTGCCGCCTGATATCCGCCGTTCTCCACATCGAGGACTATCGACGACAGGGTAGGAGTGGACAGGTTACATAATAAGGTGTCGTTGTCTACACCCAGAATAGCTATCTCGTCGGGAATTGAAATATTGTTTATATTGCATGTCTCCGAAATCTGCAGCGCATAGTAATCGTCGCAGGCAAACAAAGCAGTCGGCTTGGGCAGCGATTGCAGCCATTTGCCCGTATGCTCGGTGTTGTAAAGCCATTCTTTATTGTCGGGGTTCTTATTTTCCAGTATCATGCATTCGTAGCCGTGTTTTTCCACTGTTTCCTTGTATCCCTGACATCTTTCTCTCGACCATATGGCATTTTTATATCCGTAGAAAGCAAAATTGCGGTATCCTTTTCCTATATAGAACTCGGCAGCCATCACTCCCGTTTCGTAATAGTCGCCCGTAAGATTCGATATATAATCCTTCCTGTCGCGGTAATTCTGTACAATAATAGGGATATCCAGTTCCTTGAACAAATCGAAGTTCACATCGCGCAGCTGTGCGATAATAGCATCGGCCTTCCATCGTTTTGCGAAATTCACAACGCCTGTTTCTCCGTACATCATCTGGTAATACATCGGCATGCGCAGGAACGACCACGGACCGGCTTCCCTCGAATAACGGATAATTCCTTCCAGCAGACGACGGCTGTATCCGCTCGAAAAGTCAGTTAATACCAATATCTTTAGCATAGTTTATATGGATTAGTTTAGGGAATTACAATTTATGGCTAATATAGTATGTGTAATGTGAAAAATCAGCAGTCAAATCTTAAAAATAATCTAAATGAATGTTTATTCTTCGAAATTTCGAAATTTAATTTATATATTTCCGATAGAAAAATAAACCTGATGTAAGAATTGTATCACTTTAGCTACACCAAAACTATTAATGATTAAAAGTAAGCAATATTTATAAAAGAAATCGATTTTAGCAGATAGATTATAAATATAAACACACGTAATTAAAGAAATTAAATATTTATTTACAATTTCATACAGCCGGAGAAACACGCCCCCGACCTTTTATAAATAAGGTATATTATCCATATCTTGTCCGGTATCATTATCATTGGTTTTGAGTTAAAGGTATATATTATACACGAAGCAGTATGCTGTGTGGAGGATTTCTGCTTCTGTAATATAGCTTGTAGATGTTGACGTTTTTTGAGAATAGTAAGGCGTCATTTGAGTTCGGTTTTGGTTCAATTAAGAGTTTCTTTGTAATAGCTGAGCAGATTTAAATTTAACCACTATAAAAAACAATATCATGAGTACACGACGTGATTTTTTAAAGAAAGCAGTTCTTGGAACTTCAGCCCTGTCATTCGGGGGCATTTTAAACGGAGTAAGCGCCAAAAGCTACTCTAACATTCAGGGTGCAAACGACAAAATCAGGGTTGCCGCTATAGGTGTCAATTCGCGCGGGGGTGCACTGGCCGCCAACTTCGCAAAACAGCAGGGTTGCGAAATTACTTATATATGCGATGTAGACAGCCGCGCCATTGCCAAATGCTCGGAAGCGGTAGCGAAAATACAGAATAAAAAACCGAAAGGGGAAAAAGATTTACGCAAAGTCCTCGAATCGAAGGATGTGGATGCCGTTATCATAGCAACTCCCGACCACTGGCACGCTCCGGCGGCTTTGATGGCTATGCAGGCAGGCAAAGATGTATATCTGGAAAAACCTTGCAGCTACTGCCCCGAAGAAGGTGAAATACTGATAAACGGTGTGGCGAAATACAACCGCGTATTGCAGATGGGTAACCAAAGGCGTTCATGGCCGAATGTAAAAGAAGGTATACAGGCGCTGAAAGAAGGTATCATCGGTAACGTGCATTTCGGTAAAGCATGGTATACAAACAACCGTCCGTCGATAGGCATCGGTAATGAAGTTGCCGTGCCGACATGGCTCGACTGGGACTTGTGGCAGGGGCCTGCTCCGCGCGTAGCATATAAGGATAATATTGTTCACTACAACTGGCACTGGTTCTGGAGATGGGGTACAGCCGAATCTCTGAACAACGGTACACATATGGTGGATATTTTGCGTTGGGGAATGGAAGCCGAATATCCTACAATGGTTAGTTCTTCAGGCGGCCGCTATTTTTTCAAAGATGATTGGGAAACTCCGGATACACAAGTGATTAATATGGAGTTCGGTAATAACAAGTCCATGACATGGGAAGGCCGCAGTTGCAACGGACGAACAATCGAAGGTAGCAGTGTAGGCTCTATGTTCTACGGAGACAAAGGCAGCATGCTGATTACCGGAAGCGACGGTTACCGCATTTTCGATATGGATAACAAGGTTGTAAAACAACAGTACAGCAAAATCGAAATTGACCCTCGCAACCTGATGAATCCTGCCGAAAGCCTCGATGCCCTGCATATCAACAATTTCTTCGACGGCATCAGGAAGAGCTCGAAACTGAATTCCGACATCGTTTCGGGACATAAGAGCACATTAGTGATGCAGTTAGGAAATATTTCCCAGCGCCTAGGACGTTCGCTCGATATAGATTCAGCCAACGGACGCATAATGAAGGATGCGGAAGCCATGAAATACTGGACACGCGATTACCAGCCGGGATGGGAAATGAAACTGTAATATATAGACGTATAAATACCATAGAATAACCTAAATTAAAAATACTCATGGAACAAGTAAAAGACCAGCAACTGAACAAACGTAATACGACCATTGCAATCGTCATTGTGGGAGCAATGTTCTTTATCTTCGGTTTGGTTTCATGGGTCAATGCAATCCTGATTCCATACTTCAAGATTGCATGTGAGTTGACACATTTCGAATCGTACTTTGTGGCATTTGCATTTTACATAGCATATTTCTGCCTGTCGATTCCCTCTGCTCATATATTAAATAAAGTAGGCTATAAACGCGGGATAATGTATGGTTTTTTCTGTATGGCTGTCGGAGCTGCATTGTTCATACCTGCAGCTCTTACACGCACATACGGCATCTTTCTTACAGGACTGTTTGTAATAGGTGCCGGGCTGACAATACTTCAATCGGCAGCAAACCCCTATATCACAATTGTAGGGCCTATTGAGAGTGCGGCGAAGAGGATCAGTATGATGGGTATATTCAATAAATTCGCCGGAATAGTTTCCCCTCTCATATTTGCTGCCGTAGTATTGAAGGTGACAGACAGCAACCTGTTTACATTACTCGAATCGGGAACACTGGACGAAGCGTCTAAGAATATGATGCTCGACGATCTGATCCGCAGGGTTATAAAACCTTATGCAATCCTGTCGGTCATATTGCTTGTGTTCGGCATATTTGTCCGTTACTCGGTGCTGCCCGAAATAGACCCCGCAGAAAATAATAAGGAAGAGGAAAACTGTACGCACAAGCGGACGTCTATCTTCCAGTTCCCTTATCTGATTCTGGGAGCGGTAGCCCTCTTTATCCATGTGGGGACGCAGATTATAGCTATCGATACCATTATCAGTTATGCCGGTTCGATGGGTATGAACCTGCTCGAAGCAAAGGCATTCCCCTCGTATACACTCACGGCAACTATAATCGGATATATGATAGGGATTGTGCTGATACCCAAATATGTATCGCAGACAAGGGCTTTGCAGTTCTGCTGCGTCTTAGGGCTTTTGCTCTCTATAGCGATTATCCTTGTCAGCAAGGAAGTTATAATTCTCGGACACGAAAGCAATCTGTCTATCTGGTTCCTTTGTGCGCTTGGCTTGCCTAATGCATTGGTATATGCCGGAATATGGCCGCTTTCGATAAAAGGGCTCGGACGATTCACCAAAATAGGCTCTTCCCTGATGATCATGGGGTTGAGCGGGAATGCAATCATGCCGATAGTCTATGGCTATGTAGCTGATGTATGGGATTTGCAGAATGCATATATGGTTCTTATCCCGTGCTACCTCTATCTGATATTCTTTGCCGTATACGGACATAAGGTTCAAACATGGTCATTCAAAAAAATCTAAGGCTAAAACTCACTGACATATGAAATATATAAAATATCTATTCTGTTTTCTGCCTGTTCTGATGATAGCTTGTAGTATGCAAACCGGAAAAAAGAAATTCAACGGTTCGGAAGGTGAAGTACGGCTGATTATCGTAGCACCCGGACATTTCCATGCCGCATTGGTGCAAAAGTCGATGCTGAAACCTTTGAACTACAATGTACAGGTGTATGCACCCGAAGGGCCAGAGCTGGATAACTATCTAGGACTTATAGAATCCTATAATACACGCGAACATAATCCTACATACTGGAATCTGAATGTGTATAAAGGAAATGACTTCTTTCAGAAAATGCTTTCCGATAAAAATGGTAATGTAGTCGTACTAGCAGGAAACAACCAGCTGAAAACCGATTATATCCTCGAATCTGTAGAGTCAGGCTTAAATGTACTGGCTGATAAGCCGATGGCAATAGACAAGGCTTCTTTCGAGCAGTTGAAGAATGCTTTTGTACTTTCGGCGAAGAACGATGTCCTGTTATACGACATCATGACCGAACGCTACAGCTTTATAAATATCCTAAACCGTGTGCTGATGCAGGACAAAGAACTCTTTGGAACACTTACAAAAGGCACACCCGAAAATCCGGCTGTGGAAATGGAAAGCGTGCATCATTTTTATAAAATCGTATCGGGCAATCCATTGACGCGTCCGGCATGGTATTACGATGTGGAGCAACAGGGCGAGGGCATTGTGGATGTTACCACGCACCTGATAGATATCGTCAACTGGAAATGTTTTCCGGAAGTGGCGCTCGATTATAAGAAAGATGTAAAAGTTGTAGATGCCAGCCATTGGCCGACGCCGATATCAGCTGAGCAGTTCCGCCTTTCAACAAAGGTCGAGGGATATCCTGATTATCTGAAAAAGTATGTAAAGGATTCTGTACTGAATGTCTATGCAAACGGCACTATCAATTATCAGGTGAAAGATGTAAATGTAAGTATAAAGGTGATCTGGGATTATCAGGCACCGGAAGGAACAGGAGACACGCACCGCACTGTAATCAAAGGTACTAAAGCCGAATTGCTTGTATTACAGGGTGAAAAACAAGGCTATAAATCGAAGCTGTATGTGAAAAAAGGAGAACAAAGCACAGAAGCCGATTTCAGAAAAAATATAGAGCGCGCTATCAACGAACTGAAGAATATTTACCCTATATCCCTCAAAGAGGCATACGACGGCATGCTCGAAATAGAAATATCGCCGAGTATGGACGACGGGCACGAGGCTCATTTCTCGAAAGTAGCTGAGAAGTACCTTAATTTCCTCGTTAGCCGCGAGATGCCCGACTGGGAAGTTCCGAATATGCTTGTCAAATATTACATAACGACTACAGCGTTGGAAATGGCAAAAGAAAAACAACCGATATTCTGAAATACCATACAATAAAAACAATATAAAACATGAAAACACAAAATTTATCTCGCAGAGATTTCCTTAAAAATATGGGTGTTATCGGAGGCGGCGGACTCATGTTGTCTTCCCTGCCGCTGATGCACATATACGCTCAGGAGAAAGAGAAGGAAGTAAAAGGCAGTAAAGCCAGACTGGCCATTATCGGCACAGGCTCGAGAGGTATGTATCATATAAACCATTTGTTGCAGATACCTCATGCCGAAATTGTTGCCATATGCGACATTTATCAGCCGCATCTCGACAATGCAGCCAAGCTGTGCCCTAAGGCCAAGCAATATAAAAACTATAACGATGCGATTGCCGATACCAATGTAGACGGGATACTGATTGCAGCGCCATTACACGAGCATGCCCCTATTTCCATTGCAGGGCTGAAAGCAGGCAAGCATGTATTCTGCGAAAAATCGATGGCGCGTACACCTGACGAATGTAAGCAGATGTATGAAACATACAAGGAATCAGGCAAAGTGCTTTACATAGGTATGCAACGACTCTTTGATCCTAAATACCTGAAAGCTATCGAACTGATCGAAAACGGTACGATAGGTAAAATAGTGGGGTTGCGAAACTTCTGGTACCGTAACAACGACTGGCGCCGTCCTGTTCCCGATCCGTCACTTGAGAGGCAGATCAACTGGCGTCTATATAAAGATTACTCCGGCGGTCTGATGACCGAACTGGCTTCACACCAATTACAAATGGGCACATGGGTAAACAAATCGCTTCCTGATTATATTACCGGCTTCGGCGATATTATTTATTGGAAAGACGGCCGCGAAGTTTACGACAGCGTAAGCGTTATTTACCACTATTCGAACGGCTTGCGTATGACTTTCGAATCTATTATCTCTAACAAACGTTACGGAATGGACGAGCAGGTACTCGGGCATAAGGGTACACTCGAACTGGCTCAGGGATTACTCTACATGGAGAATCCTAAGCCTGCACCGGGTATCCAGCAACTGATAAACCAGATCGAGCATAAAGTATTCGACAGCATTCCGTTTGCAGGCCCTAGCTGGGTGCCTGAAACAGCTTCCAATACGTTGGGAGAACCTATTCTGGATAATTTGCAGACACACGACGGCTCCAATACTACGGGTGCGGCTGTCGACGACGGTTCACTGGCGCTTGTCTCTTCATTCTGCACGGCGGTAATAACAGGAGAATCCATGCCGATGCTGGTAGAAGAAGCTTATTATTCTTCCGTACTCGCATTATTGGGTAATAGGGCAATGGAAGAACGTGCAGTGATTGAGTTCCCGCAAGAATATGTGATACCTTACCTATAAAATATAACGATATGAAAGATATAAAATTCAATATAACAGCAAAGAGGCAAAAGACCGAACTTATCATATTTGCGGCCTGCTTCCTGTTCGCTTTCCTGCTGAATGTTTATTCCATTATAGCATTCGAAACCGAATGGAAAGAACTGTACACACAGTTGCTTTGGGTACTTAGCTTAAGTGTAGGGTTCTATTTTCTTATTCTGTTCTTACGGCTTGTGTACTGGCTTATCCGCTACGCATTCGGTAAGAAAACAAAAAAATAAAACTAATAAAAAATGAGACAAATATTATTCGCTTTTCTGATTTTCGCTTTTCAGTCCGCTGTATTATTTGCCGGGAATAATGATAAGTCTATTACGGTGAAACCGGAAGACTTTGAAGGAAAGACTGTTTCGGAAAAGATTAACAATGCCCTTGATTTCTTAAAAGAATGTAAGGGCGGTACTATTCTTTTCAAGGATTCGCCCGTTTACCTTATTTCGGAAGCTATAACCCTGCCGTCGAATACAACGATGATAGTCGACGGTTGCAAAATAAAGCTTGCAGACCAGATATTCGACAATATCATCCGTTCGGGTAATATGGTTATCGACGAAAAAAATCCGAACAGCTATGTAAAACAACTACTGCCTGCCGAAAATATCAAAGTAAAGGGTATGAACGGCGCTATAATAGAAGGGGCGGAAAACTTTTACGAAGGAGTGAATCCAAAGACAGGCGTTAGAGAGAAATGGCTGGGTGACTATTGGGGCTGGCGCAACTTCACTATCCTGTTTTCGTATGTCGACGGCTTCGAAATATCAGGTCTGAAAGTGCAGAAAACACATAGTTGGGGCATCGTACTGACAAACGGATGCAAAAACGGCCATGTAAACAATCTCGACCTGCATACCACTGTAAAAAACGGGGACGGAGTGAGTATCATTCAGGGAGGATCGGATATCGTTATTGAAAATATAACCGGTGAAACTTCCGACGATACCATTATTCTCGCTGCTTTCGACGAAAGCCGCTGGAGCAATAATAAATATGTATTCCCGCTATTGCCTGTCAGGTATTCCGATTATTCTTTCGGCAGCGATATATATGACATTACCTGCCGCAATATCGAAACATCAGGTATTCATCACGTGATGATATTGCTTCCGTCGCAACCGAAGATATATAATATTTACTGTTCGAATATCAGCGACGGGCCGAAAGGCGGCAAGCGGAAAGTGGTGCGCATATATGGTAACGGGCAATACGGTCAGGGATTCAAACCGGGCAATATGTATAACATTTATATGAACGATATCCGCTCTTATAAGGCTGACTTTGCACTCGAATTCCTTGCTCCTGTTTACGATTCGCATTTCAACAAGATAACACAGCTCAACCCGAAAGGGAAGGCCGTTCAACTGAATCCCGAGAACAAGAACGTGAAAATCACCAATTCTGTAAAAAAATAATCTGGCATAAAACTGTACTACGATGATAAACACACCACGAAACGAGCAGGAACTGAACAATATGATTTCTCAGCCATCGGAACAGCTGGTAGATTTCATGAGAAGTCTTTCGGGCGACATTTCGATACTGGGCGCTAACGGAAAAATCGGCTTATCGCTGTCGCTTATGGCAAAAAGAGCCATTGAAATGGCGAATGTGGAGAAGAAGGTCTACGCCATATCCAGATTTTCGTCAGAAGAAGGACGGCAATTGCTCGAAGGTCACGGAATCAGCACTATTGCCTGCGACCTCAACGACAGGGAACAGGTAAAGGCTCTGCCGAAGACAGAAAATGTAATCTTTATGGCCGGACGCAAATTCGGTACGGAAGGTTCGGAACCTTATACATGGGCGATGAATGTGCTGATGCCTGCCGTTTGTGCCGAGCATTATAAAGATTCCCGGATTGTTGCCTTTTCTACAGGATGTGTTTATCCGTTGGTATCGAAAGATACGGGCGGTTCGGTAGAGACAGACCATCCGGAACCGATCGGCGAGTATTCGCAATCTTGTCTGGGGAGGGAGCGTGTTTTTGAATATTATTCCCTGATAAATAAAACTCCTGTACTGTTATTCCGATTGAACTACTCTACAGACCTCCGGTACGGTGTATTATGCGATATAGCGAAAAAGATATGGAATGACGAGCCTGTAGTAACGGATTGCGCCTATTTCAATATATCGTGGCAGGGAGATGTAAATAATTATACCCTGTTGTCGTTGGGGCAATGCGCTTCTCCTGCCTCTTACCTGAATATCACAGGACCGGAAATACTTTCGGTAGCTGAAGCCGCAAAAGAAATGGCTGCTATAATGGGCAAAAAAGCCATAATAGAATGTACTGCAACCGATAAATCGTATCTGAACAATGCAGACAAATCGTTCCGGCTTTTCGGTAAACCGTTGGTCACGGCAAAAGAACTTATCCGAATGCAGGCAGAATGGATAATGCAGGGCGGCAAGGAACTGAACATCCCCACGCATTTCGAAGTAGGCGACGGCAAGTTTTAACCTAGAGCCTGTTCAAATTTTACCGAAATTATTTCTTATGAACATTTTCACTTCTTTGATATTCTCTTTTCGGCTCTTTCAAGCATATTTTTAGTTTTTTTCTCTCGGTTTAGCCCGCTAAACCAGCAAGCAAAAATCTAAAAATCTATCTCAAAATAGCTCGAAGAAGAATATCAATAAAATTCAATCAGACTCTTAATAATTCCCTTTTATGAAAATATCAGATATAGATACCGGCATATTACAAACATTTCGGCAAGGCGCTGTAATTCCCGCTACTCCCTTGGCTCTGACTGAATCAGGCGCAGTGGATGAGAAGCATCAGAAAGCTCTTGTGCGGTATTACATCGATTGCGGTGTCGGCGGTATAGCTATAGGAGTACATTCCACCCAGTTCGAAATACGCGACTGCGGTTTGTTCGAGCCTCTGCTTCGCCTTGTATCGAGAGAGATTGACGAATGGTCGGCACGGCAGGGCAAAAAAATACTGAAAATTGCAGGTGTTTGCGGTAAAACGGAACAGGCATCAAGAGAAGCGTCTTTTGCCGTTTCGGCAGGTTATCATGCAGCATTGGTGAGCCTTTCGGCTATGAAAGGTAGCAGTTTGGACGAACTGATTGCCCATTGCAGGGAAGTTGCCGGAATCATGCCTATTATCGGCTTCTATATGCAGACATCTGTCGGCGGCATCGATTTGCCATATGAATTCTGGAAAGAGTTTGCCACGATCCCCAATGTGCTGGGTATAAAAATAGCGCCATTCGACAGATACAAAACGTTCGACGTGGTAAGAGCGATTTGTGATGCAGGAAAAGAAAACGATATAACACTCTATACAGGTAATGATGATAACATCGTAGCCGATTTATTATCTGAATATAAGATAGGTGCAAAAACAATGAGAATAAAAGGCGGCTTGCTCGGTCACTGGTGCGTATGGACAAAAAAAGCGGTGGAACTTCTCAATGAGATTCATTCGATAATTGAATCGGGAAAAAATATACCTGCAGAATTACTGACCCGTGCCGGTCAGATAACCGATTCGAACGCTGCCTTCTTCGACCCGAAAAACAAATTCGCAGGATGCATTCCCGGACTTCATGAAGTATTATTCAGGCAGGGACTTATGGCTAATACCTTATGCCTGAATCCGGATGAAGTATTGTCCGAGGGGCAGAACGAAGAAATCACAAGGGTTTACGATGCATATCCGCACCTGAACGATGATGATTTTGTCCGTTCCAATCTCAATAAATGGTTAACGTAAAACTCTCTGTAAGATGAAAATAAAACTTCCCTATTTGCAGCAGCTCACATCGTCATTTGGTCCGGGGCTCATAACGGCGGCATTAGTTTTGGGGCCCGGTACTATCACTGTATGTAGTAATGTCGGAGCGACTACAGGCTATTCCATGTTATGGGTTATGGTGGTTTCCTGTTTATTTATGATCAGTATGACGAGAGTTGCTGCGAAGATGGGATGTGTTTCTCCTTTATCTCTTTTGACCAATATAGAAAATAATTACGGGCGTATAGTTGCCATACTTGTCGGATTCAGTGTTTGTTTCAGCTGTTCCGGTTTCCAGACAGGCAATACGATCGGTGTAGGCATATCGATGAATGAACTCTTCGGAGGGAATATCGCTATGTGGACAAGTATTTTCCTTATTGTCACCCTTATTTTCATCTGGACGTCGAACAACTTTTATTCCTTATTGGAAAAGACAATGATATTCCTTGTCCTGATAATGATAGTCGCCTTCGTAGGCAATCTTTTCTTTATCGATATAGACGGGGGCAATATGCTTAAAGGACTTATTCCGTCCGTACCTTCTAATAAAGTTCTGTGGATAGCGGTAGCATCTACCTCTTTCAGCGTGGCGGGTGCAGCCGGACAGGCCTATATGGTACAAGGCAAGAAGTGGAAAGTGGAAGACCTGAAAAAAGGATTGCGGGATGCTACTTTCGGCATTCTTATCCTCAGCGGATTAGGTATTATTATCGTGATCACCTCTGCTGCGATTCTTCATCCACAAGGTATAACCATTAAGAATGCTGTGGATATGGGATTGCAACTGGAGCCGTTTCTCGGTTCTTTAGGCAAATGGCTTTTCCTGATAGGATTGTTTGCAACATCTTTTTCGTCCTATGTTTCCAATGCTGCTCTCGGTGGAATGTTTTTATGCGAGGCTTTGCATCTGGGAAAATCTATTAACGACCGCTGGGTGAAAGTTTTTGCTTCGGGTATATTGGTTTTGGGTACAGTAATAGCAATTATTTTCGGTTCCAATCCTATTCAGCTGATAGTCTTTGCACAGTCGATGACTATACTGGGTGCGCCGATAGTTGCCGTAGCTATCCTGTTTCTATCGAACAATAAAAAGGTAGTGGGGGAATATAAAAACTCTCATGCACTGAATGCGATACTGACCATTGCTACAGTATGGGCGATTTTTATCTCTGTAAATCAGCTTATAGCTTTAATTCAAAACTAAGAAATCATGGAAGCGATAAAAGATACGGTTGACAAAATTATAGACCGCAACTCGGAAAAGGTTATTGAGATAGTGAAAGATATCGAACTGCATCCCGAACTCGGTTTCCAGGAATTCCGCACTTCGAAGATTGTGGCCGATTACCTACGCTCATGCTCGTATGATTTACAGGATAACTTAGCTTTGACAGGTCTGAAGACATACTTAAGCCCTGCAAAGAAAAAATATACAATAGCCTTTATCGGCGAACTGGACGGTATTATCTGTAAGGACAGTCCGAAAGCATCTGCTGCGGACGGCGCTACCCATACCTGCGGGCACAACCTGCAATTGGGTATACTGATGCTGGTAGCAAAGGCATTGAAAGAAGCAAATATCGCAGATAATCTTGACGGAAATGTCTCTTTTATTGCAGTGCCTGCAGAAGAATATATCCAATTGGAATACAGAAGACAATTACGCAAAGAAAAGAAGATAAAATACCTGAGCGGGAAGCAGGAATTTATCCACCTCGGATTGTTCGACGATATAGATGCAGCTATCATGCTGCATGCCCAGCCGGATAGCGAAGAGCCGTCCATTCATATATATGAGACGGGCAATGGCTTCTTATTCAAAGATGTTGTCTGCAAAGGCAAATCAGCCCATGCCGCCAATGCGCCTCACGATGGCATCAATGCCCTGCACGCTTTGATTCAGGGAATAAACAATATAAATGCGATACGCGATACATTCCGGGACGAGGAGCATAGCCGTATACATTACATCATCACCAACGGCGGTGATAATGTGAATAGTGTGCCTTCCTGTACCGAATTGCAGGCATATGTGCGCTCTTCCTCTATCGAATCTATGGATAATCTTTCGGTACGGTTCGACAGGGCATTTTACAGTGCCGGAGATAATTTTAGGGCTGAAATGTCGGTAAATACATCCCCCGGATATTTGCCATTAATCTGCAATAAGGCATTGAATGAAGCCTTTGAAGCAAATGCAAGGAAATATCTGCCGGAAACGAATGTATATCATGAAGGACACTTTATGGCGTCAACCGATTTAGGCGACTTATCCCATATCATGCCTGTTATTCAGCCGATGATGGGTGGCATAAAAGGTGGGCTGCATTCTCCCGATTTTGAAGTCACGGATTATAATGCGGCAATTGTCACTCCCGCCAAGATTGTAGCAAATACGCTTATCGAACTTTTAAGCAATAAAAGGATGGAGTCTGTATTGAAAAACTATAAACCGGCATTGACCAAAAAGGAGTACTTCGGAATGATGGATAAGGACTAGTCCTCGCCAGAGTATTATTGTTCAGCTTTTCAAAAAACATACTATGGATAAATATAAAAATTACATATCATACTTAATCTTGTTTTTCATCTGTGCGTTGCCGTTATTTGTTGCTCCGGCATTCGCACAGAATGAAAAACATAGCATCACGCTGCCTGTAGATAAAGCAGGTATAAACAAGAAAACAACAAAAACAATATATAAATCCGGCGTACAGAAAGTTAAGCTTGTTACACTCAAAGGCAATGTAAATGAAAGAGTAAGTGATGATACTGAAAATAATGCGGATATAATATACAATGTGAAACTACCCGCAGCAGGCAAGTACCGGATATTTGCCGACGTGGTAAGGCAAGATAAAATAGAACCCGGCGTACAGGTAGAAACACATTTGGCCAAACTAAAGATAGGACAGCAGCGGATAACAAGACGCATAGTTTCTAATCTGCATGAATATTCGGGGCACGATCTGGGTATTTTCAATTTAAATGCAGAGCAGGAAATAAAAATATGGCTACCGGAGAAAATCTCATTCGAATCGCTAAGAATAGAAAAATATATTCCCGAAGAAGTACCTGCCGAAGCTGCAAATTATATCCCTGCTGTAACACCTCCTTCGGAAAGGCCACGCCTTTGGGTAAATAAAAATAATTTAGAAGAAGTAAGAGAACGATTGACAAAAGGCGAAAACTTAGCTATATGGCGGGAAGTGGAGAAAAAGGCAAAAGAACCTTTCGCCTTTGAATTCAATATACGTAAAGAAATATTCTACAATAAGGAACTGGAAGATGTGGTAATCATCAAAGCATTCTATTACCTGATGACGGGCGACCGCACGGTAGGAAACGAAGCCGTACGCCTGATGTCCGATTATCTTTCGGTACTCGAATACGGCAATGTAAGGCATGGCGATATTACACGCGAGATAGGCAAATCTATCTATAGCGCTGCCCTTACTTACGATTGGTGCTATAGTCTGCTGAATGAAAAAGATAAACAGTCGCTCTATGATAATATGATGCGGCTGGCTCCCGATATGGAGATCGGATGGCCGCCTTTCAAAGAGAATATAGTAAACGGCCATGCCAGCGAGGCACAGGTTAACCGCGATTTACTGGCTATGAGCATTGCCATATATGATAAAGATAACGAGCCGTACCGTTATACCTCTTATCTCATGCTTGAGAGACTGCTTCCGATGAGAGCATTCGAATACCAGTCGCCACGACATAACCAAGGATTCGATTACGGAGCGTACCGCCACGGTTGGGAAATGCATGCTGCGTGGATGTTTTACCGGATGACGGGAATGCGCATATTCGATGATAACATTACCGCCCTGAGCAAATACTGGCTGTATATGCAGCTTCCCGACGGACGGCGCTTTTCCGATGGCGACAGGTTCGCAAAGACACATGTGTCGTTTTCCGAAACATTGTTGCTTGACTATGCTTATGCTAACGACCCGATACTGAAAGGCGAGTTTGAAAGAATCGGTGGATTAGAGAGGGCTAAGAAAAATCCTGTTCTCTTCTTGCTGGTAAATAATCCGGATATGAAAGCAAATCCAAGCCTCGATGAACTTCCATTGACTATAAATTATGGCACTGTCCTCGGTGGTCTGTCTGCACGGACGGGTTGGGATATGAGTAAAGAAAGTAACGATGTAGCAGCGGAAATACGGGGTGGGGGATACCATTTTGGGAATCATCAGCATAGCAATGCGGGCTCTTTCCAGATATACTATCGTGGTGAGCAGGTAATAGAGGCGGGAATATACAGGGCATACGGCACACCTTACGATTTCAATTTCTATAAAAGATCGGTGGCTCACAATACCATACTGGTGAAAGATCCGGACGAAAGACTAATGCCGCGTACAAAATTGAATGACGGTGGAAGCAGGTTCAATCAAAGAACTCCGAAAACACCTCACGAAACTCAAACAGACCCGTGGTTCGATTATGGTACTGTGCTTTCGGCAGATTTTGAGTCCGGTACTCAAAAACCGTCATACAGTTATTTCAAAGCCGACCTTACAGCTGCCTATTACAGCAAGATAAGCAACTATACGCGCAGTTTCTGCTTCCTCAATCTGGACAGGGAAGATATTCCTGCGGCAATTATATTGGCTGATGATCTTACGACATCGAAGGCAGATTTTGATAAATTCTGGAAGATAAATACATTAAACGAGCCTGTCCGTTCGCAGCAGAACGTGGTTCTTTATAACACTACTAGCGGCGGCTTGACGGGCAGGACACATATAAATATGCTACTGCCGTTACCCGAAGATAGAGAAATCGAGATTTCGAGCCTGAAAGATTCTACCAGTATTCTTGGCCCTCAATATCAGATAAAATCGACATTACCGGAGACCAATGCATATCAGGTGGTTGTTTATCCGAAGGAAAAGAAAAAGCACAACCGTTTCCTGACTGTCTTCCAGATGGCTGCAGGTGACACTAAGCCTTTGCCCGTTGATTTTCAAGAGAAAGACAATAAATACATCATTTCATTACATGACCGTATTGTCTGTATGAGTGCAAGTAGCGACCAGATACAGCAGGCATTTATTCTCACATTCGATAAAGCGGGTGAATCTCAAATTCTGATAACCGACCTGAAACCGGGATTCTGGAATGTAAAGGATAAAGCGAACAACATCGATTTGAATATAAAAGTGGAGGCCGGAAAAAATACGATATTCTTTAAAGGTGGAAAAGGAGAATATTTTATCAGCCGCGGACGGTCTTATGAAGCTGTAAAATAAATATATACATACAAATTATACAGAATTTTCGTACAAAAAACATATATAAACCAAAATGACGGAATATGAGGATTCTTTAGCTTGAATGTACTACTAAAGAGGTAAAAGAATCGATATTTTTGTTTAAGAGCAAAGGAGAAACACAATAGCCGCTATTTGAAAAAATTTTGATATTCATGGATGAATACACTTTGAGATATTAATGTGAGTGTAGATGTACAAAAAAGTTACCATGATAGATCGTATGTCGAACTCACATTAATATTATTCAGAACTATTGATTATGTGAACGATACCAAAAACCTCTGATAATATGAATGAAACAAAGAAAAATGTCTGAACCGGATAGCAGATCTGAGTAAAACTTAGTGAAATGCTGAATGCAAGCCGTGTAAAACTTCGCCGGGCGGTTTGTAGTAAAGAATCTTATAAATCTGAAATCCAACGTATAATTGTAAAATCTAACGATATGAAAAACTGCAAGAAACTATTTTTTGGGGCATTGATTTGCTCCGTAATGTTGGGACTATCCAATGTTACTGCATATGCATACACGCTCGAGATAGCGGAAGACGGCAGCAGTACAGGAGTGTTGTCAACTACCCCGACACAACAGAAAAGAATACAAGGTAGTGTCAAGGATGAGTCGGGTGAGCCCCTTATAGGAGCCACTGTTACCGTAAAGGGCACTACCAATGCTACTATGACAGATGCTGACGGAAATTACTCCCTATCGGTGAATGCCGGATCTGTAATAGTAGTGACATATGTCGGCTATCACACCAAGGAGGCGACTATAGGCTCGGGAAACAATTACGATATTGTATTAGTTGAAAATTCCCACGTAATGGATGATATCGTGGTTGTCGGTTACGGCACAATGAAGAAACAGAACCTTACAGGGGCTGTATCGTCCGTTAATTTTAATGAAGCATTGGCCAGCCGTCCTACAATGACCCTTTCTTCTGCATTGACAGGATTAAGTGCGGGGTTGAATATCTCTCAGTTATCGGGAACACCCGGTGCGGAAGATGTCAATATCATGATACGAGGCAGGGGTACTATGAGAGATCCTTCACCTTTGGTTATTATTGATGGTGTGCCCGGCGCTCTCAACGATGTGAATCCGAATGATGTAGAAAGCGTATCGATACTTAAGGATGCAGCATCATCCGCTATTTATGGTTCTCGTGCGGCCAACGGTGTCATACTGGTTACGACTAAGAGAGGAACCGAAGGCAGAGTAAAAGTTACCTACAGTGGATATGTAGGTTGGCAAAATGCTTCCAAGAAGATCGATTTCATAAACGATATGGCTACTCATATGGATATGATCAATGAATCGGAAGGACGCGAGAAATATCCTGTCAATCTGATCGATGAATGGAGAAAGGAATCTGCTGCAGGCAATGCCTTATATCCTAATACCGACTGGTACGACGAAATGCTGAATACATCAGTCATTACCGAGCATAATCTGACTGTAAGAGGTGGTGGAGAGAGAACTAATTTCTCTATGACACTCGGCTACCTCGATAATAAAGGTATTATAGACAATTCGGGCTATAAAAAATATTCTTTCCGTATGAATGCTGATTCCAGAGTGACCAAATGGCTCGAAATGGGAGGAAATATTTATGGCTCTTGGTCTGACAGGGATCCGATCAATACAACAACTTTCTTCGATAATATCCGTAATACTACTCCGGGCGTTGTGCCAAAACATGACGATGGCCGTTATGGAGGCTCTATGTTCGAGAACTTCCCGCGTGTAGGCAATCCGCGTGCGTATATAGATAATATACGTGGCAACTATGAAAGACAAAAACTGGGATTGAAATTCTACGGAAAAGTTAAATTCCTGAAATATTTTGAATGGGAAAGCAGCTTTGGCTTCAATTACGACAACCGTCACAACTGGGAATATACACGGCCTTATTCTTTATGGAATTTCCAGTCAGGGTATGAGTATCAGCCAAGCAGTAATATCGATAAACTGTTTAACGGAACAAGAAGAGATTACTCGACTATACTGAGCACTATCTTACGCTTCAATCATTCAATAAATCAATCACATAATTTCTCAGCTCTGCTTGGCTTCGACCAGCAATATAATCGTATGGACAAGTTCGACGCAAGAAAAGGAGATATTCTTGGTGACGATGCCATCTATATAATGGATGCCGGAGTAGAAAATGAAGCCATATCAGGTAATGGTACAGATGATGCTCTCAGGTCATACTTAGCAGATTTCAAATATGATTACAAAGGACGATACCTGTTCGGAGCGAGTGCCCGCTATGACGGTTCCTCAAGATTTGCAAAAGGCAACAGATGGGGTTTCTTCCCTTCATTCTCGGCAGGATGGAGAATATCGGATGAGGCATTTGCCCAGCCACTGAAGAGTATTTTCGATGATGTAAAGTTAAGAGGTTCATGGGGTAAACTCGGTAACAACAGGATCGGTGACTATGGTTATCAGGTTGTATACGGTTCATTACTTTATCCATTCGGAGGACAACTCCAGCAAGGTGTAGCTCCTAGAGAACTGGCAAACAGTAAGATCAAATGGGAAACGACTACTATGACTAATATTGGAATCGATCTGGTTTTATTAAATAGCAGATTAGCATTTACTGCAGAATACTATAATAAAAAGACTAGTGATTTGTTACACCAGATACCAATTCCATTCGTCCTTGGAAATTTCACGCCTCCTTATCAGAATATAGCAGAAATGGATAATAAAGGTGTAGAATTCAATGCTACTTATCATGGAAATGTTGGAAAAGACTTTTCTTACAGCATCAGTGGAAATTTATCTACAGTAAGCAATAAGGTTGTCAAATTTAATGGTGATGAATCGAAATCGGGTGCCGTAATAACAAAAGAGGGTATACCTTACCAAAGCTTCTATGTACTGGAATTCGACCGTATTATCCAGGATCAGGCTGAAATAGATCAGTTACTGGCTGACGGATATACATTTGGTACTTATGTGGGAGGAAAACCCAGCCCGGGGGATATGTTATATAAAGATACAAACGGGGATAAAATATTTGACGATAAAGACCGCGTAGTAAAAGATTATTCTTCACTGCCTAAGATGACATATGGTATTAATATCAGTATGGCATATAAAGGGATAGACCTGAATATTACCGGACAAGGCGTAAGCGGCGCTAAAGGTTATTGGGGCAACGACGGATTCAACACATTCAATATAAATGAAGGCTTCCTTCAAAGAGCCGAAATACTTAACCGTTGGACAGAGGATAATAAGTCGACCAAATATCCACGCCTGCGTACATCAGCCTCGGCAATCAATACTGTAAACAGCGATTATTGGTTATATAATACGTCTTATTTCCGTATCAAATCCATACAGTTAGGGTATACTTTACCAAAGAGTCTGACGTCCAAGTTTATGGTAGAGAGGTTGAGGGTGTATACAAATCTTGAAAACTATTTCACATTCACCAGCTTCGACGGATATAATCCTGAAAATCCAAGCATGGCTTATCCTCTGATGAAACAATGGGTTGTTGGCTTAAATCTAACATTTTAAATAAAAGAGATATGAAAAACAAAATAATATTACTCGTACTATCTGTTTGTCTTCTGTCTTCTTGCAGCGATTTTCTTGACCGTAACTCATTAGTCGGATTATCGGAAGGGGATTTCTGGAAATCACAGCAGGATGCCATACAGGGCGTAAATCCGCTCTATCATGCCAACCGTGAGTTTGTAAACAGCATTGTGGTATACGGTATGATGGACGACTTTACCGATATTTCTTACCAGTCGTGGGCAACAGGCCTCACAACAGGCGTTAACCCTGCCAATGCAGGAATATATGAAACTTCGTGGGGAATATTCTATAAAGGAATCTACAGGGCAAATACAGCCTTGAAATATATTCCGGGAATAGAAATGGACGAGAAGATAAAGAACCGTTGTCTGGGTGAGGCTAAGTTCTTCAGAGGGTATTTCTATTTCAAACTATGGGATTATTTCGGAGGTGTTCCTATCTATGATTATCCGATGAACATAGATGAAGGATATGAACCACGCAATACCGAAGAAGAGGTCTATAAATTTATCGTACAGGACATGACCGACGCTTATTCCTTGTTGGAAGAAAGCTACGGACAATCGGACAAAGGCCGTGCTACAAAATGGGCCGCATTAGCCATGCGCGGAAAAGCACACCTGTGGGCAAAGCAATATGATAAAGCAGCTGATGACTTTAAGGAAATAATGGAAAAAAGCGACAGGAAGCTACTCCCTGATTATCATACACTGTTCCGCGTAGCAGGTAATAACAACAGTGAAGTTATTTTCGATGTACAATATGTTGCCGAATCGGGACACGGTATTGCTACCGACCTCAATTATGGAAATCAGTCGGGAGTTACAAAAGGTTCGCAACGCACACGCCCTACTCCAAAGCTGGTGAACTCATACGAAATGAAAGACGGCACTGCGTTCGACTTCAAGAATTATACAAATGCGTCAGGAGCTACATTCGACCCTAATAATCCGGAAGACTGGAAAGACGAAGCATCTGTAAGAAAGTTGTTCGAAAACAGAGATCCGCGTATGAATGCGGCAATAATAGTTCCATGGTCTGAATTTGTAGGTAAAACGGGTGCGCCATTACTCTATAGATTCCCTGTGGATAAGGTTACACCTAATACATATGTGCCTATCTGGGAAAATGGAAGTTATGCATGGAGAAAATTTGTAGAAACAGGTTCTGTATATACACTGGCTTCTAATATGCCTCAAAATTTCCCTCTTATTCGTCTGGCGGATGTAATGCTGATGTATGCCGAAGCTAAGAATGAAGCCCTTTCTGCTCCTGATAAATCGGTATACGATGCCGTTAATGATGTGAGGGACAGGGTAGGTATGCCTGCGCTTCCTTCGGGATTGAGCAAAGAACAGATGCGTGAAAGGATATACCATGAAAGAATGATAGAACTCTGCGGCGAAGGACAACGCTATTCAGATATCCGCAGATGGAGAATAGGAAAAGATGTTGTAGACGGCGTATGGATGACCGAATTTACAGGAGTGAATATCCGTCAGAGAGGATTCCCTGATCATTATTACCTGTGGCCTATACCGCAAAATGAGATGGATCGCAATCCTAATCTGGTACAAAATCCGGGATGGAAATAAATATATAGTGTTTTATTATTTAGATTAGTATTACCCGTACAGGGTAGAAAGATAATAAGAGAGGAAATAGTGGCGTTTGCCTGTTCCTCTTTTATTATTTTTGACACTATTAGGAAATGCAGATTTTTATTATATTTAGACTGAATAAAGCAATATAAAATGAATACGACAAGTTCTCACTTCGACTTCTACGAATCTTCCAATCTTTTTCACGGTTCCATGATGCATGCAATGGGTACCCGGCTCGATGTAATAATAGTAGGCCCGGATAAAAATGCTTCGCTTATATGCTGGGAGAAGATTGAGAAAGAAGTACTGCGTTTATCGAAGTTGTTCAATAAGTTTGATGAAAAGAGTGAGTTATATGCTGTAAACAGAAAATCCGCCGAATCACCTTTTCGGGTAAGTGATGAGTTGTGGCGAGTACTGGCCGACTGTAAACAATATCATAGTATGACATCCGGATATTTCGATATCAGTATGAAAGACTATAGTCAGGTTGTTTTGGATGGTAAGAAGCAGACTGTATATTTCAATGATAAAGAAATTGAACTGGATTTAGGTGCTTATGCCAAAGGTTATGCACTGGAAAAGATAAGGGAGATATTGATATCAAAAAATGTAGAATGTGCATTAATTAACTTTGGCAACAGCTCCGTTTTAGCTATAGGATCACACCCTCACGGCGAGTATTGGCCTATCGGAATCGAAGACCCCTATAACCCTCAGAATACATTAGGGATAATAGAGCTGAAGGACAATACTATGTCTACATCCGGAAATATGCCCAGCCATACAAAACACATCGTAGACCCTCATACCGGTATTAGCAATGAAAGCCGTAAAATAGTATCGGTAAAGACAGCGAATGCTATCGATGCTGAAGTACTTTCTACTACATTGATGATAATTCCCGATGAGTTGGTTAGCTCTGTCCTATCTAATTTTATTGTAGATGAATATTTGTCTTTTGATTTGGAGTAGGCAGAAAGGAATATTATTCCGGTAATTCAGTCGTTTCTAAAAGTTGAATGAATTCAGTAAAGCTTTTGCATATAAAATATGTGTTGCTTCTGTCATCAGAACACTCAAAGAAATATGCATGGTCATAATAATAAATTCCGTTATCAAACTCATTCTTTTCCTCATTATCCGGATTATTCACTAAAAGAATAAATGCACCTCCCGCGTCTTCGCCTATAAGGATACTGTTGACAGTGATATCTTCTTTATATTCATTATTTACTTCTATAAGGTTTACAGATTCTTCTGGTTCTTTAATCCCATAAAAGACATCCATTAAGATGTATTCATCTAAATCTTCAATATAGAAATAGCCTGCACAAAATACGGAACAGTCATTCTTTTGTAAAAAAGATGCATAGTCGTCCGGTAATTGTATATTCAGGCTTTTCATATATTATATTTTCATAGTGTCCTTTATTTAATCCGGTAGTTGTATTTGTATTCTTCGATAAGATTACCCTGATCATCTTTTTTATATTTCAAATGCCCCAATTCGTCATATTCATACTTTACAGTGTAACCCCGCGGATCAGTCATACTGATTATACCTACTAATGGATTGTATGTATAAGTAGTAACAAACGAAGCCGGTAATTTAGTTCGTAAAGCGTTTACAGCCTGCATGTCCGGTTCTTTTGAGGATGAGATGGCTTCAATATTCAACAGTTTCTCAATCTCACTGTATTTTATATTCTTAATTTCTGCTATAAGGTACTGGTAATTATATCCCCAGATACAGACTGTGCTAATTCCGTCTAATGTGGTATATTGGAGAATATTACCTTTTTTATCATATTGGTCGTAAGTAATAGTGGTAAGCAAACCACCTCCCGAAGATGTCAGGAAAGAACCGGGTACGATCATTTCCGACATTTCTGTATAATTTATTTTCGACCGTTTTATTTCCTTACTGTCATGTTTTAATATTTTTTCAACAGGAACAGATAACATGTTTTTGGTTATCATTTTATTATATAATGTACCGGAGTAATTGAATGGGTAAGTGATAGATGTTGTATATAAATTTCCAGTACTATCCTTTACCTTCTCTTCTATCGGTGTGAGTATTTTATAATTTGGATCGTAGGAGTAATTAGTCGTAGTGATTATAGAATCTTTATTTTCATATTCTCTCACTTCTTTACTTTCCAAAATATCTATATCTCTGTAAGCATATACATCGGTGAAGCCAAATGCGTCGTAATAAAATTCTTGTGTATGCATAAATATATCGCCAACTCTCATGTAATTATTGGTAATAGTAGGGTCGTATAAGAATATCCTGTTATTATCTTCGAGTTTTACTCCGGTAGTATAGGAAGCCATACTTATATTCTTGAATTCATTTTTTGTCCACCTCTTTTGTTTATATTCATTATTTTTCAATTGATATACACGTTCTTCTTTTAAAAGAGGTTTCCTGTGCCCCCATTCTGAGGCTGAGCGACTATCTCCCTTACTTAGTTGAAAATAATATTCTGTTTTTCCTTCTGTAGAGTTTTTTTCTGTTACTTTATTATAAAAAACAGAAGTTCCCCAAGGATTCTGTATTGGATATATCGGTTTTGAGTATATTGTTTTGGATATCTGACTATATGCCAGACAAGAAGAGATAAGGTTATTCCATATATCTCCCCTACAGAAATATGACGCTCTTTCATCAGGGACTATCGCGTACTCCATGTAAGTCTTTTCATCATAATAATTCCATCTTTGTATTTGAATAACAGGTCCTCCTTCGTATTCATATGTTTTTTTTGATATAATATTTTCTCCGTCGTAATTAACTATTTCTTTGATTCGTAATCCGCCAAAATATTTAACACTGGGTTTGTCCTGTATAATGTTTTTTCCTTCATTTTGTTCATATGTAAAAAAGGTATGCCCTCCGGTAGGATATGTTATTTTAGTTAGTATGCCTGCCTGTGTATAAGAAGGGTTTGAC
Source organism: Prevotella sp. 10(H) (assembly GCF_000711235.1). Classification (GTDB taxonomy): domain Bacteria; phylum Bacteroidota; class Bacteroidia; order Bacteroidales; family Dysgonomonadaceae; genus Dysgonomonas. Next base: position 552,454 of record NZ_JOMI01000001.1, on the reverse strand, counting down.
TCCCGTACAGAATTGTATTCAATATCATTCGAACTGCTATTAATATATTTGAATTTATATGGTGTCCAATTTTCACTATTTGCACCATTATAATATCCCCAAAAATCTTCAGAACATTTTGTATCATCAAAAGGAGGTAATTTTAAAGATTTGTTATATTGGAAATTATATTTTTCCCCATGAACGTCGATAGCATCCAACAACATTCTCCAATCTTCAATTTTACTCCCCAGGTAATTGTCTTTATTTGATAGAGTAATACTCCTTATATCTAAAGTACTATTTCTTATAGTAATTTTTTCCAAACGCTCTTTCATAATATCTTTCCGGTCGCTTTTATAGCTGAACTCAACTTTGCCCCCAGACCATTCGATCATTGATAACAGAACGGGTGTGCAGACCAAAGTTTCTTTTTGTATATTAGAAACTGTTTCGCCTTTTGAATCTACCTTTAATATATCATAAGCAGGAAGTCCCGGAGGTCCATAGCGATCACTAAAACTACGTGTAGGTAATAACATCCAATTTATATTTCTCGAAACTTCTGTCGTAAGATATTTCTGCCCGTAATTATATGTAAAGTTTATCTCTTCTTTCGAATCGGGGAATTTAATCTTTGATAAATGATACTCATATCCTGAAGCAAAACTATAATTCATATTTTGCATCACAGAGAAACGTTTAAAAATCCATGATCGTCCTTCTGTATCGATTACTTCTATATCGGTGACAAATCCTTTACTATCTTTTATCCGGTTGATTTTTAAAGGAGAATAAGGAATCGTTTTTAATTCTCTTGTTGTTATATCTTCTCTGAATACACCTATATTGCCATTGAAGCTATAGAAAAATCTATCTGAAACTGTTTTTGTACAGTTATGAAAAGGACAACCTTTTAGCCTGAAATACCAGGTAGGTGTCACAGGCTTATTAGCTACAGACAAAACAGATTGCTTATCTATTAGAAATTGATCGTTTGCTTCCCTAGCCGAAAGGAAGATATAGCTTCCTTCATCATCAGGCATGCCGTTTACGGTCTGGGTTATCATTCCACCCGCATTCAGGGTCCAACCTAATCCTACTACGCTTGCAATATCCGATACCTTATTTCCACCGGCATGATAAGATATGCTAATAGGTACTTGTAGATTATTTACATTGATAGTGTATATAGGTATACTGATTTCAGGTACTCCTGAGCTTAAGTCAACAGGTACTTCACCATATCTCATAAATTGTTTTGCTTGTGGAGATGGCGGCAAAACCAACGGCTTCGGAGGATCAAATATATCATTCTTTAAGACTGTTGCCGATTGTAAAGAGATCAAAGAATCTTCTTTGACAACAACATTATTATCTGTTGCCTGTGCTGATAGATATAGACATGTCCACATACAGGACAACACAATCAATAATGTTTTTTTCATAGTATATAGATGTGAATTTGTATATATTGCCTGTTTTCCAGTACTAAGTTAAAATGCGAAGCTAATAAAAAAATCAAACCAAATACATTTACATGCCCCTTTTTAACAAAACAATTTCCCTCCCCAATATCCCCGAATAACTAAAATAATTATATTTGCCCTATCATTATTTCTGATACTTTGAATAAATATACAGACGAAAACAACGAAGCTTCACTAATCCGCTCACTAAAGAACGGGTCGCATAAGGCATTTGATAAACTGTATCAGATGTATGCCCGTCGTCTGTATGCCTATAGCTTGCAATTCAATAAGTCGGCCGAAGAATCGGAAGAAATCGTGCAGGATGTATTTATTAAGCTTTGGACTAACCGCGAAAAGATAGTACAGGAAGATACGCTTCGCTCGCTGCTTTTTATTATGGCTAAACATCAGTTGATAAATGCTTTCCGATCAAAACTTAATGATCCTGTATATGAAGAATTCGTAAATTACAAAGACGCATTGTCTTCGGATAATACGGAATATCAATTGGAATATCAGGATTTTCAGAAAAAGTTTGATGCAGCTATGCAATCACTTTCCACTACTCAGCAGAACGTTATCAGACTGTCGAGGATAGAGCAGCTTTCGAATAAAGAGATTTCCGAACAGCTTTCATTGAGCGAACAAACTGTAAAGAATCAGCTTTCTGCCGGACTGAAAATATTACGACAGAAACTGGGAAGCCTGTTCATTCTGTATATGTTATTATTTATTAATTAGATTAAGATTGACGGTACTAAAAGAAGGATAATCCGTCACTATATATAAAATAATGAATGAATTATTAAATAAATATAGAAAAGATAAATTGACTCCGCCGGAATTGACGGAACTCAAAGATAATGTGAACTCAAAATCTGATACGGAGATTGAGGAAGAAATGCGCAATATCTGGCTGGGTGAAGATATAGATACTTCTGCCGTAGATGAGGAAATGATAAAGAGGATCAAGACCAATTGCGATCAGGCTATCGGCAAAAAGCGGATTAACTTATCTTCATTTGCCCGTTGGGCGCAGATTGCAGCAGCAATTTTATTGCCTGTGTTCATTGCATTCTCAATCTATCTGTATCATGAAAACAGCCTGATCCTCTCCAACGAAATGCTGGTAACAACCGGGAAGGCCGAGCGTGCAACCATTACCCTGCCCGACGGAACGATAGTGTCGCTGAATGCCGAATCGGCATTGAAATATATGCCTAAAGACTATAATAAGAAAGAAAGGAAGATCGATTTCAATGGCGAAGGGTATTTTCAGGTACATCGCGATCAGCATGTTCCTTTCCTTATCGATGCACGGGGATTGCATATAGAAGTACTCGGCACTACTTTCAATCTCTATGTGCGCGATACCGATAATCAGGCTATACTGACGCTCGAAGAGGGCAGTGTGTCGTTACTATCGGTACAAAACAACCAGAAAGTAATTCTGAAAAAGAACCAGAAAGCCATACTGGATCAGGCTACAGGCCAGATAACAGTCTTCGACGATGAAAATGTGAATGAGATGTCGGCCTGGCGGCGTGGCGATATGATATTCCGTAATACTGAATTATCGGAAGTTATACGCACTATCGAAGAAAGTTATGATGTAGCGATGACAGTAGAATGCAAAGACTGCCTTAAAGATAGCTTTACCGGGACATTGCCGATAAATGACCTGAATGAAGTACTCGAAGTACTAGAACAATCATATCACCTGAAAGCTACACTGAACGGTAAGAAGATAATAATGAGGTAAAAAATATATTATTATAACAAATATCAAACCGCATCCGTTAGGAAAGCAGTTTTTTATTACATCTTTTGATCAGTAGAGAAATATGATATTTTTTTCATTGCCTTATTAGTGCGTCAGCCCTCCGTGCATTAGTACCCAAGGCGGGTTCCTGTCCGGCGAAGACGGCGAAGAAAAGGACGGGGGCAATAGCCCGTTTGTCACTTTCAGCCGGCAAGTCGTTGGTGGGTCTGCGAGGGTTGCAGCCTTGATTTTATGTAACTTTTTTATCAAGAAAAAAGTTTATTAAATAATTGAGCATTTAAATTCAATTATATAAGTTTTATGTTTTACAACACATTTTTCTATCGGTACTTTCTTTAAATATACTTGTCATTACTTCTAAACTGCCCAAGAGGGCTACTTTAAGTCTAATTAAAAATTATAGTAAAATGAACAAACATGCCCGGCTTAAGCTGCTCACATTGATTTCGTTGCTATTCTTTTTTTCCTCATTTATATATGCGCAGGAAAAATTGATAACGGTTAATCTCAAAAATGCTTCATTAAAAGAAGTCTTCCGTGCTATCGAAAAACAAACTACTTACCGCTTTTCTTATCGTGATCTTGTGATAGACGATACGAAAAATATCACGATTGAAAAAAAGAACACAACAGTTTCTTCCATATTGGATGACGTACTTGTCGGGAAAAATCTGAATTACAGCATTGTTTCGCCGAAGTCTATCGTTATTTCGGATAAACCAGTTGTAGTAAATACAGATAATATCAGGACGAAGAAAATCTCCGGTGTCGTGACGGATATATACGGAGAGCCTATTGTCGGAGCCAGTGTAGTCGAAAAAGGAACGACAAATGGTGTAATGACAGATGCAAATGGTAGCTTCAGCTTATCTATTACATTTAACAGTGTCATTCAGATAACCTATATCGGCTATACCGAAGAAGTATTTAATGCTTCTGATCAGGATGTATACAATATTACGCTTCGGGAAAATACCAGCCTGCTAGATGAGGTAATTGTGGTGGGATACGGTACAATGAAGAAGAAAGACCTTACCGGATCGATCAGCCATATCGATGCTGAAAAATTAGCTTACGAAAGGCCGACCACTGTGCAGGATCTCTTGCGAAGCACCGCTCCGGGACTGATCGTTGAACCGTCTTCGAGTAGTGCTAAGAATAATGCCAAATTAACTGTCCGGGGAGACCGTTCTCTGAGAGCCGATAATAGTCCATTGATTGTATTAAACGGAATACTCTTCAACGGAGACCTTTCGGAAATCAATCCGGTAGATATCGAATCTATCGATGTATTGAAGGATGCTTCATCTGCAGCTATTTACGGTGCCAAGTCTGCAAATGGGGTAGTGATTATTACCACTAAGAAAGGAAAGAGCAACAAGCCGCTTATCCAGTTCGACGGCAGTATTGCCTTCGCCACTATGGGCGCAAACCGCAAAGTATACAACCCTGAGGGTTATCTGCAATACCGCTCAGACTATGCGGCAAGCAGTAACGGTTTCCAAAACCAAGGCTATTACGTAAAGCCTACTGCTGAAAACCTGCAGAAATACAATCTCACCGAAGAGCAATGGCGCAATTATGATGCAATCGGTCAAAGTTCGAAAGGGTCGGAAGAGGTATGGGTAGAACGCATCGGCTTGGGAGATTTGGAAAAGAAGAATTACTTTGCGGGAAATACCTTCGACTGGTACGATGATTCGTGGCAGACAGGAGTACAGCAGAATTATAACCTAAGCCTTTCCGGGCAGACTTCCAATATGAACTATTTTTGGTCGTTAGGCTATATGGACAATGAAGGAAATACGGTAGGAGACCGTTTCAAAAATTACCGTACAAGCGTGCGACTCGAAGCCAGTGCAACCAATTTCCTCGAAGCGGGTATAAACCTCTTCTTACAGAGTCGCGATGAAGGTTTTATAGGAGTAGATACAGGTGGGCAATCGGCTAATTCTCCATTTTCGACACCATATAATGAAGACGGTTCCCTGAACCCGTGGCCTATGGGAGAGCAACGTACGGTGAGCGGAGTAAACAGCAGGTATAACAATTCCATGAAGTCGAAAAGTTCCGGCACGCAGAACGTTACCAGCAGCCTGTATGCAAAACTGAAATTGCCCTATAATATTTCTTATCAGTTTACTATCGCCCCGCGTTACAGCTGGGTGCAGAACAGGGACTGGAACAGTTCGCAAAGCGTGTTCGATACAGAGAAAGGCACAGCATCAAGAAGTACTGCCCGTTCCATTGTATGGACATTGGATAATATGATAAAATGGAATTATACATTTGCCCAGAAACACCTCTTTGATGTGACCTTATTACAAAGCGCCGAGAAATTTGAATACTGGAGCGAAAGCATGACCGGTTCTCATTTCTCTCCGTCCGATGTACTGCAATGGCATTATATGGAAGTTGCGACCGATAAGAAAATCAGTTCGAATGATGAAAAATATACAGGTGATGCACTTATGGCGCGTCTGTTCTACTCGTATGACAACCGCTATATGCTTACGGCATCTATACGTCGCGACGGATATTCAGCTTTCGGACGTTCAAACCCGCGCGCAACTTTTCCCGCTCTGGCAGGAGCATGGAACTTCTCCAACGAAAAGTTCTTCAATTGGGAACCGATGAGTAACGGTAAAGTGCGCCTTTCATGGGGTAAAAACGGGAACAGGGATATCGGTATCTATCAGGCGTTGTCGCAATTGTACGGAGGTACGTCAGGAAAATATTCCTATCTTACCCAGACAGGAAACCTGTATGAAATCGGCTCTTTACAAATTGAGCGCATGTCTAATAAAGGCTTGAAGTGGGAAAGTACCGCCTCATGGAATGCAGCGCTTGACTTCGGATTCCTGGATAATCGTATTAACGGTAGTGTCGAGTGGTATTATATGCCTACTACAGACCTTTTGATGGATCGTACACTGCCGAATGTCTCCGGATATGATAAAGTAGTAACAAATCTGGGTAGGGTTACAAACGACGGTTTTGAAATATCTATAAATTCAAGGAATATAGATAAGGAAAATTTCAGTTGGTCTACTACTTTCGGCCTGTCGCACAACAGGAACCGTATCAAACATCTATACTATACCTATGAAGATGTAATAGACGAAAATGGAAACGTGATAGGTTCGAAAGAAAAGGATGACGTTGGCAAAGGCTGGTTTGTAGGCAAAGACATATCTACAATATGGGATTTCGAATTCGTCGGCATATGGCAGGAAGATGAAGCCGAACAGGCTGCAAAATACGGACAAAAGCCTGGAGATGCACGCGCAAGGGATGTGAATAACGACTATAAAATAGGGCAGGAAGATAAAGTATTTTTAGGACAGGAAAGGCCTAAATTCAGATGGTCGTTGCGTAATGATTTTACAGTATTCAAAAACTGGGATATTTCATTCAACCTGTATGCTCAAACAGGGCATAAACAGGCTACTACCGAATATCTGAACTTTTTCAATCACGAAGGAGATTACAGGAATACGTATGTGCGTGGCTACTGGACGCCTGAAAATAAATCGAATTCGTATGCACGATTAAAATCCACATTGGTATCGAATGCCCAGCCTAAGAAAGTAATACGCAAAGACTTTATTCGTCTCGAAAATATCTCTGTCGGATACAAAGTCCCTAAAAAAATTACAAATATGTTGCAGGCACAGGATATCAGGGTATACGGAACTATCCGTAATGTAGCAGTACTCACATTTGCTAAAGACTGGGATTACTGGGATCCGGAAACCGGAGGAAGCATTCCGCGTATATTCACATTAGGTGCAACTATAACTTTTTAATTTTTACTATCATGAAAAAGAATTTATTTAAATCATTATATATCACAGCAGCCGTTTGCCTGTTATCTTCCTGTTCCGAGAGTTGGCTGGATCCGGAACCACTTTCTTTTTACGAACCGGATATAACCTTTACCACGCGGGAAGGACTCGAGGCCAGCCTTACCACCTGCACACGTCAGATACGTTATTACTGGTTTGAACAGGGCTCTGGATTTTCCTCAGAGATGATTTTCTCGGATATGTTTGTAACGGCTATTTCCGACCTCAGCGGTGCGCAGGACTGGGTAACACAACTCACTCCGATATCAAATAATTACTGGTTCGGTTCTAATATGTCCGGTTGGTTTTACAATATAGGTTATCAGGGGATTGCCTTTGCAAATACCGTGATTTCGCGTCTTCCCGATCTGGAAATGGATCAGTCCGTTAAAGAACAGATGCTTTCGCGTGCCTATTTCCAGCGTGCATGGCGTTATTATCATCTTATGTTCCAGTTCGGTGATATCCCGCTGGTTTCTAAAGAAGTGACATCGCCTAAGCTTGACTTCCGTTCCACAAAAATGGAACTGATCGTAGATCAGATGGTGAAAGACCTTGAGTATGCCGTTGATCATATCGCTTTGCGTGACGATTACGGAAAAGAAAATAAAGGCGCATGTCTGATGCTGTTAATCAAATTCTATATTGCTGACGGGCAATTCGATAAGGCAATAAATGCGGCTAATATCCTTATCAATGACTGTGGCTATGAATTGATGGAAGAACCGTTCGGCACATTCGACAACCCATTTCCTGACGACAATCCTGTTACACGCAATGTGATTTGGGATTTGCACCGCCCTGTAAATAAGTCCATTCCCCCTAACAAGGAAAGTATTATGACCATGGTCAATCGTTACGATAACGAAGAAAGCCGTATGAATACTCTCTTGCTTAACAACTTTACCCCATTCTGGAGTATGGCCGATGCTAACCGCGGTATCCTCACGCCTAGTAAATCGAATCTGGGAATGAGTAAGCGTGCCGGCACACCGGAAATGATGACGCAATATCCCGGTTATATGGATTACAGGGAAATATTCGGAACAGGGGAAGCATTTGCCCGCCCTACTTATTTCACCGAAAATGGCATGTGGACGGATAAGAATGATCTTCGCCACAGCAAAGAAACGGGCAACTGGTTTGTAATGGAAAACCTCAAATATAATAATGTAGACCTTGTCGGCACTGCCGATGAACAATACTATATGAAACCGATACAGAAGTTTGCGGATGACGGTACATTGTTGTGCAGGGATTCTATCCGCTGCTGGTTCGATTTTCCTTATTATAAATTGTGGGTGGAAGATATCGACCGTAAAGTATCCAACGGATATACAGGTACACAATATATAGGTGGCCCCGGCGATATGTACCTCTATCGTCTGGCAGAAGCCTATCTTTTAAGGGCAGAGGCCTATTACTGGGCGAAGAATTACGCGAAAGCAGCCGAAGATGTGAATACAATAAGGAAGCGTGCAAAATGTACTACTTTTTTCAATGCTTCCGATCTTAGCGGACTTGACGGACTCGATGTGATTATGGATGAAAGAGGGCGCGAACTCTTATATGAAGAATTCCGCCACATAGAACTCGTGCGCGTTTCATTTATTAAGGCAAATGAGGAAGGCACATACCAGTCGCCTAAGAGTCTGGCTGACGAAAGTAGCAATAGCTATTGGTGGCACCGTATTACCAAGTATAATAATTATTATAATAAAGGTGTGCAGACACTGCATGGCGACGAGTACAGGATGGGGAAACATAATATTTTCTGGCCGATCACGCAAAGCTATATCGATGCTAACCTGAATGGACGGATAAACCAGAATTACGGATATTCCGGTTATGGAAACAACCAGCCGCCGATCAGTACATTCGACGAATTGGCAGCTGCTGATCAGTAATTGACTGTTTAACAGAATGTGGTAAATGTAAATTGCCACATTCTGTCATTTTTTAAATCTATAAAATCAAAAATCAATATAATTGAGTATCACACTCTTTATACCTTTGTCGTGCTTAACCGTATCGATATTTTAACAAATACATATGAAAAAGTATAATAATATTCTTGAAAACATGCCCAGATTGTTTTCGCAAAAGCTTGTCCGGTGGGGGATAGTATGCCTCTTACTTAGTGCGCCGGTACTTCTTTTCGCTTTAAGGACAGATAAAAATATAAAAGACAATCCTCTACGCAGCAACAATATAGATAAGATGTATGAAGGCTTTGTAAATCTTCCCGATTCTACCAAGCTTGGCACTTACTGGTACTGGCTCAACGAAAACGTATCGAAAGAAGGAATTACTAAAGACCTCGAAGCCCTGCACAGCAAGGGAATGGGAGAGGTATATATCGGCAATATCTATTGGGGCGGGGGAGAAGGAACCGTTAAGACTCTCAGCGATGAATGGCTCGAATGCATGCGCCATGCTATACGCGAAGGAAGCCGTATCGGGATAAATGTGAGTCTTTTCAATTGTCCGGGCTGGAGCCAGTCGGGCGGCCCGTGGGTAAAACCCGAAGATGCGATGCGCTATCTGGTATATTCCGAAGTAGAAGTTGAAGGTCCTAAAACAATCAGTCAATATATAGGTAAGCCTAAAGATTTTTTTCAGGATGTTTCCGTAATTGCTTATCCCGTATTGCTGGAAGATAAATCTTCGAAGACAGCGACAATCAAATCGATGCCGGAAACATCTGCTTTAAATAATCTCACAGACTCAGACCTTGGTACGATCTGTAAATTTACCAATAAGAGAGATGAGCCTGTACAAATAGATATTAAATACCGGAAGCCCGAAACCAAAAGAAGCCTCTACATGAAGCCCGGCGATCAGTCTTTCCAGATGAATTGCGAAGTATTGATGAAAAAAAACGGACAATTTGTGACTGTCAAATCGCATTCTTTCGACCGTATAAACAGGGAGGTACGCATGGGGGCAGACCCCTCGGCGCCTTTGGCTTTATCACTCGGTGAAGTTACTTCGGACGAATTCAGGATTATAATGAAAGATGTGCCGGAAGGATTTGAAATACGCGAATTGGACTTATCGGCAAAACCAATACTGGAAAACTATCCCGAAAAGTGGCTCATTAAAATACCGAGCAAGGCAACGCCCGACTGGTTCGCTCATATATGGCCTAATCAGGAGCAGATAAGTACTGTCGGAGTGGTAACGGAAAAACAAATACAAAATATCTCCAAGCATCTGAAAGGCGATACCCTCTACTGGAAAGTACCAAAAGGCAAATGGAAAGTACTCCGCATAGGTATGACTACTACCAATACGACTAACCAGCCTGCTGCGCCTGTAGCCCGCGGACTGGAAATAGATAAAATGAACAGGCGCCCTATTCAAAACCACTATAATTCGTATGTTGGCCGCATTGTAAATGGCATGTCCAAAAGCGACCTTAAATCATTCAACCGTATCATAGCCGACAGTTACGAAACAGGCCCTGAGAATTGGACAGACGGATTCGATACTGTTTTTGTCAACAGATACGGTTACGACCCTTACCCGTGGATGGCTGTACTGACCGGACAGATTGTTGGCTCGGCAGACGAATCGAACCGCTTTTTGTGGGATATGCGCCGTTTAATAGCCGAACGTGTTGCCTCCGAATTTGTAGGTGGAATGCGGGAGATAAGCGAGAAGAACGGTGTTTCGCTCTGGCTCGAAAACTATGGCTGGGATGGTTTCCCTTCCGAGTTTATACTTTACAGTAAATATTCACCTGCTATTGGTGGCGAGTTTTGGACAAACCATGGCGATAATATCGAGTGCCGTCTGGCTTCGTCGGGGGCGCATATGTATGGTAAGAATGTGGTATATGCCGAATCGTATACTACGATTAACCATAGTTTTACGTATTATCCCGGAAATTTGAAGGAATTCGGGGATAAAAGTTACGCCGAAGGAATCAATCAGTGTATCATGCACTTGTGTATTCATCAGCCTTACGAAGACCGCGTGCCCGGTGTAAATTCATGGTTCGGCATAGAGTATAACAGGCATAATACATGGTTCGACCAGTCGAAAGCATGGATAGATTACCAGCGCCGTTGCTGCTATATGCTGCAACAGGGCAGGCATCATGCCGATGTATGCTATTTTATCAGTGAAGAATCTCCGAAGATGAGCGGCTGGATTGACGAGAGCCTGCGGAAAGGATATGATTATGACTTTATCAATTCGGATGTTATACAGAATGTTATTAAGGTGAAAGACGGACGCTTAGTTCTCCCGTCCGGTGTTAGTTACTCGCTTTTGGTTCTCCCGCCGCTGAATACCATACGTCCCGAAGTATTGAAAAGCATTAAAGAACTTATCAGTCAGGGTGCAAATATACTGGGTAGCCCACTGGAGAGATCACCGAGTATGGTTGGCTATCCGCAGTGTGACCGCGAGGTGCAGAACTTATCTAAGGAAATATGGGGGAGTGCGGATTATAATATAAAGGAGAAGATAGAAAAGAAGTTTGGCAAAGGTAATGTTTTCTGTAATATACATATAAATACTGTATTGGAGAAAATCGGTACATCGGAAGCTGTCAGCTACGACCAGTCTGCACCGCTATTATGGAAACAGCGCGCCTTGAATGACGGGAATATCTTTTTCCTTACAAACCAGAAGGATTCGTTGATGACCGTAGACGTTACATTCAACACGACAGGCTACCGCCCGGAATTGTGGAATCCTGTAGACGGTACACGGCGTAAGATTGATAACTATACATTTAAAGATGGAAAGACAATTATTCCTGTAACCTTTGACGGTTTTGAAAGTTGTTTCATCGTATTCAGTGAAAAGACTACAGTACCGGGCGACGGAAAAGTGCCACAGGAAAGAACGATTGCCACCCTCGACAATACATGGGATATTGTTTTCTTCAATAAATGGATAAAAGAAAAGATAGAACTGAAGCAGCACGGACTGGAAAACTGGGCGAAATCGGATGACAGCCGCATGCGCCACTTCTCCGGAATAATAACTTATACGAATGATTTCGAGATATCCGGTTCTCTGCCGAAAGAAAATGTTTTCCTCTCTTTCGAAAATTTGTATGAAACAGCTTCTGTTTCGATTAACGGGAAGAAACTTGATCGGGAAGTATGGTGTAAACCATACAGGATAGATGTCACTCCTTATCTAAGACAGGGGAAGAACCAAGTGGAAGTAAATGTGAGCACTTCGTGGCGTAATAAGATTATAGAACAGAATAAAAAGCCTGCTGAGGAACGTGAGATTTCTTATATGTTCTATAGCGGTAGCGATGAATTAAGCCCGTCAGGAATATGGGGCGCAGTGAATTTGAAGATAATTGAATAATTATTGATAAAAGGGTTTTTGATTAGATACCTGAGGGCTGATTTTTGGCTCTCAGGTATTTTTTGTTTTGGCTAAAAAGGACGTAAATAATTTTGATTGTGCGCAGTACAGGATTAAAAATGCTTTTATTTATGTTAACAGGCTGTGCGATTATTTTCGCAAAGCCTGCTGATAATATGATATTTAACTACTACGTTTTTGTATTCATAATTAGTCTTTTACACACTTTACGGTAAACATAGTTGCTGGCGAATTAGAATTCATAACAAGTTTGTTAGAGTACGCATCCAGGCGACAGTAGTATCTGTTTGGCAAATTGATACTGCATGACCAGAAAAAGGAGATCTGTCCTTCTTGAATCATTTTTCCATCCCCGGCAGCGCCGATAAGCATGGCGTTAAAACCTCCGGCGAGCGGATCCAGGGATTTGCCTTGAAGGCCCGGTTCACATATATCTTTTGCAGTAATGCCGGTTTTTTCATAATCTGCATTGTCTGAGTATTTAGTGGGATTATCCTTTAATTCTTCTATTAATTGAAGCCATTCCCAATGAGTCGGCAGATGCCAGCCCGTAGGGCAGATACCTTGTAGAGGAGTATGATTAATATTCCCCTGATCGATATTAGCAGCGTTCGAAATACCTGAAGCAGCAGTCCAGTTATAAAGCATCCCCAAACGTTGTCTCTTATTATAGAACGTCTTCGAACCGGCGAGTGCAGAAGGCGTATTCACAGGGTTCGGATAGCCTATGTGGGCATCGTTGTAAGATTCATCGTATGTAATGGTCAATGGCGGTTTGTTCGGGCTATCCGGCGCATAGCTGGTCGCTGCAAGGTTAGTCGTCATCCAGCGTTGGTTACCGAACATTGCCGAGAAGAATGCATTTCCGTCCTGGTCGCGGTGCCACTGCACCCTGTTTTTATTTTTAGATATATCACCATCCGAATTAGGTTCCTCTTGAGCAGGATCGAGACCATAAAACTCTTCCCACATGTCTTTCCACTCTTCCATTGTCATTTCCTGCTCCACAGAACATTGGATAATACTCTGGGTAACGTCCACAAAGCGTTTAGGAGTCTGTACATCCGAAAATATCAGGAAGTTGTAACGTTTCTTGGTGCCGTCGGAAGCTACATTGAATGTTTGTGTGACAGGAGTGTCGGCAGTACCGTCGTAAAGTTCTTTTCCCTGTACGCTCCCCAAAGCAGGTACCAGGCCGCTTACGGCTGAGTTGGCTGCAGGATAAATAGAAAGTTTCCATTGGGCGTTGCTTGTAACAGAAAACGTTTCTCCATTGGTCGTCGTAGTATAGCTTTTTTGCGGAATAAAAGTGCTGCCGTTTATAAGTAGCGCCTTATTTGTTTGCCTTACCTGCACCGATGTCGATTTCTTACAGCCATTGGCACCCATATCATATTGGAATAATATCTTTATATCCTTTGCCAGAAAAGGATTATTAGCTATCTCCGAGACACTCATCGCAGGCGGTAATAGTTGTATAGCCTGCGGACTTGTAGCCAGCGACCCTGTAGTACCCGAAGGTTTTGAAAAACTGAGGTTATTACTCGCCAGGTCACCCGGCGCTAAGGACCATGTAGGCGGTGTAGGTGACATTCCGTTAGCCCATGTCATATTCAGTGTCTGCTCGGAAAGGGTACGCAAGTCGCGCCCACTGGGGAAATCGAAGAATGTTTTGTCAGCATTTACTGACGGCACTGTACTCGCCGAAGACAGTTTTTGCCACTGGTCTCCCATCCATACATATACCCCGTCGCCATCGAGGTCGCACTTGTTGATGCTGTACACAGTCAGCCCCGTATGCGCTTCTTCATTGGGACGCACACTATTGGACGGATCGATGTCTTCGAGTGTGTATTTTTTAGTCAGGTTGACACGGGGAAGCAGCAGTCCTTTTTTTGCCGTTACGTTATTGCCGTCAGGGTCATTTTCTTTCAGGTCTAGCAGGCTTCCCTGATTGGGTTCCTTGCCCATTCCTATCGTCACCTGTGCATGGGCGCCGATGACCAGCAGCAGGGCGAGTGTGATACCGAGTAATTTTCGTTTTGCTTGTTTGTTAGTCTTCATAATTGTATATTACTTTAATGTTTCTTTAAAATCCTTTATTTGCTTGTCTTCTTTAATGTAAAGCCGTAGGGAATACCTAGTTATGCGTATTATTATCTATTTTCCCAAACAGAATAATAAAGATGAAGACAAATAAAGACAAATCGGATATTCCCTACTTATGAGTTTTACACTCAATGGCTTTGCTTTATTTTTAATGAATTTGTACAATCTGTTTGTTTCATTTGTCAGTAAAAAGATCATATATATTTTGGGGTTCATCTGTTAAGTTTTGTAACAGGGTAGTTTGTCGTTTATATTAAGGCTGGAAAGCTATACTGCTGACAAGTTTCATCGTTTTCCGTTAATCTGATCTCATAGAAAAACACTCGTCTCAATAAAGTTTGGTGTGTAAGGACAGAAAGTCTTTTTTATACTCTCATTGCAACAATATTTGGGTTTGATGATCTGTCGTAATATTCCGGCACGAACAGTTTTTTAGAGGAAGCTTTACTTTTAATTTTCAAATCGAAAGCCTCCGTTTGGTCGGTTCTAAATTTCATGATTCCAATTTTGTGTGTTTGTCGATTGATATGTTTTTTCGGAAGAAGTAAATCCTTAAACTTTGATATCAGCTTACTCAAAGAGTATATTTGTCGCGCTATTTTTTTTAGCAGCGAGATTGTTAATAGCAGATAAAGTAATGGGATATGGCTGGCCGGAAGCCATAAATAAACTTTATCTGATTTTTTTTGAAAAAAAACAGACAGGACTTGTATTTTATTAAAGATATGATTATCTCCTACGCATATACAGGCATGTATGCAGGGGTATGCGCTCGGACATGCGCATAAGCAAATAAATGCAAATGAAAGATTTGGGGTTAGTTTATGAGTCTCTCTCTCTCTCTCTCTCTCTCTCTCTCTCTCTCTCTCTCTCTCTCTCTCTCTCTCTAACAAAGCGCAGCTAACTTCCAAATTTTCAGGGAGAAAAGTTGAGTAGAAAGTTGATATTTTTTGTTGTGTTTGCACTGTTAGTTCTGGGAATTTGTTTGGGTACAAATTTATAATTAAATTTCGGTAATATAAAAATGGAATATTAACATTTCCACAAATCCGTAATAAAAAGGTTGGAATATGTTATTGGAGAAACACAGATAGGCTATACGAATAATCGCACAGCCTGCTGATAATATGATATTTAACTGTTACGCTTTTGTATGCATTCTCAGTCTTTCTTACACCTTACCGAGAACATGCCCGATGGGGCGTTCCCTTCTATATTCCATGCCGGATGGCTACCGCTCACCCGCAAGCGTGCTTTATTGGCCGAGAGGTTAGTGGACATCCAGATAAAGGCATCTGTACCGAAAAGTCCGGGTTCTCCGTATGAAACGCCTGCATACAGGATATTGAATCCACCGGCAAGCGGGTCGAAAGATTTGCCCTCTTTATTTCCTTCACATATGTCTTTGGTTGTATTACAGTAATGATTTCCGTCAGTATTGTCCGAATATTTGTAATAGTGAGCAATTAATTCGTCTTTCAGTTCCATATATTCTTTCTGACTTGGCAGATGCCAGCCGTTAGGACAAATTCCCTGTATTTTTAGATCCAGAGTAGACTGATCAGGAGTGGACGCAGTGTTTTGATTGCCCGTAGCCGCATACCAGTTATAAAGCATCCCTATTCGTTCCCTTTTATTAAACATGGTTTTAGAGGTGGGGCTTTCATTTGAATTGCTTAGATTTGGATATCCGCAGTGGGCAGCAGTAGACGTTGATGCATATGAAAATATCAGGTTTGGTTTCACGGGTGTATTACTTGCATAATTCGTTGCTGCCAGATTGTTGATCATCCAACGCTGGTTACCGAACATCGCGGAGAAGAAGATTCCGTTGCTTTGATCGCGGTGCCATTGTACCCTGTTTTTATTTTTTGAAATGTCGCCGTCCGAATCCGGTTCGTCGCTATTAGGATCGAGACCGTAGAACTGTTCCCATATATCTTTCCATTCTGCGAGGGTCATTTCCTGCTCGATGGAACATTGGATAATAGTCTGTGTAATGTCTTCGAAACGTTTAGGAGTCTGTGCATCCGTAAAGGTCAGAAAATTATAGCGTTGCTTGTAACCGTCAGAGGCCACATTGTATTTTTGCTTGACATCAGCAGAATTTCCGTCATTTTTTTCTTCTCCCTGTATGGTTCCGGCAGCAGGAGATAGCCCGTTGATAGCAGTATTTGTAGCCGGACTAATAATTAGTTTCCATTCGGCATTACTGGCTACATTCAGCTCCAGACCATTGGCGGAAGTATTATAAGTTCGTTGAGGGATAGTCGTTTTCCCATCAATCAGCAGCGCTTTATTAACCTGTCTTACATGCACCGATTCCGTTTTCTTACACCCTGTCATATCATATTCGAACAGGATTTTGAGGTCTTTTGCCAAATATGGATTAGCAGCTATCTCGCCAGCCGTCATTGCAGGCGGTAAAAGATTGATAGCCTGCGGACTTGTGGTGAGCGTTCCTGTACTGCCTGACGGTTGAGAAAGGCTTAAGTTATTACCTAATTCTCCCGCTATTATCTTCCATGTAGGCGGATTGGGCGACATTCCATTGCCCCATGTCATATTCAGCGTCTGGGCAGAAAGTGTACGCAGGTCTCGTCCGCTGGGGAAATCGAAGAATGTTTTGTCAGCATTTACTGACGGCACTGTACTCGCCGAAGACAGTTTTTGCCACTGGTCTCCCATCCACACATATACCCCGTCGCCATCGAGGTCGCACTTGTTGATGCTGTACACAGTCAGCCCCGTATGCGCTTCTTCATTGGGGCGGACGCTATTGGACGGATCGATGTCTTCCAGTGTATATTTTTTAGTCAGATTGACACGAGGAAGCAGCAGTCCTTTTTTTGCCGTTACGTTATTGCCGTCAGGGTCATTTTCTTTCAGGTCTAGCAGGCTTCCCTGATTGGGTTCCTTGCCCATTCCTATCGTCACCTGTGCATGGGCGCCGATGACCAGCAGCAGGGCGAGTGTGATACCGATTAATTTTCGTTTTGCTTGTTTGTTAGTCTTCATAATTGTATATTACTTTAATGTTTCTTTAAAATCCTTTATTTGCTTGTCTTCTATAATGTAAAGCCGTAGGGAATACCTAGTTATGCGTATTATTATCTATTTTCCCAAACAGAATAATAAAGATGAAGACAAATAAAGACAAATCGGATATTCCCTACTTATGAGTTTTACACTCAATGGCTTTGCTTTATTTTTAATGAATTTGTACAATCTGTTTGTTTCGTTTGTCAGTAAAAAGATCATATATATTTTGGGGTTCATCTGTTAAGTTTTGTAACAGGGTAGTTTGTCGTTTATATTAAGGCTGGAAAGCTATACTGCTGACAAGTTTCATCGTTTTCCGTTAATCTGATCTCATAGAAAAACACTCGTCTCAATAAAGTTTGGTGTGTAAGGACAGAAAGTCTTTTTTATACTCTCATTGCAACAATATTTGGGTTTGATATTCTGTCGTAATATTCCGGCACATCCGGGTTATTAATTTTCAGGTTATAAACATACGTTGGGTTAATTCTTAGTTTCATACAAATTGCGGTTGTTTGTTGATTGATATATTTGTGCGAAAACAGTGAGTCCATTAGCCGGTATACCGGCCTGAGCGGGGTGCATATATGAAGTGCTGATTCTTTTAGATGTAAAGTTGCTGAAAGCAAATAAAACAATGCGGAATTGCAGGCTGTAAGCCATAAAAGGATGCTGTCCGATTTTTTTTTGAAAAAAACAGACAGGACTTGTATTTTTTTTAAGATATGGTTATCTCCTACGCATGTACAGGCATGTATGCAGGGGTATGCGCCTGAGTATGCGCATAAGCAAATAAATGCAAATGAAAGATTTGGGGTTAGTTTATGAGTCTCTCTCTCTCTCTCTCTCTCTCTCTCTCTCTCTCTCTCTCTCTAACAAAGCGCAGCTAACTTCCAAATTTTCAGGGAGAAAAGTTGAGTAGAAAGTTGATATTTTTTGTTGTGTTTGCACTGTTAGTTCTGGGAATTTGTTTGGGTACAAATTTATAATTAAATTTCGGTAATATAAAAACGGAAAAGTGACATTTACACGAATATGGAATAAATGGGCTTGAATTCATAATTTTAAAAAATATACGTTAAATGATAATTTTGGGTTTTAAATCTATGTATTGAGTTTATAAATATCACATTATTGATATTTTGAATAAGCAATATTTAATTCATTCAATAATTTTTATACTATTATTTATCGAATTTTTATTATTTCTTATATTTATTATTTAACTTAATTGCTGCTCAAATTACAAATAATAGCACCTAATATATTAAAGGCACAGACTATGAATAAAGAACTATTTTTCGAAACAAGGGATAGCTTCCGTAAATGGCTGGTAAACAACGGACAAACCAGTGAAGGCATCTGGCTGATATTCGGTAAAACCGATGTGTTAAAGACATTATCGGCACATGAAGCATTGGAAGAAGCATTATGTTTCGGCTGGATCGACGGCCTGATTGTTTCCATAGACAAGGATAGGTACAGGAAATATTTTTCACGAAGAATAAAAGTCAGCAACTGGTCGGATAAGAACAGGAAACTTGCCGAAAAACTCATTGCCGAAAACAAAATGACCGAATTCGGCCTGCAGGTGATCGAAGAAGCGAAAAAGAACGGGCAATGGCATAAAGTACACGACAGAAGTATTTCTGAAACACAAAAGTCTGAGTTCGAAAGCAAACTAGCAATCTACGACAAGGCATTTAAGAACTATTGCGCGATGTCCCCGTCTACACAAAAGCAATTTACAGGATTCTATTTCGAAGCAAAAAGAGAAGAAACACGTCAGAAAAGGCTAGAGAAAATAGTCCGCCTGCTCGAGGAAAATAGAAAGCTAATGGGGTAACTATATAGAATTCATATAAATATATAAGACAAAAGACTACCCCAAGAGGTAGTCTTTTATCGTTAAATATATCATGTATTATTATTCGGCTGTCAATTCAATTACCCTGCTGTTCAAGCGTGTAGCAGTAAATGCGTCTATACCGATCTTCATCAGGTAATCGCCCGAATATACCTTATCGTTTTCTGCCAGTCGCGAAGTTGCACCCGGCATCAGGTTGATTTCCCTGATACGGTATTTCTTCATCGGGTCTAAGCCCTGCAGTTTGATAGGGTAATACTTTTCTTTATACAGCGGATTGATATCGTAGGTAAAGAGTACGGCTTTGTCTTTGCTTTCGCCTACATGCATTACCGATGTATGATTACCGTCGTAAGGAGAAACAAGGCGGAAGAAATTCCCATCGAGGATTACCCTTTTCAACCTGTTGTAATTGGCAACGGCTTCGGTGCAGAATTTCTGTTCGTCGGCATTCATTTCTTTCAGGCTGATATCGAATCCGAATTTACACATCATAGCTACATCGGTACGGAATTTGATACTAGCAGCCTTGTTCCAGCTTGTCACATGCGCAGCCATTGCCTTAATCGGGAAGAACTGAGAAAAATTCCACTGGATATAAAGGCGGTCTACTGGATCGGTATTGTCGCTGCACCAGAACTCACTGAAATATTTAAGCCCTTCGTAATCGCATCTTGCCCCGCCGCCCGAACACATCATTATTTCCACATGCGGGTACTTATCCGTTACACGTTTTATTACATTATAGAATCCGCGTACATGGTCGATATACAAGTGGTTCTGCTTTTCTTTCAGGTATGGCGAGTATATATTTGTTATCGGGCTGTTGCAATCCCATTTCAAATAAGCCAGATCGGGATTCTCGCTTAATATCTTATCCACTACGCCGAAAGAATAATCCTGCACTTGCGGATTGCTAAGGTCCAGCACCAGCTGGCTGCGGTAATAATAGGTTTCGCGGTTTGGTAGTTTTATCGCCCAGTCGGGATGCTTTTCAAACAGTTCACTTTTCGGATTTACCATTTCCGGCTCTACCCAAAGCCCGAATTTCACGCCGGCTTCTTTAGCTTTCTTTACAAGTCCCTGTACGCCGTTCGGCAGCTTTTCGCGGGTAGGTTCCCAGTCGCCTAATGCTCTTTTATCGTCGAATCTGGGATATTTATTGCCGAACCAGCCGTCATCGAGTAGGAACATATCTACGCCCAGTTTCTTGGCTTCGTGCATCCATTCGCCTAATATTTCCTCGTTGAAGTTGGGGCCTGTTGCTTCCCAGTTGTTGAGTAATGTCAGGCGGTCGCCTTTACCGTCTTTCAGTTGGTAGTTGCGTGCCCATGCATGCAGGTCGCGGCTTGCTTTTCCAACTCCGTTGTATGATAAGGTAAAGATGAATTCTGGTGTTGTGAATATTTCATTCGGTTTCAGTTCGTAAGTCGAAGCATACGGATTTATACCCGAAATGACGCGCAGGTTATTAACGTTGTCCACTTCGAATGTAAAGCGAAAGTTACCTGTCCAGCCGATAGTACCTACAAATACTTTACCCTTATCTTCCTTTACTTCTTCTCCCAATCCTATCTGAAAAAACGGATAGGCATGCATAGCTGCACGTGAACCGAGTTTGGTGTCTATCATCTTTTTGCCGAACTTCAGTTCCTGTGTGCTTAGTTGTGCTTCTTTCGACCAGTCGCCACTGTATTCATTCAGATAATAGGCCGGACTTTCGAAATAAAGCATCGCAGAAGCGTACTTGCTGATGTTTACGGGTTTCTTTTCATTGTGCTTTATCTCTGTCCATGTCTTGATAATGTTTTCTTTAGCAAAAGACATGTAGTGCAACGTTACCTCAACCGGATATTTATCGTCGGCCAGACGTATAATCGTTTCTTTTACGTTGCTGTCTATATTCTTTACTTCATGAGATTTATAATACAGGTACGAAGTCATGTTGCCGTCGTTGTGCTGTATGGCAAATGCCGGTTCGAAATAGTCTTCGTTGCCCGATGCGGGATATACTTCCCATCCGCGCGGCGTTACCGAACCGTCGGATGACGGACGTGCAATGAAGTGGGAGAGTGCCTGAATTTCACTTTCGTTGAGCAGTTTTTCACCGAAGTAGGCCTGATAAATCCTGCCGAGAGGGGAGGTTTTCAGAACGAGGTCAGTTTCATTTGTAGAGACCTTTATCACAGTCTGCTGCGCACTTACATTCATAAAAGATGCAATGATTAATAAAAATAAAATCGAAACGTTTTTCATGATTACATGGTTTATTTATGATTTGTATTTGATATTGATTTAAAATTTAATCGAAGCGCTGAACTCCATTGTAAACGGACGCAGGTATTTACCCGCCATCCATGTATTTTTGAATCGTCCGGCTTCGTCCTTCTGTATCAGTTCCGAGCCTGCAATCGTTCCGGTTGCACCCGACTGGTTGAAGAAGTTGATGACGGTAGCGCCGACAGACAGTTTTTCATTCACCTTAAAGTTGACACCCCCAAATGTTTCCCAATGCCCGTTGAAATATAAGGCATTGCTCAGATTAGCATACGTCTTGCTGAAATAACGGAAACTAGTCCATATATTCAGGCGGTTTGCAATCGTATAGCTCGGGTCTATTTCAATCAGCATTTCAGGTATTTCGGTAACATTATTTCCTGTGGCATTAATACTCTTGCTCATTCCGTCTGTAAAAGTAACAGTTGTTTCGAACTTTTCATAGGTTGGCTTCTGATATGTGAATAAAAAATGAATATTAAAGTCTTTAAATGGTCTTATCACCGCATCTGTAGTCCAACCGATTGTTTTTATATCGTAATTGAAAGCCGAGGCCATTGTTTCACTGTTGCCGGGTGTGGGGTGGCTGATATTCACTACGGTGCGGTTGTTTGTTTTGCCGATATACGAAACCAGCGAAGTAAGATTTATCCAGTCGTTATTGAAGAATATTCCGGCACGTCCCAGTTTAATCATTGTTTGCGCTGTGGACGGATAATCGGGTGTGGCATAGTCTTCGAGGCGCGGGCGGCGGGTTACCATTGTGCCGTCTACGCTTAATCCAAGTTTGTCGGTCAACCTATAGGTGGCTGTTGCTGCAAGCGCGTAGTTAAAGTAATCTCCTTTAAAATCTACCGGAGTAACTTTCTCGTCTGTACCGGGAATGGTTGCACCCACATGGAAATTGTCGAATCGGGCGAAAGGCAGGCTTTTACCTCTGTAGCGGTAATATTCGGCGCGCACTCCAAGATAGACATTCAGTTTGTCTGTAATATCCCAGTTGTCGGTCATATATAGAGCCAGTTTGTTTTCGTTGCCGTCGTAGTATTCTGAGCCACCGTAATTAAAGGCGTAGTTTGTCAGTGTTTTTCCATTTACGGTGTGTGAAAGCATGGTCGGATAATCCGTTACATCATGGTCGAAGCGTATGGTGTTCGACCAGTATTCTGCATTGTAATACCATTGGTTCAGACCTAAACGTAGCTTATGATCGGATATCTTTTTGAATAATTCGGATGTAAGCATAGCTGATTTTATATTCCCGTAGTGGAAACTGGCAATACGGTTTTGCTTCATTCCGGTGAAACGCTCGTCAGTGCCGTCGATATAATAAACCGCTGCATCCGGGTCGTCTTCCGTTCCTTCTTCGATACCGTTATTTACCATATTAATGGACGGAGCGCCTATCCATACATAGCTATTGAATGATTTCATAGCTTTGGCATTGAGTTTCCATTGCAGACCGTTGTCGAAAGTATAGTCCATATTCAGCATCAGTTCATTGCCATGGTTTTGTGATTCGTCATTCAAGCCTGATTCTTTTACATGCCCGTTTCGCATATCCATAGTTGTATATCGTCCGCCTATGGGAGAATAAGAACTCGTTCCAAGTGAGAATCCCGGAACTTCCTGCACGCTGCCGTCGCCTACATAGATAAACGGTGCCATTTCCACGATTTGTTCCAGACGGCGTGAATTGGAGTATTTATATTGCAGGCTGATGGTGCCGCGCTCGCCCAGCTTGCGGGTAATGGCAGCTTTATACAGTTGGGTTTTATCCACATAATTTGTATAACGCAGTTTGAAACTACCCGGATCGAAATTCTGGTAGATGCTTCCTGCGAATTGCCAGTCCTTATTCACAGCGCCCGACATACCCAGATCGAAACGTTGCAAGCCGAAGTGATTCGTATTATAGTTCAGTATTCCCTGAAAGGTTTCCGTTCCCATATTGGAGAATGAATTGACGGCATAAGCAATATTTCCGGTAGCAATTGCCGTTTCGTTTATTTGCATCAGCCCTACGCGCCGCAGACTGGCATCGCTGCGCCAGTGAGTCGATAATCCCTGTACGGCAGATGAATAGACTACGGGCAATCCGTTTTCGTATACGCTCACGTCTTCACTCGGCAAGCCGATAGATATCTGGCGCGGTCCGTTTGCATTCGATGCGTTCAGCATTACATTGCGGTCACTTTCGGCAGGTTTGGTTTTGGTGGTGTCTGCCGGATGTGTTTCTTGTGCGTTTACAATAAGTGATAATGTAAGCATCAGGAATATAACGATTGATGTAAGTATTGTTTTCATGGTTCAAAAAAGTATTTCAATGGATGATCGTTGGTTCTGTGCAAAACTACGGGCAATATGAGGCCTATTTTTTGTCAGGTAGTAATCAGGTAGACTTTGAGAAATAGTAGCTATTTGTATTGGTCTGTATATAAGTGAGTTAAAATTATGCGTTTTTAGCTGTCAGGTAGATGCTCTTTGTTGGTAAGTAGAAAATTATTTGTATATTCGGGACAAGAAGAACGGGCAATAGAATTACGACGACTATGAAAGCACTTATTTCATTTATCATACTTCACTTATTATTTACCGCTTACTGTTTCGGGAATGAACGCGACGATTTGCTGAAAGAACTTGATAAAGCGATAGAAATGCGCCGGTTCTATATGGATAAGAAAGAAAACCGTATCGACAGCTTGCGCAGCCTGCTCAATTCCGGTTTATCCATGGAAGAACGGTATCTTATCAATAACCAGATATATAAGGAATATAATACTTACCGCTGCGACTCGGCCATGCGTTACGTTTTCTACAACAAGGAGCTAGCAGACAAAACGGGTATACAAAAATATAAGGACGAAACCGCCATAAATATGTCCATGCTGCTCTCTACTACAGGCATGTATAGGGAGTCTATAGATAACTTGCGGAAGATCGACCGTAGCCGTCTCGATAGTTCACTGCTCCACGAATACTACTATATATCGGAATGGACGTATTACGAAGCCGGAGAGTACAGCAACGACAGCCTCTATGCACCAGAGTACAGGAGAGTAGAAAGGATGTATACCGATTCTGTTTTTTCGGTACTCGAAAAAGGTACGGAAAGATATAATTATTATAAAGGTAAAAAGCTATTGCAGGAAGGAAAACTCGAAGATGCACTGAATATATTTCTTTCGACTTATCCTACAATGAGAAAAGACAGCCGTTTGTATGCCATCATTACCTATGATATAGCCAATATTTACAACCGTTTCGGTAGTCAGGATTTATACGAGAAATTCCTGATAATGGCCGCTATATCCGATCAGGTGAACCCGTTGAAAGAAAATCTTGCAGGACAGGAACTCGCCTTGTATCTTTTCCGCAACAAGCCGGACGACCTCGACAGGGCATACCGTTATATACAATGCTCGATGGAAGACGCCCGCTTTTATAACAACCGCCTGCGTATTGTGCAGATATCCGAAAAGCTGCCTATCATTGTAGAGGCTTATCAGGCAAAAATCGAAAGGGAGAAATCGAAAATTACTTTCGCACTTGTTGCTATCAGCCTATTGTCCCTTATTACGATCGCCTTGCTGGCATGGGTATACAAACAGATGAAACTGGTAAAGAGAAACAGAAAAGAAGTAGAGTTGCTCAATAAGGAACTTAGCCAGATGAATAATAAGCTGAATGAGGCAAACCATACGAAAGAAGAATATGTAAGCCTCTTTATCGACCTTTGCTCTTCCTACATCGACAAGCTGGATAAATATCGCGAAATGGTGAAGCGCAAGTTGATTGCCAAACAGATCTATGACCTGTATAAGATGGTGAATTCGACGCGCAATATCGAGATGGAACTCGACGATTTCTTCGACAGCTTCGATAATGCTTTCCTCAAATTATACCCGACTTTTATAGACGAGTTTAACGAACTGCTTCTGCCCGACGAAAAGGTTCTGCCTAAAAAGAATGAACTGCTGAACAGGGAGCTACGCATATTCGCCCTCATCAGGCTGGGCATAGACGATAGTTCGCGTATAGCCTCCTTTATGCGCTACTCGGCGCAAACTGTTTATAACAACCGCACGAAAGTCAGAAATAAAGCAAAGGACAGGGATAATTTCGAGAAGAATGTGATGGATATAGGTATATGATATTTTCGATTATTCTTCAATGCCTAAAGACTAGGCTTTTTATGACAGATTGGCATCAGTATAATTATGGTTCGTTATTTGCTTTAGATAAGTCATGAATGGAAAAATTGAAATTATAGAAAATGATAAGAATCAGCATGTAGATGATTTTTATCTGAACTTTAAGGAAAAATTACAGGAAATACATACATTTCCCAGTGACTACATTTTTAAATTTATTCTATCTTCGGAAGAAAAGAATATCGCAAAACTGTATTCAATATTTGATAATGCAAACGCCAGCTTTTCATTAAAAGACAGCAGGAATGGCAAGTATACCAGCGTTACGATAAAGACTCCGGTAAACGATGCCGACGATGTTGTAATTTATTACAGGCAGGTTTCTTCTATCAACGGAGTTATGATGCTTTAAAATATTACCGCTATTAATTATTTATTTTAATTAATAAACAATGAACGCTTCCGAATTTATATCCGGAAGCGTTTGTGTCTTTATATAAAACAGATATTCTAGTTTGCCCGTTTTCTTGCAGCTATGATTATAATTAATGCCTGCGGTAAGAACAGCCAGAAGCCTGAAACCGGCTCGATAATGCAACCGATAATAGATGCAACAAGCAGGAAGTAACCTAAAAACGCAGGTAACGGCTTCCCTGTTTCCCTGATAAATATATGAGCCAGATATCCGAGCATCATAACCAACAGGCCGCAGATAAAGAACCAGAAAGCAAAACCCCGTGTAAAATCATCGTTTACACTGTTATATAATCCTCCCTTTATCATCTCAGTATAGCTGTCCTTTCCTAAAAGGATAGCCACTGCCGTGTGGATTATCCCTGTGATAATCAAAAATATTCCGCTGTATTTCCAGATTTTCATATTGTATATAATAATAGGTATGTAACCAATTCTCTAAAGCTACAAAAATTCGGAACTTTTTCATTACAATAATTAAGAAAATTATACTGTTTATGGAAAATACTGTTAATATACATGCCCTAAATTATAGGGTTCAAATTGACGCATTGATTTGTCAATCAATGATTTAAAAGTAGTGTTTTTTATAATTTTTATTCTTGAAAATTAATTTAATGTATTGGTATGTAAATAGTTATGTTCTTTCTGAGAAAAAGGAGTTATCTGAAATTACTATCAAATATTTAAACTTTAATATCATTTTTTACAATCCGTACTAAATATTATCACTTACTTTTGTTAATGTATTTTAATCTTAAATAACACGTATTTAATGTTCACATTTGCACAAAATAATTTTAACTTTTTCGCTTCTTTTTCTTCTGAAAATTTGGCAGTTAGACTTATTTTGCTAGAGAGAGAGAGAGAGAGAGAGAGAGAGAGAGAGAGAGAGAGAGAGAGAGAGAACACACACAACCGACAGCTATACTATCCATTAAATAAGACCCCCAAAAACAGGCCGGGCAAAGAGCGCGCTAAATTAGATATAATAATTAAGAAAAAAAAGCCGCATAGGTATTTACACGACGTAAATGCCTATGCGGCTTTTTTTATTTTTTAAACTAAACAATCTCTATGAAAAATCGTACTACCAAATGAAAATCAAATCACAATGAAAATTCAAACTAACGAACAAAAAATCTTTTAACCCTAAAATCAAAAGTATGAGAATTATTTCACTTAATTTTTTCTCTTTCATCAGAAAGAGAACAGGACGACTCTTTTTACCTATGAGAATCGCATGTATACTTGTTTTTATCGGTTTAATGGGCATTCCGGTCGCTGCGTATTCTAATAATACCAACGATGTGACGACTGCTTCCGGTGAAAAATCAGAACAGCAAGAGAAAACAATTACCGGTGTAGTTGTCGATGGTAACAGAGAGCCCGTAATCGGTGTGGCCGTTACTGTAAAAGGCACTACAACAGGTGTTCTTACCGATGTAGACGGACAGTATAGAATAACAGTTCCGAATGATAATGCCATATTGGTTTTCTCATTTATTGGGTTTAAGACTCAGGAAATTGTTGTGGGATCACAAACTACAATTGATGTTACATTAGCTGAAGACGCGCAACTGCTCGATGAAGTAATTGTGGTGAGTTATGGTACACAGAAGAAAAGTAAAGTAACAGGCGCTATAACAAATATCAAAGCTGATGCTTTGGCTGATTTGCCTGTAGGACAGGTTGCACAAAAGCTACAAGGACAGATTGCCGGAGTGCAGGTAAGCCAGGCTTCGGGTATACCCGGTCAGGGAATGGCTTTCAGGGTTCGTGGTGCTGCTTCCTTGGGTAGTGGTAGCCAGCCTTTGATTGTTCTCGACGGAATGCCTTTCTCTACAGGATTGAATAACATCAACCCTGATGAAATCGAAAGCTTCTCTGTATTGAAAGATGCCGCTGCAACATCACTTTACGGTTCACGTGCGGCTAACGGTGTTATCCTGATCACAACCAAAAGAGGTAAGGTAGGGAAAACAACTGTGACTTTAAATGCCAGCTATGGTATTCAGTCATTGTCAGGCACTAAGGAAATGGATGTAATGAATGCACGCGAATTTGCACAATTCAAAAAAGAATATTACGAAGATGCAATAAAGTGGGGAGACAGGCCGGCTAGTGACGGAATTCCTGAAATGTATCAGAATCCCGAGGAATATGGCGAAGGTACTAACTGGTATAAGCTGATGACGCGAACCGGAACTATACAGTCATACAGTGTAGGTATAACCGGAGGTACAGACAAGTTTACCAGCATGTCTACAATTGGATATTTCAATCAGAAAGGAATTGTTAAGAACTCACAATTCCAACGTATTACACTTCGTTCAAATAACGACTATAAAGTAAATGATAAAATTAAGATAGGACTGAATGTAGCTCCTATGCTGCAACTCTATCGCAATGGGAATACCGATGGTGACCGAAATATCCTGAGTGGTGCCCTTATAGCCGACCCTTGCCAGACTCCTTACGATGATAACGGCGATCTTAAAATAGCGCTATATTCTCCGGGAATGTTCGACCAGGTGAACTGGCTAAGAAGAGTAAACGAATATGAAGACAAATACAGGGTATTTACTTTACTTACTAATGCTTTTGCCGATGTAGATATCTGGAACGGTATTAAGTATAAATTTCAGATAGGTATCGATTTGGGCAACAGACAGCAAAACGTATGGACACCTTCTACTTCGGCAGGGGGGTGGAATTCAGCACCTCCGGGAAAACCCGGCGGACAGTACAACACTGAGTTTTACTACAACTGGAATATGGAAAACCTTTTAACTTATGATAAAACATTCGGCGACCATAGCCTGAGCCTGTTGGCCGGTTATTCTGCACAGGAATATCATTGGGAAAGAGGAGCACTGAGTGGTAGCGATTATCCGGACGATGCTGTAAAATGGGTACATGCCGCAGCTACCCGAACAGGTGACACAGGTGTAACTGCATGGACAGTATCTTCATTGACCGGCCGTGTAGACTATAGCTTCAAAGACCGCTATATGATTCAGGGTAATATCAGACGCGACGGTAGTTCGAGATTCGGTGCCGGAAGTAAGTGGGCAAACTTCCCGTCTGCATCGGCAGGATGGCTCGTTTCAGAAGAATCGTTTATGAAACCGTTGAGCAGAACAATGAACTATTTTAAAATCAGGGCCAGTTACGGTATCACCGGTAACTATGAATTCGGAAACTACGAACATATAACCCAGATAGGTAACAGCAATTATGTTTTCAACGGCGCCATTGCTTCGGGTAAGGTTCCTACTAATATTGGAAACCGTGAACTGACATGGGAAGAAACTAAACAATTCGACTTAGGTCTGGATTTCGGATTCTTCAACGACCGCCTGTTCTTCATGTACGACTATTATACTAAGACAACAGACGGTATGCTTTATCAGATCGATATTCCGTGGTCATCCGGATTTGGTCAGATAAAAGCGAATCTGGGAAAATTCAAAGCATGGGGACATGAACTTACTTTGGAATCACGCAATCTTGTAGGCGATTTCACATGGAAAACGAATTTGAATGTAACAATACCTAAAAATGAGGTATTAGAACTAAGTACAAACAATACGCCTATTGGCGGATATGATGAATGGGGTCAGTTCAACAGATTGGAAGTTGGTCGTCCTATAGGAGTATTTATGGGTTATATATCCGATGGTGTATATATGAATCAGGCGGAATTCGACAGCCAGCCAAAACACAGTAAATCGAAAGTGGGTACTGCGCGTATGAAAGATATCAGTGGACCTAACGGTGTGCCTGACGGAATAATAGACAAGAATGACATGACGGTAATAGGTGATCCTAACCCGGATGTGACTTTTGGTATAACTAATGAATTCAAATGGAAAAATTTTGATCTTAGCGTATTATTGACAGGACAAATCGGTGGTGATATTTTCCTTGCTGCATATCAGAATACACTCAATCTCGACGGGGTATTCAATGTATTGAAAGTAGTGAAAGACCGCTGGCGTTCTCCTGAGAATCCGGGTAACGGCAAAATACCGAGCACTCAAAAAAACACTACAGAACTGTCCAGAGCAAATCAATCCGACTGGGTATACAGCGCCTCACATCTGGCTATTAAGAATATCACATTCGGATACAATGTGCCTCTAAAGCCTAATAAATATATCAGCAAAGCGCGTCTTTATTTCTCAGCTCAGCAAGTAGCTATCTTTACCGATTATCCGGGTACCAATCCTGAAATAAGCACCAATAACGATTTGAAGTGGAACGGAATGGGGGTAGACAGAACTACGTATCCTGTGCCGCGTACATTCAGTCTGGGTTGTAATATTACGTTTTAAGTGTATAAATCAATAATATTTTGAACATGAAAAAAATAATCACAATATTTATTATTTCACTCATATTCGGTTCGTGCTCTGATTTTTTGGATAAATTTCCCGAAGATTCTATAACAGGCTCATCATTTTACAAAACCGAATCTGATTTTACGCAGGCCATCAACGGAGCTTATTCTACATTGCGCCCGTTGTACGGATCTGACAACAAAGCTTATGTAATGTTGGAAATGCATTCCGATAATGCTCATTATATGTACTACGCCACTGATCAGGGACATGCAAACTTCTATCGCAAAGAAATAGCCGACTTTATGCTGAATGATGCAAATGATAGGGTTGCTACTATGTGGACAAGATGCTATGAAGGTATCGCCCGTACAAATGCTATTCTGGACTATATCGACGGAGCCGCATTATCTGATGGGTTTAAAAAATCGATAATAGGTCAGGCTAAGTTTCTAAGGGCTTTCTATTATTTCCATCTGGTACAGCTTTACGGTGGTGTTCCATTACAGCTTACACAGGTTACCAGTTCAACAAATGCTTTCAGAGGCCGCGCATCTGTGGACGACGTATATGCAGCGATTATCGATGACGTTAAAACTGCAGTAGATTATTTGCCGGTAGTTAAATTCAACGACATCAAACAACAATCGGGGCATGCTACAAAAGGTGCAGCCAAGATGCTTTACGCTTATGTGCTGATGACAAAACCTACGCGTGACTACGCTGAAGCCGAAAAGCAACTGAAAGACATCCTTACTATGGGTTACGACCTGATGCCTGAATATGCAGATGCATTCGATCCGGATAAGAAAAACGGTATAGAGTCTATATTCGAAGTACAATATCTGGCCGGTGATGTTAGCCTGCAAAATGATATCATTTACGAATTCCTGCCAAGAACCAGCAATTCATCTATTGCAACTAATATCCCTGACAAAGGAGATATCAAAGAAAGAGGTGGATGGAATACCCCTACTCAGTCATTGATAAGAACATATGATCCGGCCGACAAGCGCCTCAACGCGACTATCGGAATTATTATAGGTACGCCGGTAGATGCCAACGATGCTATGGTATACGACAGAGTTGGTAATCTGGGAGATCCGCTTAATGCAGGCGAAATTGCAAGGCCGTTCATCAGAAAGTATCTGCATAAGCAATTGAAGGAATTCAACAACAACGACAACTGGCCGGTTTATCGCTATGCCGATGCGCTATTGTTATTGTCGGAATGTCTGGTTGAACAAGGCAAAGCCGGAGAGGCACAACCTCACATGAATAAAGTACGTGCCAGAGCAGGTCTGGATCCGGTTGCACCTACTGCAGAATCGGTAGCTGCCGAGCGCCGCCGCGAACTGGCATTTGAAAATCATCGCTGGTACGATCTGTTGAGATACGGCAATGCAGAAGAAACGATCAAAGCATATGCAGTGGAACTGAAAAATGATATTGCAAACTATGCTCCGTCGGATAGATTTGAACTTCCGGCAAATGCTTTCAAAAATATTTATCTGTTGTTCCCAATACCTTACAGGGAAATGAATATAAATAAAGATTTGACACAAAATCCGGGTTATTAATAAAGAAGGGTTTATACTGGGAGTAGGGGGAAGATCTTCGCAAAAGAGGGTTCTTCCCCCTCTGCTTATTTATTGTAATTATCATCTTTTATTAACATTCGATTTTAAAACTTTTACGTAGTCATCTTGGTTTACAGTTATTATAGTATTAATAATTAAACTCAGGATTATGTCAGCAGATAAAGATAAAACCCCGGAGAATATGCCGGGTACGACTTCACCCGACACAGTAGATAATACTCAAGCAGGGGCACAGAGCATTACCGACAGAAAGGTAGACCAGTATTACGGGGAGCTTCCACAGGATAATACAGACGACTTGGATGATCTGGATGATTCACTCAGCATAAATGAGAACCGCAATGAAGCTTTGGAGATACCGTTTGAATACGAGAGTATAGTGGAGCAAATAACAGAATCTGTTTTCAACGGATACGTATGCTTCCTTAACCCCGAAACGCTGGAAATAGAACAGGTTGCCGATGAGGGCACTCTCGGCATGTCCGATTCTGAATATGCCGAGCAAAACGATGATATGATCGACGAGTTTGGGCTCAACTATACCCAGTGGGACAACTATATCCGTTTCGAACCTTTCAGCAGGGATGATATGATGAACAGGATCGATGATTTCATAACTAGCCTCAACGATCAGAAACTGCAGTCGCAACTCGAAGACTTTCCGGACGAGGCGGAACTGTTCAACCTGTTTCCTGCCATATTGGAAAGGACAGGCAAAACACTTGATTGGAATGTATTCCTGAGAAACGAAATCGAGGCTTATGTAAAAAGCCAGTTGTCAGATACTATAAGACGGCACACCGATTCGAATAACGAAATATACGATGTGTAAACTATCGTAGTTCCTGAAAATGCAGTATATCAGAATAATACCGTATAAGGCACATTATTCTGATATGCATTCTCTCCACAATTTCGAAAACTGAAACGTATCCACTATCGTTCGTTCCAGCTCGTTCTTGTCTTCTTCCTCAAGATATGTGACCTTTATTTTAGGGTTATTGCAATCGGGGCAGTTTCCGATTTCCTCTAATTCAATATGGCTGTCTATTTCATTAAGCCTGTCTTTTACTTTCTGCAGATCTTCTTCCGCGTATTTACATACTTCTACTTCGAAGTGCTTTTGTACTATATTGTTTACCATAACTATAATTATTACTCCCTTCATTTATTCCGGTTTCATATATATGAACCATTACAAGCATGTTTTGTTTTAGTTCATGATATCTAATGAATTATTATAGAATATGGTTTACATAAAAAAGATTCTCCATGTATTAAAAATATTCCTGCTATCTTTTCTCGGCTTTGTAGTCCTCTACCTTATTGTGGAGTTCTGTCTGTCCAGAATACCCGTTGCAGGAGAAATTACGGAAAACCCCGATATAACGATATACATTATTACCAATGGCGACCACACTGATATAGTCGTTCCCGTAAAAAGTGCACAAATAGACTGGAGTGAAAAGATAAAGTACTCAAATACCGTCTCCAAGGATACAACCTATGCTTATTTGGCAATTGGCTGGGGAGATAAAGGGTTCTATCTCGACACGCCTACATGGTCGCAACTTAAATTCTCCGTGGCCTTCAAAGCCGTCTTCGGAATCAATACGACGGCTATGCATACCACTTTCTATCATACGATGACAGATGGCGACAGATGTAAGGAAATACGCATCAATGACGATCAGTACCGGAGGCTGATCGACTTTATCACAGCCAAGTTCCAGACAGACGCGGCCGGAGATTTCATCAATATCAAAACAGATGCAAACTATGGTGATTCCGATGCCTTTTATGAAGCAAAAGGCCGCTATAGCTTGTTTTATACCTGCAACTCATGGGCAAATGATGCCCTGAAAGCGGCAGGTCAAAAGGCGTGTGTATGGACTGCATTCGACAAAGGGTTGTTTTGGCAGTATAGATGATCGCGCTATTCTTTTACCTCTATTTCAATCACTGCCGCCTTAACGCCTTTGGCCTTTGCTTCAAACACTATCTTACCTTTATTTTCCCCTGCCTGTACTATCGCTGTCAGTTGCCCGCTGAAAAGCGGCATCTGCGGCAAATGAAATAAGTCGAGGCTTGTTGGGTCGCCGTTGGCAGCTGCCCTGTATTTCCCGTTTCCTTTGGCAGAGAATGTTATCATACGTTTATCTGCAGGGCAGAGATTCCCGTCTTTATCCACTACACGCACGTTGATATAAGCCAGGTCTTTTCCGTCGGCACTGAGTTGCATGCGGTCGGCAGTCAATTCTATGCGGTAAGGCTCGCCTGCAGTACGCACTGTTTTCTCTGCTACCGCTTTGCCTTCAGAGTTATAAGCCACTACCTTTACTTCTCCCGGTTGATAGACTGCATCCATCCACATCAGGCGGTAACGGTTTGTCAGCGAAGAATCGTTCTTGCTTTGCTTTCCGTAACTCTTGCCATTGATAAACAACTCGGCTGTAGGATAATTGGTGTAAACAAAAACGGGAGTCTTTTGCCCTTCACGTCCTTTCCAGTTCCAGTGAGGGAGGATATGCAGCGTATTTTCATTCTTATTCCAGATACTTTTGTACAGGTAATAGCGGTCTTTAGGGATGCTGGCTAAGTCGATAATCCCAAACATGGAACTGTGATTCGGCCATGCATCGGTATCGTAGGGAGAGGGTTCTCCCAGATAATCGAAGCCCGTCCAAACAAACTGCCCCATTGTCCAGTCGTAATCGTCTGCCAAGGCAAAATCTTCATCAGGTATGTTAGACCAGCTACAGTATTCGAGGTCGTATGATGAGGACTGATGATCGTCATATATTGCATCTGCCTTTTTCTCTACAGGGAATTTGTAAACTCCGCGCGAACTTACAGTGGAAGAAGTTTCGGTGCCTAAAACAAGATTTTGAGGAAGTTTCTCATACGTTTCCAGATAGCGGTGCGCCCTGTAATTCAGGCCCGGAACGTCTATCATGGCAGCAAAGCCGTTGTTCAGCACACAGGTCACCTGATCCATTCCGCATGTTACGGGACGGGTAGGGTCTTCCCTGTGACAAATATCCTGCAGTAACGATGCTACTTTATAGCCCTCGTCGCTGCATTGTGTAGGCACTTCGTTGCCGATACTCCACATCACTACGCATGCATTGTTACGGTAGTTGCGCAGCATGTTCACCATATCTTTTTCCGCCCATTCGTTGAAGAAGCGGTGATAACCGTTTTTACACTTGGCGATATCCCATTCGTCGAATGGCTCTATCATCATCATGAAGCCCATTTCGTCACACAGTTCTACCAGTTCGGGAGCAGGCATATTATGCGCCGTACGTATGGCATCGCATCCCATTTCCTTGAGCATAGTCAGTTGGCGGCGCAATGCAGCGACATTTACAGCTGCTCCCAAGGGCCCGAGGTCATGGTGATTGCATACTCCCTGAAACTTTCTCCGCTCGCCGTTCAGGAAAAATCCCCTATCGGCAATCAGTTTTATATCCCGGATGCCAAAACGGGTTTTGTATTCATCCACCATTTTTCCGTCGACATATACTTTCGAAACGGCATGGTAGAGGTATGGATTTTCGGGTGACCACAGCTGTGGATTATTCACAATAAAATTCTGTTCGAACGGCTTATTATGGTTTATCTTTTGGGTATTATCTTTGGTTGTAATTACTTTATTTTCCGAATCCAGTATTTCAGTTACTATCCTTATATCCTGTCCGTTGCTGTTTTCTATTTCCGTTTTCAGGTTTACCGAGGCGTATTCTTTCGATACAAAAGGAGTTGTAATATAAGTACCCCATACAGGCACATGCACCTCATCTGTAACTATCAGATGTACATTGCGGTAAAGTCCCGCACCCGGATACCAGCGCGACGACTCGGGCAGGTTTTCGAGGCGTACGGCAAGTGTGTTGCCTTTTCCGTCCTCATTGAGTAAATCCGTTACATCGCAATGAAATGAGTTATAGCCGAACGGCCAGAAAATAGCTTCTTTCCCGTTCACATATACACGTGCTTCGCTCATTGCCCCGTCGAAAAGCAGATTGACACGGGTTCCCTTTTTCTGAAAGTTGTTTACATCGAATTTGTTTCTGTACCAGCCTGTGCCTATATACGGCAATCCTCCTGTACGCCCCGTTTTTACGGTTGCCACCTGTTCGCCGTTTTGTGTGACGGCGACTTCCTGCAGGTCGTATTTGCGGTCGAAAGGCCCGTATATCGCCCAGTCGTGAGGAACTGTAACCGTTTCCCAGCCCGTATCATTATAATTGTTGTTTTTAGCATCGGGGAAATCACCTTTGCTAAATTTCCAGTTCTTTTCTATAAGTACTTCGTATCTTGGAGTTTGCGAATAGCCTATAGATGCAAAGAGGGAAAGAATTGATATTAATAAATAGTATTTCATGTTTTATGTATTTATATTTTAAACTACGCGCAATCGAAGATTACTTGTGTTCCTTTTAATGTTCATTTTGGTATTGGCTCCGCTTCACTCTGCCGAACGTTGTTTGCCCAAAACGAACCAAAAGGCTAGCGTGGTAAGCTGACGCACGACAAGCGGCTGTCTCGTCATCGCATTGCAGCTCCGGCCTTTAACCCGCAGCAGGGGACACATCCGGTGAAAGTGGCGAAGAAAGGGACGGGGCGATAGCCCGTATGTCACTTTCAGCCGCTAAGCCGTTGGTGGGTCTGCGAGGGTTGCAGCCTTGATTTTTTGTAACTTTTTTATCAAGAAAAAAGTTTATAGATATAAACATTCTAGTACTGATCATATAATTAATTATCATAAAATGTTAAAAGGTAACAAAAGTAACGTCTTTTTCATGTTTTGAATTGTTACTTTTTGCCCGCCAACTTCATCATTGACGGGCAAGGGATTTACCTACAGTATAGATAAAGTTTTTATCTGAAAGCATCCATTGCTACCGTCGGTTTGCCCGAATCGTCGAACGCCCCTTTTGCATATTCTTTCCAGCTGCCGTACGATTGTGGTTCCCAGTAGAAAACTCCCAAGCCTTTTCCGTTGGGAACAGCCTTTGTTTTCTCAATCAGCGAAGTAAGCATCTGCTTGCAAGCT
This sequence comes from Prevotella sp. 10(H), assembly GCF_000711235.1. Classification (GTDB taxonomy): domain Bacteria; phylum Bacteroidota; class Bacteroidia; order Bacteroidales; family Dysgonomonadaceae; genus Dysgonomonas. Next base: position 515,079 of record NZ_JOMI01000001.1, on the reverse strand, counting down.
TCGGGCCATGTTGGCTCCTTACCTGTTTCGGTCGGGTTTCGTTCCATGCCTATTTCGCATATCATCACATCCGAGCCGTATCGCTCTACCATATCCAGCATGTTATTGTAACAGTCATTGACCAGTGTTTGCCAGTTATCCTCACCCGGATAAAGCGACATGCCTATCACATCCCATTTTGCACCGTTATTTTTAAGACCGTCGAAACGCGGGCGGTACATATCGTTACGGTGTCCGCGGTCGAAGTGAATGATTACTTTGGCGTCGGGAAAAACCGCTTTAGTTGCGTCGTAGCCCGCATTATTCAGTTCAGCATAATTCTTAACATTGGCAAGCAACCTGCCGTCTTCCCACAGCATGCCGTTCATGGTTTCGTTGCCTATCTGCACCCATTCGGGGGTTATACCCCTTTCTTTCAGTGCGGTCAGTGCCTCGGTAGTATGGTCTGCCAAGGCTTTTTTCAAATCTTCGAACTCCAGACCGGCCCATGCTGCAGGCTTGGTTTGATGTGCAGGATCGGCCCAGCTATCGCTGTAGTGGAAGTCGACCATGATACGCATACCCAGATTTTTTGCCCTCCATGCTTTTATCAGCATATCTTCCGTATTGCACCAGCCGTCGCTCGGATCTACCCACACCCGCAGGCGGACAGAGTTGATACCGAGGTCGCGCAGGAGTGTCATGCATTCCATTTCTTCACCTTCAGCATTGTAGAATTTCTTCCCTGCTTTTTCCATTTCTGTGAGCCAGCTTACATCCGCACCTTTGGCAAATCCGCTCATATCGTATTCATGTACGGGTGGTTCGGGGAAAACAGGCTTATCGTCGTCATCGCATGAGGCAAAGGCAAACAAAGCTATTGCCGCTGATAATATTATATTTTTTAGTTTCATCGTCTTTCCTGTTATTGTGTGATACTATATGTTTCATTAATGAGGTCTACCGTCATCAGGTATGTTCCCGGAGCCAGATCTGCGTCGTCTTTGATATTCTCGCCGCGGTAATATAATTTACCGCCTGAACCTCCGAACTTGCGATCCCAATCCCCATTTTTCAGGTGGATTGCAAATCCCCATGGAGAAGCGCTGTTTATCGTAATATTTCCCGCATATACGCCTGCAGTAGCTGTTGCAGTCAGCGGAGTGTTAAATTGCCATACATCGTGCAGCCCTAAAACATATATCTGGTTTCCTATGGCCGTTAGGCTATATTCGAAGCTTATCATGGAAGTTTCTATCAGGTATACGCCCGGAGTAGGGGCAGGGATGTTATTTTCTTCCCCTTTGAACCGGAGTTTTCCGGCATAGGCATCACCCTCATCCATATTGTACCTGTCTGTCCAGTTATCCTTTTCCGTATTGATACTGTATCCCCATTTTGAATTTACATTGATCACTCCTGCATATTTCAATTCGTTTTCATTATATAGTTTCAGATAATGGTCGAAGTTCCAGTCGGCGTTGGTTATACCGTCGTCTATTCCCGGCAGGTAAAGATATTGGATGACAGGCTCGGGCTCTTCGGAACCGCTAACTGCCGTGCATGTCCATGCCTGAGGATTGCTGAGGTCGACCACAAGGGTATAAGTTCCGGCTTCGGGTACAGATACGGTGATATCTCCTGCCTGTTCAGCCCGTATTATATTCTCTCCGTCTTGTGAAAAGGCGAAAGGGGTATCTTTTGCGGCAGCATCACTATCTCCGGTAGTATAATCGTATAGTTTTCCGGCAGCGTTCAGTTTTATATTCATGGTAGAAGCTTCAGTGGCGTTGAATACTGCTGTCCATCTCACGGTCGGCCTGTCGAAATTCATCTCTGCCTGTATATCCCCGCTTACGGTAAGCGTCGGAAGAAGAAGGGCAGACCATTGTTTCTTTATCGTATTCACTTCTGTAAAGTAGCATCCTGTAATGCCCGGGAACCAGAAATTCCAGCGTTTATCATCATCGTTTTCAGACGACATAAGGAATGCTGCGCCACTCACGCCGTCATTACCCCAGATAGTGCCGTCGCCTTCGAGCAGATAATAGTTGTACCAACCCGATGCTCCCATGAATCCGGTATAGATACCGTTCAGTTCGGGAGATACAAGTATCCTGCCTGTTTCAGCCTTGTCGGCATCGAGTATTGTTCCTACTGACATATCTATCAGGTAAGATGTTACATTTACTGTGGCTACTTCACTATAAGGGCCGTCCATATTCGCTCCTGTAACCGACTTGATGCGGAAGTAAAGCGGTGTTTCATTGTCGGGCTCAAGACCCAGAGTTTTTGCTATAATATTCAGTTCCGCACCGCTATAAGCTTTCGAAAATCCTGTTGCAGATTCTTCATAAATCTCCGATTTGACATTGAAATCGGGATTTGTAGAAATCTGTATATAATAGGATACTGTAGCTGTAGATGATACTGACGGGTCACTCACAGCCAGAAAGGCGTCTTTAGTCCATGCCAGTGAAAGTACTACACGGGTAGAATTTTCTTTGGAAAGTTTCACATTGCTTTCGGTCACCACAAAATCGCTTCCTTCGATGCTCGAGAGGTAGATTTTGTCCCCGTCATCGTTGCAGGCAGTCATGAGCATCAGTGATAAAATCAGCCACGTGCCAATTTTATATATATTGTTTATTGCTTTCATATCTGAATGGTTATAGCTCGATTAGTAATTTTCGTTATATAAATTCGGATTTGCCGTAAGATCGGTTGCAGGTATAGGGTAGTTGTTGTATTTATCAGCTACAGCCCTGCCAACTTTTTCTCCCCCTTTCCACTGCCACAGGTAGTCGGCAGTCGTAAAACTGTTATAGCGGATAAGGTCTGTGCGGCGTGTACATTCCCAGTATAATTCGCGTGCACGTTCTTTAAGGTAGAACTCCTCATCTAATTGGCTTTCATTCAGTTTGCCGATTGTTTCGTAAGTGTCGCCGAAGGCACGCATCCGTATTTCGTTCATATATCCCAGTGCTTCAGTGGCGGAACTGCCTGCACCTCCGCGTGCTACCGCTTCTCCCAGCATCAGATAGACATCTGCCAAACGGAATACCGGAAAATCGGTATTTACCCCGCCGTCGGCTGTGTTGGATGCCTGTTCGCCCGCATCGGTCAGATTTGTCCATTTTGTTACAAAATAGCCATTGCTTTGGTTTTCAACGACATCTACGTCCAGTGTTTGCCCTTCGGTGAAGAACATAGCCCGCTTGTCGCCGTTAGTGAAAAGCTTCGGAATATCGCCGCGTACGCGGAACGAACCCCAGCCGCTTGTTACGCCGTAATCGCCCGGCTTCTGATAGTCGGAAGTGTTGCTCACCGCTCCGCAGACGATATAGGTTGTAGTACCCCACGATACAGTATAAGTAGCATCGACAGGAAAAGCAAAGATGATCTCATTCGTGCGTTTGTGGTTGTCGGCATTGAATAGTTTGTGATACTCAGGTTCGAGCGTATAGCCTTCGGCGATAACACGTTTGCAGTATGTGATACAGTCCGAATAACGGTCTTCATTGATATATACTTTTGCATTCAGGTACAGTTTAGCCATTAGAGCATATGCTGCAGCTTTAGGCGCCCGCCCGTACTCACATTCGGAGCGTGAAAGCAGGTCATTGTCTATCTGTTCCAGTTCGGTTTCGATAAATTCGAATACCTGTTTTGCTTCATATCTTGGCGGTATAAATGTACCTACAGGATCGTTCTCGGTTACAAACGGGATATTACGGAACAGGTCGAGCGCATGATAATAGGCGAATGCGCGCAGGAAACGTGCTTCGGCACGGTAATTGCGTATATCGGCCTGCTCACTTTCCGTAAATTTTGCTATCTGTTCCTCTCCGGCATTGCGCAGAAACTCGTTGCACAGGGCGATATTATAAAATATGCGGTAATACATATCCGATACCCACGGGTCGTTAGCATCCCACGAAAGGTAGGTCAGGTCGCCTACTTTATCTCCTTCGAGCCATGTTGAGGCCAGTTCATCGGTTCCGCATTCCTGCAAATTGAAGTAGCAGCGCATATAGTCCTGTCCGCTATTGCTGTCGAGGTCGGGGTTATTTCCTCCCTTTTCCTGTCCGGCAATATAAAATGCAGCGTACAATTTAGCAAGTACAGCCTTATAATTGGTCGCTTCGGCATAGACATCCTTCGATGTATTTTCCACGTGCGGCAACTGGTCGAGGTCGCCGAGGCAGGAACTAAGCATTGCTATGCCTGCCAGAATGAATGTATATATTATCTTTTTCATTGTAAGTCTTTTTTAGTTTTTAGAAATCGAATCCCAAGCTAATGGAATATGTACGTGGACGGGGATAGAACGATAAGTCCATTCCGTTAGGAACTTCGGGATCGACCCCGCTGTATTTTGTTATGCAGAATACGTTCTGTACCATAGCGCTGACATTCAGCCCGAACCATTTATGTACACGTCCGAAGTTGTAGCCGAGGCTCAAGTTGTCCATTTTCAGGAAAGATGCATTTTCTACATAATAATCTGAAAGATACTGGCGCGACTTAAACCCTGTATCCAGATAGTTGCTGTTGAGATTGTTCAACTGAAAGTCGTTGTAACTGACAGTATTCCATGCTCCCGTATTCATTGCCATACCGTTGTATACATAGTTGCCTACATTGGCGCGGAAGCTCATACCGAGGCTCCATTGTTTATAGCGCAACGAAGTGCTGAGGCCGAAAATCAAATCGGGTGCAGGGGAATGATAGCGATACAGATCGGCAGAATTGATGACGCCGTTATTATCCAGATCGGCATATGCGCCTTCTATCGGCCTGCCTGTGTTTTCATCATACAGTTGGTGATACACGTAGAACATATAAGGTGCATATCCTTCCGAAAGTACCTGAAACTGGTAGCTGTCGATAGTAGGGCCTACCAGCGTGTTGGTTGCTGCCCCGCCGTCTACCAGCGAGAGGTTTTTGACTTTCATTTTCTGCCATGTCATATTATAACTTATATCCCATGTGAAATCTTTATTATCGATAGGCGTAGCATTCAGCGAAAATTCAATACCGTGGCTGTCTACATTGCCTACATTTGTCAGTATGTTCTTGTTGAAATTCGAGCCCGCAGGTGAAGGAACTGTAGCCAGCAAGTCCTTGGTCTTGCGTGTATAGAAATCCACGGCGCCACTTATCCTGTCTTTGAGGAATCCGAAATCGAGCCCGAAATTCCAAGATGTGGTCGTTTCCCATTTCAGGTCTTCTACATATGCCTGAGGACGGTAAGAGTAATACCACTGGTCGCCGAATTGTACCTGTGCGCCGTTCTGGCTAAGTGTATAAACCGGCATATAATTATAGTTGCCGATACCTTCCTGCTGTCCTGTGACACCATAGCTGGCACGTAGCTTAAGATTGCTCAGCGAGCGCACATCCCTGAGGAAAGATTCTTCGTTCACCCTCCATGCCAGCGCAACAGACGGGAATGTACCCCAGCGGTTATCTTCGTGGAAGCGCGATGTACCGTCGCCCCTTACGGTAGCGGTCAGCATATACCGCGAATCGAATGTATAATTCAGACGCGCATAGTAAGAGATCAGGGCGTGCCGCTGATCGGTAGGAGCTATAGATGACTGCACTTCCCCTTTAGTATTGTATTCGGCATAAGCAGGGCTTGTACTCTTCCAGTACTGATGATCGTAACCCACAGTAGCATCGATACTGCTCTTTATATCTTTTATATCTTTTGTGTAGTTAAGGTATGTAGTGAGCAAACGGTTGGTGTTTTTTTGCGGGCCGTAATCGTAATCCCTGCCCGATATGGTATAGTTTTCGGCGGCTTCGGCCGGAACGTATACAGAGCCTTTGCCTTCGGCGTAATCATAACCCAGTGTGAGGTGGTACTTCAATTCGGGCAGGAAATGCATCTTATAATCTACATCCACATTCCCGATAAAGCGTTGTACCTTACTTGTCGACTTGTACTGGTCTATCATCCCGCGTGGGTTGCGTACACCTGCATTCACAGGCTTGCCGTCGCTGTCGATAGCTTCCCAATAGCCGCCGTATTCGCTGTTTCCGGAATAGACGGGCAGGGTAGGGTTGAAAGTCGATGCTGCCCATATCGCACCCGTATTGGCAAAGCGGTTGTTATTAATAGAACCTTTCGCATTGAGGCTCACCTTTAGGTGGTCGTTGAAGAATGAAGGAGTCAGATTGAGGCTTCCTGTAAAACGCTCGGCATTATCGGTGCGTATCAGCCCGTCCTGATTATAATATCCTACGGCTACACGGATAGGCCAGTTTTCAGCTACGCGGCCTGCCACGCTCAGATTATTGTCGGTGCCGAATGCAGAATGGAATATCTGTTTGTTCCAGTCGGTAGATGCAGTTCCCAAAAGCGCTTTCTGAGCATTAGTACCCTGCGAATTGATGACATCTATAAACTCGTTACGGCTGAGCATGTCGGCCATTTTGGTACGTGTCTGTATAGAGTTGGTCGTGTTGAATGTCACCTTTATACCGCTGCCCGTACCTTTCTTAGTGGTTATGATGATGACGCCGTTGGATGCCCGCGAACCGTAAATGGCGGTAGACGATGCATCTTTCAGGATAGTCATGCTTTCGATGTCCGCCGGATTTATCAGGCTGAGGAAATTGCCCGTATTACCGCTGATACCTCCGTTTTCCAATGGCACACCGTCTAAGACGATAAGCGGGTCGTTACTTGCATTCAGCGAAGCCCCTCCGCGTATGCGGATTGTGCTTCCTCCTGTGGGCGAACCGCTGTTGGACATGATCTGCACACCGGAAACCTTCCCGTTGATGAGTTGTTCGGGTGAACTGATAAGCCCTTCGTTGAAGTCCTTGCTGCTGACGCTGCTTATCGAGCCTGTGAGGTCGCTTTTGCGTTGCGTACCGTATCCGATGACAACAACATCGGTGAGTGTCATTGATTTCGGCATCATTTTTACATTGATAATGCCCGATGTAATAGTGATTAACTGAGGTTCGTATCCCAGAAAAGAAAATTCCAGTTCATTCTTGCCTTCCGGCACTTCTATCGCATACTGTCCGTCTAAGTCTGTAGTTATCCCTATCGTGGTTTCCGGTACTTTCACTACCACCCCGATAAGCGGCTCATCGGCCTCATCTGTAACAGTTCCTGTTATTTTCCTAGCTTGTGCATTTGCCATTAGCGGTAGCACAAATAAGAAAATCAACAGCTGGAACCGGATAAATTTCTTGCACTTTTTCATGTTTATATTCTTTTATTAAAGGTAACTATTTTTAATTATTTCATTCGAGCCGGATATTTCCGATATCGACGGATGAATTTTCACTGACATCTTCTATCGTAGATATCACGAGGCTTTCTATGTTTTTTATGTTGAACGGTATTGGCGTTTGAGGTACGAAATAGCGGTCGAGAAAAACCGGATATGGCGCAGGCAGCATTACCGTTTTATCCTGTACAAGACCTGAAAGAGGAATTCTGTACATATCAGTGCTGCTATTAAGGTCAATTAAGGATGTATATGTGTATCCGTCGGAAGTAACGAAGCCGATTTTCAGTTTCTTTATATCATCTGTCGCTTTCAGGTTGAGGCAAATGTCATTTACTTTATCCAGCGATTCTTTCCGGTTTACGATATATTCTTTTATATACTTTTTCCAGAAGAAACGCGCTTCTTTGTTTTTAATATGGAAAGTATATTTTATACTGCTCATGCCTGTGGCCTTACTACGGATATACGAAGTTTCGGGTATGGCATATGTTTCCATACTGCCGTAGTTATCTGATGCGCTGAACAGTTCCAGCGGGCTATCTGCATTGGTTATCCTGCTTTCGTAGTATCGGTTCTGGTAAAAATCCCAGTCCAGCGGATTGCCTGCTATTGCATCGGGATACGTAATATCTTTTCCGTTTTTGCTTACTATGATATTGTATCTGAATGTTCCCTCTTCAATCATATCGGCGGGTATAGAGGCTTCATACGTATAGCCGTGAGCTCTGGTCATCTTTATATACGGATTGTTCTGCGACCAGAAAGAGATTTTATCTGTATAAATAATGACCGAATCGGGGAATGACGGGCCGACAATATTCGCCGTAATTTTCAGTGCCTTACCCGTTTCCGCTACAATGGCGGGCTGGTGTGCTACCGAAAACTTACCTGCATGTGCCTTCGGTGCAACGTATTCGCCCAGTGTGATATTGTTCCACTTTGCGGATGCATTCCACTCATTGACAGGTTTGTAATCTTTATTGCAGAGAAGATATACTCCCGGTTTTACAGGAAACCCAACACCCTTTGATAACCTGTTAACACTATTGCCTTTGTCGATAGCTTCAATCTTAAAATCCTGACTCAAACCGGGAAGATCAATCTCCATATTCCATTCGTTCCATATTATGGTTACAACTTCTTTATCCAAGGAAGGCTTTGCAAAAGGGTCACTTATCTGTACCGCATCGGGCATCACCTCGAGCCTCCACAACCCTTCTTCAAGCCTGTCAAAAAAATAGGCGCCTGTTCCCTCGTAGCGGACTAGGGGCGAATTGCCGCAGCCTGCTATGGATTTCAGTTTTTGCTTATTTAGTGGCTGGGTTGTAGTATTATTTGAATAAAAGAACTTTTCACCGTTATTATATTCGCTTAAATCCTGTGCATAGCTGACACGGAAGTGATCGAAAACCGTATCGTTCGGATATTTAGCGTATTTCTTGTTCATAGGCTGGCTGTATGCAACTTCGGCGGCAATCTTCATACTGATAGCCTTATTTGGGGTATATGCCAGATTGAGGAAGTGTGTCTGATATTCGGTGTTTGCCCATGCCATATCGATAGGGTCGTATGAAAATTGTGTTATCCACTGGAGCCCGTTCGAGCGGAAGGTGCGCGCCATAGCCGGAAACATATAAGAATAGGTTATATCGGCAGGATCGAATTCATATACGGCTTTTGCTTTGTTAGTAAAGCCTTTCGCTCCCGAAAACGGGATGTCATAATTGTCTACATAAGGCAGGAAATTCCCTTTTCGTGTATGTCCTGCAACTAAGCCGATAGGATACCACTGATATGTAGTGCCCGATATGGACGTATTGAAGTATGCCTGTACATGATCCATATTGTGGCTGACGTTGTAAAATACAGGCTTGGTGTTCCCTGCCTTTTTTACGGCTGTAAGCATGCGGTTGATATACTCTTCCGTTTGCTTGGGTGTGCCGGCATGGCAGGGTTCGTTGTTGATTTCGAAGCCGATAATGTAAGGATCGTCGGTATATGATAATTGTGTATAAGGATTTTTATGTTTCACAAATTGAGATATGTAATTTTCCTGCGCCTTCACAGCATTTTCGTCGCTGTGGATACTGCATTTATCATACATATAAGAAAAAGCGCCTGTATCCTTGTTTCTTTCGGGATAGCCGTTGCCAAAGTTTGTCATGGTGGTTATCAGTATCCTTATATTGCGCTCTTTCAGTTTGGCTATCAGGTAATCGAGAAGGTCGAGGTGGTCGTTTTGGATAAGGTTGCCGTCTTTGTCCGATATTTCCACATCCCACACATGTATGCGGTATGCATTGAATTCCAGACGCGCAAAATGATATACATCTTTATCGATCGCCTCTTTGTGGTTCTTGCTTAGATAATTCATCGCGCGGTAGGCATGGGCAAACGGCAGGGTATAGTTGACCCCGTAAAACGATGCTTCGCTGCGTGTGTCCGACCAGCGCATCACTCCGTTTTTGTCGACATAGATTGTCGGCACGGATTGCGTTTTCTGTGCAGGGAGCACATGGCTAAACAGCAGGCAAAGAATTGTAATTAAATAAACTTTCATGGTCGATCCGGTTAAATTTTGTTATTCTTTCATACAATAACAATTACAAATTTAGCCGAATGAAATGGCATATATACGGCACAAATTGGACAGATATAGATAGAAATCGGACAGGGAGAAAGTTTAACAAATCGGACTTTTTATGAGTTAAATCATTTATATTTAGTCTTTTGTATCGATGATAAGCTTGTTTTACTGCGCACAATCGGAGATTGCTTGCGTTCCTTTTGGCCTAATCCCCAAAAGGAACCAAAAACGCTTTAGCGCCCCGCTTCAACGTCCGACCCGTCACGGGGTTAAAGGCTAAACGAAAAAACTCGCTCAACAAATTGTATAATCCGAATTGGCAGATAAGCTCAAACACGTTTTCGTTTTTCAGCCTTTTTCGCCCTACGGGTACCCCGTACTTGAAGCTAACGGCGCGGCTGGCGCATGACAAGAATTAAGAAAACTTTTCTCTGATATGTTTTGTATAAACCCTTGTCGTGCGTCAGGGCAATTCCAAAATGAAGTTTCAAAAAGAAAAGCAAACAATCTACGATTGCGTGCAGAAAAAAGTTTATAAAAAATGCAAGTATTATTCCCCATCCATAAACTGCCGAGGTGTTTTTCCGAATTCTGTCTGGAAACATTTTGAGAAATAAGAATGGTTCGAGAATCCGACCATATACATTACTTCGGCTACGGTAAATTTCTTTTGTGAAAGCAGCATGGCAGCTTTTTTCAACCGTATAGAGCGGATATATTCTACAGGTGACAAGCCCGTCAACTGTTTTATTTTCCTGTATATCTGTTTCGAACCGATGCCCGAAATCGTGCTCAGCGCATTTACATTCAGGTCGGGGTCGGAAATCTTATTTTCGATTATCCCGATTATTTCCGAAAGGAATTTTTCGTCGGGCGATGTTGCCTCTATAGCCTGAGGGGTAGCAATAGTTTCTATCCGCAACTTGTCTTCTATCTGCTGCTTGCTCTTCAATAGCTGGCTGATGCGCGATAAGAGGAGTTCCGGATTGAACGGCTTGGATATAAATGCATCTACATTCAGGTTGATACTTTCCATCTCCGTACTCTTGTCGTCTTTGGCGGTGAGCAGTATAATCGGTATAGTAGATGTCGGCAGGCTTTTTCTTATGCGGCGGCTCATTTCCAAGCCGTCCATTACGGGCATCATCACATCGGCCACGATGAGGTCGGGGTTGTGCATCTTTACCAGTTCCAGCGCCATTTTGCCGTTGTGGGCTACTTTACACCTGTATTTCGGAGTGAGTGTCTGGCTTATAAAATCTGCGATTTCGGGATTATCGTCTACTACGAGAATCAGCGGGCTGTTTTTGTTTACGGTATACTCTTCCTGTTCATCTTGCACACTATTGTTTTCTGCCTCATCCTTAACAGGCAACGATATGGTGATAGTAGTTCCTTTGTTTTCCTCCGAATCGATATATATCTGCCCGCCGTGCTGTTCGGTATAAGTTTTTACCAGATAGAGCCCGATTCCTGTACCTTCCTTATAGCCTGTCGTCTTTGAAGTTTGGTAATAGCGTTCGAAAATATAAGGTATCTCCTTTGCGGGAATTCCTATCCCTTCGTCGGAAAGTATAATATTCAGCGTATTGTCGTCCTTACTGTAGTTGAGGCGGAGTTCAATTTTGCCGCCCTCTCCGGTATATTTACAGGCGTTGGACAGCAGGTTGTTCAATACCGATTCTATTTTGAGGACATCTATACTGATGTATATTTTTTCATGATCAGTGAGAAACGAAAAGTTTAGCTTTTTGTCCTTAAATCCCTCTTCGTAAATGGAAAACAGGCTTCTTGCAAATTCAACGAATTCGACCCGCGATAACAGGAGGCTAGCATTTGTCGTACTATCCGTCCTGCTGAATTCCAGGATTTGCCGTATGAGCGAATTGAGCTGCAAAGCGTTTTTCTGTACGTTTTCTAACTGTTGTTTTTTCTGCGGGTCTTTTATTTCCAGCAAAAGCTTGCTTACAGGTGCGATGATGAGGCTCAGCGGAGTTTTGAACTCATGGGATACATTCGTAAAAAAGTCTATCTTCAGATTTGTAAGCTCTACGGTTTTCTCCTTTTCTATACGCTCTATCCTCAGATTGTGCCTCACGCGGAAGAAATTTATAATCCATACGATGAGTGCTAAAACCAGAACGCCATATAGGCATTTTGCCCAGATAGTATAATACCATGGCGGACTAATGTTTATAACAAGGGTACGGGATATAGCGGAAGGCTTCCCTGATGAATCCAGTTTGCTTACTATCAGCCTGTATTTGCCATATTCGAGATTTGTATACGAAATACGGTTAAGATCCTGATTCAGTATATTCCAGTCCTTATCCAATTCTTCAAGTTTATATACAAATTTGGATGTTTCTTCTTCGGAGTAGGTGAGGTCGGAGAATTCGAAAGTCAGGTTGTTTTGTTTGTAATTCAGTTGTATTTCGTCCAGATAACGGATGCTGTTTCCTTTGTCTTGCGATGTATCATACAGATTATCGTTGACATAGAGGGCGGTAAATACCAGCGTCGCATCATCCGGTTTATCGTGCTGTATATCGGGCGACAGCAGTGTAAATTCATCTACGCCGCCCATATAGATTTTGTTTGTACTTTTATCATAATAGGAACAGGTATATGATTGATTGGGGACATTGAGCCTCTTCACATCGAAAGTCTTTTTATCCAGTACCCATATGCCTTCGGTAGTCGAAATCCAGATATTTTCGTCTATTTCGTTCAATGAAAGTATCTCACTATTGCTGAAAGTCGCGAATTTAATGAATTCGGAACTATTGTCTTTCGTATTTATCCGCACCAGTCCGCCACGATAGCCCGCCCACAGGAAGCCTTCATTATCGAGAATTATATAATTGGGATTTTCGTTATTTGTGCCGTGCTCAATAGGAAATTTTTCTATTTTTCCGGTTGCGGTGTTTATCTTGTCTATACCGTTGTTGTATAGAAGTACCCACACATTGCCGTGAGGATCGGGTATGATCTGGTTGACAAAATCGCCCGATAATCCGTTGAGTGTCGAATAATTCTTATCGGCAATATAGTTGCCGGAAGACTTCAACAGGTTTTCTTTATTCACGACGAAGATGCCTCCGAGGCAGGTTGCTATCCACAACTGCTTTTTATCATCCTCGAATATATAATATGCCCAGTTCGAGTTCAGAGTCTGTGTGCTGTCTATTATCGTATAGTGGATGAACTGCTTCTTTTGGTAGTCGTATCTGTTGATGCTGCCGTCGGTAGCCACCCACAGGTTGTGATCTTTATCTTCATAGATGTTTCGGATGCGGTTGTGCGATATCGGATATTTTTTGTCGCCCATCCGGTACCAGATAGTAGCATCCGTATTGTTTGTGGGCGAAGGCGATACGATAAGCCCGTTTGTACCTCCAAACCAGAAATTGCCGCGTGAATCCTTAAATATGGAATGGAAACGGTTGCCGTCGCCAATGCCTGTAATCTCAGAAATTGGTACCGACTGGAAAGTACGGTTGTTGCACGACAGGGAAATGCCGTAATCGGTACCCAGCCAGATATTCTTTTCTTTATCGGCGAATGCACCCCATATGATATTATTGCTTAGGGATTTACTGTTGCGCGAATCGTGGACATAATGCTGTATGCCTTTATTAGAATTGTTATAGGTATACAGCCCGTTGTCGGTAGCCAGTATCAGGTTATTATCTTCGTCGAGTGCAAGCGATTTTATCGAATTGTTGTGGAAATGAGGGATGTCTTCTATGCTTTTGTCCTTTAAGCTGTATTTAAAGAGTGCGCCTTCGGTTCCTATCCAGATATTATTGTTATTATCTTCCAGCAGGGAATTAATAAACTGGTTGTTTCTTCTTGTATCCGACGGTAAGTTGATAATCTCGAACTTTCCGGTTTCGGAAATGTATCTGCAGAAACCGTTGTATGTGCCGATGTATAAGTTATTGTCGGATGCCTGCAGAAGCGAGTATATCGTATTGTGCGGAAGCCCCCTGTTGATTTGTTCTATTTGTTTTTTCTGCAGTGAGTATCTGTATAAGCCTCTGATCGAACCTATCCAAAGGTCGTTGTCATGTACCGCTAAAGCCCTTATATCGGGAGGGAAATCGGCAGGAAACTGTTCATATTGGTCAGTCTGGTAATTGTATATAAGCAAGCCGTTATCTGTGCCCAGAAGCAGGTAGCTGCTGTCGTATATCAGGATAGAGTATATCAGTGTATTTGTGCTGTCGCCGAATGTAAAATGCTGCTGTGTAGAATATCCGTCGTAAGAGAACAGCCCTTTGTTGGTACCTATCCATATCAAACCCTGTGTGTCCTGTGCAAAGCAGTGCACGGTAGATGCTTCCGAATTGGGAATTATATTTTTGAATGTCTGATAATTCCTGTTTTGGCACCAGAGGGAAGAACTGAACAGAAGAACAAATAATATATGGAAGAAGCACTTTTGCATTTTTCGGCCGATATCAGATTGTTACAAATATAGCATTTTTTACATCATCGATTCTCTTTATCCTGTTAAAATGCTTTTAGAAACCTCCGGTACAGCCTGATTAACATAAAAAAGAGGGTGCATAAAAATACACCCTCTTCTCATTCATTTAGACTAAGACATTAAATAAAAATTGGAAAAATCAATTTGGAATACCGCCGGTAACACTGTAGGTAAGGTTGATATCGTTCTGGTTAACGACATTATTGGTACCTCTGACTGAACCTCCGCGTATGACAAGATAGTGAGGTACACTGGCACTCAGGCTTTCTTCCCATACAGTAATCCGCAGCGTATTGTTATTAACTACCTGAATAGTCTGTATTTCTGCTCCGGTAGTATTCAGATATTCAACGTCTAAATCACCGGTAGTAGTAATATTCTGATTAAAAACAATATCTATGTGATATTGGCCTTTAGGAGTTCCTACCACATTTGGTACTCTGCTGTCGAACGTTGTACTTCCTCCGTTGGCAGGTACGGTACTAACTACAACAGGGCCGGGAAGCGCTGTTGTCGTACCATGCAGCGGAATAGTTTTCTGCACGGGTGCTACCACACCTAACAAAGTGGCTGTAACAAGTAATTCAGCTTCGTGAGGGCCGCTTTCTGTAGGGAAATAAGATACCGGAATGTTGATTCCGTTGCCTAGAAGAGCTTGTAATAACTGAGCCAGATTAAGGTTGGGTTCTTCTGCAACAAACTGGTCGGCATCAGCTCCCTGTACGATAACCGTAAAATTGGTAAGAGCCGATAGTGAGGATAAACCTGCATTTTTTATATTCACATTTTTTTCGAGGCTGTTGCCTACTGCAATATCAAAATAAAGTTCTTCGGGAGTGGCAACCAACAAAGGAGAATCGGCAGCTTTGAGCGTTTTTTCAGGTTCTGCCGCCTCTTCCGTATCCGAACAGGAAATGGCAAACACCGCTAAGAATGCCAACATTGACAAGTATTTAATTTTCTTTTTCATAACCGTAAGTTTAAAAGTAATATAACAAACAAAATGATATGCATACATACAGCTAAATAACAAACGGCGATTTTGATTGTTTTGGAAAAATCAATAATTTTTTTATTTATTTTTACGCAAAGTGAAAAAAGAATAATAAGCTGTGTTATATGCCCTGTAGACGGTATCGGAAGCAAGTTTCAGCAACTTGTTTTTTTAACGTAAATATGCTTTTTGATGAGTCGGGATAGATGAAAATTATCTTTCTCAACTCATCAAAAAGGGATTTTGTCAACTATCATATTGATAGTCAATAGTATGTTTTTTATCAGGTGATTATCCGGCTCAATCTGTATAGATTATTTCGAGGACGTCTCCCGCAGACATAGGAATATTGACGATTTTATCTTTAATATCCGGATTTATCGATTGTTTATTCAGTTTATATTTTTCTTTCTGGCTGCCTGTCTTAATATTAAATGTGTTGTTTGCCGTTGCCGTGATTGTTGCACTGCGGATTTTCCCGTCTTTCCAATTCAGGTCGACGTGGGCTCCGCCTTTTACACACAGTCCTTTGAAGTAGCCTGTATGCCATTGCGCGGGCAGTGCGGGCAGGAATTCGATATAGCCATTTTGGGACTGTAACAGCATTTCGGCAATACCGGCGGCACCTGCTTCATTTCCATCGAAGATAAACAGGTCATAAGGCGCTCCGGCAATTCCTTCGGGAGAAATAGTCAGCAGATTTTCGCGGGTAAATTCCCGTTGCAGGCCTACCACGCTTTCATATGCCTTTTCAGCATCGAGCAAACGGGCATACATGCAAATCATATTAGCACGGCTCCACTCTACATCTTCCCAATCTTTGGCGTTGAGCCTCAAATCTATTGTTTTCTTTACGGCTTCGACTAACTCGGGTGTCTTATCATACGAAATCTGATTGAAGGGGTAAAAGCCCAAAAGATGTGTCGTATGGCGATGATTAGGCTGTGCCTCTTCCAAATCTTCGTACCATTCCTGCAGTCCGCCGTTCTTGCCTACAAGCATCGGTGACAGAGATGCCCTTGCATCTTCCAGTTCTTTTCGGAAGTCGCTGTCAGTATCCAGTATTTCAGCAGCCTTGATGCAGGCTGTAAAAATTTCGTATGCTAATTGACGGTCGGCAGTGGTTCCCATCGAAACCGAGAGATTATCCCCTTTATATAAAAACGAGTTTTCGGGCGATGTACTCGGTCCAGCTACCAAATAGCCCGATTGGGGATGTTTTACCATATAATCGAGTAAGAATTCTGCATTCGATTTTAATAAGGGATAAGCCTGTTTGCGAAGAAATTCTTTGTCTTGGGTATATTCATATTGAGTCCACAGATGTGTCGCTATCCAAGAACTCGCCAATGGAAACAGACCCCAGTTCACACCTCCGCCGCATGCTGTATATCCCCATACGTTAGCAATGGTATGAGCAGTCCACCCATTGGCGCCGTATACATCGTTCGCTGTTTTAGCCCCGTGTTCGGCTAAATGTTCTATATACCGGAACAGGGGAGCGTTCAGTTCCTGTAAGTTGCCGACGTTTGTCAGCCAATAGTTTTGCTGGGTATTGATATCGAGGTGATAATCGTTTGCCCAACCCATATTATTGGCAAGATTGTCATTCCAGATTCCCTGCAAATTGGCGGGTAGGGGAGAATTCTCGCGTGAAGCCGCAATAATCAGGTAGCGGGCATAATTAAAAAATAAAGCATCTATTCCGATATCGTTATTGCCCTCTTTTACTTTCTTCCACCTTTCATCTGTCGGAAGTTGGTAGTGGGGGCTGTCTCCCAAATAAAGTTCTGCCCTGTTGTATAGGTTCTGATAATCGGCAATATGCCTCTCCTTTAGAGTGTTGTACTCTTGGTTTAAGGCCTTTTTTACAGTATTTCGGGTATCCGATTGATATTGGTCATTACTATAATCGGTGCGTATATCAAATGCAAGTAGAACCTTTGTAGCGTCTTTGATTTCTAAAGTCTTATCATTTATCTCAATAGCTCCGCCCTCCAGTTTAAGCCCCAGATTTCCCTGAAAATGTACACCGGAAAGCCCACGGAACGATACCTGACCGGAAAATTCAATGCCATCCTGAGTGGGCACGAAAGCGGCATCGCGGTACATATCGAATGAAAGGGAGAAGTTGATGCTATTGGATTTATCGGCAGAAAAGAGTGCAATGAAGATATCGTCCGGGTTGCTGCAAAAATATTCCCTTGTATAATTTATATCTCCTTTTTTGAATGAAGTGGTATGTATCGAATTATACAGGTTCAATTCTCTCTTATAGTCTGATACTTCACCGGAAGCGTATTTCTGTTTTATTATCAGATTACCCAGCGGAACGTGAGATCCGAATAGTTCGCCGTTACCTGCAAGGTGTTCAGTGGCCATATCGTTTCCCTTCTTGTAGTTTCCGTCAAAAAAAGCCTGACGTATTTCGTCTACCACTTTCTTTCCGGCCTTCCGGTGCATATTCTCATTGTATTGCCCGGCCCACAATGTAATTTCGTTGAGGGTAATCATTTCGTCCTCCACACCTCCGAAAGCGGTAATTCCCATACGTCCGTTTCCTAAGGGCAGCGATTCCATCCACTCTTTTGCCGGTTGCGAATACCAAAGTTTATTAACGCTGTCTTTTTGGTCTTGATTTATCGGATCGGTGTTGCACGAATAAGGTAGTATTATCACTAGGGCAAATAATAAATACTCGATTATGTTTTTCATTAATACTTTCTCTTTAGTCGATTTTTACTCAAGATAGCAAAGATACTTCGTTCTGTTTTAACATGGATATGAAGAATCTTCCAAAATATAGGACAAATCTATATATTTACATTTTTATCAGTAAAAGTAATCGTATATTCACCGGATGTGGTCTTTTTTATTAAATTTGTTAAAACTTAACTACAAACTACACTACATGAAACGATTTACAACTATTCTGTTTTTGCTAACAGTGTTTGCATCATCCCTATTCCCGCAGCTTAATTCTGTGGAGTTATTTGATGGGCGTATATTAAAGAACGGAGATATTATTCAGGCCGGATACAGAGCCAATTACAACAAATATATCTATATCAGGACGATGCGCCCCGATATAAAAGATCAATTTTTCGGTTATGAAAACGATATCAGTTATTCCAAACTGCAGGTAACCGATATAAAAATTTCCGATGATGTGCACAAAGTTATCACCGTACAGACGCGCGAACTGTCGACTAATAAAGTATTATATGTAGAAATAAATCCTGCAATACAGGATGGAGAGATTATTGTCTATCCGGCAAAACGCTTATATCCTGATGCAAAACATCTGAGCGATGATTTAATGATGGCCTTTTGTTTACGTGTGAATAAATTAGAAGTGACCGATGAAGTTTTACTTTCATATATTGTTGCCAGAGATAAGGAACTAGGAAAAAAATGCAGGACGGATGAATTTGAATTTAATTCTGTTAAGCCCGAATATTCAAAGATGCTGCATGATGCAATAAATAATTTTGATTTTTCATCTGTTTATTATTTCGATAAAAATGTGGATATTGTAAAATACGATTTCGACAGAAATGGTTATCAATTACATCTTATAGATGTTGTAGAGCAGGATTATATAAAATACGGCGATTACAGCTTTCTTGTCTTAAATTTTGATGCCTATTCCCTTATACCTGTCTCTCCCGAAGACGGTAAAAAAATCAATAAACTCAGACAGGGAAGAAGTTCCATTATCGATAATCGCGGATACGGTCGGTATTACTTCAGGTTGATAGATAAGCAAATGGAAATAAAAAGCAGAAAGTATCTACCAGATTTTATAAAGGATATATTAAAGAAAACACTAATGGGAGCCGAGCTGGCAGGAATAGAAGTATATAATTATCCTCATTGCGAATACAATTTTATAGGGAGTAAGAAATAGATTCACAGGAGGCGTTTTACTGTTCTACGATGTAGGCTTCAGTCTTAACATTGTTTTCCCGCAATCCTTTTACTGAGGCATACTCCAACGAGGCAAAGCAGTTGTCGAGTTGTTGCCTGTCGTCGAATTCAATGATGATTACTCTATCGGGCTTCCCGTCACCTGCAAAAAGCAATATGTGTTCGCTGCGGACAATGTACCTGCCCCCGTAACTTTCGACAATCGGTTTAACCCGTGCAATATATTCGTCATAATTGTCACGGTCAGTTTTATCCGGTATTTGAATGTTGACTATAAAAAATGCCGCCATGATTATAAGGATGAATTCTTTCGGCTGCTAACGGTTATAAATCTGTAATATAGCCTTAAGATCAGCTATACATTTCCTTGATTGTTTTTTGAGCCTTCGAATGCCGGTGCTTAGCTGCCCGCCTTAAATAATCTTCCCCCATTACTTTATCTTTTTTTACACCATAACCTCCGTAATAGTATATCAAACCTATATTGAAAAGGGCTTCTACCGAAAAATAATCATTATCGGATTTCTTTTCTATAGCTTTTCTCAAATAATCCATACCGCGTTTCGTATCTTTTTTTACACCATTCGAACCTTGTAAATACATACAACCCAGCAGATTCCATGCATTTTTATTATCCCCGTATGTTGCGGCTTCTTCGAGGTGATGAAGACTTTTCGCCTGATCTATATTCATATATAGCTTACCTAACATAAAATGAGATACGTAGAACATTTCTAATTGGTGGCTATATGATTTCTCTTTAGTCACAATCCTATTAAAACACGATATGGCGCTATCCATGTTTTGAGTAGTACCTTTTCCGTTATAATACATTAATCCGAGGTGAAAAACATCATCTACATTTATACTGTGCCTTCGGTTTGCAGATCTGGAGTAGAGCAGATCGAAAGCTGTTTTAGCATCTGACTGACAACCTTCACCATTATACCTCATGGCTGCCTGAATATCAGACAATGAACTGCTACCGTTAAGATCATAACCTTTGTTTATAATCCGGTAAGCCTCCAATGTATCTTTTTTACAACCATATCCCAGAAAGTAAGATTTGGCTAATATAATTCTAATTTTCGGATCATCGATAGAAGGATGTTTGCTTACAACGTCTGATAATATTTTGAATGTTGTTGAATAGTCTTTCTTTTGATCATAGTAATGAACGAGATTAATTATTGATTTGGTAGAGGTTTGTTCAACGCCAAGGTGATATTTTTCAAGCATTTTATCTTTATTACCCAGTTGGCTGTATAGTTTGGCAATGATATATGTTGCTTCTCCATGACCATTAGATGAAGGTATTTCCAGATTTCTGATTATTTGCCCTATCTCATTTGTTGTTAAATTTCTCAAATATAAATTATTCCGTAACGGGTAAATAACTTTCAGATATTGAGCTTCAGCAAATCCTTTACCGGCTGCTTTTTCTAGCCACGTCATACAATCTCCTTTATTTTTATGCTCGAAAATGGCCATATTATACATAGCCAAAGGATCATTAAGAGCAGCATCATATAATAATTTTTTTCCGGTATCTATATCTTTTACATATGAACTCTTACATAATTGTATTGCTTTGTTCATAACTGTATCAGTCTCCGATTCAATATAATTGAAATTATTTTGAATATTTAAGCCCTCTGTACCATTCACTAAATTAGAATTCCATCTATCGGGATTTAATTCATGACTCATTTTATATTCCGAATAATTGATATCGGCACCATTGTCCAGCGGCAGCGTTTTATTGGCTTCATATATTTGATATCCGATAATCGGTAATAATACGGCCAGGGCGATAATAAGAATATATCTGCCTCTATAGAGAAAATGTTTTACTTTGTACAGTGTTGTTTCCTCTTTTATAAGCTTGTTCTTGGCTTTTTCGGCTTGTTCTACCCATTTCCCTCCTTCATATATATAATCATCGTATGCTTCAATGGTATTTTTATTACATGCGTAACGGAAATTGGCATCATCTTTTCTGTTATTAAAGTCGTGTATGCGATCTATTCTTCCTTGGATATCGTTCACATAATTGCCTGTAGGATGTCGTTCTAAAAACTCTTCGAGTAATTCTAATGTCGGTTTTTTAGGCAAATTTTTATACTCTTGTTTTTCAATGTACTTTATTCTTTTCGAAACATCTTCCTTATATTTGCTATCTGGGTATTTTACAATAAAATCATAAAACATACGGGGATTATTATCTTCCAAAGTATGGAAATCCGATTCCTCTTCTTCCTTTAGCTTGTCTTTTAGCCCGAGATAGACTTTTTTCACCAGTGCATAATATTTGCTGTCTTGCTGATGCTTTAAAAATTCTTCATAGTTGTCTATAGACTCGGTTGCTATTACTTCCCGGAAAAGTTTTTCGTCATGGATAGATTTTACTATTTCCTTTTTTAATTGCTGTATTTCTTCTACGAATCTTCCTTCAGGATATTCTGCAAGATATTGATCGCAGGCTTCCATATTTCTTGTATCCCTTTTGGCTAACTCGTATATTGTTTTTTCTTTATGGCATTTTTCTACGATGGCTGAGATTTTATCAACTATATCATTTAACGCTTTATCATATCGGTATTTGCTTTCGTGAAACAGGGTATCCAAGTCATCGGTTTCATTGATGAGGGTTTTGTGACCTTTTAATAATTTGGTCAATTCTTCCCGGGCGTTGTTAGAGAGGGGGGAAACCAGTAAAGGAATTACCTCTGTCTTTTTATTTTTATATCTATTCTCAATATATGGTAATTCTTCATTAAGTATATAATTGCTAAAACTGAAATCCTCAGTAATAATAAGTATTACGATTTGTGCGTCTGTTATTTTTTGCTTTATTATTGGGGTGAAATCATCACCCCCGATCAG
This sequence comes from Prevotella sp. 10(H), assembly GCF_000711235.1. Lineage (GTDB taxonomy): Bacteria > Bacteroidota > Bacteroidia > Bacteroidales > Dysgonomonadaceae > Dysgonomonas. Next base: position 492,949 of record NZ_JOMI01000001.1, on the reverse strand, counting down.
ATTATGGTCGACCCATATTTCAGCTTTCTGAGATATGTACCGGTTTATATGTTCGATAAGACTCCTCTCCGAATTAGGGTCATTCTTTAGTTTTACAGTACTATCTGAAGAAACCCATCTTCGGTCGCGATGACAATAACTTACAAATATCTTAACTTTCACCTCAATTCTATCCATAGCCGTTTATCAGATAATATTGGTTTGGCATTTTCGCAACCGCGTTCTAATGCTTTTTGTAAATATTCTTTAGCTAAATCCGGTTTTCTCGGATAACCGTTCATCCCATAATAATAGAGCCTTCCTAAATTATAATAAGCATTCGTAGTAGCATTGGCGTTTACAGTCTTATCATCATTTATTACCTGTTGAAAATGATAAGCAGACTTCTCCGGATCGTTCAGAGCTTTTCTCTGTGAATACAAAACACCCAGAGCATTGTGTGCCCTTTTATCATCCAGATGCGCCCCCTGATCATAGTATGTACGGGCTTTGTGCATGTCGCGATGCCCGTATGCGGTGAAAGTATGAAGCCGCCCCAGTGCGTATAGAGCATCTTTTTTAAGTTCTTTATCAGATGTCTTTTGTATAAATAAATCATAACACTCAATCGCTTTGGCATAGTCGGTTGAGAAGTCGCTTAAGAAAAATAGTTGAGCCAAATGGTATAAATCGGGGTCGAAAGCCGATCCTAAATTAGTAAGCAGATTACCATCCTTATCGTAATAGATTGCATATAGTATTTTGAAAGCAGCCTCTTTATCCATAGCTGTTCCATAGCCATTATAATACATCTTGGCCAGACTCAGTTGCTTGGTTTTATTGTTGAAAGAAATATCTTTATCACAAATATCTTTTAATACGGAAAAGGCCTTTTCTTTATCTTCTTTGCAACCTATGCCATGGTAAGTATATGCTATATACAGGTCTTTTACAAAATTTAGTTCATAATTATGATTATTTAGATTAAACATATCTTCGGTAAAAGAATATGCCGTTTCAAGCTGCTTATTTTTATTGTAAATCTTTATTAAGTTCTTGATCGCAGCCGCGTAACCTTCAGGGGCAGCTATCCGATAATTTTCAATTGCGTTTTTCTCGTCACCCAGCCTGAAATATATATTTCCTAGCGATAAGTTGGCTTGTTTATAGCCCTTATCTGCGATTTGATGCAGGCGGTCTTTAATTTTCATTAACTCAGTGCGGGGAGGCAGTACCGTATTTGAAAGTTCTTTATACGGTTTTAATAGTTCGTGAAATTCTGCTATGGGATGTCCCATTGCAGTAGCCAGTTTCATATATTTATTGCCTTTATCATCATTTCTGATACTGTGATACAAATACAGCACGGCTAGGTTATACATAGCCGAAGGACTATAAGTTGCTTTTTCGAATGCCTCTCTGGCTTTTTCAATCATGCCGCTCTCTGTATACCGGATACCGTTCCATACAAGTGTGTCTTCATGTGAAACATCCTTGCATATTTTGTAGTTAACATAGGAGTAGATAGGTGCATCATAATAATCTATCTTATCCAATTTTTCATACTCCAGTTCGAAGGGTATTTGTTCGTGAATGCCGGTAACATAACAATGCAACGAATAAGATTCTATCAAAATCCACTTGTAAAAGGGATAGGAGATCAGTGCTACTGACACTATAAATATGAGTGATACTTTTTTCCAGTTCTTTTTAAACTTATTCATCTTCTTTACCGAACGTATTTTTTTCTTTGCGATTTCGGTATATTCCCCTTCGGGACATAGCGTGAGATATTCCTTAAACGCCTCTACCGTTCCTTTCTTCAAAGCTTTATTGTATGCTTTCCTGTCCAGTCTTTTTATTTTGTCTTGTACTTTGTCTTTGTATTTCGTAAAATTGAGAGCCTTGGCGCACTCCATTACTAGAGTGATATTATCGGATTCCTTAAATACTTGGTATGCATCTTTTTCAAGATTGGCTATATACTCTTTTACCTTTTTGCTTTGAGGTATATTAGGATATTCTTCAAGGAACGCTCTTAGGCATATTATATCATTTTTGTCCAGTTTTTCAAATTCCGTTTTAGCTTCATTATTATATTCTTCATCCAAACGTTCCAATATTGTTAAAATTTGAAGGCGATATTTACTCTTAGGGTATTTTATCATGAATGCTTTTAAAGCCACTTTTGTGTTGTCTTTTACTGCCCTGTTGTAGTCATCATCCTCTTTTTGCAAGGCTAGCATGCTTTTCAGCAATTTGTTAACATCATTTATATATATACCTTTATCTTTGTAATCGTCTATATATTTTGTAGCCAAACTTATACTTCTTTTTTGCTTTATTTCCGAATACAGATCCGTTTCTATTCTCATGTTCTTTCCTTTTCTGAAAAGATTGTTTATGATATCTATTGCTACAGCCTCTCCCCTTTTATGGTCAGATGCATATATAGATTCCAAATCGTGGACATTATCCGGTAAAACATTGTATGTCGAAAATAGATTCTGAAGTTTATTAATGGTTGGTTCGGACAGACTCGATGCCAATATAGGGAATATTGATATATTATTTTCATTTTTTTCCTTATTCAAAAATGGTAAAAAGACCTTTGAAATGTAAGGATCAGAAAAACTGTCGGTAATCAATAACAATGCAATATCGGTGTTTTCAATTATTTTTTTATCATCGAAGCGTAGATCTTGATCGTTTTCACACAATGGGACCTCAAAGAAATCAAAGATATCATTCAACTTCTTTTTTAACTTACTTACAAATGAGTAGGGGGTATCTATAGAATTATTTTCGGACAACCAAATATTATCTGCCGAACTATAGCATATAGAAATAACATATTTCCTTATTGTTTCCATATCCCTGAATATATTATATAATTTATTATCCGCCCAATCTTGTTATTCAGACTATTTTTTGTTTTTCTATTTTAAAGAAATATGAGATCCGCTCAGAGTGGTTCTCCATATTATTAACTATTAGATATAAGGTTATCAGTCCATACTTTGCTTGCATAGCGGCGGACTTATCAATATCTATTCATGATAAAACATCAGCACACCAAAGATATCATTAATTCTTTAAATCTAAATCTTAAAATGTTTATTATATTTGTGAAATTTAACAACATGTGAATAACAAATACTGTTACCTTATTATCTGAAGAATTTTGCCATGATGCATTATTAATTTGATCTTCCGGATGAAAAATCCTTAATTCTAAGTTTTGTAAAAGATGATGAAAGGTGGTACAATACTAAAATTTTGATTCTGGATACAATAACCTCGAAATTAGATATAATAAAAGCCAACAGAAATAAATATTAGATGTACTATTAATATTTCAAGAATGATGAAAAAATATATTCCACAGCCTATTTCACTAGATGATATAGAACTTCCACATGAACTGGAGAACCTTTTGGAACAAATTGCCGAAAATGTTCACGAGGTATGGTCTGCAAATAGAATTAATGATGGATGGCAATACGGTTTAAAGCGGGACGACTCTTTAAAACTGCATCCATGTCTTGTTCCATATGAAGAATTAGACGAAAATGAAAAACTGTACGACAGGGCAACAGCTCTGGCTTCTCTCAAATTGATATATAAACTTGGATTTGAAATAATAAAGAAATGAAAGATGAATAATAAATTAAAAAATATACCGAATGCCATTTGTTTCGTGTTAGCTATTATATGGATAATATATGCTGTGGTTTTTGCACCGGACATTTATACTGAAAAACATTGGACTATCCATTCTGTATTTTTATTGATATTCATTGTTAATATTATTTTCATATTTAGTAATTATAAATTTGAAAAAGAAGAGCTTCGGAAAAACAATGATTTGGCTCGAAAAATAAAAGAAGATCAGGCAAAAGAAGAAAACCGGGACAATGAGCAGAAACGCAAAATGAAATTAGAAGAAAAGCTAGATGAATTAAAAGACAGAGAAATAGCTAGGAAAATACGTTTAGAAAAAGATACTTTTTCCGAAAAATAACACAATAACTATTATGAAACTGTGGAAAACAATAAAACTTTCATTTGACAGGTCTTTTTCCGGTTCATGGTGGAAACAGCTTATTTGGTTGGCCGCTTTTGTACTTTTTGTCTTTGGAATAATTTTATTAATAACTCATCCGGACAAGCACACCTCTATTTTAGAGATGTTCATTGATCCCGGAGCATTTCAGAACAGAATTACTTCGGGAATTCCCGGTTGGCTGGCACTGGTTGTTGTATTGGCGGGTATGTTTTTGCTAACCGGCGTATTAGTAACAGTTGTATCGAATATGTTGGAACGCAGAGTGGAACTTTTTAAAAACGGAGAGATATATTATTCATTTTCCAATCATGTTATCATTATCGGATTCGACAGCATGGTGCCTTCTTTGATAAAGCAGATATGTAAAGAGTCTAAATATAACAATTCTGATATTGTTATTCAGTCGACAGTTAGAAGCAATAAGATCAGGCTAAAGCTGCATGCCGAATTAACACCTAAAGAAGAGAAAAGAATAACCGTAATATACGGAAGGCGAGATTCACCGGAGGATTTAAAAAATATTAAAGTACAGAAAGCAAAAGAAGTATTCATATTAGGTGAAGATGATGAAAAGGATTGTGATTCATTGAATATTGATTGCATGCGTCATATTGCAGCAATAAGAAAAATCAAATCGGACTCCCAATTGATATGTAACGTATTATTTGAATATCAAACAACTTTCTCTGCATTTCAAATAGCAGATATCCAGAAAGAAATCAGTTCAGTAATAGATTTTAGGCCTTTCAATTTTTATGAGACATGGGCTCAAAAGGTATTTTTACCCGATCTGTCCAAGGATTGTTTCAATGGAAATAAACATATTGATTACCAACCCTTAGATAGGGTAGCAATATCCAAAGACTCAGAAAAATCAGTCCATCTTGTTATCGTTGGAATGAATAAAATGGGGATTGCTTTAGCTCTCGAGGCTGCACATTTAGCCCATTTTCCTAACTACAATGCCAAAGGTAAAAAAACAAAAATCACATTTATAGATTCTAATGCTGAACAAGAAATGTTTTTCTTTACCGGTCGATTCCGTAATCTATTTGATCTGTCTGTATCTCATTTTACAGATGCAACTTTGCCGGACGTCAGCACAACTCTGAATCCACGCAGATCAACCTCTGATTTTATTGATATCGAATGGGATTTTGTAAAAGGTAATATCGAATCTCCCCAAATACAAGGAATGTTTAAATCATGGGCTTTAGAGAAGAATAGTCTATTGACAATAGCTATGTGTTTTAGTTGTACTAATCAAAGTATGGCAGCAGGTTTATATCTTCCGAATGAAATTTATGATAATAATATACCGGTACTGATACGCCAAGAATCATCTTCTGCGATATTAGAAATGGTATCTCAATCAAGAAAGTATAAGAATCTAAAACCATTCGGAATGCTAAATAGTTGCTTTGATTTGCACACGATCAATATAGAAAAAGCTCAAAAGGTAAATTATATTTACGATTATTACTATCAATACTCTTTAAATCCAATATCTTTTCCTGCTTCTTCCGAATTGAAAGAAGGTTGGGAAAAGCTTTCGGTAGCAAACAAATGGTCAAACATCTACAATGCAAATTCTATTGTTTCAAAATTAAGATCGATAGGTATAAATGATTCTGAGCATATCCGTGAATTATCACATGACGAAATATTGATATTGGCAGATATCGAACATAATCGATGGAATGTCGAAAAACTATTAATCGGGTTTAGAGCTGTAACCGAGGAAGAAGAAAAAGAAATAGAAGCTAATCCTACTCTGAAAGATACCTATAAAAAGAATCGTTATGTTCATTATGATATAAGACCATTTGATGATTTACGAACCGATTCGACAGGCAGAAATTCCGGAGAATATGATATTTGCATATCCGCATGCATACCTTTAATATTAAATAGCAAAAAAGCGAATGGTCATTAAAAAACAGAGAAAACCCATAGCGCCACATAAGAGACAGACGCATCACTTAGATGGGTGGGAAAATAAGAAGTAAAAAAAGAAAATTATTTATCACAAATAACACGAAATGAGTAGTATAAACCTTGAGCCAAAATTAGTAGGAAGCATCGAGGGACATTTTTATGTTCCAGCATATCAACGGGGATACCGTTGGAAAGATGAAGTTGCAATGTTGTTGAAAGATATTCACGAAATTGCGGAAGGACAAAATTATTGCCTTCAACCGATAGTCGTTAAAAATATCGCTGAAAAGAAATTTGAGTTAATAGACGGGCAACAACGTTTAACGACCATCTTTCTGATATTTCGTTATATGAAGCAGTTAAAACTACCGTTTCAACTCAATTTTTCGCTTGAATACCAAACAAGAATAAAAAGCAAAGATTTTCTGGAAAATATCGATATGGGAACTTTGGACGCTATTCCGGAAAATATTGATGAATATTTTATTATTGAAGCATATCGGAATATTGCTACATGGTTTAAATCACAACAAGACGAGGCCCTCACAGCTTTCAATCTTTACAAAAAATTAAATGAACGCATTCGTATTATCTGGTATGAGGTTAACTCCGACGAAAATGCGGTTTCACTATTTACCCGTTTAAATATCGGGCGTATCCCATTAACAAATGCTGAACTTATTAAAGCATTGTTTTTAAGCCGCAACAATGGTATTAACGACGCAAAACAATTAGAAATAGCGACTGAATGGGATATTATTGAAAAGGAATTGCACAATGATAGCCTGTGGTACTTTATTACGAATGAAAAAAGCAGTAATTATTCCACAAGGATCGAGCTGATTTTCAACCTAATGTCAAATAAACAAAAACATGAAAAAGAAAAACTTTTTACATTCTTTTATTTCGATAAAAGAATAAAAGACTCGGAAAATAAATCGGAAATCTGGACTATTATTCTGCGCTATTATCAACAATTGAAAGAGTGGTATGAAAATATTCAATTATACCACAAGATCGGCTATCTGATTGCCTCCGAGTCGAAGACTATAGAAGAGTTAATCCTTCGTTCAAAAGATATAACAAAAAAAGAATTTCAAAATTCATTAGATCAATTAATAGCAGAAAGTATTGATTTTAAAAAAGATTATTGTGATTTATCTTACGATAATAAAATAGATTGTGGTAATATTGAAAAATTGTTATTGTTGTTTAATGTTGAAACCATAAGGCAGAAATCCGACCCTACACTGCGTTTTCCATTTGATAAGCATAAACAAGAAGATTGGAGCCTCGAACATATTCATGCACAGCAGTCGCAAGGACTGAATAAAAAAGAGCAATGGATAGAATGGCTGAAATTACATGCAAAATCTTTATTAAGCATCGATCAGGAATCCAATAAAAGTTTAATTCAAAAAATAAACAATGCCATAATTGATGAAAATTTGACAGGTGATAAATTTTCAGAATTGTTTGATGAAGTAACCTCTATTTTATCCGAAGAGGGAAGTGTAGAGTACACCCATTCCTTATCCAATTTAGCACTCTTGGGCCTGTCCGGTAATTCCGCTTTAAATAATTCTACTTTTGACGTTAAACGGAATAAGATCCTTAAAATGGACAAATCGAATGATTACATCCCGGTATGTACAAGACGTGTCTTTCTCAAATATTATACTTGCTCCGGATCAAATCAATTGCATTTTTGGGGTAAGGCTGATAGAGACGGATATATTCAGGAAATGGATAAAATATTGAAAGATTATTTAACTAGAATTAAAAAAGAAATCAGTTTATGAATACCAAAGAATATACATTTCAAAGTCTATTTGGCAGTTCTTTCAGCCTGGAAGAAACTGAAATTATGCTAAGTAAAATAGAAATACCCATTATCCAAAGAGATTATGCGCAAGGTAGAACAAATAATGAAGTAGAACGGATCAGAAATAGATTTTTAGACGCTCTATTCACATCGATCACTGAAGATAAGCATATAACGTTGGATTTTGTGTATGGTGATGTATCTGAAAAGATAGAAAATAAAGAAGAAATGTACGTCTTAACGCCTCTTGACGGACAACAAAGATTGACTACACTCTTTTTATTACATTGGTACATTGCAAAAAAAGAGGATATAGACAGAGAAGAATATAAATTTCTAAACCACTTTTCATATGCTACTCGTTTCAGTTCCCGTGATTTTTGTCAAGAATTGGTGAAATTTTCTCCGGATTTTATTAATGATGAAATATCTGAAAGCATCAGAGATCAAGCCTGGTATCCATACGAATGGAAAAATGATCCTACCATTCAGTCTATGCTGGTAATGATTGATGCTATCCATCAAAAGTTCAAAAATCAACCCAATCTGTGGGAATCCCTTGTTGCCCGTAAAAATATTACTTTTTATTTTCTGCCACTTACCGAAATGGGGCTAACAGATGATTTGTACATTAAAATGAATTCCCGCGGAAAACCATTGACACCTTTTGAACATTTCAAAGCTGAGTTTGAAGAAATAATTAAACAACAATCGGAAGAACTTTCTGCGGAAATTAATCATAAATTCGATATTGAATGGACTGATATGTTATTTCCGTTTCGGGGCGATAATAATATTATTGATGACGAATTTATGCGGTATTTTCATTTTATAAGCGATATTCTTTGCTATAAATCCGAGATTAATATTGAAAAAGACGAATTCAAACTGGCAAATCTGTTATACAATAAAAATAATGAAAATGCTCAATATAATATCCAATATTTGAAGAACTCATTCGATTGTTGGTGCCGAATAAATATCACTGATTTTTTCGATAAGTTTTTTTCAAAATCTGTCTATGAATACGATAAAGTGAAACTTTATCAGGACGACGTAAATATATTCAGGGAATGTTGTGATAATTACGGGGAATATTCAGGTAGAAACCGAAAGTTTCCATTAAGCAAAATTTTATTATTATATTCTATCATTACATACCTTCAAAATAGAGATAAAATAACAGAAGATCAATTTAAACGAAGAATACGAATTATCAGAAATTTGATTTGGAATTCTTTGGGTGATGAGATTCGTGATATACGCATGAAGGCATTACTACATGAGTCCGAAACAATCATTCTCACTGGAGAAATCCCTATTCATGAACGGGGAGACCTTGGTTATAATGTCAGGCAAAAAGAAGAAGAGCGTAGCAAGATAGAATGGCTAAAAGCTAATTCCCATATGAAAGATGAGTTATTTCATCTGGAAGATCATAACTTATTAAGGGGTTGCATTGCTATTGTGGGATTGGATAATCATATCAACTTCAGAAAATTTAGATTATTGTTCGATAATTGCAATAAAGATTTGATTAATACAACATTATTAAGCATAGGCGATTATTCACAATTTATCTCATGGCGTTGGCAAATAGGAGCGAGGTATAATGATTCTGTTTGGATTGATTTATTTCACCCGACCAAACAACGACAAGGCTTTGAGCAAACTTCGAAAATACTGAATATATTGCTGTATAAGTTTGATGAGCACAATCTTAACAATGATAATTTGACAGAATTTGTCCAAGAATATATTAACAGCTCCGATACGCCAAAAGACTGGAGGTATTATCTAATTAAATACGAGCAAATGCGGCAAGGTAATTTTGGTATGTATTATTGGAGAAACTGGAAAGATATGTCAGCAAAATCATACGAAGCTATTATGATGAATACAGAAAAAAGTATTGGCGGAAGAAATTGGAATATTTTTCTTTATACATTATTTCATTTGCCTGAATTTGCAGAAAAACTTACTTTGGGAGATTATTCATATCAGGGAGATTTATTAAAAATAATAAATACAGACATACTGATCGATTGCTCTGATAACAGATACACTGTTAGTCAAAACGACATTAAAACCGAATATCCGATCATGCAATCCAATAATATCGACATAGAAGACAGAATAGAAAAAGGTAAGCAAATCATTAATGATTTATTGGCTGGCTAATTATCATTAAATTTTATTTTAAGAGGCTTTACCGGATCAAGTTAAGAAGCTGCGATTCGGTGGCCTCTGGTAACAATAAGGAAAGGTAATCGATTATTTTCTCTTTAGATTCTTTCGGGGTACGTCCTTGGCAATTTATAGACTTTTCGCCGAAAAGTAAAACTTCAGGTGTAGCATAGCGGGCAATGCCCCAGCCATATCTTTCCAGTAATTTATTATATTTATATTCAAAGTCTGCAACTACGATCCATGTTCCCATTTGCAGGCGGGTCATTATTGTATCAAAATTTTGTTTTTCTTTCTTTGGCTGGATTTCTATTTCGTCCATGGGATCAAGACGCTTTTTTCTCGGTTTATTGAAGCCCAATAACGATTTAATATCATGTGAGAGCAATGACTCGTGTTTTCTAATTGTTTCATAAATAAGTCTTTCTTTACTTTGCTCTTTTTCGTCTTCGGTATTGTCAGTCAGTCTGTAAACAGAACGCCTGTAATTGATGAGGTCGGGAAGCCACTCTATACTGACATATCCGGCTTTCTTATTAAATAATTTTCCATATGTACAATTTCCATTTCGTATGATAGGACCTTTCCATTCCCATGGGCCATCGTCATCACCTGAGAACCATAAATTCTGTGGGGTATATTCCTCAACAGAAAATCCGGATATTTCGTTGCGGAAGAAAGGCAGGAATCCCAACTTCATTATAAGTGTATCGAGAGCTTTGGGGCTATGTATATGTGTCATTTATTCATCAAAGCATAAAGGGCAAAGGAACCTAACCAGTGACTACCCATATAATCGTCGTCGGTTATATTACCTAACGAATAGTTGAGATGATTGTCGGCAATTGATCTCAGGTGGCTCAACTCCGGCAATTTCCTTGAGATAGAATACAGGCAGGTTGCCCTGCTGAAATTCAATCCGTCGAGGTGAACCAAATGTCCGTCCCTGCGGTCTGAAACTTCTCCGGGCACCAACGAGAAACCGGAATTGAACATATCAGGCATGAATGCTTTTAACCACATCCTGTATTCAGGTATATCCAGCACCTTACTCATCAATAATGCTTCTTCGAGACAGGGTGAAAGAAAATCATTGCCGCTAGGCTCAAAAGAGAGGTTGCAGTTTACATCGTTTCCGTATAACCTTTTTGCATGCTTGATTATTAACCGTTCGAATTCCTTATCTCCAATACTTCTGGCATAATCGAGAGACAATGACAATCCGAAGGCCGTATTATTATGCTGCCCTGTGCGGATAGGATAATTAAGCTTTGGCAGATATTCCTCATATTTGACAGTCAGCATATCGGCTAAAGGCTTTAAAGCCTGATACCAGCGTTGGGCATCCGTATCTTTCCATGTATGCAATTCGTGCTGCAGTTGCAACAGCCAGGCCCATCCGTAGGTGCGTTCGAAGTTACGGTTGTTATAGTCCTCAAAGAAGGCCGATTCTATGGATACATTTTCGGGAGTTATGTTTCTGTTCAGGATTTTTCTTACAGTTCCTGATTCATCCAGTTGTGGGTAGTCTTTCAGTAGTTTTACAATAGACCAGTATCCATGTACAGACGAATGCCAATCGAAACAGCCATAAAATATGGGGCGTAACTGCTTCGGGCTTTTCAGGTCGTCTGTGCTGCCCAATACCTGCCCTAATTTGTTCGGGAATTCTACCTCTATGCAATGAACAGGCAATTTAAAAATCTTTTCTGCCTGTTGTAAATCTAAAGTTTGAGCATTGATATATCCGCAAAATAATAGGGCGATATAGAAAAGCATTTTCATCTGCCATTTTTTTATACATCCGGATTCTTTCATTGTTCTATATGTTCTTAAGGAAATTATGCTGCGATAAGAGGCATGCCCCGGTTACTCCCGATTTTTCTTTTAGCTTCGACAATATTATGGTGGAATCTTTATTCACCAGATTGAGGGAATATTTCTTTATGGCACTGTAAAACGGTAAAAGGATATAATCTTCGGCCATAGACAACACACCGCCCAGTATTACCATATCGGGATTGAAGAGGTTGAGCAGTGCCGATATGTTCTTGCCTAATTTGTTGCCTATTTCCTCTACAATTTCGATAGCAAGCATATCTTCCTTTTTTATAGCATCGATTATATTCTCCAGTGTAATATTTTTATTTGCTTTGATGTCTTCCGACAATATCGAAGATTCTCCGTTCAGGCATCTCTCTACGAAAACCCTGTGCATAGCCAATCCCGATGCTTCTGTTTCAAGACATCCTTTTTTGCCGCAATGGCAAAGTATTTCATTATCGAATACACTGGCATGGCCGTATTCGCCCGAAAACCCCGATTTGCCATAGTAAAGTTTCCCGTCGATAATGATTCCTACGGCAAGCCCCCAACTTATGTTGACAAAAAGCACATCCTTATTGTCATTATAATTACCAACCATATATTCGCCGTAGGTCATTGCCCGTGTGTCGTTGTCGATAGATACGCTGCATCCCAGTTTACCGCTCATTACCTCGGTCAATGGCCTTTCATCGAAATAAAAAATACTGTAGCTATATCCCGTCTTAGGATTTACACGTCCCGATATATTTATTTGTATATTAAGTATCTTATCTTTCTCAACCGAAGAGCGGCTTATAAAATCGAGGATAATGGAACACAATTCATCGAGGCTTTCCATTGTGCTTTTAATTAAAACGGGAATATTCATTTCCATTTTAATAATCTCTCCTTTAAAGTTGATGAGCCCTATATTCACGGATGTGTTTTTCATATCCACTCCTATAAAGTAGCCCGAAGCAGGATTCAGCCCGTATATATTAGGCCTTCGCCCTCCTGTGGTTTCTATTTTCCCGTAATCCACCACGAAGCCGTCTTCACACAATTCTACGATCAGCTTGGTCATGGTAGGCACACTCAGGTCGAATACTTTCGATATATCCGCAATTGTCGAATCTCCATTTGTAATGTAATGGCTTATTATCTTTTTTTTGATAACTCCGTTTTTGGAGCCGCGCTCTATATCTTCAAAGAATTTCTTATACATCTTAGTTTTTGTATAAATATTTAATATCATACAAATATAAATAAAATGAAACCAAAATTTAGTGCTTTTTAAATAATAATTTTAATATATGGCTTTTTACTGATATTATATTCTGTAAGTTTTTTAACTAAAAGGGGGGTAAATAACATTACGTGCAATTCAGTTTGTGATTCAACCGGTTGTAAGTGTCAGTCAATAATGTCTTTACCGTATTTATGGAGAACTGTCTTTCTTACTTGAGGCCTGCATTCTGTTGGTCTTGTACAGGGTATAAATAATTCACCTTATAAATAATATATATGTAAACTATTAATTTTTAAAAAAGGACTTTAACACTGTGTTAATTAAATTTTTTCTTAAATAAATTTTTATTATAAAAATAAATTAATAATTTAGCCCTGTATTTAATAATATATTTAATAATATCCCTCTTATATCTAATTAAAGCAATTCCAATATATTATAAAATAAATAAAATAATAATATAAACAACCTTATCAACTATGAAAACAAATGTGAATATAGGATATATGAGTTTTCTGGCAATTGTGGCTGCGCTCGGCGGATATCTGTTCGGATACGATACGGCGGTCATCTCTGGAACAATCACTCAGGTATCCTCCCAATTTTCTTTAGATACTATACAGCAAGGCTGGTATGTTGGCTGCGCTCTTGTAGGTTCTATTCTCGGGGTATCTGTTGCCGGAATATTGAGTGACAAGTTCGGACGTAAAAAAATCCTCATCCTTTCTGCTGTGCTTTTTTCAATATCTGCTTTTGGCTGTGCACTGAGCGATAATTTCAATCATCTTGTCTGGTTTCGTATCATAGGCGGTATGGGCATCGGAGTAGTATCCATTGTTTCCCCGCTGTATATATCGGAAGTGTCGGCAGCGGAATACCGCGGGCGCTTGGTGGCGTTATACCAGTTGGCCATAACTATTGGATTTTTAGGTGCATACCTTATCAACTTCGGACTGCTGAATTATTCGGCCGGAGGATCGTCTGCACTGGTTTCACCTCTATTGTATAAGATATTTCATGCAGAAGTATGGCGCAGTATGTTAGGTATGGCATTCATACCGGCAGTATTGTTTCTTATAGCTATCTTCTTTATTCCCGAAAGCCCGAGGTGGCTCATACTGAAAAGGCAGGAAATGAAAGCTGGAAAAACCCTCTTGCGGATATATCGCTCTCAGAATGTAGTAGAATCGGAGATGCAGGAAACGTTAAAAGTAGTACAGGGCGAAGTCAAAACCGATTGGAGACTGATTTTTAAGCCGGGGATTTTCCGTGCCGTACTCATCGGATGCGCCATAGCTATTTTAGGGCAATTCATGGGAGTAAATGCCGTACTCTATTATGGGCCTACTATTTTCGAGAATAATGGCTTGTCGGGCGGAGATTCTCTGTTTTATCAGGTTATGGTGGGGCTGGCTAATATGGTAGCCACCATTATAGCGGTTTTCATTATTGACAAAGTAGGGCGTAAGAAATTGATATACTACGGAGTTTCCGCAATGATCGTATTCCTTATTCTTATCGCCTTTTATTTCACAAAGGGAGACGACCTTGGAATGCCTGCCATTACTTTACTGATTTTCTTCATGGGATACATATTCAGCTGCGCCATATCTATCAGTGCTGTGATATTCGTCCTTTTATCGGAGATGTATCCGATGAAAGTCCGTGGATTGGCAATGTCGATAGCCGGATTTTCATTGTGGGTCGGCACCTATCTTATAGGCCAGTTAACGCCTTGGCTGTTGCAGAACCTGCAGCCTGCGGGCACATTCATCCTCTTCGCCATCATGTGTGTTCCGTACATGCTAATAATATGGAAACTGGTTCCCGAAACTACAGGTAAGTCATTGGAAGAAATAGAAAAATTCTGGGAAAAGTAAAAAACAATAATATAAAGCTTAAAACTATGGACTTTAAAAAATTAGCAGAACAATACAAGGCAGAATTACTTGATAACGTAATCCCATTCTGGTTGCAATATTCTCAGGATAAGGAATATGGCGGTTATTTTTCCTGTCTTGCGCGTGATGGCGCTGTCTACGATACCGATAAGTTTATATGGCTTCAGGCACGCGAAGTATGGATGTTCGCAATGCTTTACAATAAGGTTGAAAAACGGGGCGAATGGCTCGACTGTGCCATACAGGGCGGCGAATTCCTTAAAAAATACGGTCATGACGGAAGCTACAACTGGTATTTTTCATTAGACCGCAGCGGAAATCCGCTTGTCGATCCTTACAACATATTCTCCTATACCTTCGCTGCCATGGCTTTCGGACAGCTGAGTCTGGCTACAGGTAATGACGAATATGCAGAAATAGCACAGAAGACATTCAATATTATTCTCTCTAAAGTCGATAACCCGAAAGGTAAGTGGTCGAAGGCTCATGCAGGAACACGGCAGCTGAAAGGATTTGCCTTGCCGATGATACTTTGCAATCTCTCATTAGAAATCGAGCATCTTCTTGACAAAGGCTTTTTGAATAAGACGATTGAAAACTGTGTCCACGAGGTATTGAATATCTTTTACCGGCCTGAGCTCAACGGGCTGATAGTGGAGAATGTAACCGTAAAAGGCGAGCTGTCCGACACTTATGATGGTAGGCTCATCAACCCCGGACACGCTATCGAAGCAATGTGGTTTATAATGGATCTGGGGAAACGCTTCTCGCGCAAAGACCTTATAGATAAGGCCACTGAAACTACTTTGAAAATGATAGAATACGGTTGGGATGAAAAATACGGAGGTATATTCTACTTCATGGACAGGCTGGGATATCCCCGCCACGAACTCGAATGGGATCAGAAACTATGGTGGGTGCATGTCGAAACGCTGATCTCATTACTCAAAGGATATAATCTCACAGGCGACGCCAACTGCCTGAAATGGTTCGGAACCATACACGATTATACATGGAATCATTTCAAAGACAAAGAGCATCCCGAATGGTTCGGCTACCTCAATAGGCAGGGCGAAGTATTACTGCCGCTCAAAGGCGGTAAGTGGAAGGGCTGCTTCCATGTGCCCAGAGGGCTGTACCAATGTTGGAAAACACTTGAAGAAATTGAAGAACGCAAGAGACTGATAGAAACCGAAACAAACGAAAATTGTATAAATGTTAAACCTTAAATAACTTGATTATGATGAACCTTAAATCAGCCCATAACATCAGGCTATGTTTGCTACTGTTATGTTCCCTCTTCTATGTGGGCATACAGGCACAGGTCAGAATTTCGGGGGCAGTGACAGACGAGAGCAATGCTCCTCTGATAGGTGCTACTGTTCAGCAGAAAGGAACCACAAATGCCAGCATGACCGACGTAGACGGCAAATATGACATCACGGTTTCCGATGAAGATATCGCTTTGGTATTTTCATACATAGGATACGAACCTCAGGAAATAATCCCGAAAGGCCGCAGGTTGATAAACGTCAATCTCGAGCCGGCAGCAAAAGGTCTGAACGAAGTTATAGTGGTAGGGTACGGCACTCAGAAGAAGATAAGTGTGACAGGCGCCGTTGCTCAGATAAGCGGCGAAGAACTTATCAAAGCGCCGGCCTCCAACCTTTCGGCAATGTTGCAGGGAAGGCTTCCGGGACTGGTAACCCGCCAGACCAGCGGGCAGCCGGGATACGATGGCGCATCGTTGAATGTAAGGGGTGTAGGGAATGGCGACGGAAATACACTCGTTATTGTCGACGGTATTGCCCGTCCTTTCCCCTCTATAAGCCCCGCCGAAATAGAATCGATTACCCTGTTGAAAGACGCAGCGTCGGCCGCCGTTTATGGATTTAACGGCTCGGGGGGCGTAATTCTGGTGACTACAAAAAAAGGAAAGGCTCAAAAACCAACTATTACCCTCAACTCATCTATACAGTTGAGCACAAATACTAATTTTCCTGAATTTCTCAACGGGGAAGACTATATGTATTGGTACAACAGGGCCCAGCAGCTAGACGGTGTGCCTGATAATAACCTGCGCTTTAGTCAGGATGAAATAAACCGGATAAAGAATGGCGACCCATACGGGGTATATGCAAATACCGACTGGTTCGACGAATTATTCCGTTCTGCCGCACCTACTTACAATAATACGCTTTCGCTCACAGGCGGCAGTGACCGGTTCTCTTATTATATAGGACTAGGCGCCCTTAATCAGCAAGGCGCAATGAAGCATACATCTTTCGACCGCTACAATTTCAGAACTAATATTGATTCTAAAATTACCAATAACCTCACGGCTTCAATCGGTATCGGCTACAGGCAGTCGAAAACTCAGGAGCCCGCGTATGGCGTATCCAGCATACTGCAACATGCCATGCTTATGTACCCATACCTGCCTAGGGAGACTTACAGCGGAGTGCCCGTCGGTAGCCTCAATTCGGCCGGAAATGGCAACCAGAACCCTATTGCACTACGTGACGAATCGGGTACGAAACAAAACAGGCATAAAAGAATCGAAAGCAACATCTCGCTAAAATACGATGTGCCTCTGGTACCGGGATTGAGCGTCAAATTTACAGGAGCATACGACTACTTCCACCAAATGGTAAAAACAGGTGTCACTCCTTATAAGCTGGCGGTATATAATCAGGGCAATAAAACATGGAATGAAGAATGGTCGCGGGTAACATCCGACGGCAAGGCGTATGTTTATCAGGACTATACAGATCAGTACGACTATTTCCTCCAGTCATCGGCAGAATATTCCCGTAAATTCGGGAAGCATGACATTAAAGCCTTATTCTTATACGAATACGGACGTACCAAGTTTACAAGTATGAGCGCTGCAAAAAGAGGATTCCCCGTTTTAGACATACTCGACCTGAGCAAAGGCGATGAAGTGGTTCCCAACAGTGTACAGGGCGCTCACAACATCGCTAAACGCGGCGGGTATGTCATGCGCGTAAACTACGATTACGACACAAAATACCTCCTTGAACTATCCGGCCGTATAGACGGGACAACATACCTGCCCGGAAAAAACAGATGGGCTTTATTCCCCGGCGTTTCGGCAGGATGGCGCATTTCGGAAGAACCGTTCTTCAAAGAAAATATAAAGGTGATCGACAACCTTAAACTGAGGGCTTCTTTCGGACAGCTGGGCAGCCAGACAGGACTCGGATATGGCTTGTCATATATGAGCATGGCCAATCTGAGCGATAATCCTATTGCAGTGATAGGCAATGAACCGCAACGCTATTTAAATATTGGCTCAATCGCAAATCCCGACCTGAAATGGCAGGTAACGGACAACTACAATATCGGTTTCGAAACATCCTTTTGGAAAGGTCTCTTAGGCGTAGAACTGGATATGTTCTATTCACTCACGCGCCGCAAACTCGAAAGTCCGGGCAATGCCTATCCTCCGTCACTCGGTGGATATTATTCGCCTATTATAAATTTCGGAGAGCATCAGAATAAAGGATTTGAACTGGTGCTGACACACAACAATAAGATTGGCGACTTTAACTACAATGTAAGAGGAAATCTCTCGTGGGCGCGTAATAAAATACTCAAGATAAACGAAAATACGAATGTGCCAGATGCCCGCCGTCTGGTAGGCAAGCCTATGGGACAATATTTCGGCTTTGTGTCGGACGGATTATTCCAGACTGAAGAAGAAATAGCCCAAAGTGCCGTGTTCGGCCCTACCTTGCCCGGAGATATCAAACTCGTCGACATAAACGGTGACGGACGTATCACTCTCGAACAGGATATGGTGCCTATCGGCCGGAGCAACATTCCTGAAATGATGTTTGGATTTAATCTGTCGGGTGAGTATAAAGGCTTCGATATGAATCTCTTCTTCCAAGGGGCAGCATTGTTCGATGTATATTTGTGCGGAACTTATCCGGTAGGGTGGGTAGACGATACATTCTATACACGTCCTTTCTTTGCCGACGGGAATGCTCCTTACTATCTGGTAGAAAATGCATGGACACCAGAAAACCCGAATGCGAAATATCCACGCCTGACGGCCGACTTGCGTATCAATGGCGGAAAATATTCCGACTGGTGGGTGAAGGACGGTACATACCTGCGGCTGAAAACAGCACAGATAGGATATACCTTACCCGTAGGAATAGTCAAAAAAGCGGGGCTTGAAAAAGTCAGGGTATATGCATCCGGCAGCAACCTGTTTACGCTCACCGGTGTCGATTATTTCGACCCCGAAATGCCGAGCGTAAATCAGGGTTATTATCCTCAACAAAGAATATATGAATTCGGCCTTAATATAACTTTTTAACCGAGTACGATATGAAAGCATTTTATAATATAAAAAGAAAAATAAGTATCTGCCTGCTCATCGGTATCATAGCTATAAGCAGCGGATGCAGCCTCGATCCCGAACTCACCAGCACCTATACCGAAGACACGCTCTGGAAAGATGAGAACAGCGTTGAACTTTATCTCAACAGCTTTTATCCTTTATTGGGCGAATACTACGGTGCTGCCATAGAAGATGACGGATACAGCGATATAATGAAGATGAATCTGGCACATGCCAACCAAAACCTTGTGCCTTATGGCTCTGTCACTATCACTCCTATCAATAATCCGTTCGATAATTGGGGGTGGGGATATACATGGGTTACACAATGCAACCGCTTCTTAGACGGATTGTCGAAAAAAGGGCAGCATCTGCCCGAAGATGTGAGGCTGAGAGCCGAGGCCGAAATCCGCTTTTTCAGGGCGCATGTCTATTTTGTAATGGCACGGAGATATGGAGCGTCTCTTATTATATTCCGCCAGCTACCCGAGTTAGGAAACGGGAACAATCCTTTATCCTCTCCCGACCAGTGTTGGGACTTTATTGCCGAAGACCTTGATTTTGCAGCAAAGAACCTGAATATCAATCCTGCGAAAAAAGGAAAACTGTCCAGAGGCGCGGCTTTTGGCCTTAAGGCAAGGGCTATGTTGTATGCGGGCAGGTGGAAAGCAGCTTCGGACGCGGCACAGGATTTGTTCGACCTGAAAATGTATGACCTTTATCCAAGTTATGACGGCTTATTTAAAATAAGGAGAAGCCAGAATATAGAAAACAAGGAAAGTATCATCGAAGTAGGATTTATGGCTCCCGACCTAGCATATACGTTCGATGCGGCATACAGCCCTTCGGGCGATGCGGGGGCGATGACTTCTGCTACTCCTACCGAAGACATCGTATCGCAGTATCAAATGGCTGACGGCTCAAATTTCGACTGGAACAACCCTATACATGCGGCAAATCCGTATGCCGGACGCGAAGAGCGTTTCTACTCCTCGATTCTGTATAACGATGCGGATTGGAAAGGACGGAAAATTGAAACATTCGTAGGCGGAAAAGACGGCTGGTCGCTAGGTGGTACAAGTACCATGACGGGCTATTTCCTTCGCAAGTTCTTAGATGAGGATATGACGACCTTCACTGTCAATGACTTTACGTATTACTATATGCGCTACGCCGAAGTATTGCTTATATATGCCGAAGCCATGGCGCAGCAGGGGCATTTGACGCCTGCACTCAAAGCATTGAACGATGTGAGGAAGAGAGCTGGATTCAAGACCGATGTTACTGCAAATTCCGTTGGCGACTTTATGACATTGTTGCGCCGCGAACGCATGATAGAGCTGGCATTCGAGGGGCACCGCTTCTGGGATCTGCGCCGTTGGGATCTTGCTAAAAGTGAATTGAACAACAGAAGCCTGAAAGGCGTGAAACCTACCAGAGAATCGAATAATACCTTCACATATGAAGTAATCGATTGCGACAGCGGACGTAAACGCATATATCTGGATAAATATAAACGTTTCCCTATTCCGTCTTCCGAACTCGAATCGAACAAGATGATACAACAATTTGATGAATGGAAATAAAAAACAGGATGGACATGAAAAAATATATATGTAAATTAATATTCGTGGCTCTGGCTGCGATATGGACTTTCTCGTCATGCGGTTCTGTCGATATGGGCGATACATCTGTACAAACAACAGGCCTGCAAAGCCTCACGGTGCAGATTGTCGGGGGAAGTCAGGTATTTACCCCTGCCACCAAAGGCCCTTATAATGACGGGGATGTTATTATCTTTAAGATACCGTCGCCACTCGAAGAGCCTACCGATGTATCTAAGATGAAACTGGCAGTCAGCCTCGAAAACAACTGTAAAGCAGAACCGGCCATACCGGGTGTAATAGACCTTACGGCCCCTTATGAATTGAAAGTAAGAACTTCGACGGGCGAAATAAAGACATACATGATTAAGGTAGAATTGCTGCCACCGATAGCCTCATTCCAGAAAGAATGGCACAAGAACAGTACCCAGCTCGGATTTAAATATATCAATTGGCTGTGGTCTTTGGATGTGTCGGGTGATTACTTATTCGTCCACGATGGTGTAAACTTCGATCCCGATCCTAATATCCGTGTATATAATAAAAATAGCGGAGATATCGTAAAGGCAATTCCTTCGCCCCGCACTGTCATCGGGCAGGTAAGGACTGATGATGCCGGACATATAATAGCAGGCAGGATTAACGGCTCAGGAGCAGGGTTTATGCTGTATGTATATAACGATATCGACGATGCCAACCCACAGTTGCTGCTCGACTATGCCAATGATGCCGGATGCCCTGTCAACTTAGGATACAGGTTCAGCGTTGTTGGAAACATAAAACAAGGCAAAGCATATGTATATGCCACTGTAGGCAACAGATACGAAGCTAACGACAATCGCAATGCCTACTATTACTGGGAGTTCAACAACGGTATTCCTCTCACTGTCGTTCCTAACAAGGTGGAATTTACCCCGATAGCAGGTGCATGGGATTATGCAGATGTGCAAAGAAGAAGTATAGACGACGACTCCGATATCTTCCTCTCTTACATATTATACGAATCTACAGATGCGCAGAGCCGCTTGTTCGGCAGCCGCTTCTATCGCTTCAGGGACGGGTTGCAGGAGGTAATCGAAATGGACAAGAGCAACCACGAATATAAGATACTGGGATATAAGGTATTCTCGGTAGGAGATAGTGATTTCCTAGCCATGCTTACCCAGGTATTTTACGATACCGACCCCGTGAAACTGAAAGTATTCGATATCACCGATATAAACAATATCAGGGATATGAATCCGGATAAAGACGGTTATAATGATTTTATGATATTCGAATCGGAAAACTATACTGTCTACAATATCATGATGTTCGGTGATGTAGCCGTATCCGTTCAGGGGAATGATGCATATATTTACGGCCTCTTAATATCCAACAATGCTTCTCAGGGAGGAATCATAAAATATCATATGAAATATTATCCCCGCAACTGATAGTTGGTAATAATCAAATTAAATCCGATCAATATGAAAAAGTATATAAAATATATAATCACCCTTACCGCTTTCTTCATCGCCTGCTTCACTTATTCGTGTAGCGATGACGATCATTCATATCAGAAAGTTACACTGCCCGACAGTGTGGATAAGGGAGCAGAAGAAGCTGTGCTGCAGAATGCACATGATACGCGTATCCTAACTACTTTCGACGGATGCGAAGCGATTGCTGTACAGAAAGGTTCTAATTCTCCGTCGACATCTATCAGTACCTACAATGTGGCAGATGATATCAAAGAAGGCGAAGCTGCCATGGGTATCAGCTATACCTTTACTGCCAGGTCTGTCAGCCCCGAACCCGAATTTGTTTCTATAGAACATACATGGGATAACTACAGGCCCGACCTTGGCTTCGAACCGCTGGGCTTATCTGTTTGGATAAAAGGTAATCCCGGTAATCCCGGCGTTTTCAGGATGATGCTGATACAGGACGATAAAATGGTTCCGGGAATGCAAACTGCTAATCAATATTTTCAATACGTGAATAAAACGGTGTTACAGAACGATGGATGGATTAAGCTCGTCATCCCTTATAGTTCCTTCTCTCTGTACAAAGGTTTTACAGGTGAAGATAAGATTAATCCTTCGCGTGTGATCGGTTATCGTATCGACATTGTAAACGAAAAAGACGAGGCCAAAAGCGGAACAGTTGTTTTCGACGATCTGCAACAGGTCACATCCTATCAGCACAATTATACTAAGAAGGCAAAACTTTCAAGTATATTCATACAGCTGAATGCTGTTTACAACACTCCTGAATACAACGATTGGGATACATATTTTCAGGAATGCAAAGCGGTCGGCATCGACACATGGATTATACAGTACAGTGTAGGATACGGGGTCGAAAACAATATCTCTTGGTACACGGGCTCTACTGTTGGATGGAACGGCGGACAAACAGAATACGACATAATCGACAAAATGGTGGCTGCCGCCGAACGCCGGAATTTCAAGCTTATCTTCGGCCTCAACGGAGGCGACTATGATAACAACAAGCTGGGTGATAAGTATATGTATGATGTCTTACTGGCAAGGAACGAAGTCGTAGCCAACGACCTTTTCAATAAATTCGGTTCCAGTCCGGCGTTTGCAGGTTGGTATATTACTGAAGAATTTCACGATGCCAAATATCCTGCCGGCTGGCAAATGGAAACAGAGCGCAAGCTACTCGCCCAATATCTGCAACGTGTAGCTGCTTATGTGAAATCTTTAGCCGATAAACCTGTTCTGATAGCTCCTGCCCTGTGGAGGGGCATGCCTGCCGATATGTGCGGCCAGTGGTTCGAAGACCTGTTGAAAGATACTCATGATATCGATTATATGTATCTTCAGGACTTGGCAGGGCGTTGCCTTGTGGATGTGCGGGTCGATTTGCCGAATTACTATACACATATCAAAAAAGCATGTGAGAATGCCGGAGTGCAGTTTGCAGTCGATATAGAATCATTCTTGCAATGCGGTTGCCCCGACATACCATACCGTGCAAAAAGCTGGGCCGAACTGGAAGAACAAATAGCTGTGGCCAGCCAGTATACGGAGTATATCACAAACTTCAGCTGGGCTACGTTCAAGCCGGGCTATGACAGTTTCGAAGGGTACAGAGCCTATTATAATTCTTTGCCTTAAAAGGGGGATGCATATATCAGGGCGTAGAATTATATGCCCTGATATTCTTCAAAATTTATTTGAATAATTTAAATATAAAACAATGAATTTTACAAGGAAAATCTTTTTGTTTTCTATACTTATCCTTTTTGCGGGGAAAGGTCTTACCTATGCAAAAGAAAAACCCGGTATCGAACTGACACTGATCCCGCCTACCACTATAACCAATAAGGTGGAACTGGATATAAGGGCAGGAATAGTAAACAATGAAGCAAAGCCGGTTAACTTAAATATTTCCCTCTACCTCAATAAAGAAAGTAATGACAATCTTCTCCACCATTCAAAATATACATTGAAGAAAGGAGAAAGCCACTTGGTAAAGTTGAGGATACCCACCGCCGATAAAGTAGGCAAGAATAAAATAATACTGGTAGTGAATGACGGGAAAAAGACCCGCAAAGAATACAAGGAAATAGAAATCATCGAATCGCCTATCCGTTCCACCCGCCTCATCGATGGTGCGTGGGCAGGTATATATCATTGGAGTGAAACAGAAGGAAAACACTGGAATAAGGATATCCGCAAAATGACAGACAACCAGTGGCGCGAGATGGTACAGTCTATGCATAAAGTAGGCATGGATATTATCGTTATACAGGAAGTATTCCGCAATGAAGAATATGTGGGGAAGCATTCCACCAATGTAAATAATTATCAGGGAAAAGCCTTCTATCCCTCCGACCTTTACCCCGGCCGTATGCCAATTACTGCAAAAGACCCGATAGAAGCGATCCTGTCGGAAGCGGATAAACTGAATATGCATGTGATGATGGGAGTAGGAATGTTCGCATGGTTCGATTTCACTCCCGAATCGCTGGAATGGCACAAACGTGTGGCAAAAGAACTTTGGGATAAATACGGACATCACCCGTCGTTCTATTCCTTCTATGTATCGGAAGAGAGCGGCGGCAGTCTCGACAACTGGGAAAAGACCGAAGAAGGACGCTTGAAAAGAAAAGGGGAAATTGTATCTTTCTTCAAAGAATTCAAGGCATACTGTAATAGCATGGCTCCGGCCAAACCCGTCATGCTTGCAACCAACAGCATGGGTGTGCCTGCCGGAAAAGATACTTATCCGGCGCTGCTCGAACATCTGGATATATTGTGCCCTTTCGGTTTTGCCCGCATGCCCGAAAATGATATCACAGGCAAACAGGCTGCAGATATGCTGCAGAAACTGTGCGATGATGCCGGTTCTCATCTCTGGTTCGATCTGGAGACATTCCTGTTCAATGACGACCAGTCGTTATATCCGCGCCCTGTGAACCAGATTGTGCATGACCTCACATTGTTCGAAAACTTCGAAAAAATACTTTGTTATCAGTTTCCGGGTGTTTTCAACGACCCGAAAATGTCGATCAGGATAGGAGAGGAGCGGACTGTCGGTTTATTTAATGACTACAAGGCATACAGGGAGAAAGTTCTCGATGACAGAAAAAACGGTGTTCTTACAGGTGGAATACAGACAAAACCCGTGAAAGGAACATGGATAAACCTGCCTTATCAGGATGTACGAAACAAATACATGAATCCCGCCCATGTGGATTATACAAGCCCCGAATACTGGGAACAGAAGATAGAGGAATATGCCGCCATGGGGATGTCTTATCTCGTTATCATGGCTATCGCCAACGAACAAAAATCGTTCTATCATTCCGACTTTATGGAACCTGCATATCCTAAGGGCAGAAAAAGCCCTGTAGAAGCTATAATGGAAGCAGCTGACAAACACAATATGCATGTATTTATGAGTTGCGGATGGGCTGTAAATCAGGATGACGATTTGCGTAAACCCGAAATCAGGGCTCTGCAGCAGAAAATAATGAATGAGGCAGCTGCCAGGTTCAGCCACCATAAGTCTTTCTTTGGCTGGTATCTGCCGGTAGAAGACAGTATGGAACCTGTACTGTCCGATTATGCCGTGGATGCGGTCAACACCCTTACAGCCAAAGCGCGCAGCCTGACACCGGATGCGCAAATTATGATTTCACCGTACGGCCTCTGCAATGCAGATATGGATAGCAGGCAATTCGGCGAACAGATAACGAAATTGAAAGTCGACATTATCGCTTATCAGGACGAGGTGGGATGTGTCAGAGAACCGATGCCGATGAAACGGATGAAGGAACATTTCAGGATGTTGGGCGACATCCATAAAGAAACAAATATCCGTTTCTGGGCAAACGTCGAATCTTTCACCTGGGAGAAAGGCACTAACTCCCGTGAATCGGCGCTTATTCCTGCCGCTTTTCCC
This sequence comes from Prevotella sp. 10(H), assembly GCF_000711235.1. Classification (GTDB taxonomy): domain Bacteria; phylum Bacteroidota; class Bacteroidia; order Bacteroidales; family Dysgonomonadaceae; genus Dysgonomonas. The sequence goes on along the minus strand of NZ_JOMI01000001.1, from coordinate 466,595 downwards.
CGTTACCTGTCACAGATGTGCGGCGTTACGGATGCAGGTGTGGAAGAAGTACTCAGCTTTTCTATATACGGCATATATGACAAACCGGATTCACCTATGCCCATTGGTCAGCCGATAGGTGCAGCTAAGGCATACAATGACTATAGCGACTGGCTCACAGGAAAGGGGCGTTGGAAATTTTTAGAAGCCACCTTTAAGGAAAATGTGGTGCATCAGGGAATCGACAGACAGGTCGAATACCTCACCCGTCCTGATAGTAAGTATGCAAAAGCCAGTCTTACTGATAATAAACTGGGTGTAGAAGAATATACAGATTCTTCGTGGCTTGGTTTCGACAGGCAAAATATGGAAGTGGTAATCGATATGGGTGAAGCTATGGATATATCGGCTCTTGCCGCCCGCTTCCTTCATTTTCGCCCTGCTTCGATAGCCTTGCCTTCGATTGTCGATTTTTATGTATCCGATGACGGACAAAATTTTGATAAAGTGAAAAGCGTGCCGATGAAGATCAGTGCCAACGATTTACATGACTGTTGGATAGATGTTGCCTTAGCTGAAAATATATCGAAACGGTCGCGATACATTAAAATAGTCGCCGAAAACCGGAATGGCGATTCATGGCTATTCTGCGATGAAGTCTTTATTAATCCTAACTATTAAATTCATATGAAAACTATTACATATATTATGATTGGCATAATGTCGTTTTTTTTGCAATCATGCAATGCAGAGCCTGTTGATGCCGAACGTACAAACTTCAATCTTCTGAAAGCATACACTATTCCTACAAACCCGAATCTAAGCAAAGTGCAGGGTAATTCTATACAAATAGACCCCACTGTACTGTATTCTCTTGATATCACTCCCGCGCAACTTGTTGCCGATCTCAAAAAGGCCAATATCAAATCTGTGCATTATTTCATAGTCAAATTTTGGGATGGATCGAGAGATACGGATTTATTAAGGGAAGATTATCTGAATGCATTGAGGGAAAATAATATCAGTGTGTGGCTGATGCTGCTGGGAAATTGTTTCTATGAACCTACTACGCTGCCTCAGGAATGGGCAATGGAGTTCCTTACTCCTTATCCCGGGCTTCATTTCTATTCTTTCCACAACGACAATTTTGTTGACTGGCAGGTAGAAAGGGTGAAAAGGATTATGCAGAATTATGACTTCGTGGGTATCGAGTTCGCCGAAGCATACTTCCCCGAGTGGAAGACTATCGAGACGAACGGGTTCTATGGGGATGTAAGCGAATATGCCCGTAGAAAGTTTACACAGGAATATCTTGGCCGCCCGGGCAGTCCTGCACTCGATTTTGCAACTATCAAATCCGATGCCCAGTTATACAGCAAATGGCAGGATTTCAGGGTAGATGCAGTTCTCAATTTCAACACGAAAATCAAAAATGCCATAAAAGAAACCGACCGGAATACGCTTTTTGCCGCATGGGGAATGGGTGTCAGAGGTGCTACTTTAGGTCAGATAAGGGAGCATTTCGGACTCGATATGGTAAGAATAGCACAGGAAGTAGATCCTGATATTCTGTTCGTACAGACGGCATCGCAAGACTGGAGCGATCCTTATTTAAGCTACGATTACCTGAATGATTATTCATATATAGTCAATAGTATACGACAGGCAAATCCGGATATTGCAATAGGCATTCAGGCAGATATCGCCTCTCTTTCGTCCAATAATCCCAATGTTGCCAAACGAACACCCGAATGGTGGCTCAATTTCATGGACTTATCGCTTCAGTCGGGCTATTACACAAATACGTCTTATGAATATGCTTTTTCGAAGAGGCAAAATATATGGATCGACAGCAATATCAATTACAATTCTCCTGCCACAATATACAAAGAGGCTTCGTATACATCACAAATTATCGCAGAGGCAGAAACACCTCTCGGTTTTGTAAAGGATGGCAACGATGGCTGGCAATATGTATACACAACGCAGGGCCTCGGGTGGATCAACCTCACGCAGGGGACATATACTATTACCGCTCCTGTAGATGCATATACTTCACCGTCGTTTTACAGCACGATGCAGCCTCATGCATTTGCACCTCAAACGGTGACAGTAGTTGACAGGCAGGACGAGGACTGGATTAAGATACTTACTGCATCTCCATACAAATGGATATATCTGAAATCACCTAATTGCTATTATATCGATCATCCGGTAAAGGCATACAAAGAGGCTGTTGTTTCTTCTGAATATTATACTTTCGACCCGCAACTGTTTGTCATTGCAGACAGGAAACCGGGTAACTGGATAGAAATACAGACTGCATCGGAGTTTAAATGGATACAGATAGACTTATAATAATTTTTTTCTTTGGAAAGGAGTAATGAAGAAAAAGAAAAGGAAGCGATTGCGCTTCCTTTTTTATATTCTAATTAGATACTCCGAAAAATACACCATTCTGCTGATGATAAGGGGTCATATAAAATTGATAACCGCCAGGAATTTGCTTTGGATTTTTGCAACCATAATTGCTGTAAATATGAACATTTTTAAAAGGGTTACCATTCAAATCCCTGAAATTATTTATTACTACAAAAACTTCCGAATCAATTTCATGATATGTAACAACCATATTGTCAGGGTGATATTTATTGTGCAGCACAGTTTGAGTTCTTCCATTAACAGTACAATCAAATAAACAATCTGCTACTGAGCTTTTCATAAATTCAATTCGGACTGTACCCATAGGGTAATCTCCTTTTGTACCGCTTTTTTCTCCATTTTCTCCGGTATTACTTGCATATGCTGCATATGCTGTAAATACAATAACCAATGATGATAATAATAAAATCTTTTTCATGATAAAATTAAATTAGGTTAATAACGTAGTACATTTTTTGGGCATTTATCTATTTATTTAACATTCTTGCATATAATTTTGTTCAAATTTTATATAAATTTTTTATAAGTATTATTAAAATTGCTATTGTGACAGGAAATCTTTTTTAAGCAAATGATAATGCTTTTTTCCGTACTTTTGTTTGCTTATCCAAATAATAATGAATCAATATGAAGAAAGAAATAATTTTTCTACTACTTAATAACTTTGCCGACTGGGAAGGTGCTTTTATTGCGACGTGTTTAAACTCAGGAGTAAAGCCGGGCAATCCGATAAAGTATCAAGTAAAAACCATGTCTCTGTCGAAGGAACCTATTACCTCTATCGGTGGATTTAAGGTATTGCCGGATTATGATATTAACAGTCTGCCGGACAGCTATGCCGGATTGATACTGGTAGGAGGTATGAATTGGTTCGAACCGGAAGCTATGCAAATAGTACCGCTGGTAGAGGAAGCCATTGCCGAAAATAAATTGGTCGCAGGAATATGCAATGCGTCAGTTTTTCTGGGAATGAACGGCTTTCTCAATGATGTGAAACATACAAGTAACGGGCTGAACTATCTGAAACAATATACCGGAGCTAATTATACAGGCGAGTGTAATTATATCAATAAACAAGCGGTAAGGGATGGAAATATTGTAACAGCTAACGGGCTTGGCCATGTCGAATTTTGCAGGGAAGTTCTTTATGTTTTAAATGCCGATTCTCCTGAGGTCATTGAAGAAGCTTATTCTTATTACAAAAATGATTTTTTTCCGCAATAGAGTTTATCAGACTTATACAACATTGACAGAAAGACAGAGCGATCATATTGTTGCAATTTGCTCTTTGCATCATTACACTCATATTTAGTATAGTATATAAATTAACCCTGATAAGTTCGATGCTGAAAAAAATATCCTCTCTTTTATCCGGCATATTTGGATGCAAACCGAAAAATGGAAAAAGTGACATTAACAGAGAAGTTGAAGATTCATTAACAGCCTTCAAAAACAGGCGTATTTATAAAAAACTAACCAAAGAAATCATTGACTCAGTAAGCGACGATGATCTTGTACAAGTCGTATTTGACAACATCTGCACATGCATGAAACCGGATTACAGTAATGATTATGATGTGGTTATCAAATTATCTGCCGGACAACAATCCATATATTCTACATGGTGTGTAGAGGCTGAAGTCAATAATGGAGGTTTCAACCAGTTTTACTTCAATTCAAGTGAAAGATTCGCAGATATGGCAGTTAATGGCTTCTTATTGATAGGCGCCGAGCAACATTACAAATTAATGAAAGAAGCTAATAAGGTATACAGCGAAAATAAAGAAAAACTCGGGTCGTATAACGATGGCACACTTCAAAGTTTCAGTGAATCATACAAAGATAATCCCCTGAAAGAACTCGATAAAATATTCTACGAATTGGAAGAGGATCTTAACGAATTGAGAGTAAAATATATCCGCGTACATTATCAGGAATTTATACAATAAATATTGTGGATATCAGATAGAATACCTGCTATGGCAATAGAAACAAAATATTTTGACAACAAAAAAGATTGGCGGAAGTGGCTGACTGACAACTTTGATACTGCCAACGAAATCTGGTTTGTATTTCCCATTAAATCTTCGGGTAAAAAAAGCATTACATACAACGACGCTGTAGAAGAAGCCCTTTGTTTCGGGTGGATTGACAGTACGATAAAGTCGCTCGATAAAGAACATCAAATCCAGCGTTTCACGCCCAGAAAGACTAAAAGCGCATACTCGCAAGCCAACAAAGAAAGGCTTAAATGGCTATTGGAAAATAAAATGATACATCCGAAATTGGAAGATGAAATACGAAATATTTTGTCTGAACCTTTTATTTTTCCGGAGGATATAGTTGAAAAATTGAAGGGAGATAAAATAGTATGGGAAAATTATCAACAATTTTCCGATGCATATAAACGTATCCGGATTGCATATATTGAAGCAGCAAGGAAACGGCCGGAAGAATTTGAAAAGCGGTTAAACAACTTTATCAATAAAACGAAAGATAATAAAATGATAACCGGATTCGGCGGAATTGAAAAATACTATTGATCCGGATAAAATGCCGGCTCAAATCAGGATATAGACGCACGGTATGTGCGTCTCATACCTTTTCCTTTTAATTTATCTGTTTCGTAGCAGCAATGACAATTTCCCGTATACATACATTTTGCGGTTGGCTATATGCATAAACTATGGCGTTGGCTACATCCTGTACAGACAAGACGCCTCCCATTTCTTCTTTCCAAAGGTTGTAGTCTTTTTTTATTGTTTCGTCGGTCGTATGCGTTAGTAGTGTCGTATCTACTGCACCGGGTTCGATTGTGATTACACGGACATTATGGGGAGCCATCTCTTCGCGCAGGTTTTCGGATAATCCTGACACGGCAAATTTAGTTCCTACATATGCCACATGGTTAGGGAATGACTTGATTCCGGCAATAGAACTGATATTGATTATGGTTCCTTTCTTTTGCTTTACCATAGTTTCTGCAACAGCATGAATACCATTCAATAATCCTTTTACATTCACATCAAACATAGTATCCCATTCTTGCGGGTCTTGGGATATGATGTTCCCTAACAACATAACTCCTGCATTGTTGATAATAGCTCCTGCCGGTCCATATTTGCTTTCGGCAGATTGAACAGCCTCTTTCAATGCTTCCCTGTCGGTTACATCTACAGACGTGCAAATTGCATCAGGGAGGCTCAATGCCTGCATTGGTTCTGTCCGTCTAGCCAAAAGCAATAACGGATGTCCCATTTTGGAAAACTGTTTGGCTGTTTCCATTCCAATTCCCGAACTTGCCCCGGTGATTATTATAAGTTCTTTTTCCATTTTGATTTTATTTTAATTACTACAGATATAAACATCTGTATCTAATTATTGTTGTTAATTTCTTTAATCAGAATGCTGGAAGAACCGGATATTTAACCGGAATGTATTTTCATCACAATAAAAAAATACTTATCTTTGCCGGATGACAAAAAATCTACATAAGTCGGATTTGGTTTAATAAACAATCTGTATTTCCTTACAGGTTGTCCTTTCGTATATTCTTGAGTAATCCTATTCGAGGGTAATTTCTATTTATATAAATAATTAAAAAACTGTGTACAATGATGAAGGCATTGTTATGCTTCAATTGTATGCACAACACATTACAACAATGAATAACGAAAATATTACAACTATTCACGAATTCGACTTTAATTTAATCTGCGAGTTTTTCTTACATCTCGAACGCCAAGGGCCGGGTAGCCCCGAAGTTACGCGGAAAGCACTCAGCTTTATAGACAACCTGACCGCTAAATCCCTCATCGCCGATATCGGTTGCGGTACAGGCGGACAGACCATGACATTGGCCACACATGCGCCGGGAAATATTACAGGCTTCGATCTGTTTCCGGAATTTATTAATCTGTTCAATGCGAACGCCGCGAAACTGAATCTTCAGGATAGAGTAAAGGGTGTTGTCCGTTCGATGGACGATCTTCCTTTCGGGGATGAGGAGTTAGACCTTATCTGGTCCGAAGGAGCAATCTATAACATCGGCTTTGAACGGGGGCTGAACGAATGGCGGAAATTTCTGAAAACAGGAGGATACATCGCCGTTTCCGAAAGCTCATGGTTTACCGAAAAGCGCCCTTCGGAAATTGAGAACTATTGTATGCCGCATTTCCCCGAAATGGATACCATTTCCAACAAAGTAGCAATAATAGAGAAGGCCGGATATATTCCCGTAGCTACCTTTATTCTGCCTGTAACTTGCTGGACAGACCATTATTTTACCCCAATGATCAAGGTGCAGGAAATGTTCCTTAATCAACATAAAGGAAATAAGGCTGTCGAGAAATTCGTAGAACTTCAACGTTATGATGCGGAAATATACCGCAAGTACAATGAGTTTTACGGCTATGTGTTTTACATCGGAAAAAAGATATAACAATGGAACAGTTAGAAACATATGGTTGGAGCGATAAGCTTCACCAACTGAAACAGCAGTCTCCACATTCGTCATTGTCCCACGGACGGGTAGCCGTTGTGCATCGCACTTGCTATGAAGTCATTTCCGAAAACGGGCTGTTGCAATGCGAACTGACGGGAAATATGCTATACGGCAAACCGGACTATGAACTGCCTTGCGTGGGCGACTGGGTAATTTTCCAGCCCTTCGATGAAGGCAAGGGAATTATTGTAGACATGCTGCCCCGTGAACGGACACTGTACCGTAAGAAAAGCGGGACGGTTGCCGACAGGCAGGCCATTGCTTCGTATGTCGACAAGGCATTTATTGTGCAAAGCCTCGACGATAACTTCAATATGCGCAGGGCAGAACGCTTTATGGTTCAGATATTGGAGGAAGATATCAGTCCTGTATTGGTACTCAACAAAGCCGATCTGGAATTTGACAGGCAGAAAGTTGAAGAACAAATCCAGCATATTGCCCGTCAGATACCTATATTTTATACCAGTATTCACCGACCCGAAAGTGTAAGTCTATTACGGGAGTTCATATCTGAAGGCGAAACCGTTGTATTTGTCGGTTCCTCGGGTGTCGGTAAAAGTTCTCTGGTGAATGCTCTAAGCGAGAAAGCGGTACTACTTACGTCCGATATAAGTGCGTCTACAGGAAAAGGGCGGCATACGTCGACCCGTCGCGAAATGGTATTGATGGATGGTTCGGGCGTTCTAATCGACACTCCGGGCGTTCGGGAATTTGGCTTAACGGTAGATAACACCGACTCACTTGCCGAAATACTCGATATTTCCGATTATGCCGGATCGTGCCGTTTCAAAGATTGTACACATACCAACGAACCGGGCTGTGCAGTTCAGGAAGCTGTAGATAATGGCCTATTAGATGCCAAAGTATATGAAAGCTTTCAGAAACTGAAGCGGGAAGCATGGCATTTCACTACTTCGGAACATGAGAAACGTAAGAAAGAGAAATCGTTTACCAAACTTGTGGAAGGAGTGAAAAAACTGAAAGGTATCTGATCTATTTAGTATATTGCGGAGTTCTTCGGATACTCCGCACTATATATATTATATTAGTTTGCATTTGTTATTATTCCGATATGTAAAAAAATATCTTTAATCTATTATTTCATAACTAACCGGAGTAGGATTGTCTATGTTGTCTATAGCTGCTCCAACTTTAAGCACGTCATTGATAAATGATTTCTTCTCTTCTTTTGTCATATAAGAATCGAACTTAATACTAATATGAAGTCCGGAAAACCCTGCACGATTGGCTTCACTAATACCTAATGCTTTCGAAAAATCGATCTGTCCCTCAACTGTAACCCTTATGTTGCTGATAGCTAAATTTCGTTGCAAGGCCAATAACTGCATTGTCGATATCACACAACTACCATATGCTACTGAAAGCATTTCGGGAGGAGTAGGGCCTAAATTATCCGCTCCGAATTCTTTTGGTTGATCTACTATTATGGAATGATCGCGTACTTTACAAACCAAAGTACGGTTTTTTAACTGTGATATCTCTGCTTTCACATTATAAATCGCACTGTTTTGGGGATTTTCCTGTGAAAATGAATTTGCAGCAAAAAGAAGAAATAGAGTGAAAATAATCTTTCGTGTCATAGTTTTTATTTTCTTGTTTTAATCGTTTTATTTAATATCATATTATCAATTCTGGCATATTTACCTTTGACACAGCCTTCGCTATCTGTCAGATAAAATACAGGAGTGGATATTACTCCATAGTTTTTAAAATTCTTCCCTTCAAATCCTTCATAATCGCATAACTTGTCAGGCCATGGATGATCTTTCGATTTGCTCTCAAAAATTTCTTGATTCCTATCGGCTGATATCGATATAATCCTGTAACCATTATGGGTTAATTCTTTATAAGTATCGGCTAATTGTTCCATTTGCCATTCACAATTACCGCAACCTGTGTCATAAAAGACAATAATTGTATTTCTGTAAAACGTGTCATTTACTCCTGCCAATGGAGGTGCTATTCCACCCTTTTCTAACCGGGAAGCTGTCAGAATGCGGGAAGCTACAACACTATATTCGTTTTCGGGAACATCGATGGCGTAAATAGCATAAGCAGTGATAGATGCAGCAGCATTATCTAAACCATATTCGTCAAAAAGTTCTATCAGGTCATTAGAGATATGAATAGCAGTTTTAGGATAATCTTTATTAATCCGATCGATGGTATGTTTGATTATTGGAACAAATTCCTTGGCAAAGGTTTCAGATGAAATATCAGGACGGACATAAAAAGCAACCCAGTATTGAATATAATCTTTCCATAAGGATGTGTTTTCAATAGCTTGAAAGTCGAGTTCTTTTTCGATAAACTCTTTAGCAGATTGTAAGTCTGTTAACGATCTAATGTTTTTTAATAATGGCAACTTTTCCTTTGCTGTCAGAAATCCTGTAGATTGCTGGGCACTGACAGATATGGATGATAACATTATCAGGCATAAAGATAAAATCCTGTATAGCATATATTTCTGTTTCATAATGTCTTTATTTAATAAAGCAGGCGAATTAAACCGCCTGCTAATCAAACTTTAATAAATCATTTTTCCACTTTTTGCATCGAACGCTACTAATGCATTACTGGTCAGCTTTAATCGCTCTGACCATACTTAGAACTCCACCTTATAACTTATATTGGGCATTACCACCGATGATTTAAGCATTTCAACCTCTTGTTTCTTATAATTGTACAAATGGTCTTCATATTCTTTATGACCTGTTGCGTTTATTAGTTTGAATGCAAACTCATGACTCAGATTCTTTTTATTTATTCTGTAATTTGTTGTGACACTACTTATAAACGCAGGATTCAATTGTTTTTCGTATGCTCTGGATGTATCAAATACAGCATCTTGTTCTATTTGCGATGCGGCTTCATCTATCGGAGAATAGCGGTCGCCTCCCTGATATGAGAATCGAAGATTTACTCCTAATGTATTCAGCTTGCGTCTTCCCACTTTCCACTCTTTACCTCCAAGCGCATTAAACATGAAGCCCCTGTTCAGGCGAGTGTCACGCCAGACACCGTCACCACCTTTATAACGGGAATCGAAAACCGAACCGGTAAGCAGATAATAGTATCCGTCAGCTAAATATCTTTCTAGTGTAACTTCCACTCCATAGTTACGTCCTTTTCCCTCATTTACCAAAGCTTTATTAAGATACCAGTCCTTCTGGTTGATTATCGAGTAAGAAGTACCGTCCTCTACAGGAACATCATATAAATATTGGAAGTATGGCTCTACCTTGATATGTACATTATCCGAAACCGACCAGTCATAAGAAAGAACAATATGATGCGCCTTTGCAAAATCTAATTTCTTATTCACAAGCTTATCTCCCGTTTGAGGTGTAGTCACAAAATAATAATCCAGTTTCTCGTGACGGCTGTGTTTTCCATATGCTAAAGCCAATGAATGTTTAGGAAGCATCTGCCATTGTATGCTGGCACGAGGCTCTATTGTCCAATTTTTATTTAAAAAGAAATACTGTCCGCTAACTCCAATATTCGTAGTTACATTATTACTCAAACGAAAAGTAGAGTTTGTAAAAGCAGAAGCCAGATAGGTGCTTCCATTGTCCTTCGCAAAGTTTTCAATCGGCTGATTCGTAGTTGGGAATGACGGACTGATACTATAATCCATATCATAATGCAGATTCGATATATTAATACCTGTACGGTTGCTATGTCTTGCACTGAACTTTTTATTTACATAGGAATTAAACGAAACATTCCAATTAGAGCCTTGCATATCCGCTATCTTTGTAGGCACCTTATTTGTATCATAAGAATCTGCAAAAATGCCGTTTTCACTATATGTCACAGCCAATGCACTTTTGATATATGTATCGTTATTGAAAAAATATTTATGCCCTATTCCGCCTGCACCCATCGTCTGTTTAAATGTTGCAGATGTATTATCATCCGCCGTCTCCCATTTAGATATATCTTCCTCCTCTTTATTTTTGAAACGGTCTATTACACCTATTCCCCAAACGGATAATGTTCCGGCTTTCTTGGAGGGGAAATTAAGTTTAAACGATAAATCCTGATATCTCATTCCGGCCGCATCACCCAGCATATCACCAAAAATATCACCGGCTAAAGCCATAGTCGCATAGCGATAGTTGAACAAATAAGAAGCCTGTCCACCTTTCTTAAACGGACCTTCGGAACTGAACTCCAATCCCATTGTTCCTATCTGTGCCGTATGCTCATGGCTCCATCTGTTTCCGTTACGAAGATTCATATCGAATACTCCCGATAGCGCATTGTTATATTGTGCAGGAAATGCCCCTGTGAGAAAATCAGAATTAGCTAACATCTGAGAGCTCAAAGCTGTCAATATTCCACCTCCAACTCCGGTAATATCGGGAAAGTGTGTCGGATTGGGTATTTCCACTCCCTCCAATCGCCATTGTAAGAATTGAGGAGAGTTACCTCTGATCGAAATAGCATTACTGGATACATTTCCCGCTACTCCTGCAAAAGCGCTAACCAAACGTGCCGGATCGTCATAACCTCCCGCATAACGGCTTGCCTCGTCCACACTTAGCATACGCGCGCTTGCCAATGCAATATTATTAAATGGCTCCTGTTTGTTTACTTGCGGTGTTACGACTACTTCCTGCAGCTTATTTATATTTTCTCTAAGCGAGATAGTTATAAATGCTTCTTTGGATGTTGATACCACGACTTCTCTGAATATCATCGGCTCGTATCCGATATAGGATGCCTGTACATCGTAACGACCAATCTTCAGACCTTCGATAGCAAAGTTTCCATTTTCATCGCTGATCACTCCCTGCGATTGCGCAGAGTTCAATAATGTTATAGTTACCGATGGTAACGATTCTCCTGAAGCCATGTCGACAACAACGCCTCTAAGCGCTTTTCCTGTTTGCCCGAACAATGTTACAGACACAATAATCATTATGGAAAGAATAAATATTTTTCTTGATTTCATATTAATTTTTTTAATTGATTTTGAACAAATTAGGAAGGATAAGAATCCATATCTTTAGGTATTGAAGCAGGCGGAATTGAACCGCCTGCTAATCAAACTTTAATAAATCATTTTTTGTAATAAAATTATTCTTCCCATTTCTTACAACGGACACTACTTAAAATAAAACGTTGTGCTTTATAGTCTCTATCCATTTTATTTTTATCTGCACGATAACTGCGGGCATATGTATCTTGCAGATACCTATAATTTGTTGCAGTAGCCCACCATGTTGTATGTTCACCTACACGAAAAGGTAAATTATTTAGTATTTCACCTACCAAGAGACCATTGAATCCGGTACCATCATTTTTACTTTGTCCTCCTGATGGCTTGGCTGCAAAAGGGTTTGGTGAAATGAAGGCAGGGCCCCAATTTCCTCTAATTCCTGTTTCATATCTTGCTGATTCGTACCAGAGATTCTGAGACGGCATAGTCGAATACTTATTTGGTTCTGAAGCAATAGCTTTTTCGAGTTCGCTCCAGTCAAAATCACTTGGTAATACCCAACCTTCGGGGCAAATACCTTGCACCTTTGATCGTGTTTTTCCGGCTTCGCCTTCCTGTATAACTTCAGCAATTACACCATATGTGGCTGCCAGCCAGCTATATAATAATCCGGCTTCAGGATGTCTTTCTAATATAGTTTTATCTTTTAATGGATAATAGTAGGCTTTCAGTTCCGAATCAGTTATACTTGCCTTTGAAGATTCCACAATTGCACCCTTCCACATCGTTTCGTTATAGGTTGAACGAAGATTCATTGTCATCCAGCAACCGGCATCCCCAAAACGATGGGCAGTATATTCATTTTCTTCCAGGTCCATCACAGTTGCACAACAGTCGCAGTCTTTGATAGTAACAAATCTTCTTGTTTTCATTTCTCTACCTCCACTTCTGTATAAGGCATAAATCACTACTGTAATAGGGTTATTATTATCACGTCCGGCTGCGGTTTGCATCAGGGATTCTTTATATTTTACAGTAATGGTATATTTTCCACCGTTTGCCAAAGTTGGAGGGATATTAGGTTGTACAGTATAGCTTTCCACAGCCTCTTCGGCATCATCGATAAAGAAAGTCAGGTTACTGTTCCCATGTCCCATACTTGTGAAAGTATAATCGTATTTTTTCGTAAAATCCGCTTTATACGGTTCTCTTATCTTTAGTCTTCCACAGTCGCTATTGTCGTTTGACTGAACAACATCGAAACAATCTATCCCTGAAAGCCTTCCTTCACCATCAGGAATATTCATATCCCTTACCATAATGGTTCCTGCTAATTCCGGACCTGCATTTCCACAGTGATTGCTGACTACGACAGAGTAAGTACCTTCCTGAGTTTTTTGTATGTTGGGAATGGTATATGTGCTTACACGATAATCTGAAATTTCTTCATGTACCATAGCCCCGTTATGCAACCATCGATACGTGAATGGGGGAGTACATTCATTGAGTCTGACCTGCATACTCAGACTATTTCCGGCAACGATTGTCCCGGATGAGGGAGTCATTGTTACCTGTGCTATACTAGGTGATGTACAGGCTTTTTTTACTATTACTTCTTTCGTTAATGTATTGCCCGTTCCACAATGGTTTTCTGCCACAACACTTATATTTACGGTTGTTTCATTATCTGGAAAAAGAATAGTGGCTGTCCGGGTTCCCTGTCCATTTTCTATCTTTGCACCGTTATCGACTTGCCATGTATATTTGGTAGGATTATAAAATCCTTCTACCAGATAAGTTTTTACTTGATTCGGTTCTGCTGTATCGGCTCCGGTAGACCATCTTAATTCCGGAAAATCCGATAAGCTTACTGTTACCGGTAGGGATTTGTCAGATATGCATTCTCCGTTTACAACGGCAACACGATATGTCCCTATTTCATTGATGAAAAGTGTCTGACCCGTTTCAGGCAATAATATATCATCTTTATACCAATTGTATGTATAGGTTTCTGTTCCACTAACCATTGCGGTAAGGGATGTAGGTACACCTCCACAGATATACGGCACACCGGATATACCCGGTACTTTAGGTGCATTTCCCGAAAGTGTTTTGGTTTCCATTGTTTCGGAACTACAGAATACGCCTGTATTATCCGAAACTACGCAACGTAATACGAATTCTTCAGCAAAAGGTGCAATAACCGATATCGAAGGACCTTCGCCCAAATGAGTTGTGCCGTTATACCAATCTACCGTCACGGCAACCTGATGTGTAGTATAATAATCATCGTAGTTGATGAGTTCAAAATTAAGACGGCCTCCTTTACAGAAACTGCTAATGGTGGATAAAAGGCTTCCATTGACATGAACAATAGGCGGTATTAACGATTCGGATTGATTACTCACCACTACATCGATTTTATTGCTTGGGCGTGAAGTACAATCTCCGTCTTCCATCACCGCAAACCAACTACCCGTTTCGGAACTGCCAAGAGTTATGGGATTACCAGTTTTGGTTGTTTTTTGACCATCTCTATACCATGTAAGTGTACCCTCGGCAGGAACATTGAACGCCATTATACGTACAGTGCCGCTATTACCACAAATAATGCCATTGTTGGTGGCATGTATTACTATATTGGCAGATGGTGCAGCCGTATTGCTTTCTGTAATTTTTATGCGGTCGGAGGAATTTACACAACCGATGGCATTGACATATACAATATATTCTCCGGGGATGTTTGCTGTATACCAGATTCCTTGTCCCACTTCTACATCATGAAGTGTCCAGATATATGTAGCATTATTATCAGGGTTAGTTATATGCATGTACACTGCACCGTTCTGACATAATTGCCCGTTATTAGTGACATTTACCACTGGCTTTGCTATACTTTCATTACATAACTTTGAACCACATCCTTCCTGTACAAAAAGTAAATCACGGTGTTTTCCCGTACAATTGTTTGTAACACGTACAATTGCCGTACGAACTCGAGCTGTAGGATTTTCATTCACCGATATGGTAAATTTCCCTGTTGCAGGACTTATAACCTGCAAATTTATCATTGTCTGCCCCGATACAACTGTATAAGTATATGGTGTAGATATTCCTGAACATTGCTTTTCTTCTTTCGGTGTAAAAGGGCCACGACTACCTCCCTCACATACAAACGGAGGCTTTGTAGGGTCTACTCCTTGGCCATTTTCATCGACAAAACCAATATCGCTTTGGCCTTCGCAAAGGCTTATCCATTCCGCGCCGTTCCAATATTCATAACAGCCGTTATCAGTATTCATGATAGTAAGACCGATAGCTTTTGCTTTTTTCTCTGCATCGGTAATGCTACTCATATTAAGGCCGTTTCGCTGTTGACTGCTTAATTGGGGCAGACGAAAGCCTCCAGTTCCGTTAGATACTACTTCCAGAATGGAATAGTCCTGAGGGGCAATTCCATCGCCGATGGTTACCTGTGCATTGAGCCAGAAATTAGTTGCTAATAACATAACCAGAAATACAAGAATTCTGTACCTGTAAGATTTTGTGAAGGTTTTTTCCATACTTTTCTTCTAATTTTATATTTATGAGTTAATTTATAAAGCCATTTTAAGGTTATTGCATTGATTTACAATTGTTTTATCAATGAGGTAAGTCTTTCTCTTTTCATTTTTTTTGAATGTAACTTTTGGCCTGAAAGAATTTTCTTTCAGATTGCTATTTTTAAATCCTAATTTTGGGATATTTTATACGGGATTATTCATCATTATATGATAAATATGTTTTTATTTCCTAAAACCGAAAAAGGAAATAAGATTTAAGCTTTTTTATTCCGTAACGATACTGTCTTCTGTAATGTGAATTTGTCAAGTGAATTTTAATAATATCAATTGCTACAGTATTAACATTTCTACCCCTTCATTAATTCGTCTTTATTATTGTCAAGTAATTTTGTGCAAATATATTTATCAAATTACAAATAGAGTTGTCCTGTGTTGCTAACTTTATAATTATTAAAGGAACAGTGTGTTTTATGAATGTTGATAAAATCCATTATATATTTAAAGTTGGCAATCAAGGACAACACGTTTTTATACATGAAAGATACCTTTGCAGAAAATCCGTTTCTAAAATTTGAACATAAATTAATTAGATAATGATTATAAAAGCAGCATTAAACGGAGGAAGAACGAAGATTGATAATCCAAATGTACCGGTAACCGTCGAAGAGATTTTAAACGAAGCAGTACAATCAGTTATTGCCGGTGCACAGGAGATTCATTTTCATGTCAGGGATAAAAACGGCATAGAATCATTAAACGGACAATTTGTGGCTGAACAGATGTCGTTATTAAAGCGCTTTCTTCCACAGATACCGATTGGTATTAGTACCGGAGAGTGGATGGAGTCTGATGTTGATAAAAGAAAACAGTTGATAAAAGAGTGGACGGTTTTACCGGATTTTGTTTCCGTCAATATCAGTGAGGATAATTTTGAAGGTATCATAGAAATACTGTTAGAAAAGGGTATATCCATTGAGGCGGGTATTTCAACACCACAAGAAGTCATAGCACTGGTAAAGTCAGGATTATTGAAGCATTGCTTCCGCATCCTGATTGAACCGGACGATTTAACGCTCCAGGATGCACTGAATAATGTCTCCGAAATTGAGAAAATAATATTGCCGGTTCTTACCTCTCATGATATTCTTCTGCATGGTTATAATAATGATACCTGTTGGGGCTTGGTTGAGAAAGCATTTGAGCGAAAATATAGCACACGGATTGGTTTTGAAGATACCGTGTTTATTGATGAAAATATAAAAGCAACAAGTAATGCGGAACTTATAAAAAAGGCTCTTTCCTTAAAACAAACTATACACGACAGTTAATGATATGAACAAAATAAATCTTGAACAAAAATTGGGTCTTTTTTCAGATTACTGGTCACCTAAAATTGTTGGTGAGTTAAACGGACAACTCATAAAACTGGCAAAATTTAAAGGTGAGTTTGTCCGGCACAAACACGATAACGAAGACGAGTTTTTCTATGTTATCAAAGGAGTATTAAAGATAGAACTCCCTGATAAAGAAGTAACAATCAATGAAGGTGAGTTTATTATCATTCCTCGTGGTATAGAGCATAAACCTGTAGCAGAAGAAGAGGTTCATGTTTTACTTTTCGAACCTGAGACGACCTTGAACACTGGCGATACGACTAATGAATTAACTAAAGAAATACCAGAAAGGATATAAACTCGATTTCAATAATACTGAATATGCTGGAGAAATACATTCTTATTCTATGTCTTATGATAATGACTGTTTCATGCAACATAAAAGAAACAAGTGCAGACAATCCTTTCTTTACTGAATTTAACACCCCTTACGGAGTACCACCGTTTGATATAATAAAGCTGGAACATTATCTCCCGGCTTTCGAAGAAAGCATGAAACAACATACTATTGAAATAAACGCTATTATAAACAATACTGAAAAGCCCACATTAGAAAATACAATCATATCATTGGAACAATCCGGTGAAATGCTCGACAGGGTATCCAACGTATTTTACGCAGTAAAGGGAGCAAATACCAATCCAGAAACAGACTCCATTGCCAAAGTAATCCAACCCAAGCTGGCAGAACACAGCGACAATATCAATCTGAATACGGATCTTTTTAAACGCATAGAATCAGTAAAGAAAAACGATTACGAAGGACGTTCGAAAGAAGATCGACAGCTAATAGACAAATACTATAAAAATTTTATTCGCTCAGGCATTGCTCTGGATAAAGCAAAACAAACCCGCATGAGGGAAATCAATAAAGAGATGGGTATGCACATCCTCAGCTTCAACAACAATGTACTGAAAGAAACATCTGCCTACCAGTTGGTGATAGATAACGAAAAAGATTTGGCGGGACTTCCGTCCGACATCATTGCAGCCGCCGCTCAAACAGCCACAGAAAGAGGCCATCAAGGGAAATGGATATTTACCCTCGACAAACCCAGTTGGGAACCCTTCCTGCAATATGCAGACAATAGAGATCTCCGAAAAGAAATCTATACTGCATTTTATATGCGTGCCAATAATGACAATGATTTTGACAACAAAGAAAATATCAAAAGAATCGTATCTCTCAGACTAGAAAGAGCGAACCTTCTGGGGTACAAATCACATGCAGAATATGTATTGGACGAAACAATGGCAAAAACGCCGGAAAATGTGAATAAATTGCTTTCCGACCTATGGAAATATGCCATCCCAAAAGCGAAAGAAGAGTCATCTGACCTTCTGGCTATGGCGAAAAAAGAAGGCCACAAAATAGACCAAATAGAATCGTGGGATTGGTGGTATTACGCTGAAAAGTTACGTAAAGAAAAATATGAATTGGATGAAGAAGCAATTAAAGAATATCTTGTAGCTGACAATGTGAGGGAAGGAATATTTGCCGTAGCAAATAAACTATATGGTATCAACTTTAATAAAATAGATGTTCCCGTATATCATAAAGACGTAGAAGCCTTCAAAGTTACCGAAGCCGATGGAAAACTCATAGGGATTATCTACTTTGACAGCTACACCCGTCCGGGAGTAAAAAATCAAGGGGCTTGGATGGGAAGTTTCCGCAAGGAATCAATAAAAGATGGTAATCGAATTTATCCCATCATATACAACGTAGGAAACTATAATCCCCCGTCAGACGGCAAACCTGCCTTATTGAATCTTGACCAGGTAAAAACTATGTTTCATGAATTCGGACATGCCTTACACGGATTGTTATCACAATGTAATTACACAACACTTTCAGGCACGGCCGTTGCTCGCGACTTTGTCGAACTTCCTTCTCAACTGATGGAGCATTGGGCATTTCAGCCGGAAGTGATGAAAATATATGGAAAACATTATCATACCGGAGAAACAATCCCGGACGAACTAATTGCAAAAATCAATAATGCCAGAACATTCAATCAGGGATTCAAACTGACAGAAATGGTATCTGCAGCAATGCTGGATATGGAATATCACACGTTAACGTCGGTAGATAAAGTACGAGGCAAAACGGATTTTGATATTATCGAATTTGAAAAAGGTGTATTACAGAAAGCTGGTCTTATTGACGCAATCCTGCCTAAACATAGAAGTACTTACTTCAGGCACATCTTCAGCGAAAGTTACTCTTCGGGCTTTTATAGCTACCTGTGGTCAGAAGTTTTAGACGCTGATGCATTCCAGTCATTCATTGAAAAAGGATTGTTTAATCAGGAAACCGCCAAATCATTCAGAGATAATATTTTATCAAAAGGAGGCTCCGAAGAACCGATGATTCTTTATAAAAGATTTAAAGGAGCAGAACCGAATCCTGAGCATATGTTGAGAAACAGGGGGCTTGTAAATTAATACATAGGATAAATTAAAATTCAAAAATATGAAAGCATCAATAGCATTTTTCGAAATCCCTGTTCTTGATTTCGACAGGGCAATTAAATTTTATGAAACAGTATTGAATGTCAATCTCACGGCAATGGATTGCGGACACGATAAAATGGCATTATTTCCCGCAGAAAACGGTGTATGCCCCGGAGCAATCTCATGGGCAAAGGATAAACGGTTCCTCCCTTCCGAGAATGGAACAATGGTAAGCTTTAACATCGAAAATATCGAAAGGGCCATAAGTTTAATAGAAAAATTCGGAGGAAAAATACTTATCTCTAAAACAAAAATCGAAGGTGAAGAGAGTGGATATTTTTCAATCTTTCTCGACTGTGAGGGGAACAGGGTCGGACTATATTCCGATAAGTAAAAGAAATTTTGGAAATAAGGCCGAGACCACCAATCATTTTATTCTTTTTTCTAACAGATGCTTAAAAAGTTAATCAGATACGTTCTTTAACTTCGGTTAGAAGAAATTTTCTCTATAGGAATGTAAATTTCATTCTCTAACTTTGTGTGCTTGCCGGTATTCAAGTGGAGATAATCCGAAATATTTTTTAAAGGCCTTTGACAGACTATGCCTGCTGTGATAGTGTACATCATTTACAATATCATTCAGAGGCAAATCTGTTGTTACCATCAGATGTGCAATATATTCAAGGCGAATTCGCAGCATATAATTTCCGATACTTTCTCCTGTAATATCCTTGAAAACCCGTATTAAATAGAACTTAGAAAGGTTGGCTACTTTCGATAACCGCTCGGCATCTAACTCCTCAAACAAATGGTTGTTGATATAAGTAAGAACGTTGTTAACGATTTCATAGTGTATCTTCTTGGTAGTATTCTTTTGTTGCTGACGTTTCAGGGACGGAAGCCAGGTTTCAATCGCCTCTGCCATAGAGCGGTTTGCTGTATATTCTCCATTTTGAAAACAGTAACGACAATATTCATTTAATTTATTCCCATCACGATCGGTTCCTGAAAATTCTTTCTTTTCGATGTTTAGTGGCATCCCACAGCTCTGGCAATACCTTCTTTCAATATTTACCTGTTGCATTTATTTGAGTTTATTTTGCAAAAAAGATGTTTGATTCTCAAGCTAATTTTTTAAGATATTATATGAATAGAGGTACAAAATTTAGCGCCTCTATTCGTAATTGTTGTTTCTTCTCATTCTGCAAAAAGAGGTGAATATATTTCGATCAGATTTTCCTCCGGATCGTACAGATGAACGAAACGCATACCCCAATCGGGCATATCGGTCGGCTCGTTTATGAATTTAATACCTTTAGCCAAAAGGGTGTGATAGGTTTCGTCAACATTATCAACCTGAAAAGATACCATCGACTTTTCACGAAAGCCGACAGGCTGCATTTTGTCTGCATTACCAACGACAGGCGCCATCATATCGGATGTAAATATGGCCAGGCCCTCTATTCCGTCCGCCACTTTAAAACTTGCATAACACTCTTCAACATCCCATGCTGCTTCAAAACCGAGTTGTTGGGTGTAAAAATTGAAACACTTGCGGTAGTCTTTGACTAATAATCGTACATTAGTGAATTTCATATTTCTTTTATTTAGTTATATTACTCGTATAAGTCCTTTTTAAGAAGAATTCTATTTGTTATCAAAATCCCATATTCAGTTTAGGCGGCCCTATCTATGTAGTTCTCTACAAAGTTTCGTCTCTCTTAATTCGTGAACAAAACTAAAAAACAGCTTAATTTATGCAGTACGACTGTCGCAAAAGAAAGTATGACTATCGCAAAAAAGGGTAGTAGCTTAATATTAAAAAAGTACTATAAAAGGTATGATATTCGCAAAATAATATTCAGAGCTATTTAATAAGAGCATCATATCTCCAAAATTGCATGAATGAAGAAAAGGGGGAAAAGTCGTAAAATAAAATTTTTGATAAGATGAATCGTATTCAAAAAGGAAGAGTTGGAAAATTTACTTCCCAACTCTTACTTATTTCATCAATTATAGCGAAAATATAAAAAGGAATTATCTATTATTTTACTTGGCTATATCTCTGAATTCTTTAGGGGTCATTCCGTATTTTTCTTTAAACAGGCGGTAAAAGGTACTTTTATTGAGGAATCCTGCGGAAATATGAATGTATTCGATGGTATAGTTATCAGGCGATGTCAGTAATTCACGGCTGTATTCGAGCCTGTAGAAATTTATATACTCTGAAAAAGTCATATTTACATTATTTTGAATAGCCTGAGTCAAATATTGTCGGTTAGTACCAAGCTCCGATGCAAGCGACTCCCGTGTGATATTGGGTTCCCGGTAACAATGAGTTTCTATTAAATAGTTTTCTATTTTCTCAAATAAAGATTGGTCTTTAGAGATACTATCTGCTTGCTTATTTTCATTTACAGATGAGTTCAGAGTTTTCATCTCTTCGCGATATCTATCTAAGTCCTGATATTGTGCAAATATCTTTTCATTCTTTTTTCTTAGTTGTTTGGAATTATATTTCTGAACAGATATCACTATAATAAGGAAAAAAACAATCAACGACGAGAATAATAAAATCTGCATATGCCTTGTCTTATATTCTTTTTGCTTTCTCTCCGAATCGGTAGTAAGAAATTCTATTTTCAACAAACTCTCGGCTTCATTTATCTGTCTGGCTATATCTGTCCTGTTCAGAGAATCGGTGTATTGATAATACTCTTTCATCATCGAAAGAGCCTTCTTATGTTCCCCTTTAGCTTCCAGTATATCTATTTTCAATAAGCGCTCCTGGTCACGAGGCGTAGATAATCCACATTCTTCCAAAACAGATGGGTCAAATTTGTCGATATACTGATAGGCTCTGTCGTAATTATGTATTTTGTAATAATATTTGGAAAGTAAAGAATTCATGTAATGTTCCCTGCCGCGTTTGTCATAATCTTCACCTATAGACAAAGACATTTTGTTTATTATAGATTTAGCTTCTTCTATCTTATTTAACTTAATATAATTCTCGGCTCTAGGCGAATCTAAACTCCACCAATTGATAAAATTAACTGTTTGATCAGGTAATTTTGATGAATCGATTAAATTTTGCAATGAGTCTATATAAGAAAGAGACAGCATATAATCACCGTTCCAGAAAGCTGCGTTTATTTTAAATATAAGAATATTAATATCTATAGACTTTTTTTCTTCTCCTTCCAGATATTTGTTACTGCGGACAGAAGCTGTATCCAAAATTGCTAAAGTTCGATCAGGCTTATCCCTTGAAAGATATAATTCCGCTAGATATATATCAGACATAATTAACACATAATAATCTTTGAGAGCTTCTGCCTTCTTAGCTAAAAGAATGATCTTGTTTAATGCAAGATTATAACTATTGTTTTTGATCAAGCCTCCTATTATTTGTTGGTCTACTAATAATTCACCTCTTTCATAACCTGCCTTTTTATAATAATTCCGGGCAAGCTGCAGGTTATACATAATACTGTCATTATCAATATTTATTGGGTTTACACTAAATATATTATCCGGTTGATTATAATATAAGGCTATATAGTAATGAGCTGTACCCAAGTATCTGTCATTTTGTTGCCTTTGTGCTCCATCCTTTATATTTTGTATGTATTGAGGAATTTTCTCTACGTCTTTATTGTCTATGAGTATTTGGCTTAGTTCTTCCAGTTTCGTCTCATCAGTTTGCTTACAAGATGAGACTGTAAGCAGAAATATGCAGATTAAAAATATTCCCCACATGTATATATCTCTCATAATCTTTTTTTGTGTATCTAATGACAAAGACAAAGATACAACATTTCGATAATTACCTCAACATGTCGTTTATTGTCAAAGTAGGGGAATAAAAAAAACTCCCTAAATTGATCATTTAGAGCGTTTTGTCTTTTATTGTCAGATTCTTGTCTGTTAGTTTCTGACCTTTACGTGATCCGAGCGGGAACACTTTTTTATCTCGTAATAGCTATAATATTCAGCTTGTTATATATTTCTGGAAGACATGCCGTAACGAATTCGTAACGATTTTATATGATGTCTTTTCTTTGTGATGGCAAACCTCTGTAAGCCTGACTTCTAATTACAAATATACTGGTATTTTTTGAAAAACAAGTCAAATATTTAAATTAGAATCTTTATCTTTTTTTATTAAACCAGCGGTAAGGCCTGGTCCAAAAACTATATGTTTCAGTTTCTGTAGTGGATGAACGCCGGACAGTTGATTCTGTTTTTACAGGTTCTATTCTTTGATCCTTATCATCTTCATTCAGATATTCATCTTCAACATCAATAAACGGGTCTAACCAATCTGCTTTCTTTCTGGCCCATTCTAATTTCTGTGTAACTTCGTCATCCATTACATCGCTGGTTTTTAAATATTCTTCATAGTCCGCAATATATTGTCGGAGCATATTAGCTTTGCGAAGCCGCTCCGCCATATTGAACATCATCCTGAATTCCTTAAGCTCTGCTTGTCGATTAGCTTCAAACTTTTCACGCTCTTCCCTCTCCTTGGCTTCCTTTTCTTTGCGGATATGTTCTTCTTCGGCTACTCGGTCTTCCTTGATTTTTTTGGAACGGAATTCTAAATTGGCAATTATCTCTATTATCTTGTCTTCTAAACGAGTATGTGTTGTATCTTTATATGTAGTTGTATCCCTCCATTCTCCATAAATATTGAAATGAAGTTCTCCACTGTATTCTGTATCTCTGGTACTTGTCGCATCAGATTTCATACGTCGCCTCTCTGTCAGGTCTATCTTGATCTCTTCTCCATTAATCACCGCATAGGTTACAGAATTATATTCATTCTTTTTATGGATCTTTATACTATGACCTCTTAATCGTAAAACATTGATTACTGTCGAAAATATACATAACGCCCTATCTATAGTTTTTTCTCCAACGGATACATTTAAAGATTCTTTGATTTTACTTTTATAAGGATTTTTTCTTTGACTCCAGGGAATCATATCCTCTCTATGTTTTTCCTTCGTATCAATAATTAAAGGGTCTTTAGCGTATAAAATTTCGGGAACTTTAAATACGGATTGATCACCTTTACTTATTTCCTTTTCTATAATCTGTTGTGGAGTTAAGTAAGGTGCTAAATCCACTTCTTCATTTTCATCACCTGAAAGTAGTGCTTTATCTATATTCTTTCCATATATAAGCTTTGACCAGTAACCATTAGGAGGAAGCGGTATATTTGCAGCTGCACAACGTTTACCTAATTCTGCACCTGATATTTCTAAACGTTTGGATATAGCCGTTAATGGTTCTGTCCAAACCAGATCGTATAATTGTTTTCTTGTAAGTTTCATAGCAAAAGTTTTTAATATCTTCTTCTGGTATTGGCATATCTTTCATCAAAAGTAGGAACACGGGATTTCTCTATCCACTTGATCAGTTCATCTTCAAAAAAGTAGATTTTCTTTTCTACTTTATAGTAGGGAATCGTATTATTCCGTATCATTTTCTTTACCACCCTTTCAGTTTGGTCTAAAATCTCACATACTCTTTCAATACCAATTGGTCTGTGCTTATGAGCACCCAGTCCTAATCCGGTTTCAATACTTACTAAGACAGCTCGCATTTCGGCGATTTCGTTAATGAGATAATTAACAGCCTTTGGTACATTTTGGAGAGTTAATTCTTCTTTGTCGTTTGTATTTTCCATGCTATATAGTTTTAGTGGATAGTTAATCGGAATCGTCCCAGTCCCAGCTTACGGGGCCCAAATATTCCAGAATGGTCCGGTATTCTTTTTTATATCTTTTCAATCGATCTAAATCTTTAGTATCAGGTTCCGGCATTCTTGACAAATCCATATTGTGAGTTAAGTCATTCAATTTAACTCTGATTGCTATTTGGAAAAAACGGTAAAAACGACCCCTTAAAAACGGCGGAAAATGGCCATTAAAAAACGGTCGAAACTGACCCCTTGAAAACGGATGAAAGTGATCCCCTAAAAACGTTTCAAACTGACCCCGGCAAGGGTAATTGTTAAAAAGTTGTTCAAAGATGGTATTAAAAGTGTAAGATTTTGTTAGCTTGACCGGCGACCAAAATCAGAAGATTATGCCGAACATACCAATTAAGATGAACAAACTTAGAACCATTATCCGTTTGTATGAGGAGCAAACGGGTTTAAAGACCATCGCAGCGATGGCTCGCACCTCACGTAATACAGTAAAAAAATACGTTCAAAAGTGGAACTCTTTGAAAATGACCTACGAAGAGTTTCATGGCAAAAGTGATGCCGAGCTTCACGACCTGTTTTGTGTACCGGCTTGTATGCTTCAACCTAATCCCCGCCTGGAAGAATTGGAAGGTTTAATGCCCGATATCTGCAAAGAACTTGGACGTAAAGGAGCCACTACCCTCCAGCAATGGGATAAATATCGACAGAACCATCCTGATGGCTATGGACTTACTCAGTTCCGATTGGCTATCCAGCGTTACCGGATGATTACCAACCCTTCGATGCGGATGGAGCATAAAGCCGGGGATAAAATGTTTATCGACTATACAGGAGATAAATTATGGATATATCCTCATGGGGAATCTCCCCGTCAGGTAGAAGTCTTCGTAGCTATATTGGGCTGCAGCCTGTTAACTTATGTAGAAGCGGTTTCCAGCCAGACAAAGGAAGATTTTATATCAGCCTGTGAAAACGCTTTTTATTATTACGGTGGGGTCCCTCAGGCAATGGTTCCCGACAACCTGAAAGCAGCCGTGACAAAAGCCGGACGTTACGAATCGGTACTCAATGAAGAGTTTGAGCGTTTTGCCGAGCATTATGCCGTAACCGTTCTACCAGCCCGTGTGCGTAAACCTAAAGATAAATCAGTAGTAGAGAATGCTGTAAAATTAACATACAAAGATATCTTTACCCGGATAGAACATCTGCGTTGTCCGGACTTAAAGTCATTGAATGCGGCTATACGGTCAGCCCTTGAGATACATAACTACCAGCTTTTAAGTCGTCGTAATTACTCCCGCAGGAGTTATTTTGAGGAGATTGAGCGCGATGTATTGGGTCCGCTAAATCCGATACGTTATCAGATAAAAAAGCACATTATGGCAACAGTAGGTAAAGACGGCTATGTCCGTCTGCGTGAAGATATCCACTATTATAGCGTCCCTTATATCTATATCGGTAAAAAGCTGAAGATATCCTATACGACAAGTGATGTGGAGATATTTGACGGCTATACCTGTGTGGCTTGCCATACCCGTAACCGCCTTGAGTTTAAACATACAACCAATCCTGAACATTTGTCTCCAAAGCATAAGGCTATCCTGGAATGGTCACCTGAGACCTTTATTAAACAGGCTGCCGAGATAAATGAAGATGTCGAGTTTTACATCCGTAAGGTATTGGAGAAGAAGCGCTATGTTGACCAGGCTAATAAAAGCTGTTCGGGCATCCTGTCTTTAGCCCGTAAGGTAGGTCCTCTCAGGCTGGCTGCCGCATGCCGTCTTGCCGACAGCTATGGCAGGTATAGTTTCCTTGAGATACAGGATATACTTAAAACCCAGTCTGAACTTATTGAGGTTCCCGAAGAAACGGCAGACATCCCGGAGCATGAAAATATCAGGGGGAAAGACTATTATAAATAACCTTTAATAAATAAAACAATGAACAATCAAACATTAGACAAAATGCGTCAGATGCGCCTTTTTGGTATGCACGACGCCTTCAAGACATCACTGGAAAATACATTGAAAGAACAAATGACCCAGGATCAGTTTATAGGACACCTGGTGGCCAGTGAGTTCGACAACCGCCGAAACAGGGCTATTGAAAGGGCGGTTAAAGCTGCTTCATTCCGTTACAATGCTTCGATAGAAGAGATTGATTACACCTTTGAGCGGGGACTGGACCGTAATCAGGTTGAGCGGTTAGCTGCCCTGGAGTTTGTCGCAGAAAGTAAAGACCTGTTCATAACCGGACCCACAGGAACAGGTAAGAGCTATCTGGCTACCGCATTGGGTAATAAAGCATGCCAGGATGGATATAAGGTATTATATGCCAGTACTGCAAAACTGATGAGCCAACTGAAGATTGCAAAGGTCAAAGGCTCTGTTATAAACGACTTTAAACGTATCGAGAGGATGGACCTGCTTATACTGGATGACTTCGGTATGCAGGCTTTCGACTCTCAGGCAAGGGGAATACTGATGGATATAATAGAAGACAGGCATCAAAAGAGATCTACTATTATTACTTCGCAGGTCCCTGTTAAAGGTTGGTATGACGTTATTGGTGAGAAAACAGTTGCCGATGCCGTACTCGACCGATTAGTACATCATTCCCTGAGGGTAGAGTTATTTGGAGAATCAATCAGAAAAAGGAAAACTAAAAATGAAAATATGTATCGCTGATAAATTATGTGGGTCCGAATATAGAGATGTTGGGACTTATACCTATTTTTGTAAAATCTGTGGACCCATTACCTGGGTAGACCGATAAATATTAAGTTTAACTCGGGCTTAAATCTTCTTCTTTTAGACCCCAATCCCGAGAACAACTTTTTACTGTTTGAACGGCATAACTTCAAGGGATCATTTTCCGCCGTTTTTAAGGGGTCGTTTTTACCGTTTTTTCCATAATATACAGCAATACATCCATTTTGTATATAGTCCCAATGAACTGTTTGTTACCGTACGCCGTTCGGGATATCCAAAAAAAGGAAGTCCATTACTAGCAAGGAAAGCCTTCGATTCATCCAATCCAAATTATATCATCCCACGACGTATGCCTATACCTGCATTAAGCCCTACCGACCAGATGTATTCAATAAAAGAAAATGCTTTCAGACAGCAGGGCTTTACTCCGGGAACAAACAACCCATTGACCTTACAGGACGAACGCATCTGGTACGATAAGAATACTCCTGCATACGGGACAGGGCAGTAGTTAAAAGCTTCACTTTCTTTTCGCTTTTCAAGTGGAAGACGTTATATTTGCTATATGAAAAAGTGTTCATCATCCATTTTTAGGAAACTGATTATAGCCTTTATATTATTGGTTATGCCGTTATTTTACATGGATGTGAAAGCACAGATGATTATTCCCGACAGTCTGCTTAATCTGGAATGGGAGAAAGAAAAGGTTTATCCTCCGACAGAAGGATGCGATTCATTAGTCATATGGGATGGAAGAACATTATACTTTAATGTGGATTCAATGTGTCATCACATCGCTACCCGTGAATTTAGTGAAATCCTCGAAGATTTAAGATATTTCTATTTTGTAACATCTATTACCGATAGAACGCTCGATATCGCTTACCGGAAAATGATGAAAGCAAACGAAAATTACAAAAGTCCTGCCCTTGCAAAGGAAATAGACATTATGGATGTCTACCGGAAAATTACACCATCGCTAACACAAGACGATTGGGAGTATGTGAAAAAACTTTTAAAAAAATATGAGCAAGAAGGGGATTTACAGACCAAACTGCGCATAATGCAGCGTATGCTTTTTATCGGGAATGGCGCTCTTATGGACTCGTTACGCGGGATACAGCTACCAGAAATCCAAAAGGTACCCGTAATCGAACTCATGAATGAGATTCTCTCCACATTGGAAGAGCTGGAAGACCAGCCATATGAATATGATCAGGGATATCTTCATGTTATGATAGGACTTGTATATTACAGATGCAGATATTACGACAAAGCAATCCCGTTATTTGAGAAAGCAGCCCGACAATCGGACGAACGATTCTTTACCAGTAATGCAATGGTGGCTAAAGACTATCTTGGTAGTTATTACGCGCTTAAAGGCGATTATGAACGATCCGATTCGATTTATCTCTCCATGCTGAGCTGCCCGTATAATGTGAATCGCCGTTCTATTTACGATGTTATAGCCATTGGAGCTATAGCCAATAATGCTAATGCGCGTGGAAATAAGCAAGAGGCCATGCGATTATACACCATTGCTCTTCCACGAGCTTTACAAGTGAAGGATATCACCCTTGCCGGAGGATATGCCGTTGGTCTGGGCCGCCTGTATATGGAAAAAGGAGAATTGGGTAAAGCACGTGAACTGATAGATTCGGCACGGGTATATCTGATTGCCGGAGGGTTTCCAATCCGCAACTGGGAAAAATATTATGCGCTGGCTCGCGATTATTACCTTAAAACAAATGATATAGATAAGGCGGCATTATATATAGATTCTGTTTCTATTGTTAAAGCTGAAGAAGAAAAAACGTATAATTTTCAGTTTGTAGCCTATGCCGAACAACAGGTGTTTGAGAAAGAGAATGCATTAAAAGAAGAAAAACTTCAAAAGCAGAAAACACAGACAATCCTTATTTCCGTTATCCTTTTTTTAAGTCTGATTATATCGGTGATACTTATCTGTTCTTATAAGAAACTGCAACAAAAAAACCGTAATCTTTACCTTCGGATTAAAGAACAGGATGCCGTCCGTGCCATGCACGAAAGGATACTGCTCCATGAGAATACACAGCCTACTGCCGGCGAGGTTTCAATCAATCAATGTACGGATGACCACCGGAAGCGGGAACTCTATATCCGCGTGCATGAATATTTGCTGGCTAATAAGAATTTCGCCCTGCAGGATATGGATGTGAACACACTTGTTACCCGGCTTTCTACAAACCGTACTTATCTGTTCGAGGTCTTAAAAACATTTACAGGTAAATCCCCGCAGGAATATATCAGGCATTTGCGGTTACAGGAAGCCAAAAGGTTGTTGGAAAGCACCGATTTGTTAATCGAAGACATCGCCATAACATGCGGATTTTCGTCAGTGCGTACACTTTACCGTCAGTTTCAGGCTTGCTACAACCTCAGCCCTTCCGCATACCGTAAAGTGGCCTTGGAGCAAAAAGAGAGCGGCGAAGAAGACATCCCGGAAGCGGATTGATACCCGATCATACCGATAAAAAATCTTTTACTTAATTATTTCTCATCCCGGCAATTTTAAATGATTGCCGGAAACCTTTTGTTACCAGCCTGAATAAGAATAAAAGTCAAAACTCCGGCGATAATATACAATATTTTTATTTTCAGTGATTTACGAACTATAAACGGTTTTATGTTTAAATACACCTACTTTCCTTAAACTGCATTTTTGTACGGAATGTCACAAAAAATGGACGCTGTGTCATACGGCGGAAAGCCATTCCGGATAGTTTTGTCCCATGTCATAAACAATGTATCGGGCAAGATGGAAACAGCGCATATCATCATCATTATCCTTTCGGTCGTCATCATCGCACTGGTGATAGCACTTATCTGCCAGAGGCGTTTTATGCGCGACCTGATGAAGTTTGCCTGGCGTGCCGACAAGGAAAAAGATAACCTGTACAACCTGTTCGAGCGGATTATGTTCCCACGCCCAAAGGAGAAGAAACAGTCATCGGAAAACGGTATCAAAGAACAATAAGGAATCTTATATATAATAAAGCATTATGGAAATAACCCATATCATCATCCTGTTCCTATCGGTTATCATCATCGGACTGATAACAGTCATAATCTGCCAGAGCCGCTTTATCCGCGAACAGTTGCAGTTTACAAGGGGAAACAACAAAGAGAAAGAAAAACTATATAACCTGTTAGACCGGCTGATGCTCCCTTGTGAACCGGATAAAAACCCATCACAAGAAGACAATAGTATGGAATAAGAAAAATGATAAACAAAAAACAAGAAATAATGGAGACTCCATATATAATCATCATAGCCTTATCAGTAATTATCGTCGCCTTGACAGTAAGGATCGTTTTTTATCATCGCCGGGTAAATAAGATGAGAAAGACCATTGCTTTCCTGTTACATGAAAATACCCATCTGAAATATTATCCTGATAAACAGACAAATCCTAAATAATATCATATGAAACAGAAGATTATTACCTTCATCTTATTACTGCTATTATGCTTTCCTTCCTTAAATGCCCAGGAAAACAAAGAAGCAGAACAAACCTATTTCCCTAAAGGCAGCCTGAGCCTGCGCACCAACGCTGCCTCATGGCTATTGTTAACCCCGAACCTTGGAGCGGAATACAAAGCCACGGACAACCTCGGCCTGTTGGTCGAAGGCGGTTATGCGCACTGGAAACTGAACACCCAAAACCGCTACTGGCATGTATGGAATGTTGCACCACAGGTACGCTACTACACCGGCAGCCTGAAAAACAATTATATCGGCCTTCAATACACTATGGGCGAATACAACCTGACCGGGAATCAGGGGAAATACATGGGTGGAGGACTAACCCTCGGACACCAGTTCTACTGCGGACGCAACCTGATGGTTGACCTCGGGCTGTCGCTGGGTTATCTCTATCTGCACGACAAGGAAGAGTACAACCGTATCGACGGACATGACTACCGTATCAAAGCCAAATCATCGAACGGCTACTGGGGGCCTACGGGAGTGAGTGTGACATTTGTGTGGAAGATGTAGCCCCTCCAACCTCCCCTAGGGGAGGCTTAGCAAAGCAACGAAAAAAAATACAGAAGTAATAACAAAAAGCTAATAGCTATCAGCTAATGGCTAAAAGCTAAAATAACAATATATGAAAATTACGATTAAGCAAGAGCAAAGACAAACTCGTTTGGGTTTGCCGAGCGTGAGTAATTTGCGCAGCATAGGCGCGAAAACAATACAACAATTATTAAGCAGGACTTTGTCCAAATCCCCCCTTCGGGGGGCGGGGGGGCTCCTGTTGGTACTCCTCATCTTCCCTTCCTGCGATACCCTTATCGACCTCGAAGATATGCCGGTAACGCCGCCACAACCCACAAAAGGCAAGATAACCCTTATTACCGACTGGTCGAAACGCTCGGCAGGAATCGACATACCGGCAACCTATACTGCCATCTTCAATGGTGAAGAATCGACATTCGATAAGAATACCAATGTCTTGCCCGAACTGGAGGCAGGCACCTATCCCCTGCTGATGTACAATACGGCGGAGAAGATAACGCCAAGCGGCACGACGGTAAAAGTTGCAACTGAAAACAACACCGTTGACCCGAAGCCGGGATGGCTCTTTACCTACATAGGAGATATAACCTATGAAGCAGATAAAGAAAAAACCGTGACCGCCGCCATAGTGCAGCAGGTGCGCCAGCTGACCATCGAACTGACAATAAAAGAGGGCGACCCGGCAAGAATCGAATCCACAGAAGCCACATTGAGCGGGATGGCTAACGGCATGGACTTTAAAACGAATACTTATACAGGGGATAACCTGAGCGTTGTTCCCGCTTTTACACGCAATGGCGATAAGCTGACGGCTACCGTCCGTTTGCTGGGACTTTCCAATCAGACACAACTATTAACCTTAACACTTACTTTCAACGATGGAAAGGTGCAAACGGTGGAGAGCGATGTAACTGCCAAGCTTTCGAACTTCAATACGGATAAGTATAAGCCTCTGACAATGACTGCCGACCTGAATACGCCTGTGGAAGCTGGTTTTGAAGCGACCATCACAGGATGGAAAGTGGTGGAAGGTAGCAGCGGGATAGCGTGGTAGGGCCCCTCCAACCTCCCCAAGGGGAGGCTTTGAGCAAGGCCATGAGAAGCCCCTCTTAATCTCCCCTAAGAGGAGAACCGGGCAAAGCCACAAGGTAATTGATTAAATAAACAGAAAATAAATAAACGATATGAAAACAAAAGAAAATATCTTATTAAAGGCACTAAAGCCCTTCCTTCGGAGGGGTTGGGGAGGCCTGAAATCCCCCCTATGGGGGGTGGGGGGGCTCCTCCTATTGTTGCTTTTCTCTTGCAGCAGCGATGACGACCTCGGACAAAATCCCACTCCCACAGGTGGCAATAGTGACATCCGCTTTGAGATAGGAATAATACCGCAAACTGATAGTAAATTGAAAATAGCCACTGATGCCCTGTTCAAAAGCGTGTTTGAAAACGGGGATGAAATTGGTGTTTTTGCCGTAAAGCATGGTGAAGCTTTAGCATCGGCAAACAACCCTATCCATAATGTGAAGCTGAAATATAACGGCGGCACATGGAGCGGCGACATCTTTTGGCCAAACGTAACCGGGCAAAATTACGATTTCTATGCCTACTACCCTTATATAGATAATGCAAACCTTGACCCTACCGCCATTACTTTTAATGTAAAAGCAGACCAGAGCACGGCGGCAAACTACAGCCTGAGTGACCTGATGACCTCTAAAGACAATAATTCCGGTAGCGGCTATACCAAAGGGGAAACCGTGAACCTTAGCTTTACACATATGCTGGCAATGGTGCAGATGACGCTGGATAACGAAACAGGGGCGATTGACCCCAACGAAGAACTGACCGTGAAGCTGCGCAACGTAAAGACAGGCTCTACCCTGAATCTGGGTACGGAGGCCGTAACCGCATCGGGCGAAGCGGCAGAGATAAAGATGTACAACATAGAAGGTTATACCTACCGCGCCCTGATACCCGTGCAAACCATAGCGGAAGGGCTCAGCATCTGCCGGATAACAAACGGCGGCTTATTGATGGAAAGCCCAAGGCTGACAAGTGAACTGGCTGTGACGAAGAACAAAGCCGAACTCTTTACCCAAAAGATGCCGACGTATATACATAAAGGGGCAATAATACCTGCGGGTAAGTTTATAATGGGTAGCCCTGCTACCGAGCCGAACCGCTCGAGCAATGAAACCCAGCACGATGTAACCCTGACAAAAGCCTATACGATGGGTAAATACCAGGTGACCAATGCGCAGTTTGCCGCTTTTCTGAATGAAAAGGGTATCGGACAAAACGGCAGGTTCACCACTACAAGTGACGGGGAGCAAACCCTGATAAAAGACAGTAATGGAAGCTACAACTGGGGCTTGAACTGGAATTCAGCCGACAGCAAATGGGTTCCCGTATCCGGCTATGAAAGCCATCCGGTGATTTATGTTACCTGGTACGGGGCGGATGAATATGCCCGGTGGATAGGCGGCAGGTTACCAACCGAAGCCGAGTGGGAAAACGCCTGCCGGGGCGATTATCCCAATAAGGCAACCGAAACAAATACCTTGCCATTCGGTATAGGCGATGGAAAGAAATTGACCTATCAAATGGCAAACTTTTGGTGGCAATATTCGTATGATTTAGATCAAAATGGGCAATATCAAGATAATGAAAATAATTATCCAAATTCTACCCAGGCAGTAGGAAGTTATCCAAATTATGCCAATAGCTATGGTCTTTACGATATGCACGGCAATGTCTATGAATGGTGCCAGGATAAATGGGATGGATGGAGCGATTACGATTACGATTCCGGTGCAGTAACTGACCCCCTCGGAACTTCGGGTACCTACCGCGTATTGCGTGGCGGCCACTGGTACGGCAACGCCCGGCTCTGTCGCTCTGCCTATCGTAGCGGCGCGAATCCCGCCGATGCTAGCAGCAACATCGGTTTCCGGGTGGTTTTCGTCCCTTAGTTCATCCACCCACCTTGAGCCGCGAGCCTGCCAAAAGGGCAAGGGAGGGACGACCGCAGCGAAAAGGCAGGCGAGAAAAAAATGAATACCGGCGTAGCCGGATAACGAAATTGGAATCCATTTATCTATATATAAAATGCTTAGCGAAGCCGAAATCAATTTGAAAATTAGCGAATTTGAAGATTTGAAAATGCTGGGACAGGTCAGTGTAAGAATAGGCGGATAACGAATGCACTGCAACAAAAAAGTTACATGACAAAAAAGTGGAAAAAGTGTAACCTTTGTCACTTTTTAGTTAAAAAGCAGCCCCTCCTGAGGTTGTAATGCTGAGGGACGAAGCATCACTTGTCGAAAAAGCTATTAGCCGATAGCTGAGAAAAAAGAGACCCCTTCTCTATGGTCAGAAACAAAGTTGGGCAAAGCGAAGCCAATGACAGAGAGTAAGAAGAGAGAAATGGAAAGCTAAGGACTAAAAGCTATCAGCTAATAGCTAAAACCGTTACTTCTGTTACTTTTTAGTTAAAAAACGCACTATGATAAAAAAATATAAACTGAAAGAAAATATGAAAAGAATGAAACAATTATTAAGCAGGACTTTGTCCAAATCCTCCCTTTGGGGGGCGGGTGGGGTGCTTCTTGCCTTGCTGCTCTTCTCCTGTTCACAGGACGATGACCCGGTAGCCGATAACGGCGACCGCGTAGCCGTGAGCTTCTCGACCGGAACCACGGGGATAGCCGTACCCAAAGCGGCAGCCGTAAACGGCACTTCCGGCGTCACCCCTTCGGGTATCCCTTATACTGACTATATGGATAAAGACGGGTTTGAAACAAGGGCGTTCAGGATAACGAAGAGTGAAGAACGAAAAGTGAAGAATGGAGGGTTGAAGACCGCTTCCAATGGCAATGAATGGGAGCAGGATGACCTCGTAGGCATCTTTATGAAGAAGATGGGGCAACCTCTATCTTCGATTAATATCTCCGAAGAGGCGGATAATATACAATATAAAGCTACGCCAAAAAGCGGCGAAACTGAAACGGCAACCTTCGCCCCGGCAAATGCCAATGAAATTATCTATCTCCCCCAGTCGGGCAATGTGGATTTTATCGCTTACTATCCGTATGTTGCCTCGCTTACCGGTTATACATATCCGGTGGATGTAAGCACAGGCAAACAAGGCAACCCTGATGCCATCGACCTGTTGTACAGCAACGACGCCACGGGTAAGAATAAAAACAATACGGCGGTCAGCCTTACCTTCAAGCATGCCCTTAGCCGCATTGTACTGAATATGGAAAAAGGTACAGGGGTAACAGATGCGGAACTGGCAGCTATGACGGTAACTTTTACGGGTATGCCGACAACTGCCGGTTTTAAGCTGGCGGACGGCACATTCGATAATAAAGGTAATGTAGCAGCTATTGCCCCTAACGGTTCGGGCACAAGCTATCAGGCATTGGTTATACCGCAGGCAGAGAATGAGTATACCGGGCGCACGATGACTTTTACTCTCGGCGGGGAAACCTTTACATACGACATCCCCGATACCGATGCCCATGCTTATAAAAGCGGCAAGGAATATACATACGAAATAACAGTCAATCGCACAGGAGTGACTGTCGCCACACCTATTATCAACAACTGGGATACTAAGGAAAATGGCGAAGAAAATGTAGAGATTATAGAAGCCGTGCGCATTCCTAAGGGAATCTTTCAGATGGGTAGCCCTACGTTTGAGCCGAACCGCCAGACTAACGAAACCCAGCATGAGGTAACCCTGACAAATGATTTTTATATGGGCAAATATGCCGTTACCAATGTACAATATGCTGCTTTTTTGAATGATAAGAAAGTGCAGGCAGAAACTAATATATATAATCCAGGCTGGGGAGGAAATATGACAGGCGGTAAATGTACCTGGGGGAATAATGATGGACAGGTACTAGTATTTGAAGGAAACGGAACGGGAGCTAATGGGGGGTTGAACTGGAATGGCAGCACATGGGTTCCCGCATCCGGAAAAGACGATTACCCTGCAATCTGGGTTACCTGGTATGGCGCATATGAATATGTAAAATGGATAGGCGGACGCTTACCAACCGAAGCCGAATGGGAATACGCATGCCGTGGTGCGTATGCCAATAAGGCTATCGAAACCAATACGCTACCTTTTGGAATTGGAGAGGGTAAAAAACTGACAGGTGATATGGCAAATTTTGATGGGCGTTACATATATGATTACGATGCCGGAGGGCAACAATCATATAATGCAAGTGGCATATACAAAGGTTCTACCCAAGCAGTAGGAAGTTATTCAAGTTATACAAATAGCTACGGTCTTTACGATATGCACGGGAATGTCTTTGAATGGTGCCAGGATTGGTATGCTGCTAATTATGGAAGTACAAATGCCAGTGACCCTGTAACAGACCCTACCGGTCCCACTTCGGGTGCCGACCGCGTATTGCGTGGCGGCCACTGGTACGGCGACGCCCAGTACTGTCGCTCTGCCTATCGTAACGACTCGAATCCCGGCAATGCTGACATCAACTTCGGTTTCCGGGTAGTTTTCGTCCCTTAGTTCATCCATCCACCTTGAGCTGCGAGCCTGCCAAAGGGCAAGGGAGGGACGACCGCAGCGAAAAAGGCAGGCGAGAAAAAAAATACCGGCGTAGCCGGTCAGCGGAAAAAAAGAACAGTCCCTCTTAGTCACCCCGTACGGGGTGAAGAGGACGAAAAAAATAAACAATGAAAAAGCTAATAGCTAAAGGCTTAAAATAACTATTTATAAACCATTTAATAAAAACAAATTATGAAAATTATGAGTAAACAAGAGCAAAGACAAACCCGTTTGGGTTTGCCGAGCGTGAGTAATTTATGCAAAACAAAATTTTTATCAGCATTAGCGGTTACAGCACTCTTATTCGCTTCGTGCAGCAGCGACGACGACAACACACCGGAGGTGAACGACGGACGGGTATTATTCTCTTCGGGGGTAAATGCCGCCACGCCGAAGGTGGGTGGAAATGTTGGCAGCACATGGGATCAAAACGATCCGGTGGGTATCTTTATGGTAAAGCACGGGCAGGCTCTTTCTGCCGCTAATATCCTCGAAGGTGCGGATAATGTCGAATATAAAGCGAAAGATACGGGAATGTCTACCGCATTTACCGCTATATCATCGCCTATCTTTTATCCGGTAAACGGCGATAAGGCAGATTTTATCGCCTACCATCCTTACAAAAGCACGTTGACGGATTTCAAATATCCGATAAACGTTGCAACACAGACCAACCAGTCGGCTATCGACCTATTATACGCTACTGCAGATAAATCAGGAGCAGGCTATGACAAGTCGCAGGGCACTACAGCTGTGGATATGAAATTTTCCCATCAGCTGACGAAAGTAGTTATTAAGGTAACAAAGGGTGCGGGAGTCGCTGATCTGACCGGCATGACCGTAAAAATTAAAGGGATGAATACCACAGCCGATTTTGATTTGGTAAGTCCGGCTATCAGCAATGAGGCAGATGTGGCAGATATTACTCCTTATAATGTTCCGTCTTCAACCAATTACGAGGCGATTTTGTTACCTGTGACATTTACTGGCAGCCACGTTGTAGAATTTACCGTCGGGGGAAACACCTATTCATGGACGATGAGTAAGAATGTCGGTGATGCGAATGCTCAGGTTACCGAACTCAAACCAGCGCATATCTATACGTTTAACGTAACGGTCAAAAAGAACGAAGTGGAGGCTAAGGGAACAATCCAAGGCTGGACAATGGGTGGAGCCTTTAACGGTACGGCCGACTAAAAAGTTACCATATGCTTAGCATAATTACGGGTTACAAGTTACAAATTCTTAAACGCTTTTATACTTGTCACCCGTAATGTGTAAATAAGAAACGGCAATAATAGCTATATGCCTGTTCTATGATAAAAAAATTGAACCGGTAATTGTCAGGAAAGGGACAGACGTGTCCCAAAACTAAATATTCACTTAAAAACAAGTATGTATGATTCAATTTACCACAGCCCTTAAACAGGAAGTTGGCTCATCTTTATCTGCCATAGAGAAGATGGACGCCGACACATTGAAAAAAGCCGCGGAGATAACCGCGCTGTTGAAAGATGCCTTCAACCGCCTCCGCTTTTTTATCCACGATTATCAATTCAGGGACGAAGCCGAAGAGATCCTCTTCTTCAAGGAGATAAAGCCCAAGCTCTTCTGCGACCTTGTCTTCTACCAGAAGATGTACAACCTCGAAGTCCACCGCCCTGCCGGCAGGAGCCTCGAACTGAAGACCTACCTGAAGAAGGAATTGTTCCGCATCACGGACTTCTTCGAGAAGAACGAAGCCTTTTATTGTTACTACCGCTCGAAGGGTACAGCCATGGACAGGCAGTACTTCCTGCGGGGAAAGACGGACCATACCCTCTATCATGGTTGCCTGTCGCATGAACGCGACCCTTTATTCTCTACTGCCGCCGACCTGAAGATGACCCGCATACTGGCCAACGACAAACTGGAAAAGTATATCTACGGCGAACTGGCAAGAACCGACGAATTAACCCTGGGACTGGCAAAAAACAACTATCCCAAGAGCAAGCTGAGCTGGACAGGCAGTAAGTCCGACCTGGTGGAACTAACCTACGCCCTTATCGAAGCCGGTGTTTTCAACCATGGGAGAACAACGCTCAAAGAAGTATCCGCCTATTTTGAAAATGTGTTTAATGTGGATCTGGGAGGCAATCCATCGCGCACATTCCTCGAGTTATGTATCCGTAAGTCAAGGACGGCTTTTTTGGATAAGCTGCGCAGTGTGCTAATACTCAAAATGGATAGGGAGGAAAAAATGGAACATAAGATGTCATAATGTTGCATTAACCGATTTATTCGGATAAATTTACGTCTGCTTCTGACCCAAAACAAAAAACTGGTAATTTTTTAATAACAAACGGGATAAGAAACGTGAATCGAATGTTATATAGTAAATATATAGCGTGGATGACCGTTTTTTCGTTTGTAGGGTATACCAGTACCTTTGTTTTGAAAATACAGGTTTCCACGCTATTTTTTCATATATCCTTATATTCCATTATCACATATCGATCAGTGATAGATAGACTCCACAAGCACAAGATTACACCTCCAAATTATAATAGATTATTTCTTAGCTTATTACTTGTCAGGCCTTCCCAAGCGGGAATCAAATGATATACCAAATATAACCATTCTTTTTGGCGGAATCAGTTGATAAACAGTTAAATTATATCCAATTTTTCTTAATACCCAAGCAGCTTTTTTAAACAAAAAATTATTTATTCCGTCTTTCAGCCGCTAAGCGTCATTATATCAGCGCATAAATAAAAAATATCGAAAAAAGTCTACCCAAGTTGTGAATATCGCTCTGCATGATATTGCAACTTTGTATTGCCCAATTAATAAGAATGACATGGAAATACAAGACAGTAAATTCGATGACAGCCTGAAGCATTTCGATGAAAGGCTGGACGAACTCTTTGGCCTGCTCAAAGCTAAAAACCGCCTGAACGGCGAAACCATTCTCGACAATCAGGATATCTGCATCATGTTCAAGCTGACGCCCCGCAGCCTGCAACGGTATCGCGCTGCCGGGGAACTGCCTTTCATACGCGTGGCAGGCAAACCCTTCTATTATGAATCCGAGGTATTTAAATTCTTAAATAAGAAGAGGCAGAATAGGGACGGACAATCCGGGGATAAGGGAGAGGAAATGACTATCACCTGATAATCCCTCACCCCAAACGGCTCATTATCCAGGTGCGACATCGCCGGACAAGGGACTCCACTCCTTTTAAACCTCATTATCAACCCGTTCTTAAATGATACTTTCGCCTGAGATAAATCCCGTACCCGATATCCCCGGGTGATTTATTAACAAACCGGCCTGCTGTAATCGCAGGCTAAGTAAAAACCAAAGGGTCTGCGACCCCCTAATTATCCAAAAGATGAATGAAGAAGTAAAAGACCAGGATGTTCTGCTGGTCACAGAAAAAGACAGCGGCAAGTTGAATGTTGTCACAGGAATGAATGAAGACGGGACGCCCAGAACCACCAGTCCCAGGCAGGAAAACGAGCCGGAGTTCCTGCGCATCGACAAACAGGGAAACGCACTGGAAAACTTTATGTCCAACTTTATTCGCCAGTGTAAAGAGCCCACCCACTTCCATTTCTTCAGGGCGCCCTTGGAGAAAGTGGAAAGTTTCGTATCCGTATTACAGGAAATGCTGAAAGAACCCGAAACGCCATCCAATAAAGAAATGCTGGATACACATCGGGTAGTGCCCGAAGAATTCTCAAAGAAGCCCTATCAGGCCATAGACGAATCCCGTATCGACTGGGAACAGTTCGAGAAGTTAGGAATAAAAAAGGAGATGATTGACAAAAAGAGCCTCGACAAGCTGTTGAACTGGCAAAAGACGCCGATGCTGTTTCCTGTCAAGGCAGAGATAGGCGATTCCCTTATCCGCACCGACGCCCGCTTATCCTTACGCGAGAACCCCGACGGCAAATTGAACCTGATTGTACATGCCTTGCGCAAAGAACCACAGTTAGACGGGTTTGTCTACGGTGTCCGTCTGACGGAAGACGATAAACAGAACCTTCGCCGTACAGGACATGCAGGGCGGCTGGTGGAGATAGAACCCGTCAAAGGGCATAAGATGCCGGCATTCCTGTCTATCGACAAGATGACGAACGAACTGGTAGCCATCAGGGCGGATAAGATAAAGATTCCCAATGAGATTAAAGGCGTCACCCTCAATGAACAGCAAAGAAAAGAATTAGCCGAAGGAAAAGCCGTATACCTCGAAGGTATGAAGTCAAAAAAAGGCGAAGACTTCAGTGCATCCGTACAAATCAATGCCGACAGGAGGGGCATCGAATTTAAATTCGATAATGCCAATAAATTGTCAAAAGAACAAAAGGAAGGACGGCAGCAGAAACAGGAAGGCGAAACACGGCTGCGCATTCCCGCT
Organism: Prevotella sp. 10(H); assembly: GCF_000711235.1. GTDB lineage: Bacteria > Bacteroidota > Bacteroidia > Bacteroidales > Dysgonomonadaceae > Dysgonomonas. Next base: position 424,792 of record NZ_JOMI01000001.1, on the reverse strand, counting down.
AGGTTATTGGGAGCGGAACTGACTCCGGCACAACAAACCCAGCTAAAAGCAGGGCAGACCATCTATGTCACCGGCATGACCGACAGGGCGGGCGAACCCTTCAATGCCTATGTCAAAGTTAATACCGAAAAAGAAAAACTGGACTTCTTCAGATGGAATCCTGATAAAGCTATCAGGCAGGGAGCGGAGGTTACGCCCGACAACAACAGCAAGACACAGGTTGCTGTCAACTCGGAAGGCAAAAACAACGAAGCCACCAAAGACATTAAAGAACCGCTCAAACAGGGACAGGGGAAACCGACCCAAAAGCAGGAAGAACAAAAGGAAGAAAAGCAAGACGAAAAACAAGAACAGAAAGTACAAAAATCCAAAGGGATAAGAATGTAATGTGCCAATTTACTGATATGCCAATGTGCCGATTACGCAAAGCGATAAAGTGATAATAGCTAACAACTTGAATCACTGTAACTCGTAACTGCCCGTAGGGTGAAGAATTGAAAATCGCCGAAGCGAAGGCGAGGCAAACTTGTAACTAAATTGGCACATCGGCATATTACCTCATTAAACAATTAGAAAATATGATAGCAATAATAGCAGAAAAACCAACTGTAGCACGGGAGATAGCCAAGATTGTGGGAGCAACATCCCGCGAGGAAGGTTATATCGAAGGAAATAATTATATAGTAACATGGGCATTGGGACATCTAATCGGGCTCTCCATGCCCGAGAATTACGGGCTCAAAGGCTTTAAACGGGAGAACCTGCCCATCATCCCCGAAACTTTTACCCTGCAACCCCGGCAGGTAAAAGCGGAGAAAGGTTATAAAGCCGATCCCGGAGCATTAAAGCAACTCCGTGTCATTAAAAAAGTATTCGACCGGTGCGACAGTATTATTGTCGCTACCGATGCCGGACGCGAAGGAGAATTGATTTTCAGGTATATTTATTCCTATCTGGAATGTAATAAACCATTCAGGCGTTTATGGATCAGTTCCCTTACTGAAAAGGCTATCCGGGAAGGCTTGAATAACCTGAAAAAAGGAACGGATTACGACAACCTGTATTATGCCGCCAAATCGAGAAGCGAAGCCGATTGGCTTGTCGGTATCAATGCCAGCCAGGCATTAAGTATTACTGTCGGCGATGGTGTCTATTCACTCGGACGGGTACAAACCCCGACACTGGCAATGATCTGCTCCCGTTATAAGGAGAATAAACAATTTATACCCCAGAAATACTGGCAACTGGGAGTGGGTATTGAAAAAGACAATATCTCTTTTAAAGCACAATCTAAAGAAAAGTATTCCGATAAGGAGGAAGCCGAAAAACGATACCGGTTATTAAAAGCCAATCCTACAGTAGAAGTTAAGAAAGTCGATAAGAAAGCCATATCGGAGGAAGCACCCTTACTTTTCGACCTGACCGGATTACAGAAGAAAGCCAATAGCCTGTTCGGATTCCCGGCAGAGAAGATGCTCGGCATTGCGCAAACCCTCTACGAAAAGAAACTGATTTCCTATCCCCGCACAGGTAGTAAGTATATCTCTGAAGATGTATTTGAACAGGTGCCTGAAACAATGAAGTTTATCAAAGCACATCCCAAATACGGGGAATACACGATTGGATTACTGAAAGACGGATTGAACAGGCAGGCGGTAAACGACAAAAAAGTAACCGACCACCATGCCTTGCTTATTACCGATGTGTTCGCAAATGAACTCAAAAAGGAAGAGCGACAGGTTTACGACCTGATTGTCTGCCGGATGCTGGAAGCTTTTTCTCCCAAGTGCCAGAAAGAACAGACCACCGTTTCTATTGTCAGCAACGATATGGAATTCGAGGCCAAAGGTTCTGTCATTATTGAAGCAGGATGGCGGGCAGTACAAAAGAAGTCGGGTGATAAAACAGAAGATAAGGATGAAAACAATAAAAATAATGACGTCCCCAATAGTTTGCTGCCCGGACTCTCTGAAAATGAAAAACTTCAATCCACCGGATGCAGCCTGATAGAAAAACAGACCAAGCCGAAACCCTTATTTACCGAAAGTTCCCTATTGACTGCTATGGAAAATGCAGGCAAAGAACTGGATGACGAAACCCAACGTCAAGCCATGAAGGATTGCGGATTGGGAACGCCTGCTACCCGTGCTGCCATTATCGAAACACTTATTTCACGGGGATATATTATCCGCAAAGAGAAAACACTTATCCCAACCGAAAAAGGAATGGCTATCTATGGCATTGTCAAATCCATGCGTATTGCCGATGTGGAAATGACTGGAATGTGGGAAGAAACACTGGCTAAGATTGAACGGGGAGAAGATAATGCTGAAACCTTTATGAAAAGTATAGGAGTTTATACTTCTCAGGTAACAGCTGAACTCTTATCCTCTAACATCGTATTCAAAGAAACAAGCTCCAATGTATGCTGTCCTAAATGTAAAGAAGGGAATATACGGTTTTATCCGATGGTTGCCCGATGCAGCAGTGAGCATTGCGATTTTACCTGTTTCAGGACGAAGGCCGGCAAAACTTTGACAGATGCCCAACTAACCGAACTCTTTGAAAAGAAAATACTGGGACCGCTTAAAGGCTTTAAGAGCAAAGCCGGTAACGACTTTGAGGCATCAATGATACTGGATGAGGAACTGAATGTCAAATTTGTATTTCCTGAAAGAAAAAATAGCAGCAATACCAATTATAAAAAAGGAAAGGGAAAACCGAAAAAATAATAGATTAAATAACAATTATAGTTTTTATACTATCTAATAACAAAAGAGCCTGTGGCTCCCCCAAACAAACGGCACTTGGGTATCCCTCCCAAGTGCCTGGCTAATTATCCAACTTATCCGGTCTAACCCGATACACCTTACGGTATTTATCGAAGAAAACACAATAAAAAAGCACTGAGTGCTTAGATAAATTGAAGTATGACAAAGTTAGCGGTTATTCCGGTTTTTATCCACTAATAAATTAAAAAGATGAAAAAGAATAATAATCGAAATATCCCTATGGAGTTATCCTATTACAGGCTGACTCTGCTTTCCTATCTCAAAGAAAGCCATCCCAACCTTGCATACGATAACGGGTTTATTACAACCAGATCCGATGAAGCTTCCGAAGCCTATTCCAATGCGATTAAAGACGGCTTATCCCATCCAGAGGCTGAAGAACTGGCAAACACGACATTATTCCGTGATTTACTGTTTTCCCGATATGATACCATTATTAATGTATTATGGAATGAGTTTTCGGATATTATTCCACAATCTCGGGCAAAAGAATATGCAGAGAGAATACTCTCCCAATGCGAACTGATATTCCTGCAATATACCCTCTCGGATGAGTTTACCGATTCTCCCGAATACAATACCCTCTATACGGAATTAACCGGTTTCATTTCTCTCTGGCTGGAAGAAAACGAGTTGTAAAATGAGCTATAATAAAAAGGCTCATCTCCGGGCCAATATAGAGGCTATCCGTACCGTCCTTATCCTCGATAAAGAGAAAAGGACGGCAACGGATGATGAAAAGGAACTGATGCAGGGCTATTCGGGATTCGGTGGATTGAAATGTGTTCTGAATCCTGCAAACTCTCTTACAGACATCAGCAGCTGGTCGAAGTCCGAATTGGATCTATTTCCTTTGGTAGCAGAACTGCACCGCACGATCCGGGACATTACTTCATCGGAAAAAGAGTATAAGCAATATTTTGACAGTATCCGTAATTCGGTACTGACGGCTTTTTATACACCACCTGAAATTGTACAGGCTATCGGTGATGCTATAAAGGATAGTGGTATTGATGTAAATCGTTTTCTTGATCCTTCAGCTGGTATGGGTGAGTTCTCCCGTGATTTTATGCCCTTTTCTGATAGTAGTATAGAAAAAATCAGTTTTGAAAAAGACTTGTTGACAGGTGGAAAAAACGGTAAAAACGACCCCTTAAAAACGGCGGAAAATGATCCCTTGAAGTTATGCCGTTCAAACAGTAAAAAGTTGTTCTCGGGATTGGGGTCTAAAAGAAGAAGATTTAAGCCCGAGTTAAACTTAATATTTATCGGTCTACCCAGGTAATGGGTCCACAGATTTTACAAAAATAGGTATAAGTCCCAACATCTCTATATTCGGACCCACATAATTTATCAGCGATACATATTTTCATTTTTAGTTTTCCTTTTTCTGATTGATTCTCCAAATAACTCTACCCTCAGGGAATGATGTACTAATCGGTCGAGTACGGCATCGGCAACTGTTTTCTCACCAATAACGTCATACCAACCTTTAACAGGGACCTGCGAAGTAATAATAGTAGATCTCTTTTGATGCCTGTCTTCTATTATATCCATCAGTATTCCCCTTGCCTGAGAGTCGAAAGCCTGCATACCGAAGTCATCCAGTATAAGCAGGTCCATCCTCTCGATACGTTTAAAGTCGTTTATAACAGAGCCTTTGACCTTTGCAATCTTCAGTTGGCTCATCAGTTTTGCAGTACTGGCATATAATACCTTATATCCATCCTGGCATGCTTTATTACCCAATGCGGTAGCCAGATAGCTCTTACCTGTTCCTGTGGGTCCGGTTATGAACAGGTCTTTACTTTCTGCGACAAACTCCAGGGCAGCTAACCGCTCAACCTGATTACGGTCCAGTCCCCGCTCAAAGGTGTAATCAATCTCTTCTATCGAAGCATTGTAACGGAATGAAGCAGCTTTAACCGCCCTTTCAATAGCCCTGTTTCGGCGGTTGTCGAACTCACTGGCCACCAGGTGTCCTATAAACTGATCCTGGGTCATTTGTTCTTTCAATGTATTTTCCAGTGATGTCTTGAAGGCGTCGTGCATACCAAAAAGGCGCATCTGACGCATTTTGTCTAATGTTTGATTGTTCATTGTTTTATTTATTAAAGGTTATTTATAATAGTCTTTCCCCCTGATATTTTCATGCTCCGGGATGTCTGCCGTTTCTTCGGGAACCTCAATAAGTTCAGACTGGGTTTTAAGTATATCCTGTATCTCAAGGAAACTATACCTGCCATAGCTGTCGGCAAGACGGCATGCGGCAGCCAGCCTGAGAGGACCTACCTTACGGGCTAAAGACAGGATGCCCGAACAGCTTTTATTAGCCTGGTCAACATAGCGCTTCTTCTCCAATACCTTACGGATGTAAAACTCGACATCTTCATTTATCTCGGCAGCCTGTTTAATAAAGGTCTCAGGTGACCATTCCAGGATAGCCTTATGCTTTGGAGACAAATGTTCAGGATTGGTTGTATGTTTAAACTCAAGGCGGTTACGGGTATGGCAAGCCACACAGGTATAGCCGTCAAATATCTCCACATCACTTGTCGTATAGGATATCTTCAGCTTTTTACCGATATAGATATAAGGGACGCTATAATAGTGGATATCTTCACGCAGACGGACATAGCCGTCTTTACCTACTGTTGCCATAATGTGCTTTTTTATCTGATAACGTATCGGATTTAGCGGACCCAATACATCGCGCTCAATCTCCTCAAAATAACTCCTGCGGGAGTAATTACGACGACTTAAAAGCTGGTAGTTATGTATCTCAAGGGCTGACCGTATAGCCGCATTCAATGACTTTAAGTCCGGACAACGCAGATGTTCTATCCGGGTAAAGATATCTTTGTATGTTAATTTTACAGCATTCTCTACTACTGATTTATCTTTAGGTTTACGCACACGGGCTGGTAGAACGGTTACGGCATAATGCTCGGCAAAACGCTCAAACTCTTCATTGAGTACCGATTCGTAACGTCCGGCTTTTGTCACGGCTGCTTTCAGGTTGTCGGGAACCATTGCCTGAGGGACCCCACCGTAATAATAAAAAGCGTTTTCACAGGCTGATATAAAATCTTCCTTTGTCTGGCTGGAAACCGCTTCTACATAAGTTAACAGGCTGCAGCCCAATATAGCTACGAAGACTTCTACCTGACGGGGAGATTCCCCATGAGGATATATCCATAATTTATCTCCTGTATAGTCGATAAACATTTTATCCCCGGCTTTATGCTCCATCCGCATCGAAGGGTTGGTAATCATCCGGTAACGCTGGATAGCCAATCGGAACTGAGTAAGTCCATAGCCATCAGGATGGTTCTGTCGATATTTATCCCATTGCTGGAGGGTAGTGGCTCCTTTACGTCCAAGTTCTTTGCAGATATCGGGCATTAAACCTTCCAATTCTTCCAGGCGGGGATTAGGTTGAAGCATACAAGCCGGTACACAAAACAGGTCGTGAAGCTCGGCATCACTTTTGCCATGAAACTCTTCGTAGGTCATTTTCAAAGAGTTCCACTTTTGAACGTATTTTTTTACTGTATTACGTGAGGTGCGAGCCATCGCTGCGATGGTCTTTAAACCCGTTTGCTCCTCATACAAACGGATAATGGTTCTAAGTTTGTTCATCTTAATTGGTATGTTCGGCATAATCTTCTGATTTTGGTCGCCGGTCAAGCTAACAAAATCTTACACTTTTAATACCATCTTTGAACAACTTTTTAACAATTACCCTTGCCGGGGTCAGTTTGAAACGTTTTTAGGGGATCACTTTCATCCGTTTTCAAGGGGTCAGTTTCGACCGTTTTTTAATGGCCATTTTCCGCCGTTTTTAAGGGGTCGTTTTTACCGTTTTTTCCACTTTTACGGAGATAGAATAAAACTGAAAATGTTGCTTTCATAATCTTCTTGTTTTTTGTTTGTAAAACTAAATTTTTACTACAAAAACATGGAAGACATTACGCTGCCAAATTCCGACAAATCAAACAATTATACTCTAATTCGGTGCCATTTTCAATAGACCTTCAAATGGCACCGATTTTGGCACCGATTTAGGGTCATATGATTACCTCAATATGTCGTTTCTTGTCAAAGAGGGGGAATAAAAAAATCCCCTAAATTAATCATTTAGAGGATTTTGTCCTATTTTGCCGGAAAGTTGTCTGTTAGTTTCCGATCTTTCAGTGATCCGAGCGGGATTCGAACCCACGACCCACAGCTTAGAAGGCTGTTGCTCTATCCAGCTGAGCTACCGGACCTCACCTTAATTGCTTTTAGCGAGTGCAAAGATAGTGTTTTTTGTAAAAATAAAAATACTTTCCTTTAAAAGTTTTCAGACGCTGCTGCCATTATACCTCAAAACTCACGACCATAACGTATTGCACATACAGAAATATTTATTACTTTTGCACTATAATATCAAAATTACTCCAATGAGAATCTAAAAAAACCTTTCCAGATACAGGTTGTCCGCTCATCAGAGCCGGATCTGGTGATATATCCTTTTTATTCACTTGTTAGATTCAATTTTACCGACATGTAATTCATAAAAATTCAAGTATTAAGATACTTCCGTTTACAAAGTCAGCTATGTAACGCATTGTTGCATCCGTACTTTCCGGCGGGCTATTCCCGCAATCCCGTAAAATTTATGTCTTACCATCTAAACCAATGATATTATGTCTATATCGGTACAGGAAATTACATATACTCATCCCGATAAGGAAGTTCTTTTCAGGGATATCAGCTTCTATGTCTCCAAAGGAGACAAAGTAGCCATAACAGGCGATAACGGTTCGGGCAAATCAACTATGATGCAATTAATGGCCGGAAATCTCGTGCCCTCTTCCGGAGAGATTATCTGTTCGTCGCAGCCTTATTATGTGCCTCAGCATTTCGGTCAATACAATCATATGACCGTTGCAGAAGCATTGCGAATAGATGATAAATTGCAGGCATTATATGCAATTCTCAGTAATGATGCGGCTGAACAGAACTTCGCTATATTGGGTGACGACTGGACTATAGAAGAGCGTTCTCTGGCAGCCTTATCCGAATGGGGGCTGGAAAATATTTCATTCTCTACGCAGCTCGATAGCCTCAGCGGGGGAGAGAAGACCAAAGTTTTTCTGGCGGGTATCGAGATACACCAGCCGGATATAATACTGATGGATGAACCGACCAATCATCTCGATTTCCGTTACAGGGAAAAGCTGTATCATCTTATCGGGCAGTCGCGGCGGCTTATTGTTATCATCAGCCACGACCGCGCACTGCTCAACCGTATGTCGGCTATCTACGAACTGAGCAAAAGCGGCATGGCTTTTTATCCCGGCAATTACGAATTTTATAAAGAGCAAAAAGAGCTTGAACTGCAGGCGTTGCAGGCACGTCTCGAAGACAAGGAGAAAGAACTCCGCCTTGCCCGCAAAACAGCACGCGAAGTAGCCGAGCGCAAGCAAAAGCATGAAGTAAGAGGCAAGAAAAACAACATGAAGAAAGGAGTAGGCAAAATGGCGATGGATACTTTGCAGGATAAGGCGGAGAAGAGCAATTCGAAACTGAAAGATATACATGCCGACAAAATGAGCTCCATAGCCGTGAATATAGCCGAACTGCAAGCGCGGATACCCGACATTGAAGGGATGAAGACCGATTTTAACACCTCGGTGCTCCACAGGGGAAAAATATTGGTGACTGCCGAAAATATCCAATTTAGCTACGGGGCTTCTCTCTTATGGACAGAGCCTCTCAACTTTCAGATAAGGAGTGGCGACCGTATAGCCATCAGAGGAAGCAACGGGTCGGGAAAGACTACGGTGCTAAAGTTGATAACCGGAGAATTGGAGCCGGCGGAGGGCATATTAACGAAGGCAGATTTCAGCTACGTATACCTCGATCAGGATTATTCTATAATAAATGATAAGCTGACCGTGTATGAACAAGTTGAGCAATTCAGTAGCGGAATGCAGGATTATGAGATAAAGACTATCCTCAATCGTTTCCTTTTTCCTTACGAATCATGGAATAAAAGTTGCAGGCTGCTCAGCGGGGGAGAGAAGATGAAAATGGCCCTGTGCTGCCTGATGGTATCCGAAAGTACACCCGATATGTTTATCCTCGACGAACCCACTAACAATATCGATATCCAGAATATAGAAATACTTACCAATACCGTAAATGAATACAGGGGTACGGTATTGCTGGTTTCGCACGATTCGTATTTTGCCGGTCAGGTAGGAGTGAGCAGGGTGATTGATCTGGATAATGTAAGATAAGCCTTCCCAACCCCCTCCGAAGGAGCGGCTATTTCTCCCCTTTGGGGAGGTTGGGAGGGGCTATTTTACATTCAACAAACCATCTTATTTTATATTCGCATTATACGAATCGGAATAATGATATTTCATCTGTAATGTAAACAAATCGTCTTTACTGGTATGTTTTACATTCAGTTCATCTACAATTACATAACGAGATGTCGACAGTTCATACACAGCTACAGATGTGCTCAGTTCTTTCAACCACTCGGCAACCTCTCTTGTGATAGGCATTGTCTGTACAACGAATTGCTCGGTAACTTCTTTATTGAAAACCGATTCGATGCGGCTGCTTATATTGAAACCCGGTGTTTGCGTGCGATGGATAGTCGTCTTGTCCGATTTGAAATCAGTCTGCTCCATGCCACCGAAGTTAAAAGAACTCCAGCCGCCCAGTGCGTTTAGGAATGCGAAATCATTGACTTTATACAGGCAGTCGGGCAGAATCTTGAACGTGAGAGGCTTGCTAACCGCCTCACCATTGCGGCACAGACAGACTTTTACAATGCCCGCCTTGGGGTATTTATCCAGTACGGCATTATCTATATCGAGACGGATAGTATTCACCACATTAAATAGCGATTTATCCTGATCATCCGTTTTTGCAGTGCCCAGATAACTACCCGATTGTGTATAAGCTTTGTAAAGGATACCGAGCTTACAATCAGTGTCTTTGTCTGTGTCGGAAAGTATGAAATTGAAATATTGCTTTTGATCTTTGATATGCGTCAGAACAGGCTGACGGGTAAGAGGAAACACTTCATTGTTTTTACCCGTATTGTAAACATACTTCGACAGATCATTTTCTGTCAGATTGCGGTCATATCCGGTAATAGCATATAATTTATCCGAGTAGAAAAATGTTTCATTATTTATTCCGTCAAACTTTCTTGCCGTAAACCGAAATGCCGTATCCGTACCCGTATCGCACCAGTTAATAGCATCATTAAGGAAACTATCGGAGTATTGGTTTGTATTTGCCCATATAGTATTAACATCGAACCATGCAGGTTGTCCGTAATAGGTTTTTGATAAGGTAGTTATGTATTCATCTTTCAGACTTTCATCTTCCGGTTCCGGTTTTATGTATTTATAAAGGTCGAGTTGGATTTCACAGCTTTCTTTGTCTTGTAAGAGAATATCTACATCGCCATCTTCAAATTCTTTTTCTATTTTGTTAATAAAAAAGCTTGGGTCAATTTCATCAAATGTATATGCAGCACCTTTGCCTTTTGGAATAAGCCAAACAGTTGTTCCGTTTTTTCCTTTTTCAGTCGGTATTGTAATATGAAAATTACTTTTTAAAAAAGAGTTATTCATCATGCAAGCCCTAATATTCTCAGCTGTCACCGAATAATCTTTATTTTTTGCAACAAAAAATGTATCATTGCTTACTTCGCTTATATTTGTAGTTGCTTTCAGTATATGTTTTGTTTTGGTTGCTGTATCTATGAGTTTAATCTCTGCGGGTTTATTATCTGAATGGAGGTTTGTACTTATAACATTGAAACCAATTTTATAAGTGCTCGAGTTTCCTACTGTTTTGGAATAATCTATTGTGTCGGCATGGTATAGGATAAATTCGAAATCATATTCTTCTCCTGAGCCTTTCGATGTAAATAATATAACCTCTTTTTTTTCATCTTCGAAAGTGACATCATATTTCCCTTTAAAAAACGGGCTTGCTGCCAATGTATCCTTAAAACTTACAAATTGCTCAGGACCATTTTCCAAACCTATAGTAAAAAATGAATAGTCTCTGTCATCATATACGTTTTCATCTATGACCCGTCCGTTTTGTATATTATATTCTATAGCTCCGGTCGGTTTACCCATAAAATGATAATATTCATCCTTTGTTTTATCCCAGACAGAAAAAGCCGAATAGTTAGCAAATCGCAATCTTTCTTCATCATATGGTAAGTACTCCCCCCAATTTTTAAGTTTTACCTTTAGTTTAAAAGCTTTGCCATTTTTCCCCTCAAATACCACAAAATTAGGATTCCCCGCCAAAGACACCTCCACAGGCTCCTCTATATTAGCTATATCGTTTGTTTTTATTCCCATGATTTATATTTACTTTACTGTTTTTATTCAAAATATTTACTTACCTCTTCCGTTACCGCATCCAGCAGCATATCGGCCCATTTGTCGTCGAATTGCTTTTCTATTTCCTCTTCCAGTGTAGCCAATATGGGGCGGGGCTCCTGTCCGTCGCGCCAGATAGCCCTGCTGATAAGGAACAGTGTACTGTTGTCGGTAGGTATGCCGCGCGAAAGCGCCCAGTCGCGAAGAGAATCGATAGGCGGTTGTTTGCCCGAGCGCGGTTTGCGTCCCTGCTCTATGAATTCTATATAGTTGTCGAACAGGGTTTCGATAACGACAGACTCGCCGCTGATACGTGTGTTTACTTTCATATTGTCGACTAAAGAACTGCCTTTCAAAGTGTTTCTACCCGTCTTGCTATTTATACCGATGCTGTCGTTGCCGAGCAGGGTTTGCGACAGCAGCATCACATCGGCGGCAATGGCTTCGATAACTTTTGTAACTGCCGTTTCCATTATTTTCTGGTTTTAATGTCGAAATCGGGCAGCTTGTGGACAAAAATTTCACAATTATTGACAGGCGACACTTCGAAATCGTTTAGTTTGCTGTCTTCTTCGAACTGTTTTCCTTCCTCGAACTGTTCATCTATCAGGCACAGATTCTGCATATTCACCTGCGTGAAGTTCACCGAAAAACGGCACCCGCAGGCATCATTATCATAGTAGTTGCGCAGTGTAGTATATGTCCAGTCGGGGCGGATGCTGATGCCACAGGCCGGATTTTTCTTAATCCGTTCTATGATGTTCAGACCGATGGAGAAAGCAAGGTTTTGCAGATGCTGCACCGATTCTTCGGTAGACGGCAGGAAGAGAACGGAGAAGTTGACAGAATTGCTGAATACATTATCCTGATTGCGCCCCGTAACGGGGTCTTCGAGCCAGAAGAGGGGATGTGTTTCCTTGCCGCTGCCCAGTTCGTAGTTGCGGTTGTAATAAAACGCTTTGATTGTCTTGTGCTCCTGCGCCTGCTGGCGGAAGATTTTTAAAATACTGTTTATCATACCGGTTTGTTTAAATGATGTTTTTATGATATAGATAAAGTTTCCGAATTCTGTTGAATAGTGTATTTGCGGGCAAATAATTAATATATAATACTCTGCAGCATTCCGCTTTTTATTTATCTTTGGATAATTTTCAATTATTAAGCCCGAAACACTATGAAACAGAAACTTGTATTTACTTTAATTTTTAGCCTGATAACGTTTTTTTCAGCCTGCTCTGATGATAATGAGGATGAAAAAAGTTTTCCTTACAACAAACTGCCCACAGATGCCCGTATTTTTATAGAAAAGCACTTCCCGAACAGTACAGTACAGAATATCGATGTAGATAACGGCGAATATGATAAGTATGCCGAATATGATAAATATACCGTGAAGCTTTCCGGTGATGTGACTGCGACATTTAATAAATTCGGATTCTGGCGCATGGTGGAATGCCCGAACGGCATTGCCACTGATAAAGAAATTTTGTGGCCCCGATTCTATGATGATTTGAAAAAGATACAGCCAAATGTCAAAGTCCTTAAATACCAGCTTTACGATTACGGGTATAGGGTATATTTGAATAATGATGTTGTCATTGCTACTGCACATGACCGTATCGAAGGCTATGATGTAACAGGCAAGAAGCCTTTGCCACAAAAAATAAGCACTTTTATTACCGACCACTTCAAAGGAGAGAAAATAGAGTATGTAGTCGAATTATTTAAAAAAGATAAGCTGGAGTTATCAGGTTATCTGCAGGTAGGATTCGCCGGAGGGTCGACTGTTTCTTTCAATGGTGACAACTGGTATCAGTCTGGGGGCACCGTCTCGGATGCATTACTGAAAACTTTGCCTAAGACTGTTTCAGATGCTTTGTATGAAAGATATAAAGAGCCGAAAATACAAACTCTCAAGAAGTATGAAACTTATTGTAAAATAACTGTATCTAACGACAGAGGAGCAGAGTTACTTATAGATTACGAATCGGGTATAATAGAACCGCCGACAAAAGTTGTAGAAGATTTCATTAAAAAATATATAAGTGAGAAGGTGGGCGCAATATCGCCTGTCCGCCAAACCGATAATCCGAAACGGATTATATTTAGATACACTTTTCGGGCAGATGTCGGGAATTGTTTTTTACAGGTAGATAAAAAAGGTGACTGGGTGGAATGCCACTTATCAGGAGAAGTTTTGCCGGATAAGCTGACTGCATTGCTGCCTGCCTCAGTGCTGAAATATGTTGCCGATAATTATCCGGATAACAAGATTTTCCGAATAGGGCATAATTACGAGGGAGAGTATCTGGTGATGCCCGAACTGAAAGTTAGTCTCAAATTCGATAAAGACGGTAAGTTCATAGAGAAGGGTACCGGATTTGAAAGTGAATGACGATAGTCGACAATTATAAGTCTGTATAACATACGGCCGGAACAGTATAAATATCTGTTCCGGCTTTTTTATTTTGTTGTTCTATCAGCCTGATATCAAGTAAGTTTTTTGCTTATAACTTTTGCATAAAAAGGTTTTTCAGTATATTTGTATAAGTGTATATGACAATAAAGGCAAACTATGCAAACTATGGAACAATTATTTGTTCTTTTTGCTATTGGTATAACCATAGCATATTTACTTTTTATCAGCAGGATTGAAAATGCATTTTATGCATCGGCACGGAATATAAACCTGTATACTCCTTTACGGTTCATTTTTCATTCCTTTTTCAGAAGCTATAGTATTACCGGCGCAGTTTTGCATGCCTGTCGGTAAGAAAACGTTTTGATTACTGACAATTGTACTGCAAAGTATTTAGAAGTTTAAAAACGTACGTAGCCAATGAGTATGAAGGATCGTAATATATATGCCGATTTCCTGAAGGGACTGCTTATCTTGCTGGTAGTCTCCGGCCACGCCATACAATACCTCAAGTATGCGGGTGTGGGCTTCTGGGACGATTACGTATATAAGTTCATCTATACTTTTCATATGCCCCTCTTTATCGGCGTCAGCGGCTACTTTGCCTACTCTTCGCTGAAAAGGAAATCTGCAGGGAAGTTTATCTGGGAACGGCTTTATACCCTGCTTATACCGCTTATAGTATGGGGTTCGATCATGGCTACGGTGGATATTGCAATCTCTCCGCATCGCGATATCGACGTATGGTATTATGTTTTTGCAACTATTATCTCGTCTTATTGGTTTATCTGGGCAGTGCTGATACATTCGGTGCTGGCGGGCTGCATGAAACTGTTGCGAATAACGAACAGGTATCTCATCGCCCTCATCGGTTTGCTTTCTATGCTGGTGCCGCTTTTCTTTACCAGCAATGTAGTACTGGCATTTACCAAAGATATGTTTTGTTTTTTCATCATCGGCTACTTACTGGCTTCTGTGGATATAAGTAAGCTGTACGCGATCTGTAAGAAATATTTTCTGATAATTGTGCTGCTCTCGGCTGCATGTTATCTGGTGTGGACTAAAGAAGATCTTATATACTTCACCCCCTCTGATATCTATCACCTGCGGACAGCTATCCTGCGCCTTTTCACGGGAATAATAATGTCGGTGGGCTTCCTTACGGCGACGTATTATATTTATGAACTGGCAGCTAAAAAGCGGTTTACCGGATTCGTAGCCAAACTGGGTACTGAGACTATGGGTATTTACCTTATTCAGGGATTGGCCTGCTTTACTGTTTCCCGTTTTTATTTCGTGGAAAGTAGTGGGCATTTTATGACCTCGTTCCTGTATTTTATTCCGGCGCTGATAGTTACCACAGCTATATATTATCTGATAAAACTGATAAGGAAAAATAAATTTACTGCATTTTTTCTATTGGGTAAGAAGATAATGAAGGGAGCAGGCTGATATTCAGTTTCAACATACTCCCTTTCGTCTGCTACCTCCTTATTTGCTTTTCAAATTTATACTGCTCTTCCTCAGCGCGTGACTTGTCTATCCGATAGAGGAGAAATCCGAAAACTTCGACAACTGCTTTTCCAGTGATTTGGTCAAATAGATATATCTTATCCTCTGCCAGATCGGCAATCGTTTTATACCACCCCCATTTATTGCAAAAGTCTTTGTATCCTTTAGAAACTGGTTTGCCTGAGCCACTACTGTCGAATAATGGTGCAAAATCGCTTCTGATTCTTTCTTTCTGTGCAAAAAAAAAGCGAGCAACGGCAGGGCTTTGTCACAGCTGAGCTTGCGGAACAGTTCCTTACGTTCTGCGGCAGTATCGGTATTGTAGCTTTCGCCTGCAGGGCGGCATACGATAGCCAGTATCTCCGAAATCTTGGTCTCGCTGTCGCTGTTCAATGTTTCCTCTATGTCTATCCATTCGCCCAGTGTAAGCTTGTCCGACAGGGAGATAAAGTAGTCCTGCCCGCCGATATTCACCTTTGTGGCAGGATCAAACTCGGTATCGAATACGAATTGCAGCGCACCGGATATGGTTTCGAAGAGCTGGGTAGGGGAGTTGAGCAGGAGCTCGCTGTCTGTCTTGCAGATGTCGGCAATCAGGCGCACATATTCCATTTTATCTTCTGGCTTGTGCATAAACCATTTTTCGTAGTCGGCAAGGCTGATTTCTTCCCAGCTTTGCGGAACGGAGATTTTTTGTTCGTTGAATTCGATTTTTAGCATAGTGTATTTTTTGATTATTGTTATTTAATGTTTGAATTGTAGTTTCTAAATATTTGTTGCTGCGCGTAATTGAAAATTATTTGCGTTCCTTTTGGCCTAATCCCCAAAAGGAACCAAAAACGCTTTAGCGCCCCACTTCAATGCCCGACCCGTAACGGGCTTAAAGGCTAAACAAAAAAACTTGCTCAGAATTTTGCTTAATCCGTATCGGCAGATAAGCTCAAACACGTTTTTGTTTTACGCCTTTTTCACCCTACGGGTACCCCGTACTTGAAGCTAACGGCGCAGGCTGACGCACGATGATACTTGGAAAAGTATATTAATTCTCGTCACCTTTTGTTTCGTTTTGCATCAGGGCAAAATGAAAAACAAAGCCGGTAGGGTGCGTTAGAAATAATTCAATCTACGATTCAAAACAAAAAGTCAAAGGCCGATTTACACTATAGATAAATATATTTCATTCCGATAAATAGAAAATAAGAAATAAATACCTATATTTGAAATGGGTATACACAAATTACTAAAGTCTAAATATATACAGGGATGTAGAAAGGCTGCC
Organism: Prevotella sp. 10(H); assembly: GCF_000711235.1. Lineage (GTDB taxonomy): Bacteria > Bacteroidota > Bacteroidia > Bacteroidales > Dysgonomonadaceae > Dysgonomonas. Next base: position 408,373 of record NZ_JOMI01000001.1, on the reverse strand, counting down.
TATATCGGTTTATTTGCTGCATAATAGATGCACACTATAAACTTTCTTTTGCTTTTGCATGTTTACTCACGAAATGATAATGGCAGTACCTTTGAAGAGATTAATACATATGAGTGAAATATTTCACCACAGAAATTTTAAAGAGAATGTAGCCTACAACTGGCCGAAAGCCGTAGGTTTTATACTTGGCGTTTATCTGATCTGGACACTGATCAGGTACTTTTTTCCTATGGCGCATATGATGTGCAACTTCCTTGTCATACCGCTACTTTTGTTTGTGTTTCCCGAAGTCATTCAGGGGCGGCGCTATTACTTCCTGTACATCGTCTCGGGCTTCGCTTTTGTCCTGCTCGACGATTATTTTTTCAGTAATTACGAGGGAGGCAATATGCTGAAAGATAATACCGGAAATAATATCTCCACTTACGTATTTTATGCCACGCTGCTCTTTACCTCCGGAGCCTATATTTTTTCCGTTTTTTCGTATTTCGAAGAAGGGAAGAGATTGTCTCTGAGGCGGAAAGTAGGCTATATCGCCCTTATTGTGGCTTGCGCCCTGCTCGCCCTGCTTATTTACCACCGTGCGGATATCTTTTGACCGGAGGGCATAAAAAAAGTCCGGATGATCACTCACCCGGACAAAAATTAACCAATTTAAAAAAGTCTCCTTAATGAGCTGTTTACTCTTCAGTTTCTTCTTCTGCTTTATAGGTGGCAGAGACAATGAACAGGTCGGTGTTTTCGGCTTCATTGTCAACTGACAGATAGTCGGCAACTTTATCTTTTTCATCGATAATATTGTCGCCGTCTATGTCAGCCACTCTCAACGATCCCAAAGCAACCTTATCCAAAGCTGTCTCTGTCTTGTATTCCGGGGCTTCTTCTATTTGTTCCAGCGTAGTGAAAAGGCCTACTAGCAAATAATTATCGCGGAGCGATGTCTTACCTTCTTTTTCTACCTTGTATAGTAATCCTTCTTCATAGTAGTGTTCGAAAGCAGCTTTTCCGTCTTTGTCGGTGGCTACACTGCCCACTTCCTTGTATTCTTCGCCGTCGAGCACATAGAATGTAATTTTGGCATTTTCCGATACTACTTTTTCAGCAACGCCTCCTGTCCATTCTTCGTTAGCTTCGTATACTGTGTATGAAGCTTTGAATTCAGGTATATCCAGATCGGGAAGTACAGTTGCCACTACATATATCTTGCTCTTACCTGCTTCGGTAGCGCTTGTAGATTCCAGTGCCACATCGTTGACGAGCACTTTACCGTCTTTCATTGTCAACTTTACAGGGTCGCCCTTCACACTTTCAACGATAATGTTTTCTCCTTCGGTTGCAGGGAAAGTAACGTCTCCTTTGACTATATGGCGGGTAATGTTATCCTTGGTAACTTCGGTTTCTTCCTCTTCTTCGCCTTCTTCGGCTTTAGGTGCAGGTTCTTCTGTTTTGTCTTTTACGGCAAATACAGTAAGGGCATCTTCACCCAGGTTTGCACCGTCTACATTTTTCAGCACTTCAGTAAATTTGGTAACATCTTCGATTGTGCCCAGTTTTTCGATAACCTCTTCAAGTTGTGTTTTAGCAGGGGGTGGCGGTGGCGGTGTTTCATCGTCATCACTACAAGACACAGTAGAAAACAACATTGCTAATGTTGCAAAGCTCAAATAAAATAACTTTTTCATAAATAAAATTTTTAATTAATAAAGCTCTAATAATTCTCTGGTTAAAATATTATCAGATAAAAAAATTGTCTCCTTATTGCCGAACCCGTCTCCTGAGTTCTGCCTGTCGCAAATTTTATTTAGGATGTGAAGTTATATGCAGCCTTATACAGTAAGGCCGTATAAAATAGAAATAATACCGTGTGCAGAAATGGAGTGAGATAATGCATTTACCGATTTGGCCGTCAGACGGGATTGTCTGCTTCCGGATCGACCAGAATCAAATACTAGACGGACAAAATTATGAAAAAGCTGTCCGGCACCCCTCGTTTTTAACTTTCTTTTACATTAAAGGTCGAATATTATTGTGTTATAATTACATTTTAAGAATAGGGGCTTCTAATGCTAAGTTTTGTTAATGTGACACAAAGAAAGTGCAGAAACTAACTGTATGCTGTTTCTACACTCACTTTAGTGATTAATAAAGCTATTACTTTACTTCTATCTTTCCTGTCGTATATATCACTTTTCCGTCGCTGGTCATACCCTCGATAACAACGGAATATGCAGCAGAAGTATCGGCCGAATAGAAACTGAAAGTTGCCGTACCGTCGTCTGCCGTTTTGATAGTGGGATTCCAATAAATTGTAGTACGCAGGTCGGGAGTGGCATCGTTGCGTTGTTCGGCCGTTTCGTATTTAGGGGAATAGAACTCTCTGAGGGGTTGATAACCCAAGGGTGTTATTGTTTTTATATTGAACGGTTCTTTGCCGGGAATACCCATATTCCCTTTTTTAGTGGTTATCACTATAGCGCCGTTGGTGGCACGTTGCCCGAAATAAAAGAAAGCACTTGAACTCGAAAAAATTTCTATTTCATCAACATGCTCAGGAAGTATCATGTGTAGTTCTGTATTATTCATTTCCATATTATCTACTAATATAAGCGGTTCTGCATTGCGCATAGTAATTCTCGTGCCCGATACCCATATGCCTCCCATACGGCCAAGCAGCGAATACATGTCATGGGCATGCGTTTTCTCTATATCTTCAGACGTAAAGAGCCTGTTCATAGGGGATGAATAAGGCAGTTTCCCTACTTTTATCTTCGGTTTAGCCACTATCTCCACTTCTTTGAGGTATATCATCCGCATGCCGTTGTCTATCATAAACTTCTCGTCGGCTTTTTGCATATATTTTTCGAAACCGTCGATACCTGACAAAGACAAAGGTGCCGACCTCCTTATCTGCGGGAATGTATCGATATCAAGCAGCAGTTCTACCCGCGAACCGCCTTTCTTGTTGTTTCCCTGTATGATAAACCTCACACTGTCGGGAGTCTCGAATCCTGTCATGGCAAAACGCCCGTCTTTATTCGTAACCCCACTTGCTACAAACGGGAAGTTAGTTGCCAGTATATTCACCGGATATTCGGCTGCCGGTTTGGTCATCAACAACCCGCCTTTTACTATTCCCGATATGGTCTGGCTCGTTTCGGGCATAATGGCCGGCGACTCCGGATCACCTTTTAGTATTCGGCCTATGTTGTAACGCCGCCAGCCTTGCGTCATCATCAGCAGATCCAGCCCGGGGTGTGCATTCGTAAGGTCTCCCCTGAAATAAGATGCGGGCGATTCGATATTACCTTTCAGGTCGGATGCCAGCAGTATCGACGACAGGATATTGACTGTAGAATCGGGCAGTATATCGTTGCTGTTGGTTACCGATATGGAGAAATCGCCTTTCAGCGGGTTGCCTGCGTTGTCGGTAACGGATACACGGTTTTCTATGTTTTCCCGTTTTTTATATTGCTGGCGGGCTGTACTGTAGGATACCTTTGTCAGGTCGTTTTCATTGATATTGAATACCAGCCGTTCGCTGACGGGGTTCATTTGTGCATCGGCAAGTACTGCCTGTATGACGCCCGTAGGCAGTTCTTCCTTGCGGAAGGTGATGAAGTCCTTGCTGTTGTTCCATTTCTCAGAGTACAGCACGTTGCCGCGGCAATGCACCACGAGATAGTAATCGGAGTTGAGTGAGGTTATATCTTCGGACTTTGCCAGTGCGATATTCAGTTGGTTTCGTAGCCAGTATGCCTGCAGTGAGACTGTATTTGCAGTAGAGGCCGGCAGCGGGAACCGCTTTTCTACATTGTTTTTGTTCCTGCATATGGCGAAGAACTTCTGCCCGGGAAGAGAGAATGTCGTCAGCGAGCCCATGCCGAGGTGCTTGGATTCGAAATAGGTTAGTGTATCGCCTTTTTCGTTGACAACGATACCTGTGATATCTTCCGCCGTTCCGTTTGCATTAATCGCCTTGAATCCGATGCGGGAATGTATGCCTGCTGGCAGATTACCGCCCTCGGGCATGAAAGCTACGTCGAATTCGTTATGAGGGTAGGGGATCGGGATGTATTGTTTATGAAATTTTTTCTGATAGTCGTAAGATATGTATAATACGCGGCTTTTTTTATCGGCAGGGGCTTTGCGCGAAAGGTAGATACAACTGTCTTCTTTTATCTTATGTTTTTTCAGGTCGCCGTCGCTTTCCGATATCATGATATTTTCGGGAAGTATAGTCTTGCCGCTTTCTATTTCGGTGAAATAGATCTTTATGTTTACTTTTTTCTTGTCCTCGGTGTATTCGAAGTCGGTGTGTGTGCGGTAAAGCGCCGACAGTGGATCGCCTATAGTCACCTTCCGCCTGAAGAAATAGTCCTCACCCATATTTTGCATATATTTTGTATAGCAGCGCAACTGGTACTCGCCTGCAGGAATATCTTCATCGGTAGGCATATATCCCTGATATACTCCGTTTGCAGGTTTTATCTTTACACGTTTCAGCAGCGAATCGGCCGGATTGAGCAGCTCGGCATATACATAGCGGCTGGTAGTATCGGGTATGTGCGATAACGCATCCGTCAGATGTGCGCGAAACCAGATGTCTTCTCCGCTGATGTAGGCTGCCTTATCGGTTTGTACATACAGCTTTTCCTGCGGGTATATGAGTGATTGCCTGATGAAATTGGCTGCAATCGAATCTGCCATCTGGGCATAAGAGGAAGCGGATATGAATGCTAAAGCGGAAAAAAAGAGATATTTTAGGTTTTTCATATTTGTTTCCGGATAGTGATTAGTATATAGGGTCATTTATTTTAACAAATATAGATAAAAGAATTATTTTTTCATTACATCTCACATTATTTCAGTAGCCTTAAACATACATTCTATTATACACATGACTATACACTTCCATTTACTCTTACCTATACGCTGGGCTATACCATTATATAAGACAAGAAAAGACAAGACCAGACCAGACTAAAAAGAAATAGATAAATATTTTTTTATTTTTTTGTATGAAGTAGAAAGTATTTTATCTATACCTGTGAAATGGCGGAAAAAAGTGGGAATGGATACTGATATGTTTAATTTAATGGCTGATTAACAATGGATTATTGACAATGTCTATAGGGGGATAGAAACAATCAATCGAACAACTTTATCAACTTTTATGTTAATATTATGTGTTTTTCATGGTATTAGAATTAAAGGTTAATAAAGAAGATTGGTTGTCGCGATGACAACCTTTTCTTATATATATACCTTTTCCTCTGAGAAGTACTTATAAGATAGCTAGCTTCTGCAAAGCATTTACAATATTCCTCAAGAGAAAAATTAAAATGAAGTTCAAAATATTGATAAAGAGATTTGTACATTTCTTTTAGTTTATTAACTTTGCAATGTCCAGTCACAAATAATTTACTAGGCATAAGGCACTTACGCAATAATATCAACAAAACTAATTCATCATGAAAAAATTACTAGCTTTAGTTACCATGATTGCTTTCTTTGCATCATGTAGTAACATTGAAGACAATGAGCTGTCCGGGCAAAAAGAAATCCGGTTTTCATCCCAACTTCCTAATTTTAAGTCAACCTACAAAGGCACTCAGGTAGCAGAAGGTCAGAAAGTAGGAATCTTTATCTCCGAAGATGCAGCCCCGACCGCCACTTACGAGCAAAATATTTCTTATACAGCCGATGGCGAAGGAAATCTTGCGGGTGAAACGCTTTATTTTCCAAGCAATGGCAATCAGGTGACAATATCTGCTTATCATCCATACAAAGAGGGGGTTAACGATACATACCGGTTCACTGTTGCTGCTGACCAAACGGATGTGGCGAATGTATATGCTTCTGATCTGCTTTTCTGTCCCCAATTTAAGCAGACGTCTACAACAAACCCTATTACCCTTAAATTTTATCACCAACTATCGATGATAACTTATAAGCTGTCTGCCGGCAATGGCAATCCGGATCTGACCAATGCACAAGTAAGCGTGGTAAATGCTGCTACAGCAACGGAATTTAATCGCCGTACGGGAGTTTTGGGAGATGTGTCGGCAATACAGGAAGTGAAAATTGGGCAAAACGGTGGTATCGTTGTTCCACAAACAATTTCCAACGGTACAAATCTGTTAAAGATTGTTTTGAAATCGGGAAAAGTGGTATATTACACTACCGATAAGGAATTGACCTTCAAACAGGGTACAAAATATACATTCAATCTGAAAGTAAACTTAAGTGAAGCCATAGATATAGGTACAGAAGTTGAAGACTGGCTACCCGGCGACGATATCAACGGTGAAGCAAACGAACCTGGTGAAGACAAAATGCTTCCTTCCGAGATCACTTACAAAAAAAATGATGATATTACCAAAAGATATATATTTGTATATGATGACTTGAACCGTGTGAAAACAATGGCAATATGGTCTAGAATTGGTTATGATAATATATTAAGCCACCACTCTGACTACGCTTTTGAGTACGACGGAAAGAATAGCAAGATTATTGGATGGGAACTGACAGATTATTTCCCTTCGGGAGGAAAAGAAGGCGATCCTGTTCCAAAGATTACGGATGCTACTTTCACATACTATGCCGATAAGGTTGTAATAGAAAAGACTACAAACTGTGATACTCAAAGTAGCGCTACTCTTTTTATAAATGACAAGGGAAACCTGAGCAAAGTTGATGATAACGAATTCTCTGATTATACAATAAAAGATAACTATTTATTAACTCAAAAGATAGATGCCAATAAAAATGCATTGGAACGACGCTGGTATAAACCGAGCATTATCGAAGATGCAACATTTTATACTTACGACAACAAAAAATCCCCATTCTTGAATATGAAGGCTGAAAAATGGCTGCTCGAGTATTTCAGTATGATCTATTATGAAACACTATATCCATTTTTTGGTTATAACAATGCAAAAGAAAAAGAGTATGATGCTGTAACTGGCAGAAAAAAAATAGAATATAGGTTAACTTATAATGCAAAAGATTATCTCGTTAGCAGAACCTGGGCTTCTGTAGAAGAACTTGAAGGTGCAATACCATCAAATGATTTAGAAATAGCTATACAATATACCACTTGGAAATAATGTACCTGTGACTATTCAGGGTAGAACAGAAGGCCGGTTACAATATGCTGTAACCGGCCTTTATTTTCTCTCAGGAGTTGTATGATAGCCTTTTATTTCCATAAGCATCTACAAAAGAGACTATTATAATATCGTATTCAGATACTCGCGCTGCTTAGCAATAAACACATCATACATATTATTCATTGTCACATATGTACACATATCTTTAGCTCCCATTTGTTTATTCAGTACATCATTTACTTTTTTGAGCATCGTCATATATCTTTGTTCTGCACCGGTGTCGTTATTTGTTTGCAGCCTGAACAGGGCGAGTTCTGTATTATTTTGCATAATGAGCGAGTCGAGCGAAATATTAAGGTCTGTCGCCAGTATTTTTATCTGGTCGAACGTAAACGGGATATTGCCCCTGAGCCTCCGGTAAGTAGATTCACTTCAGATACCGAGCTTGTCCATGAGATAATCTACCAGCTTGACATTAGACGGGAGGCTGTGCAGACTTTCTAAATTAGTATTTTATTAATATTCAAGGTGGTATATATTGGGCAATTATTTTGCAAATATATTTATTAAATTGACATAATTATTATATCGACGCCGATCGTTTAATATATTCGCTCAGAAAGTGAAGATATGTTATCTGATGCCGAAAAATTGTAATATAATGATTGATTTGGGCCGTATATATATGAAATATGATGATATTTTGTATCTTTGAATAAACACAGCTTGCATTTTTGTGGAGATAATAAAATGTATGAAGCAATTTGTTTTTGCGTAAATATTATATAATCAGGATATTGCAATTATGAATAAGAAGACACTTCACGATCAGTTGATCGAAGAATTGAGAAACCGGGTACCAAACAATTCCGAATTAGTAAACTTACTGACTGATTTTCTTGATATAGGAAAAGAAGCCGCCTACAGAAGATTGAGGGGAGAAGTCCAGTTTTCGCTGGAAGAAGCATCCACTCTGGCATACAATATGGGGCTGTCTCTCGATGCCCTCAAAGCAGTTTCGGCTCTCAAGCGGCCGTTTGTATTCAAAATAGCCAATTTTGCCGATCCACAGGAAATCGATTATGATCTGATAAATGAATTCGCCGACTTTCTGGAATATATAAAAGATAATACGGATACCGAAATGGCGATAGCCGCTAAAATACTTCCCGACGCCATACACCTCGGGCATCCGCATCTCACACGGTTCTATCTCTTCAAGTGGATGTACCAGTACGATAACCAAAAACTTACCAGAAAATATGAAGAGGTCAACGGCGGCCTTAAGGTCTTGGAGATATTGAACAGAATGGCAGAACTGCTCCTGTACATCAAAAAGACATCCTATATCTTCGATCGCAGGATATTCGAAAATCTGGTAGACGATATAAAATACTTCAATACGATCGAACTTATCAACGAGAACGATATGCAGTTATTGAAGAAAGACCTCTTTGCCTGCCTCGACGATTTAGAAATTCAGGCGGCCACAGGCATAAACCGCGTAGGCAATAAGACTGAGATTTACCTCTCGAATATCAATTTCGAAGCGGGCTTTTCGTATGTCAGTTCCAAATATCATAAGGTAAGCACTATACGTGCATTTACGCTATATGATATTGCCAGTAGTGACACGATAGCATTCGATAAATCGCAGCAATGGATGCAATCACTCAAAAGGGCGTCCATGCTGATATCTGAAAGCGGTGAAATAGCAAGAAAAAGCTTCTTCAACAAGCAGCGCGAACTGGTAAGTACTCTGTAATCCGGATATTTACAAACCTTTTTTGATATATACCATACAAATACAGCATGAAATACACTCACTCTTGGTAATATAATATCCGGCATTACTCACATTCGGGGAAAAAATTATGTAAATTCCAATATATGGAATTTGTAGAGGAAGGAATCCATATTTGTGAAAAAAATGATATACATAATCTTAGTTTTTCCATTTTTGTAGATTTTTTTCAATCGTTTTTCCACCAAAAATGTAAATTATTCTGATAATAAATTTATCGGTAAAAGGACGATTATGTATTTTTACATTGCTGAAAAATACACCTCATGGCACCTCTGAGCCATAGCAAAAATGTGTATTTAAGTTAGTCATCTTCAATTTAATTTCCTTCCTTACACATATTGCGAAACACGAATTTATTAAACTTCCTGGGAAAGTCTGCTTTAAAATCGCAGGCTTTTCGTATGTCAAATCAATATGTCATGTCGCATCTGCGTTTTTCCTTTTCATATGCTTTTTTTTCGTAGCTATTTATCTACCACTGACTCAATGTAAAATAATGTAAAAAAGGGACAGTGATTTTGCTTGTAATATAATATAAATAAGTATATTTGCACCGATAAGACAAATTATACATTATTAATATATAGAGACAGATTGGATATTTAAACGACCCAGAAGACATCCCTTTAAAGATTTTATTTTTATATTTTACGGAGATTATAATATGTAAATAAACTCTTGCGGCGGATACACTTGAACACATACATTATTAAAACTTGTCTGGTTTAAATACTTTCCTTTCCATTATTATCTTATATATGTTGCGGAACAACTTTAATTACACAATATGAAAAAGGAGATAATTCTATTTTTTTGCATCCTATGCACTGTAGGCACTGCCAGATCGCAGGTAACAGTAGGTTCTGACATCATTCCCAACAACGGGGCATTGCTCGACCTCAAGCAAACAAACGCTGAGGGCGTTAATTCCGAAAAGGGATTGGGAGCACCCCGGGTTCACCTCACAGATTTCACGCGGCTTTATCCCATGTTCAGCGACACTATCGACTATGTCAGCAATGTCGGCGGCAGGAGAGATAAGGAAAATAATGCCCATACGGGGCTTCTGGTCTACAATGTAGCCAATTCGGTCTGCGATAGTCCTTATATCGGCGACGGGCTGTACATATGGGACGGCGAACGCTGGATTTATCTGGGTCAGGATAAGTCCAATGTGATGCATTTTAAGGATCAGGACGGTAATCCTTTCAAGGCCAGAAGATTCGGGATGGCAGGTATCTGGATGACCGAAAACCTGAGGGCGACCTCATACGTAGACGGCACACCCGGCCTTAAAAACAACGCTACACCCAGCGATACCGAAAGATATTTTTGTTACCCCGCCCCCCGCAACAATCCACAGGGAGTTATCGACGGTACCAACGATACATATTTCACAATGATGCCGTCTATGGGCTTGCTGTACAACAGGGCTGCGGCAACAAACTTGGAAAATAACTCGACGAAAAATCAGGCGCAAACCGATACTCCCACTCCTGGACCCAACGAAGTAGAATCCGTTGCCCCCAATGGCAGGATACGAGGAATATGCCCAGAGGGCTGGCATCTGCCGAGCGACAGGGAGTGGAACGACCTCGAAGAAGAAATATATAACAATCCGCATAGATACAGTACATACACTACCACCGAAGCTGCAACGTGGAATCCGTTGAAGTGGAACTCCATATGGGATACATGGAAAGAGGGCACACCCACTACTCCCCGCGGTTCGTCGGTCGAAGGACAAGGCCATGGGTTGGCCATGCTGAGCCCTTGCCCGCTTCCCGACAGCCCCTACACAGGAGATATAAAGGGTCGTAGCCTGTTGAGCGTACAGGGAGGTTTCGAAGCCCTTATGGTAGGCTTGGCTTATGAGGGGGCGCTTTCTTTCGGTGTGGATGAGTATGGAGTAGCTACATCTTTCATGACAAGCAGCAACGCCAGTATTCCGAATACAAACTTCTGGTACAGGACATTAGGAGTTTATCAGGGCTATAAATACAACAAGCAATATGTTGCACGTCATGAGTTGCATCCGGGCGGTGTGAGGGCATACTTCTCGGTAAGGTGCAAAAAAGACGAATAACAGCACGCTGCAAAAATAAGAAACAGGAAAAGGTGAAAAGGTTGTCTAGACAAGTATTTTCACCTTTTTGTATAAAAAAATGTCAGTATTCATTCGTCCCAACTCTTGGCTAAAAACTATATCTTTGTATTATATTGTTTTTTGTAAATATCTGATTATGTAATATGTAGGGATGACAAATATGGTTCAAAATCTATATGGGATGGAATTGTGTATGAGAAAACAAAATTTTGGTATATTTTTAGGCTGCACAAAATCTTGCAACGGAACACTAACACATTAAAAATCAAGAGTTATGAGAACCAAATTTTATTTGCTGGCCTTTATCATGATGTGTATTGGCGGCATCGCATTTGCTGCAATACATGGTGATGGTGAAGTAGATCTCGGCCCTAGAGGTGGAGAAGAAGGTGGCGGCGGAAATGGAGGGAATCCACCTAAGTCAGGACGTATTATACCTATAAAACCCGTTAAAGCATTCCTGATTCAGAATGAAACAATGGAAGTTACTTTCTTCGAAATATTCGGAATCGTAACAGTAGAGATAAAAGATGAAACAGGAAATGTTTGCATCGCAACAAACGTAAATACAGCACTATCTGCAAAAGAAATGATAGATGTAACTGCCCTCACGCCGGGTACTTATACAATATCGTTTAAAGATGCGACAGGTGCACTGAAATACTATTACGGAGACTTTGAAATTGATTGAACTTTTTTGAATTTTATACACAAATAATAAGCAGAGGGGTCCGGCAGGGAAATCCCGGACTCCTCTGCTCATTTTTATTTTAACAAATGGGGAAAGTAGTGTTAGGTAGAAGCGTTTGGCTTTACCTTTTTTTGATTATCTTATTTTTTTCTTGCAACACGCAAAACCACTCGGTCGAATTGTTAAAACAAGCCCAAACAGTCATCGAGGAGGATCCTGCTGAGGCTTTCAGGCTTTTATCTTCTATTGAAGACCCTGAAAAGATGGATAAGAAATATTATATGCAGTATATCGTAAATGATATGCAGGCTAAAAGACACTTAGGTAAAAATGTTAGTAAGGATACACTTATCTATAAAGCACAGAAATATTTCGATAAAAAAGATGATATCCGTTATTCGGCATTATCAAACTATTACGCCGCAACTGTTTATTACTTAAATAATATACATGAAAAAGAATTGGAGCACTATATGCTTGCTCATCATTATGCAGTAAATATAAATGACAGTCTTTTAGCTGCTAAGAGTTTACATTCTATAGCCCAAACTTATTACAGAAAAAGACTTAGAGATAGCGCAAATGTTTATTACAAGAGAGCTTTAGATTTTTATCCTGATAATGAAAAAAACCGGACTTTAAGGCTTCAAGCTCTACGGTTTTTATCTGTTACCCACAATCTTTTAGAAAATCACCAAGAAGCATATATTTATGCAAATAAGGGTTTAGCAATAGCTGAAGAGTTTGACAATATATCTTATCAGGCTACCTTTTCACATATTCTGGGAATGATAAATACTAATACCGGTAAATATGATAAGGCTGCAATATGGATGCATAAAGCATTGAAAAAAACGCAGAGTGATGAAGAAGCGGGGCGAATTTACCTTACTTTACTGAGAACATATAATGATGCTAATAAACTCGATTCTGCTCAATACTGTTCGGAGAAGCTAAAAGAACATTTGGCAGATTTTACTTTTGCTTATTCCACACAGGAAAGCTATCAAGAATTATCCATATTTTATGAAAAAAAAGGAGATTATAAATCGGCTTTGGAATATGGTAAGTTATTTAATGAATCGACAGAAAAAATCAACAGTGACAATTTAAAAGATAATTTGGATGAAGCTGCCCGTAAATATAAAGATGTTCTTCACCAAAAAGAACTGGACAGTCTGCGGCTACATACTTATATCTATATTGCCTGCGGTGTAGGGGCTTTCCTTATCATTGCTATTATCATATTCTTTGTATTCAGAAATATGCGCCGCGAGAACCAGCGTACGCAGGAGAAAAACAAGTTGTTGGCTGCCAAAATGGAAGCACAGGACAAACTGCTGAAACAGCACGAGGAGAGCCTTGTATATATGCAAAGCATCTACCGCAATATAATCACCGAATGGTCTGCCATAGACAAAACTGTAAAAGCCATGGCGCGTGAACTGGGCGTAAAGGAAGAGCCGCAACTGTATTCGCGGATGAAAAATATGGTGCGCGATTTTACCCACAACACCAACGAACAGCTTATCAGGCTGGGCAAGGAACACTTCAGCAAGGAACCGTACGGCGAAAATGCCCTGTCGATACTTAAGGACAAGGAACTGCTGCTGTTTATGCTCTATAACATCGGATACAAACGTAGCGAAGTGGCCGTGATTATGGGCGTGAACCCGCACAAAGACAATATGGCTTTCCGCAAACTAGACCTCAAAAACAAACTGATAAAGGCAGGTATGCCGCAAAACGATGTTGTAGAGATTCTCTTTACTGAAGATAATTAGTTATTTATTTTGTTGCTGCGCGTAATTAAAATTATTTGCGTTCCTTTTGTCCGACCCGTCACGGGCTTCAAGGCTAAACGGAAAAACTCGCTCAATAATTTCGCTAAGGCGGTAGATCATGCCCCGCGGATCGGAATTTTTAATGTCTCTTTTCTCGTTTTTTAGTTGCAATTCTTCCAGAGTACCGTCAGAATATTTGAAAATGACCGATTTGTATTCCATTGTTTGCTTTTTGCAGTCGATCTCGATAGTGTAGGACAGGTCACTTAGCTGCCTGCCCGTCGGTTTAGGGCTGAATTTTTCGAGAAGCACACTTTTGTATAATGACAATGCCATAGGGTGGCTCAGGTTGAAATCGTTTTCGAGTATATCGAATATTACAGGCTCGAATTTTTTTATTAAAAAATCACTTACGGCAGTTTCGTCGATATCTTGAGGATCGGGGTGCGATTCAACAAACTGATGTATTTCCTTTTCAAAATCTCCCTTTAATGCCTGTAATCTTACTACAAGTCGTGTCTGCAACTGTTTTGCTACACCGGAGGTATATTCTCTGTCGGGGATTACAGCCAGCGGGTTTGTTTCGAGTTCTTTGCTGTCTGCTTTGTGTATGCGCAGAGATATTTTTTCGTTTGTTTGTTTAATTGAGCCCTTGTCGATAATTGCGGGGAATATATCCAGAAGGTCGACATTCTCTTCCTGTGCGAATAAAGATATCAGCGGAAGAAAGAAGAAGAAAAGGAGAATAGATTTTTTCATGATATTATTGTGTGAGTTTAAGGCAGGATGAAATGCTATCGTTACTTTGACCATAACCCATTATGATACTGTAAAGTAACAAAAGGGAAAGGCATATTCATTTCATAATAATTGGATTTATTTCATATTACACTATCTACTGCCAGCCCCAAAGTTAACAATTATCCGAAAATGAACTACGTTTACATCTTAATTCCTTTGTTTTTTACTGTTGGTTAATTCCTAAAAGTATTAGCAATCTCCCACTTTTATCAAAATCAAAACAAATTATCTATACTCTAAAAACACCAATGCAAAAAACAGGAAATATGAATTATGCAGTGATTAAACTATCCCAATCGGTAAAATCTTACCCTACATTTACCCGCAACACAAAAGGCTGGATCAGCTACGACCGCGACAACCTACTGCCGCAACGTATTATCGAACTGAATAATGAATCGGCTATCAACAAGGCAGTGATAGAGAATAAGGTGACTTACATCTGCGGTACGGGAGTGAAAGACGGCGAATACTACGGACAGCCCAATCCTCTGGAAGACTGGGACACGCTGATAGAAAAAGTGGCAAAAGATTACGTAACTTTCGGCGGCTACTGCTTTCAGGCTATACTGAACGAGAACGGCAAAACGGTGAGCCTGTACCATACCGACTTCAGCAAAGTGAGGGTAGGGCAGGTAAACGAATACGGCACTTATCTTAGTTTCTTCTTATCGAACGACTGGCGTAAGACTTACGGCAAATTTGCTCCTGTAGAGATAAAAGCTTACGGTTCGGAAGAGATGCAGAAAGGCGTTCCTTACCTTTTCTATTACAAGGATTATGAGCCGAGCCTCGACTACTATCCTGTGCCTCAGTATTATTCAGCGTTGAACTATATCGAGGCCGACGGATTGCTGGGTAAATTCTACCGCAATTCGATCAACAACGGTTTTGTGCCGTCTACCATTATCACCATGCCGAGTAATCCGGCAGAAGATCAGAAAGCACAATTTCAGCGCGATATTGAAAACAGTTATGCAGGAACTAACGGTGCAAACAGCATCGTGGTACTTTGGGGCGAAAGTCAGGAAATAAAGCCTGTGGTGACTTCGTACACTGCCAGCAACAATGCCGACCTGTACAACAACGTGGATGAGATTATCTTCCAGAAGATCATTTCGGCTCATCGTCTTACCTCGCCTACTTTGGCCGGACTTTCGGGATCGGGCAACCTCAGTGGCAATGCCAATGAGATTATCAATTCGTATGTGCTTTATAACCAGACGGTCATACAACAGCTTCGCCGCAAGATACTGGATACGCTCAGTATTTTTAGTATCAATAACGGCTATAAGCGTTTGATGATCGATGATCTGGATATTGTAAAGGAGTTGTCGGTCGAGAGTAATATTTAATCAATCCCTACACCGCCAAACGAAAAAAAGCACTGAATAACTCAGTGCTTTTTATTTTAGATGATGTATCAGATTACATTCTATCTTTGTTTTCGTCGTCTCTATGCATTTTATCTTTCATGTCATGAGCCTTGTCGTTCATTTTTTCTTTCAGCTCGCTAGACTTGATTTTTGCTTCATGCTTTGCATTGTCCCAACCTTGTTCTACTTTTTCTTTAGCTTGTTCTGCTTTGTAACCAGCTTTGTCGATGCCTCTGTCAACATCATTCTTCATTTGATCTTTGTCCATGACCGTAAATTTTATTTGTGAATATTTTGATTTATCTGGAGTCTTTTATTATTCTCCATGGTAGGTATATAACACATGCTACGGCGGTTTGGATTTCTCAATTAGATGTATTTAAGTATTATAAAGAAATAGATACAGTTAGAGATAGTTTATACAAAAAAAGCATGAATTAAAAATAAATTCATGCTTTCTCATTAATATATTATTATATCATTTTCTCGATTCGGCAACTATACTATTACTCCAACCCTACCCACCATTCTTTAAATACCTGAGTGCTGTCTTTGAGATTCACCACTTCTCCGATCATGGGGGTCATCAGCCTGACATTTTCTCCTTTGGCAGCGGCAGTAACCCTTTTTAGCGGATCGTCCCATGCATGATTTCCGAGTGCAAACTTCGATGAATGCACAGGGAGCAGGTTTTTAGCATTGAGGTCTTTTGCTGCCTGTACCACTTCTTCGGGCATCATATGTATGTATTTCCAGTCTTTGTCATATTGTCCGTTTTCGAGTATGGCGAAGTCGATATCGGCGAACTGTTCGCCTATTTTAGCGAAATGCGTATCATAGCCGCTGTCGCCACCTATATATATGTTCATGCTTGGGGTGCGCAACAAGTATGATACCCAAAGCGACTGATTCGGTGAGAGTCCACGACCCGAAAAATGCCGTGCTGGCAGGCAATAAACCGAAAACCCTGTATCGAGTGATGAATCTTCGTTCCAGTCAAGTTCTACGATCTTGCTTTTATCGAATCCCCAGCGCTCGAAATGTTCGGCTACGCCCAGTCCGCAAATGACTTTTGCGATGCGGTCTTTAAGCTTCATCACCGTATTGTAGTCGAGATGATCCCAGTGATCGTGCGAAATGACGAGGTAATCGATATCGGGCATATCTTCAGGCTTATATATGTCAGTACCGTCGAAAGCCTTATTGACAAATGAGACAGGCGAAGCCGCTTTGCTGAACACAGGATCTACAAGGATGCGCTTGCCGTCTACCTGCATGAAGTAGGACGAATGGCCGAACCAGACAAGTATATCCTTATCCCTGTCGATATTCTGCAGGTCTGTCTTTACTACAGGGATTTTACTGACAGGTGTGACCCTTTCCCGTTTACCGAAGAGAAAATCGAACATGAGGCTCAGATATCCTTTGTCGCTGGTTATTTGCTTTGTAGGACTCTGGTTCTGGAATTTGCCGTCGCGGTAGTTAGGGGAATTAAGTACCCGTTCTTTACGTTCACCGCTTGGTGTGCGGCCAAAGCTTGCCTGATTGACAAATACTATGATTGTAATTGCCAATATTGCTATGATTGAGAGTGTTATAATCATCGTCTTTTTTATTCTTTTTTTTGTTTTCGGTGCCATGAAGTGTCATTTTAATATTTTTTATACAAAGGCCGTGCCACTTTTTTTTAATTTTGATAAATGCCATATAATATTACTTAACTTTGACCGTTCAATAACAATACCAATTAAAGGTAATAAATGCCAAATTTAAATTATTAAAATCATGAAATTATTAAAAAAAGTGTTCCTCATGCTGTTTATAGGCTCTTTGTTTATGGCCTGCAGCGATGATGATGAAAATGTGGAGAACCTGAAAGTTAGTACTACAAAATGTGAGTTGAGCAAACAAAATGGTTATGCTAAAGTTGATATTGAGAAGGGAGCAGGGGAGTATACCGCTGTTTCTTCGAATAAAGATGTAGCTGAAGTAGAAATAAAGGATAATGCGCTGTATATTATAGGCTATGGCCCGGGAAGTGCAATTGTGACTTTGACCGATAAGGATAAGAACAAAAAAGAGATTAATGTAACCATAAATGAAACTATTGTTGATCCCGTTACTACTTATCAGATTGTTGATGTCCTGAAAGGTCAGACAAGAAAACTGCATAGCGACTATGAAGCAAATAAATATATATGGACAGTGCAGGACGAAAATATTATAACTTTATCGGAAGCTGCGGGCGCTCATAGCATAAAAGGGAATGTTATAGGCCAGACAAGAATTGTTATAAAAGAAGATTTCTGGAGGAAAAGCGGATATCTTGTAAATGTTGTGGAAGCTTTCGACATTTTCTGGGATCGTGATGTATTTAATATTACTATGGATAGGCCGGGTGACCCACAAATCGTAAATATTGCTTCCGGTAATGGCAATTATGAAGTGTCTTGTTCCGATCCTACAGTCGTATCTCTTGTACTCAAAGACTATAAAGGTGGTCCAAACGACTCATACAATAATCCGAAGTCAGTAGTATTTACACCTCTAAAAGAGGGATCTGTAACAGTTACGGCGAAAGACCTGAATACAAATAAGACAGCCACTATGAAATTTACCTTTACGCTAAAGTCTGAATAAAGTATAACGAGAACTAATATTAAAGATTCCTGTAAGACAAATACAACGTTTTACAGGAATTTTCTTTATAAAGCATTATCAAAATCAAAAAGATTTATCTATGCTATAAAAAGCTATGAGTGAATTAATACAAATACCTTTGATAAACGAGAAACTGTTTAAACTACATTCGCCCGTAACATCGAATACCGATATTACAGAGTTCGTTCCTTACATCAGCATTGCACAGGAACTGCATATTACTCCCGTCCTGGGGCGACCATTGGCCGATGAACTCTGCCGGCAGATTGCAGATAACAGCCTTACAGCTGAAAACAGCGACCTGATACTAAAGATAGCTCCCGCACTGTCGTTCTATGCCGTCTATCAGGCTCTACCTTTCCACTGGGCAACCATTGTGAATAAAGGGATTACCGTGCGCGAAAGCGAAAACAGCAAGGGTGTCGATATTAAAGACCTTGCACAACTCCGCCAGTGGATAAAGAACGATGCCGACGTGCTGAAAGCGCAGCTTACATCTTTCCTCGAAGGATGCCGTGCGAATTATCCCTTGTGGCAGCCGGCAGGCAAATGCGAGCAGAAAGAGGGATTCGACAGTGGTTTTTACTTCCCGAAGAAATGAAGCAGGGTACCGGCCGTTATTTGCTGCAATCTTTTGTGTACGCCGCCATGTAGCAAAACACCGCAGCGGATTGAGCGCCGGGGTACGGGCACAACTTTCAAGTGGAATGATAAAAAGAAACTGTTGATTTTTGATTGGTGCGGGTCGTATGGCCCGTACTTTATTTTACGAGGTTTATAAAAAAAGAAAAAGGCCTCGATATCACATCGCAGACCTCTTCAACCTTAACACAAACTTTACAAAACTACATATACTATAACGTAAAATAACGTCAATTTGTTCTGTGAATTTGTATTAATATTCGTTAATGTGAACGGGTGAAGAGTTTAAAAATGTTTCATCGCTTGCTGACGCTTATTTTTCCTTGTATTTACTGTTCCCGCTGAAAGTGATCATCACATCGTTGAATCCCATAGCCTGCAGTATAGGACGCAGCAGATTCACTGTATTGTCGCGGCTTTTACTGTCCATGTCCAGTTTTTGTGCCTGTTCACGCAGCTGGCTTTCGGCATGGCGGTAGGCTTCGTCGGCTATTTCGGTTGTTTCCCACAGGCCGAACTGCATATCATAGATACGCGATGCCGAATGGTCTATATTCACATGGCAGACTTCGGGAGCGGGCAGTGTGAGGCGGATAGAATCGCCGGAGGTATAAATATCTTCAGGGCGGAGGCGGGTGAGGTCTACACAGCAGATCACTTCGCCGGATACGATAAGGGCGGTCTTTGCATTGGGTAGCCACTGGCGTATCTTTTTATATTCCACCATGTCCTGTATATTATATTTGAGAACTTCCAGATTGCCGAGGCTCTCTATCTTTTGCACTATTATGTTGTGGGATACTTCCACCTTGTCTTCGCTCTTGTGTGTACACATACGCATCAGCATCATGCCCGCGGCTATGCCGAGGATGAGAATGATCAGGCCGCTTTTGAAACCTGTATTTGCTGATTTGTAATATGCCATATCTTTATTTTAAGATATTTTTATTTTAAGGGTATAAAGTTACCGGTTTTTTCTTTATTCGGAAAGGGTAGGGCGGGGCAGTGCTGTAAGGGCTAAAAAACATAATCCCTCTGCTTTCCGCATACAAGGTGCAGAAAGACAGAGGTATTATTACAAATTGCACTTTATCCCCCAAATGCAACTTATGCTGTTATTACGATAGAGGTGTCTCGCGCGCATCCAGTCCGTAGTCTCTGACTTCGTTCGACTGGCGGTTGAGTTTTTCCCTTGTTTCGCGGGCTTCTTTCAGTATATCCCTTGTCCTTCTGGCCGGATCTTCGTCTGTTTCGTCTTCGTTCCGTTCCGAGGCTTTGATGCGGGTTGCATGATTGTTGTCACCGAATACCTGATCGGCATCCTGATGAGTAATCTCTTCTCTTTCTTTATCTGTGAGGATTTTATCTTTATCTTCTGTGTTCATAATTTGTGAAATTTATATATCGCCATTTTATGTTTGTATAGTTAACAAACTGGCGGGGCAATAGTTTTGTAAATTATGAAAAATAGTGATAATGATTTTTCGGAAAGAGTAATTTTAACACTTAGGTGTGTCCGGGAGCGAAAAAAGAAAGACCGGATCGATTCCGGCCTTTATGGTGAAGTATGAAGCCATTTCCAAAAGATTTCCTTTATACGGATGTGTAGTATCCTTTTGCCTTTACTCCCAGAAGCGGGTGTTAGTGGGCTTTGAGGCAAAAATATAAAGATGGAGGGAGAATATAGGGATTGACTCTTTCCGGCAGTGTTGCCGAACCGCAATGGTCAATCTGTTTTATAGATAATTTTTGATTTCCTGCTGCCGGTATGAGCCAACCGATTTTTTTCGAGGCAGATAGCAGGGGTAAGTTTCGATATTTTCTCATGCTTTAGGTTTAGGCTCTATAAATTATCATTAAATGCCAAAGGTAAACTAAATTTTTCTTCTCAGCGCATAAGTCACCCTCATTTTTTGTCAGATGTGAGAAAAATTTGCAAATTATTTTTATTGGTGGATAAAAAATTATTATACTCTGGTCTTTTTGTGGAAAGCAATTATTTTGGGTTTTGGGGAGAATATAAGTATTGGTATGCTTGTGACTTTTTATCCCCACCTCGCTTGTGATTTTCTTCTCACAATAAAAATATTACTCTACATTTGTATTCATATTAACAAGTAAAAAACTGAATTATGAAAACAGACCTCTACACCAAGATTGTGTTAACCGTGATAGCCGTATTCTTAGCAGTAATAATAATCAAAGATGTGGACTTTGTAAGCAAGGCACAGGCCTCTCCCGTGAACCTAGACCTCTCGGCCCTGAATGTAGAAAAGGCAGAGGGTGCGGAAGAAAATGAAATGACGTTTTTTATTTATGAGAATAGTAAGATAGAAAGGCCGTTTTCTAAAAGCCTTTATTATGATGAATGTTATATAAATTATAATGATGTGCCAACTTACATTATAACAAATCTAAAACCTCATAGGAATAGAAATATCAATATAAAAATAAATAAATAATTTGTTTTAGCTTAAACTTAAAAAAGCCTGAGAAAACCTCTCAGGCTTTTTATTATTTCTCTCCACCTCGTTTGTGATTTTCTCCCCGCATTAAAAATATTCCTCTACATTTGTAATCATATTAACAAGTAAAAAACTGAATTATGAAAACAGACCTCTACACCAAAATTGTGTTAACCGTGATAGCAATAGCCCTAGTAGGTAATCTAGTGAAAGATGTGGACTTTGTAAGCAAGGCACAAGCCTCTCCTGTGAACTTAGACCTCTCCACCCTGAATATAGAAAAGGCAGAGGGTGCGGAAGAAAATGAAATGACGTTTTTTATTTATGAGAATAGTAAGATAGAAAGGCCGTTTTCTAAAAGCCTTTATTATGATGAATGTTATATAAATTATAATGATGTGCCAACTTACATTATAACAAATCTAAAACCTAATAGAAATAGAAATATCAATATAAAAAAAAATAAATAATTTGTTTTAGCTTAAACTTGAAAAATCCTGATAGAAAACTCTCAGGATTTTTATTGCTTTGCGAAAGCTTTATCTATATCATAAAAACTTATGGCAAAGATAAAAGAACTTTCAATTAAGATTAACGGAACTGATAGTGCAGATAAGTTAAAAGACAGTTTAGATAAGGTAGATGCAAAAGTAAAAATAATGCCGGCATCGGCGCAAGAACTGGCGGATGCTTATAAAAATAATTTTCAGGAATTAACACAACATATCGTATTACAGATATCCAAGATAGAGGCAATTGTGACCGAGCTTAGCACCCATGTATCGCAGGTGATAAAAAAGAATATAGAAGAGGGCGAACGGCTGGCACAGCGTATAGAGCATTCGGGTGAAGGCATTCTGGCTTCTGTGAAATCGAAAGTAGAAGAACTGCCTGTGGTGATGGAAGGCTATGCCCGTATGATGACCAATATGGGTAATATGTCTGCTACACAGTCGGATATACAACCATTATAAATACTACCTCTACTTCTTTTCTTTTTTTATAGTGATTTTTTTCTCCTTACCCGTTTCCTGATCTTTTACAGTAACTTCTTCGTACTCATAATCTTTATGAGTATAATCCCACCATGCAGTTGTTACCCCATCCACCACTTTACAGCCTGAAAATAAATAAAGGACACAAATAAATAATGTTGTGGCAAGTTTTCTTTTCATAGTTTTTCTATTAATAATTCATGCTATAAATATAGACTGTTAAAATTGAATTTAGTTTAATAATCACAATCAAATTTGTAGAGATTTATCTATACAGTAAAAAACTTATGGCAACAGAAAAAGTACTAAAATTAACAATCGAAGGAGAAGGATTCGAACCTGTTTATAAGAATCTGGATAAAATAAAAGATAAATCGAAAGATACTCTTTATAATTTTAAAGAAATAAGCGAAGCTTTTAAGCATGTATTGAATCCTGCTACAGACAGCCTGAAAACATTAGACCAAGTGATGGTCGCATCTGTTAAGCATATCATCCCCGATATGGAAAGGATAAATCAGTTGAATAGGAAAATGGCTAAAAGCGATTTGGAAACCAATGTGCTGAAAATGAAGAATGTTCAGGCTGAAATCACTGCATTGGGCGACAAAAAAACTTCAATGACCAAATTATATGAATTCTATGATAAAGAGGAAAAGAAGATACTTGAAAAAGGAAAAAAAAGGCAGAAAGAGCAGTTGAAGGGTATAGACGAACTTATTGTCAGGAATAAAGCTGCGAACATAGATGTAACAGAACTTGAGTCAAAGAGAGCTGAGTTCATTAAAAATTCGGATGATGCGACACTGCAAGCTGTAAAGGAAAACTATGAGAAGCGTAAAGAGGCGATGACAGCCGTAGCAAAGGAAACAATAAGTACTATGGGGCATGCCTATGAAAAGCAGAAAGCCCTTATTCTGGAAGCAGCTGAACTGGAGAAACAAAAAGCCCGTACAACTTACGATACAGCTATAGAGCAGGCTAAATCAATTGAAGAGCGTGTAGCACTGGAGAAATCAAAAGCCGAACGTATAGAGGCTATCGATGAAGATATGAACAACAAATTGACGGAAAACTCCAAAACACAATTATCAACTACCACAACATTTATAGATAATGCTATAACGGAAATAACCGCTAAGGTAGCCGAAAATAAAAAAAATGGAGGAATAACCGATATTGCATTGACAAAGGAAAATATTACAGCAGCAAAAACTCAATTAGCGGAGTATAAAAAAATACTTGAAAAATCACGTCTAGATGCTGAATTATATTTCGCAGCATTGGAGACATTGAATAAGAACGATGCCGATAACCTGAAACAGGTACAGAATGAAAAGAAAAATACAATGGCAATGTATGCTGTTGAAATAGCGAAGATAGAGAAGACGACAACTGAAGTATCGAAAAAAGAAAATGGACTGCGTATACAGCAATTAAAAGATTATGTGGACGTTAGTCAAAAAACGATTAAAGAACTATCTGAAAAGAATAAGAAATTTAAAGAAGAATTTGGTAAAGGTGCAGATTGGCTTGCAGACCAGTTTATTCCCAAAGTTGAGGATATTGATAATGAAATAAAAAAATTAGATGAGGAACAGGCTAATGTAGCTAAAAACAGAGAAGGTTATTCTGCTGAATTGCAAATGCTGAGATATAAGCAGGCTGATAGCAGTAAGCAAATGACCGATTATGAAATAGAGCAACTTAAGAAACTAGAGCAGGCTGAAAAAGATAATCTTGCTAAAGAAAAAGAAATAGAAAAACAAAAGGAAAAGGAACAAAAAAAGAAAGAAAAAGCCGAAAGAGATAGAAAAAAAATAGAACTGGGTAGAAAAATTGTAGAAGCGACAGCAGATGTGGCAGCAGCAGTTACTAAAGCCTTAACAGCAGGGCCTTTTATTGGACAGGCAATAGCTGCAATACATGCTGCTATTGGTGCTGCACAGATAGTTAAAATGACCGCCCAATTAGCCAAACTCGAAGACGGCGGCATGCTAAATGGCAAACGTCACTCACAAGGCGGTATGCGCATAGAGGGTACAAATATAGAAGTGGAAGGTGGCGAGTATGTCGTAAACCGCGAATCGACTAGTAAAAATCTGGGTTTGGTACGCTATATAAACTCCCAACGCAAAGAACTATCAGCCGCTGATATGACAGGTTTCTTTGCCAAAACATCACAAGGATATGAACCGCCATTCCGCCGCCAATTCGAATCAGGCGGACAAGTACCTGCTATAGAACCAAATTCTTCTATTGATAATGAAGCCTTGATAGATGCAATTAAATCTATAAAGATTGCGCCGAAAGTAGCAGTTACAGATATTATTCGGGCACAGGATGAAGTAGTACATGTAGACGGCTGGTCGGGAATATAATTATTTTTGTTTGCTGGGGATGATAAATCCCCAGTAATGAAAAAATACTAATAATAATTACCTCCGAGATATATTTTGTAATCATCATCTAACCATTTTATCATTCTGAATGCAGATTGACTAGACTTATTGCTTCCTTGATATATTTTATAATCATCATCTAACCATTTTATCATCCTGAATACTGGCTGACCAGATTTATTATTTCCTTGATATATTTTATAATCATCATCTAACCATTTTATCATCCTGAATACAACTCCACTTACCTCATCCTCTCCCCCTCTCACAAACACCCCATCCCTATTAAACACAATATCCCCGTCAGGCTTTTCCCCAGCGCGTATATAATCCCCGTCGATATTAAAGACCACATCGCCTGTCTTTTCCGCTCCGGCACGTATCAGCTTGCCGTCTACGTTGAAGACGATGTCGCCCGTTGTGCTTCCACCCGCACGGATATAATCGCCGTCGATATTGAATACCGCATCACCTGCAGTAGTCTTTCCCGCACGGATGATGTTGCCGTCGAAGTTGAAGACGATATTCTCTTTTTCCACAGGCGGGGTAGGGGGTGTTACAGGCGGTTCTGGTTTGGGATTATAGGGGTCGTCCTTGTCTCCACAGGCGGTGAGGGACAGGATAAGTAGCAGGGATAGTAAGCCCCTCAGCTGCCGTAGGGGGAGTTTAGCGAATGTATGCGTAAATTGTTTCATATGGTTAGCTTTTAGCCGATAGCCATTAGCCATTAGCTATTAGCTATTAGCCTTGTTTATCTTCGTTTTGCTAAAAACTATCAGCTAAAGGCTAACAGCTTCTTCCTACAAATATAGACTAAAGAATCGGGCGGAAGTTTAATAATCACAATGAAAAAGCCTGTAACATTAGTTGCAGGCTTTTATAAAAGATTAATCAGGCTCTAGTTTAATAAATTTGCGTTAAAAGGATGGAAAGAGAATAATCGGGGATAATTTTCATTACCCTCATCCTTTATATCTTAAAAGCGAAGAAGCGCCGAAGCCGTTGCAGCAGGCGGTACCTAAAAGCCGGGTTTTGAGATTGTATCACTTTTTTCATGCGGGTTCCTTTAATAATCTGAATATTATTAATACGGGCATAAAGAAAATTGAGTGTCTGGCAGATCATTGAGGCTTCAATTGATCGGTTCTTGTCTTCGTCTACATACAAAAATACCATTTTTCAGTGATATAACAGCATATATTGTGTAAAAAATACTCAATAATTTATTTTTATATCTAAAGCTGTTGATACAGGCGAATGGAGAAGGATTGTATGTGCGTGAAAAAGCCTGCAATAACATGGCGATATAGCAGGCTTTTCAATTGCCCCCACGGGTTGCATAGTTTTATAAATTTGTATTAGGCAGATAAAAATGAAAGATAAAATAGATTTTTTTTAATAGTAGTATTTTTTTATTGTCCCTACCTAATAAATCCTGTTTTACTCTATCAAATGTATGCATAAATTATTTCTTATGAAAGCAAATTGTGTTAAAAATACGCATTAAGTTTGCAAGATTTCAAAATTTTGTTACGGGTGCTGATTTCCAAAGATTTTTTTTTCGGGAGGCTTTGGTATGTATAGAAATAGAAGGCTTGCAATATGAAAATATTGCAAGCCCTCGCCCGCAGTAACACTAATGTGTGTTTTATATAGTAAGTCAAGGTGGGATGTACTAGCGTTATACGAATGAAAAGGATATGTTTGTCCTGCCGGATAAGGATTAAAATGTACTCTAATCAAATTGTTCCGAAAAATTTGTTGCAATGCGAGAACTCGCTCCCGGCAGTTAAGGACTCGTTTCATTCAAAATGATTGATAACCAGTACTTACATTACAAATGTAGCACAAAATAGGGAAAAATAAAAATATTTAGTGTTAAAATGACGCAATAAAAGAATTTTGTTACCGGGTAGCTTTTTCAACACAAAAAAGACTTACAATACATCTATAATATTGCAAGTCTTCCTTGTTCTAAAAAACCGAAATGTGAAGTTTAAAAAGTTGGTTAAGGCGATTATATAAGTGTTTAATTAAAAGTAAGCACGCTTCCCGTATTAAGTTTAGTTTTAGTATTTAGTTTGTCAGGCGTGCATCTGACCGTAATTGAATCGCCAAGGCTGCCATTTCGCGGATTACAGTTCCGTATTGTTTTCAATGGCAGCCCATTTTTAACCAAGTAAGTTTATGATCTCTTACACCATTGTATGTATTACAAATATAATAAACTGGATGTGAAAAATGAAATATATTGTGTTAAAACGTCGCATTAAAAATGCTAAATTAACCTATTGACACCTAGCTTTTTACTTAAGATGATTTAACGTAATTTTCGCTAATGTTATTATCTAGTTTTTCGAGAATCGTTTATGCATTTCGTAACTACAAATTCATTGCTGCCAAGCACTGTAATGGTTTTATACATCTCCGGCATCATCAGCCTGCCGTCATGGTATACGCCCATCCGGATATTCAGGTCTCTTGTTATATCCCCTACCACAAAGTAGTCTCCATACCTTTCGAAGATATATCCGTATACAGGGGGCACTACTACCTGCAGGGATCGGTTTAACAGTCCGGGTTTATTACCTTTTGTTACCCTGATAAAGTCTAGACCGTATAAAGATATAAAATCATATTCGGGTGGAGTGATTTCCTTTCCGTCGGATGTGCTCATAAAACCATATTTACCCTCGCGGCAATAAGGAATTATATTATCGGCTACCATAAACGGATTGTTGCCATCAAATTCGTAAATGAACGGAGTAAGAATTTTTCCGGTATAGTCCATCAGCGCTTTCTTGTCGCTGCCTTTTGCCGTTGCCCAAGCCACATTTCCTATAAAGCCCGATATATGTACATAATCGAAAGGAATGATTTCCTTGCCCTGTAGCGTTACCAGCCCGAACGAATCGTTCCGTTTGGCCGACATGGAATAGTGGTTGCGGTTATGCCGGTTTATCTGTTGATAAAGCGGTGACAAGCGTTTGCCGCTGAGATCTGTGAAATAGGAGAGTTTATCATCGGAATCGGTTTCGATAGGTAAGCCCGTTTTTTCATAATATGTTTCGGGCGATATCTCTTTGCCGTTCTTGTCGAAGACGCTCTTAACCCTGCCTTTACGTCCTACGAATATGCCGTCGCTTTCATTGCTTATATTATCGAAGAAGGGAGTGACAAGCTCACCCCTTTCATTAGCAAGAGCAAACTTATTGTCTTCGCCTATCATTATAGGATAGCCTTCTATAAAATATATTTTGTCGTACATCGGAGTCAGCATTTTCTTATCCCGGCTTATCAGGCAACTTTTGAATCCTTTATTTCCTATGAATAGGTTATGTTCATCGCTATATATAAAGTAGTCGAATCCGTCCAAGCCGATTTTCTTTCCTTCCTTATCTTCTATAATTTCATCTTCTATGTGGTTGCTGAAATTATAATCTTGGGGTCTGGTTATGTTTGCTTTGATATCGTAAAAGAGAGTGCTCAGGAACTCATTATGCTCAGGATCATAATATGATTTTTTAGCGTCTTTATACACTTCGGCAAACCTGTTTCCTCTTATCATACAGATAGTATCGTAAACAGCAGGCAAAACGATTTTCTCCTCGGTGCTTATCAGTCCGCACTTGCCGTCGATGCGGACAATGATAACAGAATCGTTGATAGCACCCGGCATTTCGTAGCGTCCGCCGAATACTTCCCTGCCGTCGCTATCGATGAGTATTTGTAGTCCGTCTTTTCTGGCAATGCGGTATCTGTCCGGTAATATTCCGTGATGCCCGTATTGGGTTATATTATCACTGAAACGGTTTTTAAGGGGCATCACTTCGAATATATCGTATATGAAAGGTGTGCTTTCCTGAGCTGTCCTGCGGTCTATAAGTCCCCATTTCTGCCCTTTACGCGCAGCATAAAAACGTTCGTTGAACACGGTCAGGTGCTCGTAAATGAATGGTACCACTGTCTGGTTCAGCGAATCTACAGTACCGTAGCGGATACTATCTGGTAATTCCCGTTCGAGTATGATTTCGGGTTTGATTGATGCGCCCGGTTGGCTGTGGATGCAGATTGTGGGGAGGAATATTGTAAGGATGAGTAAGAGGTTTTTCATATATGTAAAGGGATGTGTTGCAATTTGTTTTAAGTAGTAGCAAATATACATTTTTTATAAAAAGGGAAGTCTTACTATCTGCATATTTTTTTTCTTCAGCCAATCGATTATTATTTATACGCTATTGTACGAATATTTAGTATTATTACTATATTTGTGAAATAATGAAATAAATCATATCATGAAAAAAACGATTACACTTCTCATTTTGCTTTCTATTGCATTGGTAGTAAGAGTACAAACAGCCGCCGCCCAGATGGCCGGTAGTGACGACCCGGTTCTTAAATCATT
Organism: Prevotella sp. 10(H); assembly: GCF_000711235.1. Taxonomy (GTDB): domain Bacteria; phylum Bacteroidota; class Bacteroidia; order Bacteroidales; family Dysgonomonadaceae; genus Dysgonomonas. The sequence goes on along the minus strand of NZ_JOMI01000001.1, from coordinate 379,119 downwards.
GACGGAAACTCCTGTCTCGGAAGAATGGATGACAAAGCTGGAGCCTTATGCGCAACAGGTAAGCGCAGACCCGGACGACGCGCTTTCGGAAATTGTATTTATGCTTTATGCACGGATGACCGATGCCGACAAAAAAACACCTGCAGGGAAAAAGATAAAAGATATATTACTGCCGGCTTTGCTTAAAGAACCTATCCGGTGGCAACCGGCGATCGATGCCGACTTTAAAGACCTCGACGGCAATGCTCACAAACTGTCTGACCTGAAAGGGAAATATGTTCTGCTTGATTTCTGGGCCTCGTGGTGTGGGCCGTGTATTAAAATTTTACCACAGATAAACGAAGTCAAAGAAAAATATAAAGATAAGCTACATGTAGTGAGCCTCAATCTCGATGGGGATATCGATATATGGAAGCGGGCATCGGAGAAACATAATATAAAGGATTTGGACTGGAGTGATGGTGGAACTAACCGTACCGGAGTTTTCACTGAATATAAGGGTGTAAGTATACCTTATTTTATCCTTATTTCACCCGATGGCAATGTAATGGACAGGTGGGAAGGCTATGTATACAATCAGGGTAATTATATCGAAAAAAGGATTACAAAATATATGAAGTGATATATAAGGTGGAATAAAAAATAAAAAAGGCCATGAACAGAATTTTATTAGTCATTTTAGCTACGCTTTGCTTTCAGGCATGCGTTGTAAAAGAAGAAAAAAAAGTTGTTTTGGAAAGACCAATAGTTGACAAAAGGGTAGAGTTGTTAGCAATCGTTTTTCGTTTGGCGGAAGCGCCGGGGTACTCTTCTCAAGAATTTAAACTTTATGTCGATAGAATTGAGCAATATTTTGGAAAGTACAAAGATCACGAATTGATACAGTATACCAGATCGCTTGTAAAAGAGAATGGAACAGATGTGGACGCTGTTATGCAAATGGCTATACGCCTCGACGATAACATGAAACTATTGACAGATGTTAATAGTAAAGTTTGGGAGGTACATCCAGGGTGGAATAAAGAAACTGCCGAAAAATTTGCTTCGTTGCTGCCGCAGTTTGTCAAAGATACAGAGTTCGATAAATTCTTCAGGGACAATGCTGATTTATATAATGCAACCGTCGATCGATTTGTCTATATTACCGAACAGGTTGATATGAATTGGTACAGTAACTTCTTTGGAGAAGAACCTTCTGATAATTTTTCGTTAATAATTGGATTAGGTAACGGAGCCAGTTGTTATGGACCACCTTTGTATTTTGCGGATGGAAGGAAAACGGCATATGCTATTATGAGTGTATGGGAGACAGATAATGAAGGAATGCCCGTATATGATAAGAAATTTCCAAATTTTGACACTTCAACTTTACTGATATTACTTCATGAATTGGATCATCCACATGTAGATCCACTGACAGAAAAATATATAGACTCATTTCGGGAAAGCGGAGAGATTATACTTTCTGCTCTAAAAAGCCAAGAGGGCAATCGGGTAGGAATGTCCCCCTATTGGAAAACATTGCTTGACGAAGCATTAGTGAGGGCCTGCGTAATCAAGTATATGAAAGACCATGATTTTGCACAGTCGGAGATAGATGCTGAAATAAAACTGCAAAAAGACTGGATGGGCCTTTCTTTTATAGAAGAAGTTGTTTCCGAACTGGAAAGTTACGACAAGCAACGGGACACATATCCGACATTTGAGAGTTATATGCCGAAACTCGCTGAATTTTATAATGCTTTATCGGAAAGAATCTGACAAACTGGTCATCCAACGAGTGATAAATTTGATAGTAATAATAGAACGATTAATTTCAATTATCTTCCGGTAAATATCGATACTTGCAACAGGCTGAATAAAAAACGTGACAAATCATTATATTTCCCTGCCACGTTTTTTTTCTTTAACATTTGTACATAAATTATAAGATACGTGTTTCGGTATTCGGATTATCTTTGTCAGCGTTTTGAACTAAATACCTTGATAAACGAAGATGAAGTGCCTTTTATTCTTATTGACATTCGCGTGTCTATCACTGACTACATTCGCTACCGTTCCCCGCATCAAAGGGAAAGTGGTGGAAGCTGAAAAAAATACACCTATCGACTATGCCGATGTTATCCTTGTAGAAAAAGGAAAAACAACAGCCATAGCAAATACACTACCCGAACCCGACGGCCAATTTACCCTCTCGGATATAAAAGACGGTGAATATTCCCTGCTGGTGCGTGCTGTAGGATACGACCTGTATACACGTGCAGATATCGTACTCAATGCATCAAACCGATTGGTCGACCTCGGCATTATAGCCATGAGGCCATTGGAGCACGGGCTTGCCGAAGTAGAGATTGTTGCTCAGAAGCGACAGGTAATCTACAAGCTGGACAAGAAAGTGATCGAAGCGTCTGCCAATCTGCTGGCAAGCGGCGGTTCGGCCGTCGATATATTGGAAAATACCCCCTCGATACGTGTCGATGCCGAAGGTGAAGTGACATTCAGGGGCAGCAGCGGCTTTGCAGTATATATAGACGGTAAGCCGAGTGTGTTCAGCGGTTCGCAGGCATTGGAGCAAATACCTTCAGGGCATATCGAAAACATCGAGATCATTACCACACCGTCTGCCCGCCACGATACGGGGGGCGATGTAGGCATTATCAATATCATAACTAAGAAACATTCGCAGCAGGGGCTCAGCGGTATGGTCAACCTCACCGGAAGCACAATGCTGTCGCGTGGCGTGGACTTTCTCGTTACCAAGCAAGATAAAGCCATGCGCTGGTATGCCGGAGGTACATGGATGGAACGGCTTCGCAAAAGTAAATTCAAACAGGAAAAGACGACGATCGTTTCCGATGTGACTACTATATCCGATTCTGACGGGCCGCGCAAGAGTAACAACTTCGACTACTCACTCAAGGCAGGCTGGATGTATACATTGCCGAAAACTACCTTTAATGTCGATCTGCAGGGTGGTTACGGAGGACGTACCCGCAATGGCGATCTCGATTACAGGGAAGAGCAGACAAAAGCCGAAGGACAGGCTGAATATGGCGACTATATAAGTAAGGACGATTATGACCTGCACGAAACATATTATCAGGGAACTATCGGCTTTGCTCACAAATTCAATGACAAAGGTCACGACCTGACAGGTAGCTATTACCTCAAATACGGCGGTGACGCCATGGAATATTTTCAGAGCGACCTGTTCAACCGTCAGGGCGAACGCCAGCAGGGGCACCGCGCATGGGAAGACGAGCACCGCTGGACAATGCGTGCCAATCTAGACTATATATTCCCGTATCGTGAAACAGGACGTATTGAGGGAGGCTATCAATACTTCTCATACCTCGAAGACGGCGACTACAGCATGCAGTTCTGGGATCCCGATAAGAAAGAATTTTACTGGCGCGACGATATTTACAATACTTTCTATTTCAAATACGGCATACATTCCATTTACGCCATTGTTGCCGACAGTTACAAGAATTTCGATTTCCAACTCGGTATTCGCGGCGAGCATACACACCGTGTACTGCGCAGTTCGAAAGAATGGGCTAACCGTACATACGACAAATTCGAGTTTTTTCCGTCGGTACATCTCGGTTACAACCTGCCCGGAGGCGACAAGATACTGGCTTCTTATTCGCGCCGTATCACCCGTCCGGAATTATTCTTCATGGAGCCGTATATTACCTATCGCGACTATTATTCTGCCGAGATTGGTAATCCCGATATCCGCAATGAGTATATCAATTCATATGAGGTGAATTATAAAAAGAATATAGGTGAACATGTGCTTTCGGCTTCGGTATTTCATCGCAGCCGCAAAGATAAGATAGAACGCCTGCGTGTGCCTTTCGAAGCGGGAGTGACGTTGGACTCTATGGCTAACGTCGGTCACGATTATTCTACAGGGGTTGAAATCAGCGCGCAGGTACAGGCCACACGCAAGTGGGGTATCAACCTGAACGGAAGCTATTACCATTACAAAGTGGAGAATGAATATAAACTGAGTGGAGGAAGTGACGAAACCAGCAACAACTACGAAATTACGCTCAACAACTCATACGATGCAGGCAAATATACCCGCATACAGCTCGACGGCAACTTCGTAGGCCCGTCTGTGACCACGCAGGGCAAAACGGATTCGTTTTGGTATATAAACCTTGCGGTGCGTCAGCAATTGCTCAGCCGTAAGCTGAATGCTACGCTTTCGTTCCGCGATGTATTCAACTCGGCGCGTTATGTGAGCAATATCAATACATCCAATCTGAAGTCGGTGACGCGTATACGTCCTAATTATCCGTTGGTAACGTTAAGCCTCAGCTATACGTTCAACAACTTCAAGGTGAAGAACGGGCAAAGTAGGGAAAATCATGATTTGTTTGAGGGAACGAACCATTAAATAGGGGAGGCGGGGAGTTCTATCCCCATCCTTTTAATAAATTCATCCCTTTTCAATCCTGATCTTATCTCGGGAGAATACAACATCCTTATCACCGCTTTTTCCCGTGGCGAAATATAATACGGCATCCTGTGGAAACGGAACCAATCGCCGTAAGCGCTGTAATGCTGCGGGATAGACGAACGGCCAATGGTAAGATAATACTCGTAAAGCATCATCGGGTGTTCCAATCCGAGTATATGTTCAAATTCATGCATCAGCGTCTGAGTGCCGGTTGTAGGCCCGTCGTAGATATGGGCGAAATTTATATTCCACGAATGATCCGTGGCTTCGTTGATGCGGGCAATGCCATTGGTATAAGTAGGTTTTTGTCGGGGTTTATTTATCAGAGTCAATTCTACATTCTTGTGGACTATAACATTTCCTTTTTCCGAAACCCGTTCTATTTTCAGCGGCGCTATTAATGGTCGTAGTATTGAAATCACCGAATCTACTTCGTCAACGGCTTCATCTCCGAGTTCCGCAATGTTTTCGATTTCTACCCTCAGATCAGTTTCCCATTTGCGGATGCGTTCGCCGTCGCGATTGAATGCTATATCGCAGAAGAGGCTTAGTTCTTCGTCGGTGTATCCTGTTTCTCGAAACCTTTCAACATCAAATTCCTGTATGCGCCTGTCTTCCGACTGACGGTGAAAATCGGCTGTTACACCTAATGCGGTAAGTGCTACTATGAAGATTATTACAACATATTTTATATAGCCTTTGCGCATTTTATTTTCGAAGTAATTTCTCTTCCTCAGGATAGATAATAATCCGAGGGCGCTTGTTCACATCCGGTATCATGCGTTTACGTTCTTCGTCGGTGAAGCCCATTTTCTGTGCAAAAGTTTCTACATGCAACCCCGGTCTTATTTCCGATGAATAAAGCATTTTCAATACTGTCTTTTCTTCCTTTGAGATATAGAACGGTTCACGAAGCATAGCCCTCACTTCGTCCTGCGAACGGAAGAACTGAGGTATTACCGACCTGCCGATAGTGACATAATACGGGTATATTTTAATCGGGTGATCCAGCCCCAGTGCATGCTGAAATTCGTGCATCAGCGTTTGCGAATTGGAGTTGCAGCCGTCATATACCATGGCAAAATTTATTGCCCACGAATAGGATGATTTGCGGTTTACTTTCGACAGTCCGTTGAGGCAGACCGATTCGGGCAGCTTATTAGAGATAACTTCGGGTACCCGCCTGTATACGAGTAGGTTGCCACCTCTGTTTACGCGTTCCATTTTCAATGGGGCAATTAAAGGTGCAAGTATGGCAATTACAGAATCTACTTCATCTATTGATTTTTGCGAAAGGTCTGCTATATTTTTTATCTCCACTTTTATATCCCTGTTCCATTTGCGTACACGGACGTTCTCATGCATAAACGCCACATCGCAGAACAAGCTCAATTCGTCATCGTTGTATCCTGTCTCGCGGAATGTGTCGGCATTGAATCGGCGGGTTTCCTTTACAGCGGCATTTTCATATACAGAAGAGAGTAATCCTACGGCAGTCGCGAGGATTATCAAGGAGAATATGGGATATTTTACATATTTCACCATGTCTTTCAGTATTATGTAGATTCACAAAATGCGCTGTCAAAAACAGTCCGACGCACATCCCCCTTACTACAAATATATCGATTTATATTTGTTTTATATTATATGGAGCATATTTTCACAAATATTCCATAAAACAGGGTAGAAAAAATTGATATTTTTTTTGATTTGGCCTATTTGCGGTATTTTTCCAGCAACTTCTCATATCGTTGATCATATGGATCATTGCGCAGGTTGTCCAGTGACCGGTACGAATCTATTGTAGATCTTGTCCTGTCGGTATCTCTGACCATTTTTTCAAACCATTTGAAAGCCATATCTTTCTCGTTCAATAAAGAATAAAGACGGGTGAGATTATAGACTGAATATACTTTTTCACCCAGCAGATATGATTTCTGCAGGTAAGCGTCTATTATCTCTTTCTCTTTTTCCAATGTTTTATTCAGAACAGCAAGATCGAGAATCGAAGCGCCTATATTATTGTAGGTCAGAGAATAGTCGGGGTCGATAGAAAGAGCTATGGCATATTTGTCAATCGCTTCCTTGTGAAAGTCAATGCTCTCATCATTCACGGCTATATTATACAAACAATAAGCCCAGTTGAAATAAGAATACATGCGTGTTTTTTTGCTCATCCCTTCGAAGCCGTCTGCTTCGGTCGCTTTCCTGTAATAATAAATGCCGTCTTCGTATTTTTTGTTATTCTTGGCGGTTAAAGCTCTTGCATAATAGTCGTAGAAAGTGTATTCTGATTTATCTTTTTTCTTATTGTCTTTTTTGCCGGGAGCTTTTTCTTGGTTGGCTTTCATTATCACTTTGTTGAGTTCGTCCAGCTGTGCCTGTGTATCGGTAGTGTTATCCTGACTGTAAATGAAAGTGGCGGAGAGGAAAAATATCGCTAATAATAAGTGTTTCATTTGAGTTTGTTTTATGTGTTTTAGTTTTGTGGGCTAAAGCTAGTTAATTATTTTGAGGGGTGAAAAAAACTCCGGAATGATTATTCCAGAGTTTTTGAAGCTGCAATATATCTTTTTCTGAAATTTTCTTCTTTTTCTTTCTGTGCAGCAATATATTTTTTCAAATCATCACCAATAAAAATAAACATTTCTTTCGCAAGTTTATGCATAGTGGTTGAAAAAATATGGGGTATACCTTCTTCATCCTCTTCGTAATTAGTTTCAGAGTTTTTTATTGCATTTTCTATATCAAAAATGGCTTTTCTTGAATCAATTCCACCATTTGATTCTTCATGTACAAATTTTTTAAACTCTTGGCTACATTTAGATTTATCTGCTGGTATTATATATTTAATCGGTTTTGTACTAGATTTTCCATAATACAGCCATATTTCAAAACAGTAATTACTGATAATAAGTTCTAAATTTTCTTGTTTACATAATGGAATAATCTTTAAAATATCGTTTCTAAATTCATCAACATCAGTTACTAAAAAGTACTTATCCGTTAATATCTCAGTTCTTTTAGATGACTTCACTTCTATAGCTTTATCAAGCATTTGTTTCGGATGTAAACCTTGTCCGTCTTTTGATATAAATTTAATATGTATTCGAGGAAACCTTTTTATACTTCGAATATCTTCCCCTTTAAATACATGAAAATAATCTCTTTCTCGTTTATCACCTCCTGATATTATTATAAAAAGAGATTGGTCGATAGTTCCTTCAGATTTATAATATCCATTTGGACTTTCAATGGAAGCGGATACAACAGCAACTTCCAGAGCTGTATTAATCTTTTGATCATCAGTTTTTTTTACATCTCGTAATTCTCGGAAGCCTTCACCTTTCGAATACGGATTTTTCTTTTTTTCATCCATAGTATTCGATTTATGATCCTAGATCCTCTATTTCGGGAATACCTCCATAACGACCATCTAAATATCCATTTTCAAGATTAATTGAATTGTGTTCTTTAAAATCATTTAGTGAATAGAGTACTGAATTTCCTTGATGCTTTTCAGTTATCCAAATTTCATCGGGCCTCAAAAGTTCTTTCTGATCCATCAATTTTGTTTGATGTGTAGTATAGATAAGCTGCCCTTTTGTTGTGGTATTTGAAAGATATTTAAGCAATGCAAAAGCCAATGTTGGGTGTATGCTATGTTCAATTTCATCTATGAAATAAACACATGGCTCATTTACTATGTAATACAAAGCTGGAATTAAATCTAGTAATTGAGCTGTACCATCGGATTGTTCATGAAGACCTAATTTTCCAACGTAATTATCCAATCCTAATTGTCTGAATAGTAATCTTCTAACAATAGGTTCGTCATCTATCTTTTCAACAGAAATAAATATTTTCTTATCTCTAGTAATGGAAAATCCATCTGCTTTTCCTGTTTTTATTTTTTCATTGTAATAGCCTGAAATTTCTTCATACAATTCGGAGTTTTCATTTAATAAATCAATTATATTTTTTTCTTCTACTTCAATTGCATCTACCCCTAAACCAATATTGGAAATGAGATGATTTGCAAAAATCAACATCTCATGATTCTCAGCAAAAAGATTCACAAGCCTTGGCACATCCCTATTTAGTGGTAAAACATCCATTTTCTCAGAAAACCACTTATAAGCAAGTTTAGCTTTTTCATTTTTGATTATTGGAAATCTATTATTCAAGGAAAGGATAGATGAAAAAGGATTATCTGTTATCATTTTATCTACAGCTTCCTTAATGTCTTTATTAATTTTAGTGCCAGTTGTTATTTCTTTTTTACAACGTTCAAATACAACTTTATTATCATTGTTTCCGATGCCCGATATATATAATGCCTCCTTTTCAACGCTACTATTATTAATTTCAATTTCATAGATAAAATAATTTCCTTCTATGAAAAATTCAATAGATATGTATATAGGGTTATTATTATTTTCAATTAATGCAAACTTAACATCTTTTATTTTGGTATCCGATATATCAAGAAAGTTCTCATTATAAGCGAAATTCAAAATAAAATCTGCTGCTTTCAATAAATTAGACTTTCCAGAAGCATTAGGACCATACAAAGCCGCCTGTTTTAATAAAGGTACATCCATATTTGTATAAACATGATGATCTAAAGTAGTGCGCTTAGGGTTAGGGAACATGTCGAAGACAACCTCTTCGTAAAAAGAAAGGAAATTTTTGACTTTTAATTTTAATAACATAATGCAAAAAGTAATTGATTAAGTGCAATATTGCGCAAATATATAATTAATTCTTTATCCGTGAGTTTTTCACGTGAATTTTTCACATCATAGATAAAGTATTTCATAAATCTTAACATGTTCTAAATTATTTCCCCCAACTCTGCATTTTTCCCCAACTCAATTATCTATACCTTAAAAAAAGCAGAGAATCTATGAACTTACCTATCTACAACTGCATTATAGACGACAACGAAGACGACATGACAGGCATCTGCGCCATATCGTTTGTCGATTGTCCGGCCAATGAGGTCGATTTCGTAGCACTGAAACGCGATGCTGCCAAAGTATTCCTCAACCGTGACAGCAAGAAACGTATACTCACAGGCGTAGTACTCAAACCCGACCAGCTGATCTATCGCACCAGCCCCGAATTGGGCGACTACTACATCCGCTTCTCGGCTGAACAGATAGAGAAAATCGCACATAAAATGATGCGTACAGGCATCGCCCTGCACAATACTACGCACCAGCATCAGACTCAACTCTCGGGCAACTACCTCACCGAACTATGGATAGTGGAAGACCCGCAGACCGACAAATCGAAAGCATTAGGATTTGAAGACCTTCCCAAAGGGACCTTGATGTGCAGCTACAAGGTCGAGGACGAGCAATATTGGAACACAGAGGTGGTGACCGGCCACGTCAAAGGCTTCTCTTTGGAAGGTTTCTTCAATCAACAACCGGATATTTCCAAAATTAAAAATCAAATGAATGTAAGAATGAACAAAAAGAAACCGAAACAAACATTGCTCGGCCGTCTGGCCAGCCTGTTGCTCGACATCGAGGCGGTGAAAAAGGCCGATGCCACTACCAGCGGCGTGCCTTACGTCGTGTTCGTACTGGCCGACGGCACAGAGGCCTATGTCGACGAAGACGGCTTTGCCACGCTCGACGGCGAACAGATGCCTGCCGGTGAACATCAGCTGGCAAACGGCAACCTGCTTGTAGTGGACGAACAAGGGCAATTTATAGAAACCCGCGAAGCTTCCGAAAACAAAACCAAACCGGAAGAAACAAAAGCTCCGCAAACACTCCGTCGCAACAAGGCACGTCACCGACTCGCAGAATTCGACCCGAAAACAGCCGAAGCGCTCAAAGCCAAGATTGCCGAGATGCAGCAGACTATCGATGCACTTACACAAGCGTTGCAGGAAGCGCAAGGTATGCTCGAAGACACCAAAGGGCAGGTAGAAGAAATGCGCCGCAAAACTCCGTCGGCACGTCCTGCCGTACAGCTGTCTAATATATCGAAAGATGTAAGCGAAATGACTACTGCCGAACGTATGGCGATGGTGCTTAATCAGACTATACAACGTAAAAGCCGTTAGCTTGTAGCCTTTAGCTATTAGCTTAAAAACACCTAACAGCCATCAGCTAATGGCTAACAGCTTAAAAAATAATAATAACCCAATTTAAATCAATAAAAAAATGGCAAACATTTATGACATCTCGTCACTGACTTACCAGCCGTCCTCAAATATGGACTGGTTTACAAAAGCCGTATTCGGTGGCAAACTTATCGAAAAAGGAAAAATCACCCCGATTATCGGCGTGAAGGAATCTACACAGCTCAACCTTATAGACCTTGCCGGAAACATCCTGCAGGCCGATTCGCGCGACTGTGCATGGGATCCTAAACAGATAGCCAAACTGAGCGAAAAGGAACTGAAGGTAAAGACTTACAAAATCAATCTTGAACAGTGCCTCGACGACCTAGAGCGTAAACGCACTATCTGGATGATGGGTCCCGGTGCAAAAAATCAGGAGTTGCCCGACTCTCTCGAAGAAGCAACAATGGCTCTTTTGGCTAATGAACTGAGTGGCGAAATAGAAGCTAAAATCTTCAACGGCGACAGTGCAGCAAACAGCAATGATTTCGACGGAGTAATCAAAGTTTTGACCGACAGTGCGGAAGCGGTAAAATTAGCAGGCGTAACCCTTACAAAAGACAATGTACTGGACGAAATCAGTAAGGCATTTGCCGCACTTCCCGAAGATGTTGCTGCTGCCGGACTTGAAAAGGAAAGCCTGAATATTTACGTGTCATATGCTACTTTGCTGAAAGTGAAAATCGCTTTGGGCGGTGTGTTCGGTGCAAATGTGGTTGTGAATCCGAACTTCATCGTAGAAAATGATGTAGTGAAATACCTCGGCGCTGAAATCGTTCCGGTGAAAGGTATCGGCGATAATAACATGGTAGTAGCCGAAGCATCGAACTTCCTGCTTGGAACAGACCTGTTGAGCGATCTGGAAGAAATCCGCCTCGGACAATTCGCTGCGCCGCAGGATAACAAAATCTTCATTGACGGACGTCTACGCTTAGGTTTTGCTATTCCGTTCGAAGACGAAGTGGTGTTCTACAGTAAATAAATAATTAAATATTCAATTAGTAAATTCGAAAATTAGCAAATGAAAATAATATTCAGACGATGCATTTGCTAATATGCTAATATTCAAATTAACAAATTAAAAAATAAGACTATGTCAGGATGTAAATTAGCTTCCAATATTACAAAAGATAATTGCCACTACACGGTAGCTGGTATCAAAGCAGTATATCTTATCAACTATGATCCCGAAAACGAGTATACACCAAATACCGACGGCGGGATTGAGAAAATAGAACTTGCTGGCGATGCAAAAGCCTACAGTATCGACTTTGCCGACAATACAGCCTCGTTTTCCGACGAACTTGCAATAAACGGCAATGGTGGTAAATACCGTACCCACACCGTAAACTTTACCATTAGCAACTACAATTACGAACTGCTAAATCAGGACTTGGCGTTGAGCTTGGGTAAGTACACAGTTGTTGTGGTAGACAAGTCGAACCGCGCTATCATGCTTGGCCGTTACAATGGTTTGAGTGCTACAGCATTCAACTATGCATCGGGCGCAGCCGATGCCGATGCTTTCGGTTGGACTGTGACTATGGCCGGAACAGAAATCTCCATGGCGCAACTCTTAAAAGACGAGAATGTAATCGCTGCAGTGGCAGATAAGACAGTGACAACACCGTAATATCAGATTTTAGCTTATAGTCGTTGGCCTGTAGCCCCAAGGGCTTTCGCTGACGGCTTAATCTATTTATTAACTGCTATTGGCTATGAGTTAATAGCTAAATGCTAAAAAAACTAATGACTTGCAGATTATTACAAAATATAACCCATACCTGCGATTACAATCCCGGTGGGATAACCAATATCTATCTGCTAGATATACGCGATTTTGAAACATATTATTTTGTAGAAGGAGGCTTGTTCGACAAATGCTATGTGGAGAGGATATCGGTAAGAACGCCTTTTGTGGAGATCGGCGCCGTCAACGAAAGCACTTTTACCGAAATGCAGGAGAACGATGTGTACAAGCAGACGTTGACCACATTTGTAAATACACTGAGTGGCGAGAAGTCATCGGGTCTGTTACTGGCAGCTGCCAATAAGCATCTGGTAGCTTTCCGTACATCGCAGGGATTGATGTATTGCTTCGGCAGCGATGGAGGTGCCTCTCTCAACTTTTCGCAGATAACAGGGCAAACGGGAGAAACGGCAGGATACCAGATAACTATAAGTAAGAGTTCTGTATATCCGCTTTTCGAAACAGATGCCTCACGCTTCAATACTATTCCTGTATTGGGGACTGAAGACAGGCGCATAGTGATGACCGAAGACAACAAATATGCCATGCTGGTAGAAGAAACTGGTAAGCAATAAAAACAAATAACTAAATCATAAAGAAATGGCTAATGATACAAGAAAATTAGACCCCGTAAAATTATCGGAACTGAATTTAATAGACGACCCGAAGGGTTTTTATGTATTTGGTGCGAAAGAGGAAAAAGGCGGAGTGATGAAATCGGGCAGTTGCCTGTTCGATACTTTAGAAAGGATGCAACTCGAACGGCGCATCGCCCTGACGATGGAAAATAAAGAAATAGAAATCTTTATTGGGGAAGAAATGACTATCTATAAAGTAGATCCACTAAATGTGAAAGCACTCACAATTGGTGATGAAAAATTTACAGATCTTGCTCATGTAAATAAAAAAATTGATAAATGCACGAAGGTAAGATTCTCTATTGAATTTGAAAAAGAGGAAGAAACAGCTTATTTATTCATTTACGCTAAAGCAGAATTACCATGATATATGAAATAAAGAAAAACGATATGACATTATTGGTAGACGATAATGTGTTTTTTGATAAGCAGCCAAAAGAGTTTAAAAGTCTTTATGAAGATCACAGATATGTAGAAACAACAGATGAAAACGGAAATGTGATTGGAGGATATGAAACTGATTCGGCAGATGTAGAAAACTACAATATACTGGTATTGAAGAGCGGTAGAGTAATTATAACTAAAAAACAGACAGACTATGAGATGGACATGGAAGGATAAATATTATCTGAATAATTTAGATGCGGAAAAATTATATAAAGTACTCTATATATCGAATATGGGGATTGGTACGCTCGGAACAAGGGATTATCCGGCAAATTCATCTTGCAGACTTTCAACCGACACATCTACTGTATTTGTTTTCAGTGGAGGAAAACATCACATAAATTTTACACCCACAGTAGGGAACACTGTAAATCATAAAATGCAAGGTGCAGGTATTAATAAGACAATATTAACCGGTATTATGCATGTAAACTACGGCAGCATTTACGGAACAACTTTTGAAGCGAAAGATATGACTGTGGGCGCTGTAACTCAGGATTCTTCCGGCAATATGAGAACGGTATCATGGACATTCACCAATTGTGAAATAAACGGATTATTCAGTAAAAAGGATGCTGGGAGCCTGATTTACAATAAATGCTTGTTTCGAATACCTGACTATTCAGGGCAAAGATGTTCTTATACAGGTGTCAAAGGAATGAATATTCCCTCCGGAAACCTGAATTTAGTAGACAAATGTGATGTGGTTGTAACGCAGGCATTAATAGATTCGTATAAGAAAAATTATATCGGATTTAATGATTGTCGTTTCAAGATAGGGAAAGAAGCTGATTTTAGTCCACTTCTACCTACCGATTCAGATAATAATGTAATATCCAATCCTACCGAATCGGATTTTCGAGATGAATTTGTAAATAGATGTACAAAAGAAAATATAACGGCCTCTTCTGTTTTAGATTTCGACGAAGAACTGGCTGTTGGCCGTTGGATATTTTCTAAAGACTCTGCATTGGACGGAGTTGTACTCAATGATTCAATGATTCATGCTTTTGAGAAAAGGCGGTATATAACTTTGGGTTATTATGAACCCCGAATATTGAATGTCAGGATTTCCACAGATATGACTCTTCCTAACAGTATTACGCCTGCAGGATCAAATGATAAAGCCAATATTGATACTGATTCTTTTACTTTCAGTTCTGATATTGATATCACCAATCCTTGTACCGCTTACGTGACATCAAATATTATATATCTGGGGGGTAAACAACAATTAAATAAGATAAATATAGTAAATAATCTGCCTGTAGAATATGGGGTTTTTCTTGATAACACTCCTTCCTTATCCGGACCGGTTACATCTATAATACCTTACGAGGATGGAACAGCCAGAGATTATATTGTAAGGTCTTCGAATAAATTGCCGGCTTCAATTACATATGATGGAGTTACTTATACCACAAATCTTACATCAAAGAATAACCTATTCAGAGGTATTCCGGGTAAGACAATGTTTTCTGACATTCAGGGAAATGCAGCAGTTTATGAAATAACAGATAAAACTGTGGCGCAAACGATTCAAATGCGTATAGTAAGAAAGGTTCCCTCATCAAAAATAACGACAGGTACCTTACAGGAAAATTATTGGTATTACGTACAGCATAATTCCGATCGGGAAGATGCCATAGCTACAGATGTTGTTATTTATAATGGAAAAAGATATCCTGTTGGCGGCTCATTTTTGGTAAAAGGAGTGCTGAATTTCTCTATTCCTACGGGAAGCAATGTTCATTTGCGCAGATGTTGGAGAGAAGATTATGATAATCCTACTCAGGAAATTACGGATGCTTCCTTTTGGCAAAATGAGCAAAAGCCTAAATGGTTTGATGTAATACCTGAAGATCCGAGATGTATCATGAAAAATAATTCCAGTATAGCCGTAGAAATGCAGGAAAGGGATGGGAAATATATTGCATCGGGACATCCGGATTTTTATAATGAGATTAAAGGCTCTGCCGGAGGCTTATTGCCTGCTTTTCCGATTAAAGGAAGCTATATGCAATTAAGATTGAAAATAACTACACTTAATCCTATAACATAATGGCAGATTTGGAAAATGGATTACCACCACAGGGAGCTGATATTTCAGATAAACAGCTAAATGTTGTTTTAATAGATAAATCGGATGCCGAAGACAGCGAAATATCCGGTATATCCTTAGTAATGGTAGAAAAACAGAATGCTGAAGACAGCGAAATACCGCGAATAAGTGTTATATCTATTGATACCAGCCCTGCAGGACGGAACTGGGCTACATTTCTCTGAAACTAACTACCGCCTGCTCCGGCTATATAGCTGGGGTAGGCAGTTATCTAAACAATTCATAATTCATAACTTATAATTCATCATTATAATAACGTGTTACTAATCATAGAATCATTCCTTACCGAAGACTTTGTTACCCTGCGCATCAAGCTTGCCATTGTAGCCATTATGTGGCTGCTGGTAGCTATTGCCATATCGCTCGATCTGGTGAGCGGCTGGCGCAAGGCTAAAGAGAGGGGCGAGGTGCGTACATCGTATGGGCTAAGGCGAACAGTAACTAAAGCTGTGCTGTACTATGCCCTGATGCTGTTTGCCTTTATGTTCGACTGCATAGGCATGTTCTTCTATGCAGAACCCTATGTGACGCTTATTGCTGCAGGATTCCTGATCTTTATCGAAGCCAAATCGATACTGGAGAAGGCGCACGATAAGGATAAGAAACGGTTTGGGAGAAGCATCGAAGAACTTACCACGATCCTCGAAAACAAAGACGACCTGATAAAGGGAATCACCGACATTGTTAAAAAACAACTGGAAAATAACGAAGAAAATGAGAAAGATTGATAAAATAATTCTTCACTGCTCCGCCACAAAGGAGGGGCAGCATTTCACAGCCGAAGATATCGACTGCTGGCATAAAGAGCGTGGCTTTGCCAAAATAGGTTATCACCATGTCGTTTATCTCGATGGCTCTGTGCATAAGGGACGCGACGAGTCGCTTATCGGGGCGCACTGCCTCGGACAGAATGCCACGTCGATAGGTGTATGTTATATCGGCGGGTTGGACAAAAGTGGCAAGCCGAAGGATACGCGGACGGCAAATCAGAAAAGGGCACTGATAAATTTAGTTAACGATCTGAAAGCTAAGTATCCCGGCTCAAGAGTTTACGGACATAACGAATTTGCAGCAAAAGCCTGCCCTTGTTTCGATGTGAAGAAAGAATTCAGATATTAATCAATAAAAACAAACAATCATGTTAAAAATCACAACAAATGCAAAGAACGTTACTTTTGTAACAGGAGACAATAAGTACGAAAAACCTTTTAACTCGGTAGATTATATCATTGCAAGTGACGATACGGTCATATTACAGCATGTGAGCACGCGTCGCACATTTCTATCCGAAAGAATAGAAGATATAGAACTCAACGGGGAAGTACTGACTCCGCAGAATGTGGATGAAAAGCTCAATGAAGCTCTTTTTTTCTGAGAGGGGGATCGGGAGGCGTCCTCGATAAATATATCTCAGCCTTGTCGGCATTACATGTCGATGTCGACAAGGCTCAGTTAAGGAAGCTATATAACGATCTCGATCCCCGGATAAAGAGTGATGCAAAAATAATACTGCTGCCTGTCGCCGTTTCGGAAGGGAAAGTATATGCAATGGATAATAAGACGGGTGAGCCTGTGGTATTTGATTTTGCAAGGGCAACCAGTGCTACTTATTTTGATTGTGATTCCACTATCAAATCAGCAGCGGTAAATATTCCGAGAATAGATTATCTGACGGGCATACCAGGATTATTAATGGAGCCTCAATCGACAAACTATTTTATAAGAACTGGCCCGGGGAATCTCGGTAATATCACAATAACACAGACTGACGAATTAGCTTTCGGATATCAAGATTTTGTACAGATTGCAAGCAATAACAGTAATTCTTTCCAACAAATAAGATGGAACAGTACCTCTCCAATGATAATAAGTATTGCGCTTAAAAAGCAACTCGGAGGTTCGAGCTCCATTATGGCATATAACGCACAAGGATATGAAATATCTGGGGCTGTCGGAATTGGTGAAGTATTATATGGAAATGCAAGTATATCTCCGGGAAGAATTCAGGCAGAAAAATACTGCAACCATTCACCCGATGGTACAGCTTCGATAGTAACTTACAAATTAGAAAACGTTGCCAACAATGGATTTTGGGGTTTATATCCGGGTCTAAATTCTGTTGATAATGCTAATAAGGCAGTCAGATACGCTATGCCTCAACAGGAAAGAAATAGAACCGAAGCGACATCATATATTCCTACAACAACTTCTCAGGCGACCCGTAGCGCCGACTTGATGAGCTATACTATGACCGAAGAGTCGGCGGTGTATATCAAAACCAACAAAGATGAAAAGAACCTGACTGTGCCTGAAGGAGAATGGAATATTCATAGTATCATGAATAATGAAAGAATACAACTATTAATTATATATTAGTCATGGAAACAAAATACTATTCATGTAAAAACAAAACCTCATTAATCAAAGCTTTCAAAAGCGTTGCCGACCTTACCGATTTGCAGAATTATGACGACTGGTATATTTCGATAGATATTATCGGGGTAGTGGATATGAATGAATCACATGTAAACACCATAGATGAAGATGGTAATATTACCGGTACCGAACAGGAACCCGTATGGAGTGATTATTTATTCAATGTGAAATTCCTTTCAGAGAAATACAAGCCTCTTTTTAAGAATTTCACCGAAGAGACTCCTGCCACACCATTAAGAACATTCGCATGATACGGCTGTGCAGAATACTGTCGGGGCTTATAATCCCGACGGTTCTAATGATCTGTTTTGCCGGATGTAAAACACGGATCGTACATGTCCCCGTCGAGTCTGTCCGCACGGAATATAAAGACCGGTTGTGGCGCGATTCGGTTTACCTGCACGATTCGGTGCTGATAAAAATAAAGGGTGATACAGTCTGGCTGGAGAAATATAAATATCTGTACAGGGATAAAATTCTCAGAGATTCGGTATTTGTCAGCGATACTATTCAGGTGCCATATCCGGTCGAGGTGGAGAAGGAAGTAAACCGCCTCAGTTCGTTCCAGTCTTTTCAGGTATGGTGCGGGCGAATACTGTTGCTGATATTGGCAGGGTGGGTAGGGGTGAGGTGGCTCAGGAAAAAAATCTGATTCTTATAGCACTTCACACTAAATAAGGGTAAATTCCTTTCTATTATCACAAAGTATAAGATCGGATTTTACCCTTGTTTTTTATTGTGTCAAAGTATAGAAAACGGGGCAGATATATGAACATATATCAATAAGATTTAAAATTAACTACTGCTTCATTATTATTAACTTAGACTTTTGAACATACACAATCTCTGCTCTGTTTATACCGAAAAGAGAAGTAGTAACTTTCATAATTTTTCGCTTCATGAACAACACTCCTATTATAATAAAGAAAACATATCCTGTTCCGGTATCTAAGGTATGGGCAGCGATTACCGATAAGGACAAGATGCGGGAATGGTATTTCGATATCGATGATTTCACCCTGCACAAAGGCTCTGAATTTAATTTCAGCGTAACTTTCGACGGGCGCACATATCACCACCGATGTACAATAATTGAAATCGAACCCGAAAAAAAGCTTGTCTATACTTGGACACACCCTGAAGACAGCGAAGGCGAATCGGTCGTAGAATGGGAAATGGAATCTGTACCCGAAGGTACGGAAGTGACTCTGACCCACTTCGGAACTGAAAACTTTGCAGATGCAGGCGAAGGATTTTCACGGGAAGATCACGAACAGGGATGGGAAGAGATTTTGGGTGAAAACCTGAAAGACTATTTAGCGAGATGAGTATGTATTTAGTAACAATTTAAATTTAACGACATGGCAACAACTGTAAATCCGGTAGTATGGTTCGAAATATATGTAAGCGATATCGATCGGGCGCGCAATTTTTATGAAACAGTATTGGAAAAGAAATTGTCGGATATGCCGATGGAGAACTCCACGGATTTCAAAATGGTAACTTTTCCTTATGCCGAAGACCAGAATGCGCCCAATGCTCCCGGAGCATTGGTTTGGATGAAGGATATGGATGCAGGGGCGAACAGCACCGTTGTATATTTCGGCTGCGACGACTGCGCCGTAGAAGAAAGCCGTGTAAGGTCGGCAGGAGGCGAAATACATAAGTCGAAATTTTCAATTGGCGAACACGGTTTTATATCGCTCTGCGTAGATACCGAAGGCAATATTTTCGGGTTGCACTCTATGAAATAATAAAATAAACTGATGGAAGAGAAAAGAAAATCTATTACAGTTCAGGTTCAGGTGCATGCACCTGCTCATATAGTCTGGGACTACTGGACCGACCCCGAGCATGTCATGCAATGGAATGCTGCTTCGGACGGCTGGCATACCACCAGTGCCGTTAGCGACCTGCAACCGGGCGGTCGGTTCAATTACCGCATGGAAGCTTTAGATGCCAGCGAAGGCTTCAACTTCGAAGGGATATATGACAATGTGGAAATCAATAAACAGATAGATTATATCCTTGGCGACGGCCGGCAGGTACATGTTCACTTCGAAGAAAACGAGGCCGACGGCTCCATAATCACCGAAACATTCGAACTCGAAGGCGAAAACTCCGAAGAGCAGCAGCGCGAGGGCTGGCAGGCTATTCTTGACCGCTTCAAGTATTATGTGGAAATAAACGAAAAGTAAACGGTTTTGGTAGTATATAGTAAAGACGCGGGTAATGGGTATTGCCTGCGTTTTTTTTATAATTTTTTTCTTAATAAAAAATTACAAAAATAAGGCTTTAACCCTCGCAGACCCACCAATGGCTTAGCGGCTGAAAGGGAACGGGTTATCGCCCCGTTTCGTTCTATGCTACTTCCGCTGGGTGTATTTCCTGAGTCTATTTCGGATAGGCGAGCAACGAAGCGCTAGCCTTTTGTTTCGTTTTGGGCAATGCCAAAATGAAAAACAAGCCGACAGGCGCGTTAAAATTAAAGGAATATTTTTTACTAAAAAATCAATCAAAAAAGTTAAAATCCCATGCAACTTATTTAACCCATTGCGCATCTTATATATAGATGTACTCGTTAACTTAATTATACAAAAAAAATGTCATGAATAAAGCACTTCTGTTACTCGCTTCGGTGATGTTTTTGTTTGCAAGCTGCGCAGATGAAAAATTAGAGGAAGATGACGGCGATCGCATAATCTGGGATTTCATTAACTACAGTGTTATATTTAAAGTCGTGGATCAGTCAGGACATGATCTGCTCAATCCCGAAACGGAAGAGAATATTCTCGACAATGATATCGTAGTCAAATATGACGGAAAGGAATTTAACAGGAAAACACCTAAATATAATATGCCAGACCCGTTAGATCTGAGGACATACCAGCTCGAAGAAGGCTCTAATGCCTTGTTTTTCGGCGAGTTCAGCCCTGAAAGTAACTATAGGGATGAGAAATTCACAATAGAATGGGGCGACGGTACACAGACAGACATAAAATTCGACCTTTACATTACATGGAATGAAAAAAGGACCGATCCTTCGGTACATAAAATAATATATGTGGACGGCAAGAGATATTCGGACGAATCGTTTGTCGTTACCATAACTAAGTAGAATTATTAAACAAAGAGCTGAATGCACGTAAAAGAGGCAGGGGAATTTCCTTTGCCTCTTTGTCGTATGTAAAAACCTGATTGTCCTTTACAGATAATCTGTCTAATTTAACTATCTTAGGCGCTGATTTTAAACAATTAGCAAACCGAAAAGAATATATGACGGAAAAAGAGAAAGCGGCAAAAGGCCTTCTATACAATGCCAATTACGATAAAGAAATAATCTCCGACAGGGAAAAAGCCAAAGAAATTCTATACCACTACAATCATCTGCACCCCTCGAAGACAGAAGAGCGTCAACAAATCATACGCGGGCTGCTGAAAAGTGCCGGAAAAGAGTTTATTATAGAACCGCCGTTCTATTGCGACTACGGTTACAATATCGAGATAGGGGAGAATTTCTTTTCCAATATGAATCTTGTCATTCTCGACGGGGCTATGGTCACCATCGGCAGCAATGTATTTATTGCACCCAATGTGGGCATCTATACGGCCGGCCATCCGTTCGATGTGCAGCAGCGCAACGAAGGGCTGGAATATGCCTATCCCGTTACCATCGGCGACAATGTATGGATAGGTGCAGGGGTGAATATATTGCCGGGAGTGAATATCGGTAGCAATACCGTGATAGGCGCGGGGAGTGTCGTATCGAAAGACATTCCCGAAGGAGTGCTGGCAGTGGGTAACCCGTGCAGGGTGATACGTAAGATTACGGACGAGGATAAGGGGAAATATAAGATGGCATAGATTTTCTCTCGCCAGAGCGGAAAGAAATATTTTATTTTAACACAGAGCAAAAAGATTAACACAGAGTTCTTTATAAAACAAGACACAAATATTATGAACTATATGCGATACATTATATATTTACTTCTTCTTGTCATCTCCGCAGCCGCCTGCCGCAAGACCAATACCGAAGAACAGGCTTCCGATACCGACAGCATTATCTCTGCTGTACAATCCATAAATATACAGCCCGATACATTACTGTTGCCCGATTTCAGCTTTGGTAATATCGGCTTTGTAGAGCCGGCCGGATACCGCGGAACAGAGCCGGAAGACTATGCACATATGTTTGAAGAAGAGTGGTACGATTTCTATCGCGATACTGTCAGCGGCGAATATTATTTACATAAGGCCGAACTGGAGGTCGGAAAATTTTATGACGATTGCCTGCAGGATTCCACGACTTATATAGCATCCAAGCGGGGTAGCTTTTTCCTTATCAAAGGGTTGCAGCCGAAAGAAGCCCATATAAAAAGCCTGCCTGTAAACGAAAGGAATAAGCATATATGGGTGGGCGAACAATATACATATACTTTCAACGGGCGGATATACACGCTTCGTGGCGACGGGGTTACAGTTAATGAGGATAAGGTCTATATGGGTGACAATGAAGAGCCTGCACGCTGGGACGAGGTAATAAACTACCGCCTGTACCTCTCGGAACATGGCGTAGAGGGAGAACAACTGCTTATTGCTATTCCGTCCTTCAACGATACATTTGTAGAACTTTTGTGGATGGGCGATCTGGACGAGGACGGACGCATCGATTTCATATTCAGTGTAGGGCGCGATTATGAGTCGCGGCGGGTAGAACTGTTCCTTTCATCGCAGGCCGTAGAGGGCGAGATAGTAAGATGTGCAGGCGAGTCGGGCTATGAGTTTGATTGTTGATATATTCTATACAAGCGCGGCACACCACCGCGCTTTTTCATTATACTTCCTTACTGTTAAAAACAAATTTTACCATATTTTTAATAAAATAAAGAATTATATTTGCACCCGTATCTTAACAAAACAAACGAGACGTAAATTTTTATAAATTACACAAGTTCATGAAATTACTGAATACTATACTGTGGGCGATTGTATGCGTGTGCCTGTTATCTGCGTGTGGAGATGATGACGACAACCACACCGATAACGGAGGCAATGGCGGTAATAATGACGGCGGAGAAACTCCGATAGAGAAAGTAACGCTGATTACAGAATTGAAAAAAACTATTGAAGAGAAACAATTACCTTATCTTGAATTCACCTACGATGACAACAATCAACTGACAGAAGTAGTGGAATATAAATATTTTGATGGCAAAGCCAAAGGCGCTACTACAATGTCATTTGTGAAAAACGGAAAACTGCTGACTGTGAATTCAGTATTCAGGGATGTTGCCGGAGAGGAAGACCTGTATGAATCCGAAAAGTATGAAATGAAATACGACGACAACGGCAACATCATTGAAAAGAAAAGATATAACTCGTACGGCAGGCTCCAAGAAGTATATCAATATACATGGGCTAAAGGTAAGATAGTAAAGATAATCAAAGCAAAGGATGAGACACCGTTTGAAGATTTATATGAACTAAAATGGGATACAAACGGGAATGTCTTGCCTATAAGTATTGAAGAACAGACAGCTTCTGATAGCTATACATCTTCCATTACTTATATCTAAAATAATAAGACAAATAAGAGAATTACTATTAATCAAAACTTAACTTATGAAATTTATTAAAACAACGCTTTGGGCACTATGTGTGTGCCTGTTTGTTGCATGTGGAGACGACGATGACAACAATGGTAACGGAGGCAACAATGGTGGAGATAACGGCGGTGGAGAGACCCCGACAGAGAAAGTAACACTGATAACAGAACTTCAGGTAATGGAAATGGATAGTGATAAAAAGCTTCCTTATCTTGAATTCACTTACGATGACAACAATCAACTGACAAAAGTAGTGGAATATGAGCATTTTGAAAATGGCACTCTCGAAGGCGCTACTACTATGACTTTCGTGAGAAGCGGAAAATTACTGACTATAACTTCTGTATCCAAAACTGTTGCCGGAGAAGAAGACGAGGATGAAGCAGAAAAGATTGAAATGAAATATGATGATAACGGCAACATAATCGAAAAGAAAATCTATAATTCGGACGGTACAGAAGATGAGGTATTTCAATATACTTGGGCTAACGGAAAGATAGTGAAAGTAAGTAAATCGGAAGAAGGCAAACCAATTGCGGACTTGTACGAAGTGAAACGCGATGCCGACGGGAATGCCTTGCCAATAACAGTAGTATATACGGAATCAGGACAGAGCTTCCTGAACATAGATACAGATACATATACTCTCTCTGTGAATAAAGTGAAGCCGGAAAGGCTTTATTCTCTAATGCCTATCGAATATTCGTTAATCGTATCGGGAGATGATGGAGAAGGATTTTTAAAAGCGCAGTCGGCAAATGAAGTTACTAAATTTGTTAGTACATGGGAGAGAAAAAAATATTCGGATTCGGATATGACTAACCTGATAGGTAAAACTGTTTCCGAACATACCAACGAGTATAATTATACATATGATGCAAACGATTTATCTACAGAATTCACCGAGAGTGAATTAAGTACATACAGCATAGAAGATTATATAGATGATACGAATAATAGCAGCTCAACCAAAGGGCCTGAAGTAACAAAACTTTATCCTACATATGTAGAAAAAGACAAAAAATAATATGTCATAGTTCTGGCATTTAAGTGTTTATATTTAAAATAATAAGACAAATAAGAGAATTACTATTAATCAAAACTTAATTTATGAAATTTATTAAAACAACGCTTTGGGCACTATGTGTGTGCCTGTTTGTTGCATGTGGAGACGACGATGACAACAATGGTAACGGAGGCAAGAATGGTGGAAATAACGGCGGTGGAGAAACCCCGACAGAGAAAGTAACACTGATGACCGAAATCAATATATTGATAGGTGATAAAAAGCTTCCTTACAGAGTATTTACTTATGATGATAATAATCAATTAAGTAAAGCTGTGGAAAATGGTTATAATTCTAATGGAGAATTAGATTATTCTGCAACAACAACATTGACAAGGAATGGAAATACGGTTACCGCTATCATGCAGTATGATGAAAGTGAGGATGACGATGAGGATGCTCAAAGCAGAATCAAAATGGAGCTTATATACGATGATAAGAATAACATTATCGAAAAAATAGTTTATGCTTCGGATGATAAAACAAAAAAGTTTGTATTCACGTATACATGGGCTGACGGTAAGGTGATCAGAATAGATAAACAGCTTTTACTTGAAGATGATTCGGAAAGTGCAGAAGTAGAATTTGACGCGGCAGGTAATGCAAAACTCATTACAATTTCGAGACTTCCCGAGGATATCCCATCCGATAACACGCATAACAGCAGTTTCAGCTTTTTCGTTAATACTTCTAAGAAAACGAATTTCTTCTCATTATGGCCAAAAGAATATGTTTTTATTGTAGATGGTGATGGCGAAGAGGATTTCGATTATCAGGTAATAGAAAGCCAATGTGTAAATGAAATATCGAAGGAGATTTTTAAATCTGAATATAAAAACTATAATAACTCGTCGAAAGAAATTTTGCTCTCGGAATATTCAACCGAATTATTCTACGAGACTACATATAAATACGACGATGGTGGTTTGCCTTCAGAAGTTATACGTGCATATTCATCGAGGCATATAACTATCGACTATGAGAATTCTGATCATGATTCAGAAACAAATCATGAGCCTTATTTTGCCAAACTATATCCGGTTTTTGTAGAAAAAGACAAAAAATAAAACAACTTAATCTATCTGAAAAAGCGTACGGGCTCACAACCTACCGTGCGCTTTTTTTATATACATAATCCAAAATGAATTTTATAATTTAACATTTATCCACAATATATCTTTTTTTATTAAGTTTGTATCCATATGTCCGGAGTATCGGTTATGATACCATTTAATTAACCAAATTAACTGCACAAAAATTATGAAACAATCAACGAACCTCTTTTGGGTGCTGGCTTTTGCAGTCATTTTCGCAGCATGCAGCGACAGCGATGATACGAAACCCGACCCTGATCCCGACCCCGATCCTGCAAAAAGAATACTGGTCACAAAAATAGAATTGCAGGTAAATAACCAGAAAGTACCGTATATGGAATTTACATACGATGACAATGACCTGCTTACAGCAGCCGTAAAAAAGAATTACGAAGACGGGGTGCTGGTATCTACCGAGTCTTTTACCCTTACCCGCAACGGGAAAAACAATGCTGTTGCCGATGCTTCCTTTGTTTTGGCTACCGCGCCCGACAATCAGGTGCATAACAAATTCGGATTTGTATACGACGAAAACGGTCAGATAACAGAGAAGATTCGATACGCTTCGGACGGAACAACAAAAAGCGAGTCGCAGACGTACAAGTGGGCCTATGGACAGATAACAGAGGTGAATATGGATGCTTTAAGTAACAAGGCTAATATTTATGAAATAAAATACGACGATAAGGGTATTCCGCAACCGCTTAGTATTTCAGCATTAGTAAAAGGAGAATATGACCGTTATAATTATAATACAGAAACCTACACACCGACAATAAACGAGTCGAAGCTAACGAATTTCTTTTCGCATATACCTCTCGAAGTGACATTGCTTTTCCTCGCTCAGTATCCGGGCGACCTTATGCGCAGCCAGATCAGTAACGAGATAACATCATTCGATTATAAATATTCAGAAAAAACCTATCCGAATGAAAATTACGAGGATTTGGATATTTTGGGTGAAAAAGACAAGCTGAATAACTATAAATATACATACGTATATGAGGATAACGGCCTGCCGTCGGAAGTAACCCAGACCCTGACTACTACAACTAAATTTAAAGATTATCTAAATCCGGACGAAGACTTTGAAGAGGATAATGTAATTACAGTCATGAAATTGTATCCGACATATCTGGTAAAAGAGATGAAATAATTAACTACACAAAATTTATGAAACAATTAAGAAATTTATTCTGTTTGCTCTTCGTAGCAATCTTTTTTGCAGCCTGCAGTGACGATGACACACAGCCGAAACCCGATCCTGAACCCGATCCCAAGCCGGGAACTACCAAGAACGTTCTGCTTACAAAAATAGAAACGGAGATAAAAAACAAGAAGCTCCCTTATCTTGAATTTACCTATGATGAGAATGACAGGCTGACCAAGGCCGTAAGACAGACTTATGACGATGAGGGGGAATTAGATTCCAGAGTTTCTTTTACTCTCACCCGTAGTGGGAATACCGCGGTTACTGAATGCATAGATATCTATGATTATGACGAGGACGAGGAAGAACGGACATACCAATTTAAATTTGTATATGATGACAGTGGTCAGGTAACAGAACTTATAAAATATGCTTCGGCAGGCAACGGAACAAACCGTACGCAGTCATACGAATGGGCATCGGGACATATCGTGAAGGTTAGCGTGCAAGGCGAAAGTGCGAGTGATCTTTCCTATGATTTAAAATACGACGATAAAGGTAATGTGCAGACTTTCACTATAGATCAGTCGATGCAAATACCAGACGGTTATCTGGAACTATATACCGTTTTCACACCTGTGGTTAACCAGTCGAAAATATCGAATATTTATTCTCTCATACCTCTCGAATATTCTTTGCTCTTCCTTTCTTTTTTCCCTGCCGACGTAATGCGCCACCAGATGAGCACTGAGATCACCTCTATGGAATACAGGCAGGTATCGAAAAAGTATCCGGGTGCAACTGCTGACGGCTCGGTTCAGCAGTGGGAGAATGTGAACACCAATGTGTTCGAATATACATATAAATATAACGATGAAAATAATTTTCCGGTTGAAGTAATAGAAACTTTTAAGAGTAGGAGCGTATTTACAGACTACAGCAATTCGGCCAATAACACAGACGATAGCGGCACAAAAATAAAAAAGATGTATCCGACATATCTGGTGAAAGAAAAATAAAGGATTACATACATATTAATAAACAGAAGCGCACCGAATTCATTTCCGTGCGCTTTTATAATATTCTGCAAAAAGTTATATCTTTACACAAATACAAAACCAACAATATGAGAAGGCGCTTCCCCCTGACAATACTATTCTTCGTTTTCGCCCTGTGCAGCCATGCGCAAACATTCGCTGTGAAAGGCACGGTGTCGGACGAACTCGGTTTCAGCCTTGTGGGAGTATCCGTCGTGAATAAGAATTCGGGGCTAGGAACAGCCAGTGACCTCGACGGGAACTATGAGATACGTGCATCTAAAGGTGACCAGCTCTTATTTACCTATCGCGACTATCCCGAACAGCGTATTACTGCCATTAAGAAGATGCCCGATGTAAGGATCGTAAAGCCCGAAGAAGAAACAGACGCGCAGGTTCCTAACGATACATATTACCAAAAAGTAATCAGTTCGATGCGCAACGTAAGGGAATACGTCCTGCCTGCCAGCGACCTGCATCTGGTACAGCATAAGCCGTTCGATGCCATATACGTCATAGACAGCGATACGGTACCTTATGATACCTTTGTCCGCCTTACTCCCTCAGATATAGCCTCCCTCGATATACAGAAAAGCACCCGCAACAGACTGGAATCGGGCGGTTTCGCCTATCGCACAGTGGTAATTGCCCGTACAAGTTTCTTTGTAGAGGGAACCGTTACTAATCCTGAAGGGAAGCCATACGCCAATATTTATATTGTAAATAAGACGGCAGGCGAAAGCACTGTCTCCGATGCTGCCGGACGCTACTGCATAAAAGCATCCAAAGGTGACGAAATTCTGTTTTCCAAGCCCGGTGCTTTTCCTCGTATACACATAGCAGACGGGCCTGTAGCGGATATACAACTTATTACGCCCGAGTTTACGTGCGTCACAGGTAGTGTGCGCGATAATACAGAGCCTTTAATCGGTGTAGTAGTAAGTGTTATGGGAACGAAGACGCAGGCATATACCGATATAGACGGCATGTTTACGATAGATGCCCGTTATGGCGATACACTTATATTCACTTATTTGGGATATAAGAAAAAGGCCGTAAAAATTGATTATGAAGTAATGAGTGTCGAACTCGAAGAAGAGCCTGTGCAATGGGGCGGCCGTCGCTGGTAGGGGATTTGTATTTTTATAAATTATTATTTCTTGTCGTGCGTCAGCTTCCCGTGCATTAGTTCCCAAGGCGGGCACCTGTCCGGTACAGGCGGCGTAGAAAGGGACGGGGCGATAGCCCGTTTGTCACTTTCAGTCGGCAAGCCGTTGACAGGTCGGCGGGGAACGAAGCACTAGCCTTTTGTTTCGTTTTGGGCGATGCCAAAATGAAAAGAAGTAATTCGCGCAGTAAAAGAATGAGCATAAAAATCAATAGGATAATGAAATATATCATCTTAATAATTCTCCTTCTATCAGGCTATACCACTCTATATAGCCAGAGAGTAATACTATCAGGAAAGGCAATCAATGCCAAAGCCGGAGCCGAATTAAAAATAGCTGATGATACACCTTACCTTATCGACGGAATAACGCA
Organism: Prevotella sp. 10(H); assembly: GCF_000711235.1. GTDB lineage: Bacteria > Bacteroidota > Bacteroidia > Bacteroidales > Dysgonomonadaceae > Dysgonomonas. The sequence continues at coordinate 349,612 of NZ_JOMI01000001.1, read as the reverse complement.
TTGGCCCGATTCCCTGCTCGAGCGCGAAGTCGTTGTCAGTGGCTATCTGCATGAAACTGACTGGAGCAACGCCCCCGTCAGTAATATACCTCCCGGCACTTATATGGGAGTCCACCGCCTTATCAGGAATGCGCAGTGGAGACTGGACAATGCTCCTGCGGACGAACAGGCAACACTGAAAGGCACAGCGGAATTCCGCGACGGAAACCCGGTACTGATTACTTCCGACCGCACTTATCACCTGAAAGAGATAAAAAACTATGTGGAATGGAATAAAGCCGCAGGCAATCAGGTAGGAGTCACAGGCAATATATATCTGTTGCGAAACGGCGCCACGGCAAAGGTTGAGAATGTGGTGAAAATACTGGACAGCGATAAATTTATACTGAAAGTAAAGGAATGGAAGCGGGTTGGCCTCCCCAACCCCTCCAAGGGAGGGGCTATTTCCTCTCCAAAGTTGTAAGTTTGTTAAGTTTCTGATTTATTTTGGTTAGCTTAGACAATGCTAATCAGCAGATGCAGATAAGGATATAAAAAAGATTTTATCGCAAAGACGCGAAGATGCTGCCGAGTTTTAAATAATCAAAACTATGCCCAGTCGTGCGTCAGCTTCCCGCGCATTAGTGACACAGGCGGGGTACCCAATCCGTTGAAGGCGGCTTAGAATCAAACGGGGCGATAGCCCATATGTTTGATTCAGACGGCAAACGGTTTTGGGTCGCCGAGGAACGAAGCGCTAGCTTTTTGCTTCGTTTTGGGCAATGCCAAAATGAAGGACAAGCCCGGGAGGGCGCGGCAGTTATGAATCAAGTCTTCTAAATATAAAGTAGGTTTTGAACTATACTAAAAAATATTTTAATTAGAAGATACTTGAAAACTAATATCCGGCAGTATGGCTTGTAGCCAAAATAAACTCATAAAAGAACAAAAACCCCCTCTTGTTGTTTCAATACTAAAGATTATCTTTGTATCGGATTGAAAGGTTATTAAAGGAGAGCATATAATATTACCTTTACCTGATACAGACTGATATTTCACAACGAAACAAATACATATGACAAGAATTACTACGGCTCTTTTAATTATTGGGTTCCTTATTTTACATGCGTGCAACAAAAAGCCCGCCGAAACAGCAACAAACGACATTCAGCAACAAGATTCGGTTAAAGTTGAAAAAGAAGAAGTAAAGAAAATCGACACGGTTATCGTAGAAAAGGATTTGCTTTACGACAAATATACCCTCGAAGATACATATCCCTATAAAGATACTACCCGTTCATTCAAATGGGAAAAGATACGCGCCGGACTCAGGCTCCTCGATTCAGTACAGCAGCAACCCGCTATGTGGGGCGTCCTGCAAAACTACAGGAACAACAACGGCGAAGCATCTCTGGTAAAAGAATACAAGCGCAATGTGTATAAACGTATTGCCGACAATTACGGCGTAGAACGTTTTCAGGGAGTGCCTCTTTTTGCATTGGAAGATACCATTACCGCAGAACGATACGGCCGAGACGGCTCTCTGGTGAAGATTACGCAGCAGGCCGACAGTACGGATAAGTTCGTTAAGCTGGAAACAGTATATATATCAGGCGAATGGTTCGTGCCGAAGAAATATGTAAAAGAAATACACGACAGCCTTTCGTTCACCCATGCCATATTTGTCGACCGCGTGAATGAAAACATTATGACGCTGGAAAAGAAAGACGATAAATGGCTTGTCCGCAGCATGAATCCCGCTACCACAGGACTTCATAACCCGCCTTACCAGCAGGAAACACCGCTCGGTATGTTTGTTATACAGGAAAAGAAAAGCAAGATGTATTTTCTTGTCGACGGTACTACGCGCAACGGCGGCTTTGCCCCTTATGCCAACCGCTTTACCAATGGCGGCTATATACACGGTGTACCCGTGAATGCACCGCGCACGGCTTTGATAGAATACAGCGCATCGCTGGGTACGACGCCCCGCTCGCATATGTGTGTCCGCAATGCCACTTCACATGCTAAATTTGTCTATGATAACTTTCCGGTAGAGGCTACAATCGTATTTATAATAGAGTAGGGGGTTAGCGCCTTTGCCCTATCGGTATGCTGATGCCAAGCTGTATATTCAGGGCGCGGCTGGTAGTAGGCAGGAAGTCGGAAGATATATGCGGCACGGCATAGTCGCTTGCTATAAAGACATTCACTCCGCGTGACGGTACAAAATGCATGGCTAACCCGAATGTATCGAACCGGCTATGGTTGACCGAATAAGTCAGGCTGCCTGCAAACCATTGGCATGGGCGATAATTAGTCGATAGCGTAAATTCCGATATATCCGAATAGTTACGGAAGTGTTTTGTATAAAGAATTCCTGCCGATAACTTATCTTTTATTATTTCATATTCGACACCCATTTTTATGCTCATGCGCAGCATCGAAGTCCTGGCACGCCTTTTATCTCCTTTCAGGTTTATGGCCTGCTTTATATCGTCGAGCGCATCCTCGAATACATCGAACACCGACGAACCGTCTCTCTCGTATATCGAATAATCGCTTGGCGATACAGTAACTTCCGTTTCGGGCGATTGCAGGCTAATGGAGTTGTTTTTCGACCACGTGATAAAGCCTATATCATTTATCGAACCCGATATTTTCAATCCTTCCAGTGCAGGAAATATATTCTTTACATCATATTCCGCACCGAGATCGACAGCCAGACCGAAGCCGGGAATATTGAAGTGCCCGAAGCGGAACCCGTCCAGGTTGCCTTTTTCATCGTAGCGCGGTTCCACACCCGGCGCCGACCCGATAAGGGTAGCTTTGGATTTTGCCCTCCAGAAGTCGGGACCTGCATCTATGCTGAGACTTTCGGCATTCAGCCTGTAGTCGGCCAGTCCGCCCAGCAGTTTTGCTTTTGCACCCAGTATCAGCATTTTATTGAGAAATGGGCGCGAATGTGATACACCAAGTTCTATGAAACTATAGCCTGTCGATTTCAGATCGGAAAGGTCGTATCGCGATTGTTCGTTTTGTGTAAAGCCTCTTTTCAGAAGTTCGAAGAACGGTTTAGGTATATTAATATCGGCATGTGCCCTCACACCTAAGTCTATATTCCAGTAGTGGTCGCCTTTGAAGAATCCGTAGCCGAACAGCTTCACATTTGCATCCACATTCATGTAATTGTTGCGTGTCAGCTTCGAGAGGAACTGATCTACACCTACACTCTGGTGCATAAAGGTTACACGCCTGCCGTCAGGACCTTTGAATGTAAAGTTATCCAGCATTATTCTGTTCGTCTGCAGGTTGGCGCCTATATTCGGCATTACGGGCACCACGAGATACCCCTGTTCGGGTTGTAGTGCCGGATTGAGGCTGTTTCTCAGGTAAGACGTTTCCATAAAATAATCCGACTGGGTAACCTGTGCCCGCCCTGTTTTTACAGAAAATATCATTAAGGATAGGATGAGGACTATATGTAATTTTACAGAAATATGCATGTCATTGATTATTCCTTGCGTCAGAGTTCGTAATAAAAGCCGCCTGTCTTGATTATGGCATCCCATATATAAATATAGTCCTTGTCGCTTATCCATACGGTCGCATCTTTCGAACTCAGGACGAAATATATCCGTAGGTCGGAAGAATCGGTCATGTATTTCATATATTCGGGAGCTATTTTTACCGTAAAGCTCTGACTTTCTCCGAGAGTTACCCTTTGCGAGGGTATAATTATCTCTTTTATTTTATTTTGGTTCTCATCCAGAATATTGAAATACATATCCAGATAAATACCTTTTACAGCTATCATAAAATCGATCTTTGCCGAAATCTCCACATCGTGGTTTCCCTCATAGAAAAATTTCTTAATGGCATTGGGGTCGAAAAGATTGTACATCGTATAGCGAATGATGACAGAGCCGTCGGGAATAGGTATGCCCCACGATTCATCGCCCTGCGGCAGGCCTTCTATATATAAGGTATCCATGCTGCCGAGCGGGATAGGGGGTATACTGATGATGCCGGAAGTATCCAGTTCGCTCCAGTTATATTCTTTCTCAACGCATGCCTGCATCGGGAGAAGAAGTATGAGAACAAGGAGTATAAAGCTGCGCAGGAGTTTCATCTTCAATGAGTTTACTATTCTCAGTTTGTATAACAAATTTAAAGTTTATAAAACTATAAACCTATATTTTAACGTAAAAGCACGGCTGATGTTTATAAAAGATTATCATTTTTAACATAAAGTTTTTACAAAAATGATTGCAGGCGAGATGATTATCATCCGGTAAAAAACTGTATCTTTATATGCCCTAACGTAACACTACATACTGAAATATGGCACAAGAGAGTAAGAAACCCAATCCGCTGAAAAACCTTTGGAAAAGCATCAGGAGTATCTGGAAAAAAGATACCGCAACGGATGTGTATTTCATTTCGGGCATGTGCTACAACTGTAGTGTCTTCGATAAACTGAAACTGCCTAAAGGCTTCAACAAGAAATGTATAGAATGGCATATCCCGCGCCCCGATGAATCGCTGGAAGAGTATGCCCGCGAAATGGCTAAGGCGATAGATACCAGCCGTCCGTTTGTTATTGTCGGTTATTCCTTCGGGGCGGTGATCATGCAGGAGATGAACAAATTCCTGTCGCCTGTCAAAAGTGTTATTATCTCTTCATTCAAGAGCCGGACGGAAATCCCCGCACTGTTCAGGGCGGTAAGAATGACTAATCTGGTGGAGAGGGTGCCCAACCGCCTGTATTCGTCTACCGACTTCGTTACCAGCGCATTCAACAGGCTGGTATACAATATGCCTACTAGTGAACTGGCTTCGGTAATGACCTATGTAGACCCCGTATATGTCAAGTGGGCGACAAAACAGATCACCGAATGGATACCTGCCGAAAATTGCAAGCATCTCTATCACATACATGGCACACTGGATCAGATTTTCCCATACGAAAACATCCGCAATGCTTTTCCCGTTGAAGACGGCGACCACCTGATGGTGCTGAAAAAGGCGGATGTGGTGAGTTCTATTCTGAGTGGGATATTGTTGATAAAGGAAATGGAGTAGGGGTATCTTTCTATTCTGGTTATTTAATTGATGTGAACACCTTTTTTTATGCTGCGCACAATCGAAGATTGCTTGCGTCACTTTTGGCCAAATCCCCAAAAGTAACCAAAAACGCTTTAGCGCCCCGCTTCAATGTCCGACCCGTAACGGGCTTAAAGGCTAAACAAAAAAACTCGCTCAATAAATTGTAAAATCCGAATTAGACAATAAGTTCAAACACGTTTTTGTTTTTCACCCTTTTTCGCCCTACGGGTACCCCGTACTTAAAGCTAATGGCGCGGGCTGACGCACTACAAGAGTTGATTGAATAAGATAGTTCTACTTTAATTTTTGATTGACATTATAAAATTTAATTATGTTGCGTCTTAGCGCCTTTACGAGACTGATAAATCAACTAACCGTAGTCCCGAAATTCCTCCTGTAATCGGCAGGCGATATCTGCAGATACTTCAAAAACACACGCCTCATATTATCCGGACTGCCTAAACCGCAGGCATCGCTTATTTCCTTTAGCGAAAGCTGGGTCTCAACCAGATAGCGACAGGCGGTTTCGATACGTAACTTGTCTATATATCGGGCGGGAGTGATTCCCGTTTCGCGGGTAAAAACACGGGCGAAATTCCGGGGGCTCATTGATGCCTGTTCCGCCAGACGTTCCACATTCAGGTCATCGGTCAGATGCTCCATTATCCAGCTTTCAATATCCTGTATAGGGCGGTAATCTACGGCCTGATGCGTCAGTACCGAACTGTATTGCGACTGGCTGCCCGGCCGTTTCAGATAGAGTACCATTTGTCTTGCCACTTCGAGAGCAAGCGCCCGTCCGAAATCTTCTTCCACAAGTGCAAGCGCCAAGTCCATTCCGGCGGAGATTCCTGCCGAAGTATATGTATTCCCGTCTTTTACGAAAATAGGCTCTGCATTTACTTTTATATCCGGATAGTCGTGCTGCAGCTTGTCGCACAATTCCCAGTGCGTTGTCGCATTCTTTCCGTTCAGCACTCCCGCTTCGGCAAGGAAGAAAGTGCCTGTACATACCGAACAGATACGACGTACCTTTTTTGATTGTTTATTTATCCATTGCAATACTTTCTTATCCAGAGAATAACGGTGCTGCATCGAATTAGGCATACCGGGTATGAAGAAGGTGTCAATTTCATAATCTGTTTTATTGTAGTAATCTTCACATTGTAGGGTCATTCCCGAAGCTGTCCGCACTGCCTTGCTCTTTCCGGCTGATAATGTATGGAGTATATATGCGTCTGACAAATCTCTTTTGTGCAGGCACTCATTGGCTTGGGTAAATACTTCGTAAGGCCCTGTGATATCGAGCAGGGTGGCATCAGGTATTACAAGGAATGCTATATGTTTGTTTTCGGTCATATTTTCGGTCTTTTTACAAATGTAATAATAAGTAAATCAAGAGTTGAAATAAAATGTTCTATTTTCTTTATACTGCGCGCAATCGGAGATTACTTGCGTTCCTTTTGGCCTAATCCCCAAAAGGAACCAAAAACGCTTTAGCGCCCCGCTTCAATGTCCGACCCGCCACGGGCTTAAAGGCTAAACGAAAAAACTCGCTCTAAAGCGTGTTAAATCCGAATTGAAAGATAAGCTCAAACACGTTTTCGTTTTACGCCTTTTTCACCCTACGGGTACCCCGTACTTAAAGCTAACGGCGCAGGCTAAAGCACGACGAGACACACAAATAAGCTTTTGATGGTATTGCTGATTAGTGCGTCAGCTTCCCGCGCATTAGTGACGCAGGCGGGGCACCCAATCCGTTGAAAGCGGCATGGAAAGGGACGGGGCGATAGCCCGTTTGTCACTTTCAGCCGGTAAAACAGTTTTGGGTCGCCGAGGAACGAAGCGCTAGCCTTTTGTTTCGTTTTGGGCAATGCCAAAATGAAAGCCAAGCCCGGGAGGGCGCGGCAGACATGAACAAATTTAAAAAATCATACAAAAAAGAAACTCTAATAAAACATTTGTAACAAATATATATGGCAGAATCTGCTTGATTATTGTCATTTAGGACAAGAAGTATTTAATGTAATTTTGTACTGGCTAATGCCAAAATGAACAATAAACAGAAAGAATATTTAAAACAGAATACAATATGCCACTAAAATTCATGACTGCCGAACAGGCAGCAACCCTTATCAATAACGATGACAATGTCGGATTCAGCGGTTTCACACATGCAGGCTGCCCCAAAGTAGTGCCCGTGGCACTTGCCAAGCGTGCCGAAGAAGAGCATGCAAAAGGCAACCCCTTCAAAATAGGGATGTTTACCGGAGCATCCACAGGCGACAGTATCGACGGTGCGCTCGCCCGCGCCCATGCTATCAAATTCCGCACACCATACCAGACCAACAAGGATTTGAGGAATGCCATAAACAGTGAAGAAGTGAAGTACTTCGACCTGCACCTGTCTACTATGGCTCAAGACCTGCGCTATGGCTTTTACGGCCCTGTAGACATCGCTATCATAGAGGCCAGCGATGTGACCGAAGACGGCGAAATAGTTCCTACCTGTGGCGTAGGTATCAGCCCGACGATTGCGCGCATGGCAAGGATTGTGATTGTGGAGCTTAACAGCTGGCATCCTAAAGAATTACGCGGTATGCACGACCTGATTGAATTATCCGACCCGCCGCACCGCAGAGAAATTCCTGTCTATTCCGTACGTGACCGCATAGGAAAAGACCATATTAAAATCGATCCCGATAAGATTGTAGTAGTGCATACAAACAAGCCCAACGAGGGCGGAGGTTTCGCTCCTGTGGATGAAATAACGGCGCAGATAGGGCGTAATGTAGTCGGTTTCTTAGTAGAAGAAATGGCTAAGGGGCGAATTCCCGATACTTTCCTGCCGATACAGTCGGGAGTGGGTAATATCGCCAATGCCGTACTGGCAGCCATGGGAGAGAGTAAAGATATTCCCGATTTTGAAGTATATACCGAGGTGATACAGGATGCCGTTATCGGGTTGATGGAAGCGGGACGCGTCACTTTTGCCAGCGGCGGAACACTTACGGTCAGCAATCCGTGTATCGAACGTATCTACAGCAACCTGCCATTTTTTAAAGAGCGGATAGTATTCCGCACATCTGAGATTTCCAATAACCCTGAAATTGCCCGTCGTTTGGGCGTAATTGCCATGAATACAGCTCTCGAAGCAGATATTTTCGGCAATATCAATTCTACGCATGTCATGGGTAGCCGTATGATGAACGGTATCGGCGGTTCGGGAGATTTTGCCCGCAATGCCTATATTTCCATATTCCTGACGCCGTCTACTGCCAAGGACGGTAATATCAGCGCCTTTGTGCCGATGGTATCACATCAGGATCACAGTGAGCATTCGGTAAAGGTAATTGTGTCTGAATACGGAGTGGCCGACCTGCGCGGAAAATCGCCTGAAGAACGTGCGGAATGTATTATCGAAAACTGTGCGCATCCCGATTATCGCCCGCTGTTGCGCAGCTATCTGGCAAGCGGGGCTGTGGGGCAAACACCTGTCAATCTCGATTATGCTTTTTCGTTTCATCAGGCTTTTATGAAAACGGGCGATATGCGCAATGCGGAGATAGGCGAAAATATATGTGAAGAAACTGTGCGGAAGTAATCTTATTTCCGCTCTGCTATTGTGGTAACCGAAATATCAAGATATTCTTTATACTTATCGTCGAATTTGTATTGTCCTATCTGTATCAGTGGCTTTGTCTTACCGTGGAAGTCGCTGCCGCAGGTCATTAATGCCTTACGCTCCGTTACCAATGAGGCAAAATAGTGTATTTGCTGCGTATCGTGGTAATTATTAAATACTTCCAGACCTCTCGCACCTTTGTCGAGAAGTTCGGGAATTACTTCTTCCTTCCCTCTAAAGTTCAGTCCCGGGTGGGCTACGATGGGGATGCCGCCGTTGTCGGTTACCAGTTGCAGGGCATCGCTATAGTCCATATATGTGATGGGCACATAGGCAGATTTTCCCTGTGCAAAATAGTCGAGATAGAAATTGATATACGGCATATCGCTGCGTTCGCCACCCGCCATGTAAGGTTTGAGAAGAGGAGTTTCATATTTTTTGTCCGACAGCATCACTTCGGCTATCAGTTCGGGCGAGGGCAGTTTGCCGTCGGCTTTGTTCATTACGGCTTCGGCATCAACATTGAATCCCAGCCCGAGCAGATTATCTACCATTTGTGAAAACGAATCCAGAACGAGTTTCGACACAGATGCTTCGAGGCGGGCAAAATCCTCACTTTCCCAGTCGATGCCGTATCCGAGGAGATGAAGGTCGTTTCCTTTATAGTTACAGTCGATTTCGATGCCTGAGATGAAAAGGATGTCTTTCTCTGATGCTAATGCTGCCGCTTCTGTTGTAGCACCAACTGTATTGTGGTCTGTTATGGAGAATGTGCCGATGTCGGCATTCAGGCACATATTTAATATGTCGGATACTGTATGTTCTCCGTCGCTGCTGTATAGGGTGTGGATGTGTAAGTCGGCTTTTTTCATGTTGTGGATGTTTAATGCAAATATAGGATTAAAGGTTCTATAAACTTTTTTCTTGATAAAAAAGTTACAAAATCAAAGCTTCATTCCTCGGCGACCAGCCCCTCCTAGCCTCCCCAAGGAGAGGAAAGAACCCTTTCCTAGGAGAGGTTGGGGAGGCTATTTCGCCGAACGGGTACCCCGCCTTCGGAACAGAGGCCGGAACCGCAATGCGACGACGAGAAATACATAACTATTTTGACCAACGGTAAAACTAAGTAAAAGCTTGTTTCTTTTTGTTAAAAAGCATATAAATATCCCTTTTTATTTTCAATAGTTTTTAGTAAATTTGTTAGAGAAGACGGTATCATCGGTTAATGTGGGATTGCAACCGTGATCTGTCAGGCAATAATCTGAAAAACTAAAGGTAAAAAGATATGGACGACAAACTGATAACTCTGGCTATCCATACCCCCGAAAAAGCACGTATACTGAAATACACCCTCGAAGACATGGGCGTAGACTCTATTCTCGTCGACTTGAGCGACAAAGAGGCTGACGGCTCATGTGCGATCGCTGTAAGGATAAGTGCTTCGGACTTGACAAAGGCGCTAACGATTATAGAAAGCGCGCATCTCTTTCGTTACAATGACGATCGTATACAGAAAATAGACGACGGACGTAAACGCATACTTGTTCCTATCGACTTTTCCCCTTATTCACTCAAAGCCTGCCGGATTGCATTTGCAATAGCTCATCAGGCGAATGCCAAGGTGAAGATTCTGCATGTATACAAAATGCGTTTTCCAATTACTTTTCCTTTTGCCGATGCGGTGCATACGAGCGATGGCGAAAATATGCTCGACAGTGCGCGCAGGGAGATGCTGGATTTTTGCTACGAAATAGATAAGAAGATTTCGGAAAAAGATTTCCCGTCGGTGAATTACTCCTATTCGTTGCGTGAGGGTCCCGTGGAGGAAGAAATTGAAAACTTTATCGACGAATACAAGCCGTTCCTGCTTGTCTTAGGAACAAAGGGAAAAAGCAACAGCCAGCACAGTATATTAGGTAATGTGACGGCCGATATTATCGAGATGACGAACGTGCCGGTAATGGTAGTTCCCGAAAACTCACAGTTTGCAAAAATGGAGGATATCAAGCACATAGCCTTCCTTACTAATTTTCAAAAACGCGATCTGGAGTCGTTCGACTATTTCGTTACAAAACTAAAGGCATTCCCGTCGGTGAAGATTACCTTTGTTCATGTGAATGCAAAAGATAAGAGCGGGGCTAAATGGACGCAAAGCGAGATGGCCGGTATGGAGGATTATTTCAGGAAGAAATATCCCGAAGTGCAGGTCGGATATAAAGTGATTGATGCACCCGATATGGTGCTGGCAATGAGTTCTTTCATCAAGGAAGAGCAGGTGAACATTGTGGCTCTGAATACGAAACGGAGAAACCTTTTCGGGCGTATCTTCCTGCCGAGCGTTTCCCGCAAACTTTTAACGAATTTTGATGTTAACCTCCTTATATTTAGGGGTTAATTCTTTTAAATCATTAATTAACCGTGAAAATCCGGCAGGTTGCAATGACTTACCGGATTTTTTTCTGGATAAATGCTTATCTTGCGGATTAAATTAAAAACAATACATGCTGGGACGGATATTTACCTATTGCTTTGTGGCTCTTCTGCTTGCTGATATCTATATTTTCATATTATATATAAGGAAGCTGACTAAAAATATGCTCTTGCGCATACTTTGGTTCATACCTTCTGTCGTATTGCTGGCAGGCATGTATTATTTCTTCTTTTCCAGTGGGCGCGGCAGTAGTCACAGGGAAGTATTTTCAATGGTATTCATGGCCCTATCATTGCCGAAGATCATCTTTTTCGTTATCAGTTTGCTCGATTTACCGTTGCGATACTTCTTCAAATGGAAAGTATATCCTTTTACTGTTGTGGGAGTACTTGCCAGTCTGGGAGTATTATATATCGTTATTTACGGAAGTACGGCCGGACAAACGCGATTCGAAGTGCGCGAAGTAGAATATTCTTCGCCCGATCTGCCTGCATCGTTCGACGGTTACCGCATTGTGCAAATATCAGACCTGCACACTGGCAAATGGAAAGGCGATACGAAGCCGTTGGCAAAGGTAGTGTCTTTGGTTAATGCGCAGAAACCTGATGCTGTAATGGTAACGGGCGACCTTGTACATAATGTTGCCACCGAACTGAACGGATTCGATAAGGTGCTGTCGGGCATAAAAGCGCCGGGCGGCGTGTATTCGGTACTCGGTAACCATGACTACGGGCTTTACCGCGGATGGAAAACCAAAGACGACCAGAAAAAGAATCTGCAAGACCTGAAACGGCGGCAGGCTTCTTTCGGTTGGAAACTACTGAATAATCATCACACATATCTCACGAAAGGAGAAGATAAAATAGCCCTTATCGGCGTGGAGAACGACGGCGCACCGCCTTTTCCCCGCTACGGCAATCTGAAAAAGGCTATGCAGGGCACAACGAAGCAGGACTTTAAGATACTGCTCAGCCACGACCCTACACACTGGCGCCGCGAGGTGCTGAAAACGGATGTCGACCTGATGCTTGCCGGACATACGCATGCTACCCAGTTTGCACTATTCGGACTTTCTCCTGCATCCTTTGTATATAAGGAATGGTGGGGAATGTACAAAGAGGGCAAGCAGGCCTTGTATGTAAACGGCGGTATAGGCACGGCTATACTGTCGTTCCGCTATGGCGCATGGCCGGAAATCACGGTGATTACCCTACGGAAGAAGTAAGCAGGCTAACCCTTTACGGCAGATACTATCAGGAAAATAGGGCGGCGCAGTTCGTCGCGCATGCCGGGGATATGGAGCATATTCTTGTCGGGTTCGGGTTCTACTATTTCTTTTATGGTGAAGCCCGATTTTAGCAGTCCGTTGAGATAGGTAGTCAGGGTTTTGTGATATTTGATAACATCTTCGCCCAGAAAATTCGCTACGCGCCTTCCCTCTGTAAAGTACCTGTCGACAGGCCAGTGCAGGCGTTCCCCCTTATCATCGTAATACCAGTCCTGCGTTCCGTATGCCGTAAATATGGGATGCTCTACCGAGAAGATAAATGTGCCGCCTGCCGTCAGGCAACGGGATACCTTATTACTGATGTCGTCAAATGATTCCAAATAATGGAATGCCAGCGAACTGATGACTATATCGAATGATTCCGGTTTGTATTCGAAATCTTCTATAGCCATGCATTTATATTCGATAACGGGAGAGGCGTTCTTCTCCTTTGCTACGGCAATCATCTTTTCGGATATATCGATGCCTACAACGGATGCTGCGCCTTTTTCTGCGGCATATATGCAGTGCCAGCCAAACCCGCAGCCGAGATCGAGTACTCGCTTCCCCTCGAAAGAGGGCATCATGTTGCGAAGTATATGCCATTCACCGGCACCGTCGAGTCCGTTGACAGAGCGGGACATGAGGCTGTATTGTTTGAAGAATTCGTCGTTATCGTATTTATTTTCTTTCATAATGTTTTTTTTATTGATTCTCACAAAGGTGCAAAGGCGCAAAAAAGTTTTTAAAATCAAACACAGAATTAAGGGAGTAGCACAGAATTTCAATAACTATCGCCCCTGCGTATCCTTATCTGAATTGCGTTTTCCAAGGGCGTTTCGCTTACAAATATAAGGTATCCGCCACCGCCTGCGCCGCTGAGTTTCCAGCCCAGCGCTTTGTCTTTATATTCATTTAATACCTTAAATATATCTTCGCTTACCATATGCGGATACATTGTTATCTGTGCTTCGAAACTTTCGCGTACAGCCTTACCGAAGGATTCGGTATCTTTTCGTTTGAGTGCATCCCATGCATTTATGGCAGCGTCACTGAGTTTCTTCGCCTTTTCGGCAGTAATATTCGTATCGGACAGCACATCGTAATCGTCGTGACGCGGATATAACGGTACCAGCCAAAGCCGTTTTTCGAGCCAGCCTAAAATATCTTCATCCAATATACTCTCTATTTCGGACGGCCAGAAGCTACCGTCGTAATGCAGCCTGTTCAGCCCCGGCATAACTATGCCCAGCGAATCCTGCGAACCGCTTACATACTTCGTGCCGGGAGGATTCTCGAAGCAAAAAAGTGTCATTGCCAGTTTCTTTTTATCTCCGGCGGGGATATCCACCTGCCAGAGTTCTATAGCCTTTTTGCGCGAACTGGTAGACATGCCGCTACGGTCATTGAACTCATAATCCGGCTCTATGGAGATTGTGAGTACAGGGCCTGCGCAGAGGCTGCTTACATTGGGTTGGTCGAGCCATCCGCCTGACAGATCGATACGGTAGGGTATATGGCATTCTTCACGCAGTGCGGTAGTCGAGCGAATAGGAAGATCCCCGTGCGGAACACGTTTGCTGACTATGTATTCTATACCCAACTCCTTACACAATTGCTCTTTGAGGGCGCTGTGCCCGTCGCTGTTTACGAAAAATATATCGGGTTTCAGCGCTTTGATGTCGTCCATGAAGTCGATAAGTCCGCTACCGCTGTTTATCCACGCTTCTTTTACCGACTTGAGCGAACTGACCATGTAGAGCCGCTCCTGTTCATTGTTGACGGTTTTGCGGGCTTTAAGCTCGTTCACCGTTTTGTCGGAGCCTATGCCTACATAAAGGTCGCCATAGGTGGCAGCCTCTTCAAAAAATGCAACATGCCCGCTGTGGAGCATGTCGTAGCATCCGCTGACAAAAACTTTTTTCATCCGTTGATTACTATATGGTTTGAGATTGTAAATATAGGACTTTTATTTATGTTTATCTCTTTAGCAGGTGTTTACAGGAAAGAAAATTAGTATTCCAGGTCATCAAAGTTGTAAATACCATATAGTTTTTATATATATTAGTATGGGTTTTTCTAAATATTATTTATATTTGTATCGACAATCACAAATTGGGCATTATAATATCATGAAACGGTTATTCACAACTTCTTATTAATTGAAAATAACAGGTTATAACGGATAAACAATATTATCCGCGGCGGATTTACACCATGATATATCATAATAAAAGAACACTGATAATACCTGCGATATTACAGATGTAAGTATTGTATAAGGCTACAGAGTGGAAAACAAGGGGGTGGTGCTACTTGTGACCATGATATAAATGTAGCCTCTATACAATCGGACTCAGAAAACTTCCAATTATTGTTTTAGAATATCGGGAATCTTTACTTATTAAATGTAAAGATTTTTTCTTTATTGTTTATATTAGATAAAACCTGTATGGTTTAGCTAATATATCTTATCAAAAGTATAATCTGAGTATTTCTTTCACTAATTTTGTACTTGTAATAGAATTACAAACGGAGACAATATAATTTTCACAATACACAATAAAGAGTTGAGTTATACACAAAATCAGGGGACTCCCTGTCAATTATCACAGAATTTTTACACAAAAAGAGGAAAAATGGATACCATACTTCCGAAAAGTTATACCATATTTCCACAACATGAAAATCGTAAGAAATGAAGTTATATATTTGCACCCGTAATGGAGGCGAGCTAGGATCAAGATGGGAGAAAAAGTAAAAATGTATGGAGGTAAAACTCTGTCGGAGGGCAAAGGGAGATCTGTACATTCATTTGGGAATGATTTCAATATTTGCATGGGAGAGACAACACTTCCTGTATCATATACCCAAACGTACCTTCCGATAGGTATCTTAGGGCTGTGCCAGGAGGGCTCAGCGAAAGTTGATATATATATGCAAGAGCAACTTTTGTCGAAAGGCGAACTGCTGGTAATATTGCCGGGGCAGCTGGTGTCGATAAAAGAGAAGAGCGATGATTTTTCAATCGACTACTTCACAGTATCGCAAGCATTGATAAATGAGGTCTTAAGCAGTATATCACGTCTTTCACCCTTGTTCTTCATACACATGAGAAGAAAACATCACTATACACTGTCAGAGGATGAGTATTACCGCTTTTCGGAGTATTACCGCCTTATACACAGCTGGGTGAAGCCTACGGACGATCTGTTCCAGAGGGAATACATCGCTAATCTGCTGAGGCTTTTCTATCTCGATCTTTATCATAATTATAAAAACAACCTGATTGAGGTAGATGCAAACTCGGACGGAGAGACGCGTAAAGAAAAGATCACTTACGACTTCTTCCTGCTGATAATGCAATTCTTCAGGGAAAACAGGGAAATAGCTTTTTATGCTCAGAAGCTGCACATCACGCCCAAATATCTGACATCGGTAGTGAGAGATATCAGCGGCCGGCCGGCCAAAGACTGGCTTGTAGAGTACAGTATCATGGAAATAAAAACGCTGTTGAAAAATCCCGCCCTGAATATACAGGAGATTACGGTAAAGACCAATTTTTCGAATCAGGCTTCACTGAGCCGGTTCTTCAAGAAGCATACAGGTTTATCACCTACTCAATACAGGATGATAAAATGAAATAAAGAAGTATATATGTAGTTTTGTAAAGTTTGTGTTAAGGTTGGGTCCTGTGAGTCGTGAGATTCGCAGGGCTCGTTTATTTTGTATATATGTAATCTGTATATTTCGTGATAACATCCGTATCGGGGAGGGATCAAATTCTCCCGGGATTCGGTTCTAAATCGTTACCACTAATTTATCATAGTTTGTATGGCGGCTCAATAATGATCGGAATGATTTTCGTTAGATTTTTTTTATAGAAAAATTGCTCAATTTGTCTCCTTATCCTACTACTCAAAGCCAATCTTTGTTTGCTTAAACAACAATATATAACCGCGTTGTTTTGTTATCTATGATTAAAATTTCTACAAATATAAAGAAATATTCCTCATCACGAAATAGCATGCTGTATAATTTCTATATTTTAAGTTTTTTGCTCTCAGTTTTAAGATGCCGTTAAGTAAATTCTTGTTTGATATGTCAATAAATAACTCTAATTTTGTACCAAATCTTACAGGCTGCCATCAGGGATAAAAACGCCCTGCATTTAGTTGCAATAGAACATCAATACACATAATGAACGTAAATACAACCCAAAAGGAAAGAGTCATTCAATTTATTGAAAAGCAAGGTATTAGTAAAAACAAATTCTATAATCAAACCGGAGTCTCCAACGGTACGCTCGATAAGAAAAGCGGTATAACAGGAGATACCATAGCCAAGATATATGCCGCATATCCCGACCTCAATCTCGAGTGGCTGATAACAGGCGAGGGCGATATGACGAAATCGTCGGTGTTTTCTCTCTACGGCAATATGAAGTCGTTTATGGACAAATATGCTTCGGCGATGAATATAGATCCGTCGATGGTATCAGAAAAGACTTTTCTGGAAGTGGAATCACCTTCCGAATTCGTGCCTATATTTTCGTATAACGACAAGCGAAAATTCAACGGCTACCTTTCCATCCCGAATGTAGAGGCATGCGACGGTGCCAGCTTTGTGAAGACCGACAGCATGTATCCGATGATAAAGCCGGGCGATATCGTCTGCTTCAAGTCGGCGAACAATACCAAAAATATTCACTGGGGAGAGATGTATATCGTATACATCGTTATCGACGGGGAGGATTACCTCACAATAAAAAATATCGAGCGTTCCGAATTGGGCAAGGACTATGTGCGCCTTACGGGCTACAATACAAAATACCAGCCAAAGGACGTGCCTGTAGAGGCTATTCAGTGGAAAGCTATCATTAAAGCATCTATAAATTACAATTCGGTATTATAATTACAGTCAACTGTAAAAATATAATACCCTGCACTGTAAAGCGCAGGGTATCTATATTTTAATGCTTTTTAATGCTTAATTATTGAAATGATAAAGGAATACAACTGTAGCTTCGAATGCGTTTTTAGGACAATCCTTTATTTCAAGGACAACCTTTAGTTCAGCTTTGGCAATTCCCCTCAGATTGACCAGCGATGCCAGTTTTACTTTCATCCTCACTTCGCTGTCGACAACTACGGGCTGGTTAAATTTCAGCTTTTCTATACCATAATTTATCAGCATCCTTATGTTGCGCACTTCCATTATCTGATCCCACAGGTAGGGAAGTATAGATACTGTCAGGTAGCCATGGGCAATAGTGTTCTTGAATGGACTCTCTGCCTTCGCCTTTTCAGGATCGGTGTGTATCCACTGGTAGTCGAGGGTTGCTTCCGCAAATTTATTTATGCGGTCTTGTGTGATTTTCAACCATTCCGAAGTTCCCAGTTCTTTGCCTACATATTGCTCAAATTCGCTGTAGGAATTAATAATTAATTTTGCCATAGAAAGTTAATTAACAAATACAGTATAAAAATATTGATATTTACTGATATTACCAAATAAAGATCGTTGCTAAAACTTGATCTTAGTCATATTTTAACTGCAAAAATAATAAAACTGTCATCGTTTCAAAGTATTATATCAAATCATTCGTTAATTGTGCTGTATTTTTCTTTATAATTAAATAAATTAAGCAAAAAGTGTAGTACTGTCTCTTATAATATATGTAAATTTGACGATCTGAGAACTAACACACTAAACCTGAAAGATGATGAAGAATAAAATCCTATTGCCGCTGTTGGCCCTATTATTTGCGGCAATGTTTATCTCATGTGATAATGATAATGAGATAGAGGAAGAAAAAGAAAACTTAGAAATTGACAAAACCGCTATAACTCTTACTGCTACAGGCGATGAGCAAAAAATCGCACTCACCGCCAACGGGTTATGGGAAATTGAAAGCATACCCGAATGGCTTGTCATAGATCCTGCCTTTGGCGACAAGTCTACAACAGTCAATATTTCGGCAAAACAAAACAACGGCGATTCGAAACGAAATACTTCTCTTGTATTTACCCGAGGCAAAATAACCCGTACACTCGAAGTTGAACAATTGAGCAGGATGGACGGCGACCCGTTCATCGAACTGGATAAGGACAGGCTGGAGATATCTCAGTCCGGTAAGCAGGAAATTGTAAAGATAACCAGCAATTGTGCATGGCAGATAACTAATATACCCGCCTGGATAACTGTGAATCCTACCGAAGGTATCAAATCGGCGGAGGTTGTCCTTACCATCAAGGAAAACCGCAGCCCCGAGGCTAGAGCTTTTGAACTTCTTATAAAAGGGGGTAATGATATAGAACAAAAGTTGTTTGTTTACCAGTCCGGGCTCAAAGATTATATACAAGGTCCTACACTGCCGATTTTTAAATACAGCAGGTTGACATTTACTTCGGCAAGAGACGATTATAGTATAGAAGCAAAGTCCCTGTTGGTAAATCCATCTATAAAAGACAAGATATATTTGGGCAACCTGATAAGCCACAATGCCGGATCGCACTTAAACATACCTGTATTCACAGGCTATACATTCAATCCGGTAACTGTTTCCACAAGTGTTTCCGTGGGTGGAACGTCAGATACCTTCGAACCGTCATGGGCGGCACAGGATGCATTTGCACAGGAAATTATCAAAAAAATATCTACGCAAAAGTCTGTTAGTGAGTACAACGATGTGACCGAATTTTATGATTACAGGCAATTGCGCGCTGTGGGTATTGCCAATCTGGGAGTGGAGCTCGATGTTTTAATTTCGGGAAAATCGTACAAGGAACAGGAAATGAAGAGGAAATACGGTATGATTTATTCTTTCAAACGGAAAGTTTTCGGACTTGATGTGGATTTGCCCGACAAACTTATCAAAGAGGAATTGAAAGCTGCCGACCGGGCAAAAGGAGTATCTTATGTAGCGAGTGTAGATTATGGCAATCTCGGATTACTGATAGTGGAATCCGATACTGATTCGCGCGATCTGCAAGCAATAATAGACAAGGTGGTAAACACGGGATACGAACCCACAGCGGAAGAAAAGGCTCTTCTCGATGCTGCCGATATCAGCTATGTTTATTTCAATAATAATGTGGAAGAACAGATAAAGAGAGGTCATCTCGATGTTGTGAAGGCATATAAGAAAGCTAAGAAAGAGGGAAGCGAATACATTCATCCGCTCGAATTCACCTTGTTGGATTTCGACAGCCATGAGTTGAGTGTGATAAAATTTTCATTTCAGGTGCCGAAGTAGGATGAATTAGAATCAATTATAATGAAACAGTTCGATAATCAATTATCGAACTGTTTCATTATAGAATAACATCAAAAATACTTCCACCTCATAAACCCATACGAAAACACAAACAATAATATCACAAAAATATACTCCGCCAGCCAGTACATCGTCAGCGAAACATCCTCAAAATTGCTTATCATCCACAGGTAAAGCAGGTAAAAAACAATCGTTATGCATTGGAAAAGAAAAGCAGCCCTTGTGTTTCCTGTTCCCGTAACGGCATTGCAATAAATATATGCGGGCAGCGCCATAAAATAATTACCCAGCATAACCATAAATGTGGGGAATGCTGCTTCTGTTAATGCTACATCTTCCGTATATATACCTATTGCCTGATTGTGAAAAACCGCAGCTAATAGTATAATCGGTACTCCCGATAAATATCCCGATTTTAAGACTTTACGGCAGACCATATGTATATAATCACTCTGTTCTGCGCCGATCAGGTTGCTGATAAGTGACCCTGTAGTAGTGGCAAATGAATTGACAATAACAAAAAACAGTGTAGAAATACTTCTCACTATATTTGCGATTGCCAGCTGGCTCTTGCCCAAATGCTCGATAGTGACGAAGAACAGAAACCACGGCGCCACACTGATAAACGATTGCAGCATGCTCCATACCGACAGACGCAGCAATTGCCGCAATAGTTGCCAGTCGAAAGCAGGGCGGATCCCGTATCTCTGCCTGTTGCTCATACAGGCAATATATATAAGGAATATAAGCAGCGAGACAAGTTCCGACAGTGACGATGCCATTGCAGCCCCTGTGATTCCCAGTGCAGGAAAGCCGCCTTTGCCGAATATCAGCAGGTAGTTGAAAAGAATATTAACAGATACCATTGCCAGCGCATTCAATGTCAGCATCTTTGTATTGGTAGTCCCTACAAAAAATGCGCGGAAAGCCAGTGCCGGAAAGGCAAACAGCAAGCCGAAGCAACGCCAGTCGATATATTTCATCACAGCATCGTATACCTCACCCGAACTGATCAGGCGATGAAGCAGGAGAGGGGAGAGGGCTTTGCTAAGGATGAAAAGAAAGACAGCCAACAGAGCCAAAAAATACAATCCCTGAAAAAATACCCTGCCTGTACTTTCGTAATTCTTTTCTCCGTTCCTGCGGGCAATCATTACCTGCAGTCCAATGCCAAAGCCGAATCCGAGCATATACACAGCCAGATAGTAAATACTGGCAATAGCCGATGCGCCGAGTTCAACCTCGCCTACATGGCCGAGAAAAATTGCATCCGTTATGTTTATCAGTTGTTCGACAAGGATGCTCATCATTACAGGAAAGTTGATGAGCCAGATCTGCTTATATGTAAAATTCATTTTATTACTATTGAAATAGCCATATTGCCGCATAGAAAGGAATGCGGGATAATTGCTGATTTATAAAATGTACGTTTTTTCGCCCTGTAAAGAAAATACAGGATATGTCGGAAAGGTTTTTCCGGCAGTTATTTCAATAGTAATAAGCTATATGCAGACTTGGCATTTCATCTGATAAGAATCTTATATTACGGAACAAATATACTCATTCCGTAATAAAAGGATAACAGATAGGTCTTAATTTCTTATTATTTCGGTCACTTTTCCCCATATTTTGCCTTCAGGAGCAGGGCCATGCAGGCGGCTGTCGCCCGAATTGCTGCGGTAGTCGCCCATTACGAAATAATGTCCTTCGGGTATCTTTATAGCTTTCATTGTGCCGTATACCGTATCCAATTGATGAAAGAGCGTAGAAACCTTTACCCCGTTGGGAAAAACTTCTTCGTGCTGGTCGGCAGCGTTGCCTTTCCTTACCAGCCTGTTTTTATTCTCTACACCGTTAATGATGCAGATATTGTTCTTTATGGCAAAGCTGTCGTTCGGCAGGCCGACAATGCGGTATATTCCCGTCATCGGCTGCGAATCGTCATCCATGCCGAATTCATATAGTACGATGTCGCCATAGGTAAAGGAGTCGGCTTCCTTGTCCAGCTTCACATAATCGCCCGGGTTTATGTTGGGCAGCATGATGTCCGTCATCATCTTGTAACGGGGATTGATAAGGTTGCAACAAGTAAGAGCAATGATTATCACAAAATAAAGTGCTGATTTTTTCATATTATTATTCGCGGAATTTTATAGTGATTTCTTTTTGGCCGAAATAATCCATTTGCTGAAGGTCTCCGGCCCGTTTGTCGTGTACGATAATCTTTTCGTCTACATTGTTTGGGTTGACTTCCAACATGGCTACCCCGTCGTAATTTGTTGTTTGCATGTCTCTTGCAAGCTGAGATTCTACCACGATGTTTTCCATTCCCTCATTGCCCGATTTGTGCAGCAGGAGTACCTTCACCTTGCGTTTGCCTTGTGCCAGCCTATCGAAGATGTAGGCAAATTCTTTTTCGTCGGTAAAGCGTTTAGCATCACCTTCAAGCTCCAATGTTTTTTCTTTGCCTGCTTCTATTGTCACCGCCTCTTTATACAGAGAACGGTCGCCAAAAAGAAAATATATATCGAACATTCCCTTGGTTTCTCCCTCGGGTAGATATGCCTGTATTGTCTGGTCGCCTCTGAATACCTGTGAATTATTTCCGGTTTTGTCTATCAGCATAATGTATTGCGGAGTGGTATTCCATTTTTGGTAGAATGAAGATATTCTCAATCGTACACTACTCGGATTATAGGTATTGTAGTACGGGATTTTCTGTACATATCTGTCATTATATAATTGTGGCGACCTAATCCGCGAGAGAGTCAATGTCCTCAATATGCGCGGGATATCCTCTATCGGCTTATAAGTGCCGTCAGACATATGGTAGACCATACCCTTTCGTAAAGCTACGGTATAGGGCGCTTTGCCTTTGGGGGTGATAGTGATGCTGTCGTCTGCTTCGGGTATGAATAATTCGCAGGTAGAGTTTGTATAGCGTTTCCCTTTATAGGTGAGTATATCTTCAAAGCCGGATGCGTATACTACGCTGAGGAAGGGAATCATTGCCTGCACCTCTTCGTCTTTCAGCTTCGACGGTTTGCGGGTATACAGGGATTTATCTTTTGTAATCCGTCGTGGAAATATTGTGAGATTTGTCCGCATCATATCACTTATCTCGAAATCTTTCAGCAGTATTTCGAAAGCATTATTTCTGAGCCGTATAGTGTGCTTGCCTTTACGTATGGGGATTTCGTACGGTTCCAGCATATTGGCATAGTTGAAGTATCGCAGGGTATCGTCCACCCATATTATATTTGCATATATGGTTTCGTTTTGGGAAACCATAGCGTTGAGTGTTGTTGTGCCTTGCAATGTTTCATTCACAGATATATAGGGTGGGGTTTTTCGTGCCGACTGTGCCATTGCAGGACTACAACATAGGAGTGTGAAAAATAATAATATGTAGTGGAGAATAATCTTCATAGTTTATAGCTTCGGTTTTGTGTGTTAAGGTAGTGAAATATTTTTACTAACGCATCTATCGGCTTGTTCTTCATTTTGCCTTGATCTTTTTGTAACTTTTTTATCAAGAAAGTTAATGAAAGGAATATCAGAACAGATGACCCGAAAAACAGAACATGTTACATGTCTGCATTTTAATCGCTTTTATGCAAAAAAGGAATTTTAGGACATTATTACCGTCTTACAGGGCTTTTTTTGCCTTATGTTTTGAGCGACCTTTGTTATGTGATTAGGAAATGTAGTTAAAAGTAAAAATAAGGTTTGGGATAAAAGTAAATAAAGATGTGAGGTTATCAGCTAAGGTGTAAAAAAATGAAACAGGAATACGTAGTATGTGATAAGATTTCCTGCGGGTTTGTTAAGGTTAGTTTCATTTTTCCTGTTTCTTAAACTTGACGGTAGTATAATATTGTAGTAAGTATGTTGATGGAAGCGCCGGATATAATTTGTAATGGTTATAGTAAGTCAGGTCTTCGGATAATAATATAGATGTAAAGTGGGAATAATAGCCCGGCGCATCCGTCAATACAAATACAATCTACATAAAGATTTAATTTTTTAGGTTAATATAAAAACGATATAATAAAAGTTTATTTGTGTTCTAATTGTTACAATACATTACTCTAAATTACTCAAAAATCTCTTCAAAACACAGAGAGGCCGCTCCCGGGATGGAAGTGGCCTCTCACTTTATATCATAAAAGGCTCCGTATCCTTTCATAAAATTATTTAGAGGATACGGAGCAAAAGTTTTTGTGCTATCTATCAAAAGGTTGAAAAGTCTGCTTTTTAATTCAGCTTCCTGTTATAAAAATTACAACAAGCCTTCGATGGACATATTAAGAACGCATTCCTAATATATCCTTTTCAGCAAGTATATATGTCTTTGTGAAGTGTACAACCGGTATAAGGACAAGTCCATCTCCGGGCGACAGATCAAGTTCAACTCTCATTTATTATTGTGTGTATATAATCGGCAAATATTACTTTTCTGAGAAATAATGTTTGCACCAATTTAATTCTGATATTCGTCGTCAAGATAATAAACATTTCTGAAATGAAAAAGTTTTCAGATATTTAAATTATTTTTTAATTATTTTTTAATATCCTCGAACTAAACGAATTACAATGTGTAATTTTTTTTCATTTAAATGATTTTGGAGATAAATACCGTTTTTGCCTTCTTTATCCTTGGTTATCTATTGACGAATATAGTATAATAGGATAAGCTAACACCTTTTTAAATGTGCTGATTATTAGTTTGTTAATAAAAATATGCTAAAAAACATATTAAAAAATATGTATATTTGTAATGTTGACTTAGCAAATTTTGCTAACTTTACATTGCAATTGAGGCTATTTTTGCTTTTTATTGCAGGTGCTAACCCGAATTATTAACAAAAAATGACAGCTATGAGCCGACATGAAGAACTGATTAACGAAATTCACATGGCCAGAAAGCGGTTCGAAGATGCACACAAATTTATGTCAGAAGAAGACATGGATATGTTGCTCGAAGAACTGGAAGTTATGTCAAAGGAATTGAGGGCCTTAAGCAACTAAAACAAACACAAAACATAAAAAATGAGTCAAAATCTTGTTCATTTTGATTTTATTTCCCGGTTGCGGCCGGACTAGTTAAAAATTCAGTAATCAGATAAAGGTTTTAGCGCTGGTATCAGTCTAAAACCTTTATTTTTTTATTCCTTTTCGTCGTATACGAATTTCACCCTGCTTTTAGCTACTTTATAGGTGCGGGCGCATTCGCTGCGGATAACTTCGATGTCGTTCGTTTCGAGGTTTACGCGCAGGCGGGTGATACCTGTTATTATTATTTCCCTGATTATGTACATAGCATTCGTGTTTAATGTGTTATATATCCCTGTACCTGTTCACCAGTACCTTATTCCCCCGTATATCGGTCAGTATTTTAGAAACGATGCGCTGTATATTATGCGCCTGTATCTTGGTGATGTCGGCCAGGGTATGATAATTGATCGCAGGCTTCAGGCTGATATACATCTTAAATAGTTCGAATTCGCGCAGCTCGTAGCGATGATATACATAGTCGAAAATGTCCGACTCCAACTGTGCCTGCATGCGTTCCTTTTCGTAAGGGTTGCTGTGGTGAGCCTCAAGATTGCTGTATGCAGGCATGGCGATGTAACGGCTTTCCTTTTCGCTGTCCTGTATATAATTGGTGAAGTAGGAGCGGTGAAAGTATGCCTTATAGTCGCTTATCGACATGCCTGTGTATAAAATCTTTTCGCTGATGCGCATGAATGTATTGTAAAATACATCTTCGTCGTACGAGTATTTCCCAATCAGGAAGTTGGCCAGCTTTTGCTGGTTGCAGGCAAACCATTCATTGAACTTGTCAGCTTTTCTGCGGTTCTCGGGCTTGGGTTCCTTCTGATCGTCGCGCCCGCGGATGAAATACTTTTTACCTGTGTTGTTTCCGTTGCTGTTACCTAATTTCATGTTATTTTTATTTTTGAGTTACGAGTTACTAGTTACGAGTTACATTTTGCGATATTGTTAATTACTAGTTTCGCTGTGCACTATCAATTGTCTACTGTCAATTATCTTAGGCTTTCCCCCTCAAACAGTACCCGCACAGTCGTCGACTTTATGCGGTCGAGCACACGGTCGCCATAGCGTTTGCGGATATCGTCTACCGAAAGGTTGGTAGATACAATCATCAGTTTACTATACTTTTCGGCGGCGTCCATTATCTCGGCAAAGGCAAGGCGCTTGTTGCCGTAGATGTTGCTCACCTCTTCGGTGCCTACATCGTCGAGGCTGATTATATGCTTCGACAATACATGGTCGATATTGCTGTTCATGCCGTACGTATCGTATACCGATGCCACGCGGCGGCAGCACCCGAGCAGGATAGCAGGCAGCACGTAGCGGCAGAGGATGCTCTTGCCCCGTCCGCAGTTTCCATAGAGGAAAATGCCTTTACCCTTGTTATCCGTCAGCCAGTCTGCCACTTTATCGTATTCGGGCAGCCACTGCATTTCACGTTTCTCTACCCGCAAGAAGTAGTTGAATGCTTCGCTTAGCCACTCCCGCGCACCGGGTACTTTTATTTCGATTCTTTCTACCGGGAGAGGCATTTGCAAGCGCCTCATCTCCACGGCGATATCTTCAAAACTCTTCATACCGCCTGCTGTTGTCATGCTTAGCCGATCCGTGGTTTAGTTCTGCATCCGTTTTCTTTTCCCAAGTCCTTACGGCAGCCCGCCAGTCGCGCATCTTGTTGCGGCCTATCATCCAGCCTTTCGATTCGTAAAAGTCGTAGAATGCACAGGCATCTATGCTGTTGCGTCGCTGGCGGCAGTAATCGATAACTTCTTTTACCAGTGGTTTAGAAAAAGAACAAGTGCCGGCAGGTTTCTCTTTTTGTCTTGTCTGGTCATGTCTTTTCTTGTCTTTATTAATGGTATAGGGGAGTGCAGGTATAAGTGTCACTGCAACTGCCTCGGTGAGCGTATTGGTCAGAGTATCGCCGAGTGTATCGTTTTCGATACCGTTGATAGTATATTCGGCAGGCCTGCCTTTGGCAACTCCCTCCTTGAAGGTTATAAGCCCTGCCTGCAATAGCCGGTTTCTGCGATTGGTCAGTGCATTTCGGTTGATTCCCAAAACAGCACATACAACCTCCGTGGATTGATTAAAAGGATTTTTCCAGTTGAGCCTGTTACACCTATGCAAAAGATAGTTGTACAGATCGTGCTCGTGCGCCGAAATAATACCTTGTTCTCTCAGCTCCCAAGCGGCATTTATGAGATGTATGTAAGACATTTACAATTAATAATTAATAGTTGACAATGAGAAATTTAAAATCGTCGGTCGCCGATTATGTGGTGCGCCTGTGCAAACGCTTCGCGGTGATTGCGATTATGCTCTTTCAGCAAGGGTTTGAGGCGTGAAGTGAGTACGGCCGAATCTTCGAATAAAATATTCCAATCACTGTCGAGAACTTCCGAAAACTTTATCTGTACGGTGTCCATATGGGTTTCGAATTCGATGCAGACACGCACATTCCCTATCATATCGTCGAAGTCGCTGACTTCATTCACACTTGCATCGTTCAAATGGCAAACAATGCGTTTCAGGATATTTTCCATTTGCTGTTCGTCGCAATAGCAGTCAATTTTTAATGCCCCCATGTTTAGTGTATTTTATATATTGATAATTTAATTTTTCAGAGTTTGCTCCGTACCCTATAGATAATTGATTTTAATTTTGATGAAAGGTTTATTGCCTTTGTTAAATATTTATATTACTTATTAGTTCAAAATTACACTAAATTTATGAATAAATAAAATATTAAACCATAATAGTTTATTTTTGAATTATATTTAGATTGAATATAAATAAGGATTATACATAATATACTGGTTCCATGAGTATTTTGTCTTAATTTTTATATAGGTAATAAAAATTTTTTCGAATTATTATTGTTAAAGTGAATGGTTCAATATTAGATTATTGAGTTTAAGCAATTTTTTTTATTAATAAAATGAACGTTTGTAATTTTCCATTGTAGAAATATAAAAAAATAGTAGAAAACTAAAATTTTAACATTCAAATTTCCCAATGTGTAAAAAAAACATTATCTTCACGTAACAACTATGAAATTCAGTCTGATACACAAAAACTATGCGAAAACACATGTTTAACTACACTCATATATTAAAGAGAGACAATTATGAGAAATTTCACAACTATACTGGCAATTTTATTATTTACCGCCTGCACAGGACGCCAAAACACCATGCAAGATAACTATGCCGCAGCTATAGACAGCCGTCAGCTGGCCGACACTATCATTAACGGAAACCGCATCATACTACAGGTAGACTATGACCAAGTACTGCAAAAGTGCCGCCTCTTTGTCAATCACAACGACTTGGAAAGTGTGATCACCCTCGACGAATACTGGAATATGGAATTCGGCAATTCATTATATTATATAGGCAGCGACGGAAAGCTTTCTGCTACATGGCTGGCCGCAACGAAATCCGCCATTATCATCGCCTTGCCGTATTATCCTATGCTGGGATTGTATGCTTATCGGGTGAAAGATAATGCTATACATTTTGTCGCGCGTATGGAGGGTAGCAGCGCCCTGTTTAGCGACTGTGCATTCGGCGCACGCTACGATTCGGATGAGATTGTGGTTTTCAACCAGCCGTCGTCACGATCGGAGTATGGAGCGAGCGTATATGTTATATCTGCGGATAGTTGTTATTCGAAATTTGTTGGTCATAAAATGAAAAATGATTATATTGCGGACTATAAAGATGCAGAAGCCGGCCCAAAGATAAAAGCGATACTTTCTGCCGACAATACTTTGAAACACTAGTGTATCTTAAAATATACCGGAAACCAGAAGCGGAAAAACATGAAAAAACTTATATTTACCGCAGCTTTGCTATGCTCTATTGCCCTGATGCAGTCCTGTATTTCTCACAAAAAATATGTTTTTGGAGAGTTAGGCTCGTTGCAGTCGCTCAACGGCACATATGTGAATAAAGAAAATTACATTACACGCGCATTCAATATCCGCAACAATGAAATAGACCTTGTGAAGATCGAATTTGCAGGCGCCGATTCGCTGAATATGTATTGCCTGACCGATTCGGGATATGTGCATTATATCTCACGCAGGGGAAAAGTAGATTATAAAAAGAATTACTTCGAGCTGGTTTTCGAACGGTCGCGGAAGATATTTATCGTTATGAATAATGTATCGAACGATAAGGTAAGGCTAGGAAAAGATATGGACGGCAAATTGCTGGTTAACAAAATAGAAGATTCGTGGGGAAACTTTTTCATACTTCCCGGCGGCTATGACTACGATTTCGGCGAAAGCATAGACAGAGTAGAGGACAATATGCTGATACCTGTACGTGTAGACTACAAATGGGGATATACGGACAACAGGGATAATGTTGTCATAGAACCAAAATACGAATTTGTACGCCTATTCGACGGCGATGTGGCCTGCGTGCGCCTCGACGGTAAGTGGGGGCTGATAGACCGTAACGGAACCGAAATAGTGCCGCCGAAATATAAAAAGATAGCCCCTTTCAACGGTGCGTCGTCTACACGCGCATATCTAGGATTTAAGGAAGGCTTTATCAACCGCGAGGGTAAAGAGGTAGTGCCGGTGATATATGACAAAATCGGTTACCTCTATGAGGGCGACAGCATAGCTGTGAGCGAACTCGATGGCAAATACGGCATTGTGAGCCCTAACAGGGTGATCTTTCCTCCGATGTTCGACAAAGCCGATGCTTATATAAATACCGATTCGAAATACTTCCGCGAAATGAGGAAAAAGCTGTCGGGCTATCTGGGCGAAGTCGTTATAGGCGATAAATCGTATATGATTGATGAAGACGGTTACTTATACGAGTTCAAAAACGACCTGTGGAGCGGTTCGAAAATCAACTACGAATCGCGGCGCCACTGGACTGCGCAGCCCTTGCCTAAAGCTGATGCAAAAGAACAGCAAAGTGTGCACCAGCTTCTGTTGTCTCCGGCTGAATAAGTTTTAATAATTTAATAATGTGGACTCTCGCAAAGGCGCAGAGGCAACTTAGTTTGAAATAAAAACTCCGTGCGACTCCTTTTACTCCGTGTTTAAATAAATGCATTTCTTCGCGTCTCTGAGCCTTTGCGAGAAAATAATATTTATTTAATCTTCCAATAGCAAATCGTTAAGAAAATTGCTCAACGGCTGCATCAGTTTATACATATCCCTAATATAAGGAACAAGCGCGTCACTAAATAATTTATCCTCAGGAAGCGGCTTGTAAGCATAGAAATGTTTCAACTTGAGATATTCCGCTGCCGGATGATTTTTATCGAAACCGTTAGGTACACGCTGCAGAGCGTCTTCATCCCTGAACAGGTCGCCGATTTCTTTCTTGAAATGTTTTTCGCCGATTATCTCCTGAAAATGCTCGAAATCTTCATATATGCCTCTTCTCACTTTCTTCAGCTGGTCGGGCATAAGCATATAATGGCCGCAGGACACAAAACTCTCTTCAGGCGAAATATGCAGGTAATAACCCGATGTCTTATCCAATCCGTGGTGCCGCATCACTGCGCCGAAGTGCGTTTTATACGGTGACTTGTCAGGCGAAAAGCGTACATCCCTGTAGATGCGGAAAATACATTTTTTCGGTTGCAGCAAGCCTATCTCAGAATCGAAAGTAGCGATAGCCTGTATCACTTCGCCTACCAGTTTTTCAAAATCGGCACGGGCGCGGTCGTACCACTTTTTATTTTCGAGGAACCATTCACGGTAGTTGTTTTCGCTGAGTGCACTGAGAAAATCGAGTGTATCCTGTTTTATCATAATGAGGGGTTTATTTTTATATATTATTTATTTTGATTCTTTTTCTGCGTATCTGCTGCCAGCTTATTGTAAAAGTCGACAATTTGAGGTATAAAGCTTTCCAGTGTAGGATATATATCCCTGTTTTGGTCATACTCATCGAGTTTCTTCACCAGATCTTCCATCCAGAAGTAACCGGCTTTGACCTCTTCGCCGATAAGATCCAAACCGAAAATAGCAATCATCTTTGACAATTCGGGTGACTTCTTAAAATAATTGATAACGCATGCCCTCACTATGGCTTCGCCCTGCACATCGCGCCAGCTGCTGTAGCCCTGCGCTTTTATTTTTTCCTCGATCAAAGGAAAGATAATCTCTCCGGATTTCTCAAATTCCTTATAAACTTCATCGTTGTCATAAATCAGCGGATTGCAGAACGAATGTGAAAATTCGTGTACACTGAGGAATATCGGTTTTATCACAGGGAAGAAACAAGGATTGCCGTCGCTGTCGATATCATGGCAGCCGAGTACGGCATACAGCGTTTCCGTTTTATCGTTGTGTATTACTTTCAACCCATAATTCTGAGGGCCGTTCACCATGCTTATTACTACGTTGAAAGTACCGTCTTTGATAGCAACTCCGTAGAAATCGGTGAACCATGAGAGATTCATGTAATTTTGCAGAATCTGTCTCATGGATTCCTCGGCGGGAGTGTAAATATATTTACAGCTATTGAAAAAGTCGCTGAAGTTGGTGTCTTTATAAAAGCCGTTTAGTTTTCCGACAAAAGCTTCCAGTTGCCCGTTCCACCTTTTATTATCTGTCTTTTTCAGATAAATATCGATTTCGTTATTAAGGACGAAGCGGCCATTTTCTTTATTGAGATGAATTGCCAATACCATCAGGTCGCCGTAACCTATGCCGTTATTCCTGCATTCTTTTGCAATACGCAGGGCATCATGATCTTTGAATGCGGAAAAATGCGAATCGATCAGCTCGTCGTATTTTTTTATCAATCCTGTGGAATTGTCCCGTTTGGCATATTCGGGCGAGCCTATTAGCCGCCATATGATACTCAGTATTTCGGCGCTTTCTTCCACTTGCGATTTAATATTATTCTGGGCACATATGTTATTTACCGATAGGGCAAATAATAGGAGAGAGAGTAGGATTCTTGTCTTCATTTTTATAGTTTAGATTTTTGGGAAGTATTTATTGATAAGACTTGCCGCATCTTCCAGCCACGTTTTGCGTTCTTCGTCGGTGCTGTCTGCAACCACCCTGTACATACGCCTTTCGTAAGTATGTATGCCGCAAAATCCGAATATACATTCTTTCCATATATTTTCGAGCGGGTCGCCGAAGACAGAATCTTCTCTTTCCTGCGGCGTGTTCGATGTATTGAATACGATGCCTGCCTGCACATTCAGCAAGCCTACAGGCAGACCGCCGCCGTTGTCGCCTTCGGGGAAATCGTAAGCGATACCTTGCCGCAAAACTCTGTCTACCCAGCCTTTCAGAATGGCAGGCGGTTGTCCCCACCAGTTGGGGTGAACGATGACAAGTCCTTCGGCTTCTCTTATTTCACGGGTATGTTTTATCACCAGTTCGTCGCGCGAGTTGTCCGAAATCAGTTCGTCGGGTGTAATCAGCGGATTGAAACCTTCGGCATAAAGGTCGTGGAAATATACGGTGTGATTATTTTCTTTTAATCTCTGTGCCACTGTTGCGGCAATGGCATTATTTAGACTTTTATTATAAGGATGCGCCAGTATGACCGATACTTTCATATATGTATTTGCTTGTATGATTAGTTGTGAAACAAGGATGCAAGATACTCATTTTTTGTTAAAATGATTAGGCGGGAAGATATAAATAAGGATTTCGTTAAACTAAGATAAAATTAGTTTTATTTTGTTAGCAGCCCCGAGAAATCGGCCTCTTGTCCTTTACTGTAAAAGCATTTTAAATACATTTATACGCAGAACTCTAAAGAGCATTCATATGAAAACTATCAGACATAAAATACTGCTTACGTCATTCCTTTTACTGTTTGTTGCAGGTACTGCCTTTTCGCAGAAGAAAGACGAAAACAAGATGTATTGGAGCGACAGGCAAAAACTGATTGTCGACGATTTCGGCATCAAGACTGGCAGCATGGAAAGCGGAGCTACTTCGGCCGAGTTCGCTATCGACTACGATGTGAGCCGCTTCAATTTCCTGAGCAAAAACTTCAATAAGAATGTGCGCAACTACATGGTGAAATCGACTTCGCAGATAGATACGACCGGAAACGTGCAGCAATATCTCCTTTACCAGCAAACCCTTTTCGACCTGAGCGAAGTTTATGCCCGCGAACTGCGTAAAGCATTGAAAGAAAACCGTAAGCTATTGATATCGGGCACAAAGGTTGCCGACGAACTGAACTGGAAAGTAATGTCGGAATTCCTCGACCGCCGCAGCAAATATACGCAGGAAACCAACTCGGCAAGCGACCCAGTGAAGCAAAAAGAATGGGAAGACCAGATTGCATACGAATTGGGCGAGTTGAAAGATTATGCGTATGATAAGTAAGCTTTAATTTGCTCACGCTAAGTCGTTAAGACGCAAAAGATATCTGTTTTTTGCCCCCATTTTTTATTTTCTCATGTTATCCTTGAGAGAAATAATCTTTATATATAACAATCCGGCGTCTTTGCGAGAAAACCGTTTTTATATTCTGAATTGCCGATTGACACTATCTTATAAAAAACTCCGTGCTACTACTTTTACTCTGTGGTTAAATAAAAATCTTTCACTACAAATCTCATTCTTAACATTTTCCCACTAAACATTACCTCCCTTTCCGCTGTTCAATAATACAGATAGTCCAAAAAATTAAATCTGTAATTATGCGCATTTTTATTACAGGAGGTACTGGCCTTGTAGGTACCGCACTAATAAAGAACTTATACCGGCAGGGGCACGAAATCATGGTGCTGAGCCGAAATCCCGTTAAAGCTGAAAAGAAAACAGGTAATATGGCGAAGTTCTGCACATCGTTGCAGGCAATGAAATCCCTCGACGGGTATGACGCTGTTATCAACCTCGCCGGAGAGCCTATTATCGGTAAACGCTGGACGAAGAAACAAAAAGAACGCCTGTGCAACAGCCGTTGGGAGATTACCCGCCGACTTACCGACCTGATAAAAGCCAGCGAGGTTCCGCCCAAAGTATTCATTTCGGGTTCGGCAGTAGGATATTACGGAGATCAGGGCGACAATATACTTACAGAATCTTCTACACCTCACGATGAATTTACTCACCGCCTGTGCCGGAAATGGGAAGACCTTGCTCTGGCTGCTCAAAGCGAAGATACCCGCGTATGCATATCGCGTACGGGAATCGTGCTTGACCGTTACGGAGGCATGCTTCCGCTGCTGGCTCTGCCGTTCAGGTGGGGATTGGGAAGTGTTCTGGGTAAGGGATGCCAGTATATTTCGTGGATACATCTGCAAGATATGGTAAATGCGCTGACTTACCTGCTGGAAATGCCCGAAGCGCAGGGCGTATTTAACCTTTCGGCACCTAATCCCGTTACTAATAAACGTTTCTCTAATATACTGTCTACTACGCTATATCGTCCGCGACTGCTGCGTGTACCTGCGTTTTTAGTAAAAGCAGTAATGGGCGAAGCTGCTACAATGGTTGTAGACGGGCAACGGGTAATGCCGCAACATCTGCTCGATCTACACTACAGGTTTGCATACGAGAGGCTCGATGATGCATTGGAAAATCTGCTGAAAGGGGGGACGAAAGGTACTAAAGAAATTGCCGGATAAAATTTAAACAGCTACTTCATATTTTTCTTCTTTAAGATATTACTTTTGTAGAGAATAAAAACTACAAAAAGATGATATACAGTTTTGCAAACGACTATGCCGAAGGCTGCCACCCGTCTATACTAAGAGCATTAGCCGAAACTAACCTCATACAGCAGGCCGGATATGGCGACGATGCATATACTAAAAATGCCGAAAAGATAATCAGGGAACTGACCAATAGCGATGCCGACGTACATATGATAGCCGGAGGAACATTGGCAAATCTTACCGTTATCGGGTCGGTACTGCGTCCGTTCGAGTCGGTGGTGGCTGCATCTACAGGGCATATCTATGTGAACGAAACCGGGGCTATTGAGGCAACCGGACACAAAGTGGAAGCCGCTCCCTCTGCCGACGGTAAGTTGCGCCCTGCCGATATAAAGCCCTTTCTGAATAAAGTACGCGGACATCATGTGGTGCGCACAAGGATGGTTTACATTTCCAATTCTACCGAACTGGGCACGGTATATACAAAGCAGGAACTGACCGACCTTTATACTTTCTGTAAAGAAAACGATCTGATCTTATTTATGGACGGCGCACGCCTGCCTATGGCGCTTACCGCCCCATCGAACGATCTCACGCTGGCGGATATAGCAGCCCTGACCGATGTATTTTATATCGGAGGAACAAAATGCGGTGCACTGCTAGGTGAGGCTGTAGTTATCACCAACCCCGGACTGAAAAGAGACTTCAAATATCATCTGAAACAACGTGGCGCCCTCACTGCCAAAGGGCGTGCCATGGGAATACAGTTCGACCAATTGCTGCGCAACAATCTTATTTTCGACCTTGCCGGTCATGCCAACCGTATGGCAGCTAAAATGGCTAATGCTTTTGCAGCAAAGGGATATGCCTTGTCGATAGATTCGGATACTAATCAGATTTTCCCTGTATTATCCAATTCAATCATTCCTCAGATGCAGGAAGATTACGGATGCCTTGTATGGAGTATTGCAGATGAAGACCATAGCGTGATGCGGTTCATTACATCGTGGGCTACACCGGAAGATGTGGTGGACGAATTTGTAAAGAAATTATCGGGAGAATAACCGCAATACTTATAATTTTTTTACTCGCTAAGGCGTGAAGACGCAAGTAAAGTGCTTTTAGTTTTCAAAAAAAACAGCGACTTTGCTTCTTTGCGAGAGGACGAGTATATATAAAAAAGAAAAGTCCGCGACATCACATCGCTGACTTTCCCAAACCTTAACACAAACTTTACAAAACTACACATAGTATAAACTTCTATCAGGTTAATAAAGTTCTTACTGACAGGTAGTTTAACACTGTTAATCTTTCTAAAGTCTATATGATATCGTTCAAGTCGCCTGAAATGGCTTTTTTACTTTGGATCAGACGTTCATTCAGTTGCTCGGTAAGCTCGGTTTTACTTGCAGTGCGGAGTAGTCCGTTTATTGTCGCCAATATGACAGGCGGTTCATCATTGCTTTCTATTACAACCTTTGTTCCCGGAAGTAGTGTTCTTTCAATGTATACCTTTCCTATATTGCTGTATTTTATATAGTTCTGATGTATCTGCATCCGCCCGTTCATTTCGGAAAAGAACAGCCCGTCGTCTGCCAGACGTGCTACTTCCCTTTTATTAAACAGGTTGGCATACGACCTTAATACGAACAAGCAAGTAATAGCTATAAAGAGTAGAGAGGTGAGTATAAGCCCGACGATAGTGCCGGAAATTTCTTCGTCCTGCTTTTTATCTATTATCTCCATGATGCTGTTTTTGATAAAAAGAACAGAAGAAACAAAGAGTGCAATGGCTATAATGAGAAAGATAATACCGATAATGTAGTTATACCTCTTGTGAGAATAAAATACAATATCGGTATTTTTCTTTTCTATTGCCATATTCTTTTATGAACTCCAAATATAAGGCAAATGTTTTATTTTCGTGCTATAATAATGCTTATTCTGTTATTTTGTAAAACAATATTTCTTCTTTTACATTTGCTCCGGCAACTTTTACTTCTGCCATTTCCCTGATAAGGTTGCGCTGGTTATTGAAGAACGAAATCTGTTCCATTTCGTTGCATTGCGTAATAAGGGTGGTGTACCTGATCAGTGAATCGATCCATTCCTTTTTGCGGGCACAGAACTTCGGGTTATAGCATGTAGCGGCTTCGGCCGACGGGGAGTAGAACTGTATTGCCGTTTTGTCGCCATATTCGGTGTACACATAGCTTGGCTCTACATCTATCGAAGACAGGTATAGCTTAATATCGGCCCCGACCGTATTTGTTGCTTTCTTTGCCAAGGCCTCCATCAGATCTACGATTTCCATTAGCGCATCGCGCAGCTTTGCCAAACCTTCACCATTGATCAATCCCCTGCGCTTGAAATAATCGATTTCCTTCAGCATGTAGGTGAACACATTCTCGTCCATTATCATAGTCATATCGCCCCTCATGCTGTCGCTCACTTTCATGTATCTCTGCACACACTCTTCGATTTTTTTCGGCACTTGCAGGCTGCTGAAATCTTCATCCATAGTACCGTTCTTTAAATGGAAGCAGAATTTGTAATAATAGAATTTTGCAAGCTCCGGATACCGGAGAGTAAAGCCGAACGGGAGCCTGTTCAGTACCGAGAGCATCTTAAAGTTTGCATTTTTACCGAACTTTTCCATTAAATCTATATTATCCTGAATAATTTCCAGATAGATATCGTCCGGTTCGGTTGCATTATACATTTTAAGCACAAAATAGGCTATATCGTTATTTTTCATACCGATAAGCTTGTCGACCGACAAATCCAGATCAAGCGCCACTGTACAGACTTCTTCGAAAGTGAAGGGAACTTCGCTCCGCAAACGGCGGTATGCAGATTCCCTGCTGAGATCGAGTATGTCCATTAAATAGTGTGCAAGTTCTTTAGTTTGAGGAAAATAAGAATTAAGTATAGTTACTATCTTCTTATTAAAATCATTTTTCATAAATCCAATTGTCTTTCCTTTCAGGCATTATTACAACTTAGTTCTTCGTGTTTACAAATTTACAAAATTATTCCCATATAATAAACTATTATTACACTTAAATGTTAACTGACGGTCGTGTGTCAAAAATTGTTATTTATATTTCATTTTGCAAGCCTAATGTGTGTAATCGATACATATTGTCATACGTGGCTTAGGCCTTTAGATACAAAAAAGCCTTCCGGAAATACCGGAAGGCCATTACAATTTATTGCTTAAACTTACTTTAATCCTACTTTGATTACCTGTAGTCTTTCAGTATTTCCTGCAACCTCTTACGTGCGAAGAAGATGCGGCTCTTTACTGTTCCCAACGGCAGGCCTAAAGTTTTGGCAATCTCTTCATACTTGTATCCTGTGAAATACATCGTAAACGGAGTTCTGTACTCGTCGGCGAAGTTATTTAACACATTCATTATTTCCGAATATGTATAAGCACCCTCAGGAGTATCGAAACCCGAATCCTGCGGCATATTCAGCTGATAGAGATTGTCGGAATGGTCAATGACCGTCTGCGTGCGCATCACGCGTCGATAATTGTTTACAAACAAGTTATGCATGATTGTGAATACCCAGCCCTTAAAGTTAACATTGTCGTAATATTTGTCAATGTTACTCAAGGCTTTCAGTGTAGTTTCTTGAGTAAGGTCCTTAGCTTCGTCTCGATTTGTTGTAAGGGTCAACGCATAATTTAACATATTACCTTGCATCAATACCAAGTCGCGTTCTAGTGTTTGTTTGCTAGTCTTCATTACTCTTCAATTTAATAGTTATCTTCCAAATTTTATCTAGTCTTACCACTGCAAAGATATAATAATTTTTTAAATAATTGCATATGCAACTAAAATTATTTCACAATTGTTAATGGGGGGAATTTGTTATGTGGTTGTCTATCAATATTGTGCAAATATAAATAAAATGATTAACATTTGAAATATGTTATAAAGCATTATTTATTATTTAACACACGTTATACTTGTCCTTAAAATAAATATATTTTAATTTTTACTCAAGTATTATAAACAACCTGACCTCTATTTTTGTTCTATATAACAGAAAAAAATATCGCACAAATTACCGGTATTAATAGTAACTTTGATTGTTTAACAAAAAGAAAATATAAGCAGTGAACTGTTTGTCAAAGAATATTAGAATATACACAGCCCTGTTGATTACGCTCCTCGTGCTGTTGCCCGATTCATCCAATGCCCAGAAAAAAGGACCGGATACGGATACTATTCCGTTGTATTCGGGCAGTACAATCCGAAAATCCATATATTCGCAGCAGATGAAAAAGCGAAGCCGCGGATACGATTATTTCTGGGGTAAGCACTACCGCGAACTATATACAATACCTATCACCGTAAGTTCGTCCACTATCAATTCGCTATACGACGTACTGGAGGAGACAGGCAAGGCAGATGAATTTCACGGATTATATATGACGGACAAGAACGGCCGCAATTTCCTTGTAAAGCCGCTGGGCGGTTCGTCGAGCTTCATACAGTCCGAGTTTTTTCAGGAAATGTATAATCAGGCAGACTTTAAGGATACATATCTGGATGAGTTTATAGGTGACGCCTATACCATTGTAAACCCTTATACATTCATTGCTTCGGACTATCTGGCAAGGATGGCGGGGCTCAACTGGAACGACCCGCATATATATTATATAGCGCAAAATGCGACACAGGATACCATAGCAAACGGTATTAAACTGGAAGACAAGCTGGTGAGTATCACTCATATTCCCGACCTCAATGACCAAAAGAATATCCTGAGCACCGAAGATATGCTCAAGCGTTTGCAGGACGATAAATCATCGTCGGTAAATCAGGAAATATACATTCGCGAACGCATATTCGATATGCTGATAGGCGACTGGAACAAAACGCCCGAAAACTGGAACTGGCGGATGCAGACAGCTGAAGGCCGCACGCAATATTATCCTATCGTGCTCGACCGAAGCCACGCCTTTATGAAAGTGGACGGAAAACTGACGGGACAGATGCTGAGCGTGCTTTCGCTCGGGTTTATTACCGACTATAAGGACAAAATAAAGAATGTAAAGAAATTCAACAAACTGGGTTTCACGCTCGATGTAGCCCTCACTGCACGAAGCACACAAAGCGACTGGATCACACAGGCGCGTTATCTGAAAACAACGCTGACCGACCAAGTGATAGACGACGCTTTTGCCCGCCTGCCGAAAGAAATACAGAGCGAAGAAACTGATGAAGTGAAAAGGAAGCTGAAAGTAAGACGCGATAATCTGGAAGGAACAGCTCTGCGTTATTACGAAGAATTGCAGTTCAATCCTGTGATACCGGGTAGTGACAGTGACGACCGCTTTGTTATCGATAAATATCACCGCGACAGCATTCGTCTCGATATTTACGACAAGCGTAGCGACAGCCTTGTATTCACCCATAATTATACAAAAAAGAATACAAAAGAAATATGGCTCTATGGTATGGAGGGCAACGACAGCTTCGTATCGCAGGGGCAGGAGCATAATAAGATTCCTGTGTATATACTATCTAGTAAAGGCGATAACGACTATAATATAGCCTCGCACAGCAAGGCGAAGGTATTCGGATACCCGTCGCAAAAGAATGTGCTGGATACCGTCAACAATGCAAGGGTAATAGTGACCGACAACGATAAAATAATGGAATACGATTATACGAAAACGAAATACAGCAGTATCTCATTCAGTCCGTGGGGAGTATACGACAGTGACTGGGGGCTGAGCCTCGGCAGTTTTGTCACCTATACACAGTACGGATTGAAGCGTTCGCCTTTCTCTTATCAGCACCGCTTCGGCTTCAACTATCTGAAAGGATTTATGTACAAAGGGATATT
This sequence comes from Prevotella sp. 10(H), assembly GCF_000711235.1. Taxonomy (GTDB): domain Bacteria; phylum Bacteroidota; class Bacteroidia; order Bacteroidales; family Dysgonomonadaceae; genus Dysgonomonas. The sequence goes on along the minus strand of NZ_JOMI01000001.1, from coordinate 309,372 downwards.
CCCGATGTATGATGAGCGAAAAAGCTTTTATATAGATGCTTTTGTGGGTTCACCTAATAACTTTTCCAACTTCTTCGGTTTCGGTAACAATACCGACGGGTTCAAGGACGAAAAGAAGTCGTATAACCGTGTGAAAGTGAACCAATACTCCGTTTCTCCATCTTTCCACTACAGTTTCAAACCCGACCAGCAGATAATAGGGGCGGCAGGGCTCGAAATATTCAAGATAAGGGAAACCGACCACAGATATCTAAATGAATATTACGCCGGAAACGATTCTATTTTCGATACCCGATATTTCCTCGATCTGAATCTGACCTACGATGTAAATAAGAAATTGTCCGATTTTATTCCTGTATTTACCACTACGTTGACTGCCGGATATAAAATGAATCTCGGCCAGTCGAAACGGAATTACCCTTATGCGCAGGCAAAAGTATCGTTCAATTTCAAGTTCACCGACCGCATCACGCTTGCCACACAGATGAACGGAAAGGCTATATTCAATGACAAATATGAGTTTTACCAGTCGGCATCTACCGAACTGCGAGGCTACCGCGAAAGCCGTTTCATAGGCCGTCAGTCGTACTATCAGATATCCGACCTGCGTTTCGATATGGGTAAGATAAAGAATCCTTTCAGCCCGCTGAAATACGGCCTGTTTGCCGGATTCGACTTCGGGCGGGTGTGGTATCCTTACGAGTCGTCGAAGAAATGGCATGTGTCTTACGGGGGCGGAGCATGGGTAACTATAATAAACAAGATTACGACCAAATATTCATGGTTCGGTTCGGGCGACGATTTCCGGTTTATGTTCGGTCTGGGCATGGGATTTTAAGAAACTTTCGATGAACTAAAAATATATTACTATGAAAACACTGGGCGCAAAAGGTCTTAAGAACCTCAAGATGCTACATCTTTTCCTTGCCATTATGTGGATAGGAGGGGCAATGGCGATGACGATACTGGCTTTCACAGGCAAGCCGAAGACGGGTGACGAACTGTATATGTTTTCGCGTATACTGCAGATTATCGACGATTACCTGATCATTCCCGGAGCTATGGGCAATATTCTGATAGGCGTTGTTTACGGCGTATGGACAAAATGGGGCTTTTTTAAGCAAAACTGGCTCACTGTGAAGTGGATAATTACTATTGTGCAGGTACTTTTCGGCACTTTCGTTCTTGGCCCATGGATAAACGGCAATGTGGAACTTGCGCAAACACTGGGACAAGAAGTGATATCGAGCGCCGACTATTTCCACAATCTGAAAATGACGCAGACATGGGGAACAGTGCAGACAATTATCCTGTTCAGCTTTATTGTTATTTCGGTATTGAAGCCATGGAAGAAGAAGGCATAATATTCTTTCTTTTTGTCCGTTATCATATTTGTGAAGCCTAAAGAACACATTAATATTTTATTATTATGAAAAAGACGACTTTATTCTGCCTGCTTTTCCCCGTATTATTTGTTTTCATATATTCGTCCTGCAGCGACGACGATAATGAAATAAGATTCTATCAAACGATTGACGGCGGCGAGATCAGCGATACTAAATTCAACGTTCACATCGGTACATATTACTTACGTCTGGTAGGTGGTAAAGGTAATTACAGTGCTAAAAGCAGCGATCAGGAAATACTTGTGGTCGATGCTGAAGAATTACAGAATAACTATCTGAAATTCGATACCAAGAAAGAGGGTACAGCCAATATTGTTGTAACGGATAGCGAGGGCAACTCAGCCACAGTATACATTACTGTGAGCAAACTATATCAGGTACTTGCAGTAAAAGAAATATTATCAGCTGTTGATGTAGAGGATGCCGAACTGAAAAAGCAACTTGAAGAGGAAATTATCAGAACATCCCCGGTAAAACCCAAAGCGGAATATCTGATGATGTATGATAATCCTTATGAAGGTAAGCTTGTATTTATGGCCGATGAAGAAGGCAAGGAGAAATACGAGGGTACATTTTCTTTACCAAAAGGTGAAGACAAAATGTTCAGATTCAATTACAATAATAAGGTACATGAATATTATTTACCGAGCATCGCTTCTGCGTCTGAAAAGTCGACACCGCCCCCGCCTCCCGGTTTTTATCTTATGGAAGATTTAACGAAAGAGAATAAAGAAAAATATCCTGATAAGGGAATCAAGCGGGCAACCAGAATGCAGCGTGTACAGTTTGAGACTGTTTATTACTAAATAGAGATTCTATTATAAAAATAAAGGGAGAACAAAAATTCTCCCTTTATTTTTTATCCTTACCGCTTCTACTTTTTCTTCCTCACATCCTTTCCCTCAAACTCACAAATAGCTTTTACCCATTCCTCCTTTATCGGAATGGTCTTTTGCAATTCCAGACTGTAAGTTACCATGGTAGAATTGCAGCTGCATTTCACCTCGTTTGTCTTGGTGTCTATCACACGCTGGGCAAGGTCGAAGCTTTTAGTTCCGATTCCCGTTACGGCAGTTTGCACGGCTATATTGTCGAGGTCGTGTATCTGTGAATGGAAAATAACCTCGAGACGGGCAACCACTATCGCATCCTTTTCCCAATTAACATCGGGGCAAACCGAAGCGATATACTTTGTCTTACCCGTATCATAAAAGTTCAGATAGACCGCATTGTTGACATGCCCGAATTTATCAACATCATTAAAGCGTATTTGCAACGGCAAAGTATGCCTGAATGTTATCTCTTCCATACTCTCATCATTGATTTTAAACCCGATGCAAATGTATAATATTTAAAAATAATTTTCGGGTATTAGAATAATTTTTTTCTTGCCTGTACTTTCTATCCTTGAACAGATAATGTTAATTTTTGAACAGTCGTTTTCCTTTCCGTTAATGATTAATTTCTATCTTCACATGCTGAAAATAAATACCCTGAATAAAAAATACATTAAACGAATCAAGAATTATGTACAGACTAATCCTTATCTTTCTTTTCGTATCGGCATCGCTGGCTGCGCAGAACGTAGAACAAACATACCGTAATCCTGTTATTGCAGGCGATATGCCCGACCCATCTCTTATACGTGTGGGCGACGATTATTATGCAGTGGGAACGACTTCCGAATTTGTACCCAGCTATCCGCTTTACCATAGTAAAGACCTTATCAACTGGGAACGCATCGGCGGCGTATTTACCGATCCGCCGGCATGGATAAAAGGCGACTGCTGGGCGCCCGAACTCTATTACAACAACGGTACTTTCTTTGTCTATTACACTGCACGCAAGAAAAGCGACAATATTTCGTGCATTGGCGTAGCCAGTACTAAAGACATCCGGAAAGGATTTACCGACCACGGGCCGCTCATCGAATGGGGAAACGAAGCTATCGACGCATACATATTCAAGGATGACGACAGCAAACTGTATATTACATGGAAAGCATACGGGCTGGACAAGCGCCCGATCGAAATATTAGCATCTGAACTGTCTGCCGACGGCCTTTCGCTCGTGGGTGAGCACTTCACCCTCACCGACCACACCAAAGGCTGGATAGGACGCGGCGACGAGGGTCAGGTCATTATCAAGCGCAACGGCTATTACTACCATTTCTACTCCATTGGCGGATGCTGCGACAACCGTTGCGACTATCGCGTGCATCTAGCCCGTGCAAAGAGCCTGCGTGGCGAATGGGAACAATACGAGCCAAATGCCCTGCTAGAGGGAGGCAGCGCATGGAGATGCTCGGGGCATGGTACGCTGGTACAGACCCCCGACGACCGTTACTTCTACCTCTATCATGCGTACAATGCTAACGATTTCGAATATGTGGGACGTCAGGTATTACTCGACGAACTGATGTGGAACGATGCCACAGGCTGGCCGTATTTCAGGCATGGTACGAACCCGACTACGCAGGCGCCTGTTCCGTTTAAAGGTACGGTGCAGAAAAGGAATATAGATTTTGCAGACGATTTCACTTCGGCAGATAAAGACAAATTCTGGCAATGGGATATGTATTCTACAAAACCACTGCTGACAAAAGCAAATGGTAATCTGACTGTTACCAATACAAAAGAAGGCTATACTTTCCGCGGTATCAATTCGCAGACGGGTAATTATAATATGTCGGTGAAGGTATCGGCAAAAGGCTCCAATTTTAAAGGCCTGACCGTATATGCCGGCATGGAAAAACTGTATGCATGGGGCGTATCGGGTAACGAGGTAAAACTGTTCAGACTTGACGACGGAAAGAAAACCGAACTGTTCTCTACTACCGCGGGAAATGCTACGGATATATACCTGCGTGTTGAGGCTATCAATGCCCGTCTGTACCGTTTCTACTGGTCAACCGACAACAGCGAGTGGCACATATTTCCGCAAAACGGACAGCATGTGGATATCAGCGGCCTGCCAAAGTGGGGACGTGGTTTGCGCATCGGTTTGCTCGTAGAGAATAATGGAGCAGATAAGAATGGAGTGTTTTCGAATTTTGAGGTAAAGAATAAGTATTGAAGTTAATATTTTGTTTTCATCAGAGCCTCATCTTGTGTAAAATAATCAATCTTGAATTATTGGCTGACGCGCCCTCCCGGGCTTGTCCATCCTTTTGGCATTGCCCAAAAGGATGCAAAAGGCTAGTGCTCCGTTCCCCGGCGACCTGTCAACATCTTGCCGGCTGAAAGTGACACACGGGCTATCGCCCCGTCCCTTTCTTCGCCGTCTTCACCGGACAGGTGCCCGCCTAGGGAACTAATGCACGGAGGGCTGACGCGCTAGTGGAGCAACCCCTTTTGTAAGCTCTCGTCGTGCGTCAGCTTCTCGCGCATTAGTTGTGCAGCCGTTATCCGAACGGTGAAATTGCCGTGAAACCAAATTTTGCCGATAGGCAAGTTTATTTGTTTTAGGCAATAAGACGATTTCGGATAGGCGAGCAACGAAGCGCTAGCCTTTTGGTTCGTTTTTGGGCAAACAACGTTCGGCAGAGCGAAGCGGAGCCAATGCCAAAATGAACATAAAAGAAAGGGCAATAATCTTCAATTGCACATAGCATAAAAAAACAGAATAAATAAAATTTAAACTAACACTTATATTCCTATATTTGTGAAATAGAAGAGATTTTGACCTGAGAAATACGGATAGCACACGCTATATATGCTGTAAGAGAACAAGAATACATATAACTGTCCCCTATGAAACTATCCAAAATACAGATGAAAGATATCACGGATAATGTAGATCCGTCTGCCATCAAAAATTTTATTGTCTCCGACAAATCGGTGTACATACCGCCTATGTCGTCCAATTTTCCGGTAGTCATAGACGGCATTGTCTTCGCCATTTGCATCAGCGGTAAGGCGAAGATAAAGATAAACTTCAAGGAGTACGATATGGGGAAAAATACCATTCTTACTATCCTGCCGAATTATGTGCTGGAAATCACCGAGCAGGACGAAGATACAATGACCGAGTTCCTGATTTTCTCTCCTGACTTTCTTACCGAGATGCCATCGACTACCAATTTCGATATTTCGATGAGCATTATCCAGTGCCCGTGCTTGACGCTTTCAGACGAAGAAATAGCTAAGTTGCTCGAATTCCACTCATTCATAGTAGCACAATATAAACGAAAGGATCATCCTTTCCGTATACAGATGGCAAAGGGGCTCTTATACGCCTTACTTACCGAAGTAGGGGCGATTTATTACAATAAACTGAAAGTACCCGAAATGGAAAAAGACATGAAGAGCGAAGCCAATTCGTATCAGAAAGAACAAGTCTTTTCTTTTTTCAAGCTCTTGCTTCATCATCACAAAAATGAGAAAACACTGCAATTCTATGCTGATAAAATGTGCCTGACGCCCAAATACCTATCTACGATCATAAAGGAACGAACGGGGCGCACAGCATTCTCTTGGATAAACGAAATACTGATTACATCGACCAAATATCTGCTGAAAACTACCGACATGACTATTCTGCAGATATCGGAAGAACTGAATTTTCCCAATGCCTCGTTTTTCGGGCGCTTCTTTAAGAAGCATACGGGAATGACGCCTGTACAGTACAGGGAAGACTGGTAAACAGAACTTTAAGATATTGAAAACTATAAAACTACAACAACTATGAACAAGTGTCCGAATTGCGACAGGGAACTAACAGACAATCTGGGTGTATGCGGCTACTGCAATTACAGCCTTCACGAGGGGCGGGTGATACGCTACGATGAAATGTATGCTGAAAAAAATGAATTGAAATGCCTGCGGTGTAATGTGAAACTATTCCTTTCGGGAAATTACAAGTTTCATGAGGGGATGCGCGTAGGATTTTTAGGCAATATTTTCGAGTCGGTTGGAAACAAGGAGAGTTTCGACCTCTACGTTTGCCCTAAATGCGGAAAAGTGGAGTTCTTCATACCTAAGGAGAAAGAATATTGAGCGTAGGTTGCATTTCATACGGCGATAAACTGTTTTAGTATGGGATTCTTTTCTATATCCTCATATCTTCTGACAGTAACGCCCAGTTTTTCGAACAATTTTCTCACCATAGGGTCTATATCGTTCACATATACTTCATTGATGCGCTTGGTCAGCAGCCATAGCGCAAGGTAATTGACGTCTTTTTTTACGATGATGTCTTTTTCTACTTCCATCACCGATTTGTTGTCTACATGCAGTACGATAATCGGTATCGTGTCCGAGTAGGCATCGTCAATCTTATCGTCTTTGAGTAATAGAGCTATTTTCATGGCTTTTATTATTTTTATGAATAATTTCCTTTCTGGCCCTTACTGTCCGAATACATTTCTATAGCAGTTTTGATATGCTCGGTCAACACCATAATGGCACGCCGGTCTATACGGACACCTGCATTCACTACATCATTGTTTCTTAGCATCGGCCGGTTGCGTCTTTGCATCACGACGATCGGTATTGTACCACTGGTAACATCGTCGATCTTTTCGTTCTTAGGGATCAATGTTGTTTTCATACCACCTTACTTTCACTTGTTTTTACTATACAAATGTAAAGTTCATCAATGAATTCGGTTGTGAAAAGCCCTATAGAGAGGATTAAATGTTCTGAAAGTCGGATTTAACGGTTTCAGGAAAAAAGGAGAGTGAGCTGACAGGTGAAAGATTACAGACAAAAATATACTTCTAACATAAAATTTGTTAATATAATATTTATGAGTTAAACGTTTAACTGATAAATATTATATTTGTTACCGATAGCCCGAAACACTAAATTATAATTTACTATATCTATGAAAAAACACATTCTGATTGTATTAAGTCCTTTATTTATTGCGACTTTTATTCTTTCTTTAATTTCCTGCACCGAAGATGCAGACGCAAAGAAACCTATGAAACTGACAAATCTCAAGATGCTGGCGCGTCTTACAGGAGAGCCTTTACCGAATGAGATAATACCCGCACCTAACAATACCATCCAGTACGATGTGTACGGTACCGATCTGGGTATCATGTGGCACATGGAAGGCAATAAGATAGGTATATTCTTTGGTGATACCAACGGTGAAGGATTTCGGGTGTTGACTAACGGCGGCGGCAATGGTGGCAACTGGCGTTCAAACTTCGTCGCTTTCTCTGAAGATACCGATCTCGAAGACGGTCTGACAATCAGCAGCATGGCATTGGATGAGGAGGGCAAAGCCCGCGAGATTTGCGCCGGAGCAAAGACAGGCGGAAGTGACAAGTATAATACATCGATACCTACGGGGGCTATCCGTGCCGATGGTGTGGACTATGTTCATTATATGAATATATACGAATGGGCGGGAGGTGCAGGCCGCTGGCTCACTAACTTTTCTTCTCTGTATGCATCGAAAGACGGCGGACAGACATGGGAACGGAAAAAGGAAGTAGAGTTCCACTCTGACAGCCATTTTTCGCAGGTTGCCTATGCTAAGAAAGACGGTTATGTGTATATGATAGGAACGCAGTCGGGCAGGGGAGATGCTGCTTATCTGGCACGATTCAAAGAAAAGGATATTCTAGACATGACTAAATATGAGTACTGGAACGGTGAAAACAATAAATGGGTGAAAGGTGATGAAGCTGCTGCCACGCCTGTTATCGAAGCGCCTGTCGGTGAAACATCTCTCATGTATCTGGAGAAGCAAAGGAGATGGATTATAACTTACCTGCTCGATCATGCATTTGACAAGAAAGCACCGCGCAAAGCGCATACGCTTGTCTACCGCGAATCGAAGGACCTGAAAGAGTGGTCGGATGTAAAGGTGATTGCTACCGATAAGGAGTATCCTAAGCTTTATTGCGCTTATATGCACCCGCTAAAAAATAACGGTGACAAGCTGTATTTCCTGATGTCGATGTGGCATCCGTATAATGTATTTTTGTTGTCGGCTGATATCGAGTTGGAGGATATTGGGGTGTAGGATGTATTTATTCAATAATATATTTTCTCGCAAGAAGTGAAGACGCTGGAAGTTTGTAGTATATCTCTGCGTCTTTGAGTTTTTGCGGGAAATTCTTTCGGACAGTGGACATATCAATATTTATCATATATTTGTACATCTATGCATCCAAAATTGAGGATATTGCATCAATAAAAGTAATAGTTCTCAAAAGCTGTATAACAAATTGTATTACTTTGCTTTATAACTATACGAATTGAATGTGTTTTTGGTTTTATATTATTTGTTCGTACAGATCTTTAGCAAATAATTAACACGACGGATATTAAAAAAATCAGCAGCAAGATAACTACCATTTCAAAAAGAAATAATAGGGATGAGGATTTTATACACAAAATATATGAGAATAAAGAATCTTAAAGATAAAAATGCTGATATTCGCAATAGTTTAAAATGCTTTATTATAGCTGTTTGTATGATTAATGTAAATAATTCCTTTTCACAGTCGGATACTTTGTTAATTGAGAAGCATCTGACCGCTATAACCAAGACGGACGGTTTCAGAAATTATGAAAATCTTCCTGTATTGCATCAGGTTGCCGACTATATTCATTCTGTTTTCAGCCGCTATGCTGATACCACTTATTTTCAGACATACAAAGTCGAAGGCGTGGAGTATAAGAATGTGGTCTGCCGCTTCGGCTCGGAAATTCAGAAGCCGTTGATAGTTGCCGGAGCACATTATGATGTTTGCGGCGAACAAGAAGGTGCAGACGATAATGCTTCTGGTGTTGTCGGCATCCTCGAGCTGGCGCGTATGCTTCACGGCAAGCAATTGAGCCGGCCCGTGGAACTGGTCGCTTATACACTGGAAGAACCTCCGTTTTTCCGCACGCCGCAAATGGGCAGTTATATACACGCACATAACCTCAAAAAGAATAATATCCCTGTTTATGGAATGGTGGCTTTGGAGATGATAGGCTATTTCAGTGAAGAAGGCGGATCGCAGGACTATCCGGTAAAGCCTATGAAACTTTTTTATGGCAGTAAGGGGAATTATATACTTTTGCTCAGGCGGAGCGGTTCGGGGGAGTTTGTGAACAATTTTTCATCGTGGTTCGATGATTCTGAAACAGTTAATACCAGAGGATTGAAAGCCCCTGCAAAGTTAGAGGGCGTTGACTTCTCCGATCACCTTAATTACTGGAAAATGGGATTCGACGCGCTTATGGTGACTAATACGGCTTTCTACCGCAACAAAAACTATCATCAGACCACCGATATAATGGCTACACTGGATATACAAAAGATGTCGGGTGTTATCGATGCCGTTTACTTTGCATTGATGAATATTGATAATGTGCGCCCGTCCAAGATAAGCAGAATGAAGAAAGGTAAGAAATAAACTTCTATAACCGTTTCTTTTTCAGCCAGCCGAATATAGTATCATACACATTTTTCCTGACGCTTTTTCCCGATAGCATAAGATCGTGCAATCCGCCGTCTATAGTCGAAATCTGCACTTTACCATTTATATTGCGCGCTATGCGGTCTATATCCTTTACATTGAGTATGGCGTCTCGTGTCGATACTTGTTTTTCATCTTTCATATTATCCACCGAATGTGCGGAATGAAGTACCAGTATGGGTCTAGGAATATGAAATACCTTTCTTAGTTGTTTTTGTCCAAGATGAATGGCACGCAGCCACCCGAGGTTTATCTTGGGGGCGACATTTGGTTTCCATTTCAGATCGTAGTTCCATTCGCCCCTGTATGATTTATGGATGCTTTTTCCGTACTCTTCACTAAATCCGCCTGCAATGGTCACATTTGGCATCAATCTCCCAAAAAAGGCGGCGATAGGTATAAAAAACTTCTCCAGCTTGCTCTGGTTGAAGTCGAAGAAGGGGCTGTTGAGTATAAGCGCATCGAACAAATTACTATCGGCATGGTCTTTGGCAAAAAGGGTGAGTATAAGTCCCCCTGTAGAATGTCCTAAAAGTACAATTTCATTATTACCTTCCGTACGGATAATATTAAGTGAGAGAAGTATCTCTTCGTAATAGTCCTTCAGATTGCGGATGTCGTTCAGCTTCTGGTTCGGCAAGTGCGATCGCCCGTATTTTCGCAGGTCTACAGCATAAAAGTTAAACCCGTTAACATTGAATTGCTCTGCCATTTCTGCCTGAAAGAAATAATCGTTGAAGCCATGCACATAGAATACGGCTTTCTGCGCCTTGTCTTCTGCCAGCCTGCGGACGAGGGTTGCCACAGTTTCCCCTTCGTAATCGTTTTTGAGTGGGAGGGTGCGCTGTTCGAATCCGTTGCCGAGTATATCCGCTGTGTATAGTTGAGTGGTCATATCGTTCCACTTATTTTATGATAAACTTCTAACATACAGGCTTTGTTCATATTGCTATTTCATATCATCAGTAATAGTAAATTCTGCCGAGACGTCGATTTTAGCATACTTGCATACGCGGTACTTGCCCGGCTTAAACCCCTGTACAATCAGTGATTTATGGAATCTGGTCGCAATAAGTGGTATGCGGAAAGTGATTGAAGTACCTTTAACCACAGGATTATCTGCCATAATAGGATCTCTCATCGACGGATAATAGTAGCGTTCCCAACCCATTTCGCCTACGGTTTCTATGTAGTAATGGTTATAGGGTGTAATCTCCATCGGCGAATTATTGGTAATGGTTACCGTGACCGAATCGGTGGACATATTGCATATTTCGGGCTCGATAGTCATCACATAATCGCCGTCGGAATGTTGCAACTGTATGTCTGATGTTGCTGTTTCGCCGTCGGTGATAATAAATTCGGCTGTTAGTATAGGCCTTATATCTTTCTTTATCCTGTATTTCCCGGATTCGAAGTTGTAGAATTCCTTCAGCAGGTAGGTGTCGCATGTGGCGGTACCTAGCGGAGGCACTATGTATGCTAAACTGTTGAACGCAATCGGGTATTGTGAGTCATATATTACTTCCTGCCATTTTCCGTCTTTAAGAGCCTCTAACGTATACTGTGCACCAAAATGGGATTCACTGGCCGTATTGTTGGTTATGAGCCCTTTAATTATCGTATCGTTCTGTGTATAAGTATCGGGCGACATAGTCATAGTAAAGGGCATCACTGCGGCTATGGTATCTGTCAATACAGCTTTTGGACTCCCTTTTCCGGCCTCTTTTTTGCAACTGTTAAACGTTAATAAAAGGAGAACAATAAGCCAGATAATATGTTGATTATATACGGGGCATTGTTTCATAAGCAATGGATTTTTGAGTTAATGTTGTCACACAAATGTACTAATAAATGCTTAAAAATCATGAATTTTCACATATACATGCCCGATGATAGTAAAAACTAATAAAAAGAATGTATTTTTAAAAAAGTTTAAACAAATTCTTAATTAAGAACATTTTTTATATAAAACCGAATTTCATAAATTTGTAAATAAAAACGTACTAACAATGGAAGCCCTGTTTTTTTCTATTCCGCTTATTCTCGTTATACTGGCGCTGTCGGTGTCGGTAGTAGGGCACATGAGTTCGAAGCGCAGGGGACTGAATAACCTCGATGTATATTTCAGAAAAGGTATTATCCTTTCCCTCATTGCTTTACTGACTATATCTGTATTGGTAGTAGGCAGTATCACACTTCCGTTGCCAACTGCAAACTAGAGCGGCTCATTGCGGTTATTATCGCATCTTTTCATTTTGCTGACTATCTGTAAGATAGTCTTTTTCTTTTTATACACGCGCGTTTTCCTGCTTCGTTATAAAAACAATACGAACATATTTTAATACTTTTACGGTTTGTATTGCTTTGTCGCAACAAAACATAAACTATCGTTGTTTTACTCATAAAATATATTGATACTTAACTAAAAAAGATAGAAAGATGAAATTATCGAAAGGTATTATCGCCGTTATCGTAATTGTAGTTCTCGGACTTATATTATTTATGTATGGCAAGTCGCTGCAGAACAATATGGTAGGAAAAGAAGAAGGGGTGACCTCGCAATGGGCGCAGGTTCAGAATGCTTATCAGCGTCGTGCAGACCTTGTACCGAACCTTGTGGCTACAGTGAAAGGGTATGCCACACACGAACAGGAAACACTGCAGGCAGTAGTAGAAGCTCGTGCAAAGGCTACCCAGATGAATGTTTCGGCCGACCAACTTACAGAAGAAAATATTCAGAAATACCAACAGGCTCAGGGACAACTGGGCGCAGCGCTCGGGCGTTTGCTGATGGTGCAGGAAAACTATCCCGACCTGAAAGCCAATACGAATTTCCTAGCTTTGCAGGATGAGCTTACGGGAACAGAAAACCGTATATCTACCGAGCGTAACAAGTTTAACGAGCGTGTAAGGGAATATAATTCATACATCCGCATGTTCCCTAAGAATATTTTTGCGGGTATGTTCGGATTCGAGAAGAAAGGATATTTCGAAGCTGATGCAGCGGCTCAGAGTGCGCCGAAAGTTGAGTTCTAATGAATAATTAAGAATTAATAATTCATCTCTTGAAAAGAGTAGCCGTTATATTATTTATCTGTTTCCTTGTAAGTTTTTCCTTACAGGCACAGGACGATCTGCCATCCCCTATGTCGCCACCGAGGCTGGTAAACGATTTTGCGCAGACCTTCAATGCTTCACAGAGCAACGAACTGGAACAGATACTACGCGCATATAACGACAGTACTTCAACACAGGTGTTTGTCGTTACCGTAAAAGACCTGCAGGGCTATGCCGTATCTGACTATGCCGCCCGTCTAGGCGAAAAGTGGGGCATAGGCCAGAAAGATAAGAATAACGGCGTGCTGATACTTATAAAGCCGCGTATAGGCAACGAGCGCGGACAGGTATTTATAGCAACAGGCTACGGGGTGGAGCATATACTTACCGATGCACGCACAGGACGTATTATCGACCAGTATATGATGCCTTACCTGCAGACAGGAGATTACTATAATGCAGCAAAGAGCGCAGTAATGGCAATAATCAAGTATCTGGCCGGAGAATTCCAGGCGGATGAAGATGACGGGGGAGATATGGCGGGTTCGCTGATATCGAATATTATATTGGCTATTATCATACTCATAATCCTATACATCTCATTCAAAAACGGCCGTAACGGTCCTTCATCCGGCGGACGCTCGCGCGGAGGCGGTTTTGGTGGCTTCGGCGGCTGGGGCGGCGGTCGTTCCGGTGGTGGCTGGAGTAGCGGAGGCGGCTTCGGCGGAGGTGGAGGCGGAAGCTTTGGCGGTGGCGGAGCAGGACGCAGTTTCTGATTATTTTTCGCATATAAGACATAAAAACAGGTACAAATAAGCTAATTTGTGCCTGTTTTTGTTTTAAATACCGTCATAATAAGTTATTTTTGTATGCGGAGGACGCCGGAATATAATAAAGAAGATTAACATAAACATATAAAACAGCCTCCTTTTGCTATTTATAAAATCATATTTTATTCCTTAACCTATTGATCTGATAATGCCTGTCGACAGAAATCAGATATTACAAATAATCAAAAAGAATTATGAAGAGCATTTTATTTTTCCTATCCGTCGGATTACTTCTGGTAACATTTTCCTGTAAAAAAGATAAAAACGATGTAAACAAAGCTATTGTTTACGATTTTACGAAACTTCCTAAGAGCGATACATTGTCTACCCACCTCGAAGATTCACTTTTGGACGTCATACTCGACCTGCCCGAGATGAAAGAGTTTTCTAAGCAGATAGAGAAGAAAACCGGAGGAAAACATGGGGCAGCAGCATACATGCTTCCTGAAGACAGCGATTCTATCTATATCGTTAATGTAGGGTTCAATGGTGAAGAAAAGTTTGAAACATCTTATGTTTTCCACATCGATAGAAAGACTTATAATATATCGGCCTTTCATCAGCAGTCGGGTAAAGTATATCCACTCGAAGACTGGCAGAAACGGCACAAAAAACTTCTTTCCGGAGATAATATGGCCTTTTTGGATTAAGGGAAAACGATCTCGGCAATTAAAAATAGACTTTTATGTACAGCTCAGAATTTTGTGATGTTTCTTACTTATCCGATTCGAATGTTGTTTTTGTAGAATGGAAAAATTTTTGCAAAGGCAATGATTATCGTCAACCGCTTCTGTATGCAATAGAAGTGATGAGAGCAAATAAAGATTGTCATTATATGGCAGATACCCGTCATGGCTTTGAAAATGAAGAAGCCGATACACTTTGGGTTTTTAATGAATTTATTCCTCTTGCGGCAACAACGGGATGTAAATATATCATCTTTATTATAGGTGAGAACAATAACTTAAAGGAGGAGCTTGAAGGGCAATCTGTTGAACTAAAAAAATATTTTGAGGTGAAAGCTTTTTTTAGTATTGAAGAAGCAAAAGAATTTCTGAAAAGTTAAAAGAAAAACAGTAACATTTTTCCTTATAATACTTTAACTTTGATGTGCATTTATCAAAAGTAAATCATCATCAAAAAACATCATACCATGAAATCAATAAAATTTGCTCTCGTAATCATTCTTGCATCCGTTGCATCCCTTTCCTTTGCACAAAATACTAAGCCGCTGCGACTGGCAGTTGCCGGACTTTCGCACGGGCATCTGTGGGAAGTAATCTCGCGCCTCGACAGGGGTGACTTCGTGATAGTTGGAATATCCGAACCGGATACTTCACTGTGGAACAACAAAAGACTGCTTGCCAAAGTAGATAAAAGCCTCTTCTTCAAGGATACGGGCGAGATGCTGGACAAGACCAAGCCTGAAGCCGTTATTGCATACGGAAGCATCTATGACCATCTGGGCGTAGTAGAAGCCTGTGCCCCGCGCGGAGTGCATGTAATGGTTGAGAAACCGCTTGCCACTACCGTGAAACAGGCAAACCGCATTGCAGAGCTTGCCCGAAAGCACAAAATAATGGTATTGACAAATTACGAAACCACATGGTATGCATCCAATCACAAGGCATATGACCTTGTGAAAAACGAAAATGCCGTAGGCCGCATATCGCGCATAAATGTATACGACGGGCATCAGGGGCCGAAAGAGATAGGTTGCGGCCCTGAATTCCTGCGCTGGCTTACCGATCCTGTATTGAACGGGGGAGGTGCGGTCATCGATTTCGGCTGCTATGGCGCTAATCTTTCCACATGGCTGATGAACGGGCAAAAACCTCTGAAAGTATCGGCTACACTGAAGCAACAAAAGCCGCAAGTATATCCTAAGGTGGACGATGATGCAACTATTATGCTCGAATATCCGAATACTACCGTGCTCATTATGGCATCGTGGAACTGGCCTATGAACCGTAAGGATATGCATATATACGGCGAAAAGGGTTATATCTATCAGGATAACGGAACCGATATGCGCATTTACAGGGATAAGAAAGAAGAGAAGATGAAAGCAGAAGCGCTGAAAGCGCCTTACAACGATTCGTTCTATTACCTTAAGGCCGCAGTAAGAGGCGAGATAGAGGTGAAGCCGACGGATTTATCATCGCTCGAAAACAACCTGATCGTAGTTGAAATACTCAATGCTGCTATCGAAAGCAACCGCACAGGCAAAGCTGTGAAACTATAATTATAAAAGAAAATGTGATACTGGCAGTTTACTTCTTTTTGCTGAAGTAGGCTGTCAGTATTTCTTTATATTTCTTGTCGCGGCGGATGTTATCGAAATCGTCGTCATCCTCGATGCGTTTCTTATCCAATACACCCATTTTTATTTCATATGGGTTGATAATGCTCTTTTCGAGCCATTTCAGAGCCTTATCCTTTTCTTTGGTAAGGGAATAGTAACAGGCCAGATTGTAGGCTGCAGACTGGCTGCCCTGCTGCTCGGCCTTTGTGTAAGATGCCACAAGATCTTTCCCGTACCTACTGAAATCTTTTTCTATCTTGCCTAGGCTGAGGCAGGCAAATCCCCTGCCGTGAAGGGCATCGATTGAGTTAGAATCCAACTCAAGCACTTTATTGTATTTGGCTATGGATTCTTTGTATAATGTCGAATCGTTTTTATCCATGGCCTGTTTCAGTAATGTTTGTGCCCATACCAGATAAGCCTGTATAAATTGCGGATCGGCATCGATTGCCTTTTGCAGCTTGTCGAAAGACTGCTGGTATATGCTGTCGTCTTTTTTCAGGTTGGCATAGAATATCAGCGCACCCGCCCATAGCCCGTATATTTCGGGCGAATCGGGTTTCATCTCCGTTGCTTTGGCAAACTTTTCGAAGCTGAGTTCGTATAATGCCGTGTCTGATTTTTTTTCGGCGCGCCTCATTGCGAGAAATCCCCATATGGTGTAAAGGTCGGCATGTGAGGGCGCTGCTTTTACGGCCTCTTCCATTATCGCCGCTATTTCTTCCATGCTTCCGCCTTCCTCTTCCTTGCCTATTGCCATGGCTGACAATGATTCGGCGCGGACTTTATTTTCCTGTGAATAGGATGAAATAGAATAAATTAGGAGAAGGATGAGAGTAAGTTGTTTCATAATTTATTATTGTATCTTAATTGTTTACTTCTTAATCATTTTTTTTAATGCTTTATCCAGTCCCTCACTTTTTAAGTCCCTTCCCTGGATAATTCCATTTTCATCAATCAGGAAGTTATCCGGAATACCGGACACACCATATATAAATCCGGCTGTATTACCGGAACTTTTTAATTCGGTTACATGAGTCCAATTTAAATTATTTTGTTCTATAGCTCTCAACCAATCTTCTTTCTTAATATCGAATGATACGGCAAATATCTCAAATCCATATTTATGATATTTTTCATACGTATTTTTAAGGGAAGGTATATCCTTTAAACAAGGTCCACACCAAGAAGCCCAAAATTCAAGTAATACTATTTTCCCTTGTAATTCTGAAAGCTTTCTTTGCTGTCCATTCGAATCCATCATCTCAAAATCGACAAATTTATCTCCTATTTTTAAATCTTTGTTTAATAGTAAATATTGTTCCACAACTTTGCCATCATCAGAATTCCTGACTCTGGGAGTAAGTTTGTTAAATAATTCAGTAGTTTTTTCTTTGCCAAATGTAGTAGCCATACCTGCAAGTGTATTTGCACTTGCAAGGCTGTCAGGATTAGCCTCAATTTGTTTAATATGTTTTTGGTTTCTTTCCGAGGCGCTCTCTTTCTTTTTACATGCCACTATAAAAGTGCCTATTACGCAGATACATATTAAGAGGAAAATTACTTTTTTCATTTTGGCCTTTATTATATTAATCTATGATGATATCCCTTTAAGATTTCGCCCTATGTATTGTTTTTGTTGTACCACCAAATTAAGCACAACAGTGGCAAAAATAACGAAATGTTTTTAACCCGTCCAACAATCGTTGAGTAAAATGATCGGTTTGTAGCCTAAAGAAAAGTTATTCTTTCACCACCAAACACTTACTCTATTCTTCCAGATTTTGCCTATCTTTGCGGGATTCTAGTTATATTTGTTAAAGAATATAATACATAGGAGAGAATTTCACAATCTTCATAAATTATACTTTTCAAATCGGGACAATAAAATGAAACAACAATTACTAGTAGACATGGACGGCGTATTGGCGGATGTATATGCTCAGTTTCTCAGAATGGAATACGAAGAACTGGGAATAAAACGCTCGCTGAAAGATTTGGAGGGCATATTGGAAATGGAAGTCTTTGCCAATGCAGAGAAATATGTAAGGTCGAAAGGCTTCTTCCGTACTGCGCCCGTTATAGAAGGAAGCATAGAGGGATTGAGGTATCTCAACGATAAATATAATGTGCTGATAGTATCGTCGGCAACGGAATTTCCGGACAGCCTCAGCGAGAAGCTGTATTGGCTCAATGAGCATTATCCGTTTATCACATGGCAGCAAATGATATTCTGCGGCAAAAAGGATTCGGTAAAGGGCGATATTATGATCGATGATCACCCGAAGAATCTCGACTATTTCGACGGGAAAACGATTATGTTTACCCAGCCACATAATGCAAAAATGGATAATGGAAAGCATATCAGGGCGAATAACTGGCAGGAGGTAATTAATTTGTTATAGAGAAATAATCTATTAAATAAGCGTCATGAAAAAGGGTAGTGTCATATTTATATTGTTATTGCTGTTGATGCAGGTGATGTATGGGCAGTCTTTGACAGTGACGGGAACAGTGGTAGATGCAGAAGACATGCAAGCTGTTGAAAGGGTACCTATATTAAACCAAAATACAAATATAATATATTGGACAGATGAAAATGGAAAATATTCACTTAAGGCAAATAAGGGAGATACATTAAAATTTTCTCTTGTCGGCTATGTGACAAAAAAGATAATTGTAGAAAAAAATATTCATGATATTATATTTGATTTGGATTGTTTTATATTAACAGAGCCGGATCCTGTAAATTTTGATGGTTTAAATTCTGGACAGGAATACGAAGCCATTGTCCTCGAACCCGGCTATGAAACCTTTCTGGCAACCCAACAGTCGATGAACTTCTTCTCCGAATCGACATTAAAGACAAAAAATACTTTTCTTGTCAGCGAATGGAATTACCGTTGCGACAACCCGATGCGCTACAGTCCGCAGGTATATGAAGCAAAAGTGGACTACGACCCGAAAAACGAGTATGGGTTGGAAACTGAATACCGGCTTTATATGTTTTTCCGTTTCATGGACAAAAAATATGATTTGGGGCTGGAAAGAAGATAGTTTTCCTTAATTAAAATCTAAAAATAATAACCTATTTATTTAATACTGAATAGTTTTAAATAAAAAATAATAATTATATTTGCTGCACATAATAAGATTTATATAAAGATAAAGACTGTTAATACAGACAGATAAACATACACATATTTCACATTCTAAAAACATATAAACAAACTACTCCGGCCAATCATACATAGATGACTGAATAGGGATTGACAGCATTAGGTACTGATAATAATGGTTTTAAAGGAGTTAGAAACGGCACAAAACACGATCTGCAATGAAGACAAAACTATCTTTATTAATGTCATTTCTATTAATGACCTTAATACAAAACTATTTACAGGCACAGGTAACATTAGGGGCCGATATTGCTCCCGAAAAAGGCGCATTGCTCCAACTGAAAGAAAACGGCGATAAGGAATCCAATTCACACCGTGGGCTCGGTATGCCAAGAGTCAACCTGACGGATACGAAAAATCTCTTTCCTATGTTCGAAACTACTCCCGGAAGCGGTACCGCAAATGATCTGTACAATAGCTCAACGAAAAAAGGCGATATAGATAAAAAGCATATCGGCTTGTGGGTATACAATATGAATGTTTGTCTCAACCAGATGGGCGGCAGCGAAGGCCTCTATGTATGGGACGGCGGCGAATGGGTGAGAACAATGAATAACGATTCGCCGTTGGTAAGTACTTTTGTCGATCCCAGAGACGGGGAAATATACCGTTATGCACGTTTTGGCACGGCAGGGACATGGATGGTAGAAAACCTGCGTACAAAAAGGCTTCCCGGTTCCAATACCGATATCCCGTTCCATACAGGTTTGTTTAATCCTGAAGAACCTGCGATGGGATATCCGTCTGAAACTGACTGGACACTCTCGACCAGTTATGATGAAAATCCTAAAATGGGTATGCTGTACAATTGGTATGCGGCAACCAATACCACAGAAGCAACTGCTCCGGGAAACATCGATCAGGGGCAGCTGTCAGCCAATGCTACTCCCGGTAATGAAGAAGTAGAAATTACAGGGCCGGATTCAAGCCCCGGCAATCCGTATAAATTCGTGAAAGGCATTTGCCCCGACGGTTGGCATCTACCTAGCGACAGGGAATGGAACGAACTGGAAAAGCATATCTATGAGAACGCCCAGTTATACAGCGACTATACTGCCGAAGAGGTACAGGCATGGAATACAAAAACCCCATGGCAACCTGCTTGGGATTTCGGTATGGAAGACGGCTTCGGTAATCCGTTGCCGGGATTCAACTGGCGTGGCGTACCGGAAGGAGATCCTAACGGTCATGGTTATGCTATGATGGCGCCATGCTCTCCAAAAGGACGAACACTTGGAGTGAGCAAATCGGCATCGCAGGGCGGATTTTTTGCACTCTTGGTAGGCATTGTCAAATCTGCGAGCCCTCTGTATTGGGCTGAAGGCACACTTTTCTGGACCAGCAGTTCTGCTATCGATCCGAAGGTTAGTGTTCATAAATCGGCATGGTATCGGAATGTTCACAATTTCGAAAGGGGAGTAAAAGTCTTGCGCTACCAGAATACCAGAACGCATCTGGTAAGTGTCCGCTGCAAGAAAGATTAAGTATATAAAAGATAAAAGTACAGCCTCATTGAGTAGTATCGATGAGGCTGTCTATTTAATCACTATTTTTTTTATTCTTTTCTAGTTTGTCCCATTCTTTTCGGGTTATTATGTTAAGGCTTTCATTTTCCATATCGAATATTGATACATATTTTTTTCCGAGTACGATGTGCTTTTTCCATTCTGTGAAATCTTTGTATAGTAGTAATGTGCAAATATCGGTAGGATCAATGATATCTGATACTACGTGGGAATGAAAGGATGATTCTAACGGATTATTTGCCTCATTTGATTTATATGGTAGTGATATCAAAGATCTGTGGAGACGCTTCATATCTTTATATTTATTTTTTGAGTCGAATGTAAAACAGTAATCATTGCCAATCAATACAGCACCGGGCTCTTTTGGTGCCGTGAGGATATAAACTTTCTTCTCTTCGGGTGTTATTATTGGGATAAAATTGAATCCGGTATTTTCATAACTTATACAAATAAGAGGAGCCAACTTGCCGGTTTCGGTTTTAATAGCCTTTAAATCTTTTTCCAGTATTGTTGCTTCTAAATTTACCGTATCCACTATTAACGGCATGGTCTTCGGTATAAAATCGAATGTATACCTGACAAGCAACTGGTCGGGATTATTCTTGTCAAAGAATACTGTATTTACATTTCCTTCAGCTGAAATATATGAAATATAAATTCCGGCCGAACTTGTTTTATGTGCAAAGCGGGTGAAAAAATCGTCTGTTGCATACCACGAAGCTTTTTCCAGTCGGTAAAGTTGTTTGCCCTCTTCCAATACTTTCTCAGGGTCAGGCTCTTTTGCAAATGTGATTACGGAAAGGCAAACAAAAATGAATAGAAGTGTAAATTTCATAATATCAGTATCTTTAGTTTGATAAACGGAAGAGAAGCATATGCAGTCTCAAATATATAGAATAATCTTTCCAAATCAGATGCTTCTGGTATATTAATTTATACTATTTTTGCATTTTCAGCGTTTCAGAATACTAAGAGAGTAATTTAAGCACAGCATACCGCCATTTTTCGCGCATTATGTACTATTTTCGAAAATACCTTCTTCTATCGGGTTTTATTTTATTTCTATCACTGAATAGTTCTGCGCAGGTCGACAGCACATATATCGGTTTCTTCGAGCATGAACTTTCGGTGCGCACCTATTTTATGGATAAGTTTGCCGTACTCTCGCATCAGGAAAATAACCATCACGACGAGATATCATACCGTTCCAATGCCCCTTTCGGTATTGGACTGGGCTTTTCGTACAAAAATGTAACACTGAGCGGCTCATATGGGTTCGACTTTATGAGGGATAAAAAGCGGGGCAAGACACGCTCGTACGATTTCCAGTACCATTCCTATGGGCGTAAGTTTGTTTATGATATATTCTTCCAAAGCTATAAAGGACTTTACCATGAGCCTAAAGAAGAGCAATACGATATCTATCCCGACATAAGCCTCAGGCAATATGGCTTCAACGGTCAATATATTTTCAACGGCAATAAGTTCTCTTATCCGGCAGCCTTCAACCAGAGCGAAAAGCAATTGAAGTCGGCAGGCAGCTTCCTGCTCGGCGGAGCCATGTATTACAGCAGGGCGAGGTCAGACAGTTCGATTGTTTTTCAGGACGGGCATAAATTGCGTAATTATCAGATAGGGATAAATGGTGGCTATGCTTATACATGGGTGCCTAACAAGCGGCTGTTTATTTCCATTTCGGCTTCCGTGGGCGCCAATATAGGATATGAAAACATAGACGGACATAGGAACAGGGTGAAAGTATACCCGTCTGTTTTTCCACGCTTCTCAATGGGCTATAACCACGATTCGTGGTCGATAGGCACTTCGTTTGTGTACAATCGAATCTATATACTTTTTACTGGTCCATCGAAGATGGCGCTTGATACAGGTGCTTTACAATTCAATTTAATAAAACGATTCGGGCGCGCGCCAAAATTCTTGAGGGATCAGAAGCTGATAGATACATACAACGAATACAGGTTCTGGTAAAACAGAATGCAAGAAACAAAAAATGGCAGAGATATCCAATCCCTGCCATTATACTATACCTTTGGGCACTTACTAGTTTCTCCGCCTGCGGTTATCTTGTTGTTTCTTCTGATGTTCGTCGAATTTCTTTTGCTGGTCTTTAGTCAGCACTTCTTTTATGGCAGCAGTGCGGGCTTCCTGATTTTTCTGGAATTCGGCTCTCATCTTTTCGCGGTCCACTTGGCCGTTGCGTTCGCCGAAAGCCTTCGCATATTTCAGATTTATATCGTATACTTTTGTTTTTTGGTCATCGTTCAATCCCAACTCTTTCACCAGAGTTTCGGTTTGTCTTTTGGCTCTCTCTTCAGGGGTTGCGCGTTGTCTTTGCTGGGCGAATACTCCGCCTGTTGTAAACAGGGCAATGGTAAGGAACAAAATTAACTTTTTCATAATTTCCTAATTTTAAAATTGATACATACTGTCTACTATGACTAATCAAAAGCCAAAAGGTTAATTCGGAAAGCTATCTTTTTGTGTTAAAAAATCATAAAGCAAAAAAGTATCCCACCAGTATTATGGCCATTATGGCTATAGATAAGAGAATGGTATAATACATCTGTTTGATAGATATGTTGAAAACCTCCCTGATTTTTTCCTGACAGATACACCACAATGTACCAGTAAAGAACAAACTGCCCACAAGGAACATGCTATCGAATGAGATAAAGAGCATCCATAGCATACCCATAACGGCAAAGCCCAGATATATGGCAAGCAGTATCCATCCGGACCGTTTTTTCATCCAGAAAAGAATAGAGGCAAGAGGGGTGACAATAATAGGGAACAGGAAAAGCACAACACTAAAATCCCATTTGCCATTATCGAAAAGTCCTTTCAGCAGATAGAACTGGGTGACAATCTGTAAGATTGAGATAATGAGAAATACAATGGCAATCGTATTTATTATTAAGGGTGGTTTCTGTCTGTTATCTTCCCCGGCATTTTCGTCCATTACAGGATTGATATAGTCGATTATGCCCGTTCCTTTTTCAGCTAATGTATTTTTTATCTTGTCGCGTTTCTCCCTTTTGCTTATCAGTTCCTGATCTTCGGCTTCGAGTTGTATTTTAGCTTCTTCTATCTCGATAGGTAACAGCTGGCGGCTGTCGAGTTCTTTTTGGGCGGCTTCTACTGCCTCGGGGCGATAGTCGGCAGGCGTTTGTACTATACGCAACAGGGCGGTGTTGGAGTACGTTTTATATATTTCAGATAATTGGCTCATGTCTCTTTACTTTTTATATTTATAAAGATACTATAAATAGAAGAAAAATCCATGCGTATATACCTTAATATATAAAAAGAGCCGGAGCAGAAAATAATCCCTGTTCCGGCTATATCCTCATCAATATCCCGAAATATCAGTACAAATCTTCCAGCAGATTCGCCACAAACGTAGCATTATATTCTCCCAATATAGCGCCTTCGAGGTAATTGTTGCGGATAATACCAAGTATATGCGATGCGGCATCTTTCATCTCTTCATTCTTGCCATAGCACGAAAAAGTATACTGGCTGATGCCGCAGTATGAACACAATCCTGCCAGTGTATAAGGCCGAGATACGGGCACTTCTACCGTTCCGCCTTTCAGCTCTCCCGAACGCATCAGTTCTTTCCTTTGCCACGGGTTGCTGTCGCACCATGCAAAGTACTCGAATGCTTTGGTCAGCAGTTTGTCAGGATCGGTATAGAGCTGCTCTCTGCCGCCTTTCTTTCTTGTTTTAAAGCTGTCCGTTATCATTTTCTTTTTTTCTGTTTCTTCTTATTTTCTTTGTTTGCTCTTTTGCGGGTGCGGCAGGCTCTGCTTCTTTTTGTGTATCGAGCCAGCTTCTCAGTTCACGCACTTTCCTTATCAGGCAGCTTGCACACGACTGAGGCGTTTCATTTCTGCCAAAAACTTTATTCGACAGGCCATAAATCCTGCTCATAGAATAGCGGTGTGTTTTATCCACATCGGAGATTAGTTCCTCTACTTCCTGTTTCAAATCTGTTTCGTTCATTTTGTTATGTTTTTATTGTCAATTGTTTTTGTAATAAAAAACAGTACGAATGCCGCAACAGCACCTGTAAGTACGATACTGATGCGGTTAACCATAAGCCCGGCCAGCAAAGACGTTATCCACATGAGGTGAAATGTGAAGCACGGGCGGCAGTTGAAAGGTTTCCTGTCGAAAAAATTATCAAGTTCGGGTAGGTGAATAGAGAGAAGTGCACCCAAATAAAGTGAAGAAATTGCTGAGAGCATTACTACAATGCCGGTTATAGCTGCATCCATACTGTTTTTTCAGTATAGATAATTGAGTTTCGAAAAAATACAGTTTCAGAGAAAAATCTTTTCTTATCTTTATAGATGTTAACTAAAATGCCAAGATTATGAAGAAGTTATTTCTGTATTTATTTTTCTTTTCCATTTTTGTTTCTCAAATATTTTGCCAGACTACCGTAAGTAAGCCCGACACTAAATGGTTCGAAGATGCGCGCTTCGGTATGTTTGTCCATTTTGGCCCGTATGCAGTACTTGGCAACGGAGAATGGATTATGAACAACCGCCCTATAAAGGCAAAGGATTATATGCGGCTACAGGATATTTTCAATCCGCATGCTTTCGATGCTGCCGAATGGGTAAAGATTGCCAAAGATGCGGGAATGAAATACATAACTTTTACTTCGCGCCACCACGACGGATTCAGCAACTGGGATACGAAACAGTCCGACTGGAATATAATGAATACGCCTTACGGAAAAGACTTGTTGAAGCAATTGTCGGATGAATGCAAGCGGCAGGATATAAAGCTTGTACTTTATTATTCACAGTTGGATTGGATGCGAGATGATTACCAGTACGAAACAGGACGCACGGGAAAAGGTTCGGGACGTACCGAAAAAAGCAATTGGAATTCTTATATAGCATTCATGAAAGCCCAACTTACAGAATTGCTCACCAATTATGAGATAGCAGGTATATGGTTCGACGGGCATTGGGATCAGACTGCCGACGAAAACCGTACCGACCATTCTACGCATGCCGACTGGCACTATCCTGAAATATACGGACTGATACATACACTGTGTCCGACCTGCCTCATTGCCAACAATCACCATTTACCACCGATTGAGGGTGAAGATTATCAGATTTTCGAACGCGATGTGCCGGGAGAGAATAAGGCGGGATACAGCGGACAGGAAGTGTCGCATCTGCCATTGGAAACCTGTGAAACAATAAACAGCACATGGGGATTTAACATTACCGACGACAATTATAAATCTACAAAAGATCTTTTGCATCTGCTCATCCGCACGGCAGGCACAGGGGCAAATCTGTTGCTGAACGTAGGCCCGATGCCAAATGGAAAAATAGAGAAAGAATGTGTGCAGCGATTGCAGGAAATGGGTAAGTGGATGAATAAATACGGCTATACGATATATGGTACAGAGCAGGGTTTTGTAAAACCTCAGGAATGGGGCGCAGTCACTAAAAAGGGCAAAACGTATTATATTCATATACTGGATGCAAATACTCAATTGATAGTGCTGAATATACCCGATATCAAATCGGCCAAATGGATAAACCAATCTACACCATTAGTTTGGAAAAAGGATAAAAAAACGGGGGATGTGACATTCACTACAGCAAACATAACAGATGAAATAGATACTATTATTGAAGTGGTGTTAAAATAATAGTTGTGGCCTAATATGACGAAAAATTTGAAAATAAGTATAAAAAGGTTAATTAATCCAACTTTCAGAACCAAAACCACCTTATTGTGGTTTATACTATGTGTAGTTTTGTAAAGTTTGTGTTAAGGTTTAGGGAAGTCTGCGATGTGATGTCGCGGACTTTTTTTTGTTATAATGATTCAGTAATAAAACCAATCAAGCTGAGAATTTGTTAAGAATAGAAACTAAAAAGATCATCATGAGCTCACAAAATCCCGAAAGAGTAAAAGTTCTGGAAGACGGCCCCTACGAAGTGTCCGGCAATGTTCCTTTAAACCAGCTGAATCTTGTTCCCGATGCGGAAGGTGCGTGTGTGGAATATGCGAAGCAAAAGGATTATGAAGATCAGCCGGTATATCATCTTTGCCGTTGCGGGATGTCAAACGATAAACCTTACTGCGACGGTTCTCACTATCACGGATTTGAAAGCAGGGAAACGGCAGAACATAAGACTTATGATGAAATGGCGGGATTTATTCAGGGCGAGCAAATCGATCTGCTCGATGCCGAAATACTCTGTGCTGTAGGACGCTTTTGCGATACCAACGGTACTACATGGGATCTGGTAAAAGATAAAGACAATCCGAAAATTAAAGATATCGTTATCGATCAGTGCTGTAAGTGCCCGAGCGGAAGGCTGACAGCCGTGACTAAATACGGACAAAGAATAGAGCCTCGGTTGCCCAAAGAGATAAGCGTACTCGAAGACCCCGATTGTCAGGTGCGTGGCCCTATCTGGGTTAAAGGCGGTATAATTATAGAAGATGCGGAAGGTGGTATCTATCCGGTACGCAACAGGGTGACCCTCTGCCGTTGCGGTAAATCTCAGAATAAGCCTTTCTGCGATGCACGCCATATGGATAATGAGGGTGAAACCGCACAGGAATCAGACGATATAAGTCTTTTATGACGCTTTTTCGGCAAAACAGGTCGTGCCGGAGAAACTGTTTGATGTTAATTTTGAAAATCTTATTTTTGTTTATTACAAAAAGCATATATCATGGATACACAAGCTATCGTTTTTCTTGTTTTGGAAATACTGCTTATCATAATGGTGGTAAGTATCATTTTCGTCATCCTTTCCGAAAACCGCAGTCCGACAAAGACTATCTCGTGGATACTCGTTCTTATCTTCCTTCCTATAGTGGGGATTATTTTATATCTGTTCTTTGGTGAAGAGCACCGTAAGAAATACAGGATAGTAAAGAAACTGTACAAGGGGCTGGATACCAAATATACGCCGAAGTACGATATACATGGCGTAAATAATTACCCCCCAGAATATGAAAAGCTGGTAAAGATGCTTCAGAATATCAATTTTGCGCCCGTACTCGACGGAAACAAGATAGATTTTTATGCATCGGGCGAAGAAAAGTTCAGGCATTTGTTTGCCGACATAGAAAAGGCAAAGCATCATGTCCACCTTTTATATTATAAGATAATAGATGATAATATAGGCAATCGCCTGAAAGACCTGTTGATAAAAAAAGTACGCGAAGGGGTGGAAGTAAGGCTTATATACGATGATGTGGGTTCAATCAAAACCCGTAACCGCTATTTTAAAGAGATGCAGAAAGAGGGCATTGAAGTGGGATGCTTTTTACAAATGAAATTGCCGTGGATAGCCCGCAGGGTAAATTACCGGAATCACCGTAAGTTGGTGGTTATAGACGGCACAGTAGGTTACATCGGCGGTATGAATGTAGGTGACTGCTATATCGAAGGACTGAAATGGGGGCCGTGGCGCGACGTACAGATACGTATCGAAGGTAACGGAGTGAAAGGCTTGCAGCACGTATTTTTCTCAGACTGGTACTTTTCACATAAATCGGTGCCCGAATTGACCCCTTATTTTCCTACATCTGAATCCAAAGGCGACAATCCGCTGCAAATCATATCCAGCGGCCCGATAGATATCTATAATAGTATCGAAAGGGGAATGTTTCAGGCGATTAACAGCGCTAAAGAAAGCATTTGTATACAAACACCTTACTTTATGCCTACCGAAAAAATACTAAGCGCATTGCAGACGGCATCGATAAGTGGGGTAAAGATACAAATGATACTTCCCCGAAAATCCGACAGCTTTTTTGTAGACAGGTCGACACATTCGTTTGTCAAAGACTTACTGAATTATAATATAAAGGTTTATCTCTACGAAAAAGGATTTATCCATACCAAATGCATGGTAATAGACGATTGCCTGACCATACTCGGTTCGGCGAATATGGATACCCGCAGTTTCGAATTGAGTTTTGAAACCGATGCTTTCGTTTACGACCGCGAAACAGCGAGTAAGGCAAAAGAGATATTTGCCGAAGATTTAACGAATTCTACCGAAGTATCGCGTACCAAATGGGATAAACGCCATGTTTGGCGCCGTTTTATGGAATCGGTAATGCGGATATTTACACCTTTGATGTAGACGGCTTGCCGTATGTTGTAGTTATAGTATCACTATTCTTTCTATCTTTACTCCTGTAAAAATATATAAGATGGAATTACGTACGGTAAATGTTACACGATATATTACACCCTTGCGGGAGGGCGGCTCTTTACCTGCTCTTGCCGAAGCTGACGACGGGTTTAAATATGTTGTCAAATTTCGCGGGGCGGGGCATGGCACAAAGATGCTTGTAAGCGAACTTGTTGGTGGGCTTGTGGCTCAAACACTCGGATTCCGTGTGCCGGAAATGGTTTTTATCAATCTCGATGAGGCTTTCGGGCTTAGTCAGGGAGATGAAGAAGTACAGGACTTGCTCAGGGCAAGCCACGGGCTGAATATGGGGCTACATTTCCTTTCGGGTGCTTTGACATTCGACCCTGTAGTGACGCAGATAGACAGTCTTACAGCATCGCAAATCGTATGGATGGATGCCTTGCTGACCAATGTAGACCGTACGGCGCGAAATACAAATATGCTGATGTGGCATAAGGAACTTTGGCTTATCGACCATGGCGCGTCGCTCTACTTTCATCATTCGTGGGCAGGATGGGAGAAGTATGCCGTGAGTCCTTTTGTACAAATAAAAGACCATGTATTACTGTCTTGGGCGGATAAGCTCGACGAAGCTGATGCCGCATTCAAAAAGATACTGACACCGGAAAAGATAACTTACATTGTGAACACTTTGCCTGACGACTGGCTCAACTGGGGTGGGAGTGAGGAATCGCCCGACAGCATACGACAGGTATATATCGACTTCCTGAACGAGCGGATAAAGAATTCAGCAATATTTATAAATGAAGCGCAAAATGCAAGGAAAACACTTATATGAATACGCCGTCATCCGTGTTGTGCCGAGGGTAGAGCGCGAAGAATTTATAAATGTGGGCGTCATTATGTACTGCAAGCGGGAGAAATTCCTGAAAGCACGGTATCATATAGATGAGGCTAAACTTGCTTTGTTCTCCGGCGAACTGGATATGGAAACATTACGCGAAAATCTCAAAGCTTTTGATAAAATATGCATGGCGTCGAATGAGGGCGGCCCTATTGCATCGCTTGATATTACCGAGCGTTACCGCTGGCTGACCGCTGTGCGCAGTACTTCGATACAGACTTCGCGGTCGAATAAGGGCTTTTCGGATGATTTGGGCAAGACGTTTGAGAAGTTGTTTGAGGAATTGGTGATGTAATTTTTAGTGGATAATTCACAATTGACAGTTATGTTATAAAATATTCTATGAAACTTTACTACTACTTACTTCTTCTTCTTCTTTTATTACCTGCTATATGTACCGATGCCCAAAGCGTTGTTAATACCCCTGTAGCCAAATACCTCTATCCTAAATTTGACACAGCAATTCATACCATTACCGAACCGGATACCTGTACATTGCTGATACCGGCACAAGGCACAGACAACCATTTTGAAACTATGATAGTATGGGTAGACGATACACTGCGATATTTTCCGACAGCACTTAATACCGGGCCTTACGGCATACGCCTGAAAGGAGGGAAGCATACTATAAGGCTACGGGCTACATACTTTGAAGTAATACTGACCAATTTTGAAATAAAAGAAAACTGCCGCACTTTTTTATATATCAATCCGCAAAAATTATTTCAAGACGGTAATGAAGATTTGCCAAATGTGAAGTTCCGGCGGATGTCTTCGCAACTGACAAAGAATGAAAAGAAATCGCTGGCTAAGGAATTATTTGTTATGGATTACGATTTTAAATATAAAAAATCACGTCCGGTTGTATCATATAAAGGTAAGGAATATAATCACCACTTTTTACTCTTACCATCCGGACAGGATAGTATGGTAATTACTAAAGGCGAAGACAGGAAAAGCATATTGCCGTATGGTGGAGAAAAATATATAATGAAATCGGATAAGATAAAAATATTGAAAAGTTCCGATAAACAATTGGATTATATTGGCCCGAATCTTCTCTATTATCAGATGCTTTACGAATACGACGACTTTGTTAAGCAGATATTTATTCCGCACAATAAGACAAATACCGTACTGAGATTATCATATCCCGATATATGGCGATATACACCTGTATATATTATTCTGCTCGATAAACAGGAGCGGGAATATTCCAATTCACAGATTTACAGTCCGATTTATGGAAATGATATCTATGTGAGTGCTGTGCCCGGACATGATAACGATGAATACGATGTATATATTTTTTATCCGGGAAAGGTATTCAGTAAACATACGATAAATATCAAGGCCGGAGAGGTCAACAACCTGACAATAACAGAAGCAACAGAAATAATTAAAAACGATAATCAGATTTCAACTATTCTGAATAAGCTTTCTGAAAATAAGGCCGGAATATCCATATCTGTAATCGATAAAAAGACGAAAGAACCACTTATTGGTGCCCTTGCAGAGATAGTAGGAACAAATAATTATGGAATATGTGGTCTTGACGGGATAGCAAGGCTAAAAATAAATCCCTATATAAGGAATCAGAAAATTAAAATAGCTTTTCTGGGTTACAGGGAACAATATGTAACTTATGACGGACAGGAAAATTCATTCCATGTAGAACTGGAAGAGGCGGATAACCGTCTGTTATAACCACATTTCATTCTTCACCAACAGTCTCAGTCACTTCGTTCAGCCTGTCGAGAATCGTCTCTTTCAACTTATCTTCGGGCAGTATGACATTGAAATTACCCCAAAAGCTTTTATCATATTTATATTTCGTTTCCGAAAATATTTTGTGAGGCGATAAGCGTTCCTTCCTGCCGAATCCTTTTATATTATCTCCCGTTTCCGTTTTGCAGTTCACCATTTCGAACCACAGGTGTAGCGGTGAGCTAAACCATTTGCCTTTTATTCTTGCTTTGAAATGTAAGTCTCCTCTTACATGGTTGATGTAGTATTTCCCATTGTCAGACTGCCTGTACGAAACGATATATTTTGCTTCCTGTAAAGTCATTCTTATTTTTGGCGATGATTTCTCAATAAACCAGTGTGTTGCTTTTTCCGTATGCTTAGGATTTATTTCGAAACGGGCTTCCAGTAACGCTGAATTCTCGGCATCGATAAATAGTTCTCCTTTCATCATCGGTGCCTTAGTATGCTTTGTTTGTTCGAATGAAATCACATTCACCCGCCTGTCGTCTATCATGGTGATATCGCTATGCGTATACATATAAGGCGCATGTTCTTCCAACGCAAGGAAATCCGGCAAATCCCGGATGATATCCAGTACAAAAGTAGAGTACAAGCCCGATTTCATTTTTGTAAACAATGTATCGTCCAGCTGTTTGTTTACGATCCGGCGCATCTTTATCAGTTTGGTTTGGTCGTTTTGCGCCTCATTGTTATACCCGGTTTTATAAACTTCAACGACGCTTTCGGTAAGGTCGAGATTCTTTTTCTTATGGTCCGTTCCTTCGCGGTAGAAAGCAGTAATGCGTGCCGGCTTATCGGAATAATTGATTTCCCTCTTTTCCAGCATGTCTTTGATGGCTTCTCTTGGGTCTACAACCCTGATAACTACTTCCTGCAACGAAATTATTTGGGGGTCGATCGAGAGGTTTATATGCTGCCCGTCCAGCAACCCGGCTTCTATTTCCTGAGTCTGGTAACCGATATGTGAGAATTTCACAATGCCATTGCGCAGTGAATCGGGGATGTTCAGGCGAAATTCCCCGTTCTGATTGGTTACTGTTCCTATCGTCGTATAGTTCAGGCTTATGGAGCCATATACTATCGGGTCGTCTGTTATACGGTCATAAATTTTGCCACTGATAGTGAAATAGGATGTGTCTTTTAAGGGCAATTGTATCTGCTGCCGGACAGGCCTTGATTCTTTCTTTACAGCCTCTTTTCGCAAGAGTATGTGGTTTCCGATGATGTCTATCTGCAACTGATTATTATCGGTAATGGTATAAATAGCTTGCCGCAGTGTGTATTTTCCTTTACGGATTTTCACCGTCTTATCGTTATCTATTACCTGGCTGTCGTAAATAAAAAGGTATCCCGACTGGCCGGATACTTCTTTCAGCAATTGGTATATCGTTCCTTTCGATTTAGACAATTCCACGATACGGTCGAGCACACGTCCATCCTGTGCCTGCAAGGAAGTTACCGTGATTAGTAGTAACAGGCAGGCAGAAAAACGATGTAACGTATTTCTGACCGTGTTTTTCATGATGTCGTGTACTATTCAGATGCCGATATGGTAATAACATCTCCGTTTCGGGTCGATGTCAGATTTAATGCAAGGCAGATCAGCTGCGCAATTGTTTCCGGTGAATCGTTCGATAATGTCATTGTCAGCAATCTATCTTTCAGTTCGGGAGATAGAGCCAGTTCCGTAGACCCGGAATTCATGTTTATGATGCGGATCACATCAGCCAGCTTTTCGTCCTTGAAATGTATTTGCTTCAGATAACTTTCGAACTGTGATGTATTTGCCGATACTTTCTTTGTTAGATTGTCCGATTGAAGCAGTACGCTTTCTCCTGCCCTCACATTCACGCTCTGTCCGTCTTTTTTCAATGTTACTTTTACTTCGCCGTTTTTCACCGATAGTGAGAAAGATTCGCTGTCTTTGCTCACAATGTTGAATGCTGTTCCGAGGACCTCGATCGTAGCAGTCTCGGTATCGATAATGAATGGCTTTTCTTTGTTTTTACTGATTTCGAAAAATGCATCGCCCTGCATGGCAACTTCCCGTTTTGTTTCTTCGAAATGTACGGGGTATACCAGCGATGCCTGTTGCGAGAGGTAAACTACCGAGCCGTCTTCCAATGTGGTGACAAGGGTAGAGGTGTTTTCGTTGTTTTGCAACGTAAGGGTCTCTATCTTTGGCGTATTCAGTTGTTTGATAACCAGCGCCGAGGCTAAGCAGATAGATACGACGGCAGCAACGGCTGTCCATCTGAGTACTGCCGGACGGAATACAACCCGTTTTGGCTTTTCTTCCTGAGCAGGTAGTAGTCCGTCGTCTTCGAAACGCTTGTATAGGGCGTCCCAAGCCTCGTTTGTCAGTTTATCGTTTTTTTCTTTTAAAATCATAATACGTGCGTATATTTTTCTATCTCCTGTCGTAATATTTGATATGCCTTTGTCATCTCGGCCTCGATAGTCTTTACCGATACGGAAAGTATTTCAGCTATTTCCTTGTACTTTTTGCCTTCCATGCGGTGCATCCTGAATATTTTCAGTCTGCGGTCGGGCAGTTGTTTCAGGGTGCGGTTTATCACTTCTTCCAGCTCTTTATATTCGAGTTGCTGGTGTGGTGTACTGTCCTGTATTTTATTGTTGGTAGTCAGTACCTTTTCGCGGTGACGGCCCTGTACTTCGAGATGTTCCAGATATTGCAGCGACTGGTTCCGTACTGCCCCGTAGAGGTAACTCTTAAGGGAGTGCAGTATCTGAATGTTTTCCCTGTCTTTCCACCATACATAGAATAATTCCTGTACGATTTCTTCTGCAACATCTCTTCGTTTTGTTATGCTGCATCCGTAAAGACAAAGGGGGGCATAATATTGACGAAAGACCTGTTCGAATGTCTTTATGTCCCCCTCTTTTATCTTTTTTAATACGAATAGGTCATTCAGCATAATTAGCACCGGTTTTTACAGATAATATCAAATGTACGAAAAACCTGTTGATTAATTATTATGTTGTTTCTTCAATTTATTTACCGCATTTTCCAACGATTCGGTCGGTTCTATAATGTTATAGTCTTCCCAGAAATTAGGGTCGTAGAAGTTCTGTACCTTCTCTGATAATATCTGGTTGGTCTTGAATGCTTCTTTGTTAGGTATCTTGTTTACATTCTCTGTCTTGCGGTTGGTCACCACCATTTCGGATACGATTGTATACCCTGTAGAGAAAAGCTTACGCTTGTAGTCGCATTTAAACTTCACTTCGTTATAGATATAGTTAAGGTATGTCCGTCCGTCCTGTTGCTTGTATGTTACCACAAAAGATACTTCTTCGGGTTTGAAATGCATCTTGAAAGGTTTGCGGCGGAGTATGGCCTGCGTCGCCTTATTGCGGTCGTCCATGCTGAGGCTGAACTCGGCGCGGGAGAATGCAAGGCTTTCCCTGTCTATGAAAAGTTTACCGTAATGCAGCGCATATGGCAGATTCACCTGTGGTTCGAACTTGATAACGAAATGTGGACGCTCGTTTATCATTGCTACACCGTCGTATTCATATTTGTAATGGTCGAGTGTTTTACGGTCGAGGAAAAGATCCGGATTTTTTACCACGTCTACGAATACCGAAAGACTAGGGCCACCCTGAAATTTCACTATCAATGTGTCGCTCACTTTCGGGCTGATGAGCTTACGGCCTTTGTACACCTGCACTTTATCGTTATATACATCTTTTGTATAAGGGCTTTTATAGATATCAAGGACAGCTTCGGAAATATTTATATAATTGCGTCTCTTCCTGATTGTCTCACGATAAAATCCTGTCAACATGTTCACATCAGCGCTGTTATTCTCCGGAACCTTCTGTATGGCCTGTTCTACCAGTTCCCGCGCATCTACGGGATGTACCACTATTTCTTTCAGCAGGTTGGAGTTCGATGTCATGTAAATGGTTATTTCATGCCCCAAATCTGCATCTGATACAGCATATCTTAGGTTTTGGTAACCGATGTGGGATATATCCAGCGTTTTTACTTCCAGAGCGTTATTTACTTTAATAGAGAAGAACCCATCGGTATTGGTAATAGTAGCGATGTTTGTTCCCGGAACGGAAATACTTACGTATTCGAGTTTTTTGTTGTTTTTCTTATCCTTCACTACACCACTAATAGTGACATAGCTTGCCGACATATTCTGAGCCTGTAGCGATATACAAAAAAGTAGGGCCAGAACGGTAAGAACGATTTGTGCGGTCTTTAGGTATGTTGTTCTCATAATCATAATTGTATTAAAAGATAAATAATTAACCGGTTTCTACAATAATGATCGTTGAGAAGGGGAAAACCCTAAGGATATAAGCCCATTTAATATGTTTTTAACGAAAAAAGCTACCTGCATAAGCAGATAGCCTTCCTGATTCACCTTAAACCTAATTAAAACCTATGTAATTATTGTATCTCAATCTTTTTCACCTTGTCTTCGATAACCTTAGTCTGCTTTGGCAGGGTGATCTGTAATATTCCGTCTTTCTGCGAAGCGGAAATACTTTCAGCGTCTATACCTTCGGGCAGTGTAAAGCTGCGTACGAATGACGATTTCCTGAACTCGCGGCGAAGCACTTTTTCATTTTCGTCTTTTTGCTCATTCTTCATTTCAATTTCAGCCGAAACTTTAAGTACGTCCTTTTCAATTTCTATTTTGATGTCTTCTTTATTGAATCCCGGTACGGATAATTCAATGTTAAAAGCTTTTTCGTTTTCCGAAACATTGGTTGCAGGAAGACTGTTATCGTCTGCAAAATTGAAGAAGCCATCATTTAAAAAGAATGTAGGTAAAAAGCTTCCGCTTCTGTCGAATCTTCTAAGTTGATTTCTCATAATTTTATCCTCCTTTAATTTATATTTTATTGTTCTTATATTATACGTTTTCGTATCTGTAAAGTAATATGCAAAAAGTGTGCAAAAGTGACTAATTGACAGGGTTTGATATGTGAAAATATTTAAAATTTAAGTTGAGTATTTGTAATTATTTTTATATTAATAAATTATGCGTTTAAATGTAAATCATACAACATACGGTTGTTTGCGACAAAATGTCATTTCGGTAGTCGGGTGAAAAAAGAAAGGGAAGCCTATTAGCTTCCCTTTCCAACCAAAAAATTACTTTGTCTTCATCATTCTTTGATCTTCACCGATAGTCCTTCTATCCAATATTTATGTTCGTTCATATAATATACATATGCCGATGAGGCTACCGCACGGTATGTGCCCGGTATTTCGGCTTTCAGGTCGAGGCTGATTGTCTTCACTTCCGCAGGGCCAAGTTCGCGGTAATAAACAACCAGATTATCGTTGGTGATTTCGTAGAAGTCGAATATACCTTTTTCCTGCAATTCTTTCAGCTGCCAAGGCTGCAGGCTAAGTCCTCCCGGTATGCCTATAATGGCTACGCTCATCGGTTTGCCTTCATTTTCGGTGTTTTGCAGTTTCACAGTCATGCGTACAGTTTCGTTGACTTTTACTTCTTTGAGAGCCATGCTGGCCGTCAGTTTGAGCGGACAGAGTTTGCTTGTGGCAGGAATCAACGAGTTCCAACTGATAGTGACGGCATAAGGCACATAATTATCCGTTTCCTTATATCTCACCTGAATAGTGTTTTCTCCGGTTTTCAGTTTCGAAGAGAACGGTATCACCACTTTGCTCTTCGTCACATTCTTACACAATTCTTCACCGTTTGCGATCACACAGAATTTTCCGCCGACAGCTTCCGTCTGCATATTTTCGGCATATCGTGTTAGTGCCTGCAGGCAGATGCTTGTTGCCTGTGTTCCTCCGAAACTGCCGTTGCTTCGCCCTTTATTTATAAACTCGAGGCATTTTTCTATTATATTCAGGTCGCTTTCTTTACCCTCTTTCAGCAGGGCAAGCATCCAGAATGCGACGGCTTCCCGCTGGCTGGCATCTCCGTAACTGCGTACAATCGTAGACTGTAGTTTTAGTTTAGAAAAGTCTTCTTTCTGTGCTATTTCTTTAAAGTTATTGGTTAGCCTTTCATAGCTTTCCATATCTTTCATATTATACGCTGCATTTGCCAACAGAGCCATGCGGTAAATATCCTTGCTGTCGAATGCTTCTTTCAGCGTTGCTTGATATTCTGCATTTATACGGTTGCCATATCCTGTTTCGGTGAGAGCGTACACTATATATGCATTGTTTACATTCTTCGGAGCACCTGAGAACCCGTAACGGCCGTTATTCTGATTAAAGCCGCCAGTACCGTTCCTACGACTGAGGATGAAGTCGAGCGCACGGTTCATCATTTTCTTGTCTACATTATCATAAACTTTGCTCATTTCGTAGAATTCTACAAGTCCGTAAGCCGATAATACTTCGTGTGCAGGCGATCCGCCGTACCATTCGAAGCCACCCGAGCCTTTTACTTCATAGGCTGCGAGTTTGTTGTAGCCCATAGTCAGGTATTTCATTGCTTTTTTGTATACTTCCGGCTTATCCTGATTTGTTGCTT
Source organism: Prevotella sp. 10(H) (assembly GCF_000711235.1). GTDB lineage: Bacteria > Bacteroidota > Bacteroidia > Bacteroidales > Dysgonomonadaceae > Dysgonomonas. Next base: position 271,269 of record NZ_JOMI01000001.1, on the reverse strand, counting down.
TCAGAAGTTGCATAGCAAATATATTCGGGAAGGTGCTTGAGGATAACTGTTCGAAACATCCATGCGGTTCGCGGAAGATACTTTCCACACCGTCGAACAACTGGTCGAGCATATCGGAATAACTTACCGCTTCGGCGCGAAGTGTTCCCGGTATGGCAGCCGACATATTCAGTGTACGTGTCTGTCCTTCATCTTTGCCTGAGAAGTGGTAGTAGTAAGGGAAATCGATGCGGCGCACGGTCAGGCTGCGTTTGATATTATCCGCCTGATTACCCGACATTGAGAATATTTCTATATTTTGGCTTCCAGTGGTAGATCCTACAATGAATGTGAAGTAAACCGTTTTCGATTCGTTTGCCGGAACCATTACATCTTTACTCAATGATGTACCGTCTACGATAAGACCGTCATCCTTCAGATAAAGATTTTCGTTTACACGCATTTTTACATTTGCAGTTATCGGCTCATCTGTATTGTTCCGCACCATTACCGGAATCTTCACTTCATCGCCTATGGCTGCAAACAATGGAGTTTTGGCATCTATGGAGAACGGCTTGCGTGTTACGATACGTTTTATTCCGCTGCCAATAAGGCCGTTGCCGATACCTTCGGCAGTAATACGGAAAGTAGAAGACATCTCATTGTTGCGGAAATTGATATTTGCAACACCTTTATCGTCGGTTTTTACATTTCCTTTCCAGTATACAGTCGATCTGTCAGGGTCGTAATTGTTGTATTCTATTTCGTTGTAAGGCGGTATGTAGAATTGGCGTTTTGGTACCAGTACACCACCATATTTGGATTCTCCCACCTTCATCTTCTGCTGGAATCCCGGTGATTTTTTGGTTTCTATCAGGATGACGCCGTTAGCCGCACGGCTGCCATAAATAGCTGATGCAGATGAATTTTTGAGAACAGAAACACTTTGTATATCGTTCGGGTCTACAAAAGACATTCCATTCTCAGCCGATACAGCTACTCCATTAATAACAACAAGCGGTTCGCCACCTGCTGCCGATGATGACATTCCCCTGATGGATATGCCCGATGAACCGCCAGAAGGTGTAATCATCAATCCCGCAACACGCCCCGCTAACGCTGAGCTGAGGTCGCCTACAGGGGCTATTGCTTCTCTGCTGCTTCTGCTAACCATAGAGGCACTGACAGTGGATACGGCGCCTGTCAGTGATGCCCGCTTTTGTGTACCATAGCCGACTACTACCACTTCATCGAGTTGTGGCGAATCTGCAAAATCCATCATAGCAAATTCTTCAGTGGCTACAGATTCATTACTTATAAATTGCCTGTCAAGTTTAGGTTCTTCATCTTTGGCCTGAGACGGGGATAATACAGGCGGTTGAGGTTTATTAACTACCAGTGTGTTTTCGTCGAGGTCGCCGGTTGCTGCCTCTATATTTACAGGTGTGGCAGTAATCGGCTTACCTTTGAAGAGGTATACCTGATTCGGCAATTTGGTCGTTACAAACACGCTTCCTGTGATATCTATATTATGGAAAACAAAATGTCCTTGCGGGGTTGTTTTTACCCTTGCTACACGTTTTTTGCCCTCGGTTTCTATTACGAAAACTTCGGCCTGTGTAGGATTGCCTGCCTTGTCGAGTACAAAGCCGTATACACTTGTAAGCTTCTCAGGGAATTCTTTAAAATCGTCTATCGACGGGTTAGCTATTTCGCTCCATGTAAAACGCCTCCAGCCATGAGTAAGCATCAGATAGTCAATCGCTTCTTTAGCTTTCGCTTCTTTCTCGTCGAAGTAGAAGTACGGCTCCTGTATCTTGCCTTTCAGTTCGGTAGAGAACAGCAGATAACTCAGAATGTTATCCTGCTTGTCGTCCGCCATCGTGAGCAGTTGCTCATCCACTACGGATAGACCCAGACTTGCCGGAACCGGATTTCCGTTCTTGTCAGTGGTTTTTATAGTCAGATGCACGTTTTCGCCCGGAGTGAATACATCCCTCGAATTAAGTTCTATATTCAGCCCTTTTTCGGCATTGAGGTATACAAGCCGTTCGCAGGCTTCCTGATGCTTTCCGTCGAAGAGCGTAAAGACAGCTATGCCGATCGGGAAATTAGCTGTCGGAACCTCTACCGTATTCAGTCCTTTTTTTAGTTTTACAGGCTGGTTGTAATGTATTTCGCCTTGTACCTGTGCTACCAGTCCGGCAGTAACATTCTGGGAAGAATATATATTCCAGATTACTTTATTTTCGTCTTTTGATTTCAGGCTTAGCACAAAACCTTTTTTCTGTGCTACAGGCAATTCACGCAGCGACTCGTTGCCGGTAGGCTTAGTAATGCGTGCATAGTATTTCTTGCCTGATTTCGGCGTGAATTCGAATGCACCCATGCCTAAATGGAAGCTTTCGAATGTGGTTTCTATCGCTCCGTTCTCGTCTACTATTTCTCCGCTGACATCGGCTCCTTTCTTGAACTCATTCATTGCTTCGAAAGCAACTTTCGATTGCGCGCCCTCTACCATATCGCCGCCTTCGGGATAGAAGTTTATAGCTATTTTATTCAGTACGATAGGTATGGAGCGGGTTATGGATTCTTCGGTGCCGCGGTCGTTGACAACGATTTGTAATATGCCGTCTGTTGTACTTAGATTTTGTGGTAGTTTAAATCTGATAGTCGTTTCTCCGTCGGCAGTCGTATTTTCGAGTGTTTCAACAGCTTCTCCACCGATACGTACAGTCGATTTTACGATGCTGTTGTTTGTTTTTTCATTATTGAGGTCGGTCACCTTCAAATCGGCCAGTACTTCATCACCAGCACCGTAGGCTCTTTTCTGGAAATCGAGTTTGAGCAGTAGGCGGGGGGTGATAACTTTCTGTACTGTAAGTTCTTTTGAGAATAGGCTTTCTTCGCCGAAATTTTTCATCCAGTTGGTATAAGCTACCAGTTTATATAATCCACCCGGAACATCCTCTTTGAGCATGAAATGAGCATTACACGTGCCACCCGATATCATCTGCTGATGTTTTTGAAGTACATTTCCCCAAGGATCGTGCAATTCGACATACAGCACATCGCTGACTGTAGACGGACGGTTGCTATTGGCATTCACAAGAAATGCTTTATAATATATGCCTTCCGACGGCTTATAATATGTCTTGTCGGTTTGCACATACACTTTTTCCTGAGGAACCTGTTTGTTGTATTTGTTTAGGTATTCCTGCAGCATGCCGAGGAAATCGTCATTTACGGCACTGATAAGTAACAGGGGCAATGCCAGTATAAGGATGCTGTATATATACTTTTTCATGATGTTATAGTTCGAATGTTAGTGTGAATGAATAGCTGCGGTTCGACGGCAGATTGAAGAGGTCGAGCCCTTTTCCGGCTGAATAGCCGAAGAGAGATGAGGCAGGGTCTACACCTTTATATGAAGTGATAAGCACAAGATTATTGGCTGTTACACCTACCCGCATCGATTTGAATAAGTTGCTTTTACTCCTGTTGTTATTAAATATGGCATAAGAAAGAGATACGTTCGTAAGCCGTACGTAAGTGGCATCTTCGATATAGTCTTCGCCTACACCTGTTGTTCCGTACCTCACCCATCTGTTTTTGCCGGGATTTGCAGTGTCGTAGAAGTCGACAACTTTTGTGTTTGTAATGCCTGCGGCATCTACTCCCTGAAATACGTAGCCTTTAATATTGCGTTTTTCGGCTGTATCTTCCGATACTCCCTGATAGTCCATCGTAGCCTTTGTACCGTTCCAGCGGTCGCCTCCCTGACTATATTCTATAGTGAATGAAAGATTAAATTTTTTCCACTCGAATGACGGAATCAGCGACATGGTAAAATCAGGTGTAGGATCGCCTATCTTTTTTATATCAAAGTCTTTTAGCGGAAAGCCGTCGTCACCGATAATAAGCTGCCCTTTATCATTACGCTGGAAAGTTGTGCCGTAAATAGCTCCCAGCGGCTCGTCTTTAGCAAAAACAGTTGCTACATCCTGAAATCCTGCCAGTCTGATAAACGGTTGTTCGCCATACAATGCTGTAACCTTATTCCTTACCTGACTGAAAGTAAGCATGGCATCGAAGCGCAGGGCGTTACTCGACCATGTAGGCCTCGTATAGGTCAAGCTGACAAAATATCCGTAATTGCGTATACGGCCTATATTGTGCAAATCGAACACGCGTGAGTTATACATACTTGCTACAGGCGAAATGAAATTGTGCGTATTGTAAATGAATCCGTTTATTTCTCCTGTAAAGCTGCCGCGCGGACTGTAGTACCTGATACCCGCCTCACTTTTCAAATATGTCTCAGGCTTCAGATTTTCTTTGGCAATGATGTCGGGATATTCATAATAGTTATTGAATTCCCCGGAATTTAAATAGGTAGATAAAGCAGCCGGATTGCGGTATACAAGAGATGCTTCGCCAATAGATCGACCAACTGATCCATAAACAGTAAAATTACTGATATCCGTATCGAAAGCATCATACAGGAAATTGTTCATATTCCAGCTGAAGCCTGCTTCGGGAAACAGATTTACATAATCGGAGGATTTTGCAGTATTCGAGAAATAATGCTTGTTATGTAATTCGAAGGTATAATCGCCATTGCCCAGTTTAGCACCGTATTTTACGTCGTGCGCATTCCGAAGAAGAGGATTATAATAAATGTTTTCTTCAAAATATGAAGCTTCGGAGCCGATCTCTATTTTCTCTACTCTATTCCGGTGAAGCTTGTCGGTCGAATGTTTAAAACCATATTTTGCCATCAGATACAGGTCGCTGTACCTGTCGTCAATACGTTCTATCTTATATGAGAATTCTCCCGCAGCAGCAATATTGGACGAGGTTTCACTGCGGTATTGACTCCGGAAACGCACCAAATTATGATCTCCCTGATGTCGCTTATCCCATTGCTTGTCGAAACTGAAATAGGCATCGGCAGTTATTTTCTCGTATGAGTAATTTGTCTTGGCATAAGCCATCAGGTTTTGGGTCTTGTCTCTGTCGGATGTTGTAGATACAGTCAGGAACGGGTTGTTAATACCTGTAGAATATGAGCGCTGTGTGTCATCATTTATTTTCCATGAGCCCTCATTTTTTAAGGCATCCTTACGCGACATGCCGTTTGCATTGTCGAAAGTTGGAGGTGTAGTAAATACAGAATACATCAGCGAGGCCAGATTTGCTCCGTGTTGTGGGAGCTTGCTGTAACTGTTATTGTATATTGCGCCGACACCCGTTTTGAATCTGCCCATCCTCATATCGTCCATCATCAACGATACATTATATGAATCATCGTAGGCATTGGGTATGGGGTTATTAGACCTTTTCTGCCCAAGGCTCAGGGATGTAAAGCCGCGACTGAATCCGGGCATTTTAATGTTTACATTATTGCCGAACGATATTCCCGTCCTAAAGAAATCTGTAGGATCGTAAGCTTTCGCTGCAATGCCATTGCCCATACCGCGGGGTACAAGACTTCCGTGGCGGTCGTAATCATAGGGCTTGCCGTCGAATTCCAAGCTGCTGATAGACGGTCCCCAGCTGAATATTTCTTTTTTGTCTGGTCCGAGCCATTGATCACCATTTCCTTGTGCATATTCCGACTGGCGTTTGGGCAGGCGGCCTACAGTAGATATATTTAAGTGTCCGGTATAGCTGATTTTATATCCTGAATAATAGTACCTTGTTTTTGTCGGCTCTATATGGTAGCGCAGAAAAGGCTTTTTTATTGATTCTATATGACTAAGATTCCCTTTGTAATAGGTTGCGCCCAGATTGTCGCGCAGATATGCCACGCCAATGGTATCTACAGAGCTTTCGAGCAATGCCGATACTTTCGGCAGAGGAGTTTCGGAGAGTACGGAAATTGTTACTTCTTTTACAGTGAATGTACCCCAGTCGCCGGTAACTATAATGTCATCATCGGTAACATTTTTGAGGATAAAGTAGCCATGACGGTCGGTCTTGCCTTTTATTCCACGGTCTTTCACTTTGAAGGAGAGATTCATCAGCTCCATTCCGTCCTTTTTAAGCTGTCCTTTTATTGTTTTCACCTGCGCATAAAAGCAGTTTGTGATTAGAAATAAGGCTAGAAAAAATATTAGTTTTCTCATATATTGTCTATTATAATGTAGTTTTTTATCTAAATGCTAAAGATATATAATAAGATGATTGAAAAGTTAAATCGTTGCATCTTTTTCATAGAAAAATATTGCTATAGGTTACAATATGAAACAATGTGGGTTATAGATTATACTTATAACTAATTTAGAAAAATAGGTTAAATTTAATAATTCTTACCCTTCCGAAAACATTTCTTAATTACTTGTTGTTAATTATACAAACGGGAACACAAAGCTTGAATATATACGGACTTTCTGTTTCATTTTACGAATTACAACAAAATATTAAAATAGTAAAAAGCACAATGATTAAGCGACTTTTATTTACATGCATAGTTCTTGCATTTGTAAGCGTTTTACATGCACAAGAGGAACGCAAGCATCCGTACCTGCCTACTTTTGCGCTGAAAACAAATGCTTTGTACTGGGCCACAACTACACCGAACCTAGGTTTTGAAATAGGGCTTTCAGAGAAGTTTACACTGGACATATCAGGGAATTACAATCCGTGGACATTTTCAGATAATAAGAAATTGAAGCACTGGCTGGTTCAGCCGGAACTCCGATACTGGACCTGTGAACGTTTCAACGGGCACTTTTTCGGTTTGCACGGGCATTATGCCGAATATAATGTGGGTGGTATCAAACAATTAGGGTTGAGTCATCGCCGTTATGAGGGGAATCTCTGGGGTGCAGGTATTTCATATGGTTATCACTGGATTCTGGGTAATCACTGGAGCATTGAAGCTACAATAGGTGTGGGTTATGCACATCTCGACTACGATAAATATGGATGCGGACATTGCGCAGCAAAAATAAAAGACGATACTAAAAATTACTGGGGGCCTACAAAAGCCGGTTTGAGCATTATCTACGTAATCAAGTAAAAAGCAAAGCAAAATGAAGAAAATTACATATATCAGCATATTAGCATTGTTGTTTGCATTGGTTATGCCGGTTGCAGCACAACAGATTTATAAAGGACAGATAGGCGTATCAACGGCTACAATGGAGCGTGAAGGAAATTCTGTCAATGTACATATGATGTTAGACCTGTCGCGTCTCGAACTCGATCGTAACCGTTCGCTGACACTGACTCCGGTAATTACAGGAGCAAATATGCAGCGCGAACTTCCCGATATTTTAATAAACGGTACCACACGCCAGAAAGCCTATCTGAGATCGCAGGCATTGGGCGGCGAAGATAATAAGAATACAGGCTCGTATTCAGTAATAAAGCTGGATAAGAAATCGAAAGGAGAATTGCATTACAGTCAGACTATTCCTTACGAAGACTGGATGGCAGACGCTCATCTGGATATGAAGGAAGACCTTTGCGGATGCGGCGGGCATGAACAGGAAATGTACGTAGAACGGGTTATCGAGAATATGCCTCCGGTAGTTACACCGTATATGATAACTCCGCAGATAGCTTATATACAGCCAAATGTGGAAGCTGTGAAATCGCGTAGCGAACAGTGTGAAACATTCCTTGATTTCCCTGTGAATAAGACAAATATATTGCCTACCTATATGCAGAATCCATCGGAACTGGCGAAGATAGAAGATATGCTGAGAACAGTGAGGACAGACAATAATCTGACTGTTACACGCATCGATATCACAGGATATGCATCTCCTGAAGGCCCGATAGCACATAATGAAAACCTGTCGAAGGGTAGGGCAGAAGCATTTAAGAAATACGTATTACCTAAGTTTGATTTCCCTGCTGACATGTATCATGTGCAATATGGTGGAGAAAACTGGGATGGCTTACTTGCTGCTGTTGAGGCTTCAACTATGAACGATAAAGAGGCCATACTAGATATACTGAAGAATACAAGCGATGTGAATGCACGTAAGAATAAACTGAAAGCACTGAACGGCGGCGTGCCTTACCGTCAGATGCTGACAGAGATATATCCTAAGCTGCGTAAAGTGGTTTCGAGCGCTTACTATACAGTTCGCGGATTCGATGTAGAAGAATCGAAAGAAATACTGGAAAGCCGTCCGCAACAGTTGAGCCTTGATGAAATGTTCCGTATAGCGAATACGCATCAGGCAGGCAGCACAGAATTTACGGATGTGTTCGAAACAGCAGTGAAAATGTATCCTGACGATAAAGTGGCTAACCTGAATGCTGCGGCTGCGGCTCTGGCTGCCGATAATCTGTCGGCTGCGGAAAGATATCTGATGAAAGCAGATACAAACTCGGCTGAATATGCCAACAATATGGGTATATTATACCTGAAACGCGGAGATTTGCAACAGGCTAAAACTCAGTTTGCAAAAGCTGCGGCTGCGGGAATAAGTTCTGCGAATTATAATCTGCAGGAAGTGAATAAGAAAATAGAGAATGATGCTCGTATTAAATAATAAGTTCAGTTTTTAATATTAGTTGTTTTTGGGTACAGGATTCAAATGATAAGTTTGAATCCTGTTTTTATATATGTGTTTCGTGATGAACAGATTATATATGTTAATTGCTGTTTTCGAGAAACTCTTTCTTTAAGTATGTTATAGTCTTCTCTTCATCTGAAAGTATAGTCTTCCATTTTTGATTATCCTTAGCATATACATTTTTTGTGGAATGACTTGCTAATGAATCTTTTGTAAATATAGAATAATAAAAACTGATCTCCTGATCTAAAGCTAATGTTGAAGTACTCATAATAATACCTTTACTGTCATCGGCAAAGAAGAAAGGCGCCTGAGTGGAAAAACTGTATCGGGGTTCCTCATCGGCTACACTATCCAGATTGAATACCATCAGTGATATAGCCATGCCTATCTTTACATCATATACAGGTAATAACAACCAGTTATTGTGAATAGCATAATTTACATTATGCCATGTATTATCTTTATATACCAGCAATCCGTTGCAAGGGAATAACTGTTTTTCTTTGTATACATATCTGAAGGCGACATTGTAATGGTTGTCGTACTCTATTCTCAGCGTATCATTTTCATGTGAAAGATATATTTTACTTCCGTTATAATTTATGTACATATGATTTATCGAATCGGTATCGCACATATCATACAACCCGGATAGCTTATCTGCATCATAAAAGATTACTTCCGGTTTATCGGTCTTTGCCTCGTTCTTGTTTTCCTGCTTGGTTTTGCAGGAAATTATTGAAAAACAAAAGATAACGGATAGAATAAAAATTTTATTGCAGTTCATTCAGTATTGTTTTAAATTTTTTGTTTTGTGCCATTAATTCTTTCCTTTCTGCTTCGGTCAGTGAAGTAGAAGTTGCCAGCTCGTATGTATTGTCCTGTATCTGGTATTTCAGACTTTCTTTAAATCTTCTTTCACCACTTACGCTTGTTTTTAATAATTCTTTTCCATAATATACAGGCACTTTCTCCTCTTTATCATTCCTTCCGCAATAAGCACCTTTCCCGGTTTTGTTTCGTGTTGCTTTGTCCGGATAATAGTCTCCTGTATACAGGGCTTTATCAATCTCGTCGGCAGTATATGTTTTGTTTTCTTTTATCAAAGTTAAGAAATCGGGCCAGTTATTCTCTATTTTACTATAATAATACTTCATAGATCCTTCATAACCTTCTTCTTTAGAAAAACCTGTCAATACACCATGGCTCGTACTCCGGGTAGAGTATGCGGTTTTTCCCATTATACCAAAGAGATTGTAATCTTCTTTAGCGTCTTTACCCCAACTGGATTCCAGACCAGCCTGCCCTAATACCAGCATTATCCCTCTCGGGGATATACCCTTTGCTTTGAAAAAATCATAAAGCCGGACAGCGACTGTGGTCGAGAATTCGTGGTGCATCGGGGGATTTTTAGGCTTCTTTACTTCTACTTGTACAGGTATTTCTCCTAATATATGCATTACAGGCTTGAAAGCACTTTGGTCGGATTTTACCTGTAAAATGATTTTATGTACAGGGTCGTCGGGTGTATAATCCTGCCACGATTCATCAGTGTTGATATGGAATTCGGCTGTATATTGGCTGATATCAAGACTACTTTTAAGAGGAGCGGGAATGCGGACTTCTCCAAGTTCTTTTCCTGTGGTATCGGTGATAAATAATTTGATAGGAACCTGTTTCTTTTCTTTTATATTGAATTTTACATGGAAAGTAATAACGTTATTATAAAAACAACTGTCTATTATCTCTCCTTTGGCATTTTTCCATTTTGTATCTACTATAATGCTGTCTACCACCTGAATATCGCAACTGGCCAGACAGAATTCATTCCCTTCAATACAGGCCTGAACCCTTACCTTTTTGTTGAGAAAAGATTCATCAAATTTGTATTTTAAGGTTATGCCTTTGTCAGGTAAATCTTTTTTTTTGCGATCAACGACTAATGACCATGTTATTTTCTGAATATCTTCTTCTTTCAATGCATATTGCGATGTCACTGCCCGGAATTCTTTTATCGTATTGACTAATACTTTATCTGTAAGATAACACATATCTTTATTTTGTTAAGGTTTCTACGCAGTTAAGGGAAGAAAGGTCAAGATACATATCCCTATCATTATATTTTTCCAGGTATCCGTCAAGAAATTTTATTTTACACCAGTTCGAACCGGCAGGGCCTTTTATCACCTTTTTTATCTTAACATAAGTCCCTATTTGAATCGTAGTAATTACTTCTGAAGAACCGGATCTGCCGGCCATAACTTCTACATCATTCGTATTAGTGAAAGCTACATCTCCAGCTTTGGGATTCTTTAAACGGACTTTAGCTGCATCTGACGGAATTATTATTTTATCAGTGCCCAGATATTGCAGCAAACTATCCACAGAAAGAAAATTTGATAACATCCAATTGCCTATTTGTAAGGGAAATGTATCTGATGTTTCTTTTATTTCTTCTATAGTATCATCATCCATCGATTGTATTACATAATTGTTGATGAGTTGGTTTGTATCGCCTTCTTGAATATTTATTTTGCCATATACAGAGTATCCTTCAGGTTCTTGTATATTGAACTGGATAGAAGCTAAATGCCCTGAATCATCATAATCCGCAACTATATATGACTGGCTGTCGGGATAAGAATATCTACGAAAATATCGTTTCAATAATTTACTATCCTTATTGAAATAACAACACTGATATCCATCCGGTGCATCCGGTTTTTTTGATATACTATTCACTCCATCCGGCGTTGCTTCAAGATATACTACCCGGAAAGTTTTATTTTTTTCTTGATTCAAGCATTGTGCTTTTATATAGCAGCAGTTAGTAAGCAGGCATAATATTATCAGTATACTTTTCATAATCCTTTTATAAATTTATATGCGGTGAAGGTAATGCCGGTCGCTCATTAATTGGTAGGGGTGGTATTTGCAAGACAGGAGGTGCAACAGGCGGTCTTGGTATCTGTACACGAGTTACAGGTGCTTCCAGATTTAATATCGCTTCTTCAGCTGCAGTCATATCATAATCTTCCGGGATAAAGGTTCGTGTAGGGTCGATTACCAATAGATTGTTGTCTGCCTTAAAGTTATAGATAGCCTGTCGTGTATTACTAATAACGGGTGTATTATTGTTTGGCAGATTTCCCCATAAGCCATCCAATGAGCTACTATAATATGACAAATGTTTTAATTGAGCCTGTATCCTGCGATTTCTCCTCCCCTCGTGTAGCATATAGGGACATTTTAGTTCGTGGACGGCCCAGCAAGGTGTTGCAAAAGTCGTGTTATCAAATTCGCAGCCCGACGGATCCTGTGTTGCTGATGTAACGGCACAACGGCAAGGAAACAACATAGGGTAATCGTTATTCGGAATAACTACATTCAGGTTATCGTCGTGCAGTTGGGCCAGAGTTGTCCGAAGCCCTATAACGTGTACCGGAGTAGCCCCGACATTTAAATGAACGTGTCCCGGCCATTCGGAGATTGCTCCAAGATTTCCGGTGCGGCCTGCATAGGCAACAATTCTACCTGCCATGGCGTAATTTTCGGGTATACCATCGACATATCCATTCAGATGGAGATATGTAATATTTGCAGACATAGGAGTGGTCCATGTAACGGTTAACTTATTGCCCACTTTTGTGGCAAATCCCCTTGTTAGCTTACCTCCATGTACAGCATATATATTATCTCCAAGATTGGCATGAATATCCAGACCTCTATGCCCGGCTGACCGCCACAAATATCCTCCGGAATTTCTCACTTCCGATTTTCCATATCCTTTGCCACCATAGGGATCACTACCGCCAATGTCAAAGTATGTGGTGACGATATGCATATTCAGATTTGCATAATCTGCATTTTCTACACAACTATATTCATTTATTCCTACTTCTTCCGGATCATCAATTCCATCCCATACGCACTGGCACCATTCCATAGCTAATAAATGGAAATGAGGCGATGAATTATCATCTGCATCGTAGAAAGAAGATAGAATTTCAGGATCGAATTTTTCGAATTTATTCAGATCGTTCTTTATCTTTATTGTCTCTGAAACCTTAAATTCAGCCTCACTCACTCTGCCGCTGTGGATAACCCATCCGAAATTTCCACCCCAGCCGGTGCTTTGCGGCCCTCTCCATTTGATCTTGAATTCTGTAGCATCATTTTCATTGCTTCTCAAAACCGAGTTGGTACGACTATCGCCGTTAATTCTTTCCAATACCACCGGAAAGTCAAAGAAGCCGACCTCAACTTCTACATTATGTTCGTCGAGCATAGGGGTAGGTATTTTTACGGTTAAGATTCCGCTGGAATCGGTAGCCCTATGGCTGTTATATTCTTCGATGATGAACTTCATCATATTATCGGGTGGATTTCCACTTTCTAATTTTGCCACATGAAAAGCAGCCGACCTGTCTGCCCAGTATTTATTATAATGGGCATGCCATGTTTCGTCATAGTTATTTTTAGGAATGACATCTGATTCTCCATAACCCAGTTTCTGTAAGGCTTCCATCGACGATTTCACCTTAGTGGATGTGCTTAATGCTTTAGCATCTTTCTTCAGGTCGAATATCTTTTCCACTTTGGTCTCTCCATAGCTTATTGCAACTTTCGATGTTCTCGCATTACGAATAGCCGTGTTGGCTCTGCAATCTACTATTTTAAACCGCAGTTCGGTAATCGTTAAGTTGCTTACATTAAGTTTGCTACCCAGATGCGTTTCTTCGTATTTATTGCCTTTTTCTACATTGATCTGGAGAATGTGATCCACCCAGGCTTTCGGGATTTCAATATCGTCCGATATAGCCTTATTGTCCGATACTTTTATTTCTACCGATTGTAGCTTATTCTCTTTTTCGTCGATTATCAAAACGGTTACTGTTTCATCGTCGACGATTCCTTCGGTCGTAAGTTCTATTTTTACCTTGGCTGTAGGCATAGAACTCTTGATGAGTTTACTGTCTTGATTTATCCATTTCGATTCAATTATTTTAGGTAGAGGAGCGGATACTTCTTCCACCACTGCAATTGAAGTTACATTATTAAATGGACATGTTTCTATCGGCGAGAAAGGCATAATGTTGTATTTTTTAGCTGTTTAAATGAAAGTGCACTAATTCTTTTTTCTTGTTTTCCTCTATATTAAGGCTCAATATATCATGTAATTCTTCAGGATACCAGCCTTTGGATAATTGAGGTGCCAGAATGAATATTTTAATTATATCTAGAAGTATATCATAATCTGTAATATTAAATTTTTTCAGATATTCAACATGACAATGAATCATTCTCTTCAATTCATCTCTATTTATATTTTTAATATCTTCATCTTCTGATAATTTCATGAGTGATTTTTTCTCAAAAACATCTTGCATGTTCCGTGAAATAATATCCAGTTGTTTGTTCGTAATTATCCACATCACAAATTAAGCCAAATCTTTGAAGTTCATTTTTCCTGCTTTGAAATAGAAAACTTTTTTCTCCGATAATTCAATATCTTCCGTAATCAGGAATTCTATACCTTCGAAAAACTGACAAGCCTGTTCCTCTGATAATGCAGGAAATACAGTGTCAACAACATGAGGATCATAAAACCTGAAATAAATATACGAACCGTCTTCTTTTTTCATCCTTAAGAAACGCCGCAGATGCTTTCGTAATGCATCTATATTCAGCGTGGAATATAGCCATGTAAGTCTTTTGTTTATTGAGCTATTGATCCTGATTTGCTGAATAAAATTCTCATCGGAAGTAGCATCGACCAAATAGGGCGCAACACTCCATAGCTCTAGTCCGGTACTGCCTCTGAAAAGAGAATGGTAAGTAGCTTTGCTTGCAAAAAGCGTATGTATTTCATCACCCCACAAGGCAGCATCGATAAGTACATAGTTTGGTAGAGGCAGGTTGTGTAAGAATTCTTTTTCTTCCTGCTCTCTCTGCTTCAGGGTCTGTTCTTCTTGAATTACCCCAAGCTCGTCTTTGATATTTGGTAATATCCAACTGTTCATAATAAGTTTTATTACTCAAACTTTATATTATCATTTGCTTACAAATCGACTTCCTTCGAGTTTTTTAATATTACAATAGAGCTGTCTACAGACCATGTCCTCCATGGCTGAGTATCTAAAACAATAAGTTTCTTTAACGGACAATCTTTTATATCCAAGACTTTCAAACCAGAACATCCGGTCAAATCTAAGGTTTCAATGGGATTATTATTCATGTGGAGATCTTCAAGATTCGGACAGTTTTCAAATTCTATAAATCTTAAATTATTCTTGTAGCAGAGGACTCTTTCCAATTTAGGACAATTCTTTATCTTAAAAGAATCTATTACCTGTTCGCTAATATTGATTGTTTTGAGATATGAAAAATCATTTAAACATAACGACCCTTTTAATCGATATGATTTATATCCATTACCATCAAAAAAGCCTATTGACTTTGCTTTCCTTACATTATCTCGCTTGATTGTAAGTATGCTTTCCCAAAATAATGGCCAGTTTTTGCAATATCCCAAAGCTTGCCCGTTTGTTTTGGATATATCAATTGATTGTTGAGACAGAAAATTCTCTATCTGTTCAATCTCCCTTTTGTCATAAGAATTGTTGACATTCCATAGTATTATGAATAATATCAACACAAATGTCAATATTCCAGCTAATATGATCGTTATTTTTTTTACTTTTCGCATTTTACAACAAGATATTGGTACCAGTTACGACGAATTCTTTCGTATGAATCATCTACTTTATATGTAGTATTACTCCCCCAAGAATAGACATCAAATTTAGCCCGGTCATCTGATTTGACTAAGTTGCCTTCATATACTACCCAATGATAATCTGGAGAAATATTAGGTTCATCATCAATTAAGTCTGAATCGATCATCATAAGTGATTCGTATTTATTGTTTATATAATAGTCGTCCATATTATTAATATATTTTTTGGTTTTGTCTATCGACCATCTCACCACGGGGACTTTGTTAAAAAGTCCTTGCCAACCATCTTCCTCGATAATACTATATTTACACATCTTTTCTACAAGTTTTTTTACTGTAGACATCGGTGTGACTCCGGCAATGTTTGTCGGTAAATCATCATCTGTATCCCCATAATCGATAAACGTATTTTCAGAGTCGCGTATACTTGCCATTAATACCCAGTCTGCACTTTTATAATTACCTATTTTACTTGTTTTCAATTTATATAAATGACTATCCGGATCGATTGTAAAATCATTAACTTTTATTTTACCCATAGCATGCAGTTCTAATACTGTTTCGGCATATTCTTCGAAATGATGCTTCGCCCATATATAACATGGTGCAGCAATTCCACACAGAGGTCCCGGCTGTCTGATCAACTCCGGATTTTTTTCTCTATTGTTCACCTCTGTCACTAATGTTTTACGATCAAATTCAAACTTGAATTTAACTTTCAATTCCAAAGTATATATATCATCGTAATGACTTATCCTTACGCATAACTTGAGATTGTTATCAGCTAAATAATCTTTCTCAAGTTTGAAATTGAATGACTTACCGATTTTTGGATCTGTTCTTTCTGTCGTTTTATCATACTTTTGATATTCGAGATGCCAGTGGAATTCCCGGCCGGAGTCTTCTTTGTTTATATATACGTTTTTACTGTATGTATCCGTATATTTGAGAACGTTTACAATATATTCTTCTCCATACTCTATTTCGATCTGGCCGTTAACAGGTTCTATAATTTTGTCTCCTATGAGAAAAGATCTGTCCTGTTTTATTTGAAGTTCACTTACAATAAAATTTACAGGAGATATCGTTACGGTAGTATTATGCTTTGTTTTAGGATTATTGTTAATTAATCCCGAAACTTTTAACGTGTCACCTTGGCTCATCATATTCAATCTTAAAGGTATCTACATAAGCTGTGTTATCGTCCTCTATTCGCAGGTTATCATATTTTAACTGAGAAACTCCATTTTTAAAGAGTTTATCTTCGTTGGCATTAATTACAACATTGACAGTTTCTCCAATAGCTCCTTCTTCTACATCCACACAAAGAGTAACTTCTTTTCCTTCATTTAGTTCCTCTAATTTCCTTGGTTCTCCCTCTTCGTCTACCCAGTATATTTTTATTATTTTAGGATTCTTCTGTGCTTTCTTCTTTTCACATTCTTCGCAAAAAGGTGTACTGTTCAGAGCTGCCTTTTTTAATGTAGCAATTTGGGGCGTAGAGGGATTTAAATCAACTTTTTGCGGTTTCCTCTGCCCTGAATTCTGGAAACTGATCATTCCCCCGCAAGCGCACTGGATTGTAGATGAATTTAAGAGAGGATTGCCACCCGGTACCTGTACCGAAGATATAAAACCTGCCCATACAGTAGGGGCGGGCATGCAGGGAGGATTGAACGGCTTGGCCGTACATGCTCCGAATGGTTTTATATTAGTGATTGGTATTTTATCTGAAATGGTGGCTACCGCGTTTCCCTGTACATGCAGTAAATTATTTGAAGTAACCAGCAATTTGCTTGGAGCTGTGCCACAGGTACATATCAACATGGCTCCTTTTGTTGCATATTCACTCATAGCTGTCATTATAAGTTTTTGTACGTTTGTCTGATAAGTTGAGGCTCGTCATATAGTATGTGTGTCACGGTGTTGTATGAAGTGTATTCTTTTTGTTCCTGTCTCTCGTTTATGTGTAGTTATATTGCAATAAATTATATAATTATGTATAGTCTTTTTTATCCTTTCTTGTGTTATCCACACAAAAGTAAAAAAAAAATATAAATAATAAAGTTTATTTATAATATAAAATCATACTATTTTTGTGGATGTTATGAAGCAACAAGTATAATCCGAAACAACCAGTTTCTAATATATTAAATATGACAGCAGGCCCAGACAAGACAAAGAGAATCCGCCGGACCAACCAAGATATTGAAAAGGATATTATGGCAGGAGCAAAAAAAGTGATTGAAGAACACGGTTTTTTGAAAGCAACACTTACCAATCTGGCAGAGGCTGCCAAAACCGAGCCTCCGGTTATATACAGATGGTTCAATAATATGGATGGTGTCTTCGAAAAGTTCACGGACGGATACAGCTATTGGCTTGCCGATATACTCGATGATGCATGGGATAATAAGAATCCTGATACAAAGCTATATTTTAAGCGTATTTTTGCAGGGTTGGTAAAAGACCTGTACCGCAATAAGTCGATGCGCCAGATACTTCTGTGGGAAATGGCAGAAGACAACCCGATAACATCGAAGAATATAAAATCACGTGAATTTTTCTACAACAATTATCTTTTAGACCAGTATTTGCAGCCATTAAAAGATAAGGAAATTCATATCGACGTAGTTTTTGCATTGCTTTTCGGCGGCATTTATTTTATAAGCCTTATGAAGGATAAGGGCAAATACTGGGGTGTTGATTTTAATACCTCCACCGGAAGAAAGAAACTATTGGAAACAGCAGACCGGATATGTGATTTCATATTTGATAATTCGGATAACCATAAAGTTGAAACTTTAATAATAGCGCGTAAAATGAAAGAAAAGGGTATCGCTGATAACATTATAAAAGAATGCACCTCGCTTTCCCTGAAACAGATAGAAGAACTATAAAATGTAAATAAGAAGCCGTGCAACCTGTCGCAGGCTACACGGCTTCAACCCTTAAATTCATTTATTTGCTTGCTATGAATTCTCTGTTGTTATTTATCTTAAATTGTTCTGTTGCAACAAATGTTCCGTCATTGTCATACTGGTAAATATACAGGTCTGATTGATTCGACCAGTTGTTCAACTTACTGTCCCATTTTGTATAAACAAGGTTTATAATGTTTCCGCTACTGTCAGACACGTATTCATGTTTCTGACCGGATGCCCATCCGCAATCGTCACTCCATTTCTAGTAAGCCTTATCTAATAGCCTGCCTTCAGCATCATAATTATATATATTTCTTTCCACAGGCTTTGATTGCTTTTCGTCGTACGAAATATATTCTTTGGTTGTTCCGCTTTCTGTTACTCTATGGTTGTCATACACTTTCAGTTTTGGCTCGCCGGCATATATGTTTGCTGCTACGAAGATTACGGCTAATGCGAGGGTATATATTCTTGTTTTCATGACTGTGTTTATTTATTAGTTATTTTTATTCAATTTGTTTTTTTGAGCGCTTCTGATAATATGACGCAGACCTACGGAAAAAGGTTACAGCTTTTATAAATAAAATTTAATTATTTTTTTAATGGTTTGTTTATCAGTGGTATATGTTGACTGCTTTGGTTCGAAAAAGAAGAAATAAAAAAGCAGGATACTTTTACAGTTCCTGCTTTTTTTTGTCATATGTAAGCTATGGGTATTTATTTGAATTCCAAAGTTCCATTGTTCAAATTCATTAAAGATTCTACGGTAAAAGAAGCGTATAAACCACCTGTTGAGAATGTAATAATATCATGAAGTCTAGAACCTGTTTTAATCTCAATATAATAACCACTTCCGACTCCTGTATTGAATCCGTCAGCAACAGAAGTGTTATTCGAATTTACCTGCCGGTTCTCTAGTCTGTACGAATTCCCGTTATAAATCTGACGCACAATGCCTGCAAGGTAGTAGATATTGCCTAATACATTATCCACAAAGAGAGACGATGGACTGAATCCGTTAGCAGATACAGTTATAGTTTCATAACTGATGTCTTTGTTAGAAACGAACTGCACTGTCTGTTCCCCTACAGGAGCGGAATTATAAGTGTGCGTATATCCACCCGATACTGCTGTCCATTCTGTTTCGCTTGCTGCAGGCTGTAGGTTATTTGTTGTAATCTTTACAGTAAGAGGATAACTGGCAGGTGCTTCAGGCAAATCTGCTATTATAAACCGTATGGCAGCAGTACTTCCGCTTTTGTAATTAACCAGATTATTCTGATTGACAGACAGATTCGCGAAATGACGTGCTTTAACATCTATAGAAGCCGTTTCGAAATAAGGATTCTGTATTGTAACTGTTTCGTCACTGTTATCAAAACTTGTTTTGAAGTTAAGCACCTTATTTCCTGCGCTTGTTGCCCAGTAAATGTACTTGTAAATTCCATTTACATATTCTACTTCAAGGTCTTTATTCGGTTCGGTAGGGTAGAGTTTCTGTGTCGAAATCTCACACTTTATCGGATATAAATAACTCGGTATAGTAGACGGTATGTTGAAATTCAACGCCATAGTCTGATCTTTAACAGTATATGCTGACGGAGAGAAAGATGTAGGATCGAACTTATATAATGCACTGGAAGTTATCGTTATTGTACGGGTGAGTTTCCCTGCTTTTACCAGTATAGTTGCTTCTTGCTGTCCGGCTAAAACTACAGATACATTACCTGTGATTTTTCCGCCGGTGTATTGTACTACCTGTAGTATGCGGTTAGGATCTTCTACTACAGATACCTGTATTTCGTTATCGGCAGGAGTACCGTTTTTGGTATAATGCGCATCTATATTGAGTTGTCCTCCCTGGATAAACAGGTAATTAACATTTCCTACTGTGAGTATATTGTTGTTATCGTCTGCTATTGTAGGCGATTCCTTATTTATCTCGGCATATATATTATTAGAAGGTTCTGAAGTTTTAGCTCCATTGAAAGTAGTCGATCCTATGGCAGCTTCACTGAACGATCGTATAGAAATCTTATAATTATAATTTCTCATTATAATATAAGGTTGTTTATTACTGTCAAGATATTGTATCTTGTAATATAACTCCTGACCGCTGTCCAGCCGTCCTTTTATAATTACATATGTCTGGTCAGTAAATATATTGTTGTTTTCGAACATATATTTCGGTGTCATGTCACAGTCGGAGGATGTCTGGCTTTCTTTTTCCAGTTGCCCTACAGGTAAAGTCGTAGCATTGTCCATAAGGATGAACGGAGTAGGGGTTCCCTGTGGATTAAACGGAGCAACACTTCCGGTAGTTATATAATTACCAAGTGCATATCCTGTCACCTGAAAGTTTGCAGCCTGGTTCTCTATTGTTACTTTCGCCTGATTGCGATACAATGTAATGTTTACAGGCGCAGACAGGGAAGTGATCACATTGCGTCCCCAGAAAACAAGTTTATTGGTAGCCAAAGCCGGAAGGATTTCTCTTTCATCTTTATTTTTGGCATTTCCTTCATTGAATGAACTCCAATCGTAATTGGCTATATAATGAATGATACTGGCATTATTTGGCAAGCTGGCCTTGAATGTACCTGAGCCTCTGCCATTATTTTCATCACTTAAAAGATCGGTAGCCTGTACCCGTTCAAGAAATAAGCCGTTTGCATCGAATACAAGTAATGAAAGATCATTGACGGAGTTTTCGTATGAAGCAGCCTTTGTCCGGTTTATCCTGTATTCGGGTATGCTGAGTGAAAATTTTACTGTAGTACGGTCTCCCGATACTTCATTACTTTCCTGTTCATAGTAATCTTCGTTCTGACAAGAAAATAAAGTCAGAAAAAGAAAGGGTAGTATATATATAAGTTTTTTCATTATTCCTGCTTTTATCTGTTTATCTGTTTTCCTTCACGTCTCTTACACAACGTACGGCAGCATTATATGGATTTGATACATTATTACCGGCTCCTACGCGAGGGTCCATATATTTTACTGCAGGACTCTGGCGTGCACTCCAGTAATATCCACCTTCGAGTATTTTCTTCACTTCACTTACTCTTGTATTCTGTAGTATATCTATCATGTATATTTCCGCAATTGTAGGTATTCTCCAGTCTGTATACAGTTCGCCGGTAGTTTTATCATTTTCCTGATAATCTGCACATTTTGTTTTTGCAGTCGTATAATTAGAAGCTGCAGTGGCTCCGTGCTGCGACGCCAGCATAAAGCGCGGCGACAGTCGCCTGTTGTTATCCGGAGTATCTATAGTTGCTCCATTAGCATCTACCAAAGGATATCCCAGTACCGCACTCGTTCTTATAAATTCGGCATATGATGCGCCTAGCGCCGGATCGGGTGCATAATGATAGTATCCCGGGTCGAACGGTTCGTCAAACTCGTCCGGATCTTGCAGCGTTGAAAAATCGGCTACCAGCGAGGTCATAATGTACATCTTATTATTATTCTGTCCCTGTGTTCCGTCCGGTGCATCTGCCGAAATATCTGAACTGAGATAAAAGCTCGGATACTGTGCTACAGTAACTTCCTGACTTAGCTCCGATATACCTGATCCGTTACTTACGGTGAATTTTATCGTTTTTTCTACAAAGTTTACAGGCAATGTACTGTTGATAACAATATTACCGGACTTTACCTGTTGATCCCATGTAATATTCACACCATTTGTACCATTGGTAATAGGTTCATCGTTCACGGTGATATCGCTTATCTGTACATCCTGCGACGATGACTGGAATGTGGTTGTAAAAGTTGTACTGTTAGGCAGTTTGATATTGGTATCCTTTACATACAGGAAATTGATTCCTTCTACTTCCACTATCACCTCTTTTGTAGTCCAGTCCTGAATTATATAATTTCCATTGAGTGTTTGTGCTGTAAACGGATTTGTCGATCCCAGCTTATTCACTACCAATGTTATATCGTATAAATAATTGCGGTGTATCCTGTACGAATCGGGGTCAACCGTATTACCGTTCGATAATACATAATTTACAGGCACCCTGTAATAATTCTGCGGATGCTCTACACCTTGCGAATCCGTTACGGGAACATTTACGATGACGTAAGTTTCCTTGCTGGGATCGTTGTTCCAGTCGTTTGCATAACTGTACAGTACAATCTTGTTATTTGTGCTGACTCCGGCATTTATGGTGGTAAAACTACTCATACTTAGTTGAACCGGAGCCACTACATGATCAGTATTATCTACCAAGTTGCTAATATCTCCAAAATTCATTAACCTTTTGCTCACAGGGGTTGTTGCCGAGAGGGTCAGTCCATTGGCATAAGTCATGCCTATACGCAATTTTGCGGCAACCCTTTTCATCGGTACAGGTATTTCTTTATTAACTATTATCCCGTCGTTGAGTACTATTCCTTCCGACACTCCGTCCATGAAAAAATAATTCTGTACAGCATCGGGATTTATTCCTATTGTTACAAGCTTTTTCAGCTGCGAAAGCGGCATCCCTTCTTCAGGTACCGATATTCCATAATTCGCAATAACATAGGTATAATACTGGTCATTTCTATTGAATCTTTCCTGTGTGGCATCCAAAACGGCATCAAATGTACTGGCACCGGTAAGCTCGGTAGGAGGTGTGATTCGCTGATAGAAAGCGCAGGCATCTTCCGTCACTTTGTAAATGAATACATCGAGTGTCTTTATGCGGTTTTCATTCAGGGCATCCTCACCTGTTTCGCTGACGGCTTTTGTGCCGTTAGCTTTATTAACCGAAAGTTTTACTATGATATTTCCTTTCTGTATGCTGTTAGTTTCATTTGTATCATCGTCCTGCGAACAGGAAATAAATGTTCCTGCCAGAACTGATAATATAATGATTATATATGTATTAAGTCGCTTCATTGCTATATCGTATTATTGTTCATATCCTGTTTGGACAAGTGTAATTTCGGTATCGCTGTTACCGGGATACTTACGTGTTCCGCCCGGTTGTACAGGATTGATATTCAATTTCTGGCCATCTACGGTTATGTACATGTTTGTTGTCTTTTCAATACCGTCCCAGTACTTTCTGGCGCCAACCCTTATCTGATATTCGGTATCACCCGATATGCCTTGCGATACAGGGATAATGCCTATACTGGAGCCTTCGGTTCCGAATGTGAAGTCGTATCCGTTGGTAAGTGTTGCAGTCCATCTTTTACCCAATGGGGCGGTAAGTTTGAAACTGTATGTTGCATAAGAAGTTTCGTCAAGAGCATTACCGTTCACCACTGTCGGGTAATGGATAACGCCTGTTTGTGCTCCCTGTGGATCTCCTGTCCATGGATCGAGGCTGAAATCGGCATCTGTTACCGAACCTCCGGTCTGTGATTCGTTCACAGTCCATGGCATAGGAATAATCTTCAGTATCAATAGATTGTCAGGATGCGTAAGCATTGCAATCACAGTATATACCGTATTGCGCATCAGACTGTATTTATTAGCCGTTTGCCCGTCATCGGTAAAATATCCTCTATAAGTAAAATCTGTACCGTCTATATTGATAACCAATCTCAGGTAAGGCGTATCATCGTCTGGTGCCGATGCACCTGCAATATTCTGATACGTATAGAACGATGTGTGCGCATTTTCGGGCACAATACCGCTCATGTCGGACGGCATGGTAGTTAGTGTGGTACTTTGGTTTATCACACCTGTAACCGTAGCCTTATTTATCGGAGATACCATTGCATTGTTCTTATAAGATACATTGCTGTTTTTTATCTGGTTTACTAGCTGGGCAGACACCACTCTGACCTGACTTGTTTGTAAGTCCTGATTCTTAAACAGATATATATCGAGGCGTGCTGCCAGTCTTTCCATCGGTACTTCGGCAGTTACAAACTCCGAATCCATAACGACTTCTTTTTTCCCGATCATCATTATACCGTTGTCCGGAAAATTCTGACTGGTAACGGTCAATGCTTCCAGTTGCTCCATCGTAACATTTGCGCCCAGCCTTTCCGATAAGGAATTATCGGTATTCGTAGTGTTAGCTACGGCATAGATTATTTTTGTCTGCGGACTTACGTTTACCGAAATGGAATATTCTTCCAGAGGATCGGAGGCTATAGCTATTACCGAACCTGAATACTCGCGGGTACCGTCTGCTTTATTAAATATATATATGAGAAGGCTTGTAAATTTACTGTCACCGTTTTTAGAAAGGTCGTCTACTGCGGCCTTTGCCCTGATGGACAGTAAAAGTTTCGCATCCTTGGTTGGTTCTTCGGGAATGGAATCGTCGCTTTCGCTGCACGATGTCATGAACGAAGTCATGAGCAGCATGAGCAGAGCGATGATTATGTTATATCTGTTTATCATAAGTTACATGTATTATATGCCCGGGGTTATATTTTCTTCATCCCATGGTTTTACAGTCACACTAAGGCCGTTGAAACGGAAACTGATTCCTATAAAGGCTTCATTTATACCGTTTACCGTAATATTGTTTTCAGACATAAAGTCTTTCAGATTGAGCGTATATACTACTGCTGATGTTTCTTTATCGATCAGTCTCACATACACATCGTTGTCGTCATTGAAACGCAGGACATTAAATCTTGCATCATATTCTCCATTACCGTGATTTGTTGAGATCGGGTAATAGATAGCTTTCTCTGCCGAGAATCTCTTGTTGAAGTCTACAGTAGGGCTTACGTTGCCTACTTCTATTGTGAATGGGTAAGAGCTTTCGCCTTCCAATCCTATAGTTTGTACCAGCATTTTGATATGAGCACTGCTGAAGTATACTGTATCTCTTGTGAGTACATCTCCGGCCAGCCTGATATCTTTACTACCTATATAAAGGCTGTCATTGGTAGTAATAGTTTCTTTTGTAAAATAATGAGGAGCGGCTACTATACCCGATCCTACTGATGATTCACCGTTGATCTGAGTCTCATTGAACGTATTGCCCCAGCATACTACGTGGTAGTCTCCTTCGGGCAACAATAACTGAATTCCCTGTGACCTGTTGAGGTCGCCTTTATCCAATGTCGTAGTCTGTACCAGATTTCCGTTTTTGTCATATACATACAGGTTTACCTTATTCACTTTTTCGGGAAATATTTCTGTGTCGAAATCTCCCAGATAACTGAAGTATAGGAAAGTACCGCAGTCGCTCATGTCTTCCTTTATACAGCCAGGCATAAGAATGACAAGCAATAAGGCAAATATTATCGATATTTTTTTCATTAGTTCTGTATGTTGAATTTGTTAATAAAAAGAGGCAGGCAGTTTATATCCTGCCTCTCTTATTATAATAGATTATTGTTCAAGATCAAATCCCGGTATAATAGTTTCTTCTGCCCATGGTTCGATAGTCACGTGTACCAATACGTTGTACTGTATATTGCCAAGGTCGTTGTCGAGCAATGGAATAACTTCGATATCCATGTTGTATAATGTTCCCGGTTTGAAGTCGGCAGCAGTCATTTCTTCGTTAGTGTTTCTGTAATATTTGATAATGTTAGAGAAACGTTCGCTACCTGCCAATGCAGGGTTAAATACTTCAACATCTGATGATTGCAGATTAGTTATATCTATATTAGCAAGATCGAGATGCAGTGTAGGTACTTCTGTACCAGGGAAGAAGTTGAATGCATAAGCCTGATTAGCCGGAGCTAAAGGAAGGTTAGCATATGCACCGCCGGTATAATTGCTGTAGCTTGCATACTCACTTGCATTTGTTGCAGGAGTGTCGAACAGCCATTCACCATTTTGGATATGATTTTCGAATGTAGTGTTACGCAACAGATTATCCAGAGTTCCCGGCAGGTTGTAAGTGTTATAGAATGCATTCAGATAAATACCTTTAAGATTTGCTGTAAAGCCATCCCATGTCACATTAGCAGATCTGTTTGCACCATTGATTTCTCTTGTGAAAACAAATGAACCTGTATTTTTGAAAGAAACGCTCTTGATCTGTATACGTGCAACGATAGGCGCGATAGATACATTAGCTGTATAAGTGTTACCGCCGGTTGGATCAGGGTTTACTGGCTCAGGTACAACAGGAGTCAGATCATCGTCCATACCGTAATACAATACTGCAGAACCTTGCTGATCGGCCAATGTAGTGTTCACAACATTGTTAGTCACTGCTGATCCCGGATTACCGTATACGTATACTTTAGATACTGCCTGAGGAACGTTTATAAATTTCAGACCTTTTGAAGGAGTTACCAGTTTGTCCCAATCAGAATCTGTATCGGTAGATTTTGTTACCGATTTGGTTGCTATAACTGTACCGCTGGCATCTGTCAGGTTGATTAATACACTGTTTACATCCTTTGTGTCGGCTGTAATTATTTCTGTAGGGCCGGTCGCTTTAGGAGTAGCTCCTGCTAGCGTTACGGAAATAGATTTAGGACCATTGTCCACTATTTCGGTTTCATTGTCGTTGCTGCAGGCAAATAATCCCAAACTTGCCAATGCAATTAAAAAATACTTTGAAATTTTCATAATTTAAATAATATCAGTAAATAATAAAATTTGATTCGAGATGTTTATTTTCTCTTCTTTTGGGCGTAATTGCGACTGATATCAACCAGGGAATCAAGGTGTGGTGTGTATGATGTGAATCCGCTTGTGAAGTAGCTACAATCTTACCTCAAGTTTTTAGTTTGTTTTTAATTTTACAATACTTTCGAACTGCCCTCCGGAGACTAATAATATCATAAAATATTGTTCAGATATGTAAACAAACGTATTTGAGGAAAAGTTTAGATTCTTTTATAAATTTGCTGATTTATTAAACATTGAATGCAGACAATGATGTACTTTTTTACGATTTTTAGATTTTATTGTTAAGGCTATAAATCTTAAGGCTAGTATATTATAAATAAAAAAGCTATCCCTGTGGAATAGCTTTTTTGTATGATGTATCGATATAGTCTATATCAGTGCGCGCTTTCGAACTGGTCGAGGAAGCGCTTGTCGTTTTCGGAGAACAGCCGCAGGTCTTTTACCCTGTACTTGAGGTTTGTAACACGCTCTATACCCATGCCGAGGGCATAACCTGTGTATACTTTACTGTCGATACCGCAATTCTCCAGTACATTAGGGTCTACCATACCGCAACCAAGGATTTCCACCCAGCCTGTATATTTACAGAACGGGCAACCTTTGCCGCCGCATATGTTACATGATATATCCATTTCGGCGCTAGGCTCGGTAAAAGGGAAGTAGGACGGGCGCAGGCGTATTTTGGTATCTGCTCCGAACATTTCCTTTGCAAAATAAAACAATACCTGCCTAAGGTCGGCAAACGATACGTTTTTATCTATATATAAGGCTTCCACCTGATGAAAGAAGCAGTGCGCGCGGTACGATATTGCTTCGTTACGATATACACGTCCCGGGCAGATAATGCGGATAGGCGGTTCCTGCTTTTCCATTACACGCGTCTGTACCGATGAGGTATGTGTGCGGAGTACTATCTCGGGATTGCGTGCTATAAAGAATGTATCCTGCATATCGCGGGCAGGATGATCTGCCGCAAAGTTGAGCGAAGAGAATACGTGCCAGTCGTCCTCTATTTCGGGGCCTTCTGCTATGGAAAATCCCAAACGGCGGAATATATCGCAAATCTCTTTCTTCACTATCGACAGCGGATGACGCGTACCCAATGCTATAGGGGCAGCAGTGCGTGTAAGGTCGATAGAGTCGTCGCCGGTTTGCGAATTTTCGAGCGAGTCTCTCAATTGATTGATCTTTTCCTGAGCCTTTTCTTTCAGTTCGTTGAGTTTCATTCCCACTTCGCGCTTCTGGTCGGAAGCCACATTGCGGAAATCATTCATCAGCGCCGAAATTTCACCTTTCTTGCTCAGGTATTTTATACGCAGGTTTTCTATTTCTTCTGCTTTTCCGGCTGCCAGATTATCTATCTCTGACAAAAGCCTGTTAATCTTATCAATCATATATCAAATATAGTTTTCTACGAAATGAGTACAAAAGTACATTTTTCTTTTCAGATAGAGAAATACTTTTTTTGAATCTTATCGATGCTTAATATTGAGGGTGTGTATAGTTTAAAAAGCGAAAGCGGGACTGTTAATCCCGCTTTTATTTTTTTGCAGACAAAAGCCATTGCCGGCATGTTAATTGAATCATACAAAATATCTGTATGGATTCTTTTTTATAATCTTTTTTCCGCAATTAAATATTTTCTTGCAAGAAATTGTTATTCATTCAAATCTATATCTTCGTTTGCAATATCGAAATCATCAGCACAAATCTTTTCCAGAGCGATAGCCAGCTTCATATAGGGGCTGTCCTCCTTCACGGAAGATTTTTGTTCGGGGATCTCCTTCTCTTTTGGTTTTTCTTTGCTTCTATCCTGACTATTCTTATTATCTTTCATCTTCAATTCCTTCTAATGAGTAAATACATCTGCTTATTTAGACGAACAAAACATGGAAATATTTTACATATTTCTATTAGTTTTTCTTAAATTATGTGAGATTTAAGGATTGGGCATTATCTATTAGTAATGGAGTTGCATACCTGTTATCTGTCACCCTCGCGTGTGTTAACCTAAAACTCTTTGAATACTGAATATTAATCATTTAAAACTCCATAATCAAGAGGCTAAAGATAGTGAATTTTCTTATTCGGGAATATTTTTTAGGCTTTACTTATTAACAAGACGTGGTTAATTTTTGTAAATAAAATTAAACTTGCTTTCAAAATAACCATTTCGAAACAGGCAATATCTTCAAACATATTATTTTTATAACTTTTGATTACTTGGATTCAGGATACTTCATTTCTATAGCAGGATTTCGTTTAAATCAGTTTTTATAAGTATTTTTGTTCGCTGAATCAAAAATTGAGTAATCCTATTTCGTAAAAGATATGACAACTATCGAAAAAGCAATGGCTATGCTGCCTGCCAGAGGCTATCTGGATATGGAAATACCGGGGGGCACAGACCTTGTAGCTGAAATCAACCATATGCGCAAAGAAAAAAATGCCATTATCCTTGCTCATTATTACCAGACAGGCGATATACAGGATATAGCAGATTTTCTTGGCGACAGCCTTCAGCTGGCACGCGCAGCGGAGAACACTGACGCTGATATGATTGTCTTTTGCGGAGTACACTTTATGGCAGAAACAGCCAAGATACTCAATCCGACAAAGAAAGTAGTATTACCCGATTTGCTGGCAGGATGTTCTTTGGCCGATTCCTGTTCGGGTGAAGGACTGCGCGAACTGAAAAAAGAACATCCCGATGCTATAGTTGTAAGCTATATCAACTGCGATTCGGGAGTTAAAGCCGAAAGCGACATTATCGTAACATCATCAAATGCCGAACATATAATCAACTCGTTACCTCAGGAGCAGAAGATTATTTTTGCCCCGGACAGGAATCTCGGGCGCTATATCAATCAGGTGACAGGCCGCAATATGATATTGTGGGACGGTGCCTGTATCGTTCACGAAGCATTCTCGCTGGAACGTATTGCGCAGCAGATGCTCGATCATCCAAAAGCAAAACTAATTGCACATCCCGAGGCACAGAAACCGGTGCTACAGGTAGCTCATTATGTAGGCTCTACAGCTAATCTGCTGAACTATGTAGTGAACGACAGTGCCGAAGAATTTATAGTAGCTACCGAAGAAGGTATCCTGCATGAGATGCGTAAGCGTGCACCGGGTAAAAAGCTTATTCCGGCACTGACGATAGATGATACATGTAATTGCAGCGAATGCCATTTTATGAAACTCAACACCATGCAGAAGCTTTATCTGTGCATGAAATATGAGCAGCCGGAAATACTTATGGACGAAGAAATCCGGTTGAAAGCCTTACGCCCGATAAATAAGATGCTGGAGCTTTCGAAGGCGATAAAATAGTTACAAGTTACAAGACACAAGTTATTGATATAATAAAACACAAAAAATGATATATACAGATGTACTGGTAATAGGTTCGGGTATATCGGGCCTTTCATATGCACTGAAAATAGCTCAGCAGAAGCCTGATACAAGGATTACTATCATTACCAAATCGGACGATGAGGAATCAAATACCAAATATGCACAGGGCGGGGTTGCCGTAGTTACCGACTTTGCCAAAGACAGTTTCGACAAGCATATCGAAGATACCCTGCGTGCCGGGGACGGTATGTGTAAGGGAGAAACAGTAGAGGTAGTCGTGAAAGAAGGCCCCGAACGCATCAAGGAAATAGTGGAGTGGGGGGCAAAATTTGATAAAAACAAATCGAAAAAATATGATCTCGGCCGTGAAGGCGGCCATACCGAAAACCGTGTAGTACATTATAAAGATATTACAGGCGCCGAAATAGAAAGGGCACTTTTGGAAGCTGTAAATCATCTGCCTAATATCGAACTACTTAATCATCATTACGTTGTAGACCTTATTACCGAACACCATGTGCCGGACGAATCGTTCGACAAGTATAACCTGAATTGCTACGGGGCATATGTGCTCGATATTAAAACGCAGCGCATCAAAAAGATGTCGGCAAAGATAACCCTTATGGCTACAGGCGGTTGCGGGCACGTATATAAGAATACAACGAATCCGATTATTGCCACGGGCGACGGCATCGGACTTGCTCACAGAGCCAAAGCCAAGATAAGCAATATGCAGTTTATACAATTCCACCCTACTGCATTCTACAGTCCCATTACAGGGCAGTTGCCGCTAATATCGGAGGCTGTAAGGGGATTCGGCGCAAAGCTGCGTACTGCATCCGGAGAACCCTTTATGCACAAGTACGACGAGCGGGAAGAGCTTGCTTCGCGCGATATCGTGGCGCGTGCTATCGACAGCGAGATGAAACTGCGCGGTGACGATTATGTCTGCCTCGACTGCCGTCATCTGGACAGGCGCAAATTCTTGGAGCATTTTCCGAATATATATAAACAATGTAAGGATGCAGGGCTGGATATGTTTAACGACCTTATTCCTGTAGTGCCTGCAAGCCATTACCTCTGCGGAGGCATCGATGTGGATTTGTATGGGCAGAGTACCATAAAAAATATGTTTGCCGTAGGCGAATGTTCCAATACGGGACTTCACGGAGCAAACAGGCTGGCATCCAATTCACTGCTTGAAGCGCTGGTATTTGCACACCGTGCCGCGATAAAAACACTGGAACGCCTGCATGAAGATAATTTCAACTACGAGCAGCTTCACAAGATACCCGAGTGGGATCAGGAAGGCATGAAAGTGAACGAAGAAATGGTACTGCTCAACTACTTGCGTAAAGAACTCCAAACACTGATGAGCGACCTTGTAGGAATAGTACGAAGCAACAGACGCCTAAAATTAGCAAAACAAAAAGAAGAAGAAATTTACAGATCTGTAAAAGAAATCTATAATTTTTCTATCTTGTCGCCTCAATTATCCGAACTGCGGAATCTGGTCAGTGTGGCATTCCTGATCATTAACCAGAGCATTGAACAAAAGGAAAACAAAGGAACATTCTATAATAAAGACCTGAAAAAACATGGATAGACCACCCTATGTAACTGATGAGCGGCTTTATCATTTCATAGACGAAGCCATAAAAGAAGATATCGGCGACGGTGACCATTCTACACTTGCCAGTGTTCCTGCAGATATGCAGCAGCGAGCACGATTGCTGGTGAAACACGATTGCATATTGGCAGGGGTAGACCTAGCACAGGAAATATTCCATTATTATGACAAGAATCTCAAGTTAGATGTATACAAAAATGACGGCGACAGAGTAAAGGAAGGCGATATTGCTTTCATTGTTTCCGGTTCGGCACGTTCTATACTGACTATGGAGCGTCTCGTACTGAATTGTATGCAGCGTATGAGCGGCATCGCTACTTATACACACAAAATGGTGGAATTGCTCGAAGATACCAATACGCGTATTCTCGATACCCGCAAGACTTCACCTATATTCCGCATGTGCGAAAAGTGGGCTGTATATATCGGTGGGGGGAAGAATCACCGCTACGGGCTTTTCGATATGATAATGCTGAAGGATAATCACAACGATTATGCAGGGAGCATCACGAAAGCTGTGGAAGCTACTGTAAAATATCTCAAAGAGAACAATAAGGACTTGAAGATAGAAATAGAGACCCGTAATCTGGATGAGGTGAGGGAAGCGTTAGCGACTAATGCGGTCGATATAATCATGCTCGACAATATGTCTATTCCTGAAATGAAAGCTGCCGTAAATCTTATAAACGGTGCCGTTAAGGTAGAGGCTTCGGGCGGTATAAATAAAGAATCTGTAAATAAAATAGCCAAGACGGGGGTCGATTACATTTCGTCGGGTGCCATTATATACTCCGCACCGAATATCGATCTGAGTCTTAAGGCTTTCTGATAAAATACAAAAGGCAGTGATTATCTGCACAAGTGGTCGGAAGATTTTTCTTCCGACTATTTTTTTTTGTGTATCTATCTGATTTTCAATTATGTTTATTTGGATAGTTCATATGTTCTGTTTATTTGGATATAAATTCAATATTTATTTTACTACCTTTGCAGCATATTACCAGAATTAATATCAATTGCATGTTTAAGAATTATTCCGCTTAATAAGGGATAATATTGCTGCCAACGATATATTTACGGCAGTCAGAAAAATTATTCCGATCATCTTCACCAATATCCACACTAACACAAGTGGAATATTGTCTACCATATCCGGTTCCGGATATACGGTATATTTATTTATTCATTGTAATATTTAAGCTTTCGGCTGTTAAGGAATTATGTATTTTCCTTTGGCCTTTTTTAAACATCAACATATTATGTTTGGTACATATAAAACTCAATATAAAAAGTTAATCAAACTCGGTACACCTGTAGTACTATCCCAAATAGGCGTTTTTGCCGTCCAGATTTTCGACAACGCAATGGTTGGTTCGCTGGGTGCTCTACCGTTAGCTGCTGTCTCATTCAGCTCATCAGTCTTTCTGATCATGTTTTATTTCATCACTGGATTATCTATGTCCATTACGCCGTTGGTAGGTGAAGCATTTGTGCAAGGAAAGAAAAAGATTGTTTCTTCTTATCTGATGAATTCACTATTGCTATTTACATTTATCAGCATATTGGTTATGCTCTTGCAGATAGCTATTATTCCGCTTTTCTATCATCTCAGGCAACCCGTAGAAGTAGTAGATGCCGCCATACCTTATTATAAATATCTCGTGTGGTCTATAATACCTTACATGATGTTTTGCTGCTTTGAAAGATTTTGGGAAGGAATAGGCAATACAAAAATAAACATGATTATCATCATTACTGCCAATGTGATCAATATCCTGCTCAACTGGCTTTTGATATTCGGTAACTGTGGATTTCCACGAATGGAAGCAGCAGGAGCAGGGCTTGCTACATTCATTTCACGAGTAAGCATGGTTGTGATGGCATTCGCATGGTTTGTCATATTACCACGATACCGCAGCTACTTGCAATTTTTCAGCAAGAAAAATATCCGCCTTTCATATAACCTCACTCTGTTAAAAATGGGATTACCCATATCTTTCAATACGACTACGGAAGGTATTACCGGAACTTTAACTACTATAATGGTAGGTTGGTTCGGTACAGTTGCAATTGCTGCCCATCAGATCACTATGACAGTATGCGGTTTAGTATTTATGTTTTCATTAGGATTAAGCGCAGCCACAACGATACGTATCAGCCATGAATACGGACGAAAAAAGATAGCACAATTACGAAAAGTGTCCGTAGCTTCTTTGCACCTTGTGGCAGGATGGTGTGTTCTTGTTGCAGTTGTATTTGTGTTTTTTCGGGAAGATATAATAAAATTATTCAACTCCGATCCTGCGGTTATTGAATTGGCATCCGGGTTATTAATGTTTTATAGCTTTATTCTTTTGTTTGATGGTTTACAATTAGTATCTGTGGGTCAACTTAGAGGAATACAGGATGTAAAAATGCTCATGCCTATTTCATTATTATGCTTTATAATTATCAATATACCTCTCGGTTATTTTCTTGCATTTATATTAAACATAGGGGTAATTGGCTTATATATGAGTTTTGGGATAGGGCTGGTGATCGCAATTACACTATTAAGAATAAGATTCTTGAAACAAGTAAATTTACTACAAAAATAAAGTGCTGCTAGTTATCAAGGAAATATATACAATAGAAAAGCGTAGTTTAACACACACGAGTGGTCGGAAGATTTTTCTTCCGACCACTCGTGCGATTTTCCACTGCCTTTTTTCATTCTAATAATATATATATTTATTGTTTCTGGCATGCAGGGCAATAGTATACCGCACCGCCCAAATATGCTTCTTTAATAATCTCGCCGCCACAATTCGGGCAAGGTTTCTTATGAGTGTTTTTAGAAAGGATAGTCTTATATCCGCCGAAGTTGCCGTAAAAATCTTTTTCCGTATCGCGTCCACCCTTGTCGGTCATGCTTTTAAGCGTCACTTTCAGGCTGTGAAACAATTCACCTTTGTCAAAGTCGGAGAGAGTCGATATCTTTCGTTTCGGATGCAGTGACGCATTGAACAGTATATCCTGCAATGTGCCGTTGCCTAAGCCGGGTATACGTTGCTCGGTCGCCAGCAGGGCTTTTACCGACAAATCTTTCTTTACACCTTTAAATATACTGTCGAAATATGCCTCGTCGAATTCATCACTGAGCGGAGAAATACTGTTCAGACTCCCCAGATGATACTTGTTTTCGAAGACTCCCTTATGCGCCCATATCGCGCCATACATAGCCACTGTAAAGGCAATAAAGCTTTTATCCCCGAATTCTATTAATAGCTGATGTTTAGCAGGATGCTTTTCTATGGCGAGATAATATCTCAAATTGGTACCATCACCGATAGCAAGAAATACATCGCTGTCGAATATGATATCCACATATGCCCCGTGCCCCCTCACAGATTGTATTTCGCGCCCTACCAGCAGATCGGAATACAGTGCAGGATCGCCATTAAACCAAGCAAATTTATGCGGACTTGTAGCCTGTACGACTTTCGCGACACGTTTGCCTGCAAGGATCGTTTCGGCCTGACGGCTGATAGTTGCGGATTCGGGTACTTCAATCATAATATTAAAGTGTTAAGAGTAAGGATGCTAATATCTGAAAAAATTACGGGATCAGAGGTTTTAAATCGCCTAAGTTTTCCTCAAATGTGTTTAATTTTTCTTTTTCCCCTGCCAGCCAGATAATATCTCCTTCTTGGAATACGAAGTTGGCAGTAACATTGATAATAGATTCGTCGCCCCTGTCTACCCCGATTACCATTGTTTCGGTCTTATCTCTCAGGCTTGCCCCGGCAAGTGTTTTACCGATAAGCGGAGAATCCGGTTCAATCAGGTATTGCGACAGGCTGATATGATGCTGTGCTTCCTGTTCTATCTGGGAAGCAATTTCTCGTTTATCGTGCAGGTATTGAGCTAGTTGTTGCATTTCTTCATCCGATCCCGATACTACAAGCTTATCGAACGGGTAGATGCGTTCATTACCGTCGGGTATATTTATCTTCCTGCTTCCGCGTATGATTGTTACCACGTTTACGCCCGTTTTTTGCCTGAAGTTGAGTTCACGCAACGATTTACCTATACTTGACGATGATTGTGATATTTCAAATTCCTCAATATGTATATCTTTCGAACGCAGGTCATTGGCAACTGTAGGAAGAATGGCTGCTTTTTTCTCATCATGTTTTTGTTTCAGATTCAGGTTTTCAAGGAAACGTGCCTCAATCTTACGCGATTGTTTTTTAAAGCCTTGAGAGAAAATTATCAGCGTAACCACTGCCAGCGAAATGATTACCATAAGTACGGTCAGACGAGGGAACAGCGGTATCAATACCAAAAGTACCAACGCCATACATATAATGATACGGAAAACTATCAAGGATATCAGCGCGCCACGGTTGAAACGGTTGTCTTTCCAAAGCGTTTTGAACTCTTCCGAACGGTTCTTTTTCATCATGATAGCCCGCAGGAACGGAGCCATCAGGGTGAGCGTGATAACCGCCGCCAATATATTTCCCCAGATACTGCCCGGCACATATTCTACAATATATGGATTGATGAAGTTCTGGAATACAAGCAAGATAGCTATTGATATAGTGGAATATATGGCAACGAGTTTTAATATACTTTGAAGGAGTTTCTTCCAGTCGTTTTGCTTATTTACCGTATTATAGCCCGATGCGCTGTAACCTTCGATCAGTTTATCCCATTTCTTCGGTATACGCTTTGCCACAAAATTGTAGGCGGGTTCTGCGCCTTTTATACAGTACGGAGTGGTGAATGTGGTTATCACCGATACTGCCACAATAATTGGATAAAGGGTTTCGGTAATTACTCCGAGGCCCATACCCAGCGATGCAATGATGAAAGAGAACTCACCGATCTGCGCCAGACTGAATCCCGATTGCATGGCTACTTTCAGCCCTTCGCCGGATGCCAGCACACCAACAGTGGCGAAGAAAGTACGTCCGACGAGTATGACAAGCGTTAATATCAATATAAGTACAGCATATTCGCCTATTATGGCCGGATCTATCATCATACCTACCGATACGAAGAAGACCGCCCCGAAAAGATTCTTAAGCGGTTCTATCAGATGCTCTATATGTTTAGATTCTATTGTTTCGGCAAGTATCGACCCCATGATGAACGCCCCGAGTGCTGCAGAGAAACCTACAGCCGTAGCAAACAGTACCATACCCAGACACAAGCCTACGGAAACAATCAGCAAGGTTTCATCGTTGAGGTATTTCTTCAGCTTTTTCAGCATGGTAGGTATCATATATATACCCACTACAAACCAGATAAGCATAAAGAACACGAGTTTGACTACACTATTAGCCACCTGTTCGCTGTCAAAATTCTGACTGGCTGCAAAGGTTGTCAGCAATACCATCATCACAATAGCGGCAATATCTTCTACAATAAGCATTCCGAACACGATGCCTGCAAACTTCTTCTTTTGCAGCCCCATATCGTTGAATGCCTTGATAATGATAGTGGTAGATGACATGGAAAGCATACAACCGAGGTAGATACTATCCATGGATGTCCAGTCGTCTATCATCTTTACAATGAACAACTCGCCGGCCAGATAACCGATAATAATCATCGATCCCAGATTGATAAGGGTAGCAATGGAAGCCTTACCGCCTACATCAATCAGCTTTTTGAAACTGAATTCGAGCCCCAGTGCAAACAGGAGGAATATAACCCCGATTTCTGCCCAGATGCTGACATTGGCCATGTCGGAAATCTCCGGCAATACTTTAAATACGTCTGCCACCTGAGTTTCGGGAAGGTCGGTAACTTTTACTACAAGGTTTTCTATAAATT
This sequence comes from Prevotella sp. 10(H), assembly GCF_000711235.1. Taxonomy (GTDB): domain Bacteria; phylum Bacteroidota; class Bacteroidia; order Bacteroidales; family Dysgonomonadaceae; genus Dysgonomonas. The sequence continues at coordinate 233,705 of NZ_JOMI01000001.1, read as the reverse complement.
TTTTGAAGTGCAGGCTGGCCAGAAATCCCGCTACTATATATCCGAGTACTACGGGTTGTTTCAGCCATTTAAATACAATGGTAATGATCCCGGCAGTAATCAGTATTATCGCGAGGTCACTTATAAAATGCGGAAGGTGCGCCATAAATTATAAATAATATATATTTTGTGTAAACATTTATATCCTAAAGAATGTTGCCGGGAGATATTTTCGGCTCTTAAAATTATCAAAAAAAAATGGTTTATGAAAATATGCAAACAAAGAGATAATAAAAAACGAATATATTTTCGTTTATTCAGTTTATTCCTTTATCAGTATCAATAAGGCATTTAGCTGCTTTAAAAAATATTTATCAATTTATAGATTTATTAGTTAAATAAATTGTTCTATTTTTGCAGACGAACAAAGTCTGCTGATTATTGTTTAACTAGAAGTAACAAAAATTTTATGAAATGAAAAAACTTATCTTAACCATTGCAATCTTTGCAACTCTTACAATCCCCGCCCTTTCTCAGGAAAAAGCATTTGTTCCGGCAACGTTCGGCGACAATTGGTTTATCCAGTTGCAAGGCGGTGTATCTTACACAATCAGTGAAAACTACAAGGATGCCTCTTTTGGTGATCTCGTTTCTCCTCATGCTGCCATTTCATTAGGTAAATATTTCTCACCGAAGGTGGGTGCCCGTTTGAATGTAGGCGGATGGGAATCAAAGAACTACTACAAGATCGATAATGTAGACGGTACTTATAAGATCAGGTATATCCAGACCAGTGTCGACGGTTTACTAAATCTTACAAATCTTTTTATGCCATACAAAGAAGACCGTGGCTTTAACTTTATCGCTTTTGCCGGTATCGGTTATGCTCATGGCTTTAAGAATAAAGACAGGGGAATATCCAGAACAAACACTATTGTACCGCGCGTAGGTTTACAAGCCGATTTCCGACTGAATGACGCAATGAACTTCAATATAGAAGTGGCAGGAAACTTACTTGCCGACAACTTTAATGGTCGTCAGGAAGGTAAAAAATACGACGGTATGATTGATGCTATGGTCGGCCTTTCTTTCAATCTGGGCAAAAGCGGATTCGAAATGGTAGATGTAGTAGATCCTGCCGAAGTAGACCGTCTCAATAGCCAGCTGAACAATCAGAGAGCTCTGCTTACAAATAAAGATGCTGAAATAAACAGATTGAAAACAGAACTTGCTAAGAAGCCTGAGCCACAGATAATCGTTCAGGAAACTAAAGAAGTGAAGGAAGAAACAGAAGTGTTGATGAATGCTGTTGTCGTATTCCGTATCGGTAGTGCTAAGCTTGAACAAAATCAGGATATTAACATCTTCAATGCAGCCCGTTATCTGAAAGATAATCCTAAGGTAAATGTAATCGTTACCGGATATGCTGATAAGAGCACAGGTACTGCAGCAGTTAATCAGAGACTATCTGAACAACGTGCTCAAGCTGTTGCTAACGTATTGATCACTAAATATGATATTGCGGCTAGTCGTATCACTACTAAAGCAAGCGGCGATAAGGAACAGCTGTTCCCTACTGACCAGTGGAACCGCGTAGTAGTATTTACAGCTACCACCAAATAAATAAGCATAAGATTCAAAACAATAGAAAAAGGATACCTGTAGCGGGTATCCTTTTTTATTAGCAGATAATTATATTTTTACATTATCAGTTTCAGGCTGCGATCTGCTTCCTTAATAATTGTATTACTTGAAACTCTGTCCGTTATCGACTGTAACAAATCTTTACTTTCTACTATAGGAAACATAGAACAACATAGGGTAATTCGCCATACTATCAACTCTTCAGCACTGTATTTTTTATATACCTCTTTTATCTGATTGAAATTCTCTGGATTGCCTAATTCCGGATTATTGAAGACAAGGTATCCCATAGCATCGAGCAGTTCCGATATAACATTGATATTATCGATATCCTGTAACTTGCTATATAAGGCATCCCATACAGAAGCGTCCATTCTACCTAAAGTACGGGCAATTATATCACGCGGCAGAGGGTAGCTTTTTTTCTTCGAAACCGCATCGGGGATAGATATATGTTGGTTTTTACCGATCTTTCCCAGATAGTCGCACATGACGGTTGCAGTTTCAGCATTTCCTTTCTCCAGCGAATTGCAGATTTCTATCTTTGTATACAGGGCTTTCTCTGTGCTCAATCTATCCAGTAAAAGCCTTGTATAAGCCATATCTTCCCAGCCGCATATGTCGCGTAAAGCTATGATAGCAGCCGTGCGCTCTGAAGCGATAGCGGAATTTGTTTTTTCGAAAAGTTCCTCTTTGCAGAGGCTTTTATATGCATGGATATCGGCTTCATCTGCGGCACCTCTATTCCGTAAATCTTCCCTGCTGCTTTTCAACATACCGTGATGTTTTAAAAGAAACAGGCTATCCATTTCTGAATAACCTGTCTTGTTATATTACTTGGAATCTGTTAAGACAATGCAGCGATAGCCGAACCGATAAGGTTGGCATTCTTCATCTTGCTGATATGTACCTGAACATCGCTCAGATTGAATTCTTCAAGAAGCTTACGAAGTTCTTCCGATACCATATCTTTATAGTTTTTGCCCAGACGGTGCTCACTCCAGAAGAGGCTGCCTTCTGCAACCAGCTGTATCTTCTTGATCGACTTGTCATGCGAAGTAAGTACCAGTACCAGCCCTGCAAGCGATGCAGCTACCAGCTGAGCCGAACGCTTGTATATCCATCGTGATACATCGACGTATCTTTTTTTATGGATATCAGGATAGTTCATGATGTTGGTCAACTTCTGGGCATCGAATCTTTCTTCGAATTCGTCGGTAGGGAATACCGATTTCAGTATTTCACCCAGATACATACCCGATACAGCTTTTTCGAAGCGTTGAGCGCCTTTGCTGTCAGAGCATGCGTCTACTTTATCGTCGATAACTGTAAGATGAGGAGGGTAGAAATTACCCGATTCCAGATTTACAGGAATCAGCCCTTCACCTTTATAGTCAGGATTCAGTTTCTTAATTTTGTCAGGACGGATAAATGTGGCCATATTTGTTCCTGTACCTACAATCAGACCGATATACGCATCGTAATTGCTTTCGGTAAGTCCGGCAAAGAGGCTGGCAACAGTATCGTTGATTACTTTAATATCCGTAAACATATCATTGTTTTCCTTGTTCAGATAGTCCATCAGCGGCTTACCTACAGGCTTGCCCAGCATTTCTTTGATATCCACGCCTTTTGTCCATCTCATCAGTTCAGCGTCGCCGTTCAGCATCGAATCTGCAGGATATGAAAAACAATAGCCGATAGGCATTTTGCCATCCATTTTTATTTCTCCTATAGGGTCGGCTTGTTCCTTAAACAGATCTGCTTCGCTGAAGCCCGGAGTTTTCATCACGGACAGATCTTTTTTCCAACCGTTTTCGGGATGGATAGACGGTTTGCCGTTTTCGAAGTCGATAGTAGCCACTCGGTAATTTGTGCCGCCGAGGTCGAGTACAAGGGCCGAACCTTCAATACCTGTTGTTTTAGGGTTGATATAAGTAGGAATACACTGTATTTCAGTGTTGTCTTTCTCAAGGCCGTTTTCTACTTTGACTTGGAGTGATTGGGCAATCTCTTTCAATTGCTTTGTTTTCAGATTAAAGATGTTTTTCTTCATAGGGTATATTTATTCGTTAAATTCAGGCAAATTATTTATATGCTGTGCAAATATATTAATCTTCGTTGAATTTCAAAGACATATTGATTATATAAACTCAATAAATAAGCATTTTTATTACGCTTTAACACCGCATAGTCGTCATTTTTACACAAATGTGAGGGCGGTTAACATTATTATTATATCATAATACAGGCAATTGAAAAATATTGTTATATTTGTGAAGACCATTCAGCCACAAATAACACAGTCAAATAAACTATTTTATAACCTTATTTATTCAAATATCAGCATGAAAAAGAAAGGTGTTAACAGACGAGATTTTCTGCGGCTCTCTGCCACTGTAGGTGCAGGGGCATTGATAGTTCCCGGGGCTACGGCCTCTACGCTGGATAGAACAGAGCAACCTCCAAAAAATAAATTCCCGTTGCGTAAACTTGGACGTACAGGAGTAGAACTGCCTATACTGAGCATGGGGGTGATGCGCGCCGACAATCCGAATGTCGTACGTGCTGCCTATAACGCAGGCCTCTATCATTTCGATACGGCTCACGGCTACCAGAAAGGAAGGAATGAAGAGATGCTGGGTGTTTTCTTCGAAGGAAAACCGCGTGAAGACTATTTTATAGCCACAAAGGTGAAAATAGATTACCCGCTGAAAGAAAACTACGAACAAGACCTGAATGAGAAATTAGACCTGAGCCTGCAACGGTTGAAAATGGATTATGTAGATATTTTCTATGCACATGCTTATGATAAGATTGAGGAAGTAAAAGATGAAAAGATTATCGCGGCTCTTAAGAAAATTAAAGAGAGCGGCAAAGCTCGATTTATCGGCTTCTCTTCACATGCCCATAAGCCGGAATTACTGCACGCGGCTATCGATACCGGCATATACGATGTAATACTTGTCAGCTACAACTTCAAACTGAAAAACCTGAAAGAAACGGAAGACGCCATCAAGCGGGCGGCAGAAGCAGGCATAGGCATCGTAGCCATGAAAACAATGACCGGAGGCGTGGAAGATGCCGAAGGCAAGAAAAAGATAAATGCGCAGGCATGCCTCAAATGGGTATGGAAAAACAAGCATATCACTACAATCATTCCGGGATTCTCCAATTACGACGAATTCGACGAATGCCTAGCCGCGGCACAGGCTCCGGAATTGACACAGGACGAACAGGTATATCTGGCTTCGCTTTGCGACAACGAAATGATGTTTTGCCAGCAATGCAAAGAGTGCGTTGCCCAATGTCCTGAAAAACTTCCTATCCCTGATATCATGCGCGCTTATATGTATACTTACGGATATAAATATGCGCAGTTGTCGAAAGAAACACTGGAAGAAATCAATCTGGCAGAAAACGCATGCTCAAACTGCGACAGTTGTAAAGTGAAATGTCCGTCAGGATTTAACGTGGTGCAAAAGATCGCAGCCATTACTCCGGTAATGAGCATACCGAACGAGTTCCTTACTTAATATTATAATATGTGTTTATGAAAATGTTAAAACTGATTCTCTTATTGTTCTTTTGCTCATCGTGCTATTTGTCGGCACAGACTCCGGCCGATTTAAAGTCGTGGCTGCCTGTTGTCGATGGCTGGACAATATCCGAGAAGGTCGAGATATTCAATCCGGATAATCTTTTCGACCGTATCAACGGGGCTGCACCTTTGTATATAGAGAACAATTTCCGGGAGATGACGCAACTGGAATACACCCGCGGCGACGACTATATCTCCATTCAGGCCTACCGCCATGCTACACCCGAAGATGCTTTCGGCATGTATGCATCGGAGCGTTCGCCCGATCTGAAGTTTTTCTCTATAGGAGGCGAAGCACAGGGCGACGATTCGGGGATATTCTTCTTTGCAGGCAATATATATGTAAAGATGTGGAGCAGCGCTTCGGAGAATGTTTTCGCTACTATGGAAAGTATTGCTGCGGGCTTGGCAAACAGGATAGACCCGGCGGCGGCCTACCCGCCTATTATCCGCGCTTTGCCTAAAGAGAATATGGTACCGCATACAGAGGCTTATATCACTGCAAACTATATAGGGCATACGTTCCTTAATGCGGTATATATGGCAAAATATAAGCAGGGAAATAAACCTTATCAGGTATTTATTGTTGATGCAGGAAAGAGTGGAGGAAATGCAAGAGATGTTCTTGACAAATATTTTACTTTTACCAAGCAACCGCTCGATTACAAAGAGAACCGCCTGACTGTAAACGACCGCTACAACGGAGATATACCTGTCTTGTGGCAAGGGCAATATATAATAGGTATATTCTCCGAAAACGGTGATGAAATAGCGAATGCAGATAATATATTGAACAAAACGGCAGAAGCATTATCTGCACTCTGATAATTAATGGACAACTACAATATAAAGCTTGGTGAACATTCGTATCATTGAGCTTTTATTGTAATATTAAATTATCAATAAATTAATTTCTTGTGTAATTTTTCTTTACGAATGTAAATAAATGCTAAAGTTAGCTGATTGAATTAAACCTTTTTGCTTACTTTCCGTCACAATTCCGAGTGTAAAATTTTTGAGCTGAAAACAGAGTAGTTACCATGGATAAAAAAACGAAAATAATTCTAATTGTTATCATTGCACTGATCATTGCCGGGATGGCTTTTTACCCTAAAATAAAAGCAATAATTTTAGCCGAAAACGATACACCGCCACCCGCAACAAGTGCCCCTACGCCGGGCATCATGAGAAATACGCTGAACGTAAATGCTCAGATTCTCAAAACTGAAAACCTGACGGATGTAATCCGTACCAAAGGATTACTGATACCGGATGAAGAAGTAGACCTGTCTTTCGAAACATCGGGAAAAATAACCGAGATTTCGTTCAACGAAGGTACCAAAGTCCGCAAAGGACAATTACTGGCAAAAGTAAACGATAAGCCGTTGCAGGCCGAACTGAAAAAGCTGGAAGCGCAGATTCCGCTGGCACAGGACAGGGTTTACCGTCAGAAAGCCCTTTTAGCAAAAGATGCCGTAAGTCAGGAAGCATACGAATCAGTAAATACCGAACTGGATAAGTTGCTGGCAGATATAGAACTCACGAAAGCGCGTATCGCCCAGACAGAGCTGCGTGCCCCCTTTGACGGGGTGATAGGGCTACGTCAGGTGAGTGAAGGTACTTACGCATCGCCTACCACAATCATATCGCGCCTGACAAAGGTGTCTCCGTTGAAAATCGAATTCTCGGTTAACGAAGCATATGCAAATAATGTGAAGGCCGGAACGCCTCTCACATTCAGTTTCGATAATGATCTGAATAATTACGGAGCCACTGTTTATGCAGTAGAATCTAATCTGGATAAAATGACATTCAGCCAGACAGCCCGCGCCTTGTATCCGAATGTAGACGGACGCCTAAAGCCCGGCCAGTCGACCAATATAGAAATAAGATTGCAGGAAATTAAAAATACGATAGTCATACCGAGCCTTTCCACTATTGCCGAAATGGGGCGTGATATCGCCTATATATACAAGGAGGGGAAAGCTCATCAGGTGACAGTGAAGAAAGGTATGCGTACAGCATCCTCGGTGCAGATATTAAACGGACTCAATGAAGGCGATACCTTGCTGGTGACGGGAGTCATGCAGCTGCGCGACGGCCTGCCGGTTAAGATTGACACATTTGTAGAGAAATAACTAAAAATCAGAGAACAGACAGATACCGGTTTTAAATATACCTGTAACTTCTAACTTGTAACTAGAAAATGACAATATCCGAAATAAGTATTAAGCGTCCGGTACTTGCTACCGTATTTGTACTGGTTATTTTCCTGCTGGGGATGATCGGCTACACATACCTCGGCGTACGGGAATATCCTAATATCGACAACCCGATAATTTCCGTAAATGTTACTTATCCCGGCGCCAATGCCGAGATTATCGAAAACCAGATCACCGAACCGCTCGAACAGAATATCAACGGTATTCCGGGTATCAGGTCGCTGACCAGTAGCAGTAGTCAGGGACAGTGCCGTATTACGGTTGAATTTGAATTGTCGGTAGACCTCGAAACAGCAGCAAATGACGTTCGCGACAAAGTATCGCGTGCTCAGCGTTACCTGCCGCGAGACTGCGACCCGCCGACAGTATCCAAGGCCGATGCAGATGCCAATCCGATTATACAGATCAGCATACAAAGTGAAAAACGTTCGCTGCTTGAACTGAGCGAGATAGCCGAATTGACGGTAAAAGAGCGTTTGCAGACGATTCCGAATGTAAGTGCCGTGGAAATTTGGGGGCAAAACCGCTATTCAATGCGCCTGTGGCTCGATCCTGTGAGAATGGCATCGTACGGTATAACGCCGATGGATGTCAAAAATGCCGTAGACCGCGAAAACGTAGAGTTGCCTTCGGGTAGTATAGAGGGTGACGCACTTGAACTCACCATACGTACGCTGGGACTGATGCAGACTCCGGAAGAGTTCAATAATATGATAGTAAAAGAGGACAACTTCAATGTTGTACGCTTTAAAGATATAGGTACCGCCGAACTGGGAACTGAAAACCACCGCAGCATCATGCGCCGTAACGGCATTCCGGCCGTTAGTACGGTTATAATTCCACAACCGGGAGCCAATCAGATAGAAATATCAGATGAGGCTATGATCCGCCTCGAACAACTTAAAAAAGATTTACCCGAAGACGTATTTATAGATGTAGCTTTCGATAATACCAAATTTATACGCGCTTCGATAGCCGAAGTAGAAGAAACGGTCTATATAGCGTTCATACTGGTGGTTATTATTATATTCCTGTTCCTGCGTGACTGGCGTGTAACGCTGGTTCCATGCGTAGTTATACCTGTATCGCTGGTAGGTGCATTCTTTGTGATGTATGTTGCTGGATTCTCAATCAACGTTCTGTCGATGCTTGCAGTAGTGCTTGCTGTGGGGCTGGTGGTAGACGATGCCATTGTGGTCACGGAGAACATCTATATTAAGATAGAAAACGGCATGACGCCCAGGCAGGCCGGTATAGAGGGGTCTAAGGAGATTTTCTTTGCCGTCATATCCACCACTATTACGCTGGTAGCCGTATTCTTCCCTATTGTATTCCTCGAGGGGATGACGGGGCGGCTTTTCCGCGAATTTAGTATTGTGGTGGCAGGGGCTGTACTGATCTCTGCATTTGTAGCCCTCACTTTTACCCCGATGCTCGCCACCAAGCTACTGAAAAGAAGGGAAAGACCAAACTGGTTTTACCGTAAGACAGAGCCGTTCTTCGCTGGCATGACAAACGGATATTCCAAGTTACTGGCCAGCTTCCTCAGAAAAAAAGTCATCGTATTGCCGATAATTGCAGCCACACTTATAGGTATTGGCTTTCTGATGTCTCTGATCCCTTCAGAAATGGCACCGCTGGAAGACCGTTCACAGGTAACGATAAGGACAAGCGGTCCCGAAGGTTCCACATACGAATATAACCGTAACTATACGGAGAAAATAGCAGTCATAGCAGACTCTGTAGCACCCGAGAGGCTAATCAATACCATGCGTGTATGGACGGGTGGAGGATTTATAAGCCTTAATCTGCCCGACATAAAAGACAGGGACAGAAGCCAGATGGAGATTGCGGGTGAACTAACTAAAGCGGTAAGAGGGCAGACCGCAGCACGTACTTTCGTACAGCAACAGTCTACCTTTGGCGGCAGACGCTCGAGTATGCCGGTACAATATGTGTTGCAGGCGCCGAATATAGCCAAGTTGGAAGAATTTATACCCGAATTTATACGTAAAGTGCAGGAAAGCCCGATGTTTCAGATGGCGGATGTAAACCTAAAGTTTACAAAGCCCGAAACCCGTATTCTTATCGACAGGGATAAAGCTGCCCTACTCGGGGTAAGTACACGTGATATCGGTCAGACATTGCAATACGCGCTGAGCGGGCAACGTATGGGGTATTTTTATATGAACGGAAAGCAATACCAGATACTGGGTGAGATCAACCGTCAGCAACGTAATACACCGCTCGATCTGAAATCGATATACCTCAAGAATCTTGCAGGCGACATGATACAGCTCGACAATCTGGTGCAATTGCAGGAGAGCGTTGCTCCTCCACAGCTATATCGTTACAATCGTTTCAACTCGGCAACCATTTCTGCCGGACTCTCACCGGGTGTGACTATCGGTGCGGGGCTCGACGAAATGGATCGTATAGCTAAAGAAACACTCGATGATACGTTCCGTACGGCATTGGCAGGAGATTCGAAGGATTTCCGCGAGAGTTCGTCCAGCCTTATGTTTGCCTTTATACTGGCAATCGTACTCATCTTCCTGATTCTCGCTGCACAGTTCGAAAGTTTCAAAGACCCGTTCGTTATCATGCTTACGGTACCACTGGCGATAGCGGGGGCATTGCTTTTCATGTATGTGAAGGATATAACGATGAATATTTTCAGCCAGATCGGTATCATTATGCTTATCGGGCTGGTAGCTAAGAACGGTATTCTTATCGTAGAGTTTGCCAATCAGCGTCAGGACGCAGGCTACAGCAAATTGGAAGCTATACAGGGAGCTGCCGTGCAGCGTCTTCGCCCTATCCTGATGACCAGCTTTTCTACCGTACTCGGGCTTTTGCCGCTGGTATTTGCAAGTGCCGAAGGTGCTAACGGGCGTATGGCGATGGGAGTTGCAGTTATCGGTGGGATGATGGTGTCTACATTCCTCACTATATTTATCGTGCCGGCGGTGTATATGTATATTTCGACAGACAGGACAAAGAAAAAAGAAAAAGAAGAAGCTAAGGAAATTAAGGATGCTAAAGTGGTAACCGAGGGTTAACATATTATATTACATTGATTGATATATGAAAAAAAGTTTATCTGCTATAATTATATTGTTTCTTACATTGCCTGTAGTACTCCAAGCACAGGAATTCTATACACTGAGCTCGGTCATACAGGAAGGGTTGATGAATAATTATGATATCAGGATATCGAGGAAAAATCAGGAGATATCCGATAATAATGTGACACTCGGTAATGCGGGTTACCTGCCTACTGTAGACCTTACTAGCGGATATTCGGGAACTTCCAACAATACAAAACAGAAAATGGAGTCCGGAGAAACGAATACCAACAATGGCGTCAATAACCAGAACCTGAATGCAGGGATAAACCTTAACTGGACAATTTTCGACGGATTCAATATGCAGACTAATTACCACCGTCTGAAAGAGTTGCAGCAAATAGGACGTCTGGAAACCCAACTTACTATAGAAAATTTTATAGCCGATATTACTTCAGAATATTATAATTATATCCAGCAGACTATCCGTCTGAAAAACCTTAAATCGGCAGTGCGTTTATCTAAAGAGCGCCTACGGATAGTGGAAGCCCGCTATGAAATCGGTGCCGGTTCGCGCCTCGATATGCAGCAGGCACGTGTAGATTTTAATAGTGACAGTTCGCGCCTGATAAAGCAATACGAAGTGTTGTATGCATCTCGCGTATTGCTTAATAAACTGATGGCTAAAGATAAGATCGACCAGTCTATTGTATTAAATGATTCAATTATTCAATACGATGAGTTTATAGATCAGGATGCTATAATGCAGGGTATGCTGTCATCAAATACATTCCTGTTGGTTACCGACAGGAGTAGGAGGCTTAGTATGCTGGATCTGAAAACCGCGCAGAGTGAAAACTATCCATATCTCAGATTAAATGCGGGATACGGAATCACCAAGAATATTTACAACACCGGAACAATTGATAATCAACGTACGTTAGGACTGAATTACGGATTGACGGTAGGTTATAACCTCTTTAGCGGGTTCAACCGGAAGAGAAAGCAGAGGAATGCACGGATAGAAATTGAAAATAAGCAACTGGAATACGAACAAACTATCCTGTCGCTAAAGGCCGACCTGGCCAATATGTGGATGGCCTATAAAAATAACATTGAACTTACAAACCTCGAAAAACAGAATGTAGAAACTGCCCGCGAAAACCATGAAATTGCCATCGAACGTTACAAACTAGGTGACTTGTCGGGTATAGAATTGAGAGAGGCACAAAACAGTCTTTTGGAAGCGGAAGAAAGGCTTGTACAGGCAGAATATGCGACAAAATTATGCGAAATATCATTGATGCAGATCAGTGGACAGGTATCAAGATATATAGATGTAAGTAACTCATAATCAGTACTTGTTTTCGCGAATTATGTTGTTTTGTTGAAAATGTATTGCTATTCGCATATGCCATAATCGCATTATAATTCTATAAAATCAGGCTGAATGCGGTGATCATGAATTCCTGCTAAATGCTATTATTTCTCAAGTCAATTTTTAAAGTATAGATAGATGTGTATGCTATAACCGGTGTATATTTATTAAGCATCTATATATTAGATTGTTATTTGTTGAGAATAATATTGTTTATTTGATTTAATATATGTATTCGTACGTAAGTTTATTGCTTTTCAGTCAAATATTTCCAAAAACGTCTTGGCATATGTTGCCGGTGCAATTTAGGATTGATTCTTTCCTTAATCGTCATCGATTTGAAATAGCCTTTCCATAGTTCCTGAAATAATTTTTCATCCTGCGCCATTAATTCTTCATCCAGCTTTCCGCTAAGTAAATGTTCATCATCGTCGAACGTCATCTCTACAGCAGTATGCAGATCGTAATAAAAACCGTAATGCCTTTTTATATCATAGATTACCCATTTCTGGTCGGCAAAACGGTCTTTGAAGTGGGGGATAGCTATCGGCAGAGCATTGTAAGTAGGAGAAACGGTAGCAAAGAATATATCGTCGGCAGCTTTCTGGAAGCGCACAAACTGTTTTATATAATATTGCTCCTTCAATACCTTATGCGCCATTTTATTTACTCGAAGCACATCTTCGTCGCCGAAGTTTGTCTCAATCGATATTTTACTGTTGAGCATCTTCCGGATATAGCTGAATATGATCTCGTCGGCTCCGGCCTCGTCATACAGCCATGCACAAGTGAGACTGCTACAGGCATTCCGGCTCATTTTCTTTTCCAGCGCAGCCCATACACGCGCGGCACGGTCTTCCTGTGTGACGACGGTATATGTTTCATCTACGAATATGGGAAGAATATCCCCTTCGGCAAGCAACTTGTCGGGAAAAACCTTCCGGCTGTAAGCATCGAAGATAGCAGTAAGCAGGCCTTCAAAAGTTTTGTCGTAGAAAAAAACAATCATAATTTTTATAGGTCTTGTATTTTGATTTCTTGCCAGTTACCGAATTTCTCAAGTATATGAGATTCGAATATCTCTTTTGATTCTTTATAGCGGTCAATTTCTTCTTGTGTATAAGTGTCCTTTTTTATGATTTCCCGAGGAGTGAGCTTTCCAAAGTCTTCTAAATCATAGAAGTGCGCCATTACTGCCAGACTATAATCACGTTTCTTTCCATAGAACGCACAAACGGCAACCTGATTAGTCTCTGATAAATAAAAGTGTGTTTGATGCACTTTACTAAATTCATTGTCGATTCCTGTTACATCTGTGTTTTCAACTGCGTACGATGGTGTCGCCTCATGCATTTCTTTTATTTTTTCCAAAGCTTCCTCGTAAGTCGTTTCAACGGAATATGCATATACATAAGGATAGGTCGGATTGACTTTGACGTTGCATGAAGCAAGGAAGAAAACGGCAAATAGTAGTGTGAATGTTTTCATTGTCTAATTTTGATGATGTTATGTGTTTTGAAATGTAATTTAATAATCTATGTAATAATCTGCCGAACCTATATCCAGCTTTCAATATTTACGTCCTGTTTTACAGAAAAAATGAAATATCAAAATCTCAGCGGGTTAAAGTGCTGCAAAAAATGACCGGATTTCAGTCTGGGAAAAGGATTGACAGCTGTCTTTGGTCTCCTTTCCTTTTCTTTGGTTCTGTAAGAATCTTGCGTACATACTCCGGAGTTGCCTCATTTACGGTAAACATAGGTAATTCATTGCACGTAATAAAGTACTGAGCCTTTTTCATGACTACGCCGATTTTTTTCAACTGCGATGCATTCAGTCTTCCGTATCTTCGTGAAGTGATGATGAACTTAGCAGATTTTACCCCGATGCCCGGCACTCGCAAAATCATGGCATAATCCGCTTTGTTAATATCCACAGGGAACATCTCCGGATGACGAAGTGCCCATGCCAGTTTCGGGTCTATTTCGAGATCGAGGTCAGGATACGAATCGTCTACAATCTCATCAGCCCTGTACTGATAGAAACGCATCAGCCAGTCGGCCTGGTACAGACGGTTTTCCCTCACCAACGGCGCCTGTTTCAGTGCAGGCAGACGGTTGTCATAGCTGTTTACAGGAATAAACCCCGAATAATATACACGCCTCATTTGTGTCTGCTGATACAATATCGAAGATACCCTGAGTATATCCTTATCGCGTTCGTTTGTAGCGCCTACAATCATTTGCGTACTTTGTCCTGCAGGAACAAAGCGTGGAGCCGAACGGAATTTCCGCCTGTCCTCAATATTCTGCTGCATACCTATCTGTATATAGCGCATAGGCTTGTATACACTGCGGTGGTCTTTTTCGGGTGCAAGCAGTTTCAGGTTGGCTTCGGTAGGTATTTCCAGATTTACGCTCATACGGTCGGCATACAGTCCGGCTTCGCTTATCAGTTCCTGACTGGCGCCCGGTATACTTTTCATATGTATGTATCCGTTGAAGCGATGCACTTTGCGCAGGTCTTTCACTACCTGTACCATGCGTTCCATTGTGTAATCGGGATTTTTGATTACTCCCGAACTCAGGAATAGCCCTTCGATATAATTGCGCCTGTAAAACTCGATTGTAAGATCGACCAGTTCCTGTACCGATAACGTTGCCCGCCGGATATCGTTAGTACGGCGGTTGATGCAATACGCACAATCGTAAATACAGTAATTGGTAAGCATGATCTTGAGTAACGAAACGCACCGCCCGTCTTCGGTAAAGCTGTGGCAGATACCCATTCCGCCTACAGTATTTCCTAGTCCGCCTGCTTTATTTTTGCGGACAGTTCCACTGGAAGAACAGGAAACATCATATTTTGCCGATTCTGCCAGTACTTTGAGTTTTTCGAGTACATTATCGTTCATACTGATACAAAGAAAAGCATTTACAGCGACAGATTTGTACCAAAAAATATTAAAAATATATAGTATGTTGAAAAGTATTTTTGCCTTGTTTACATGACTGTTTTGTATCTTTTATTCCATGTTTTGTGAAAAACTAAAACGCTGAAAATACCTGACAGAACGGAAATTTATTTAACTTCAAGGCTTAAAATAATATTCAGAAAACAGAACCGACATCCTAATGAAAATAAATTGTTTTGTGCCTTTCCATAATGCTGCACAGGTAAAAAATACTGTAGCATCATTAAAAGAATCTCCTTTAGTAAATAATATATATCTGCTGGCAGATAACGATTCTGCAGATCAGCCTGCCGGATGTGAAATTATTCGCATCGATTCTTTATGCTCCACTGCTACCATAAGAAAAATAGAGGCAAAAGCCGGTACGGAATATACACTGATATATACCAAGCAGGCCGATCTCCGTATAGGCATGTTTGCCATTGAGAGAATGGTGCAGATTGCCTGCGATTCGGGAGCCGGACTCGTCTATGCGGATCATTATCAGATTACTGACGGGGAAAAGAAGAACAATCCGCTGATTGCTTATCAAAAGGGAAGCCTGAGGGATGATTTCAATTTCGGGTCGGTACTCTTATATGATACGGAAGTGTTCAAAAAAGCGGTCGCAGGTATAGATACTGAATATAAATATGCAGGATTGTACGATCTTCGCCTGAAAGTATCCCAGCATGCGGAACTTGTACATATCAATGAATATTTATATACAGAAGAGGAAAACGATACACGCAAAAGCGGAGAGAAAATATTCGACTATGTGGACCCTAAAAACCGTGATGTGCAGATAGAAATGGAACAGGCGTGTACCGACCATCTTAAAAAGGTCGGTGGTTATCTTGCACCTCATTTCAAAGATGTGGATTTCAATAAAAGCGGTTTCGAATATGAAGCATCCGTTATTATTCCTGTGCGCAACCGCATACGTACAATCAGCGATGCTATAAAATCGGTACTGAATCAGAAAACGAATTTCCGTTTCAATCTGATTGTGGTAGACAATTATTCGACCGACGGTACAACAGAAGCTATCGATGCTTTTGCTTCCGATGACAGACTAATACATATCATTCCCGAGAATAAAGAACTGGGAATCGGCGGCTGCTGGAATGCGGGAGTGCATCATCCTCAATGTGGGAAGTTTGCAGTACAGCTCGATAGCGACGATGTATATTCCGATGAAAACACATTGCAGAAAATTGTCGATGCTTTCTACGAACAGAATTGTGCTATGGTTGTTGGTACTTATATGCTGACCGACTTCGACATGAAAATGATACCGCCGGGTATTATCGACCATAAGGAATGGACACCAGATAACGGACGCAACAATGCACTGCGCATCAACGGGCTGGGCGCCCCGCGTGCTTTTTATACGCCTTTGCTGAGGGAAATAAAAGTACCTAATACAAGTTACGGTGAAGATTATGCGCTCGGGTTGTACTTTTCGCGCGAGTATCGCATAGGGCGTATTTATGATGTTTTGTATCTCTGCCGCCGGTGGGAAGATAACTCGGATGCATCGCTGAATATCGAGAAGATGAATGCGCATAATACATATAAGGACAGAATTCGCACATGGGAGTTGCAGGCACGTATTGCAATGAATAAGAATAAATAAGTATAAAGTATGAGTATTTTATCACAACAAATAAAGGAATTGTTCGACAGCCAGCTTAGGGAATGGGAGCAGGCAAAAACTAATTACGAAGCACTCAAGAAAGTAAAAACGAGAAATTTTTCTTTCGGCAGCTTTTCGGTAAAAGTTCAGTTCAATCCTGCCCGTATGCATTCGGCTTCTGCGAAAGTAGATGCGGTTTCTATACAGGAACGCAAATGTTTTCTTTGTCCGCAAAACCTGCCGGAACAGCAAAAGGGTATTCCTTATGAAGAAGAATATCAGATACTTGTGAATCCGTTCCCTATATTTCCCGTACATTATACTATTCCGACCTGTGAGCATACCGACCAATTGATTTTGAACCGTTTTGGCGATATGGTGAATTTGGCAGAAGAGTTGCCTGAATATACTATATTTTACAATGGGCCTAAAGCCGGAGCATCTGCCCCCGACCATGCACATTTTCAGGCGGGTATAAAAGGATTTCTACCGATTGAAAAAGATATTTATCCGCTTGAAAAGGACGTCATTTACGAATCGGGTGATATACTGATTTATGCCGTAAAGAGTTATCTCCGCAATTTTTTCCTGCTGCGCTCGAAAGATAAGGAGCGGATAAAAATATATTTCGAAAAGCTTTATAGCTTGCTGGAAATTAAAGAAGATGACAAAGAACCGAAGATGAACATACTTGGCTGGCATGTAGAGGGCGAATATTATTTCTGCATCTTCCCGCGTGAGAAACACCGTCCGGACTGCTTTTTTGCCAATGACGATACGCAGATACTTGTTAGTCCGGGGGCTGTAGATATGGGCGGAGTGCTGATTGTGCCGCAGGAAAAGGATTTCAACAAAATTACTGCTGCCGATATCGAAGATATATATAAAGAGATATGTATCAGTGATGAAGAAATGCAATTGATAATCGATAAGGTAAAGCAAATATAAGATATGGAACCGAAGGTAAATGTCGGTATATTATGGAACAAGGAAATAACCTTTCTTCTCGATGGGGAATATGTATGTGATGAACGTAAAGTATCGGGCGAACATACTGTATCTTATAAAGACAATCAGATATTATGGAACGGTCAAATATACAATGAATTGCTCTTTACTCCCCAAACTGAACAATCGACTTTTATACTCAGAGATGTCGTTATCGGCATCAATTTTCATTGGGAACGCAAAGAAGAACAGCGCTTCCAAGGCGATTTGAAACTGATTGTTGCAAACGGAATGATTACCGCCATTAATCTTATCGGCATTGAAGATTATCTTACCAGTGTTATCTCTTCCGAAATGAGTGCGACGGCCTCGGCAGCATTGCTGAAATCACATGCCGTAATTTCGCGCAGCTGGTTGCTGGCACAGATAGAGAAGAACAAACATATAATTGAAAAGAAAGAAAATTATACTGCTTTCACCGAAACAGAAGATGAAATTATCCGCTGGTACGACCGTGAAGACCATACCGATTTTGATGTATGTGCGGATGACCATTGCCAACGTTATCAGGGGATTACGCGTGTATCTGCTAATGTGAATGTTGTCAGGAAGGCTATAGAAGAAACCAGAGGCTTAGTATTAAAATACGCAGGCGAAATATGCGATACCCGTTTTTCGAAATGCTGTGGTGGAGTAGTGGAGGAGTTTCAGAATTGCTGGGAAGATATAAAACATCCTTATTTGTCGAAACTTCGGGATACGGAAAATGAAAACGACATTCTCGACCTGACAAAAGAAGATAAGGCTGCCCGCTGGATAGAATCGCGGCCTGCTGCATTTTGTAATACACAGGATAAAAAGATATTAAGGCAGGTATTGAATAACTACGATCAGGAAACCACTGATTTTTACCGCTGGCAGGTAGTTTATACGCAAGAAGAATTATCTGCACTTATTTATAAACGTTCCGGTATCGATTTCGGAACTATTGAGGAACTGATTCCTGTAGAGAGAGGTGCTTCCGGACGTCTGATAAAACTAAAAATTGTCGGCTCAAAAAAGACAATGACAATAGGAAAGGAACTTGAAATACGACGTATTCTTTCCGAATCGCATCTCTACAGTTCGGCATTTACAATAAAAAAGCATGACGGTAGCTTTATCCTGCGGGGTGCCGGCTGGGGGCATGGGGTAGGGTTGTGCCAGATAGGTGCGGCTGTAATGGGAGAAAAGGGCTATACATTTGACCGGATACTGCTGCACTACTACCGAGGTGCAAGTTTAGAGAAATTATACTGAGACCAAAATATATACTATGAAAGGAAATAAGAAATCGCCATGGGCATGGATTCCCTCGCTTTATCTCGCGGAAGGGCTGCCCTATGTGGCTGTAATGACTATCTCGGTGATTATGTACAAGCGCATGGGAATATCCAATACCGATATTGCACTGTATACTAGCTGGCTGTATCTGCCATGGGTCATAAAGCCATTCTGGAGCCCGTTTGTCGATTTATTAAAGACAAAACGCTGGTGGATTGTAACCATGCAGTTGCTTATCGGTGCGGGGCTTGCGGGTATTGCCTTTACCATTCCTCTACCGTTCTTCTTTCAGGCTACACTGGCTTTCTTTTGGCTTTTGGCATTCAGTTCTGCTACGCATGATATTGCTGCGGACGGCTTCTATATGCTTGGTCTCGACACTAATCAGCAGGCTATGTATGTCGGAATCAGGAGTACTTTCTACCGTGTTGCAACTATTACAGGACAAGGGCTTTTGATTATCCTTGCCGGATTTTTGGAAAGCACATCGGGCAGCGAACCCATAAAGATAAATATAGAAGCATCGCCGCGCTTTACGCAATCTGCATTATATATTCCGCAAATGAATAATATTGTTGCGCAGGAAGGCGATATTCATTTCGTATTAGACAGGGAAACGGTACAACTGAGTACACAAGGACTCAATAAAGACAGCCTCAAAGTTTTTCTGAATAAAGTATCCGCTCTAAACGAGCAAAACGGCTTTGTAATTAAAGAAGCAGAAAAAGAAGCAGATAGCGACGGTTGGTGGAAAACCAATATATCCCAGCCTTTCGGTAAATGGATAAAAGATTCATTCGGAGAGAAACGCTATGTGGATAAAACAGACCATGCGGGAAATGTGGCAGTCGTAGCCGTACATCTATCCGCCCCGCCTGAAAGGGGTAAAGAAATGGTCCTGAATACCTCTATGAGCAACGGCGATAAAAGTATAGCCATGATACAGGGCGAACGGCTTGCATTCAATGAAAATAACTGGAATAAACCTGCCTATATGGTTTTCCAAGTCGATGAAAAACTAGCTACCGATAGCACAGTGGAATATAAAGGTCTGTCGGGAAACATACCGTTTGCATGGTCTATCACTTTCTTTGTATTGGCCGGACTGTTTATCTTCTTTAGCTTCTATCATCGGGCAGCATTGCCTCGACCTGCATCGGATAAACCGTCGGCAAATGTGACGGCAAGGTCAGTGATGAGGGAGTTTTCTTCGACATTTGTTTCTTTCTTCAAAAAACCGCAGGCTGCAGCGGCTATATTTTTCATGCTTACCTATCGTTTTTCGGAAGCACAACTAATAAAGCTTATCAATCCTTTCTTATTAGATTCTAAGGATGTCGGAGGCTTGGGGCTGACAACAGGCGCAGTTGGACTGGTGTACGGTACAATAGGGATTATTGGCCTTACTGTGGGCGGAATTATCGGAGGATTGGTTGCTGCCAAAGGAGGATTGAAAAAATGGCTGTGGCCGATGGCGCTAAGTATGCTGCTTACATCCGCAACTTTCCTTTACCTTAGCTTTTCACAGACAGATAGCCTGTTATTAATTAATATATGTGTATGTGCTGAGCAGTTCGGATACGGATTCGGATTTACGGCCTATATGCTCTATCTGATGTACTATTCGGATGGGGAACAAAAAACCGCTCATTATGCTATCTGTACAGGCTTTATGGCGCTGGGAATGATGCTTCCGGGAATGTTTGCGGGGTGGCTGCAGGAGCAACTCGGTTATAACAATTTCTTTATCTGGGTAATGATATGCAGTATAATCCCGATAATAGCGGTTGCATTACTTAAAATAGACCCCGATTACGGGAAAGCCAAGAAAGAAAAGGAATTTAACAAATAGCTTTATTCGCGGAAAAAAGTTAAAAAAATGCATAGTTAGTGCTATTTCACTATCTTTACGCCAATAACTTTAATTTTCAAAATACAAAGCCAAGAACATGAAAAACAAATTCAGAAATTTATCATTATTGTGTGTAGCCGGATTTTTCGGATTTACTGCATGCAACACTGCTCAGCAAAATACATTGACTGAGACAGAAAAATCCGAAGGGTGGCAGTTGCTATTCGACGGCCAGACAATGGCAGGGTGGCGCGATTATAACGGCACTTCGCTCACACAGCCGTGGCATGTAGTAGACGGATGCATACAGGCCAAAGGAGACGGCAGCGATGAAAGCGGATACATCGTGACAGAAAAACAGTATGAAAACTTCGAACTGTCGTGGGACTGGAAGCTCTCCAAAGCAGGAAACAGCGGTATGCTGTATCACGTGGTAGAGCGTCCGCAATATAAAGTGCCTTACGTTACAGGCCCCGAATATCAATTGATAGACGCTCCTAATTTCCCTGATAAGCTGGAAGACTGGCAGAATATGGGAGCCGACTATGCCATGTATATCCCTGATACTACCAAGATGAAAGTAAATCCGCAGGGAGAATGGAACAATTCGAAAATCGTATTCGACAACGGTCATGTAGAACATTGGCTCAATGGTCAGAAAATACTCGAATTCGAAGCATGGACAGAGGACTGGCATGCCCGTAAGAACAGCGGTAAATGGACAAATGCTCCGGAATACGGACTTGCAAAGAAAGGTGTTATCTGCCTGCAGGATCATGGTTATCCGGCATCTTTCCGCAATATAAAAATTAAGGAATTACCACGTAAGACAGCAGAAATTAATCTCTTCAACGGTAAAGACCTTAGCGGATGGGATATCTACGGAACTGAAAAATGGTATGTAAAAGACGGATTGCTGGTATGCGAAAGCGGTCCTGATAAACAATACGGCTATCTGGCTACACAGAATTACTATGATGATTTCGACCTTACAGTAGAATTCAAACAGGAAGCGGACGGAAACTCTGGTGTATTTATCCGCTCTTTTATCGAAGAAGGTGTGAAAGTAAACGGCTGGCAGGTTGAAGTGGCTCCGAAAGGCCACGGTACAGGCGGTATATATGAATCTTACGGTCGCGGATGGCTCATCGAAGCGCCTAAGGATAAAGACAATGTATTGAAAGTGAAAGACTGGAATACAATGCGCATTCTCGTACAGGGCGATAAAGTAACCACATGGCTCAACGGTGTGGAAATGGTAAATCTTGAAGACGAAAAGATCGGTAAAGGTCAAGGACGTATTGCACTGCAGATACACGACGGCGGCGGCATCAAGGTATTGTGGCGCAACCTAAAGCTGAAAACATTATAAATAAAGATATTATAAAAAAAGAGAGCAGTTATTTCATATAGCTGCTCTTTTTTATTATAAAAAGTTATTCCATTTTTTTGAAGCTTTAATCGTCACAATAATGACTCCGTTCTTACCTTCTTCTCCATATGTTTCTATCGCAGATTTATCTTTGAGAATAGTAAACGATTCTATATCTCGTACATCCAGCTTTTCAAACTTTTTTTTATCCCGCTGTTTTACCCCATCGATAATAACCAGTGGGGAAGTCGGTGTACCGAATGTTATCATAGAGGGAAGCTCTTCAGGTTTAATAATCCCCGGCTCATTATCGTCTGTAGTGACAGTGGTAACTGTAACAATACGATCTTTAGTTTGCTTTTTTGCATGTTCCTTTGTGGTAACTATTATAACCCCGTTTTTAGCTTTTTTACCATAAGCAGCTATAGCCTCTTTATCTTTCAATACTGTTATGTTATCTATTCGGTCGGGGTCTATTTCAAGGTCTTTCATATTCCCCTTCTTGCCGTCGATAATTACCAAAGGTTCGGAACTTTTATCTGTTCTTACGACCTTGACCTTTACATTTTTAGTAGTGTCTGTCACTTCTTTAGTATCACTTCTGGTGACATACACATCCTGTGCAATCTTAGTACTTGTCTTTTTATGTTGGGTTCCGTATCCGATAACGACTACCGAATCTTCCGGATATTCAGGAATGACATTACTTACAGATACTTCCGGCATCTGCGACACCGAGGTATCGAGTACATAGCGGGGCTCGGCCGATGCCCACACGAACAGGCCGAATATGGGTATGACTGCCAAAACAACAGCCCTCTTCCAAGGCGAACTCTTTGCTTTTTTGATCATTGATAAACGATTTAATGGTTTCGAATAATTGAATGAATTGGAGAAAGAAAATACGGGGCCCTGAAATTTCTGGTTGATCAGCACAGCCTGATACAATGCAGGCGATACACCCGAATCTATCACTGCCTTATCCGCCAGAAATTCATGATTTTCTTTCAGCAATTTCACATATACCCAAGCCAATGGATTGAACCATTGCAGCATAAGCATGCATTCGCTGCAAAGAAGGTCTACCCAGTGTTTTTGGCTTACGTGGGTTATTTCATGTTTCAAGATAAGTTTTTTTTCGGTATCGCTTAACCTGCTTGTGTCTAGCAAGATATAATTCAATACGGTAAAAGGCGAATTCACCTGCCTGTTTTCTATCACATTAAAACCCTTGTCTTTATATATAGTTCCTGTCTTCACCAGCCGGTGAAGTTTGATGTATGAATACGTATTCCTTATTATCAGTATAAAAATACCTGCCAGATAGAGGCCACTAAGAATCATCCAGATACTTATCTGCGACGCAGGCGCAGCCGCTGCAACATTCTCCGCTAAGGTTTGCGTAACCGGAATATTCGAAGCGGGAAGCACTACATCGTAGGTATATTTAATCGCCGGAAAAATAAGCGAAAAGAAAAATCCCGATAATAAAAACAGCCTGTTGAGACGGAAAAATGTTGTAGGACGCAGGAATAATGTGTATATAATGAGGAATACACCGAGGCAAATGCCTGTTTTAGCGATATATATAATCAGTGCTTCCATAATTATTCAGTTTTATTGTTTTCGTTTTCAAGTTCTTTGCGTGTTTCCTCCAGCATTTCGTCCATTTGTTCTACGGTTAGGTTTGTTTCCTTGGCAAAGAACGATATCATAGATGTAAACGACCCGTTGAAATAATTTTTCACGAATCCGAATAGCTGCTTCTTCGAATAGCTTTCTTTTGATATCAGTGCCTTGTAGATGTTTACACGGCCTTCGGTGCGGTGGGTAACAAAGTCTTTTCCTTCCAGTATGGTCAATATGGTTGCAATAGTGGTTCGGGCAGGCTTCGTTTCGGCAAATCCTTTAAGAATGTCCTGTACTGTGCCTTCTTCCATAGTCCACAATATCTGCATCACTTGTTCTTCTGCTTTGGTCAGTTGCATGCTTTTTTCAATTAGATTATGACAAATATATGTCTAATTATTTAGACAACAAAATTTATTGTGTATATTAATACAATATGAAGTTTGTTTTTTAGTTAATTAAATATAATAAAACTCCGGTATAAATGCTTACCTTTATAGCTGTTTTGCATTTTGTATGTTTAAAGAGAAGCATACAGGAGCGGATAAGAACACGTTAAAAAGAATAAACGATTTTGTGCATCAGGAAAGGATTTCAATCTGATTTCTAAAATAGAATATAATGTCGTTAAAACTTAATAATATTAAGCGCTGTAATCTTCGTTAACTATTTTATTTCTATTTTTGCATAATGAGTCAATACTAAACTTGTAAATGAAGAGAATTTTCCTGATTGGATATATGGGCGCGGGAAAAACGACCGCCGGACGTGAGTTGGCAAAAGTTTTAAATCTCGACTTTATTGATTTAGACCATTTCATACAGGCCCGTTTCCAGAAAACGGTCAGCCAGCTATTTCAGGAAGTAGGAGAGAATGAATTCCGTAATATAGAACGCAATATGTTAAAAGAGGTGGGCGAGTTCGAAAATGTGGTTATCTCTACAGGCGGAGGTACACCCTGCTTCTTTGATAACATGTCCTATATGAATAATGCCGGAACGACTGTCTATCTCAAAGCCACGCCGGAAGCCCTTGCATCACGATTGAATACGTGTAAAGACAAACGCCCTTTGATAAAAGATAAGAATGAAGAAGAACTTTATCAATTTGTGGTAGAGAGCCTCGAAAAAAGAAACCCTTATTATTCACAGGCACAGATCATATTCGAAACGGAGGAATTGGTAAACCGTGAAGATGTAAACACATATATACAGCAATTAATTGAGAAATTATGAAATTTATTTCCCTTAAAAAGCTTTTTGCAAGCCTTATCCTATTTGTGCCTGTGAGCCTTATGGTTGCACAAAACAAACAGTATACACTGGATAAGGAAAAAACAGAAATCTCCGTATTGGTAGACCGCACTAAGACCACATATACTGCTGCCGACATGCAATATGGCAAGCGCGGGACAGCGATGTTGGAAGCAAGGATATACGATTTAGGTATCAGTATGGATACTGTCGGATTCTGGTCGGCTTTTTCGGGAAAAGAAAATATATGGAAACTGAATATAAAAGTGCCTGAGGCGAAGCGGTTTTTCATCAGCTTCGACGATTTCTATATTCCGGAGGGTGCACAATTATATGCTTATAATAAAAGCAATACAACAGACGCCGTCATATATACCCATAAAGATAACCCCGGCGGAGGCCCTTATTCGCTCGAAAATATGTCGGGAGATAATGTGGTATTGGAATATGTGACATCAGATAAGGCAACGGAGTCTCCACGTATGGTTTTATCCAATATCGGATATAAATATACTACCGGAACCAATCAGCATAATGATTTTAATACATCTCAACCATGCATGATAAATATCAATTGTCCGGAAGGTGAAAAATGGCAGGATCAGAAAAGGGGAATAGTTTTGCTGAGGATAACGCGAAACAGCAATACTTATCTTTGTTCGGGAACAATGATAAACAATACCACTAACGATAAGACACCTTACCTGCTGACTTCGGAGCATTGTTTCGAAAATATGACGCCGGAATCGATCGCGCCGAATACAGCATTCATTTTCGAATACGAGCTCCCTACATGTGAAATAAAACCCGGTGATAAAGCGCCTAAATATAAATATCATAAAGGTTCGGAAGTTCTTGTGCTGAACCCTATAGAGGGGGGAAGTGATGGAGCGCTTCTTAAACTTTCGGAAAAAATTCCTGACGACTGGGATGTGTATTTTAATGGTTGGGATAGGGAAAATAAGCCGGCAGCGAATGGAGCAGTAATTCATCATCCTAAAGGTGATGTGAAAAAGATATCATTCTATGAAAAAGCGCCTGTATCCGGCAAATGGAGTTCTAAATCGCAGTTCGGTACGCATTGGGTGGTTTATTATTCTGAGGGTGCAACAGAGGGTGGTTCGTCGGGCAGCCCCTTGT
The DNA here is from genome assembly GCF_000711235.1 of Prevotella sp. 10(H). Taxonomy (GTDB): domain Bacteria; phylum Bacteroidota; class Bacteroidia; order Bacteroidales; family Dysgonomonadaceae; genus Dysgonomonas. The sequence continues at coordinate 207,704 of NZ_JOMI01000001.1, read as the reverse complement.
TTAATCAGGCAGGGCTGATAACGGGAACTCTCACCGGCGGTGATAATAATTGTAACAATCCTGATATCTCGGATGCATACGGTAAATTATGGTATCATTGGGATCAGTATAAAGATACAGAGCAGCATATGAAGAAATATCTCGATCCTAAAAATTCGGGTGCAACAAAGATAGCGGGTATCAATAATAATATCAATATAGATAAGAATATCGTGCTGGATAATACTGTACTTTCTCTTACCATTGATAAAATGTCAGATGTAAATATTCTGGACGGTAATGGAGAATATACTGCAATATCGTCCGATAACAATGTGGCAACTGTAGAAATTACAGACAGGAAAATAAACATCAAAGGTCTAAACGGCGGTACGGCAGATATAACTGTAACCGATAAGAAGAATAAGAAAGCTATAATAAACGTACGTGTTCACCATGAGATAGAGTATTCCGTAGCTAACAATGAATTGAAAGTCAGTATATATAAAGATGAAGATGCTATAGAGCGTGTCAGAATTATAAACCTTACCGGAAATACTGTTTATGATAAAAAAGGCCTCGATGAAAAAGAACATACGATACCAAGTATAAAGAATTTAGCGAGGGATACCTATATTATACAGGTGTTCACTAAAAAAGGACATAAGGAAGCGAAGAAAATAACATGGTAAAAATAAAATCGGTATACGTCTGCAGCAATTGCGGGAACGACTCGCCTAAATGGTTGGGTAAATGCCCTGTTTGTGGTGAATGGAATACCTATGTGGAAGAAATAATCAGCAAAGATAAATCACCCTCGAAGGTCAGTCCTCACGGATTCGATACGACAAAAGCCAAACCGCTGCTGCTGAAAGATGTGCAGACAGGCGAAGAGCCGCGTATCAACCTGCGCGATGAAGAACTGAACCGTGTGTTGGGCGGCGGACTTGTTCCCGGTTCGCTGGTACTGGTAGGAGGTGAACCCGGAATAGGCAAATCGACATTGATATTGCAGACTGTTCTTGGGCTGAACGAAATAAAGACATTATACATATCCGGTGAAGAAAGCGCCCGACAGTTAAAGCTGCGTGCCGATCGCATCAATTCCGGCAGTGAAAACTGTTTCATTGTCTGCGAAACCAATCTGGAACAGATATTCGTTCATATACAAAACCTAAAACCGGAGTTTGTCATCATCGACTCAATACAGACCATATTTACCGATATGGTAGAATCGTCGCCCGGAAGCGTGTCGCAGGTACGCGAATGCTCGGCAGCCATTCTCAAATTTGCAAAAGAAACGAATACGCCTGTGGTACTCATAGGCCATATAAATAAGGAGGGCAGCATTGCAGGCCCGAAAGTGCTGGAACATATTGTAGATACTGTTCTTCAGTTCGAAGGCGACCAGCATTATATGTACCGTATCCTGCGCAGCATTAAGAACCGCTTCGGAAGTACTGCCGAACTCGGTATTTACGAGATGAGGCAAAACGGCCTGCGGGAAGTCAGTAACCCGTCCGAATTGCTTCTTACCCAAAATCACGAAGGACTCAGCGGGGTATCCATCGCTGCTGCTATCGAAGGTATACGCCCGTTCCTGATAGAAACACAGGCACTGGTGAGTACGGCGGCCTATGGCACACCGCAGCGTTCGGCTACGGGATTTGACCTGCGCCGTATGAACATGCTTCTTGCCGTACTGGAAAAGCGTGCAGGCTTTAAGTTGATACAGAAAGATGTCTTCCTGAACATAGCAGGCGGACTGAAAGTAAACGATCCCGGCATGGACTTATCGGTTATCAGCGCGGTGCTTTCGTCGAGCCTCGATATTTCTATCGAAAAGCATGTATGCATGACGGGAGAGGTCGGTTTATCGGGCGAAATACGTCCGGTTAACCGTATAGAACAGCGTATACTTGAAGCCGAAAAACTCGGTTTCTCCAAAATACTTATACCTCAGAACAATCTGAAAGGTTTCACATCGAAAGTAAATATTGAAATCGTACAGGTGAGGAAAGTAGAGGAAGCTCTCAGGCAGTTGTTCGGATAAAATATTGTTATTTTGCTTTAGCGGGTTCTGGTAACACTCATATAAGTCTACGTTTAAAAAGATAGTTAATTTCTTGCCATAAAGGAAAAAATCTAATATAAAAGCAAAACACATGAAAACTTTATCTTATTTATTATTTATCGCTATCTCTTTTTGTATCAGCCTGAATGGATATTCACAAGAACTGACTAATAAACAAAAAGAGAAGATCAATTCTGAGATTGCAACGGCTTTTGAGAAAAGTGTCCAAGCTTCCGAAAGCTTCAATTCTAAAATGCTGGCGGATAATGTGGATGATAGTTTACAAGCCGGATTTATTGTCAACGGGCAATTCTTTCAGCTTTTCAGTCAGGTAATGGCAGATTTTGAAGAAAAGAAGAGAGGCTGCATATCGCAGGAAATTAATGTCGTCGATAAAAAGATTACAGTTCTGGCTGACAATGCAGCATTGCTCACCACATCGGGAAACTATTCGTTAGCGCTCGAAGACGGCCGCACTTTAACAGGAAAGTTTGCGTGGACATTAATATATTCGAAAGTGAAAGGAGATTGGAAAATCATCCATTCACACATGTAAAATACCGGGATAGAAGTAACTTTGGTATTTGACAAAATCACAATTTAAAAAAATATGCAAGATAAAAAAGTATTAGTGTTTTTGGCAAAGGCATTTGAAACCATGGAGTTTTCTGCTTTTATAGATGTTCTTGGTTGGGCCAGAGTGGATTATGGACATAATTTGTTCGTTGATACTTGTGGCTTTACTGAAAAAGTTATAAGCACATTTAATATACCTGTCATTGTAGATAAAACCATTGGAGAAATAAACGTTGACGAATATGACGCCTTAGCAATACCGGGTGGATTTAGTGAATTTGGCTTTTATGAAGAAGTGTATGATGAAAGATTTTTAGAATTAATCAGGGAATTTAATACAAAAGGTAAAATCATAGCGTCAATTTGTTCTGCGGCTTTCCCTTTAGGAAAAAGCGGAGTTCTTAAAAATCGTAGAGCAACTACTTATCACTTAAAAGACGGATATTTTCAAAAAAAGCTGGAAGAATTTGGAGTGAATGTTGTTAATGAGCCAATAGTAATCGATAATAATATTATTACCTCTTATTGCCCGGAGACAGCCGCGGGAGTCGCATTTGAATTATTAAAAATGCTGACCTCAGAAGAAGACACGGCAGTAGTAAAAACAGCTATGGGATTTTAAGCAAATCAATCTAATTGTTTTTTTCGGGTAGAAGAAAGATACTTTCAACTATGGAAAACGTACCGTTCTGGGCATTGACAGTCGCTTATTCGGCTCATATTCTCGAAGAATATGTACTGGACTGGAAAACATGGGCGGAAAAGACTTCCGGCCTGAAAATGGAATGGACGGAATTTCTGATAGCTAATTTTGCAGTTATTGTATTAGGTATCTGCTGTTCGGCAGTGGGTTGCGACTGTCCTGTCTTTGCATATCTTTTTGTCGGGCTGGCTGCTGTGAATGCACTATTTGCGCATATTGGAACTACGATTGTAAAACGGAAATTTTCACCGGGGCTGATCACATCCGTTTTCTTCTTTATACCGCTGTGTGTATGGGCATATAAGATTGCATACGATCGAGGGATATTGACAGTTCCGTTTATGCTGATAAGCCTTATAGGCGGATTTCTTATCATGTCGTTTCCGGTGATTTTGCAGATGATAAAGAATAAAATGGGAAAATAAACCTAAACGATTATATGCTATCTGTCGTTTCTCATACATAAGTCCGTAAGGATTCAACTTTATACAATCAGTAAAAAAATTAAATAAAACAACATTTATCCGCTTTCTCCTATTTTTATACCACGCCAACGGGTGCAAATAATAAAAATGTAACTACATTTGTGTTTTGGATTTTGTCCGCTCAGGGACATTATCGGGTAGTAAGACAGATACACTTCCATCAAAAAAGTAGAAGAATTGTGAAGACTCTTATTGATATCGAAGACTGGAACCGGAAAGAACATTTTTATTTTTTCAAGGCTTTTGACGATCCTTTTTTCGGTATGACAACCAATGTCGATTTTACACCTGTTTATGAGCATAGCACAGCAACAGGCACTTCTTTTTTTCTCAATTCACTGCACCGGATAATGCAGGCGGTAAATGCTGTCGAGCTATTCCGATACAGGATAGAGGGAGAACAGCTTTTTTGTTACGATATCATTCATCCGGCATCGACTATCGGGCGCGAAGACGGAACATTCTCTTTTTCTTTCTTCGAATACGATACCGATATAGACATTTTCAGACAGAATGCATCGGACGTTATCCGGCAAATACAGCATACATCGGGTATCGGTATGGACGAGAATGCTCTCAGGAACGATGTAATACATTATTCATCCGTGCCATGGGTGCAATTTACCGAGATGAAACATACCATGTCTTTAGGGAGTAAGGGCTCGATACCTAAAATATCTACGGGAAAACTTTTCCGCGAAGAACAAAAAATGATGATGCCTGTTTCTATAACTGTAAATCATGCCGTAATGGACGGATTGCATGTCGGGCAATTTTTGGGGGAACTAAATGAACAAATCCATTCAGATTAAAAAAGTAAAATTATAATGACCTATAGGGAGACAGTAGAATATCTATACAATCAATTGCCGGTTTACCAGAAGACAGGCGGCAATGCATACAAGGAGGGCCTCGACAACAGCCTGAAACTGGATGCGTATTTTTCTCATCCGCACACCAAATATAAGACAATACACGTTGCCGGAACCAATGGCAAAGGCTCTGTTTCTCATTTGCTGGCCGCTATTCTGCAGGAAGCAGGCTACAAAGTAGGTTTGTATACTTCTCCGCATCTGCTCGATTTTCGGGAACGTATACGCATCAACGGAGAAAAAATTTCACAACAATACGTTACGGATTTCGTGGATCTCTACCGCGAAGATTTTGAACCGATAGAACCTTCTTTTTTCGAACTGACAATGATGATGGCTTTCCAGTACTTTGCCGACATGGAGGTCGATATCGCCGTTATTGAAGTCGGTTTGGGAGGCAGGCTCGACAGTACGAATATTATAACTCCCGTTTTGAGCATTATTACTAATATCAGCTTCGATCATATGCAGTTTCTGGGTAATACACTGGATAAAATAGCTGCAGAGAAAGCCGGAATTATCAAAAAAGATATACCTGTAATAATAGGCGAAGCAGAAGATGAAGAGGTAAGGAATGTATTTAAGGAAACTGCCGAAAGGGTAGGAGCCCCGATTACATTTGCCGAAGACGATCATATTATTCAGTCGAGCCTGAAAACAGCAAGCGGATGGCTATTCGATACGAAATATTATCTGCACCTGAAAGGTGAATTGTCGGGCTATGCACAACAGAAAAATGCGGCAACAGTGCTTTGCGCCGTAAAGGAACTGCAGAAGCAGGGCAATGTAATACCGTCGAAAGCTATATATAATGGTTTTGCCTACGTAACAAAACTTACGGGGCTGATGGGGCGCTGGCAGGTCATACAGGATATGCATCCGAAGATTGTCTGCGACACAGGACATAACCTTGCGGGAATGGAATACATAGTCAGTCAGCTTAAAAGCGAACGGTATTCTACACTGCATATTATATTAGGCATGGTAAACGATAAAGACATCTCGGCGGTACTGTCGTTATTGCCCCGCAATGCTATCTATTACTTCACAAAGGCTGCAATTCCCCGCTCGATGAACGAAATGAAGCTGAGGGCATTGGGCGAAAAGAAAGGCCTTATGGGTTATTCTTATCCTACCGTTGCCGAAGCTGTACAGGCTGCAAAAGACTGGGCTGCGCCGAATGATTTTATCTTTATCGGCGGCAGTAACTTCGTAGTAGCCGACGCCTTGGAATATCTGGGCTATAAGTAAGTTAAAAATCAGAATAATTTTATCTATAATATGTGGGCCGATAGTATATTGCTATTGGCTTGTGTCGTTCTTTGAAATAGGATTTTAGTTACGAGTTACTTCGCCCTTCGGGCAGTTACAGGTTACGAGTTTTTGTTTTTCATTGTCCATTATCAATTGTCAACTTTGCTCTCAAAGCGTTACTTTTGTTACCTTTTGCGACTTTGCGTCTTTGCGAGAAATATTGTTGACTGCTAACTGGAAAATCCGTTACATTCGTTACTTTTTAACAATTCAATTTAACACAAAGCAATGGATGAAACCGGAAATTATTAATTATTCATTCCTAATTATTAATTGATTTCCGTTACTTTTGTTACTTTTTATAACCACTGATTATAGACTAACAATATAACAATAATGCTACAGTTCAATATCGAAAAACCAAACGACGAAGTTCGTTCCTATCTGCAGGAAAAAATAGATAACCTGACAAAGCCTAAAGGTTCGTTAGGCGTATTGGAAGACCTTGCCATGCAAATAGGCTGGGTACAACAATCGTTGAACCCGAAACTTACTAATCCCTGCCATATTGTTTTTGCAGGCGATCACGGCATAGCCGCAGAGGGAGTAAGCCCATCGCCGCAAGAAGTAACCTATCAGATGATTCTGAATTTTTGGGCAGGCGGTGCAGGCATCAATTTCCTGGCGCGTCAGCACGGTTTCAACCTAAAAGTAGTAGATGCAGGCGTCAATTTCGATTTTAAGCAGGACGACCCTATTATAGATAAGAAGATACGCAAAAGCACCCGCAACTATCTGCATGAAGCGGCAATGACGCATGAAGAAATGGAACAGGCTGTCCGGTACGGTGCAGAATGTACACAGGCATGCTTCGATGAGGGGTGTAATGTAATCGGCTTTGGCGAAATGGGAATAACCAATACATCGTCGTCTTCGCTGTGGATGACTTACCTGACGGGAATTCCGCTAGACCAGTGCATCGGTGCGGGTTGCGACCATACGGGTAATATTATCAGCCACAAGTACAATGTATTGAAGCGTTCGATGGAAAACTATAAGGGAGATACTTCGCCCGAAGATATCATGCGCTATTTCGGCGGCTATGAAATGGTAATGACAGTAGGGGCGATGCTTAAGGCTGCGGAACTGAAAATGATTATCCTAGTCGACGGTTTCATTATGACAAACTGCCTGCTGATGGCTTCCCGCTTGAACGAAAATGTATTGCATTACGCTATCTTCGGTCATCAGGGCGACGAAGCAGGACACAAGCTGGTTCTCGATTACCTGAAAGCAAAACCGATACTGAATCTCGGTTTGAGGTTGGGAGAGGGTACAGGAGCATTGTGCGCTTACCCGATTGTGGCTTCCGCTATACATATGATAAACGAGATGCATTCCTTTAAAGAAATAAAAGTGACAAAATACTTCTAGGATGAAGAATATTGCTGCCGCCCTTGTTTTCTTTACACGCCTGCCGTTCTGGCGGCTGAAGGCCTTTAACGTCCCTGCGGAATATTATAAGCAGGTGGTGAATTACTGGCCTGTAGCAGGGTGGCTCACAGCGGGAGTAATGGCAGGAGTATTATGGTGTACGGCACAGGTTTTGCCCTTATCTATAGCGGTGATTCTGGCTATACTGAGTAGGGTGCTGATAACGGGAGCTTTACACGAAGACGGTCTGGCTGATTTTTTCGACGGTTTCGGCGGTGGGAATACAAAGGAACGGACGTTGGCGATAATGAAAGATTCACATATTGGTACTTATGGGGTTATCAGTCTGATATTCTATTTTTTATTGCAATATTCATTGCTGAGCCAGTTTAGTCTTGAAATGACTTGTTTAGTGATTCTTGCAGCCGACCCTTTGTGTAAACTTACTGCGTCATTGATAACGTTATTCTTACCTTATGCCCGCAACGAAGAAACAAGCAAGGCAAAAGTAGTATATAATAAAATGTCGGTTAAGACAGGATTAATTGCTGTTATATTCGGCTTATTACCTCTTATATTATTACTTGATTTACGCTTTTGGCCTGCAATAATATTCCCTATCTTTGCCTTTACAGGATTGATTTTGCTAATGAAAAAGAAAATACAGGGCTATACGGGCGATTGCTGCGGAGCATTGTTCCTGATGTGCGAACTGTCTTTCTATCTGGGAGTTGTAATGATAATGACAATAAAGAGCGGTTTATGAAAGTATATATAATACGGCATACGGCAGTGGGAGTGAACGGGGTGTGTTATGGTCAGACGGATGTTCCGCTGAAAAATACTTTCGAAAGCGAAGCTGAAATAGTGAAGCAAAACCTTAAGGATATTCACTTCGATGCCGTCTTTTCCAGCCCATTGAGCCGTGCAAAAAAATTGGCAGAGTATTGCGGCTACGAAGACATACAACTGTATGACCGGCTGAAGGAACTTCATTTCGGTGACTGGGAGATGCATCCCTGGGACAAACTGGATATGAGTATATGGGAAAAAGATTGGGTAAATACCGCTGCACCAAACGGGGAGTCGTTCCGGCAGATGTATGAGCGAGTGGCTTCTTTTCTGGATGAGCTGAAAGAGCAGGATTATTCTACGGTGGCTGTCTTTGCTCATGGTGGGGTAATCAATTGTTTTAAGGTGTACTTCGGTAAAACGGATTTGGAGGGGGCATTCGACGATTTGTCGGAATATGGGCAGATATCGGTCTTTGAATTATGATAATAATGTGTAAATAAACAGAGAGAAAGATGTCAGATATGGCATCTTTTTCCGGTTAAAAAAAGTAGCTAATAATTTGTTTCTTTGAATTTTGTTTATATCTTTATGATATCATTTTAATATCAAATTAATTAATTATGAAAACACAGGAAATAACATTTAAAGGTACTTGTATCTCCGGCTTTCTAGCCTTATTTTTCGATATTGTCATATTGGGTATTAGTATCTGGGCTGTTGCAAGTGGATTGATCTGGGCTATACCTCTGGGAATGCTGGGTATCTTTCTGGTACCTGTTTCTTTTTTCGGATTTATGGTCGTGGAGCCTAATAATGCGCGGGTTATGATTTTCTTCGGGAAATATAAAGGAACAATTACAAATAATGGCTTTTTCTTTGTAAATCCTTTTTACAGCAAAAAGAAAATAACCTTGCGCGCCCGCAACCTCGACGTTCCGCCAATCAAGGTAAACGACAAGGTAGGCAATCCTATTATGATCGGTTCTGTATTGGTCTGGCGTGTAAAAGATACTTACAAAGCCATGTTCGATATCGATACATCTTCTATTTCGGGCATTGCTCCCGGTGCTCCAAATTCTTATGTCCAGTTTTCGAACCGTATGCAGTCATACGAAAACTTTGTAAAAATACAGAGTGATGCTGCCCTTCGTCAAGTTGCCGGCATGTATGCTTACGATAGTAATGAAAGTAAGAATTTTGACGTTACTCTGCGGTCTGACAATGGTGAAATAAGCCAGAAACTTGAGGAAGAACTCAATAGCCGCCTCGAAATAGCTGGCATAGAAGTTATCGAAGCCCGTATCAACTATCTGGCTTATGCTGCCGAAATTGCCAGCGTAATGCTTCGCCGTCAGCAGGCCGATGCTATTATCTCTGCCCGCGAAAAGATTGTGGAAGGTGCGGTAAGTATGGTACAACTGGCGCTCGATAAGCTTCAGAGAGAAGAAATAGTAGAGCTGGACGAAGAGCGCAAGGCAGCAATGGTAAGCAACCTGCTGGTTGTACTATGTGCCGATGAAGCAGCCCAGCCTATTGTGAATGCGGGTACGCTTCACCATTAGTTAAGTAAACATTTACATTGTGGCTAAAAAAGAATCGACTACAAAAAGCTTTGTTCTCCGTATCGATCAGGATATGATGGATGCCATAGAAAAGTGGGCTGCGGATGAATTCCGCAGTACCAACGGGCAGATACAGTATATCCTCGATCAGGCTTTGCGTAAGGCAGGGCGTGTTAAGAAAGATAAGAAAGAGTAAGAGCCTCCCCAAAGTCTATGAGGGAGGGGCTCAACTTTATATACTTACAGATGTTTTATATTGAAGAGGCGATACGATTGCCTCTTTACTCATTATAAGCATTTTTCCATAAATTATCTTAACAATTACCATTTTCATTAAGATAGGTTTGTGCCGATAAGGAAAAATCTCTTTTTTTTGATAATTTTGTACCACTTAAAAGATTGAGTTATAAAAAGGTTTAAGCAAATATTTCTGACACTTCTACTGATAATCGCGGGGTTGATTGTCATTTTGTTTGGTTTATTGAACACTCCTGCGGTTCAGCAATACGCCAAAGACCTTATCGTGGAGGAACTTAAAGCTAAACTCGGCACAGAACTCGGTATAAAGAAACTTTCATTTTATCCATTCAATACATTGGCTATCGATAGCCTCTACCTTTACGACCAATCGAACGAAAAAGTGCTGATGGCCGATAAGGTTTCGGCAGGAATAGATTTATTCGCGCTGGCTAAAGGTAAGATTGTCATTACTTCCGCTTGGCTGACCGATATGGAAGTGCATCTGTCGAAAGACAGTACGAATGCCCCGCTGAATATTCAGTATATCATAGATGCCTTTAAATCGAAGGATGACAAGCCTAAAGCAAAACTCGATATCAAACTGAATGCCGTTAATATATCGAATGGGCGTTTCTCCTATAATGTAAAAGACCGCCCGTGGAAAGCATCGGTGTTCGATGCCAATCATGTAGACGTATCCGATCTGAATGCAAAACTGACTGTGAAATCCATTCTTGAAGATTCGCTCAATGTGCAGGTAAAGAAGATCAGCCTGAAAGAGAAGAGCGGACTGGAAATATCCGATCTTGTCTTTAAACTGGTTAGTCAGGGTAAGAAATATTCACTCAGGGGATTTGAACTTGATATGCCTTCTTCTTCGCTTGTATTCGATAAATTCGAACTTGATCTCACCCCTACGGGCGATTCGGCTAAGGTGCAGGATTATGCAGTAGTAGATTGCCGTATCGCTCCGTCATACATTGCCCCGAAAGATATTGCTGCTCTTGTTCCAGCATTGAAGAATTTTAAGGATGTGTTGAACTTGAGGGCGAATATTCATGCGTCATCCGGTAATCTCGACTTGTCGGAATTATCGATCGACTTTGGGGAAAAGCTGCATCTGACAGCTAATGCAGAGATCAGGGATGCCAAAGACAAGGATAAAATGTACCTGTTGGGAAGTGTGGATGAACTCACAGTGAGTATTAACGATATAGAAGATATAGTCAATAACTTTTCTACGAAAAAAGTTAACCTGCCTCACCAGTTGAAGAGACTGGGTACTGTTTCGTTCGAAGGAGATATATCGGGCTATATGAAACAGCTTACTGCATTCGGTAGTCTCGATACCGATCTGGGGATTGTAAAGACAGACGTGCTTTTTGGTCTGAATCCGAGGAGCGGTATCAGTAGTTTTGTGCAGGGAAAGGTTTATACTACAGATTTTGAACTGGGTAACCTTTTGGATAATAAAGACCTGAACAAGATTTCACTGAATCTGGCTGTGGAAATGGAAAAACCCACCCATGGCAAACTTAAAGGCAAAGCTGAAGGGGATATACATAATTTTGATTTTAAAGGTTATACATACAAGGAAATCACGCTCGATGCCAGTTACGACGGCTTAAGGCTGGAAGGACAGCTGGATGTGGACGATGAGAACGGTTTACTTAGCGTAAATGGTTTGTTTGATCTTACGGATAAGGAGAATCCCGATCTGAATTTCAAAGCCAAAGTGAAAAACGTACAACTGGATAATCTCCATATTGCCGAAAACATGAAACATTCGTACATCTCATTTGTAATGGATGCCGATTTCACAGGACGCCATATCGATAATGCAGAGGGATACGTGAGGATAGATTCTATAGACTTTATCCGTGAAGATAAGTTTTTCCAAATGGATAGCCTTGTGTTAAATATAACTGGATTTGAGGACAGCAGGCAGTTAACGCTAAACTCTAATCTGATAAAAGGCCAGATTAACGGTATATATTCTATATTGTCTATGGTCGGCAGTGTAAAGCAAACTTTAGGACATTACTTGCCTGCACTGATTAAGACATCCGAGAATAAGAAGTATGAAGAGCAGATAAATCGGATGAATTTCGACTTTCAGGTGAATAATACAGAATCGTTGAGCACTATTCTTAAGCTGCCTGTGACTATACTCAGCCCGTCGAAAATAATAGGTTCGTACGATAATATGAGTAATAACTTTAACCTTGAAATATTTGCCCCGTCGGTAAAAGCTGCCGGAATGAATATTAAATCGGGTTATGTCTCCATAAAGAATCCGTGCGATACGATAGATGCCAAGATCAATGTACTGGTGATAGGTAAAAAAGATGCCATAAACGACATTGCCATAAATTCCAGAATAAGCAACAACCTGATAAATACTGATATATCGCTGATGAATACAGGTGCGCAACGTGCCCGCGGAAATTTCTCTATTGCTACTCTTCTGACTAAAGACGGAACAGACCCGTTCAGAGTGGATATAGATATGTTGCCTAGCGATTTATTGCTCAATAATGCCGACTGGCGAATGGATAAGTCGCATATAGCTATTCAGGACGGATTGATCGATGTCGATAATTTCAGGGTATATAACGACGATGGAAGTCAGGAGATTAAGATAAACGGAAAATATACCCAAAAGGATTCCAATGATATACTAAAAGCTGAGCTGAAAAATATCAACCTTGAATATATATTCCAGACGCTTGCTATCGATGCACTCCAGTTCGGAGGTGCGGCTACAGGAAGCCTGTTTGTTTCCAGTATAGAAAAGAAGCCGTATCTGAATACACGCCTCAATGTCACCGACTTTAAGTTTAACGGAGCAGAACTCGGAAATCTGAACCTGTTCAGCGAACTGGACGATGAAACAAGTCAGGTAGTTCTCGACGGATTGATTGTCAGCCATGAGAACAAAAGGACAAAGGTCGACGGTACGCTCGATCCTGTGAAGCAGCAGCTATCGATAAACTTCGATGCCGACAGCATCAATATAGGTTTCCTTAATAAATATGCAGAAACTATCTTCGACAATATAACCGGACGGGGTACGGGGAAGGTACATCTGCATGGGAATTTCTCGAAAGTAACGGTAGAAGGCAAGGCTTTTATTGAGGATGGAAGTTTTGGAATTCGTTTCCTGAATACCCGTTATAACTTTACCGATACGGTGTATCTGAAAAATGACCTGATCTACTTCAACGATATAACAATGGCCGATGAGTATAACAATACGGCTCAAGTCAGCGGGAAAGTAGCGCATGACCTGTTCAGTAATTTTATGTATCTCATTGAACTGAATGCCAATAATTTCCTTGTATATAATGCCACACCGTCCGTTAATCCGTTATTTTACGGAAAAGTTTTCGGTAGCGGTAACGGAACTATAGGCGGAGATGAAAGCGGCGTGGATATCAATGTACGTATGCGTACTGAGGCTAATACGCTGGTACGTATGAACTTTATGGAAGATGTTGTAAACGAATATTCTTTCATTACATATAAGGATAAGAGCAATCCCGATACAACCGCTGTATCGAACACTCTTCCTGCATATCTACGGAATGATTCCGGAATGGACATCAATATGCATTTCTATGTAGATGCAACACCCGACGCCACATTGGAGCTTTTAATGGACCCTGCAGGCGGAGATATACTGAAAGGTACGGGAAGCGGTGCTATGCAGTTTGAATGGAACATGAAGTCTTCTCCGAAACTTTTCGGAACATATAATATCAACCGGGGAAGCTATAACTTTACTTTCCAGCGGCTTATGGAACGTCGCTTTAATATAGTGGACGGTAGTAATGTGCAGTTCAGGGGCGACCCGTTCGAAGCTACTCTCGATGTGGAAGCTATCTATAAAGTGAATGCCAGCCTGAACGACTTGGATAAAGACCTAGCCGATAGGGTGGGGCAGACGACTATTCCTGTAAATTGCGTCCTGAACCTTACCGGACCTCTGAAGCATCCGAATGTAGGGCTGGATATATCACTACCTTCTACTGACAGCGAAGTAGAGCGTCAGGTGAAAAGTATACTGAATACACAGGATGAGATAAATAAACAGGTAGCATATTTGTTGATATTGTCTAAATTCAAGGCACCGAGTTATGCTAATCCGGGCTCGCAGACATCCGATTTTGCCGCATTGGCCTCTTCAACCTTGTCAAACCAGTTGACAAAGATTGTAAGCAAGATAGACGACCGCTGGCAGCTGGGAACAAATATACGATACAGTGATACCGAACTGACAAATACCGAGGCTGAACTTTTACTGTCAAGTCAGTTGTTGAACGACAGGCTGCTGATAAATGGTAACTTCGGATACCGAAACGACATCAACCTGAAAAATGAGGCGATGATAACCGATATCGATATCGAATACTTGCTCAACAATGCGGGAACATGGCGTATAAAAGCTTATAACCATTACAACGAAAAATATTATTATCTCGGGCATGCTACCCAGACACAGGGAGTAGGTATTATCTATAAAAAGGACTTCGACGAACTTCGCGACCTCTTTCACCGTACCCGTCCGAGAGTGATAAGCAGAGATAGTATTGCTCCGCTTCTTCCCGATTCTATCCAGAAGGGCAGTACATTGAGTCCTTTCATCAGAATGAAGAAATGATCTTAAACGATAGGATTATACACTTTATCAATGAGCATGAGAAGGACGATATCCATACTCTTGCCCTGCAATCTAAGTTATATCCCGATATTGATATGCAGTTTGCTATCCGCCAGATAAAAGGCAGGCAGATTGTAAAAGAGAAAGTTCCGTCGTGGTATGCCAATGACCGTATTTTATACCCGCAACATCTTTCATTAGAACAATGCTCTTCGGAGCAAACCGCCCGTTTTAAGGCATCCTTATGCAAAGGAAAATCTATGACAGACCTTACAGGTGGCTTCGGCGTTGATTGCTCTTTTCTGTCTGCAAGTTTTGAAGAAACAAGCTATGTAGAGCAGCAGGAAGAACTCGCCAAAATAGCAGTTCATAATTTCAAACAGCTGGGCTTAGAACGAATAAAGGTAATTAACAGCGATGCCGTAGAGTATCTTTCTTCCATGCCTGCTGTAGATATGGTATATATCGATCCTGCGCGAAGGGATAATACAGGGCGTAAAACAGTCCTTATAGAAGATTGTACGCCTAATGTCCTTGCGATAGAAGATTTATTGGAAGAGAAAGCCGCGCAGACAATGATTAAACTTTCGCCGATGCTGGATATTTCATTAGCGGTAAAATCATTGCGGAATGTATCGGATGTATATATCATCAGTGTCGGCAATGAATGTAAGGAACTCCTGTTTATAAAGAAACGACAAAGTAGTGGAACACACTATCATTGTATAAATATTACAGGTAGTAAGACCGATTCATTTACCTTCGATAAAGAGGAAGAGGACAACATTTCTCTATCTTATTCTTCCGATCTCGGTAAATACCTTTACGAACCGAATGCTTCCATATTAAAAGGCGGTGCATATAAAAGTATAGCCAGATCTTTCTCTCTAGATAAGCTGCATCCGAGTAGCCATTTATATACTTCCGATACTTTGCATAGCAATTTTCCCGGACGTGTATTTGCTATACAGACTATCAGTTCTCTCAATAAGAAAGATATTAAACTGCATCTGGCAGATATAAAGCAGGCAAATATTACAACCCGCAATTTTCCTCTATCAGTACAGGAAATCAGAAAGAAAACCGGACTAAAAGACGGAGGCGAAGTATACATATTTGCAACCACCCTTGCCGATGATAGAAAAGTTTTGCTGATTTGCCGGAAAGTATAAGATAAAAGAAAACCCGCTCAGAACTTGTCCGGCGGGCATTCCAAATATCAAATATCTGATTATTTCTTTTTCTTCTCCTCTGTTTCTACCGGAGTAGCAGTAGGAGCCAAAGGAATTATTACGTCCTTATCTTTCTCGGCCTGTCCTTTCAGATAGGAAGGCAGATTCATTCCGGCCATGCCGAACAGGTCGTTAAGCGGCGGTACAGACTTCATCAACCCTGATATGAAGTTGGCTGTAGACGTTTTGCCATCGTCACCGACACCATTTCCTGTATCCCAGACAGTAACCTTATCGATCTTGATATTCTTAACGGCTTCAACCTGCGTTTTCACCAGTTCAGGAAGTTTCTCGATCAACAATAACTGGTAAGCTGCCACAGGGTCGCCTTTCGCAGCATTCACAACATCTCTGTAACCTTCGGCCTGCTTGGTAAGTATTTCATACAAACCGCGTGCTTCGGCATCCATTTTCGCGAATATAGCATCGGCTTCCCCTTTTGCTTCTTCGCGTTTCTGCTCAGCAATAGCTTGCGCTTCGATAATGAGTTTCTGTTTTTCTATTTCGGCAGGAACCACAACATTGGCTATCTGTGTAGAGCGTTCCCTTTCCGAACGCGCCATTTCGGCTTTCTGCTCCGCTACATATGCTTCTTCGAGAGCTTTCGCCTGTTGCACTTTTTCTGCTGCAACAGCCAGACGGGCAGCTTCCGCTTCTTTTTCACGGCGCAATGCGTCCGATCCTGCAATCTCTATTTTAGCCGTATTTTCACCTTTTACGGCTATCGCATTTGCTTCAGCAGTCTTCACACGGGTATCTCTGTCTGCTTCGGCCTTACCAATAGATTCGTCCCTTACGGCACCAGCAATGCTTACTTCCTTATCTTTCTGTGCTACGGCAATAGATACGTCCCTGTCTCTGTGGGTTTCGGCAATCTGAACATCACGCATTCTGTCGGCAATGGCTTTACCTGTTTCCCCGATTTTTTCCTGTTCAGCTACGCTCACTTTCGCTTCATTGATAGCTTTAGCAGCAGCTTCTTTTCCTAATGCATCGATGTAGCCCGATTCATCATTAATGTCGGTTACATTTACGTTTATCAGTTTCAGACCGATTTTGCGTAGCTCTGTATCTACGTTTTTAGAGATATTGTCAAGGAATTTGTCGCGGTCGGAGTTGATTTCCTCGATCATCATGGTAGCGATAACCAGACGTAACTGTCCGAACAGGATATCTTTTGCTAACTCCTGTATTTGTGATGTAGTCAATCCCAAAAGCCTTTCAGCCGCATTGTTCATATTCTCCTTTTCGGTAGAAATGGCAATCGTAAACCGGCAGGGCACATCCACACGGATATTCTGTTTACTCAGTGCGCTGGTGAGGTTAGCCTCAATAGAGATTGGTTTCAGATCGAGATATGCATAGTCCTGGATAACAGGTATGATGAATGCACCGCCGCCATGAATACATTTGGCAGATGCTCCTCCTGTTTTTCCGTAAACTACCAGTATCTTATCCGACGGGCAGCGTTTGTATCTGGATACCATGGCTGCAATGAATGCAAACAGCGCAATGGCACCTACGACAATAATAATTGCAATATCAGGTATACCTTCAATCATAATTTAATTAAGTGTTTAGTTGATTTATAATATAGTTAGTTTTATTTATTGGTTTAATGGGGTAACCAGCAATATACCTCCCTCCAGCGCTTCAACTTTTACGAGCGCTCCGCTTTTTATGGGTTCTGTGCTGTTTGTAATTGCAGGGAGTTCGTGTGTAGAGCCTTTCACACTTATAAATATTTTGCCCTTTCCTTTTTTCTCTGCAGGTATGTTCATATATACGTCGGCAGTCTTACCTATAGTGTCTTCTATTTTAAAGGAATTGTCTTCCGACAGTTTCATCAACGTTCTCATCACCATAAAGAAAAGGAAGACAAAAAGGCATCCTACCAACAGTGCTACAACACCCAGCAGTATTTTACTGTCGAACGAACCATACATGGCCGCTCCTGTCCATCCGAATCCAAGCAGGAAACAAACAAGGTTCCTCAATGAGAATAGCTGAAAAGGAGAATCGCCACCATCCAGATTTCCGTCGAAATCAGCATCGACCCCGGTATCGGAATCTGCCCCTATAAAAGTCATAATAGTCTGGATGATAAATATTACACTGGCGCCAATGGCTACATACCAGTAAAACTGTTGTGCAGCGTCCATACTCGAAAAAAACTCTTTCATAATTGTGCTGATTTAGTATATAATGTTAGGTCTTATTATCTCAATACAAATATAAGATTTTTTTTGACACTGCCAAATGAAACCCGCACCACCTTACAGATTGTTGTTAACTATGGTGTGATAATTAACAATTTATTTTAAAGGATAAACCCTATTTTATATCCGGTGTATACGGATATGGAGAAAATAACTCATGACATCTAATCCGTAACTCGCAACTATTTTGTATTTTTGACGGACTTTTTTGAAAAATATAAACATCATATAAATGAATATTTCTTACAACTGGCTGAAAAGCTATCTCGATTTCGATTTGTCGCCCGAAGAAACATCTGCGGCGCTTACTTCACTCGGACTGGAAACCGGAGGCGTGGAAGAAGTAGAAGCTATCAAAGGAGGTTTGGAAGGCCTCGTGATAGGTGAAGTATTAACTTGTGTTGCTCATCCCGATTCTGATCACTTGCATGTAACTACAGTAAATGTAGGTGAAGGCGAACCTTTGCAGATTGTATGCGGTGCGCCGAATGTGGCTGCCGGACAGAAGGTTGTTGTGGCGCTTGTGGGCACAAAACTGTATTCGGGAGAAGAGTCTTTTGCCATAAAGAAATCGAAGATAAGAGGTGTAGAATCTTTCGGTATGATATGTGCCGAAGATGAAATCGGTATCGGTACCAGCCATGCAGGAATTATCGTATTGCCTGCCGATGCTAAAGTTGGAACGCCTGCAAAAGAATATTACAATATAAAGAGCGATTATATCCTCGAAGTAGATATTACGCCTAACCGTATCGACGGCGCATCTCACTATGGTGTTGCCCGCGATCTGGAAGCTTATTTGCGTCAGAATAAGCTGAAAAGCGGTCTGACGATGCCTTCTGTGGACGAATTTAAAATAGATGAACCTACAGGTGGTATCCCTGTAAAACTGGAGAATGCCGAGGCATGTCCGCGTTATGCAGGATTGACGATAAGGGGTGTAAAAGTTGCTGAAAGCCCTGACTGGCTAAAAGAAAAACTTACGGTTATAGGTCAGCGGCCGATAAACAATGTTGTGGATGTCACCAACTATGCATTACACAGCTTCGGACATCCGCTGCACGCTTTTGATGTAGCGCATATCACAGGCGGTGAAGTCATCGTGAAGACCTTGCCCGAAGGAACCAAGTTCGTAACTCTCGATGAAGTGGAACGTACTCTTAGTGATAAAGACCTGATGATATGCAACGATAAAGAGGGAATGTGTATCGGGGGAGTTTTCGGCGGACTAAAATCAGGAGTTACAGAGAGTACTACTGATGTATTCCTTGAGTGTGCATACTTCAATCCTACATGGATACGTAAGACTGCACGCCGTCACGGACTGAACACGGATGCTTCTTTCCATTTCGAACGCGGTTGCGACCCTAACGATACCATCTACGTACTGAAATATGCAGCTATGCTGATACAGGAAGTAGCAGGCGGAAAGATTACAGGACAGATAGAAGATGTTTATCCGAATTCGATTGCGAAGCCTGTAGTGAAATTGTCGTATGAAAAAGTAAATTCACTCATTGGCAAAACTATAGATAAGGAAACGGTAAAATCTATCCTGAATAATCTGGAAATGGTTATTACAGAAGAAAGCGGGGATATGCTCACAATAGAAGTACCTACTTATCGTGTAGACGTATTGCGCGATGTGGATGTAATAGAAGACATCCTGCGTGTATACGGCTACAACAATATTGAAATGGGCGAAAGTCTAAAATCGAACCTGTCGTACGAAACGGCTACTGATAAAAGCTATGACCTGCAGACGTTGATTTCGGAACAGCTTACAGGAAGCGGATTTTATGAAATAATGAATAATTCGCTGACAAAGGAATCTTATTATGCCGAATCGGAACTTTATCCGATATCATCATGTGTACATCTGTTGAATCCTTTAAGCAATGACCTCAGTGTAATGAGGCAAACCCTGATATATGGCGGATTAGAAAGCATAGCCTATAATCGTAACCGCCAGAATCCGGATATCCGTTTCTATGAATTCGGCAATTGCTATTTTTACGATGCTTCGAAAAAGGTAGAGGGTGAAACACTGAAAGAATATTCAGAAGAATACCATTTAGGGTTGTGGCTTAGCGGAAGCAGCATAGATAACAGTTGGGCGGTCGCAGATGAAAAGTCGTCGGTTTACCAGCTTAAAGCCCATGTGGAGAATATACTGAACCGTTTGGGAATACCGGCCAGCCGATATGATTATGTACAATTCTCGAATGAAATATTCAGCACTGCAATTGATATTCAGGCAAAAGGTAAGGGAAAATCGCTGGGTAAACTTGGTATCGTAAATAAAAAGCTATTGAAAGTACAGGATATAAATACGGACGTTTTCTTTGCCGAACTCAACTGGGATTCTCTGATGAAAGAGATAAGAAAGAATATGATCACATATACCGAGATGTCGAAATTTCCTGCTGTAAGGCGCGATTTGGCACTTTTAGTAGATAAAGGCATATTGTTCGACCAGATCGAGAAAATTGCTTACAAAGCAGAACGTAAGCTTCTGAAGGATGTGACGCTGTTCGATGTATATGAAGGGAAAAATCTTCCGGAGGGCAAAAAATCGTACGCCATTAACTTTGTACTTCAGGATGATGAGAAAACGCTCAACGATAAGCAGATCGATGCAATTATGCAAAAAATACAGAAGTCATTGGAAAGTGAATTAGGAGCGCAATTGAGATAAATATCTTCTATTGTGTAAAATATACATAAGAGTCCTTAAATAAGGGCTCTTTTTTCGTTTATTACTAACGAAAGGCTTATATTTGTATCTATTAACCTTAAATACCTGCTTGATGAAGAAGTTGACCCTATCTTTATTTTCTTGTTTTTTATTAGTAAGTGCCATATCTGCACAGGTATCTGATTGTGGGAATATTGTAAGTATTCCCCTGAATGGTAATACATATGTAACCGATGGCGTCCACAAGCGTAATTTTATCAATGAAGACGGTATATATGCTTGGAATGATCCTTCTTTCACGTTTTCGTCATGGTTTAAAGTATCGAAACCGGGTCAGCTTAACATTTCATTAAGAGCTAAAACGTATGATAAAGGAGCAAAAATAAAAGTTACAGCCCATGGTAAACCTTTCGATATATCTATGAAGAATAAGACATGGGCGATTATCCCTGTAGGACAAATAGATGTAAGCAAAGCGGGATATATCAAAATCGATTTTCAGGGTTTGGAAAAGAAAGGTGATGCTTTTGCCGATATTTCAGATATAATCATCAGCGGGCCTGCTGCGGAAGAACCGTTGTCGTTTCTCAGGGAATTTGAAACATACTGGGGCAGGAGAGGACCTTCAGTGCATATGGGTTATACTCTTCCGGAAAACGAAGATATAGAGTGGTTTTATAATGAAGTTACAGTGCCTAAAGGCAACGACGTTATAGGCTCATATTATATGGCTAATGGCTTTGGTGGCGGATACTTCGGTATGCAGGCAAACAGTCCGACTGAGCGCAGGATATTATTCTCAGTCTGGAGTCCTTACGAAACCGACGACCCGAAATCGATTCCCGAAGAATATCAGGTTAAAACTCTGGCTCGTGGCGAAGGTGTACATATAGGCGAGTTCGGTAATGAAGGTTCCGGCGGACAGAGTTATCTCATATATCCATGGAAAACGGACGTTACTTACAAATTTCTTACCCGCATACATCCCGACGGAAAAGGAAATACTGTTTTTACTGCTTATTTCTATGCTACAGATGAAAACCGTTGGCGGCTGATAGCCAGTTTCCTGCGGCCTAAAACGGATCTATGGTATACCGGAGCACATTCATTTTTGGAAAATTTTATTCCCGAGCAGGGTAATCTTACCCGCAAAGTATACTTCGGCAACCAGTGGCTTGTGACATCACGCGGCAAATGGATGCCTGTTACTAAAGGTCGTTTTACATATGATGCTACTGCGACTGCAGGGGTGAGGAAAGACTATAAAGGTGGAGTGGAAGATAATCGCTTCTTCCTGCAGAATTGCGGATTTTTTGACGATAATACAGATTTATTTACCATATTCGACCGGACTGCAAACAGTGCGGCAAAACCGAAAATTAACCTGAAAAAGTTACCTTTAAAGTAAAGGTGGTTGTACTGGATCACTATAAGAGCGATAAGTTATATGTATTACCTATCGCTCTTATTATGTAATTTTGTTTTATACTTCCTCTTCTTCCGTATCGAGGCAAAACGGATGCCCTGCCGGATCTATCATCGTTGTTGATGTCCTGAAATATTGTGTATCTGCCTGCTTTGCACCCAGCTTGACAGCATATTGTACTGCTTCTTCGAGATTATCTACATAGAAATCGAGATGCAGCATCTGCCCCTGTTTTCCCTTTTCCCACGGCCATACAGGCGGTTGATAATCCTCCACTTCCTGAAAAGCATATACCGTACCGTCAGGAGAAGTTATGGCAGCCCAACCGTTTGCATGCGGGTGAGTCCATTCCCAATCCAGTAATTTGCTGTAGAAGTCTGCCATTACTCCGGCGTCTTGGCAGTCGATGACGACGTTTATTTTATTTACTTTGAGTTTAGTTTTCATATCTTTAGTTATTTCTTCGCTACTATAAACATTTCATTATCGGATGTAAAGTTATTACCGTTAAGTACATTATGATGAATTGAAATGCTCCTGAATCCCGTTTGTTTCAATATGTCTATTATCTCATTTTCAGAATAGTATCTGTCCCAAACAATGAAATGTTTATTTTGGCCAGTACATAATAAATTATATTGATAGGCAAAAGCCTTAGCTTCCGGATAGTGAAAAGTCTGGCTTAACAGTAAGTATTCATTTTCATTCCAGAAACCACCTGTAGGTGCATATTCCCAGTTTTGGCCTTCCTGTTTATCATTCATCAGCCTTTCAGTGAATACATCGAAAATAAGCACGCCGCCGTTGTTCAGAGAATTATAAATATTTTTTAATAGTAAATCCCTGTCGTTATCCGAATGAGTACCCATATCGCAATAGATCATACATACGGCATCATAGCTGCCCTGCGGAAAATCCTTTATATAATCACCGCATATATAGTCTATATCCTTTCTTTGTTTTTTAGCATATTCTATAGATGCCTTATTAAAATCGATGCCTGTAACAGTATAACCTTCATCCCCGAAAAGAGAGGTGTATAATCCCGGCCCGCAACCCAGATCGAGCAAGCTTCCCGACGGTTTTATTTGTCCGAGTATAAAATCCCTGATTTTAAGAATGGACTCCTGTTTTCTGCTGGCTCCGTCCGATGAAGGATTAAGATGTTCTTTCAGCATTTGTTGCTGGATGTATGGATCAGTCCAAATATTGCAACTGGATTTTTCGAATAGTTCGGGCTTCTTGTCTATGATTCTCATTTTATTATTGCTCTCCGTTTAATTTACGTATAACCCTGCATGGGCTTCCTACTGCCAGACTGTTGGCAGGTATATCTTTGGTGACTACACTGCCTGCACCTATTACCGAGCCATGGCCTATAGTCACACCGGGCAATATAATAACACCGCCGCCAATCCAGCAACCATCCTCTATCGTAACAGGAAGTGCAAATGTACGGCAAAAATATTCATTGCTTTCGGGTGTCCAATCCGGTGTAAGCCGTTCAGTCAGTTCTGTCGGATGAGCCGCTGTATATATTTGCACGTTCGAGGCTATGAGTACATTGTTGCCGATAGTGATTTTATTGCAGTCGACAAATGTACAGTTCATATTCACCGAAACATTATTTCCCATATAGATATTGCGTCCGTAATCGCAGATGAACGGATTGCCTACCGATACATTCGTGCCTATGCTGCCAAATAAATCTTTCAGGATAACTCGCCTTGTCGTTTTATCGTCGTATGGCGTAGCGTTATATTGCGTTACCAGTCTGCGTGCTTTAGCTTTGAATTCGATAAAGATATCGTCGTGGCAGTCGTACCATTCTCCGTCTATGCATTTTTGTAGTTCGTTTTTCATATCGATTGGGATTAAATGATTGATATACAAATATAGCTATTTGTGAAGGCAAAATTTATATTTTTATTATGCTACTGACATACTGTTGTCACTACAGGGTTATATTTTTGCCGCAGATAACGGAATCAACAAACTTTAAATTATTAATTATGGAAATGAAATTATTTTATACCGGAGAAGTAAACGCTATGGCAGCCAATGACGTCCGGTTAGCGGAAGAATTTATACAGGGATGTGAATATACTGTAATAGCGACAAACAACAAACAAACGGGAGCACGACTGTCAACTGTAAGCAACTTGCCCGCACAAACAATGAATGCACTTTATTTTGCAACGGACACGGAATCACAAAAAGTAAAGAACATCGAAGAAAACCCGTCATGCGAAATCCTCTACACCGATGGTAATGGACAAGTAATATTGACAGGAAAAGTTAAGGTATTGATCGATCTGGAAACGAAAAGAGCCAAGTGGCAAGACTGGATGATTCACCATTGCCCCGAAGGTGTAGAAAGCGAGGGCTTATGTATCCTAAAATTTGAAACTTCGGCGGTAAAAGCTATGCTTATGTGAAAATGCAGAGTTCTTATAATAACATATGCTTAATTCGCTAACTTTACATACTATTAATAGATTTTCATTTTGAACAGACTTGAACGAATATCTGCCATACTTGTCAGGCTGCAATCACGCTCTGTGGTTACAGCCCGGCAGATTGCAGACCAGTTTGGGATAAGTCTGCGCACCGTCTATCGTGACATAAAGGTGTTGGAAGAATCCGGTATACCCATTACCGGAGAGGCAGGTATCGGCTATTCGCTAGTGGAGGGCTTTAAACTGCCGCCACTGATGTTCTCTGTCGAAGAAGCTATTGCTTTCCTGATGGCAGAGAAACTGATAAGCCGGCAGACAGATGGCGATACGCACCGCCTCTACCGTAGCGGGATGGATAAGATACGTGCGGTATTAAAAAATACAGAAAGAAACATTCTGGAAGATTTCGACGAATATATCCATGTGCTTGAAGACCATACATTGCCCCATTCAGAGGCTTCAAATATACTTCAGCCGTTACTCAACTGTATCATAGAAAAGCGCTGCTCAAAGATTGAATATTTTGCCAACTACAACAGGGAAATAACTTCGCGGGATATAGAACCGTTGGGTATATACTACATGGTAAACAACTGGTATGTATTTGCCTGGTGCAGGCTAAGAAAGGATTACCGGACGTTTAATCTCAGCCTTATCCGAAAAATTACACCGTCAGAGAATAAGTTTACCAAAGAACATCCCGATGTGCAGACACTACTGGAAACGATTTATGCGCGGGAAGAAACCTTTAATGTAAAAGTGAGAGTAAATAAGTCGGCTTTGCGTAGTATGGGACGTACAAAATATATATTCGGCTTGCTGAATGAAGAGGACGACGGAACCGATTATGTAATACAGCATTACATCACTTATTCTTTAGACCAATTTGCCCGCTGGTATATCACATTTGCCGATCAGGCCAGTATTATCGAACCTCTCGAATTTAAAGATTCAGTGCGTAAGATACTGGAAAATATAAAATTATAATTTAGCTGGAATAGTTAAACCTCCTTTTTTTCTTACTCATGCAAAACCAAGTGAAGTCTTCTCTGTCGAAAACTTACTTCAAAAAATCAAAAACATGCTGACATACTGTTGTCATCAGCCTGTTTTATCTTTGTACAGAACCACAAGAATAAACAGAAATGAAAAATAAACAGGCAGATTATATAATCATAAAATCGGCTAAACTCAACAACCTAAAGAATATTTCCGTACAGATACCGAAGAATGAAATCGTTGTTTTTACAGGAGTATCAGGATCGGGAAAATCATCTATCGTATTCGATACTGTAGCTATAGAATCGCAACGGCAACTGAACGATACGTTTTCTTCCTTTATACGCAACCGCTTGCCAAAATATGAAAAACCGGATGTGGGTAGTATCGAAAACCTTTCACCGGCAATTGTTATAGACCAGAAACAAATGGGCGGTAATATCCGCTCCACAGTAGGAACAATTACGGACATACAGCCACTGTTAAGGCTGCTCTTCTCACGTGCGGGAGTACCTAGTGCAGGTACATCTAACCGTTATTCGTTCAATGACCCTACAGGGATGTGCCCGCATTGTCAGGGGCTTGGCAAGGCAATAGCTCTGGATATGAGTAAGATATTCGATATGGAAAAATCGCTTAATACAGGGGCTATACTTTTCCCGCCGTTCCGTTTCGGCACATGGCACTGGCAGAAATATGCCAACTCCGGTTTGTTTGATAACCGCAAGCCATTGAAAGACTATACAAAGGAAGAAATGGATATGTTCCTCTATGCTAAAGGAGTGGAGGGTAAAAAAGTAGAAGTTTCATTCGGAAAGGATATTCCCACATTTCAGCGTCTGGGCTATGAAGGTATTATAGACAGGTTCAACCGTATCTATCTCAACCGCGATTCGAATGCTTCATCCGAAAGAACAAATAATATGATAAGCAGTTTCGTAACTGAACAGATATGTCATGTATGTGCAGGAAAACGTTTGAGTCAGGCGGCACTAAACAGCAGGATAAACGGGTATAATATTGCCGACTATTCCGAAATGGAGATATCTGACCTGATTCCTGTATTATCAAAAATAGATGATAAACTAGGAACGCCTGTTGCCCGTATACTTATAGAGAATCTTGAACGGATAAAAGGCGTCGGCTTAGGCTATCTCCACCTTGGACGCGAAACATCTACCTTATCGGGTGGAGAATCGCAACGTCTCAAAATGGTAAAGCATCTCGGCAGCAGTTTAACGGGTATGACTTACATCTTTGATGAGCCCAGCGTAGGGTTGCATCCGCGCGATATAGGCCTGCTTAAGAATCTTTTTATTGCATTGCGCGACAAGGGAAACAGCGTACTGATTGTAGAGCACGATAAGGATATTATACATCATGCCGATACGGTAATCGATATGGGACCGTTAGCCGGAGAACACGGTGGCGAAGTCGTCTATCAGGGGAATGTCGCCGGACTGTATCGGTCTGATACACTGACGGGTAAAATGCTCAATAATTTTATTTCTGTCAAAGAGTCGGTCAATATGCCGAAAGGGTGGATTGAAATAAAGAATGCTAATCTGCATAACCTGAAAAATGTATCGGTAAATATTCCCAAAGAAGTGCTGACCTGCATTACAGGCGTTGCCGGCTCGGGTAAGAGTACGTTGATATCACAGGTCTTTACGGAACAGCATCCCGAGGCTGTAGTTGTCGACCAGAAAGCAATCAGAGGCAATACACGCTCCAATTCTGCTACCTATCTCGGTATTATGGACGATATACGTAAGATGTTTGCCGAAGCAAATAAAGTAAAAGCAGGTATGTTCAGTTTCAACTCTGAAGGTGCATGTCCCTCGTGCGGGGGCAGGGGAGTGATTACTGCCGATATGGCTTTTATGGATACCGTTACAACAATTTGTGAGACATGCGAGGGTAAAAGATATAATCCGGATGTATTGAAATATAAACTAAAAGGTAAATCTATTACAGAGGTGCTGGCTTTAACAATCAAACAAGCATTGGAATTCTTTGCCGATGAAAAGTTCTTACCAAAACTACAATCCCTAAATGATGTAGGATTAGGATATCTTACGTTGGGGCAATCACTGGATACGCTGTCCGGCGGCGAACTGCAACGCGTAAAGCTGGCTAACGAACTGAAAAAAACGGGAAGTATATATATAATGGATGAACCTACTACAGGTCTTCACATGGCAGATATCTCAATTTTAATGGGCTTGCTGAAACGTTTGGTGAATAACGGTAATACTGTAATAATCATCGAACATAATCTGGATGTTATAAAGCAGGCCGATTGGATTATAGATATGGGACCCGACGGGGGTAAAAACGGTGGAGAAGTAATATTTGAAGGTACTCCGCAACAATTGTTAGGGGCGCAGAATTCCTTGACAGCGGAATATCTGAGAAAGGATATGAAGGCTTATCCTGTAGCGGTTTAAAATTTAAGGTTGTAGCTTTTGAATATCTCTTCTACTCTTTTTATTTCGGCTTCGGACGTAGTATAAATATCTTTCAGTTTGTAGTCGGCTCCGATTTGTTCCCATTTATGTAATCCCATTTGGTGAAAAGGGAGTATCTCTACACGTTCTACATTATTGAATCGGGATACATATTTAGCCCACTCGTGCAAATCGGTTTCATCGTCCGTAAAGCCGGGTATAAGCACATATCTGAGCCATACTGGCTTATTTATTTTCGAGAGGTACTCCATGAATCGTAAAGTCGGCTCCAGCGGTTTTGAAGTCAGTTCTTTATACTTTGTAGGATTGATATGCTTTATATCCAGAAGGACAAGGTCGGTATTATTCAATACCTCATTTACTTTATCATTCAGTAAGAAGCCGGATGTATCTATTGCAGTGTGTATTCCGTCTTTTTTGCATAGCTGAAAGAGTTCATTTATAAATTCAGGTTGCAGTAAAGGTTCTCCTCCCGAAACTGTTACACCGCCGTTGCGGATAAACGTTTTGACTTTCGATATCTCAGTAAAGGCTTCTTCGGCAGTCAGTTCGTATTTCTTATCGTTCATTCCCCATGTGTCGGGATTGTGACAGAAAAGACAGCGTAAAGGGCATCCCTGCATAAATAATACGAAACGTATGCCGGGTCCGTCTTTGGTACCGAATGATTCGAATGAGTGGATGTAACCTTTCATATATTCCTTTTGAAAAGAATAAACAGGAAATCCTGTGTGATGAGAATTCCCTGTTATTCATATAATTATATTACTTAAAACGTTGTTGTAATCGTACGGTTTATTACATCCAACTGCTGTTCTTTTGTAAGTTTCACGAAATTAACCGCATAGCCCGATACCCTGATAGTAAGTTGAGGGTAGTCTTCGGGATGCTCCATAGCATCGATAAGCAAATCCCTGTTGAAGACATTCACATTCAGGTGATGTCCTGCACTGTGGAAATATCCGTCGAGCAAACCCGAAAGATTTGTTACCTTATCTTCCTGACTTTTCCCTAATGTTTCGGGGGTTATTGCGAATGTATAGGAAATACCGTCATTTGCATGTTCGAACGGCAACTTGGCAACAGACGAAAGTGATGCTACTGCGCCTTTCGTATCGCGTCCGTGCATCGG
This sequence comes from Prevotella sp. 10(H), assembly GCF_000711235.1. GTDB lineage: Bacteria > Bacteroidota > Bacteroidia > Bacteroidales > Dysgonomonadaceae > Dysgonomonas. The sequence goes on along the minus strand of NZ_JOMI01000001.1, from coordinate 178,431 downwards.
ATTCGCACCCGGTGCAAAAGGAGTACCGCCGCGGCGACCGTCAGGTGTATTGCCTGTTTTCTTACCGTATACCACATTCGATGTAATGGTCAATACCGATTGTGTAGGTACGGCATTCTTATACATCCTGTGCCTGCGGATTTTATTCATAAACATTTCCACAATCTTCACGGCAAATTCATCGGTGCGGTCATCATTATTGCCGAATGGTACATAATCGCCTTCGACAATGTAATCTACCGCATCGCCCTCTTCGTCGCGGATAATGCGAACTTTGCCGTATTTGATAGCTGCAAACGAGTCTGCAATGATAGAAAGTCCCGAAATACCGAATGCCTGTGTACGCAGGATGTCTACTTCGTGCAAAGCCATTTCAAGCGCCTCATACGAATATTTATCATGCATGTAGTGGATGATGTTCAATGCTTTTACATATGTTTCGGCAACCCAGTCGAGCATTTTATCGAACTTCTGCCATACATCGTCGAAATCGAGATAGTCGCCTGTAACTTTATCATAAACGGCAGGCGTTACCTGTACTTTTGTTTTCTCGTCTTTACCGCCGTTTATCGTATAAAGCAACGCTTTAGGCAGATTGGCGCGCGCTCCGAAAAACTGCATCTGCTTTCCTATCTCCATAGGCGAAACACAGCAAGCTATACCGTAATCGTCGCCTAGCTGCGGACGCATCAGGTCATCATTCTCATATTGGAGAGAAGATGTATCTATAGATACTTTTGCACAATATTTCTTCCAGTTTTCAGGCAAGTCTTCACTCCACAAGACAGTCAGATTAGGTTCCGGTGCCGGCCCTAGATTATAGAGAGTATGAAGCATACGGAAACTATTCTTCGTAACCAGTGATTTACCGTCTTTTGTCATTCCGCCTAACGATTCGGTTACCCATACCGGGTCACCAGAGAACAGTTCGTCATATTCAGGCGTTCTGAGGAAACGCACGATACGCAGTTTCATCACAAAATGGTCTATCATTTCCTGTGCTTCCTGCTCTGTAATCAGTCCTTTTTTCAAATCCCTTTCGATATAAATATCAAGGAATGTGCTTGTCCGTCCAAGGCTCATGGCTGCACCATTCTGGTCTTTAATAGCGCCCAAATAGCCGAAATAAGTCCATTGGATAGCTTCCTGCGCTGTTTTTGCCGGATATGATATATCGAAGCCGTAAGATGCGGCCATTCGTTTCAATGCTTTAAGGGCAAGTATCTGCATGGATAATTCTTCACGCAGCCGTATCAGTTCGTCACTCAGCTCTGACGGGTCGCACTCTTCAAATCTACGTTGCCTTTCGTTGATCAGCCTGTCTACACCATACAATGCAACACGGCGGTAATCTCCGATTATACGTCCGCGGCCGTATGCATCCGGTAGGCCGGTGAGTAAGCCGTTACTTCGCGCTTTGCGGATACTGTCTGTATAGGCTGCAAATACCCCTTCATTGTGAGTTTTACGGTATTTTGAGAAAATTTCTTTTGTCGTATCATCCAGCTTATAGCCGTACTCTTTAAGACTTTGTTCTACCATACGCAGTCCGCCGTTCGGGAAAATCGCTCTTTTCAGAGGTTTGTCGGTTTGTACACCGACTATTTTTTCCAAATCTTTATCTATATATCCTGCGCCGTATGCATCTATCTGTGAAGGCATGCGCGTTTCGGCATCGTAAATACCTTTTTTCTTTTCCTCGGTGAACATTTCTCCAAGCTTTTCCCAAAGTTTTTTCGTCGCCGGAGTTGCTTCGGTCAGAAAGTCGGCGCTTCCTGTATATTCTGTATAATTTTCAAGAATAAAGTTGTTGATGTCAATCGTTTCCTGCCATCTCTTACCTTTGAAGTCTTTATATGTTTCCATTAAAGTTGTATTAATATTGATAACCAAACTATTTTCAACCGAATTGAAATTTTGTGCAAAGATACTGCAACTTACTCCAATTTCAATGACTTCTATATCCAAAACGACTATATGGAAAGTTAATTACACTTACTTATTGTGATATTTTACAGAAATAATAAAAATTCAAAATATATTAAGATAATGGGCATGTGTATCCGATTTTAAATATACTTTTGAGTAAAATTTATAGTATGAAAACAATCCTGACCACCTATGCCGTAAAGGATGAATATATCGATCTGAAAGCAGAGGGCTTCAACATAATACCTGTATTTACCGGAATTGGGAAAACCCGCTCTGCGACTATACTAACAAGGCATATCTGCGAAATCAAGCCCGATTTTGTAATCAATATAGGAACCGCCGGAACATTGATTCACAACGTAGGTGATATCTTTATCTCCAATCATTTTATCGACAGGGATTATGAAGTCACGAAGCTTCCCGGAGTAGAATATGAGATAGAAGGTTTGCAATTTGTAAAAGGCTATGAAACGCTCAAAAATTGGATAATAAATTACAATAAAGCAGGCATTTGCAGCACGGGTGATACATTCGTTACCGAAGTATCTTCATTCAAAGCGGATGTCATAGATATGGAAGCTTATGCTCAGGCTTTTGTATGCAGAAGCTTCAATATTCCTTTTCTTTCCATCAAATATATCACAGATGTTGTCGGGCAAAACTCTGTACAACATTGGGAAGACAAACTTCCTGATGCTCGTGCAGGGCTTTTAGCATGGGTAGAACAGCATAGGCTTTTGTCTATGATATGAATTAATAAAAAAGGCCACATAACGATTGAATACAATGGCACCCTTGCTCAATTGCTTAAATTTGAGAAGAATAAATAAGATTGTGAGGGGGGCTGTATTAAAAGTCGTCATTGCGGCTTTTAATACAGCTTCTATGTAACCCCTAGTGGAAAATGCCGCCCTTTCGGATTTATAAACCGCTTATCAGACGTTCTGCATTTTGTTATTCGTTAGATGACGGGTTTATCAGATTTTTTCAGGCAAAGCATTATAAAATTCAACGAGTTTCGGCATATAACTCTCAAATGTCGGATACGTGTCCCGTTGCCTGTCGTAACTTTCCAGTTCGGAAACAAGTTCTTCTATGAAAACAAAGCCCCACCATTCTTTTTGAAATTTTATTTCCTTATCTATCTCCGGCTGTGCGAAACCATTATCTTTCATATACTTGATTACGCAGGCCCTGACTAATGCTTCGTCAAACACTGTTTTCCAATAGTAGTGTCCTGCCATCTTCTCTTTACTTTTCAGAATAGAAGCTATTTTCTCTCCGCTTTCCTGAAATGAGTCTTTGTACTTTTCTGTCACGTGGTTTACAAATGAATGATTGAATTCATGAAGCAATATCGGTAAAACCGGAGTGTCACTATATGGCAAGTGATTATCAAACAGGGGCATTCCTTCATCATCAGTTTTCCATACACCCATAATAGCATATGCCGTTAGACCTCCGTCTGCATATTCCAGAGTTACTCCATAACAACTGGGTCCGCTACCTAGTGCCATTATTATTAAAAATTCCCCGGAAGACTCATTTCCATAGAAGGTCCCGTACCAATCCATATTGACCTGTTCACAAACAGTGACAAATCTATCGGCTGCTGCAGTATATAGATCAGCATTGTCCCTGAAAAAATTATCAAACTCAGTATCTTTGACAAACTGCGGCAGCAACGAAACAAATTTTTCGGCGGTTTCTTTACTCCACCGTGCATCTGCCTGCCAGACATCACTGACACCTGTCATTAGTACCATGTTATCGTCGAGGCGTATAGCCATTTTCGCAACAGCATCCCAATCTGTTTCATTCTCCTTCAAAATTGATTTGGTATACTGTATCAATTCGTGATCTTTGTACTTTCCAAAATATTGCTCAATTCTATCAACATAAGGTTTATAATCTTGAAATGAATACCCCGGCGCTTCCGCCAAACGAAAAACAATATTTAACAATTCTACTCTTTTGTCAGCCGTTGGTCTTTCCAAAACAACTTTTTTTTCTTCTTTTACAACGCATGCCTGAAAGCAAAGCGTAGCTAAAATGACTAATAAAATTCTACTCATGACTTTTTTTATTTATGTTTATTCCTTTTTATACATTACTTCATATATCTGGTGATTCTTTTTTCAATATACGTATTATCGGAGCCGTATCCTTCCCATCTAACCATTACGTTACCATCGGGTGAGATGAGTATAAAATAAGGTATACCTACTCCCATGTATTGGGTGAATATTCCACTGTGATCCGTTCCGCCATCACTCAGGTTTGTCCAGCTTATATTATGCTTCTCTGCTACCTGACGCCATTTGTCGATATCACCATCCAGATTGATACTTACGATTATCAACTTATCCTTATATTTCTCTGTCAGACTGCGTATCTCAGGCAATGCCATTATACAAGGCCTGCACCACGAAGCCCAAAAGTCGAGCAGTACATACTTCCCCCTGTAATCTGCCAGTTTATGAGCATTACCCTCAAGGTCTTTAAAGTCGGTATCGATAGCTGGCTGCCACCTCAGAGGATCGCGAAGAAGATTGGCTAACAGCAGGTCTTTTAACTTTTTGCCTGTGGGAGTATTCTTATCATCATCGGTCATACGCGGATATAGCATGTACACCTTTTCTGATAAGGGGTTGTCTACATCGTTGCTTACTTGGTGTGCATAGGGTTCCAGTTTGGTCATCCATTCCTGCGAAACAGGTTCCTCATATAATTGCCTGAAGGTGGCATCATTCATATCAACCGTCTGGGCTGTAACCGATAGCATAATGGAAAGCAGTGTGAGAAGTGTAATCGTTTTTTTCATAGTAAGGTTTCTTTTACCAATTTTACAAATATAGTAATCTGTTCCGGTTGAATCGATTGAAAACAAATTATTTCTGTTTTTGATTAAAAATTTATTTGTGTTTTTGATTAAATGATTATATTTGCCTTTGACAATTAAGTACTAACCCTTAAATATATAGAAAGGGTACAAACATGTTAGTCTGCAAATAAAAAAAATCGCGGGAACTAAGTTGATTCGTTGATATGACGAATCTTAACAATCTTTTTTAATCCACTTTCTTCCACCCAACTGACTGGGGGGTAGTGTCATTGCTTAGTTCTATAATCTAAAATTTTCGTTTTATTAATCCGGATAAAAAGCCTTTGGGAAAGTTTGAATATTCCCTCTATTCCTATTATCCTAAAAAAAATGTTTATGGGTTATTTGACCGATGAGCAATGGCTCATCATACAAAACACTCAACAAAACAGGTGTCAGATTTATTTACTAAAGACACCTTATGTAACTAACTTTTAAAAAATAAACGTATGAATAAAATAAGATTAGATCATGAATTGCCGGAATGCATCGCATCCTGGGGCTGGAAATATCACCACATAGGTATTCCGACAAACGAACAGAAAGAGAATGAAAGATATCTTCCTGAATTTAAAACTTATGTTTCAGGTTTTGACAGTAATCCCTTTGGGATTGAATGGATGAGGTTTGAACAAGATTCTAAAGTACAGGAGTTGATACAAACGGTTCCTCATATAGCATTCGAAGTGAAAGACCTTGATTGGGAACTGAAAAACAGGGGTTTAAACGTAATCTCTCATCCCGGTTCTCCTGCTGATGGTATTAGGGATGCAATGATTGAATACAATGGCGCTCTTGTTCAATTGTTTGAATTTGAAAAGAATAAATAAGATTGTGAAGAAGCTGTATTAAAAGTTGTCATTGCGGGCGATGGCGAAGCAATCCTAGCAAATATATCGCTGAAAAATAGATTGCTTCAATTCGTTCGCAATGACGTTTTAAGTATATAACCTAAATTATTTTCATTAATCGATTATACTGTCGCATTATAGAATGCCGTAATGTTATCAAATGAAACGCCCGGAGGCGTGTCACAACCTGATGATATTACAAAATTCTTGTAGCCGCTGGTTGCTGCCAGTAATTCTTTTGTAGCTTCGAACAGTTCGTCCGGTGTAGCTTCTTTAAATAGTGCGACAGGGTCTATATTCCCCATAACCAGTACATCCGTCGGACACTCTTTCAAAGCTTCAACCATATCAGCTTTATTGCCGAAGTGATAACCATTTGCTCCGGTAGCTATCATTGCTTGCGTACAATGTCCTGCATTACCGCAATTATGAAGTATAATCGCAAAATTATCGTCCTGAAGTTCGTCTACAATCTCTTTCACATATACAGATGAAAATTCGTAGCAATCATCATTCGAAAGGAGCCCTGCGGCCGGCTCGGCTAATATTACACCTGCCACTCCTGTTTGCTTTATTGCTGCTATATACTTTTTTAGGAAAGTGGTACATTTTCCGAGAAGTAATTTCATTGTTTCAGGCTCCGTATATATGGCCATCATTATTTCGGTCATATCATAAAGGCGTCCTGCCAGCGAGAAAGGACCTATACACCCGCCAAAGGTAGGCTTATCTATATTCTCCGCTGCCAGCTTGTTTGCTTTAAGATATTCCGGTATCCTTCCTTTATCCAAAGTCGGGATTTCCAGAGCCGCCACATCTTCATGTGAGGATAACAATCTGCCTGTAACACTCGGCACTTCTTCGTCACTCATATACAATTCTGCCCCGAATGCTTCGGCTTCGACTGTAAGATCCATTATCGTTGTACAGGCTGCCGACTGGGGGAATCGTTCATTAAGCGCTTTTATCGATTCAAAATGTACCTGTCCGTTTGTTACGGCGTCGATGACTTTCTTACCGATTATTTCTATTCCGGGATGTGTCATAATCGGTACGGCAACATTTTTTTTCGATTCAATAACGGAGGCTATCCATTGACTGGTATTCATAGCTAATTTGATTTTTGGTTATGTTTATTCTTGTAACAATCGGAGCGTTTACAGATAGCGCATCCGTAGGGCATTTTCTTAACATCACGACCTATTGGTATAAATCCGCTTACAGATTTAACGGGATTCATCAGACCGGATTCATTCAGTATAATGCCACAGGGATCATTCGGAAAAAGACTAAATAACTTATGTTGCTCAGATATATCCCAGCCACAATAACCGGGACTATATGAGTTTCCTGTTTTTAGACCTTTCGCTTCATATTTGACCGTAATATCCTGTGCTAACCTTCTTGCAGCCGCTTCCGCTATCTCCGAGCCTATACAGTCGCCTATCAAAGCTTTGACTATATCTCCCGATACATTTTCACTGTGGTACCACGATGTGAATTTATTTCCGGCAGTTGCGACAAAAACGGCACAATATTCGGCTTGGGCAAAAAAACGGGTGATAATCTTTCCCATATTGAATCTTTTACCCGAAATCGTAATTCCTGATGTATCCCTGTCGGTAATCGGATATATCGTATAGCCATATCTTGGATGGCAGAACGGCAAAAGTTCTTTCATCGATTCCGATACCAGTGCTGTAATCTCTTTATCTGCAGCAGTAAAATCCATTCCCATATTCCGGTAGATTTCATCCGAATCTACTTCAAGAAGTGACAAAGGAATATATACTGCAGTCATAAGTATCGGTAATCGGGGCTAGGCATTCATTAATGATTTTGCCAAAACGACCGCGCCATTCGCATTGGTACTGTATCCGTCGGCTCCGATAGAGCGGGCAAAATTTTCATTGAGAGGTGCGCCTCCTACCATTATTTTTACACAGTCGCGCAATCCGCTTTCCACTATGGCATCTACAACGTCTTTCATATAGCTCATTGTTGTTGTCAGAAGGGCAGACATACACAGTATATCGGCTTTGCTCTCTTTCAGGGCATCCACGAACTTTTCTCTGGGTACATCCACACCGATATTCACCACTTCAAATCCGCATCCTTCGAGCATGGCTGCTACCAGATTTTTACCGATATCATGCAGGTCACCTTTAACAGTGCCTATCACAATCTTACCCTTACTGGCCGTTTCACTTCCCGCCATAAGAGGTTTCAAAATATCGAGGCAACCCTTCATAGCGCGTGCGCTCATCAAGAGATTCGGAACAAAAGCGCTTCCTTGTTCGAAGCGTTTTCCGATCTCTTCCATGGCGGGTATCATATGTTCGTTTATTATGCTTTGAGGGTCTGCGCCTTCACTTATTGCTTCATTGGTAACTGCAACGGCAGGCTCAAGTTTGCCGCCAAGTACAGCTTCATATAATTTGTCTAAGTCAGCCATAATCATTCTGTTAAGTATTAATAAATTGCTCCGTATTTTCGACAAAGACTAATAAATTTCTCTACTCTTTCATGCGAAACATCATCCTGCATGATATGTGCAGGGGCAATCATATAACCGCCTCCGGCACCCAGGATTTCTATTTTTTCCTTTATGTCGGCTTCCAGTTCTTCGTCTGTGCCGAACGGCAGAAGATGCTGCTGGTCGATAGCACCCCAAAAAGCAAACAAATGATCGAAACCTTCTTTTATTTCTTTAGCTGAATGTCCCGGAACATCGGGCTGCACAGGATTGAATATCTCGAATCCCATTTCCTTTATATCCTTAAGTAGAGGAGCTACAGCGCCGTCGCTATGCAGGATAAGTATAATGTCAGGATTAAGCTTTTTAAGGTCGTCGTTCATCTTCTTATACCATGGCTTAACTTGCGTAACGAATATATCCGGAGGCATCAGCAGGCTGTTTTGTGTACCGAAATCATCGCCGTACCATATGGCGTCGACACCTCGTTTGATAAGTTCGGCTGCAATTTTTGTCTGGTATTCGGTGCATTTGGCAAACAACGGCTGTACGTATTCTGCCTCGAGCATCATATCGATAAGTAATTTTTCCAGTCCTACAAGTTGCTGTGCCAGAGAAAATATAGTTACTTCCACATCCCCAAAGATCAGATAGTCTTTTTTATATTGCGCAATAAGCCTTTCCGCATCACGATAGCGCCCCGGTGCATAAGGATCGGGAAATTCAAAAGCATCTATATCGGCTTTAGTTTCTGCATGGGCGAGGGGATAGCCTACCACTTCCACATACACCTGCCCCTGCCGCATACGCATGCCATATTCGTTGAGCCATGTCTCGTCCGCATCTTTTACAATTTTGAAATTATCGCTGACCGATGCTCCGGTAATGACGACGTCACTACCCATTGCTACACGTATCTCGTTGCCGCTGATGCGCCATGTTACATCTTCATATGGGTTGTCGGTTATGTTAACCGGTATGCCCAGCTTTTCACCAAAATATTTAAGATGGTTTTTTGAAAGGTCGAATTCGATAGGAACTCTGTCGGGTAATCCCGGAATAATTTTAAAGGCTTTGAGAACCCTTTCTCTGCTTGTCATGGTTGTATAGGTTTTTTAAAGTATAGTAATAAAAAGAATAACTCAAGGACAAAATTCTTTATTTTATTTATCAAATAAGCATGAGAGTTTGTTCTTAATATATAATATTTTGATATTAATATTTAATATGTATTTTATGTGGTTTTAGTGCCGAAAAAGCAATAGTATAGGTTGATAATATGAATTATATATTCAGTTTTCCGGATCGTATTAAACATTGTAAATTGCTATTGTAAAATGATTTTTTTATTTTTGTGTAAACCTTGAATTCTATAGTACCATGAAAAATAAAAATCTGTTCAAGTATCTTGCCAGTAGTGAAAGGGATTTGCTTTGGGGATTGATCGTTGACACTGTAGGTCAGACAAACATCTCTATGGATTATGAAGCTTATCCGCCAAAGGTAGGTCACCCTCAGGATTATGATTTTAATCCGCAGAACGGACGTATATTAGATAATTACCAGCTTATATATATATCGCGGGGCAAAGGGAAATACTTTATCTCTAAGGACGAATGTATCCCCGTCACTGCAGGCGATATGCTGATAATACCGCCTTATATGTGGCATAGTTATCTTCCCGACAAGAAAACGGGATGGCAGGAATACTGGATATGTATGCGCGGACCTAACATAGATGTAAGGTTCAAGAACGGTTTTTTCAGTGCCAAACAGTTGATATATAAAGTAGGCCTGCGTGAAGATATTATCCAGCTATACAATCAGGCGATTGACCTCGCCATTTCAGAAAATACTACCTATCAGCAGGCGCTTGCCGGAATAGGCAACCTTATTTTGGGGTTGGCGATTTATTACGACCGCAACCAGCAGTTCACAAACGATGTTATGGTCAAGCGTATCGATCAGGCCCGTGTGATAATGAGGGAGAATTACCTAACGGGAATATCGCCGCGGGAAGTGGCAAAACAGGTAAATATGGGATATTCATGGTTCAGAAAACTATTTAAGGAATATACCAATGTTTCTCCTGCGCATTTTATGCTGGAACTAAGGTTGCAGAAAGCGAAGAGTATATTATTAAACTCTTCGTTGAATGTGAAGGAAATATCGTATATGGTCGGCTATGATGATACTACATATTTTACCGCACTATTTAAAAAATATACGGGATACACACCTTTAGCATACAGGGATAAATTCTCTTCGGACGAAATACAGAATACAATTCCATTCAAAAAAGCAGAAAAATCAATTCCTTATGCCTAATTGCCATTTTACTTATCTGTAAAGAAAAAACAGGGCTATATCTTTATCGCTGATATTATTAGCCTAACCTTTACAGATATATTATATGGAAATAAAAGCATTTAAGATGTACCTCAAACCGGGTATGGAAGAAGAATACCGTAAAAGGCATAATGCAATATGGCCGGAACTGAAAGAATTATTGCATAAGCAAGGGGTAAGAGATTATACGATATTTTTAGATACGGATACCAATGTATTGTTTGCAGTACAAAAGAATATAGGGAATGCAAATTCCCAACAACCTGATGCCGGAGGTATAATCATGAAATGGTGGGAACACATGGCCGACTTGATGGAAACCAATCCGGATAAATCACCTGTATCACATTTTCTTAAAGAAGTATTTCATATGGACTAAAAATCTATTTTTGATGGTGACTCCAATGCCTTGTTTATTAGCAGAGTTCCATCCTCTATTAGACAAGGCATAATAAATTGGCGGAGAATATCCGCCAATTTTATTTTATTATGAAACGTAATTCTATCAAATGTTCGATAAACAAATTAAATAACAAAGGCGTTAATATTCTGAAAACTTAACTTGTTTATAATAGAAATATGGATTTATATTCTGGACTACCTTACTGGATAGCTAAAAATTCGCTATACGATTATTTCAATCCACTAGAAAAAAATTATACGACAGATGTAGCTATAATCGGCTCAGGCATCACAGGCTCGCTTGTTGCTAATCAGCTCTGTAAAGCAGGTATAAAGTGTTGTATAATAGACAAACGCACTCCCTCTACCGGAAGTTCTACAGCCAGCACGGCATTACTTCAATACGAGATAGATGAGCCCTTGTATAAAATGGCAAAATCGGTAGGAGAAGAAAATGCGCTCCTTGCATATCGCAGCTGTCTGCAGGCAATAACCGATGTAGAAAATGTTTTTAAAGAGATTGGATCGAATCCCGGATTCGAACGTGTACCAAGTGTATTCTACGCAAGTAACAAACAGGGACGGGAAATAATAGAAAAAGAATACGCAATCAGAAAAAAGCATGGGCTTCCGGTGAAATTACTGAAAGAGAGTGACGTAAAGAAACAATACGGATTCGATGCTCCCTGTGCCCTGATGAATGAAGAATCGGCACAGATAGATGCATATCTAGCTTCGATAACTATTCTCGATTACTACATGAAAGAGAATAAACTGGAGCTTTTCACTCATACTGAGGTTGCGAAGTGTGACAAAAAGGGTGGGGGATATGAACTGTCGACCAATAAAGGACATAAAGTAAAATGTAAATATGTAATAATTGCTGCAGGCTTTGAAGCCGGAATGTTCTTACCGAAGCAGGTTATGCAGCTTACGTCTACTTATGCGTTGATATCCGAACCTGTAGACCCTAAATATATATGGAAAGATAAAAGCCTGTTATGGGAAACAAAAGAACCGTACATTTATATAAGGACTGTAAATGGCAACCGCATTATAGTAGGTGGAGAGGACGAAAATTTCCACGATCCTGTCAAAAGAGATGAATTACTACGCAAGAAAACTGCTAAGCTGGAGAAAAAGTTCCGTAAATTATTCCCTGATATTCCATTCAAAACAGATATGGCATGGTGCGGAACATTCAGTTCTACAAAAGACGGTTTACCCTATATAGGCGAATGGCCGGGTAAGAAAGGTATTTTCTTTGCTCTCGGATATGGTGGTAACGGTATTACTTTCAGCATGAGTGCTGCACAGATGATATGCAATAGTATTGAGGGAAAAGAGGATGAGCGTTATAAAGTTTTCGGTTTCGAAAGGGATATGAAATAACAATCTATTCTTCGATTTTTGTTTCGGTTTTTATATTCTCATCTTTGAGTATCCTTATTTTTCCATCTACTTCAAGCTCCGATCAATCTAATAAGTAGCGAATCGTCAGATGCTCTCATAACATCTCCTACAACTTCGCTTATCAGCATAATAAAGACAAGGTCGGCTACCGATAGCTGACCCAGTTCTTTCTTTCCCGGTAAACGTAATCCTACAATAATAAAAATATAAATGGCAGCAGAACTGAGAATCGTATTCAAATGAAGATGCTCCAAGATTTTCAGATAAATTTGAGACAGGCAGGCTCTACTATATTTATATCTTTATCGATATTTTCAAGCGAACCGTCACTTTCATTCAATTTATATATTTCTATAACAGAATCCTCTTTACATGCCGATAATAGATATTTACCGTTAGGCGTAATGCGCAGGTTGCGCGGATGTGTTGCTGTGGATTGGTAGCCTGTTTTTTCCAATATTCCATTTGACGGATCAATTGCGAAAACGGCGATACCATCGTCTTTTAATCTTACGGAAGCGTACAAATATTTGCCATCAGGGGTAATTACTATATCGGCACTGCCTCCTGCCTTATTTGTTACGACAGGGATCTCTTGTATCTGGGCTACTTCACCGTCATCATATGAAAATGCGATAATCGTATCAGAGAGCTCATTAATAAGATAGAGATACTTTCCGCTAGGGTGAAATACAATATGTCGAGGACCCGAGCCGTCAGGTACTTTAATCGATTTTATTGTTTTATTGATTACAAAATCCTGTTGACATTCTTTGCATTCGTAATCTATTTCCATTTGATACAGCATATCTGCCCCCAAATCGGAAGCGAAAAGATATCTGCCGTCAGGTGAAAATTCGACACAGTGAATGTGAGACTTCGTTTGTCTTTCCGGATTTACACTTTTCCCTTCGAAAACTATCAGCTGCGACATTTTATAGAATTGTCCGTTGGTATCTATATCGAATACGCTGATGCTGCCGCCACCGTAATTAGCTGTAATGATATGCTTGTCGTCTTTATCGATAGTGATATAGCAAGAACCGTCATCGCCGGAGAGAATACTGTCTATCTGTTCTAGTTCCTCTTTTTGTTTTTTGTACGAAAATGCATTTACGTAAGAAGGCATTTCTTCATTTTCCAAAACCGAGTATATATATTTGCCATTCTTTGACGGAACTATATAGGTAGGGCAATCGACTTCACCTTTTCCGATAAGTTCTGATTCTCCTGAATCCTGATCGAAGCGATAAATATGAATCCCGTTATTTTCACCTAAGACATATGTACCGGCCAATAAATGTATATTGCTTTTCATCTCTTTATATCATTAACGAATTTATAATTATAATAACAGTAAAAGGGGTTATTAAAAAATAGCCCCTTCTTACTTTATTATTAACAATCAATCGTGTCCTTCGGTTTTCACCACCTTGTTATATAATCCCATGATAAGAAACGGTGCTGCCCATTGGCCTACAAATAATGCAGCGTGATTCTTGCCAAAGCATTTAAGTGTTAGTGACGTAGCCATAGCTGTGATAGATGCTGCCAAATATACACCTGAAGGAACTTTTGCTGTTTGTTTTTCGATGGCAACTGTTAATTTGCCTTCGTCCGGAGTTGTTACTGCCATAATAATTTATTTTTATAATTAATACTATATTGAAATGAGTCCTTAAACTTTTATCCTAAATGATTGCCGCCTGTTACACCGTATACTTCCGCAGTTACATAGCTGGATTCCTGAGAAGCCAGTAATACGTACACGCCTGCAAGTTCAACAGGCTGGCCTGCTCTCTCTAGTGGGGTATTCTGACCGAACTTCGGAAGTTTTTCCTGCTGTTGTCCCCCGCTTATCTGCAGAGGTGTCCATATCGGGCCGGGTGCCACGCAATTTACCCGTATACCTTTCGATGCTACCTGTTTTGCCAAACCTCGTGTAAATGCTATAATAGCGCTTTTTGTGCCTGCATAGTCCAACAGGTCGGGGCTTGGCTGATAGGCCTGAATAGATGATGTGGTAATAATGGAAGAACCGGGCTGCAATAACGGTAATGCTTCCTGAACAGTCCAGAAGAGCGAGAATACGTTTATTGCGTATGTATTGGTCAATTGTTCGGTAGTAACTTCTTCTATATCTGTTTTTGAAACCTGTTTGCCTGCTACCAGAGCTAAAATGTCTAGTCCGCCCAGTTTTTCGTGCGCTTCTTTAATCATTTGCCTGCAAAACTTTTCATCGCTTAAATCGCCGGGAATCAGGATTACTTTCTTGCCTTCTTTTTCTAATAACTCAGCAAGAGATTCGGCATCTTTCTGTTCTGCTTCCAGATAATTGATAGCAATATCGGCACCCTCGCGTGCATAGGCTATAGCCGCAGCACGACCGATTCCGGAGTCCCCTCCCGTAATCAGGGCTTTCCGTCCTTTTAGCCTTTCATTACCTTTGTAACTCTCTTCGCCGCAATCAGGAACCGGAGTCATTTCGCACTGAACACCCGGAGCTTCTTGTAACTGTTTTGGAAAACCGTCTTGACGATATTGCGTAAGAGGGTTTTGCATTTTGTAAAATGATTCTTTTCCCATATATTTTATTGCTTTAATTATTATAAAAAACTATCTGTTTACTCCTGTAGATAAAAACATCAGGAGAATTTTTTCATCTTGAATAAACTCTCTGTATAACAAGTATCAATATATTTATGGGGGAAAATAAATAAAGACTATTGATATGCTTTATTCTGAATTATATACACTAAAAACGCTTATTTATTCTAAATTGTTTATCAGCATCTTCATACTACATTTCTTTTAACAGCTTATTATATATCAATTTAATGTCTATAAGTATCTAATATCGATCTTCTTTAAAAATATATGCTATTTTTTACATTTAAGAATAAGAAATCTTTAAATTTGCGCTACAAATATTAACAACTCATGGAGAAGAAAAACAAACAAGGTACCATCTGTGTACAAGGAGGCTGGAAGCCTAAGAACGGCGAACCTCGCGTGTTGCCGATTTATCAGTCTACAACATATAAATATGAAACCAGCGAACAGATGGCCAGATTATTCGATCTGGAAGAAGCCGGTTATTTTTATACCCGCCTGCAAAATCCTACCAATGATTGTGTTGCTGCTAAGATAGCAGAACTGGAAGGTGGTACATCTGCCATGCTGACATCTTCAGGACAGGCTGCATCTTTCTTCGCTATCTTTAATATTTGTTCTGCAGGCGACCATGTTGTTTCTGCAGCGACGATATATGGAGGTACATTCAACTTGTTTGAAGTGACTTTCAAAAAAATGGGTATAGAAGTTACTTTTGTCGATCAGGATGCTTCGGAAGAAGAAATTGAAAAGGCATTCCGCCCGACTACAAAGGCTCTCTTCGGAGAGACGATTGCCAATCCTGCCATATCGGTACTTGACATTGAGAAATTTGCACGCATTGCACATCGACAAGGAGTGCCGTTGATTGTTGACAACACATTCCCGACACCAATAAACTGCCGTCCATTCGAATGGGGTGCGGATATCGTGACTCACTCTACAACCAAATATATGGATGGCCATGCAACGGCTGTAGGCGGTGCAATTGTAGATAGCGGAAATTTCGATTGGGATAAATACAAAGATAAATATCCGGGACTGACTACACCCGATGATTCATACCATGGAGTAACTTATACCGAAAGATTTGGTAAAAATGCATATATAACCAAGGCAACTGTGCAGTTGATGAGGGATTTAGGTTCCATTCAATCGCCGCAGAATGCATTCCTGTTGAATCTCGGTTTGGAAACGCTTCATTTGCGTGTGCCGCGGCATTGCGAAAATGCGCTGAAAGTAGCCCAGTATTTAGAAAAACACCCGAAAGTATCCTGGGTGAACTATTGCGGACTTCCCGATAATAAATACTATGAACTGGCGCAAAAATACTTACCGAACGGATCTTGTGGCGTATTATCTTTCGGGATAAAAGGCGGCCGCGAAAACTCTATCCGCTTTATGGACAGTCTGAAATTTGTTGCCATAGTAACTCACGTAGCCGATGCACGCTCTTGCGTGTTACATCCGGCAAGCCATACGCACAGGCAGCTTACCGACCAGCAATTGATTGAAGCCGGGGTTGCTCCCGATTTAATTCGTTTTTCTGTCGGTATCGAAGACATAGAGGATATAATAACCGACGTAGAACAGGCATTAGAAAAAGCATAAAGTATAAAAAGTCCTCTAAATTTTAGAGGACTTTTTATTTAAAGTAATTTGTTACTGCACATGTTGTTTAACGATTTGTTTGAGTATATAAGAAATTTTATATTTACCTTTAGTTTAATATTTTTTTAGAAGCATTCGCCCAGCTTTTTTATTATCTTGTAAAGTCTTTTCTTATAAGCAACAAATATATGATGCCCGAAATATCCATTATTATACCCATTTATAATAAAGAAAAATCATTGAAGAAATGCATTAATTCTATAGTTAGCCAGACTTTTGAGAAGTGGGAACTTATTGCTGTCAATGACTGTTCTCCTGATAATAGCTATAAAATACTCTCAGCCTGCGAAAAGAAGGATAACAGAATTAAGGTCATCAACCATTCCGTCAATCGCGGAGCAATTAATGCCCGTTTCACAGGTTTGGAGAATGCTCGGGGTAAATATATTGTTTTTGTCGATGCAGACGACTGGATACCTGAAAATGCTCTTGAACTTCTGTATGATAAGATAGAGAAAGAAGATGCTGATATTGTTATCGGAGGGATGGTGAAAGTTATCGACAGTCATAAAATCATAAAAACAAAGCCTAGAAATACCGCCATCGGAGAAAACAGGACAGAGAGTATAACCATGCCCGAATTATTTGATAAATATTATATAAATTTTTTCGGGGTCAATCTTCTGCCCTCATATATGTGCGGGAAAATTTATCGTAAGCATACACTCGATAAATCACCCGTTAAGCCCACATCTTATCCGATGTTTGAAGATATGATATTTAATCTTATGCTACATCCTTATCTCACGAAGATAAGCTTTGTTACCGAAACGGTGTATTATTACCGTTATGGGGTATGACCAGTCAGACAACTCCGGATTTTTTGAAGACAGTAAAAGGCCAGTATTTAATGAAAGAAGAATATATTGAAAAATATAACTATACAATTGCAATACCTTATATTAAATATGAGTTGATAAACTGCTTTTACTCTCATTTCGAAAATCTTATTTTACTCGATAAATTAAACTACAATGTAGTGGAAAAGCTTATAGGGGAGGAAATACAAGACAAGTTCTATGACAAAGATATATTTAAAGATATTGAACTGTCTGAAAAGGCTATTGCAATGAGGGAAAAAGACATAGCGAAAATGATTCAGATTGTCCGTGAGAGTGTAAAAAGAAACCGCCTGAAACATATATTGAAAAGAACTGTTTCAAAGATTTTAAATTAAAAGAAAAGATTCACATATTTTGCCCGTTAAAGTGCATTATATATGAATCTTTTAAAACATTACTGAAAGTTACAATAACTCATCAGTCGCTTTTTATTTCGCCGTTTTCTCAGGGTCGTATACAGCTACAGCTACACGCGAATCGGCACAACCGTAATATAAGAACCATTTCTTATTATGATATACAAGTCCCTCGATAAATACAGTTCCGGCAGGATATTGCCCGCTCTTTTCGAAATCAGCCTCAGGAACATAAAATGGCTTGTCTAGCTGACCTATTACTTTAGTCGGGTCTTTCAGGTCGAATAATACCTGTCCGGCACAATAGGAATTAGCTGTATATAGTGTATCGCCTTTCGCTCCGGAATCATTTTTCCCGTTGTATAACAATAATATACCATTATCAGTCATTATTGCCGGAGGGCCGCATTCAGTAAGAGAACTATCGAATTTTCCTTTTCTCGGCTTTATCAGTTTTTTTAAATCACCGTTTTCTTCCAGCATTGGTTCCCAATTTACAAGGTCGTTGGATGATGCGATATTTACGAAATGTTCGCCCCAGTACATCCAGTATTTGCCGTCTATCTTAGCTATGACCTGTTTGCCATCGACAAGTTTGGTAATGATAGAAGCTGATTTTGAAGCTTGATCAAAGAAACGTCCATTGTAAGCTTTGGCAAAAGCAGGACCGTGTTTTTCCCATTTCTGTAAGTCTTTGGTTGTAGCTACAGCAAGACGGGGCGTCTTTTTATTCCACTGAGTATAAAACATTACATATGTACCGTCTTCGGTTACTGCTACACGTGGGTCTTCGCATCCGCCCGGCCATTCCAGTTCTTTCTGGCTGTCATTAGCAGGGTAGAATACAGGTGTCGTTTTACGCTCGAAATGTAGCCCGTCATCCGACGATGCATATCCCAGCCTCGATGTGCGTCCTCCGATACCTTCGCCGGATTTATCTTCGGCGCGGTAAAGGACAACAATTTTGCCGTCGTATATTGTAGCTGCAGGATTGAAAGTGTCATTAGATTCCCAATCGACCGAATCTTTAGTTATCGGGCAATAAAAACGCGTGTCGGGATTTGGTGATATAACAGGATTGATACCTTCGGGACGCTGAAAATCAGCCCATGCCCAGTCAGGAAATTGAGGTGATTCAGCGGCTATGGGCTCTGTCTGTTTCTTTCCCTGACAGGATATAAGTCCTATTGCCAATATAAGAAGGCTCAGATTAAAAGTGATTTTTTTCATGATGGTGTTTATTATAGATTTAAAATGTTATTTCTCGATTCCCCATTTTTCGTTTGGTGTATTTCCCATAAACAATTCCAGTTTGCTTCCTTCGGCTATAGATGAAAAGTCTATATAACATTTATTATACTCTTTGCCGTTGAGCGATGCCCTTTGGATATAAATGTTCTCAGGTGAATTATCATGAGCAATAATTGTGAATTTTTCACCCTTAGCATAATCGGGGTTTAGTCTGTATTCCACAGTGCTGAATACGGGGCTTGTTATTTCAAAACGTGTGTCGCCCGGACATGCAGGATGTATACCACCGGCAGCAAGCACATACCAAGCCGACATTTGTCCTACGTCTTCATTACCAACGATTCCCTCTACCGAGTTTTTATATGCCTTATTGCAAATATGGCGTGTCCATTTCTGGGTAAGCCACGGCGTATTAAGATGATTGAACAGGAACGGTACGAGATGAACCGGTTCATTTGCATGGTTATAATAATTGTTCCATAGCAAATCCTCAGGTGTCTGATCGAAGAAATAAGTGAGATCGGCAATTACTTTATCACGGCCTCCCATTAACTCTACCATTCCCGGAATATCATGCGGAACAAACCATCCTTGTTGGTAAGGATTGGATTCGGTACAGCCGTACCATTCTTTCAGGCGACCTTCTTCCGGCCATGGTTCCCATGAACCGTCTGCCATTCGCGGACGAAACCAGCCTTTTTCTTTATCGAAAATATTCCGGTATGCCTGCCCTTTTTTAAGAAAAGCTTTTTCATCTTCACTTTTACCGAGGCCTTTCGCCATCTGTGAAATACACCAGTCGGTATAAGCGTACTCCAATGTGTTGGAAATACCGAGTGCTGTAGTATAGCCTAATTCGTCGTTTCCGAATTTCTTGGATGTATTCAGGGCATACTGATATGCTTTATCGATGTCGTAACTTCTGATACCTTTTACGTATGCATCGGTCAGAACCGATATTGCGGGATTTCCAATCATACAACCCGAATAAGAATTCATTATCTCCCAACGTTCATAATACTCTCTTCCGCTTTGATCGGCAAGGGTAATCAGTGAATTCAGCTGGTCACTAACCAGACGTGGATTTATGATCGTCTGTAACGGATACTGGCTGCGGAACACATCCCATCCGCTGAATATGGTACGTTTAGTAAAATCATTGGTTTTATGTATCTGCATGTCCCCGCCAACATATCGGCCGTCTACATCGGCATAGATGCGGGGATCGATCATTGTATGATAGAGTGCTGTATAGAAGACTGTTTTCTCACTGTCCGAGCCTCCCGATATTTTGATACGGCTCAATTCTTTATCCCATGATTTCTTAGCTTCATCTTTTACTTTATCAAAATCTTTATTGGCGATCTCAGCTTTAAGGTTTTTTTCTGCACCGTCCATATCTACAAATGATATGCCCACTTTAAGTGTTACTTGTTCATTTTTTTGTGTTTCAAACTCGGTGAAAAAGCCCAGATGTTTACCTTCAAGTTCTGTTTGTCCTTTTATAACAGGCGCTTCGGAAACTCTTTTCAGATATGTTTCGCTGACTACATCCCTGTTCTTGCGTTGCCAGCCGTCCGGTATATCGGCACTCCAGAAAGCGTAATTATCCAACGGTTTACTGAATTGGGCATAGAAATATACAGTATAGTCTGTGCCGCCTGCACCATCTCCCCAGCCGCCACCTTCGGGAGAGCATTTCATCCAGCCTTTTATCGTATTTTTATTCACAACTTTTATGTATTGCTGAACAGATGTTCCGCCCACTCTTCGGGCAAGGTCGATCTGTATACGCGACTGCTTATTTTCGGGAAATGTAAAGCGAAGAATACCGCTGTGAGGCGCTGCAGTTGCTTCGGCTTTTATATTGTAATCAATTAACTCAGCCAAATAATAACCGGCTTTTGCAGTTTCTGTGCCTTTGTTATAAAGAGAACGGTAACCGCTGATACTGCCGTCTTCTTTACCCGCTATTATCTTTAATTCTCCTGTGGTAGGCATTACAAGGAAGTTCCCGAGGTCACCGTACCAGCCCACACCGCTCATTTGTGTAAAGGCGAATCCTTCTATGGTTTTATGCTCGTAGCTGTAACCCGGACCGTTGTCGCCGCCTGTTATGGTATTCGGGCTTACCTGCACCATTCCATAAGGGGTGGCTGCCCCGGGAAAGGTTTTGCCCAATCCGTGATATACTCCGGCCGAACCGACACTGGTACTGGCTCCTATAAAAGGATTGACATAATCAGACGGTGCGAAACTTTCTGTTTTTATCTCCATTGTACAGCTTGTAATTATTATGCAAAGGCTAATGAAACAGGAGATTGCAATTTTTCTAAACATAGTGTTTGATTATAATATTTTAATTGATTTTTATATTCCAAACCGAGGGATGCCTGCCAAGCACTTTATTATCTTAGAAAAAGATATAATGTTGAGGGTAACAACAAATATAACTTTATTCATAGGGTATGGGGCTTTTCATAGATGCGTTGTTCATATATACAAAAATAATATAATTTCCGTATGTATCTTAATTTAAATGGTTTGTTTGACTGAGATATCGGATAAATATCTGTAATTCAGAATTTTTGAAAATAAAAACCACCGGTGACGGATAAATACATTAACACATCATCGGTGGTTTTATAAATATTAAATAAGTGAATTCTTATTTTCTTTCTTGTATGATTTTTACTGGTCCTAATAAACCGGTTTCTTTTAATTGCGAATCTTTTCTCGGTCCGTTTATAGTCCAGGTTTTCCTGTCCTTTTCCGGTTGATTAGCGTCGTATACCAGACGGTTGAACCATGTACTGGTTACTTCTACGGTAAGTGTATTTTTTCCCACTTTAATCACATCTGATAAGTCAAGACAATAAGGCGGTGCCCATAACGTGCGTAATTGTTTGCCGTTTACCGATACCGCTGCTATCATATCCACCTGTCCGAGATCCAGCGTGTAAGACATTCCCTGTTCTATTTTGCCGATATCGAAAGATGTGCTATATGTTGCCGTACCTGAAAAGGCTTTTCCTTCATCAGATATATCCAAATCTTTCCATGGCTTCAAGTCCGTTATTTGCAGCGATTGTGGAGCGCCCCAACCCGTCGGAAAAGAAAGTGTCCACGGATTGGAAAGTGTGACGTACGAAACAACTTCATTTTGTACTTTCGATATTGCTTGCGCCTTCGTAGTAATTCCTTTTCTGAATACTACGAAGCAGGAGCCCGCTTGCGGTAAGTCGAGTTCTACTGATGTTCGGTTACCGTCGGATTTGCCTGCTACGGATTTGGATTCTCCGGTTACCGGGTCCCATATTTCAATATTCCCGTTACTACGGAAATCGAGAGCGCCTTTAAATCCGCGACCTTTCGGAGCACAAACGAAATACCAATCGGCTCCGTCTATCTGGCGATGTGCCCATAAGGCATCCCCACCTGTCACATCCGGAGTCATTTTCAGTTCATCGAGAGCAGTATCTAGTGTGGTATTGGAAAATACAAGACCCCTGCCTACTTTACGTACAACACTCTGACCACCTTTTCCCCATATGTTGTTTACAGCCGTATCGAAACGTTTCTGTGCTGCACTTCCTCCGGTGAGGGTAACTAATTTTTCTGGAGCATTACCGACAATAGTTGCTCCCGCACGTACAAGTTCGTATATTTTTTCTATAGTTTGGGGCAACATACGCGGAGCATCAGGTATCCACAATACGCGATAAGAAATTCCTTCGGGTGTTACCAACATTCCGTCTTTTACAGATATTCGGTTCAATAATATATCCGGGTTACAATAGTCATATTTGAACCCTTGTGGGAATGGTGCATTCTGATTTGGTTTTTGATTTATCTCATCTCCCAGATACCATAATACGTCTGAAACAGGTTTACCTCTTTCGAGCATGTAACTGCAACGGGAAAGATAAGAAGTTAGTTCGGGCATAAATTTCCACCATGTCTGTCCACGTAGGAAAGGTGTTCCGATTCCCGAACCGAAAGATGTTCCGGGTGGGAAAAACGGTTCCTGCGGATTGTGTGTATACGTATGGAATACAAGATGTGTAACACCATCGATCGTATTTATATTAGCAACTTCTTTAAGCATATCGAAATGCTCATCCCATGTCAGGGAAAAAGAAGTGAAAGCTTCGGCAGCAAGTCGCGTTTTGCCATAGAGACGAGCAGCAGAAGCAGCCGGTTTAATAGGTTTAAAATTCGGCGAACCGACAAAGCCGCTTGTAATCGGTTGCCAGAACTCACACATCGGCACATCGGCATATTTAAAATATTCGAGGATATCGGCAGGGAAGACATCGCCCGCAGCCGTTTCATAGGTCATATATAAACCATTTTGATGAGCCAGTTCGGCCATGCCTCCGTAAAAGTTATTGGCAAATAAGTCGTTAATTGTGGCGCGCCAGTCGTAAAGGAAACGGGTAGTAGTTTCATGATCTTTAATCACATACCCGAATACGGCAGGCAACCATTTGCGAAGCTGATAATTCGCTACACGTTTAAATTCGGCTTCCATTTCGTCAGTCCATGTCTGCGTATAGCATTCCCAGCTATCGATGAGCATACCTTCCAGTTGTCCGTTAGCTAACGGACCGTCTTTACCGATAAGACGTCCTATATAACCGTCAAACTGTGCTTTAGGCCCTGATTTAGAAAGTTTGTTACATTCCCAGCCTTTACCTTCAGCCGGTGCCGGGCCGTTTTTTTCTCCGGTATTTACATGTCCTATACGGAGTACTGTCCAGTTGCCCGTCGGTGCTGTCCATTTCAGGTTCCCGTCTTTATCCATCATCGCTGTAAGGTCGACAATCTGTTCGGGAGATATAAAAGCCTTAGGCGATTGTTCGGGGAATGCTCCGGCACGTTCAAGTCTGCGCAGAACCCATCCGGCTTCCGATTCCCAGCTGTTTTTTCGTGCGGCAGAGAACAAACGAAGCGATGAAAGAGCCATATTGTATTTGTTGACAATAGATATCCGGTATTCATTGACTCCGTACACATCCGAACAAGCAAGGGTAATGGGTTTATTTCCCTGTGAATTTTCCTGCGGCATATCGGTCGCCAACATATCTTTTACACTGCCGTCGGGTAAAATAGCCTGTATCTTGACAGATACTCCGGGTTCGTAACATTGAGGATGATTGAAACTATTCACAGCAGGAAACTCTACAGAACGAAGAGTGACTGCTTCGGGGAAAGTAACTTCTACCCAGTGTGGCTTATCCTCGGTAGTGGGAGCAAATTTGATCGGCTGTTTTGCCTTTCCAGCAAAGTAATCCTGCCAGTCGGCCTGATTACTGCTTTTTACTGACTGAGGCACAAGTGGCTTATCCGTATCATCGAGCGGGGTAGGGAAGGCCAGTACTGTAATATCTTTATAGTCGCGCCACGGCTCATCGTTTGGTTCGGGAACAGGTAAGGGTTTATAAATTGTTGTACCACCTTTTATATCCGTCCGGCTCCATGCCAGATGACGCATTGCATTCGATTCCTCTATCCATGGGCCACCTGAAGTCGCCCATCCGGGGCAATTGAGCATTGTAAGGCGCAGCCCCAAACGCTTACATTCATCGGCTGTGTGACGTACTGCATCGTCCCATAGAGGACTCAGGCAAGCTATCTGTGGTTCTACTCCCGGCCATGGGCCTCCAAACTGTCCATGGAATAATTGGATACCGGAGATTCCAGCTTTTGCGACTGCTTCCAAGTCCCTTGTTATCCCTTCTTTGGAAACATTGCCGCCGATATAATGGAACCATGTTTCGGGGTAATAAACTTTGGGCGGAGCAGCAAATGCTTTCCTGTCGTGTTCCCCGAAAGGCCTATACAGTTCGTCCTTTGAGGGTAGGAAAGGGGCATGTACAACCTGTGCAAGAGAAGAAAGAAAACCTGTGCACAGGAAAATAATTCCCATAATAAGGATTAAGGATAATCTTTTCTGTTTCATTTAGTTGTTTTTATGATAATTCAAGGTATTATTTGATTTGGTAAATCGGGCTAAAAAGATCTAAGGACTGTAAATATAATAAACAGTCCTTAGAATTGAATGCTAATTAGTACCTAATTCATCTCCAGCAAAACTGTTAATATAGAATTTAACCAATATCTTATTTAAGATCGTAACCCGGGTTTTGTTCCAAACTATTTTTACTTTTCTGGATCTCCGAGTAATGGATAGGTAAGCGGTAAAATGCATCTTTCCATTCATCTTTTCGGGAATCCTGAGTCAGTTTATATCTCTTATACGTGAATTTACCGTCTTTTTCCTTAGTAATTTCATGACCCATGATATGGGTAGTTTCTGTTTTATCGGCTATTTTCCAGCGACGTACGTCAAAGTAACGATGACCTTCGAATGCCAGCTCGATAAAACGTTCGTGATATATTCTCTCCAGTAGTTTCTCTCCCGTATCAGTTATAGCCGGCATTTTTACACTTTCCCGTCCTCTTATTTTATTTATATATTCACGGGCAAGGTCTTCATTTCCCAAATGATACTGAGCTTCTGCATAATTCAGATACATTTCAGACAGGCGGAATAATGGGAACGGCCCTGTATAGTGTCTCGTTTCGGCAATCCCCAAATCTTCTTCAATAAATTTTCTTAGATAGTAGCCTGTCATGGAGGCATCCTGACTATTAAGGTCCTTGCTATATGTCGGCGGATCGGTAGATACATCTTTATAAATCTCGATCTTACGGTCTCTGAATTGTGCGCCATTGTAGTATACAGATGCATAGAAGCGCGGGTCACGGTTTGCAAAAGGATTAGCAGGATCGTACATTGATTTAGGGTTGACAGTACCCAATTCCGAGTCTATTACAGGAATTTCGCCATCCGTCGTTTCATACGCATCTACCAGATTGAGTGACGGAGTAACCCATGCGCGGCCGTTATCGCCGGCAACACCCATAATAAATGTAAAGTTTGTAGAAGACGTTTCATTGAATTCCTTACAAAGAATGAACTCACTGCAGTTTACATCGATAAACATTGTACGGTAATCTGTAGCAAGTGTATATCCTTTATCAAAAAGATCTTCCGCTGCATCCGCTGCATCCTGCCATCTTTGCATATCGTTATTCGGATTGTTCAATTTGCTGGCATGATACAATAGTACACGGGCTTTCAGGGCACGGGCTGCATTTCCGCTAGCCCTGTTCCTTACAGCCGGACGGTCGGGAAGCGCAGTGATTACATCATCCAAGTCTTTTATGATGTAAGCGACGCATTCTTCCCACGATTTCCTTTTCACCTGCGACCAGTCACTGGATATGTCATATACTTCTTCTATGATAGGAACACCGCCGTATGCCCAAATTAACTTTGCATAGATATAGGCGCGTACGAACTTTATTTCTGCTGTAAGCGTTTTTTTTACTTCTGCATCTACAGGTGATGAATCTATGTTCTTGAAGAATGCGTTTATATTCTGGATATATCTGTAAGAATCATCCCATGTGCGTAAAATATTGCTCAGGCTGTTTACATTGTCAGATGTTAAGATATTTTCCCTAATAATGTTTACACTTCCTCCGTTATATTTGGCAAAATTATCATCGGAGAAGTACATTATCTGATAATAATTACTGTTATTACATATGCCGGTATATTGCTCATTTACATACATTTTAAGCAAATTTTCGTCCTGCCACACAAGAGATTCCGCATATCTGTCGGTCGGGGTAAGGTCGAGCACATCACTACAGGACGGCATCAACATTATGGTTATTAAACCTATTATATAAATAATCTTTTTCATTATAGTATGTTTTAGAATGAAATATTAAAACCGATATTGATTAAACGCATAGGATTCAAAGTCCATCCTCCATAAGTAGCTTCGGGGTCGATACCGAATTTGTGCATACTATCGATAGAGAATAAGTTTGTTCCGCTTAAGTATACTCTGGCTTTTTCCAGTCCCATTTTAGATGAAATATGGCGTGGTACGTTATATCCGAGTTCAGCGTTTTTCAATTTAAAGAAATCGGCACATCTTTGGGTAAAAGTTGTTCCGCCTATTCCGTAGGCAGTACCCAAACGTGGCTTTGTTCCGTTTGGATTGTCGGAAGTCATCGTATCTTCTGTCCACCACTGTAATATATTTCCACCACCATTTTGTGTAGAAGGGTTTACCCAGTCCTGACGAAGATAGAATATAGCGCGAGCCTGTCCCTGGAAACCAAGCATAAGGTCGAACTGTTTGTAGGTGAGGTTTATATTCAAACCGTAAATGATATCAGGAATGTTGGTTAAATCCTGACGTATGCGGTCAGCATCAGTTATTTGACCGTCTCCGTTAGCATCTAATAATTTAATATCTCCGGCTACAGTTCCGGCTCTTTTAGGAACACTTGCATCGGCAATATCTGCTGCACTGTATATTCCTATTGCCTGATATCTAAGTTCGGCACCTATAGGCTTACCTTCTCTTTTCTGATAATCTTCCGACATAGGAGTTTCATCCATGTAAATTATTTTATTCTTGGCATAAGTGAAGTTACCTGATATAGAGTAAGAAAAATCCTTATTAGGTTCATCTCTGAAACCAAGCATAAATTCAACCCCTTTATTTTCGGTTTTACCGATATTTTCCTGAGGAAGGCTCAAACCTGTAAAACTAGGAATGGATGCCTGACGCTGTGCAAGAATATCGCTTCTTTTTGTTTTGAACCAGTCGAATTCGAAAGTCAGCCTGTTTTTAAGGAATCTGGTTTCAAGTCCTATGTCGTATGTCTCGGCAGTTTCCCATGTTATATTAGGATTAGGCGTATTTGCTTTTGAAATTCCCTGATATTGTGTACCGTTGAAAACATATCCTCCAGCCAATGTATACATTGTCATATATTGGAATTTATTATTGTTAACGGCATCGTTACCCATTTTTCCCCATGATCCGCGAAGCTTCAGGTTATCAAGCCATGTGAGATTTTGCATGAAATTTTCTCTTGATATAGTCCATCCGCCCGATACTCCGGGGAAAAAACCGAACCGTTCTCCTTTAGGGAAATTCTGCGAACCGTCATATCTGAACTGGAACTGCAGCATGTATTTGTTATCGTAATCATATTGTACACGGCCGAAATAGTTCTGCCGGGCATCTCTTCCCGAGCCGCTTTCATTTTTCTGTGTATTAGCATCTCCGGCACTTAATTCTTTCAATGCTCCTGTAGGGAAGTTACTGCGCCTGCCTTGCAGATAAGTATTTCTGGCTTCACTTTGTTCGAAGCCGACGAATGCATCTACAGTATGTACATTATTGAAAGTATTCAGATAATTGATACGTACATTTCCTGTCATAATTTCAGTTCGTTTTTCTTCAATGTATAATTGTGGCGCATCGATAGAACCTTTATACTTCTCATAAGTATTGGTGTCTTCATGGTAACGATATACATAGTTTATATTTTCGAATTGTTTGAATTGCTGACCAAAATAGTCGTACGCCAGACTTCCTCCTACAGACATGCCCTTTACCCACGGCAGTTTTATTTCTATTGTAGTCTGTCCGTTAAACACCCAGTTAGGAGAGGTGATATTTCCGGCTTCTCCCGAGGTATATGTAAGCGCATTGTCATTACCCCAGCCCGGAGCAGCATAATTTGTGCCCGGCCAAATAGCATGTTTGGTAGGGGCGCTAAGGCCTATGTGAGAATATATACCACCGTCATTAGCCGAACCGTTACGAGGCAACACGCGCTCTGTATATTTACCGAACAGGTCGAATGTAATCTTTATATAGTCGTTTACTTTCGCATCTATATTCGACCGCAGGTTATACATGTCGTTTTTCATCGCACCGTTCTTATACGGCGTACCTTGTTTCAATAAGCCTGCCGATACAAGGTAAGTGAATCGTTCAGAGCCACCTGTGAGTTGCAGATTCGCTTTATCCTGATGCGACCATGATTTTTGCACTTCTTTGTACCAATTGGTATTCGGATAATGCTGTGGGTCTGAACCATCGGCAAACTTTTGAATTTCATCATCTGTCCATGCAGGTGATAATCCTCTGATCTCGTTAGCCAGATTCTGTGCTATGGCATAAGAATGGGAGTTGGCCATTTTCACCAGACGGGTAGGCTGCGAGAAAGAATGATTGTAAGTAAGAGTTATTGTCGGTTTTTGCCCGGCTTTACCACGTTTTGTAGTTACGAGTATAACACCATTAGCAGCACGTGATCCATATATTGCTGCAGAAGCGTCTTTCAATACACTGATAGATTCTATATCCTCAGGGTCTAATCTCGATAATATACCACCTTCTTCCGAACGAACTATACCGTCGATTACATACAACGGGTCGTTTGATCCTGTAAATGTATTTTGGCCCCTTATACGTATAGATGTTCCTTCATTTCCGGCTTCACCTGTACGTGTATTGATAATAACACCCGAAAGACGTCCCGCAAGACCTGCTATCATATTGCCCGACGGGCTCAATGATATATCTTTGGATTTCAGATTGCTTATTGCACCTGTAATCACTTCTTTTTTCTGCGTGCCGTATCCTACAACTATCACATCGTCGAGTAATTCATCGTTTTCCTGTAAGGTAATATTCAGATGTGTACTCATATCGGCAGTAACTACAATTTCCTGAGCGATATATCCGATGAAAGTTATCTGAATTGTTTTGCCCACAGGCACAGATATGGAGAAGCCTCCGTCTACATCGGACATAACTCCGTTGCGGGAGCCTTTTTCGACCACACTGGCGCCGATGATAGGTTCGCCCTCACTATCGGTTATAGTACCGCTTATGCGTTTATTTTGCTCTGTAGCAAAAGATTCACCTATCTTTTTATTATTTGATAATATAATGCTTTTATCGAACACAGTATAGGCAACATCGGTTTCGGTAAACATTTGATCTAAGACTTTGAAAATGTCTTTATCTTCGGCCGAAACTTTCACCTTCCTGTCTATATTTATTTGAGAGGTATTGTAGAAGAAAGTAAATTCCGATTGATTTTCAATCATTTTCAATACTGTTTCTACTGTTTCATCATTTACATTCAGATTTAATTTCTGAGATTGGGCGTAGCTGTTTGTTGCGTGTACTATGTTTATAGAAAGACATAGTATCAAAAAGAGGATTTTCATAGTTAAAGGTATTTTTTTAAGTGTGATCCACGCGATCTTTAATATCCAATGGGCTTGGACATGAAAATTTTTTTCCATAATTTTGATGTGCTTTAGTAAAAAAATAATAAGATTTAAGGCTTGTTCTTAACAAGCTTCGTCATTGTTTTCATACAGGGAAATACGCCAATATTTTCCTGTATGTTTTTTGTTTAAGAATCATCATTTTTCATAGGCAGATTTTTAGGTTAGTAAATTTCTATTTTATCCTTCTCCTGCATTTTGTTGGGGAGCTGCGGTTGAGGGATGTATTTATATCTTATATTCGAGGAAATCTGAAAATATTTGAGTATCTGATCTAATTGTTGATGAGTGAATGTCCCCGTAAAACGGTTCTTCTTCAATCTTTCGTTTTTAATAGTGAATTTGACATTAAACTGCTTTTCGAGCAGCCATAACGACTCTTCCAGAGAGGTGTTGTATAATATTATTCTTCCGTCTTTCCAGGCAATATCCTTTTCGATAAAAGTATCTTCCATAATAGCAGACATAGTGTTTTTATCAAATACAGCTTTTTTATGCGGGTCGAGAAGGATTGTTTTTATATCATTGTTATTGTCTTTATAACTCATCTGGACTTTCCCCGATAAGAGGCTTGTCGATATTTTGTCTATTTCATGATAGGCTTCAATATTGAATTTTGTTCCCAATACTTTTATTTCAACTCCTGACGGTGCCTTAACTATAAATTCGCTCCGTTTATTTTCCTTCACTTCAAAGTAACCTTCGCCCACCAGCTCTACTATTCTTTTATTTCCGGTAAATCGTTGAGGATATCGGAGACGTGAGTTAGCATTCAACCAAACTTTGGTGCTGTCGGGCAGAACCAGAGATGAAACCATGCCGGGATTTGTCCTTGTTTCCAGATAAATAAGATCTTCATTCTCGAGTTTAAGTGTTGTATATGCAAGTGCACAAAGCAGAGGTATAAACAGTACCGCCGCAAAACGCTGCAAATACGTCCATATACTTATTTTCTTTCTGTTTGAAGATTCTTCCATTCTCTTATGTACTTTAGTCAACGCTTGATTCACATCTATTTTGGTGAATGTTTTTAATGCGTTTGTAGCAAAACAGATATAATATACTTGTTTTGCAGTTTTTTTGTTTTCGTCAGAGGATGCTATCCATTCTTCTACAGCCTTTTTATTTTCAGTATCTAATTCGCCTGCATAATAACGGATTAACATCTCTTCTATCTGTGTATTCTCTTGCATAATATATTCTTTCTATATATTTAAGACAAGTGAAAAAGAAAATGTCCTAAACTCTAAAATCAAATTATAATATCTAATTTTACATTTTGTACATTTTACACTTATCATTACACAGCAAAATAAATGAACAGAATAACTATTCAGGCCGATGATGTTCTTTACAGGCGCATAAGAGATGGAAATAAAGAAGCATTCGATCTGCTTTTCGTAAAGTATTATCCTTCTTTGTGCAGCTATGCAGGGCAGTTTGTCAGTTTCGAGGACTCGGAAGAGATAGTGCAGGATATTATGCTGTGGGTATGGAAAGACAGGGAAGATAATCCTATAAATTATTCTCTGAAGCAGTATTTGTATAAAATGGTGAAAAACAGATGCCTGAATCTGATAGAAAGAGATAAGGTAAAAGAAAAAGTGAATTCTGCCCTGTATAATGAAATGACGGATGTATTCAATGATCCTGATTTTTATATCATGGATGAATTAGTAACAAAGATTGAAGAAGCTCTCAGCCAATTGCCCGAAACTTACCGTGTAGCTTTCGAAAAGAACAGGTTTGAGGAGAAAACATATAAGGAAATTGCGGCCGAACTGAATATTTCCCCTAAAACAGTAGATTACAGGATACAACAGTCATTGAAAATCCTGCGCATAAAACTTAAAGATTATCTTCCTCTGATAACTTTCTTGGGGTTTTAATCTTCTGAAACAAAAAAGACTGCTTAATATTTAAGCAGTCTTTCTTTTTGAGCCTCTTGTCGGATTCGAACCAACGACCCCGAGATTACAAATCACGTGCTCTGGCCAACTGAGCTAAAGAGGCAGGTGGGCAAGCTTACTATATCGCGTCGCTACAACCGACGACCCTTGCTGCGATCAAACCCTGGGGGATTAATCGGGAGCTGACCGTATAGGACTTACCCGCGACAAAAGTAGATAAATTTTTCATATTGACAAAATACAGATTCGATTTTTTCCTTTGATTTCCTTTTACTACATTTGTGTGGAACTCATTTGCGGAAAAAATAAGTTAGCTGTCAGTTAGTTATAATGATGTGTTTTCTGTTGAAAAAAATCTAAAAAAATAAGATTCGGTAAGTAGATATAAGAATGAAACTCGAAACACTATATTAAAACTAAAATTGATCTATTATGAAAAAAGTATTTAATTATCTTATTATTTTCTTTTTATTGACAGGTATGGCATGTAGTAATGATGACGATAATGGAAATGAAACAATAATCGGATATTCGGGAAAGGATATAACCGGTCAGGTAACTGTTGTACGGGATGCTGAAACCAAGCAAGCTGTTTTGCATGTCAATACAAATAACAGATGGGAACTTTATGCAGGAACAGCTGTTGAAAATATAGACCTGAACAGAACACTATTGGCCGGTGATAAAGAGGGTGAATACAATTTAACCGTCGATGCCGATAAACGTTATATTTTCCAGTTCGGAACGAATGAAGGTCAAGTGCTTTTGGCAGAAAAACTATTGCCGATTAAAGGCGCTTATAACTTCCGCG
The DNA here is from genome assembly GCF_000711235.1 of Prevotella sp. 10(H). GTDB lineage: Bacteria > Bacteroidota > Bacteroidia > Bacteroidales > Dysgonomonadaceae > Dysgonomonas. The sequence goes on along the minus strand of NZ_JOMI01000001.1, from coordinate 145,479 downwards.
ATATGGGCGGTATAAAAAATAAAGAAAACCGTTTTGTGCGTTGGGGAAAGCTTTTCCGTACCGATGAGATGAATAAACTCACGGATGAAGACTTGAAATACATAACTAGTACCGGGCTGAAAACAGTTGTAGATTTCCGCACAAAAGGCGAGAAAGAGGGCGCTATGGGAGGTCTGATACCGCCTGCACCGGATAAACTGCCGTCAAGCGTTAAGAATACTCACGATTTTGAAATTGCGGCAGGAAATATTTTCTCAGATGAAATGTTGAATAAGATAAGAAATGGCGCATCTAAAGAAGAACTTGTCGAAGTAATGAAAGATACATATTCGCAGCTAGTAAGTAATAGTGATTATGTAAAAGCTTATAAAGATTTCTTTGCTCAGATACAAAATGAGGCTAATCTGCCGGTCAGTTACCACTGTTCAGCAGGAAAAGATCGCACAGGAGTTGCTGCGATGCTAATATATTCGGCACTTGATGTAGATAAAGAAGTCATCATGGAAGATTATCTGCTAAGTAAACAATATATCGCCGGGAAATATGACTCATACTTAAAAATATATCCGGCCATTGCACCTCTGGTGACGGTAGACAGGGTATATCTGGAAGCAGTATATAAAACAATTGAGGAAAAATACGGTTCTATGAATACATTCCTTACGAAAGAACTGGCGATAGATATAGATAAGATGAAAGAATTATATCTTTATTGAATAATAATATAAAAAACGAATAATGACAGTAGTAGAACGTTTTATCAAATACGCGAAATTTGATACTGAATCGAACCCCGAAACGGGTATAACCCCTAGTACACCCGGACAAATGGTCTTGGCTCGTGAAATAGAGAAAGAGCTTCGCGAAATGGGGCTCGAAGATATCACTCTGGATGATAATGCCTATCTGATGGCGACGCTTCCGGCCAATACCGATAAAAAAGTGCCGGTTATCGGTTTCATAGCTCATCTCGATACAAGTCCTGACCTCACAGGAAAGGATGTCAATCCGCGTATTGTAAATAATTATGACGGAGGTGATGTAGTACTGAATAAAGACACCAATGTGATATTATCTCCGAAAGATTTTCCTGAAATGCTCGATTACAAAGGGCAAGATTTAATAGTAACAGACGGGAATACTTTACTCGGAGCAGATGATAAAGCAGGGATCGCTGAGATTATCACTGCAATTAAATATCTGCAGGAACATCCTGAAATTAAACACGGGAAGATACGCATTGCATTCAATCCAGATGAAGAAATCGGACTAGGCGCTCATAAGTTCGACGTCGAAAAATTCGGCTGTGAATGGGCTTACACAATGGATGGCGGCCCTATAGGCGAACTTGAATATGAAAACTTCAATGCTGCGGGTGTAAAAATAAATATACAAGGTAGGAGCGTGCATCCCGGATATGCTAAAGATAAGATGACAAATGCTCTGGTAGTGGCCAATAAACTGATTTCTCTCTTGCCGGAGAGTGACAGGCCGGAACACACAACAGGCTATGAAGGATTCTTTCATCTTACCAATGTGTCGGGTACAGTGGATTCCGCCACAATCGGTTATATCATACGCGATCACGACCGCGACTTATTTAAGGCGCGTAAACAACTGATGCACGATACCGTAGATTTTATTAATAAACTTTATCCTGAAAGTACAACCATTGAAATAAAAGACCAGTATTATAATATGCGCGAAAAAGTCGAGCCTGTTAAACATATTGTTGATGTAGCTTTCGAGGCGATGGTAGCAGTGGGAGTGACCCCGATTGTAAAGCCGATACGCGGAGGAACAGACGGTGCGCAACTGTCTTTTAAAGGTTTGCCATGTCCCAATATCTTCGGTGGTGGTCATAATTTCCATGGACGTTATGAGTTTATACCTGTTCAATCGATGGAGAAGGCTGTGGAAGTGATTGTGAAAATTGCAGAACTGGTAGCCCGATAAAATAAAAATGAAAAAATATCTTTTATTATTAATTATTCCTGTTTTTGTGGCATGTAGCAAAAACAGGAATAATTGCGATATGGACTCTACTGTATCGTTAGGAGCTTTAGACGGCACAACATGGACTTATGAAAACAAAGATTTAAGTTTTGAATTTCAGTTCCCTCACAACTGGTTTTACCAGTATATATCAATTGAATCAAAAGACGATTATACATTAAATTATGTCCGTATCGGTGAAGCCGACGAAAGCAAAAGCCATGGAACATCTACCACAACCTTATCAGAACTATGGGATGTGACAAAAAAGAATAATTCTTATTTCTTTTGTACATTGTATAAAGATTCGCTAGATATCCCGACTACCGACAAGGCCACTTCATTTATACATATGGGAATTATCTTTTCTGAGACTAAAGATGATAAGAACGATTTGGAAATAATAAAGCAGAGGAGAACTATTTCCTCCGAATATAAAATTATCGAGTCGAATATAAAGGATAGTTTATCTGTTGGAAACTGGACTCAGCCTTATTGGGAACTGATATCCGAAAAAGACGGACAGGAATCCTATTCTCTGATGTCGGTCAGGAATTATGGCTGCTACGATTTGTTTATTATGGCTCTGGCGGATAATAAGGAAAATAAAGAAGAAATTTTAGAAATATTTAAAAACAATATAAAACCGATAGAGTAACTTAATACAATAAGAAAGCTTGAGATTAGGGAAAAATAATTTAAATTTGATTTCGAATCTCACAGAGATACACGATATTGAAAAAATCTAAATAAACTGATAAATACCAAATGAAAAAAACACCATTTACCGACATTCACATTGCTCTGGGAGCAAAGATGCATGAATTTGCAGGCTATAACATGCCTATAGAGTATTCAGGCATAATAGACGAACACATGACCGTGTGCACGGGTGTAGGCGTTTTCGATGTTTCACATATGGGTGAAATATGGGTGAAAGGCCCGCGCGCCGAAGCTTTCCTACGACGCATGATGAGCAACGATGTAGCTTCACTTGAAATAGGAAAAGCGCAATATTCGGCTATTATAAACAATCAGGGTGGAATTGTTGATGATGTAATTGTATATCATTACGAACCTGAAAAGTATTTGATTGTAGTGAATGCATCGAATATAGAAAAAGACTGGAAATGGTTTACCGAAAATAATAAAGAAGCGGCCGATCTGGAGAATGCATCGGATAATATGGCTCAATTAGCTATACAGGGACCAAAGGCATTGGCTACATTGCAAAAACTTACTAAAATAGACCTCACTAAGATACCTTACTATACTTTTGCTATTGGCAGCCTCGAAGGGTCGGGATTGGATAATGTTATTATATCCAATACAGGTTATACAGGTGCAGGAGGTTTCGAAATATATTTTTATCCGCAATACGGGGTGGAAATATGGAAAGCCTTATTTGAAGCCGGAGAAGAATTCGGTATCAAGCCTATAGGGTTAGGCGCAAGGGATACCTTACGTCTTGAAATGGGCTTCTGCCTGTATGGGAATGACCTGGATGATACGACTACCCCGATTGAAGCAGGCTTAGGTTGGATCACCAAATTTACTGAAGAACGGGATTTCACAGCCCGTGCTATTCTGGAAAAGCAAAAACAAGAAGGTGTTAGCCGTAAGCTTTGTGGATTTCACATGTTGGAAAGAGGCATACCTCGTCATGGATATGATATAGTGAATGATAAAGATGAGAAGATTGGAGTCGTTACTTCAGGTACAATGTCGCCAACTGCGAAAATTGGAGTAGGACTAGGGTATGTAAAACCGGAATATGCCGCATTGGGAACTCCTGTTTTTATTAAGATACGAGATAAAAACCTGAAAGCAGAAATAGTAAAACCACCTTTCAGAAAGCTATAAAAAAGAAGGGGGATTTTCTTATCGAAAATCCCTCTTTTAATATTCTTAGAATTATTTTTTGTCAGACTTTTTGTCCTTACAACAAGCTTTCTTGTCTTTACATTCCTTTTTATCTTTTGTACATTTCTTATCTTTAGTGCATTCGGTTTTAGCTTTACAGCAATCTTTTTTAGGCGTGCTATCCTGAGCCATTACATTACCCGAAGCTACAAAAGCTATGCATAAAATAGCTGACATTACAAGTTTCTTCATCTCTTCCTTTTTTAATTGTTTAGTTAGAATATTGAGTTTGGTTACCTGCAAATATATGCGCTATTTGATTTCGATATTATTAATGGATGTTAAAAGTTAACTGCTTAATCACTAATAGTTCAAAATCAGTATTCAAATCTACCGAATTCGCTTTCAATAACGAGCTCAGTTTTATCCGAAGATTCTACAAAACCTACTATTTGCGCATCGATGTTATAAGACTGAGAAATATCTATCACTTGCTGAGCATATTCCGGTGATAAGTATATTTCCATGCGATGTCCCATATTGAAGACTTTGTACATCTCTTTCCAATCAGTACGCGATTGTTCCTGAATTAGTTTGAATAGAGGAGGAACAGGGAACATATTATTTTTCGTAATCTTTACATTATCAACAAAATGCAGGACTTTCGTCTGAGCACCGCCCGAACAGTGTACCATGCCATGAATATTCGGTCTTAATTTCTCGAGAACATCCTTAATTACAGGTGCATAGGTGCGGGTAGGGGAGAGAACCAGTTTTCCGGCATCGATATTTAGGTCTTCTATTTTATCAGTAAGTCTCATATTTCCCGAATAAACCAAATCGAGCGGGATAGATGAATCATAACTTTCCGGATATTTTGCAGCCAGATATTTTGCGAATACATCATGGCGGGCAGATGTCAGTCCGTTGCTGCCCATACCGCCGTTATATTCTTTTTCGTAGGTTGCTTGCCCACTTGAAGACAGTCCGACAATAACATCGCCACCCTGTATTTTATCATTTGATATTACATCAGAGCGCTTCATACGGCAAGTAACCGTACTATCTACGATGATTGTACGCACCAAATCACCTACATCGGCCGTTTCGCCGCCTGTAGGGTAGATATTTACTCCCAAACGGGAAAGTTCTTCACAGAGGTCGTTAGTGCCGTTTATAATGGCTGAAATGACCTCGCCGGGTATAAGCATTTTATTCCGCCCGATTGTTGACGAAAGCAGAATATTATCGGTTGCACCTACACAAAGCAAATCGTCGATATTCATAATAAGAGCATCCTGTGCAATGCCTTTCCATATGGAAATATCGCCTGTCTCTTTCCAGTATATGTAACCAAGGGAAGATTTGGTTCCGGCACCGTCGGCATGCATTATATTGCAATATTCGGGATCGCCGCCCAGTATATCAGGGATAATCTTGCAAAAGGCTTTTGGAAATATACCTTTATCGATGTTTTTTATGGCATTGTGTACATCTTCTTTCGATGCAGATACGCCTCGCTGGTTATATCTTTGATCGCTCATTCTTTATAGGATAAGTTAATTCTGTTTGGAGGACAAAGTTAATAAAATCGGACAGATAATGAAACCGGACTTTATAAAAGCAAACAGCCTGCAATTTTTTATTTTACAGGCTGTTTTTATATGTATATTATGCTTATTAATAGTCTTTTACTTCCCAACCTAATGCACTGGCACCCAGTACGGCAGCATCACTTTCCTTAAGTTCGGACATTAACAGCTTAATTTTGTTGCGGAAAATAGGAAGCATATTTTCTTCCATATGCTTGCGTACAGGATCGAAAATAAGTTTTCCTGCTTTTGTCAATCCGCCGAAAAGAATAATAGCTTCAGGACTGGAGAAAGCAACAAAATCGGCAAACGATTCACCTAAAACTTTTCCTGTATATTCAAATATTTCTTTAGCCAGTTTATCGCCTTTTACAGCAGCATCGTAAACATCTTTCGACGTTATTTCTTCAACATTCAATTCCCTGAGGATACTCGGGTCTTTCTTAGTTTGCAGATATTCTTTTGCTGTGCGTGCTACTCCGGTAGCAGAACTGTATGTCTCGAGGCAACCTTTTTTGCCGCAACCACACATACGTCCTTCACGAATTGCAGTTGTGTGTCCCAATTCTCCAGCAAAGCCGTCATGTCCGTATACCAATTGACCGTTTACTACGATACCGCTACCTACACCCGTTCCTAATGTGATGACAATGAAGTCTTTAATTCCGCGTGCAGCACCGTAAGTCATTTCGCCGATTGCAGCAGCGTTCGCATCGTTTGTCAATGCTACAGGAATGTTTAACTTATCGGTAAGCATCTGGGCCAAAGGAATTACACCTTTCCATGGGAGGTTAGGGGCAAATTCGATACAGCCAGTAAAATAGTTACCATTAGGAGCGCCGACTCCGATTCCTTTTATATTTCCTGAACCACCTACCTGATCGATTATCTCCTGAACTCCGGCCGAAAGATGTTCTACATATTCGTTTATTTCTTTATAGGCACCTGTTTTAATTGATCCCTGATTGATAATGTGTCCGCGTTTGTCTACAATCCCAAAAACAGAGTTAGTTCCACCGATATCGATTCCAATAGCATATGGTTTTTCCATGATTTATATTAATGTTAATTCAACAAAGAGATTATTTTCAAAATGTGTGTACAAATATAATTATTTCTGTCTTAATCATTAGTTAAAACAGTGAATAATAGCTTGTGCATTTTAGTTAAAAGGCCTTATTTATGCCCTTTAAAGTATATATCCAGTACCTTATTTGCAGCAGCAAAAGAACTCATTTGTGAATTTAACACTTGTTCTTCGCAAATTTTTAGTTCTTTTTGCACAACAGGATCATTATAAAAATTGTTTTTTAACCTTTCATTTATAGTTTCATACATCCAGAATCTGGATTGAGAATTACGCCGATAGTCGAAATACCCATTCTTTTTGACGAAATCGATATATTCGTTTATCATATTCCATACTTCATCTATACCCAATTCATAATATCCTGAGTATGTGAGTACTTTAGGTGCCCAACCTGAGTCAGGTAAAGGAAACAGGTGCAATGCATTTTTAAAATGGGATTGAGCCAGACGTGCTTTTTCAATGTTATTTCCGTCAGCCTTATTTATTATAATACCATCGGCCATTTCCATAATTCCACGCTTGATTCCCTGTAGTTCATCTCCGGTTCCGGCCAATTGTATCAATAAAAAGAAGTCAACCATAGAATGTACAGCAGTTTCTGACTGGCCTACGCCCACCGTTTCAACTATTATCTTGTCGAAACCTGCAGCTTCGCAAAGGATGATAGTTTCTCTGGTTTTACGTGCCACCCCACCGAGAGATCCTGCGGAAGGGGAGGGGCGGATAAATGCCCTTTTTTCTATAGAAAGCCGCTCCATACGCGTCTTATCACCTAATATACTTCCTTTGGTCAGTTCACTCGAAGGGTCTATAGCTAAAACAGCCACTTTGGACGTTTCATTTCCCTTCAGAATGTGCATTCCGAATGAATCTATAGAGGTACTTTTTCCGGCACCCGGCACACCGGTGATACCCACGCGTACTGACTTTCCGGTATAAGGCAGACATTTTTCTATAACTTCCTGTGCTATAGCCTGATGTTCGTATTTTGCGCTTTCGATAAGCGTTACAGCCTGTCCCAAAATAGTTATATTTCCTTTCAGTATGCCTTCAACGTATTCAGAAACAGAATACTCTTTACGCTTAAATCTCTTGAAATTATTTAAATAAGGATTAACTGTAGGTTGCTCTGATATTCCTTTATTTACTCGTAATCCCTGAAACTGGTCGTCGTTCTCAATGTGATCCATTATGTTATTTACATATCATAAAAAGTAAAATTGCAAGAAAGGGGACAAATGAGAGTTAGCAATTAAACATAATAGTAATTATGTAACTTTTATATGAATTTGTTTTATTTATTAGTTATACAATAATTTCCCGTTGTAAATATAACAAAAAACAAAGAGATTTTGTGCGAAAAAAATCAGTACAAATTTTAGGCTTATCTGTATATACGGATTTTTGCTATTAAAAAAGGGTATCCTACAAGGACACCCTTTTTAGTATAAACTGCTTTTTTATTACAGGCTATTCAATTCTTTATCTATCGCTTCTAATTCTTTAGATTTATCTACATTCAAAAGACTTAGATTATAATATACATTTTGAAGTTTCATCAACGCAGGCTTCATATCCAGACTATCTGCATTCCTGCCTTTCAGGATATCACGATATTTTTCAAGATATGGTAATGCTTTATTATACAAATCTGTAGTTTGCTTATCCATATCAGCCTGTTCTTTTCTGTTTGTAGACTGCCCTGCTTTTTCTTTCATATCCTGAGCCTGAAGCACGTAAAGTACTCCAAGTCCTTCAAGTGCCCTTTCGCAATTAGCATCAGCACTTAAAGCCTGTTGATAAGCAGGTTCTGCCTGTGCATAATCTTTTTGTTCAGAATATAATGAAGCTTTTACACTCATCAGGTCGCATGTGTTTGTAGGATCGTTTGCAATAGCCTGATCGAGATATTCGATAGCTTCTTTTGTCTTACCGCCTCTGATATATTCATTAATAAGATTCGGTGTAAAGTATTTATTAGCAGGGAATTTACGAGCACCTTCAAGCAATGCGTTTACATAGGCAACACTATCGTCCATCTGCTGATATTCGCTTGTAAGCAACTCATATACATCACTTTCTTTGTATGTGCCATTCGGTACATAAGGCTCAGCTATAAGTTTTTTCAATAGTTTTACAGAACGCGGATGATCCTGAGACTGGATTGCACTGATTACAGCATAATATTTAATTGTCTGATAAGTACTGTCCTGCATATTGAAGTCTGCTTTAGTTTCATCAAACATAGCTAGAGTTGGCAATTCCCAATATCTTTCGAAGAAGTCGGCAGCTCTCTTGAAATCTTTTTTATCATTGTAATAAACACCGCCATTGATATAGAATCTGTGGCCGTCTCTCATGTTTTTAACAATGTCTTTTCTGAATTTATTTTTTACCTGTCCTTTTTCATTAGGCATTTGTCCTAATTCATCAGCTTTGATATATGGATCATACATATTATACAAACCTATATACATGGCTTCTTCATTCCCTCCTTTACCGGTTATCTCCTTTTGCATTTCCAACGTACGTTCGTCATCAAATGCTTTGAATTCGATATCCCCGGCAATTTTCCATGTTTCCGGATCATTAGATGTTTCCGGATTAGTCAGAGCCGGTTTGATAAGTTCTCTTGCTTCTCCTATGTTACCTTTCATTGCCGATTTAGCATCTTTCACTGCTTTTTTCTGGGCAAATGAAAAGCTAGCCAACAAACATAATGATGTTACTAATAAGATACGTTTCATAAATTCACCTATTTAAAATTATTTTATTCGTTTATATTTGTATTGTTTGTATTATCCATTTCAGCTTCAGGATTGTCAACTTCTTCGTTTTCATCAGCTTCCACAGACGATTCAACTTTACATATAGAAGCTATTTCATCATTCCTTTTACCTAAATTGATGAGTCTAACACCTTGGGTAGCTCGTCCCATAGTGCGAATATCTGAAACTTTTAGACGAATAGTGATACCAGATTTGTTAATAATCATTAAATCGTTGTCATCTGTAACACTATTTATCGAAACCAATTTACCTGTTTTCTCTGTAATGTTCAGTGTTTTAACACCTTTACCGCCACGACTGGTTATACGGTAAACCGGTAAAGCTTCGCCGTTTTCATCAAGTATGTCATTACCTTCTTCATCTTTTTCATTCAGATTGGTACGCTTACCATAACCTTGTTCAGATACGACCATGATTGTTTCATTAGCCTGCGCTTCTTTCGACATTGCCAGCATTCCGATCACTTCATCCTGCCCATCTTCGTCTATGCGCATACCACGAACTCCTGTTGCCGTACGTCCCATTTCGCGGACATCCTTTTCGTTGAAGCGAATAGCACGGCCGTTACGGTTAGCTAACAGTATTTCACTTTCACCGTCTGTCATGAGCACTTCTATAACCTTATCGTCTTCACGAATGGTGATAGCATTTACTCCATTCTGACGCGGACGGGAATATGCTTCGAGCTTGGTTTTCTTAATTACACCTTGTTTGGTACAGAATACAAGATAATGCGTATTGATAAAATCTGTGTCGCCAAATCCTCTTACACGTACAAAAGCAGTTACTTTATCATCGGAATCGATATTTAAAAGGTTTTGTATAGCTCGTCCTTTCGAATTTTTGGTACCCTCCGGAATATCGAATACGCGCAACCAATAGCATTTACCTTTCTGAGTGAAAAGCAACATATAATTGTGCATAGATGCCGGGTATATGTGCTCGATAAAGTCCGTATCGCGTGTCTCGGAGCCTTTAGCTCCTACTCCACCTCTGTTTTGCGCCCTGAATTCGGTAAGAGGGGTACGTTTGATATATCCAAGGTGAGAAATGGTAATAATCATTTCATCATTGGCATAGAAATCTTCCGGATTGAGTTCTTCAGAAGCATAAACAATTTCGGTACGTCTTTCGTCACCGTATTTATCCCTTACTTCGATCAGTTCGTCAGTGATAACCTTCATCCGAAGTTCTTCATTAGTCAGGATTTCATTCAAATAAGCGATAAGTTTCTGAATTTCTTCATATTCCTTATGCAATTTGTCTTGTTCCAGTCCAGTCAGCTGGCGCAGACGCATTTCTACGATTGCACGGGCCTGTATTTCGGTTAGTTTAAATCTTTCTATCAGATTGTCAATCGCTTCCTGCGGTGATTTTGAAGCCCTGATGATAGCAATTACTTCATCGATATTGTCGGAAGCAATAATCAGTCCTTCAAGAATATGGGCCCGTTCTTCAGCCTTACGTAATTCATAAATAGTTCTGCGTGTAACTACATCTATTCTGTGCTCTACGAAATAAACAATCATATCCCTTAGAGTCAGTGTCTTAGGCCGTCCTTTTACAAGAGCGATATTGTTTACACTGAAAGAGGATTGTAATGCGGTCAGTTTATATAGCTTGTTCAGAACCACATTCGCATTGGCATCGCGCTTGATATCCACAACGATACGCATACCCTGACGGTCTGATTCGTCATTAACATTGCTTATACCTTCCAGACGTTTTTCACCTACAAGGTCGGCTATGTGTTTTATCAGTTCTGCTTTGTTTACCAGATATGGAATCTCTGTAATTACAATCTTTTCATGATTGCCTTCCATTTCTATTTCGGCACGGCCACGCATCACAACACGTCCACGACCAGTTTCGAAAGCATCTCTTACACCCTGATAGCCGTATATAAAGCCGCCTGACGGAAAGTCCGGAGCTTTAATATGATGCATCAATCCTTCTGTATCTATATCTCTATTCTCAATATATGCAATAGTTGCATTGATAGCCTCCGTCATATTATGAGGAGCCATATTGGTGGCCATACCTACAGCAATACCGGATGCTCCGTTGATAAGGAGATTCGGAATACGTGTAGGGAGAACAGTCGGCTCTTTTAACGTATCGTCGAAGTTAAGCTGGAAATCAACCGTTTCTTTATCGATATCTTTAAGCATTTCTTCTGCCAGACGGCTTAGCCGGGCTTCGGTATAACGCATAGCTGCCGGCATATCACCGTCTACACTACCCATATTACCCTGACCGTCGACCAGTAAGTAACGCATGCTCCATTCCTGAGCCATACGAACCATGGCAAAATATACCGATGAATCACCGTGAGGGTGATACTTACCTAATACTTCCCCGACAATTCTGGCCGATTTCTTATGCGGCTTGTTAGATGTATTACCCAGTTCGCTCATACCAAAAAGGATGCGGCGGTGAACCGGTTTAAAACCATCCCTTACATCGGGTAATGCTCTCGATACGATAACCGACATTGAGTAGTCAATGTAGGCCGACTTCATCTCATCTTCGATGTTAATCTTAATAATTCTGTCCTCTGTTTCTGCCATTATTTTAAGATAAAATTTTTATTCTCAAATATTTGTGAAGTACCTCAGAAATAAGGTATTTACTAGTGTTCAAAAAACATGCTAAGATACAAATTTTCTTCCTATTATGAAAATAATAATACAGCAAAAAAGCCCGTTGAACAGTAATTTTCAACGGGCTTTTTTATATTATGATTATCAGAAATCCGGAAGTGATGACAAACCTTAAATTAACGTTTTGTATATCAATGTCGAACTGCTGAAATTGTCAGTTTATTCGTTCCTTCCGTGACAGTTTTTATACTTCTTGCCACTTCCGCAATAACAAGGGTCGTTACGTCCCGGTTTCTTGTCTACATGAACCGGAGAAATTTTAGGTGCACCCTGTTGTTGCGGTCTTTGTCCACCCCCTTGTGGTGCCCCATCTTCCATTTCATTACGCTCGGTACGGTAACGGCTGTAATCTGTCTTTTGCTCAGGAGCAGCCTGACGTACCTGTTCCGGTTCGCGTACAGGAATCTGGCCACGCATAAGAATTGTAACTGCTTTGGTATTTACACTGTTGAGCATAGATTTGAACAGATTGAATGATTCCAACTTGTAGATCAATAGCGGATCTTTCTGCTCGTAACTTGCATTCTGTACTGACTGGCGAAGTTCGTCCATTTCGCGAAGATGTTCTTTCCATTCTTCATCTATGGTATGCAGTACAATTGCTTTCTCGAATGCTTTGATAATATCTTTTGATTGGCTGTCATATGCCTCTTTCAGATTGCAGGATATATTGTAGACACGTTTACCGTCTGTAATCGGGATCAATATATTTTCAAATTTATCTCCCTGCTCTTCATACACCTGTTTGATAACCGGATTAGCTATTTCGGCAAGACGATCCATTTTCTGTTTGAAGTTCTGAACAGCTTTGTCATAAATCTGGTCTGTCATCGTATCCGATTTCATATTGCGGAAGGTAGCTTCGTCGAATGGCGCTTCTGTAGCAAATAAACGAAGTAAATCTATCTTCAGTCCTTCATAATCGAGATCATCGGCATATTGCTCTACAAGGCTTGTTGATGTATCGTAAAGCATATTTACAATATCGATACCGATACGCTCACCCATAAGGGCATGACGGCGACGTTTATAGATAACTTCACGCTGCGAGTTCATCACATCGTCATATTCCAGCAAACGTTTACGGATACCGAAGTTATTTTCTTCCACCTTCTTCTGAGCACGCTCTACAGACTTGCTAAGCATGTTATGCTCAAGCATTTCACCTTCTTTGAAACCCATACGGTCCATCATTCCGGCAATACGTTCCGATGCGAACAGACGCATCAAATCGTCTTCCAGCGAGATATAGAATACAGATGAACCCGGGTCACCCTGACGTCCGGCACGACCACGCAACTGGCGGTCAACACGGCGCGATTCATGTCTTTCAGTACCGATAATTGCCAAACCACCTGCTTCTTTTACACTTGGCGCCAACTTGATGTCGGTACCACGACCGGCCATATTGGTAGCAATGGTAACTGCTCCCGGCTGTCCGGCAAGCGCCACTACTTCTGCCTCACGTTGGTGCAATTTCGCATTCAGTACATTATGTTTTATCTTACGCATGGTAAGCATCTTACTCAATAGTTCGGATATCTCTACCGAAGTAGTACCTACAAGTACGGCGCGACCTTGATTTACAAGCTCTTCAATTTCGTGGATAACTGCGGTATATTTTTCACGCTTCGTCTTGTAGATACGGTCGTTCATATCCTTACGTGCAATCGGCCTGTTGGTAGGGATTACAACTACATCCAGTTTGTAGATGTTCCACAACTCGCCTGCTTCCGTTTCGGCTGTACCGGTCATACCCGACAGTTTGTGGTACATACGGAAATAGTTTTGCAGGGTAATAGTTGCAAATGTCTGTGTAGCAGCTTCTACCTTTACGCGTTCTTTAGCTTCTATCGCCTGATGTAGACCATCCGAGTAGCGACGGCCATCCATGATACGTCCGGTTTGCTCGTCCACAATCATTACCTTGTTGTCCATAACAACATATTCATCATCTTTTTCGAATAATGCATATGCTTTCAGTAATTGATTGACAGTATGTACACGTTCCGATTTGATAGAATAATTCTGCATCAACTCATCTTTCTTCTGCGCTTTATCGCTATCAGATACAGATTCGTTTTCAAGTTCGGAAAGCTGAGCACCTATATCAGGTAATACAAAGAATAACGGGTCATCGGAGTTACCTGTAAGCAGGTCGATACCTTTATCCGTTAACTCGATACTATTATTCTTTTCATCGATAACAAAATATAAATCATCTGTAACAATATGCATATTACGCATTTGTTCAGACATATAATGCTCCTCAGTCTTTAACATAGATGCTTTTACACCCGGCTCACTGAGGAATTTGATAAGCGGTTTATTCTTAGGAAGCCCTTTGAATGAACGGTATAGCAATAAGCTACCTTCTTCCTGTTCCTTCTTATCTTCCGATGCCATTTTTGCTTTGGCTTCAGCAAGCAATTTTGTACAGAGGTCGCGTTGTGCTTTCACTATAATTTCTACACGCGGACGAAACTCTTCAAATAATTGTTGTTCGCCTTTCGGTATCGGTCCGGATATAATTAGCGGTGTACGGGCATCATCGATCAATACGGAGTCAACCTCGTCGACAATTGCATAATTATGTTTACGCTGTACAAGGTCTGACGGATTAATAGCCATATTGTCACGCAGATAGTCGAAGCCGAATTCATTATTCGTACCGAATGTAATATCTGCCTGATATGCTTTGCGGCGTCCTTCCGAGTTCGGCTGATGTTTATCGATACAATCGACAGACAGCCCGTTGAACATATAGATAGGCCCCATCCATTCCGAGTCACGTTTTGCCAGATAATCATTCACCGTAACCACATGTACTCCGTTTCCGGTAAGGGCATTCAGGAACACAGGAAGTGTACCTACAAGGGTTTTACCTTCACCCGTAGCCATTTCGGCAATTTTACCTTTATGTAGAACGACACCACCGAACAGCTGTACATCGTAATGAATCATATCCCATACAATGTCATTTCCTCCGGCTACCCAATGGTTGTAATAAATTGCTTTATCGCCATCAATGGAAACAAAGTCGTGTGTTTCTGCAAGTTCGCGGTCAAAATCTGTGGCGGTAACTACCACTTCTTCATTTTGCGTAAAACGGCGTGCTGTTTCTTTTACTATTGAAAATACTTCGGGAAGTACTTGTTCGAGAACTTCTTCGTATTTGTCTGTTACTTCTTTCTCCAGTTTATCTACTTCTGCCCAAACTTCTTCACGTTGGTCGATTTCCATCGATTCCACGCTGGCTTTGAGTTCTTCTATTCTGTTTTTTTCTGTAGCTACATAGTCCTGCACCTGTTGTCTGATTTCGGCAGTCTTGGCACGCAATTCGTCGTGTGAAAGTTTTTCTATCGACGGATATGCAGCCTTAATGCGGTCTACATACGGATTAATCTCCTTTAAGTCGCGTTGAGATTTGTTTCCGAATAATGATGATAAAATATCAGCGAATCCCATATATTTAGTTTTTATTTTTTTCTGTTTATTGTTTTTAATAATCTTAGAGTAATTCTGATAATGCTTCTTCCCGGGCTGCATTCGGTGAACGTATGCGCATAATATACGATACGGTCGGCGCTATTTCTGTAGCTTTTATTGTTCTTTTTATTCTTTCGGCTTTTATACCGTTTCCGAAGAATATAACAGGGCAAATCACCGCATTGTTGCGAACCTGCTTTTCCTTAAAGGTAGGGTCAGGCTCATTTACAATTTTGTATCCCGGCTGTATTTCCACAAACAGGTCACCGGATGTTTCCTTGGTGTATCCGTTTTTGTAATATTCCATTACAGGATTCCATTGCCCATGCTGTATCTGATAAGAAGTATATACTTCCTGTACACCCGTAAATTCTGAAATGAATTCGGCTGCCTTGTCCTGTATTTCCTGCAGTGATATTTGCTTTTGCTTTATCAGTTCCCTGTTCAGGTATACCTGTCCGTTGTGAAACTTATTCACCCATTTATTATCCCTGCCGTAAATGGCCATGAGATACATATTGAGCAACGCTTCGCAACGATTAATATAGAATTTGTTCTCAGGAATATTCTGTTCCGATGTATAGGATATCTCGTTGGAATTAAAATATCCTGTCGAAGAAACGAATATCAGTGTATTTTTCAGACCTACCGATTTTTCTACTTCATCCAGCAATTTCTCTATTTCCCTGTCGAGGCGGATATAAACATCCTGAATTTCGAAGGAATAATCCGTATTTACATTCGGATAATTACCAGCATAGAACGTCATAGAAAGAAAATCAGGGCTTGTACGTTTCCCTAATTCAGCCTTCGAAAGTACAGTAAGAGCAGTAGACGATACATTTTCATTTACTACAGGCATGGTCTTAGCCAACTGATATGTGGCTTTATCGACTCCTGTGTGATGTGAAAACGGTGATTTATTTTCTACATACGGGAATGCCTTGTAGTCTCCGGTACTTAATAACGGAGTCCAGCGCATATCCCATGCTTTTACCGAAAAATCGTTATTGCTGCGATTTTCCTGATCTACAGTCCAGTAAAAGTTCTTATAATAGGTTGAAGTAGCCCACTTACCAGTGTAATCATCGACCCAGTATGCTGCATTCCCTCTCAATCCGGCTGTAATCAGCGCCTGAGATATCTGCGGAGCAAAAGAGTATACGTCGGATGTTCCCTTTGTAGCCAGTTTCAATTCATCTGTTATAGTAGATGTTTTGAGGGCCAAAGGCGATACTTTGTCTTCCGTATAATTTCCCAGATAGTTAGGGTCGGAAAAAGTGAAAGTTTCTTCATCTTTCGCAGCGAAGTATTTCTTATTACCTACAATGCCATGATAAAACGGCGTTGTTCCCGTATATATGGTTGCAATGGCCGAAGCATCGTCGAGGTAAGGGAAATCAAATTTAATATTCTGGTATACAAGTCCTTCATTGAGAAGGCGTTTAAAACCTCTCTCGGTAAAGTTATTGCGGAAAAGCTCCAGATAATCGCCTCTGAGCTGATCTATAGTTATACCTATTACCAATTTAGGCGTTTCACGCACAGTTGTCTGCGCCTGAACAGATGTAATAGTCAGTACTGCTACCAGTGAGGTTATTATTCTTATCATCTTGCTTTAGGTAGGCTGTAATCAGCCTTTTTCTTTAACTTTTTTTGTTGTGCGATATTCATAAACGATCTGAGCCCTATGGACAAAATGAACGGAATGAATGCTATTTCCAATTGCTGTGGTATCAAACACCATGCCAAAAGAAATGCTAAAAGCGCCACAAAGTTAATAAAATGATAGTAATAAATGCACTTTGACAGTGATTTTACAAAGAATAGTAATGCAACTATGAATTGAAGCGGGTTTAACCATACTATATTCCAGTTTGGTTTGGTGCAAGGATGCTCTGAAAAGAACATCAGGAAGAAGATAATGCAGCCTGCAATCCCTGCCACAAGAAAGAGTAAAGTATCGAATACCTTGCCTAAAATAAGCATCTGCTTTTTATATGCCAGATATGATATAAGAGCACTAACAACCAGCAAAATGATTCCCGCCCAAAGAGGCGTTATAGGAAAATCCTTATCGAATGGTAGCGGTTCGAGTAGCTTCTTTGTCGATAAAAGTGTATTTCTTGTTGTTCCGTCCTCATTTGTTATATTAGAACCTTCATACGCATTCATCAGATAACGCGGAAGAAAATATTTCTGCCAGTCTGTAATCACTTTATCGGCATCGGCACCTATTACCAAATCTACTCCGAATCTGAACCATTGCTTTTCCTTGGTACATTCCCATACTAAATCCCGATAAGTTTGCTCCTTGTCGGTAGGCGTATAGTTGATTTTACCGTTAATATATTTTTGAAATATATCACGCGGACGGGTTGTGCAATTATCGTAGAAATAATTGTAGCGGTAAACCCTGTTCTCCGGCAGACAGTTTATCAGCAAGGCTTCGAATATATCCTGCTTTTCTTTTTGTGTCAGATTAAATTCCTGTTCTATAATGCCTACTCCTCTGTCTTTATATTCGTTATAATAATGAGCATACGGGATAGGCGCAACCATATAATCAGTCTTTCCTTGTATAAATAGAAGTATGAAATTAGATTTCGATATATTGAACAGCCCGAAATTAAAGGCATAATCGATATTTTGCGACGGATCGGATACCCTCATGGATGTATGCCCGAAAAGAGAATAAACAGCTTCGTCCCAAGGGGCATTTGTTAACAGGCTGATTTTTGCCGAGTCGCTCAATGTAATGCGTGGAATCTGTTGTGCCTTTCCGTGTACGGCAAAGCCGCATATAATAAGTATGAGGATGATAAATTTCTTCATTGTTAAAATTTTTCCTTTACAAAGATAATGATATATGCTTAAACTATCTATCGGCAAAGACTCTTCATTCGGTGTAATGTTGTGAATTTTATTTAAAATAATCGTTTTGTAACCAAATATTGAACTATGAATCAGTATATTCTTTATTTTTGATTTTTGTTAAAAATTAAATTAATGTTTGTATATGAACAAAGGATTATTACTTATTGTTTTGCTGTGCTCTTTTATTTTTGCCACGGCGCAAGATATTCAATTGGTTACTCCCACACGGACAGGCGGTAAGCCATTGATGGATGCATTGAACGAACGTCAGTCGAACCGAAATTTTGTAAAAAAGGATTTGCCGGCTCAGACTTTATCCGATATGCTTTGGGCGGCATATGGTTTTAACAGGGAAGATAAACGTACTGTACCTTCCTCCCAGAACAGGCAGGAATTGGATGTATATGTGATGTTGAGTACCGGAATCTATTTCTATGATGCAAAAGAAAATAAACTGATAATGAAACAGAAAGGTGATTTTTGTGCGGCTCTCGGGCAACCGAATATTACGGGAAGTGCTGCATTATCACTTATTTATGTAATCAATCTGGATAAGAACAGCCGCGATGCCGGATTGATCGCAGCTGGTTTTTCTGTACAGAATGTATACTTGTACTGTGCATCTGCGGGGCTTGGCGCAGTTGCCCGCGGTTCATTTAAAAGGCCTGACCTGCAAAATGTTATGAAACTGACGGATAAGCAGGAAGTTGTATTGACTCAAGCTGTGGGATATATAAAGTAAAAATGAGAAGAGAAATAAAAAATGGCTGGATATTCTCCAGCCATTTTTTATATAAATATGTGATAATCAATACACAAGACCTACATTATCAATCCATAATCGGCTGTCGATACTTCCCGTATACGCGCCACCGTTGCTGGATGAGAATTGGACGATAAGATGAGTAACTTTGTCGGTGGGCAGCCCCCATGATGCTTCGCGGATCGGAACCATCTTCCCTTTACTGTTGCGGGTATAATAATAGGTTTCTTCTTGGTTTTTCAATCCCATGTATGGAGCGAATGTACTTTTAGACGAAATATTTCCGTATTGGATTTCCAACCTGTGACCGTTTTGCCAGTTAGGAACCGATTTGTCGAAACGTTCCCATCCTGTTCCTACACGCTTGGCGTATATATTTCCGTCTGCGTCTTCCCATCGGTTTTGAAGCAGGATCTGGACTTCGGCCATATCTTTCTTATCGAGCTTCTTTTGTTTGCTGAAGCCTGTTGCCTGCACACAATTACCTCCTGTAGTTACTTTATAGTCGTATTGCATTGCCTTTGGCCGTTTTGTAAAGGGTATACCTGTTACCAGTTTCGACTGGGGATTATTCGTATCTTTTATCGGTTCCAGCATTTCTCCGAGGAAAATGGTGCCGCTGGCCAGTACATTGATATCGATCATACCGAGTACTGTAACTTTTTCGATTCTTGTTTCCAGTCTTGCACAAAATCCGTTATCTCTTTTCTCAGGGAAAACGGTTACGCTGCCTTTAGTTATCGTTTTTACTTTAGCAAGCACAGACGAATTAGCCCATGGAGATACGGTGTTTTTGTAGGCCACGTCTTTGAGGGTGTCACCCGATGTTATTTCATATAAGTATTTGGTATTACCGCCTATCATTCTCGATTCTTTTATCTGTCTTACCATCCATTTGTCCATATTGCCGAACGGGATAAGCTCAACAGTTTCATTCTGGGCGAATAGGGTAATCAGGGGCATTAATCCTGTAATAGCGAACAGTGTGGTTTTTCTAAGTAGTTGTGTCATATCTTAGTTTAATTAATGAAACATATTCCTTTCTTCTATCATCTTTTTATCTTCTTTCTTCAGGCCTGCATTATAGAAAGAAATCGGGTTGTCATGGTCGCTCAGATACATCCTTTTTGTCGTTTTAAACCTTTTATCTACCAGTGATAAGTCGGCATCCAGATAGCTCGTTTCTATATTGGCCATGTCGAGAACTGTATGGAATGCAGCATTTGTGGCAACAGGCTTGGAACTATTATTTACAGCATTTCTCGTTTTCCACGGATAATTTTCTTTATAAACAGGTGAAAACCATAAAAGCATAGGTATTTTCAACTGATAGAAAGTCGGATTAGGCGAGGCATGCAAAAAGCGTTTTCGCTTATCATCCTGAATATCTTCCCCGTGATCCGATGCATAATACATTCCCGAGCAGGCGCCTGTTTCTGTTAATATCTCTGTCACGCTATGAAGAAAATTGTCCGTATATAGTATCGTGTTATCATAAGCATTCACGAGCATTTGCCTTTCGGTCCGGCTGATTTCTTCTACATTATCCGGCGTGAATTTAGCAAAATTTTCCGGATAACGCTCTTTATAATTAAAATGTGACCCGTAAGTATGAAGTATAATAAACAGATTTCCTTTAACAGAATCGATATAATGCCTGAATTTAGGCAATAAAGCTTCATCGTAATTATTTATCCGGTCATTTGCATAACGGTAATAATGGACAAAATCGGCTTCCTGAGCAAAGTAATCTGTAAATGTACGGTTTGCCGACTGGTTGGAAATAAAAGCTGTTGTGAATCCGACTTCCTTAAATGCTTCGATAATACTTTTCTGTTGATATATCACATCATAGTTTTCAGCTGATGCCGCCGACATAATTATCGGGACACTCTTATGGGTGGTATTCGATTGTGTAATTGCATCCTTGAAAAAGACGATATTCGTATCTTTTGCCAGATAAGGGGTGGTATTGCGTTCGTAACCATAGAGCCCCCAGTTTTCGGCCCGGCCTGTTTCACCTACTACCAAAACATATATTTCCCTTTGTCCGGCTTCTTTTACTTTTCGGGCATTGAAAGTAAAGTCTTTAGAAGTTACCGGATAATTACAGCTGCGTTTCCATTTATTCGCAGCAAAATCAAGATTGTAAAATATATTGACCGGATATACATCCTGATGAAATGTAAAATTTCCGGTATTCTCATTCTTGGCAAAGAAACATAAGACGTATGACGATACCATGATAATGATGCCTGAAAAAAAGAATTTACGACGAAAAGAGCCTTCGTTTCTTACCCCTCTCTTAAAGGCAATCACAGCGATAACGATAGTCGGAATATAAACAATAACAACAAAAACGATAGATGCAAAGATACCGTTAATCACTTCTCCGGCCTCAGTAGCATTGGTCGTTACCACATTCAGGAACATATCTACGGCAATCACATCTTCCCCGAACAAATAAAAAACAACCATTTGAAAAGCATGGAGGACCAATAATGGTACAAGAAGTAATTGTATCAGACCGATATTCTTCGATATACTAAAGGTAGAGAAATAAAGTCCTAGAGGGAAAACAACAAGCATTAACCTGCCTACGATATTGAACGGTTCTGTAAATATCAATCCAATATTGGGCAAAAAATTAACTGTAACAAACAGTATGAACAGATAAACAGGATTAGCTATGAAGCTATCCATCCATTTTTTTAGGTTCATCTTCGGGCTCTTAAAATGCTTCGTTTATGTTGAAATAAAAAGCGGATTCTCCTT
The DNA here is from genome assembly GCF_000711235.1 of Prevotella sp. 10(H). Lineage (GTDB taxonomy): Bacteria > Bacteroidota > Bacteroidia > Bacteroidales > Dysgonomonadaceae > Dysgonomonas. Next base: position 123,583 of record NZ_JOMI01000001.1, on the reverse strand, counting down.
TTCCTATACCATAGTCCAAACGGACATTCACTCTCTTCTTGAATTCCCAGCGGTAGCCAATGCCAAAAGTGGGTAATGTCTGATCTAATTCGAATTTAGAAAATTTAGAAAAAACATTCCCGGCTCCTGCCCAGACTACTGCGCTACTTCTCTTGTATACATGTTGCCGCAGCTCTACCTGCGACTGAATAAGATTCTTGTCTCTGTATCGTCCCCTGTAATAGCCGCGCATCTGATAGGAACCTCCGGCTTCTGCCATCATATTCCATGCTACATCTCCCCAGTTGAAAATTCCCTGCAGGTCGAATGCTAAGATGCCGCCTTCCCACACTTGCTTATAAGCCCTGAACACCAACTCGGTAGTACTGGAATTATACGAACTGCCAACAAATTTAGGATAAAATACCTGTTCGGCTTTTGCATATATCCCTTTATACGGATTAGGGATAAAATCACGCGAATCGTAAGATAGTATAAGACCGGCTCCGACAGCAGTAGTACTTCTTTTCGCATCTCCAAGCAAGCTTATATCATCGAAATTTTTACCTTCTACGTTCCTCACATTCGTTGTAATTCCCAGATAAGTATTCGGAGCCATTTTCTTGAGAAAATCAAATTTAAGCCCCATTACCTGATTATCATAATCCGAATCATAATCTTTTCGTCCGGCATCATAGCCCACTCCCCAGTATCTGCTGGGGCGGTGTGCAAAATATATGTCAGCATCGATGCGGTACGCCATTTTCGGGAAAAGAGCATTGCCGCTAATCCCGATCACATATGCACCAGTGGTGGTTATATCGCCATACAGCGAAACGTTCGACGGCGAAATGCTCAGATCGCTCCTGTCTATACGATACAACCCCGAAGCAACCATTCCCAGTCCAAGTTTGGTATCACCGGAATAGTGCGGGCCACCTATTATTGAAAAATCGAAACGCTTGTCGTTATTTACCTCGTTCGATTTTTCGAAATATTCTATAAACCGTTTAAAAAAGCTCTTTTTTTCAACAGTAGTGGTATCTGTTTGTGATGCATCCTGCGCATATAGCATACCACAATTACCTATTATCAGTAAAAAAACATATATTTTACGCATAGTGATCGAAATTAACTTCTTTCAATCGACAGAACCTTATTTTTTAATGAAAATCAATTCTGCTTTTGCATATTTTATAATATTTTAAACAAAACTTATTATTTATGTAACAAAAAAGGTTAACCTATTTCGATTAACCTTGTATTGTAAGTTATATATCGGATTCTAGTTTTGGCTTATCAGTTCATCGATTTCGCTCAGATGAAGTTCAAAATGGTGTAAGTAATCCATAATCATATCTTTCAGGGATACTTTATCTCCTAAAGCCGATATCCATTCATTACCGAGTTTATCCGGATTCACATTTCTGATAACATGCACGATGTGAATATTAGTGTATTTCCATAGTTGAATGACATTATTCCAGTCTTCTGTCTGATAATTCTGAATCGCAATCCACCTGTCGTTATTTCCCACATTCGCATAATCGGGAAAGATTAGCGGACTAGCCCGATATTGCAGATGAATAATCCGGTGGGTATTATTTGAGGCTGAATCCACCATATGTCCGAGGATCTGCCTGATAGTTCTGCTTTGACTATTCTTTCTGTGAGTAATAACATTTTCAGGTAAAGCCTGTAGTTTTGGCTCCCATTTCTCAATCAGAGATAACAAGGATATGTTATTTACTTCAAATTCCTCCATATTCCGCCAGATATTAATTTTATAGCTGTAGTGCACCGATAAGTTCTTTTACGGATGAGATATTGTGCCTGTCGAGATATTCTTTGATGCCATCTACCACCTTCACTGAAATAGTGGGGTCGACAAAGTTGTGTGTCCCTATCTGTATGGCAGATGACCCTGCAAGGATAAATTCAATCGCATCCTGCCAACACGAAATTCCTCCCATACCGATGATCGGTATCTTCACGGCATTGTATGTCTGCCATACCATACGCAAAGCTACAGGTTTTACACACGGGCCGGAAAGTCCTCCCGTAACCGTTGATAATACCGGACGTTTCCTGTTGATGTCGATAGCCATTCCCAGCAGTGTGTTGATAAGAGAAACGGCATCAGCACCTTCTGCTTCGGCGGCTCTGGCTATTTCTGTTATATCTGTTACATTTGGAGATAGTTTTACAATCAGAGTCTTATCCCATACTTTGCGTACCGCTCTTGTTACTTCGGCTGCCGAATCGGCGCATACACCGAAAGCCATGCCGCCTTCCTTTACGTTAGGGCACGAAATATTGAGTTCGATAGCCGGAATTTTATCCAGATTCAGTAGTTTTTCGGTACATTCTACATAATCTTCGATAGTAGAACCCGATACGTTTACAATTATATTTGTATCATAATCTTTTATCTCGGGATATATATTGGAAACGAAGTAGTCGACACCCTTATTTTGCAGTCCTACAGCGTTTAACATGCCGGCCGGCGTTTCTGCCATACGCGGATAATCATTCCCCTGACGCTCCCGAATAGTAGTTCCCTTTACAAATATACCGCCTATTCGCGACAAATCTATAATGTCCGAATACTCTTTCCCATAGCCAAAAGTACCCGAAGCTGTCATCACGGGATTCTTCAAATGTAGTTTACCTATGTTTACGATTAATTTGTCCATGTCAACTTTTCTATATTAAATACGGGACCATCTGTACACACGCATACATTCCCTTCGCGAGTCTTCTCCACACAACACAGGCAGACTCCAAATCCGCATGCCATAACGTTTTCGAGTGAGACCTCACAATTTATTTTGTTCTCTTTTGCATATCTTGCTATAGCCATCATCATTGGCTTCGGTCCACAGGTGTAAATCGATGAAAAACGGGTGTTTTTTAACACTGAATGATCGGTTACATAGCCTTTTTCTCCGAACGAACCGTCTTCGGTAGTGCAAAAGACTTCTCCGTATTGTGCAAAGTCTTTCAATTGGAGTAAATCACCCTTAGATCGTGCCCCTAATAAGAATGTCGGCTTAAAGCCCTTTTCCTTGAGGCAGGAGCCAAGATAAAGCATGGGAGCTGTTCCTACACCTCCGCCGATTAATAAGAGCTCCTGAGCCTTATTTTCATCGGGTATGGTAAACGAATTACCAAGGGGAAGAAGCAGGTTTACGATATCACCCGTTTTATATGCGCACATTTTGCGTGTACCGTCACCGATTGCCTGTATAAGCAGCCATAATTCGTTCTTCGATTTATCGATATAATTAACCGAAATGGGGCGACGCAGATAAGTTTTGGGCGAGCCGTCTACTTTTACTTCTACAAATTGTCCGGGAAACATTTCCGGTAAAGGAGAGTTATCTGTGGTTGTCAGTTTGATGAGGCAGTAACTTTGGTTTAGTTGGTTGTTTTGTGTAACAACTAAATCCAGCATTTTTTTCATTTACCTTAGTTTTTTTAGAGATAAAGACTTTCTGATTTATTCGGACACAAAGGTAATAAAGTTTGGGCTTACTAAAAAATGCGGAAAGTATAATAATGAAAGGAAAACTCCATCATATGTTTATTATAAGTTAAAGATTCCGTTTTATAATTAAATACCTAATATTTTTAGCCTGCCATTTGTTTATAATGGTACATTATCAGCATTGAATGTCTCAAATGTATTATCTGAGTAATAAATTATTATTTTAGTAATTTTACGCTCAGGTGCTTTTTGATATATAATAGTCTGTTTTTCAGATTCTTTTTGCGTATTTGCCGCTTCATTAACTATATTTTCCTTGCGATATTCGGTTTCTGTTTGGGTAATGGGTAAGGATACGGGAGCCTGAGAGAATAAATCAGGTTGACTTTGTCCCGATTGAAAATAATTTGAAGAAGACTCTTGCTGTACAGAAGAAATCTTTCCCCCCTCAGTCTTATACATATCTCCGGTTCCTGTTAAGAGCCAATCCGGATTGATATAATTCATTTTTCCTAATATTCTGGTAACAACATCCAAACTGGGATTATTCCGGCCATTAAGGATATGTGAAATCACTGCTCGTCCAAGTTCAAGTTTATCGGCAAATGCAGATGGAGTCATATTCTCCTGTTCCATTATAAATCTTATCCTGTCTTTCATATTTAAGTTTGTATATCATTGTAGGAACAAATGTAAATAAAATATTTTACAAATGAAAACACACCCAGTTTACTTTTGTTGTTTACAAAAATATTACCGCAAATTACATTTGTAATAAATTATAATGTATACAATCGTATTCCATATAAATTAATACTTCTCATTATATTTTTAATAATCTAATTAAAAGTATATTAAATTTAATACAAGTTAGTAATAATAAAGGAAAAATCACCCTCTCTCCCACTCTATCATATTATTATTGAATAATCACTTTAAATATTTTATATAAATATCTGATATATTGATATTTAAATAACTAAATATGTATTAAATAAATGCTGTTTAATCTATATTCAATTGTATACTATAGATTGGATTACATTTGTATAAATGCTGTTTATATATGTATAAATTTACTCTATTTACATTTGTTTCGTTGTGAATTTATTTTTGAATATTATACGGTGTGTATTTTTGTATATTCCTCATACAATACTTTTGTATATTTATCCAAAGTCTTTTTCCTATATAAATTATTAAGTATATCTTTATACCTCTAAAAAAAATTTGAACTATGAAGAAAATATTTTTGTTTGCGTTATTCTGCTTACTTGCTCTGATTCGCGTATTTGGCTGCACAAATTTTCTTGTGGGCAAATATGCGTCTGTCGACGGCTCTACTATTATCAGTTATTCGGCCGATTCCTATGCCTTATTCGGAGAACTTTATCATTGGCCAGCCAAAAAATGGAACAAAGGAGATATGCTTAAAGTATACGAATGGGATACGGGAAGATATATGGGTGAAATAGCCCAACCAGCCCAAACTTATAATGTAGTAGGAAATATGAACGAGCATCAGGTAACTATAGGTGAAACTACATTTGGCGGTCGTGAAGAATTGGCCGATCCGGACGGAATAATGGATTACGGGAGCCTTATATATATTACATTACAAAGATCCAAAAGCGCAAGGGAAGCCATTAAAGTAATGACGGAACTGGTAACGGAATACGGTTACTATAGTGGCGGCGAATCTTTCTCGATAGGCGACCCTAACGAAATATGGGTATTGGAAATGATAGGTAAAGGAAAAGGCAATAAGGGTGCTGTATGGGTAGCTGTACGCATTCCGGACGATTGCATTTCGGCACATGCCAATCAGGCTAGGATACAGCAATTCCCATTGAATGATCCTGACAACTGCATATATTCAAAGGATGTAATATCTTTTGCCAAGGAAAAAGGATACTATAGCGGTAAAGATGAAGATTTTAGCTTTGCTAAGGCTTATAACCCTCTTGACTTTGGCGGTCAACGTTTCTGTGAAGCCCGTGTATGGAGCTTCTTCAACCGCTACAATAAAGATATGGCTAAATTTGTGACCTATGCACAGGGTAAGACACAAGAACCGATGCCTTTATATATCAAGCCGGACAGGAAACTTTCTATAGCCGATATACAGGAAATGATGCGCGACCACTATGAAGGTACGGAACTAGACTGGACGAACGATGTAGGCGCAGGCCCGTATAAATCTCCTTACCGTTGGGCTCCGCTGACCTGGGAATCCGATTCTGTACAGTATTGCAACGAGCGCCCGATAGCGACACAGCAATCAGGATTTGTATTTACTGCGCAGATGCGATCTTCACTACCTAATCCGATCGGTGGTATACTTTGGTTCGGTACTGACGACGCCGATCAGACAGTATTTACACCGATGTATTGCTCTATAACCAAAGTTCCTGAATGCTACCGTGAAGGAAACGGCGACTTATATACATTCTCTTGGACATCCAGCTTCTGGATTCAGAATTGGGTTTCGAATATGGTATACAACAAATACAATTACATGCACGCCGATCTGGAAAAAGTACAGAAAGAGCTTGAAGGTAAATTCTTTGCTGAACAGGAAAAAACAGAAGCTCAGGCAATGGAATTATACAAGAAATCTCCCGCTCAGGCAGTACAGTTCCTTACCAACTATAGTGATGCACAAGCCCAATATGCTTTCGAAAGATGGAAAAAACTGGGTGAATTCCTTACTATTAAATATATGGATGGTGTTATCCGTAAAGAAGAAAACGGCGTATTTACACGCAATGCATACGGAAAGCCGTCATCGCCAAATCGTGTAGGTTATCCGAAAGAGCATTACGACCGTATTGTTAAAGAGACAGGCGATAAATATAAAGTTTTATATTAATTTTACTTCTTAAAAAAAATATTGGCCCCTCTTACCGAGGGGCTTCTTATAGATAAACCAATGCCTAAAAGTTTTACATATAGCTTATTATTTATTATCAGTATACCGGTATTGTTTATAGCAAACTTATTTCTTGGTTCTGTTTCCATACCTGCGCATGCAGTACTTGATGTCTTAGTCGGAAATGAAGTTGAAAAACAGGCTTGGACATATATCATACTTCAGTCGCGGCTTCCACAGGCAGTAACAGCACTGTTTACAGGAGCAGGCATTGCGGTATCCGGTTTATTGTTGCAGACGGCTTTCCGTAATCCATTGGCCGATGCAGGTATTTTAGGTATCAGTTCGGGTGCTAATCTGGGGGTTGCACTGGTAATGCTTTTAATCGGGAATACACTTGGGTCGGTCGGAGGTTTCGATTTATCTTATTCTATGACTATTGTATTCGGGGCATTTGTGGGTGCAGCTTTTATATTGGTAGTTATCATGGGGTTTGCATCAGTTGTACGCAATAATATCATGCTTCTGATAATAGGTATTATGGTCGGCTACCTCACATCTTCCGTGATATCTATTCTAAAATTCTGGAGTACAAGCGAAGATGCTTACTCTTTTATGATATGGGGAATGGGCGACTTTTCGGGAGTATCTACCGATCAGTTACCATTCTATTGCATTGTTGTAAGTATTGGTTTGATTATATCCATATTATTAATTAAGCCTTTGAATGCTTTGTTATTAGGTGAAAGATATGCAAGCAATCTTGGAGTAAACATAAAATTGATACGTTTTCTTCTGTTATTATGTGCCGGATTACTTACTGCTATTACCTGCGCATTTTGCGGGCCTATTGCTTTTATTGGGCTGGCAGTTCCGCATATAGCAAGGTTGCTATTGGGAACATCTAATCACAAATCGCTTCTGCCTGTTACTATTCTTATTGGGGCAGTAATGGCACTGGTGTGCAATCTGATCAGTGTACTGCCGGGTTCGTCGGGCATGTTACCGTTGAATGCTATTACTCCGATATTTGGCGCTCCGGTGATTATCTATGTAATAATGAATCAGAAGAAGATACAATATTTCAATTGATTTATCTATATAGAGTAGTTTTTAGTTATAAGTAGAAAAGTGATATGAAGAAATGGTACAATAATTCGTTACTTTCGTTACTTTTTAACAGAATATGGTTAATGAATGTGAATGAATACATGTTTATCATACTCAAGATTACAAATAGAAAACTAATGGCTAGAGGCTATCAGCTAATAGCTGAAAAACGTTACTTTTGTTACCTTTTAACTATATATAGTTAATAAATGTAAAATGAAAAAAGAGATTATTATATCGGCTAAAAATATAAGCATTGGTTATACAAAGACAAAGCATAGGGAGAAAACAGCTTTGTATGAAGACCTTTCGTTCAATTTGCATAAAGGAGAGCTTGTATGCCTGCTGGGTGCTAATGGCGCCGGAAAGTCTACTTTGCTCAGGACTATCAGTGCTTCGCAACCTACCCTGAAAGGACAGGTTTTACTGAAAAGCAGGGATATAAAGTCTTATTCTGAGAAAGAATTGTCGCAATTACTCGGACTTGTCCTCACAGATAAAACCTCTGTAGGCGGGTTATTAGTGCGGGAATTGGTAGAACTCGGAAGATATCCGTATACAGGATTTTTCGGACAGCTTACCCGACAGGATAAAGATGTGGTTTACAAGGCTATGGATGATGTCTGTATTGCTCATAAGGCGGATGTATATGTAGCAGAACTGTCTGACGGAGAACGCCAGAGGGCTATGATTGCAAAAGCGCTCGCACAGGAATGCCCTATCCTCTTACTAGACGAACCGACTGCTTTTCTTGATATTGAAAGCCGTATAGAGATAATAAACCTTTTGCATCATCTTGCTATGAATCAGGATAAAACGGTACTCTTATCTACACACGACCTTGATCTGGCCTTACTCCTCGCCGACCGTCTGTGGCTTTTGTCTCGTGATAAGGGATTAGTTAGCGGCGTTACCGAAGACATCATTTTATCAGGTACAATGGATAATTTCTTTAAAGGAGAAAATGTCGTATTCGACAGAAGTTCAGGCAATTTTCTTCCAAACCGCAGAAGCAGCAAAAATGTATTTATCGAAGCTGAGGGCGATCTTTACCATTGGACAAAGAACCTATTAGAGAGGCATGGTTATGCAATAACTGATAATAAAGACAGCAGTTTGTTTATAGTCAGCGCAAAAGAAACGAATGATATAACTGTCAATATATCAGATAAATCATCACAAATAAAATTTGAAGACTTCGAACACTTGGCTTCTTTCTTAAGGAACAACCCGTTAACGGCGCTTTCTCGCCATATCGATACGGAGGAATATAAATAACAGGATTGTAAAGCCCCATAATGAAGAGCCTCCATAGCTGAAAAACGGCAGAGGTATACCGATTACAGGCGTCAGGCCGATCACCATACCTATATTGATTGCCAGATGAAACAGGAAGATGCTTGCTACACAATAGCCATAGACCCGTCCGAATGTACTCTTCTGACGTTCAGCCAGATAGAAGAGTCGCAATATCAATGTAAGAAAGAGCAATATAACGAGGGTTGAACCGATAAATCCCTGTTCCTCACCTACTGTACAGAAAATGAAGTCGGTATCTTGCTCCGGAACATATTTGAGTTTGGTTTGCGTGCCATTGAGATATCCTTTCCCCATCAAGCCGCCCGACCCGATCGCGATCTTTGACTGATTGACATTATATCCTGCTCCCATAAGGTCGTCTTCCATGCCAAGTGTAACCTTGATACGCATCTGCTGGTGTGGCTGCATAATATCCGTGAAAAGATAATCGATAGAACTGACAAACACAATACAACCAAAGGCAAAAACTGCTGTAAGGAGATACACTTTCGACCAGTGTTTCTTAGCCAGATAAAGCAGATAAACAACCAAAATACCAAGTGCAACCAAAGCAACTATACCGAAATCGACAGGTATGCCGATCAACGTAAGCAGGTATGCTATGCCGAATACAGATACGGCTCCGAGAAATATATTGCGGGCTGTAATGCCATCCTTTCTGTAACTGATAACCAAAACCGCACTGATAAGGATTACCAGTATAACAGATATGAATTCTCCTGTAGAAAGAAAACCTATATCAGTTTCGGAATACTTAAGACCTACCACAAAGAAAACAACAGCAGATGCACCCAAGAACAGGATGATGCCCGGTAGCCCTTCCCTGTACAGCATAAGGATAAATGCTGTATAAACAAGTGCCGAACCCGTTTCTTTCTGCAACATGATAAGTACCATTGGTACTATTATCATCATAGCTATAATAAGCAGATTCTTGGTCGTCAGTAATTTGAAATTGTATGAATTGAGAAATCTGGCCAAAGCCAAAGCTACTGCAAACTTCGCGAATTCTGCGGGTTGTATTTGTATTGAACTTGTTATCTTCAGCCATGACCGCGATCCGCGAATATCGGTTGCGAGAAAGACTGTTGCCAACAGAAGTAGAATAAAGAATGCATAGATATAGTAGGCAAGAATATCATAGAGATTACTATCCAGCTTTAATATAATAAAGCCAAGTATCACTGAAGTACCCATCCATACGAGTTGCATCCCTGCACGGCCGGAAAGGTCGAACATACTGGTCGCATTCTCATACTGGTAACTGGCTCCGTATATACTGAACCACCCGCCCATTATCAGTATAATATATAAGGCAATGGTAAGCCAGTCGAGGCTCTTCTTTATATTTTCTTCTTCCCTCTGATACATTCGTTATTAAATCTCTTTATCCGGAGTAAACGGTTTTACCCCGCTTTCCTGCTTTGCATCCGTATTCTCATTAAGAGGCAGTCTAAACTCAAAGGTATTCTTATTCAGACGGTTCCAGTTAAGGAATGACTGCGGCAATATAGTTGCATTTACAATCCTGTCTTCGATATATTTATCGCTGGCAGGCACTTCACCTCTCAGGTATTTCTGCAGCATAAGCCTACCCACCGGAACACCAAAAGTAGCACCGAATCCTGCATTTTCCACAATAACGAATATTGCTACTTTAGGATTATCTTTTGGAGCAAAGCCCATAAAGATAGAGTGGTCTTTACCATGGGGATTTTCTGCTGTACCTGTCTTTCCACATACTTCAAAATCCGGTAAGAGATTTGCTCCCCGGCATGTACCGCCAGTTACAGCACGTGCCATACCATCTACAATCGATTGATAATGTTCCTGTCTTATACCAGTTTCTCGTCTGTTTGTATATGTCTCATCCAAAGGCGTATCCTGTATTTCACGAACAACATGAGGTACGTAATAATGTCCCCTGTTAGCTATTGTTGCGGCCAGATTGGCAACTTGCAATGGAGTTGCAGTTACTTCGCCCTGTCCTATCGCTATCGATATTATAGTATTGGCATTCCAACTACTTTTGTAGTAACGGTTATAAAACTTACTATCAGGAATAAAGCCTCTTTTTTCGGATGGCATATCAATTCCTAACCGGTCGCCAAAGCCCATGTCCAGCATATGAGACCTCCATATATCGAATGCTTCGGGAACATTTTTATACTTCTTCCTGTTGCTCAACATAGCTGACAATCCATAGCAAAAATATGAATTACAGGATGTTGCAATGGCAGGAATAAGAGGTAGCGGCGCACCATGAGGGTGGCATTTCGGCCGGCCGCCAAGCGGTGGATAACCTCGGGCACAAGAGAACATTGTATTTTCGGTAATGATATCTTCCTGCAGGAAAATCAGTCCCTGTGTGGTTTTAAATGTCGATCCGGGAGGGTACATACCCTGAGTTGCCCTGTTATATAATGGTTTCAGCGGATTGCTTTCCAACTCCTTATAACTATCCCTGAAATCGCGTCCAAGCAACATAGAGGGATCATAAGATGGAGAGGTAACCATGCACAAAACTTCTCCTGTAGAAGGCTCGATCATAACGATACTGCCGACCTTGTTTTGCATAAGGTGCTCACCATAAGCCTGCAAGTCGATATCTATAGATAGTTTTAAGTCTTTCCCCGAAACAGGAGCAATATCATTTTTGCCATTCTCAAATTTCCCCTGTATTCGGCCGTGAGCATCTCTGAGCAGAATTTCAACACCTTTATCCCCTCTCAAATGTTTTTCGTATGAGGCTTCAATACCCGACTTTCCGGCATAATCCTGCCTTACATAATAGTTATCATTCTCAATCTGGCTTTTGCTCACTTCGGCTACATAGCCCAGAAGCAGACCGGCATTATGATAATTATATTGTCTTAAAGCTCTTTTTTGTATATAGAATCCGGGGAACTTATACAACTTTTCCTGCAAGAGACCACTCTCATGAGAAGATAACTGAGTCATTAAAGTTTGCTGGGTATAGGTCGAGTATCCGGGATTCATCCGCCTGTCTTTTACATCCGCCAGACGCTTATCGAACTGTTCTCTTGTGACGCCAAGTGTTTTGCACAGATCTAGCGTATCATAAGGCTGTATCTCGCGGGGAATATATACTAAATCATAAGTCGGCTGGTTATAAACCAGAAGCTTATCGTTCCTGTCGGATATTTTTCCACGTGACGGATATAATGTCCTGTTGAAGAAGGCATTATTGTCGGCAGAATCCTTATATTCACTCTTGATTATCTGTAAGTTGAATAATTGGGCGATATATATAAGTACTATTCCGCAGGCTATGCCTCCAAGTACATATTTACGCTTAGTAAGGTCTAGTTTGATTTTTGCCATGAACTCTTCTTATTTAAGGAAAATCCTTCAAATGCAAAAACAAGTATGGACGTGAGTATGGCTGACAGTACAATTCTGAGCAAAACAAACTTTATATTGAAATAGGAGAACGATTCAACCGAGATAAGTACTATATGATGTATGAGAATTATACTTATGGCAAATTTCATAAACCCGCCGGCAAGAAGTCTTAACCCCGGAGTTTGGTCGTTATAATCGTCTACCATGAAAAACAGACTTTGTACAGGACGACACAGAAAGCCGATGAGTGTTGTAGCTGCCGCATTTATACCCGGTGTATTACAGAATATGTCTATTATAAAACCTAGTAGAAATCCCAAGAGAGTGGATAAATTACGGTTAAAACCGATCGGCAGTTTAAGTATGAAATAAATATAGGCAAAAGGAACAGCATACCCCAAAAAGGATATCTTATTGAGTACCAGCACCTGTAATAATACAAGCAGTACAAACATTATGCTATACTTTATAACATTACTTTTTAACATTCTTGATCGTTTTCTCCAGTTCTTTTATTTCATCGTTGGTATTATTGATAAGCAGGACATTCTTAAGGGCACCGAAATCAGTTGACAATTTAACTTTTAGGCTATAAAAGTTATCGTCGGTTTCACTTGTATATTCTTCTAATATACCTACCATTATCCCTTCGGGAAAGAAGTCCGAGAATCCGGTAGTTACTATTGTATCACCTATTGCAATATCATCATACTTAGGATATTCGGTAAGTCTGGCGTATCGGGGATCGCCACCTTCCCATATAAGGATACCGGCAGCATTCGAATTCTGTATCTTACAGCTAAATCTACTATGCGGATTAAGTACAGATTGCACAATGGCGTAATTTGCACTGGCTGATCTTACCACACCTACAATTCCTTGCTGAGATACGACGCCCATATCAGCCTTAACCCCATGCTTATTCCCCTTGTTTACTATCAGATAGTTATCGACCAATGAGATGCTATTCTTTTCTACGCGGGCAATAATATATTGCGGCTCAACTCTCCGTCCAAGCGAATCTTTCAAAAATGCTTCGGTCTTTATCGAATCAGATTCCAAGTCGAATATATAATTCTTCAACTCTTTTATCTCAGCCTGCAAGTCAGCGCTTCGTTGAAGCAACTGCTCATTCTCTGTCTTTAAACCGAAATATGAAAATATGGTACCTGAAATAGAATAAACCCTTCCCGTAACTTCATTGGAAGAGTTCAGGAATACGCTTTTTTGATAAGAATTGCTACTGAAAACAAAGTAGAAGCAGATTATTTCCAGAAATATAAGGACAAACCATGAACTATTCTTTAGTAAAAAGTTAATCAGGTTACGCATAATAAGTTTCTGTAAATAACTAGTTCAGATAATGTTATATTTTAGCCCGGGTCTTAAAATTATCTCATCAGGAAGTTAAACTTCTCGATGTTCTTAAGAGCAATACCTGTTCCTTTAGCTACAGCATGCAACGGGTCTTCAGCCACATAAAATGGTATACCGATTCTGTCAGAGAAACGTTTGCTAAGACCTCTCAACAACGCGCCTCCACCAGTAAGATAAATACCGTTACGAACTATATCGGCATATAACTCAGGCGGTGTCTGTTCCAATGCACTCAGTATAGCTGAATCCATCTTAGATAAAGATTTATCGAGGCAATGAGCCATTTCCTGATACGATACCGGAATATCCATCGGTAATGATGTCATCCTGTTAGGTCCGTGAACGATAAAATCTTCCGGCACCTCTTCGTCCGATAATTCGGTAAGGGCAGCACCTACAGCGATCTTGATATTTTCGGCTGTACGCTCTCCTACTTTTATATTGTGCTGGCGTCCCATGTATTCCTGAATATCTTCAGTAAGGTCGTCACCGGCAATTTTTATCGATTTGTTAGATACGATACCCCCCAGTGAGATAACGGCGATTTCTGTCGTACCACCGCCTATATCTACTATCATGTTTCCTTCGGGAGCTTCCACATCGATACCTATACCGAGGGCTGCTGCCATAGGCTCGTATATCATATACACATCACGTCCTCCGGCATGCTCTGCCGAGTCGCGTATTGCTCGTGTTTCCACTTCGGTACTACCCGAAGGGATACAAATAACAATACGTAAAGATGGTGAAAACAGGCGGCTTTTGTTATTGAACATTTTAATGAGGCCGCGAATCATTTGCTCTGCTGCCGTAAAGTCGGCTATTACACCGTCTTTCAAAGGTCTTACGGTACGGATGGCTTCGTGAGTCTTACCGTGCATCTGACGGGCTTGTTCACCGACAGCTATGACCTTTCCTGTATTGCGTTCTAGCGCAACTACAGAAGGCTGGTCGACAACAATCCGGCCATTATGTATTATTATGGTATTGGCGGTGCCAAGGTCCATCGCTATTTCCTGCGTAAAAGAGAATAATCCCATGTTTGACTTATTTTATTTACTTAGCTAAGTATTTTATTTCTAATGTTTAAAATGACGTACACCTGTCATTACCATCGAAATATTGTGTTCGTTACAATAATCGACTGACAGGTTATCTTTTACCGAGCCTCCGGGCTGAACGACTGCCGTTATGCCTGCATTTCCTGCTATTTCCACACAATCAGGAAACGGAAAGAATGCATCGGAAGCCATTACGGAGCCTTTAAGGTCGAAACCGAATGTACCGGCTTTTTCTATGGCCTGTTTCAAAGCATCGACCCTGGATGTCTGCCCTGTACCTCCGGCACATAGTTGTTTATTCTTAACCAGAATGATAGCGTTCGACTTAGTATGTTTTACCAGTTTATTGGCAAATAATAAATCTTCGACTTCAGTTCCCTGCAAAGGCCTGTTTGTTACCAGTTTCAGGTCTTCTGCAGTTTGAATACTTAAATCTTTATCCTGAGCTAAAACACCGTTCAGAAGAGAACGGAATTGCTTACTTCCGGTCAATTGCTGTTTTTGTGCTAAGATAATGCGATTTTTCTTTTGTTCCAATATATCGAGGGCATCTTTATCGTAATCAGGTGCAATTATTATCTCGAAGAAGATTTTGTTAATTTCTTCGGCAGCTGCTTTGTCTATTTTTCTATTGCATACAATAATACCCCCATAGGCTGAAACAGGGTCGCCTGCCAAAGCATCTTTCCATGCTTCGGTAACGGTATTGCGCGAAGCGATACCACAGGCATTGTTATGCTTGAGTATGGCAACAGTGGTTTCTTCGAATTCACTGATAAGGCTTACGGCAGATTCTATGTCCAGTAAGTTGTTGTATGATATTTCGCGGCCATGCAACTGATCGAACAATGCATTGAAATCTCCATAGAATGTTCCTTTCTGATGCGGATTTTCTCCGTAACGAAGTGACATGGCATTATCCTCGGCGAAGCGGAAAGCTGTGCCTTCGTTATTGTCCATATAATTAAATATAGCTGTATCGTAAGATGAAGATACGGCAAAGGCTTCTTTAGCAAAGAACTTACGGTCTGTAATATCCGACTTGCCTTCTTTCTCTTCTAACAGATTCATCAACGGCTGATACTGTTGTTTAGAAGCTACTATAATCACATCTTTATGATTTTTGGCTGCGGCACGGATAAGAGATATACCGCCTATATCGATTTTCTCAATAATATCTTCTTCACTAGCTCCCGAAGCTACTGTTTCTTCGAATGGATAGAGATCGACGATAACAAGGTCTATTTCGTGGATGTCGTATGCCTTTATTTGCTTCATGTCTTCCGGCAATTCCCTGCGGCAAAGTATACCACCAAAAATTTTTGGGTGCAACGTCTTCACACGACCACCCAATATAGAAGGGTAACCTGTTGCATCTTCTACCGCATCACACGGCAGCCCCAACGATTCTATAAAACTCTTCGTTCCTCCTGTAGAGACGAAACGAACACCTAAGCTATCTAACTTTTTTAAAATCTGATCCAGTCCATCCTTATGATAAACGGATACCAATGCTGTTTTAATTTTTTTCTCCGAAGACATGATGTGTTAATTACCTACTTTAAGGGGAGCAAAGTTATAAAAACTATTGCGATTACAGGCGGTTTTTAATATAATTTTTGAGGAATAAATCATATATAATCATGAAATTGATTTCACCTGTAAAATCATATTCTTGTGGAAAAATTTTGATCTTATATTTAGTGTGATAAAGCCACATGAGATATAATAGCTATTTTGTAGGAAAATCAATTGCACGTTTCCTCATACAGGCATAATTCGCGTCCTTCAATCTGAATAGTGGCATGACTTATGCCAAATTCTTTTTTAATAGAGCGTTTCGCTTTTTCAAGAATAACGTCACGGTCAGCTGCAGGTTTCACTTTCAGGTGGACTGTCATAACTGAGAAGTCGGAGGCAATCATCCAGATATGCAGGTCATGTATATCTTCCACTCCGTCTATCGATTTCAATAGATGTATTACTTCTCCCGAATCGATATTTGCAGGCTTGGCTTCCATAAGGATGTTTATGGATTCTTTCAGTACGTTCCAACCACTGTATAATACAAGCAAAGATACAATCATACTAGCTATTGGATCGGCTATATACCAACCGAAAAGCATGATTAATATTGCTGCCACTATTGCTCCCACCGAGCCTAATAAATCACCAATGACATGCAGGAAAGCACTGCGTATATTCAGGTTTTCTTCTGTCGATCCTTTTGAGTGTAGTATCCACGCTACTATGATATTTATAATAAGCCCTATGGTGGAAATAAGCATCATCCCTTTCCCTATTACTTGCGGAGGTGTCGAGAGCCGCTCTATGGCCTCTTTACAGATAAAAACCGCCAGTAATACAAGTACTATTCCATTGAGTAATGCGGCCAATATCTCGAAACGTTTGTAGCCGTATGTTTTGGATGGTGTAGCTGCCCGGGCACCGAAAATAAGGGCGCTAAGGCTTAATCCGAGAGCAACAGCATCGCTTAGCATATGTCCGGCATCGGAAATAAGTGCAAGGCTGTTTGTTAAATACCCTCCCACAAATTCAATTACCATAAAGCCTGCAATCAGCACAAAGCTTATAGTCAATGCTTTTTTATTGGCATTGTGGCCATGGCTATGCCCTCCATGTGAATGGGTATGACTATGGTCGTCATGTGTATGGTTATGTTCCATAACAGATTATTTAGATTTGTATGTTTGGCGAATGTAGCACACTGTAATTTCACGTTTATTAACGTTATATTGTTAAAAAGTAACAAAGGTAACGACTTTTCATATTATTCTTACTTTTCAATAAACAGCCATTGCAAACAACTTGTTTAAATCTCTCCGAATAAAAGTCGGTAGACTTCAATATATAGATAAAAATGATCAGGGCTTATACAACAAAAAAAGCAAGAGTAAAGTTAAACTTTTTCTCTTGCTTTTAAGTATTTGGTATTCTAAATTTCTGCTTATCAGTCGTTCATTGAGATAAGGAATTCTTCGTTGTTGATCGTCTTCCTCAGTCTGTTGTCAAGGAACTGCATAGCTTCTACCGAATTCATATCCGACAGGAAGTTACGCAATACCCACATACGGCTGAGTGTATCATTATCAAGCAACAAGTCGTCGCGACGTGTACTCGATGCAATGATATCCACAGCAGGGAAAATACGTTTGTTAGACAGCTTGCGATCGAGTTGAAGCTCCATATTACCGGTACCTTTAAATTCTTCGAAGATAACATCATCCATCTTAGAACCTGTTTCGGTAAGTGCTGTAGCGATGATTGTGAGTGAGCCTCCGTTTTCGATATTACGCGCTGCGCCGAAGAAACGTTTCGGCTTGTGAAGAGCATTAGCATCCACACCTCCGGTTAGTACCTTTCCTGATGCAGGCTGTACTGTATTATAAGCACGAGCAAGACGGGTAATAGAGTCAAGAAGTATCACTACATCGTGACCACATTCTACCATACGTTTTGCTTTATTCAATACTATTTCCGCTATTTTCACATGACGGTCGGCAGGTTCGTCGAATGTTGAAGCAATAACTTCGGCATTCACACTGCGTTCCATATCAGTTACCTCCTCTGGACGTTCGTCGATGAGAAGAACAATCATATATACTTCTGGGTGATTGTCTGCAATAGCATTCGCTATATCCTTCAATAAAGTTGTCTTACCTGTCTTAGGCTGTGCAACGATCAGACCGCGCTGTCCTTTACCTATCGGAGAAAACAAATCTACTACGCGGCAAGAAAGATTGTCATTGCGGCCTTTAGTAAGTTTAAATTTTTCATCCGGGAATAGCGGTTTAAGATGGTCGAACGGTACACGGTCGCGCACTTCATCAGGTGTACGCCCATTGATCCTGTCTACTTTAACCAGCGGGAAGAATTTCTCGGATTCTTTCGGCGGGCGGATAGGTCCTTCTACAATATCTCCTGTTTTCAGTCCGAATAAACGGATTTGAGATTGAGAGATATACACATCGTCGGGAGACGACATATAGTTATAATCGGACGAACGTAAGAAACCATAACCTTCCTGCATTATCTCGAGTACTCCGGTAGCACTAAGTATGCCCTCAAAGTCGAATTGCTTTTCCTGAGATTGGTTATTATTATGTTGTTTCTGATTATTGTTATTGTTATGTTGTTGATTCTGATTCTGCTGTTGTGGCTGCTTAGGAGCTTTAACTGGTGCTTCCTGAACAACAATCTCTACCGGCGCAACTTCCGAATCAACTTCGAGAGGTGATAATAAAGGTAGTCCCGGAATTGGTTCCTGCGGTTCTGCTTCCCTCACTTTATTGGAGCGGAAAACCAATTGAGTCGGTTTTGCTGCAGGTTGCTGAGCCTGAGGTTTATTTTCCTGCTTAACATCTTTCACTTCAGGATTATTCTTTTTCACTACAATCTCTTTTTGAGGAGCTTTTTCGGCTATCTTAGCAGGAGCAGGTGCTTCTTTCTTCTCTTCAACTGGTGCGGGTGCAGGAGTTGCAACCTTCACCGGTTCATGTTTTACCTCTTTCTTTTCTGCTGTTGCAGGCTTTTCCTGTTCTGTTTTTTGAGGCTTGGCTTCCGGCTTCTTCTCTTTCGCAGGAGCAGGATTTTCTGCCTTTTTAGCCGGCTGATCCTGTTTTTTCTGCTGATTTTGAGCCTTTTGTTTTCCTTTTGCGGCTGCTTGTGATTTTTTCTGCTGCTGTTCTATCCTGTCTTCACTTTGATAACTTTCCGAATTTTTGTTTTTAGCTTCCAAAATAGCTTGCTCATCTAATATTTTATAAATGAGTTCGTCTTTTTTATACGCATCCGGACGTCTGATCCCCAGCTCTTTAGCGATAGTTCTTAGTTCTATTGTGAGCTTTTCGTTAAGCTCAAGAATGTTATATATACGCATGTATATCTATATTAAATTGTATTGATTTTGAATCTCTTAAGTATGTTTTCAATAAAATAATCAAGAAGTATCCCTTTTGGTAGTTCAATTATTTTGTATAATATTTATGGAACTTATTTTTTAGAAGATAATATCTACACCAATTATTATCTATTCAAAGCCTAAAAGTTTGATTTTTTGGAGGTTCCTGGCGGATTCGAACCGCCGTCAACGGTTTTGCAGACCGGTGCCTAACCACTCGGCCAAGGAACCCTTTTTGGTTAGCGAATGCAAAGATATAACAATTTCTTCAACAGACAAGCTTTCGCAAATATTTTTATATCTAATCCTGAAAGTACTCCGATGTAATAAATATGACAGAATAAAAGATTTTCGCTCTCCGATTTTCGTATTTATTTATTATTTAGGGAGATAAATTGATCGCTAACTGGTTCCGGGGCCTTTGTTTTCAAAACGATTATACATTACAAATATAATATTTTTTTGTATAAAACTACATTCTCCGCAAGCATTTAACAATTGCAGGCAGTTTCAGGCTATCGATATATCTCGATACTTCAACATTAATAATGCCCGATTTTACCATATCCAGTTCTTTGGCTGCTGCATGCGAGAGATCGACTATGCAGTTCTCTCCGAAAGGTCCTCTGTCTATTACTTTAACGATGACTTCTTTATTATTCTCCGTATTTTTAACCTTTAGCCTTGTACCGAACGGGTATGTTTTATGAGCGCATACCATACTGTCTTTCCTATACATCTCGCCACTGGCAGTCATCTTATTATCAAATTTTGTGCCATAGAAAGCCGCCTTTCCTTTTTCCTGAGCACTGCTAAATAATGATATTAACAGAAAAGTGAATGTAAGGAGAATCAATTTCATATATAGAAAATCAAATTACTATTCTGTTTCGGGTTTCAGCACAACTCCAATTTTTTTCTTGCCGTTGATTTTGATAATAACAGGCTGCGAAAAACGGACATGACGGATAAATTCTGTTTCATTTACAGCAGGCTGTTGATTCAGATATTCTTCATCGAATAGTCCATCATTTTGAAGAAATGGATTGATAGAAAAATAGCCTACTCCAAATGAGGTCAGATTCTGAAAAAAATGTGTTCCCTGACTCGGTTCTATCTTATAATTATCAAGCGCTATCTCTACTAATACCCGTGCATTGCTTATCTGCGGCCATCTTACCGGGATGCCGAGCCACGGATCGCTACTACCCCACCTGCCGGGACCTACAAGTATATAATTCTTCTCATTATCAAGGAACTCCTTGTTAATCACATCTATTTCATTAGCAATCACTTGATTATTTGCTGCATTGAAAGTCTTCGTCTTAACATATATGATATCATATACCTCATTGCTTACCCCATGACCCAGAGCACTATTCGAGTGAAGTATTTCATTTTCCGGTTTTATCCGTGTCAGGTCTTCGCTTTGTAGTTCCCTGTTTTGCACAATAGGCCGTATTTGCAATAAATAGAAGTTCCCCTCCCCTTTATCTTTCAGATCGGCTGCAAATTCAATTTCTACAGCGCGTCCCATTTCCTGCTGGCCGATTTTTAACACCTGCTTCAAGATATCGGCTAAAGGAAAAACATTGTGCTGGAGAATATTTACAAAAGAAAGTATTTTCCGCCCACCTTCGTAATATCCGTCATAAATAACCTGATCTACAGGGTCGTATGTAGAAGATATGTATCTGATTGAACCGTCTTTTTCGGCATCTTTCAGATTCAGTTTTAAGAGATTGAATCCATCATTCGTGGAAAATTCCCGATCGACGTTCTGCATATCCAGTGCATAGAAGTAACGTTGTGTATCCCTCAATGCAAAATCGACCGAACTCAACTGCATTATATTGTGTGGATGCGCCGGAGAAAAACGCAGGCTTACCCCCCCTTCGACAATATATTTCCCTAAACCGAGAACGATATTGGCAATGCCTTCTTCCGGTTTCTCATTCCCTACAGGATAGAAATTCAAAGACCGTGCTACACCTGATAATGTCGGGTAAAAATGGTCTCCATACCGGCTACCGACGGCCTCCTGCAGGACGATAGCCATTTTTTCTTCATCAATAATGTTCTGAGTAGCTACCATATAAGTTTTGCTGTCCCTGTAAAAAACGGAAGCATATACCGCTTTTATAGCTTTACCCAGCAGCCCTAACATTTCATACCTGTCGGGTAATAAGGGTATCATATACGTAGAATACACTCCTGCAAACGGCTGATAATGCGAATCTTCAAGCAAACTGGATGATCTTACGGCAATAGGAGCTTTCACCACATCGAGAAACGCCATAAAGTCCTCGATAAGACGGTCGGGCAATTCAGCTCTAAGAAAAGCGCGAAGAATATCATCATCCGTACTATCCGAAAGGGCTATCGGATACAGGTCGTTCGCCTCCATAAACTCATCGAAAAGATCGGTACTCATCACTACCGTACGGGGAATCTTTACTATTATGTTTTCATCACCGTTTAGTTCGGCATGCTCTTTTACAATATTATCCATAAAAGCAATACTACGCCCCTTACCTCCTATCGAGCCGTCACCCATCCGCACAAAATTGGAAAACTCATCGAAACGGTCTTTATCAAATACGGCGACAATCCCCGAGTTCTTTATACGCCTGTATTTTATTATCATTTCGTAGATAATCTGACGGGCATCTTCTACATTGTCGAAATCGCTGATATCTATTTTCTTCAACCCTTCTGCTAACGGAAATAAAGCACGTGAGTAGAAAAAGCGTGAGAAATGATTGTGTGACATATGATATACCAGCGAATCGGTAGGCATATCGAATATATTCTTCTGCAGGTCTTTCAGGTTACGAATGCGGAATATTTCTTCTTTTGTTTCGGGGTTTATAATGATAAAGTCACCGAAACCAAAGTTATTTACTACTTGTTTCCTGAGGTCGCGCGGAAAGGTCTTCGAATTTTTATCGATAAATCCACAGCCAAGTTCGTCGGCATATGCTTTATTTGCTACTTCCGAAGAGGTAAATACAATTGGCTTGAACCGGTCTTGCTTTTTTATCCATTGTGCAAGATTGTAGCCGGCAAGTTTATCTTTCTGCCCTTCGTGCATATAGCTCATATCTGTAACAACCCCGAGAATATTATCCTTATATTCTGTATATATATTGACAGCTTCTTCGTAAGTACGTGCCAGCATGATTTTCGGGCGTCCGCGCATACGAAGCATCTGCTCATGCTCATTCAAAGCTTCTTTCGAAAATGTTTTCGATTCTTCCATTACGATTTTAAACAGGGTCGGCAGTGCCGAAGAGTAAAACCTTACGGAATCTTCAATTAATAATATGATCTGAACCCCTACACTCTCCGTATCATGTTCGGCATTCATAGCATCTTCTATGAGTTTGATAATAGCAAGTAAAAGATCGGGGTTGCCCAGCCAACTGAATACATAATCTACACCCGAAAGGTCTTCCTGCGAGAGACGTTTTGTTACTTCCCGCGAAAAGGGTGTAAGTACGACAAACGGTATATCATGATAATTTTCTTTTACATGCTTTGCTGTGGCAAACATATCCGCTTCATCCATATTAGGCATTTGGATGATCAGCTCATAATGATTCTCTTCTAGTTCGGTCAGCGCTTCTTCTTCAGTCACTACCCGAGTAAAGCGTGGCGGATAATTCAGATTAAGTGAAGTATATTCGTTGAATATCTGTTCATCGATACGTCCGTCGTCTTCCAGCATAAAAGAATCATACTTGGTTGCAATCAGCAAAACGTTGTAAATACGTTTGTTCATCAGGTTGGCAAAAGAAGTATCCTTGATGCGGAATTCTTTTATATCGGGTATTTTTTTCATAAAGAGGGTTGTATATTGGGAACAAATATAAATAAAAAAAAGCTGAATGATCATCTATTTCATTCAGCTTCCTATATTCTCAGCGTCTATAATTAGCGTATTCTGTCCAGTGACTTTACAAGTTTTTCGTCTTTCTTTATTTTCGATATAGCCAGAAAATCGAATATGAGCGCTATCAAAGGCAGCACAATACCGTATTGTACATTAGCCACACTCACAGTAAAATCTGTTTTACCCATGAAAGCATTTACATATACAAAAGAAGTTGCATAATATAAGATAATGAATAAAGCTGTGACATAGCCGATATTGATCTGCACTTTTCTCTTCTTATACAGGAATATATTCACTAATGCTAGTAATGCACTTACAACAGCGAATGTCAGCACACCCCATGTCGGGAAGTCGCTTCCTATTCCGGTAGAATAAAAGATTTGCACTATTTCTCTGCTATCGTCCCTGAATTCCATTAAAGGACAAAAAACAGTTGCTCCCATCAATAAAGATGTGAGCAAAAGAAAAACAGACTGTATACGCTGTATCATCTCTTTTTAGAAGTTATCTTTATCCTTATTCGGATTTCTGTAATAAAGTTTACCTTCTGTATATTCTTGTGCAGCTATCAAAGATGCTTTAGGTAGTTTTTCATAATAGCGTGAAATCTCAATCTGTTCCCTGTTTTCGAAAACTTCTTCGAGGTTGTCGCTATATGAAGCAAATTCCTGCAGCTTTTTATCCAGATCCTGTTTCATTTCTACAGAAATCTGGTTAGCACGTTTAGCAATAATTCTTACAGTTTCATATACGTTACCTGTATCTTCCGACAAAGACATCATATCGCGGGTAACGGTATTGCTTGCTGCACTTGATTTTCTATAATCCATTTTTACTATTTAATTTATATAATAATTTATATTCTTTTATTTGCTCAATTCCTGTTGTACGGCTTCGTTAGTCGCCTGATCCACTTCCTGCCCGAGTGCTTTCAATGCCTGACGGTAGTATCTTTCCGACTCTTTAGAGTATTTACCGTTAGGGAACATATTCTTATAATTGAAGTGTTCGTCCATTAATTCACGGTAACGTGTAGGTTTTTTTGCTTCAATACTGTAATATGCAAGTTCATACCTCGATCTTACGATGAGAATCTGAAATTCTTCCGAGAATTCTGAAAAAGGATAGCTTTTCAGTGCTTCGCGGGATGTAACGATACACGACTCGTAATTATTACCCATATAAAGTCCCAGATTGAAATACAGACGGGCAGCAAGGTATTCCTTGTAGGCCAGCTTTTCCTGAAGTTTATACATTAAGTCCTGTGCTTCAGGTGCCTTTTCACTCTGTGGAAAATATTCGAGGAAATTCTGGAATTCCTGTATCCCCCTTATCGTACTCGTCTGATCAAGACGGGCATCGGGAGAATCGAGATACAAGCCGTATGCAGCATTAAACCGCGCCAGTTCGGTATAATCTCCTTTCGGGAATTTATTATAATATCGGGTGTAATATTGAGTAGCCGTTGTATAATCTTTGTCGTAGAAATAGGCCTGAGCCATTAAGAAAAGAATTTCCTGTTCTTTGGAAGAACCTGTATATGTGGAGAGTATCTCATCCAACAAGGTAACAGTCCTACCATACTTTTTTTGATCGAAATATTTCTTGGCGTATGTATATTTAAGTTCGGCATCGCGGCTTTTCAGTATTTTATTATACTCTCCGCACGAAGCAAATAACAAGGTCAATAATAAAGCACACAGAATTTTAATTTTCATTCTACTCAAAAATTAGTTTGCAAATTTACACAAAGCTTTTATAATTTGAAAATAAACTTTTACAATTATATTTTTTTTGAGATTTGAAGCTCGGCCTATCCAAACATGGCAACCACTTTTTTTACGCCTTCGATCAGCTTGTCAATCTCCTCTTTTGTATTGTAGAATGCTATCGAAACCCTTATAGTTCCCTCTATACCAAGCTCTTCCATAAGCGGCTGGGCACAGTGGTGACCTGTGCGGACGGCTATCCCCATCTTGTCGAGAAGCATTCCCATATCGTAATGATGAATATCACCTATAAGAAATGAAATTACACTACATTTCTTATCCGAAGTACCAAATATACGGATTCCTTCGATTTTTATCAATTCATCGGTACAATATTGTAATAACTCATCTTCGTATGCTTTTATTGAGTCTAGTCCGATATTTTTTATGTAATTTATTGCTGTAGCTGTCGCTATTATGTCGGGATAGCTAGGTGTTCCCGCCTCGAATTTGAATGGTAACTCATTGAATGTCGTCTTTTTAAACGATACCTGACCTATCATTTCTCCACCTCCCTGATAAGGGGGCATCTGGTTCAACCATTTCTCTTTTCCGTATAGCACCCCTACTCCATTCGGCCCGTATAATTTATGTGCAGAGAAAACAAGGAAATCACAGTCCAGCTTCTGCACATCAATTTCCATATGTTGTACAGATTGCGCGGCATCTATAAGGACAGGGATATCATGGCTGTGGGCAATTTCTATTATTTCTTCAATCGGGTTTATCGTACCTAATACATTAGAAATATGCATTATGGATACAAGTTTTGTTTTAGAGGAAAAAAGTTTTTTGAACTCATCTATTTTCAGTTCGCCTTTTTCATTAATAGGTATTACTTTGAGTTTTATACCCCGTATATCTTCCTGCAATTGCCATGAAACAATATTTGCATGATGTTCCATAGCCGAGATGATTATCTCATCACCTTGATTACAAAATTGCCGGCAAAAGCTATGCGTCACAAGGTTTATCGACTCGGTCGTACCTTTTGTAAAAATTATTTCCCGGCTATATTTGGCATTGATAAATTGCTGCACAACTACACGCGCATCTTCGGCCCTATCGGTAGCCAACTGGCTTAAATGATGTACACCACGATGCACATTAGCGTTCGTGGTGTAATATATTTTTTCTATTTCATCGACTACACATCTAGGCTTCTGGGTAGTGGCTGCATTGTCGAAATAGACAAGCGGCTTGCCGTAAACGGTAGTAGATAATATAGGAAAATCGGCTCTTATTTTTTCAATATTCATTTTAGTTACGAGTTACGAGTTACAAGTTACGAGTACAATTTTCCCTCTCTGGTAACTTGAACTGTTTATTTACATACTGCGCAATTCCCGCAGCGCGCACTTTCTCCTTTGAAACGCTTCTCTACGAGATCCTGCAGTCTATCTCTCAGGCGCGGGATACGTACATGCTCCAACACGCCGGCTGTAAATGCCTGCATCAGCATCAGTTTAGCAGCATCATAGCCTATACCGCGCGAACGCAAATAAAACAATGCTTCTTCATCCAATTGTCCGGTAGTAAGCCCATGCGAACATTTTACATCATCGGCATATATCTCGAGTTGTGGCTTGGCATACATATGCGCATTCGGTGAAATACAAAGATTGTTATTAGACTGATAAGCCATTGTCTTTTGCGCATCTTTTTCAACCAGAATACGTCCGCAGAAAGAACCTTTTGCTTCATCATCCAACACGTATTTAAACAATTGCGTACTTGTACAATGCGGCTTCGCATGGTCGAGGAATGCAAAATTATCGACATACTGCTGACGGTCGGCAATCACCATTCCGCACACATAGGCCTCGGCATGCTCTCCGTTTAACTTCACATTATAATTATTGCGGCTCACCCCTGTATTCAGCGTCAAATTATTTACAAGCACATTCGATGATTCTTCCTGATGAACGAAAGTATTTGTAAGGCTTGTTACCTTATCCGAATTCTCTTCCAGATTGTAATAGTCTACAATAGCGTTACGTCCTGCATATATTTCTGTTACCTGAGTAGACAGAAATTGCGATTCGTCTACCGTATGGTCGCAAACTAATAGCTTTACCTGTGTATCGTCTTCTGCAATGATAAGGATACGGCGGTTCACCAGATAGTTGAATTCACTTTTCAGTATGTTTATCAACTGGATAGGTTGCTCTATAATAACACCTTTCGGCACATAAATGACAAAACCATCCTGAGCAAACATCGTATTGAATGCTATAATACCGTTGTTATTTACATCGGCTATTTGTCCGTAATATTTAGAGAAAACCTCGGGCTTTTCTTTAGCAAATTGCTGCATACTACCCACAAATACACCTTTCGGATATTCTACTCTGGGTTTATGCTCTTCATGAAACAAA
The DNA here is from genome assembly GCF_000711235.1 of Prevotella sp. 10(H). Classification (GTDB taxonomy): domain Bacteria; phylum Bacteroidota; class Bacteroidia; order Bacteroidales; family Dysgonomonadaceae; genus Dysgonomonas. The sequence goes on along the minus strand of NZ_JOMI01000001.1, from coordinate 96,042 downwards.
TCGTTGAGTACAAAGTACAGATTTGTAGTCATATTCGGGATTTCACATCTGAATGCTACATACGGATTTCCGTTAAAAGGTACGCGGTTAAGATTCAGTCCGTAGTCCGGTAAAAATTCTGCAGAGACATCTATATACAAGTAATCTTCCAGCTTTTTAGTCGGAAAACCTTGTTTCCGGAAAGCTTCGAATGCTTTATCGCGAAGATTATTTAATCCCGGTGCAGATTTAGAATCAATCTTATCTCTGTACTGGTTAAATATATCGATATATTGATTTTCTATCATTCCTGAAATTCTTTAATAATCCAATCGTAACCTTTTTCTTCCAGTTCCAAAGCCAGTTCCGGCCCTGCGCTTTTTACGATACGGCCTTTATACAATACATGTACAAAATCCGGTTTGATATAATCGAGCAGGCGTTGATAATGTGTGATCACTACTGTTGCATTGTCTTTACGTCTCAGTTTGTTTACACCTGCCGCAACGATACGCAGTGCGTCGATATCGAGACCAGAATCTGTTTCGTCCAATATTGCAAGTTTCGGTTCGAGCATAGCCATCTGGAATATTTCGTTACGTTTTTTTTCACCGCCCGAAAAGCCTTCATTTACAGAACGTCCTGCAAGGTCTTTATCCAGTTCTACCAGTTCCCTTTTTTCCTTTATCATTTTTAGGAATTCCGATGCCGGAATAGGGTCTTCCCCCCTGTGCTTACGTATTTCGTTGAGTGAAGCGCGCATAAAATTAGTCATGCTCACGCCCGGGATTTCTACAGGATACTGGAAACTAAGGAATAAGCCCTCGCGAGCCCTCTCTTCCGGATCCATATCCAACAGATCATGACCTCTGAAATCTATTTCACCTTCTGTTACTTCAAAGTTTGGATTACCGACAAGTACCGATGCAAGGGTGCTCTTTCCGGCGCCGTTAGGCCCCATAATAGCATGGATTTCCCCTTCGTTGACTTCCAGACTCAATCCTTTAAGAATTTCCTTGCCTTCAACGCTGGCGTGCAAGTCTTTTATGTTTAATAAGTTTGCCATTATATTTTTATGTTGTTTAAATAAATAGTCTTAGTGGGTACTATCGTTTTTAACACTAAGAATCCTTATATGTTCAAGCCTTTTCGGCTTTCGGACACAAAATTAATAAATAAAAAATAAAATAGCCCGCTTCCGGCAGGCTATTAGTTATTTATTAAATCTATATCTCAATTACGGTTATCAGTTCCCCCAAAAGTAATCTTCATCATGACTGTAGTATGTAAGACTATCGATTGCTTTCATATAATGATTTAGTGGAACAAGAGCAGCCGTACAATTATATTCACGGGTCATATCTGCATTTACTTTGCTCTTTACCGGACATTTGAACCAATAGAGATTTTTAGCCATATAGCTATCGATATACTTCTCCTTAGTCTGTTTTGTTTCATTATTCCAGTTTGCTTCTTCATTAATAAAAAGTGGTTGTTCTTTAATTATGCGATTTCTTACTTCTTTAATACTTAACATATTACCATTTTCGTCTTTTACCCATGCATTGAATGTAGGGTCTATCCATAACCACTTTTTCAATGTTGTGGAATAAACCGAATTAATGACGTGACAATCCGGATCATCTTCTTTCTTTGGTATACAAGTGATAAAATTGGATTTAAATCCCATCGCTAAGTAGCACTCGTTAAGAAATATAGCCAAAGCCCGACAATTTATACCTTTGTCGTTCTCCTTTGCATATTCGTAAAATGCTATCGCTGTTCGTTCTTTAACATCAGGCATATTATTACCATCGTGCCTGATAAGGTTGTGCGACCATGTTAACAGATTCTTTATTTTAGATATTTCATCGCCGTTTCCTGCAATAGAATCCAGATTGAAATATTCTTTAATTTTTACTAATTCGGGTTCCGTAGATTCCTGATAAGAGAATACAGGCGGCTCCTTTGTATATTTTCCCGATTTTTGTAAAATATAGGTATAATCTCCTTTTTCGCGTATCGATTCCTGAGAATTTGTCTGTCCTTTTACTGCTATTGAAAAGATAATTAATAATAAAAAGATGAAGTGCTTTTTCATAATTTAATTTTTTGGTGGATTATGTTATGACGAAGCAACTCCTAAAATTGTTACATTTATAGCATTTTAAATTTTTAATTATTCTGCAGGAGTTCTTCAACTTTCTTTTCCAATTCTTTGCTTTCCATATTTTTGGCGGCAATAGCCCCGTCTTTGCCAATTAATAAAGTCTGCGGAATCATGTCTATACTGTATATTTTTGCAGCTTCACTCTCCCATCCTTTGAGATCGGATAAATTAGGCCATTCCAGCATATGTTTGTCCATGGCTGTTATCCAGTCTTTTTCATTATTATCCAGAGAGATACCCACTATTTCAAACCCCTTACCCTTATATTTTTTATAAAGCGCTTTTACATTCGGTATTTCAACAATACATGGTTTACACCAGCTTGCCCAAAAGTCTACCAGCACTACTTTGCCAGTGCCTGCATAATCAGATAATTTGTGTATTTTACCTTTAGCATCAGCCATTTCAAAATCAATAAACTTATTGCCGATTCTTATCTTCTTCAGTGCTGTGAGGCGTTTTTCTATATTATTCATACCTATAACCGATTTGAATACAGGCCCTGCATTATCAAACAGGTCTATCTTATCATCTTCGGAAAAAGCATAAAATATATCAAGGTAAACGAACGCCCCAGCCAGATTGTTTGAATTATTTCGGATAAGTTCTTTCGATTTATCCATAAATAATTCGAAAATAGAGTCATTTTCTGCAGTCATTTTTTGTTTTTGTTCATCATTCTCCGCATTATTTATTTTGCCCCATAGTTCTCTCATCTTCCTATTTTCTATAGTAGACCATTTTCTATATTCCTGTATAATATCACTTTCTGCATTTCCTTTTATTATTGTACTGTCTCCACCAAAAGTTATATCTATCACCGAATTATCAAGTATAAAAGTCGCATAATTCGAAGTGATTTGGTAATCAAATGATATAGTATACAATGCGGCTGTATCTTTCCTGCCTGTAAAGGAAAATGCATTGTTCTCGATAAGCACACTGTCAGTTATTTTTTTATCGGTTAATGTGTAATGACCATACTCCTGAAGATAAGCAAATTTACCGTTCAGTTCCGGATTGTTTATTTTTCCATTTATAAAATATTCTGCAGGCTTCTTATTACACGAAAATAAAACAGCTGTGAGCATTAAAAATAAAAATAGTTTTTTCATAGGATTATATTTTAGTCAAAGGTTTAGATTCCAAAGATATATGTTTTTTCAGATTAACAACTAAAAAATCAGATATATAAAAGTATAACGAAGTGATCCTTAAATTATAACATTAAAAAAGGCTTTTATAATAAATAAAAGCCTTTTCGGATATAATATTAATAATACTTATTCAAAAATCCATCTCTACCACTATCGGACAATGATCCGAATGATTTACATCACTTAATATTGCTGCACCATTTAATCTTGGTTTGGCTTCTTCCGAAATGATGTGATAATCGATGCGCCACCCGAGATTTTTCGGCCGTGCACCTGCCCGGTAGCTCCACCAACTATATTTTTCGGCACTTTGGTCGTACTCGCGGAACGTATCTATCAGTCCGGTAGCGATATATTCGTCGAACCATTGGCGTTCTTCGGGCAAAAACCCCGAATCTTTGGTATGACGTTCCGGATGATTAATATCAATCGGTTTATGACATATATTATAGTCGCCGCAAATAAGTATCTGTGGGCGTTCTTTTCGCAATTCGTTGATAAAATGTGTAAAATCTGCGAGGAATTTCATTTTTATATCCTGACGTATATCGCCCATAGTACCGGACGGTATATATACACAAATAACCGTCATATCACCATAATCGGCACGAAGCACCCTACCCTCTCTATCGTACACAGGCATATCCATCCCCGGTTTCACAAAATCTGGTTTGCGTTTAGTGACAATACCTACGCCACTATATCCCTTTTTCTCAGCGGAATGAAAATAATAATGGTAGCCAAGAGATTGTAGCGTTAATACGTCTATTTGCTCTTCCATAGCCTTTATTTCCTGCAGGCAAAGAATATCGGGAGATTCCCTTTCCAGCCATTCGTAAAGACCTTTATTTACAGCGGCACGTATTCCGTTTACGTTATATGATATGATTTTCATAATATTAATATGCTAATTAAATAATATGCCGATGTGCCAATTATAAGCATTGGCATATTGGCACATTAACTCATTAACTTTATGTTAGTTTTATCCCTTCGTTTTCAGCCGCTTTTACCTTCTTGAACAGGTCGGAGGCAAATACGAAATCATTGAAGTCTTTATTAGTTGAAGACATGACTTCCGCGCTTGTTCCCTGCCACTCCAGCAGGCCTTCTTTTATAAAGTTGATACGCTCACCGATACCCATTACCGAATTCATGTCGTGGGTATTTATTATAGTAGTTATTTCGTATTCTTTAGTAATATCGTGTATCAGTTCATCTATAACGAGCGACGTTTGCGGATCGAGTCCCGAGTTTGGTTCGTCACAAAACAGATATTTAGGATTAAGGGCGATAGCACGTGCAATTGCCGACCGTTTCATCATACCACCACTAATTTCGGACGGGTAAAGATGTCCCGAATCTCCCAGATTTACCCTTTCCAGACAGAATTGTGTACGTTTAGCCTGTTCTGCTTTCGTCATGTCCGAAAACATCATCAGTGGGAAGTTTACATTCTCGAAAACTGTCATAGAATCGAATAATGCCGACCCTTGGAATATCATGCCGACTTCCTGGCGCAGTGCTTTTACTTCGGCTGTTTTCATTTTTGTCAGGTCGCGTCCGTCATACAGGATTTGCCCGCTTGTAGGGCGCATCAGTCCGACAAGGTTTTTCAACAATACTGTTTTCCCCGAACCGCTTCGGCCTATTATCAGGTTCGTTTTTCCGGCTTCGAATATAATATTTATATCCTTGAGGACTTCCCTGCCGTCGAACGATTTATCTAAGTTCTTAACCTCTATCATGACATCATCAATTGAGTGATTAACAAGTCTGATATCAGCACAAGTATACTACTCATCACCACCGAATCGGTACTGGCCTTACCTACATCCAGAGAACCTCCCCTAGCCGAATAGCCATAGTATGAGGCCACAGATGCTATAATAAAAGCGAATACGATAGTTTTTACAATTGCATACCAGACATAAAACTCTTTAAAGAACGATTGCAGACCATACTGGAATGTATCGGCAGGCATTATCTGCCCAACTATACAGACCCCAAATCCACCGATAACCCCGAAGAACATACTCAATACTACCAAAACAGGAATGAAAGCCATCAAAGCAACGATTTTGGGCAATATGATATAGTTGGCAGAGTTTACACCCATTATTTCGAGGGCATCTATCTGCTCGGTGACCTGCATTGTACCTATTTCGGATGCTATATTGGAGCCTACTTTACCGGCAAGGATAAGGCACATAATGGTGGACGAAAATTCCAAGATCAAAATCTCACGTGATACATACCCGACAGTGTAACGCGGCATAAAAGGAGAATCGATATTCAGCTTTATCTGCACTACGATAACCGCTCCGATAAAGAATGATATTATTACCACAATCCAAATGGAGTTTACTCCCAATTTGCTCATTTCATCAAAAAACTGACGAAAAAACACATTCCATTTCTGAGGCTTGGTAAAAACCTTTTGCATAAGAAGTGTATATCGCCCTAATTTTTCTAATCCGGATGTCAACATATATTAATATTTCTTTTTGCAATAATAAAAATTCAGACAAAGATACATTTTTTTGACAGATGTCTGTTTGTATCTTTTCAAAATTTGCCTTATCTCTCTAAACAAAGATTCTTTATATTAACACAAATAAAGAGAATGCTGTTTAATCCGGATGCTTTTTTTTATGAATGATATATCATATGCTTAATGAATATGGTCAAGTTTGAATTCGTTAATTGATTTAAAATGAAATGATAAAGAACTTTCGCCTTGGTATATTGGGGGAAGTTTAATTCTTCTTACAACGAACCGAAAAAAGTTGTGTCTTAGAAACATCCTCCCTGCGCACTGTCGACCCATAGAGACTAAAACCCCGTGTCCATGCAGTATTACTTACCCCAACTACATCTGTCGATGCTTTTTGGGAAAGCGACCAGTAATCGCCATTTGCATAGCGGTCTTCCTGCCGCATTGGTCCCGATATCGGATTTTGATTGGTTTTGTAAGTTTTGATACGGCCTGCAAGCATTGCATTGAAGCCTCCCAAACGGGGTACCTTACTATAGTTTTTGGTTCCTAAAAGCCAATAGAACTCCTGTCCTTTAATACCGCATATTTCTTTCATAGCAGCACCATGCCCGAAATCACCATCCATAAGCCATGCGCCTCTTTCTCCGCTGGCTGTATTCCAGCCGGAACTCCATGCTGGTAATTTCGGCAGATTTTCATTTAACGTTTCCTGGTCGTATGTCGCATATGTGCCGATATTTTTATGTATTACTTCTTCCAATTGGCTCCATTCTTTATCTGACGGCAGATGCCAGCCATTCGGACAAATACCTTGTACGTTTCCCTGACTGGTGTTTCCTTCTTCTACATTTGCATTATCGACCGATTTCCTTCCGCTGGCTGCATACCAGTTATAGAAAAGTCCTTCTGTCTGTCTCCAGTCGTTAGGTTGTTCACTCCAGTTGGTGGAGCCTACGTCTACCCCCTCCGTCTGAGGATAGGCATATTTTGGATTCCCATTATCCTGATTTTGCACTTCAGTATTATTATATGGCGATAAAGCTTTGGTAGCATTGCTTCCCGTATCAAACTTCGTTGCTGCCAGATTTGTTATCATCCACCGTCCGGCGGTTCCAAACTCGGCTGAATAGAAGATCCTTCCGGACTGGTCGGTATGTTTTAGCACACCGGCCCCACTAGCCCATGGACCTGTTGCTCTCCCGACATCCGTCATTCCTTTCTCGTCATACAGGTCTGAAGAACACTGTACAAAATCTATCATAATGGGATAAAAGCGGACATTAACAGCTGTATCCTGAAAAGTCATAGTAGCCGCGACTTCACCGCGCGTTCTGTAATTAGCTGCCTGACTATTCCTTACAGGCTTACGATATACAATATCAGGCATCGCTCCGTTTGTTATCTCCTGCCCTCCCCGTTCGGGTACATTCATATCGGTAAAAACGTCAGAGAAATAATCTGTTTTAACAAGACTGGATTTCCATTTGGCATTTGACTGCAATTCCAGGTCTATACCGTCACCCCATTCAAAATTGGTGTTAACTGGCGTTATTAAAAGCCTGTAATGATTCGTTCCTGTGCCATACTGCCCACCGGTTTTAAAACTATATGACATTTGATTGAATGCCTCGTTATCTTTCTTTACCGTCAGTCTATAGTTTGTCTGATTCAACTTCACAGTCACTTTGTTTGCTCCATAACATTCATTGGCAGGCACCTCGAATGTAACACTTGTTTCCCGGCTTCTGAAAGGGTTACTTACAAATGGATTATCACTTGTTATTATATCAGACATATCTTGCAACTCATACTCAAATCTGGCGGGGCTTTTGGTAACCGGGTTAGCCCAACCTTCAGCATTAGTGTTATTAGCGAATTTCAATGCACCATCCGATCCCGGAGTTGAAGATGAAGACGGAAGTGATGTAATATCTGTTATTTTCAGATTTCCGCTGGATGGATATAACCAATTAAAATTGAGATTAAATTTATTTCCGCTCGGAAAAGATCGTAAATCTTTTCCACTAGGTAGATGATATAAGTATGTATTATTATCAATTTTTATAACATTCGGGTCGGTTAGAAGTATATTGGGTAACTGTAAGCTTTCTCCCACATCTATTAAAGGTTTCCAGGCCTTTCCATCCCAAACGTATGTACCTTGTCCAAAACCATTACACTTATTGAGATTATAAACAACAAGGCCTACATGTTTTTCATCCTGAGCCGATTTTAACGCACCGGCATATTCGCTGTTAGCAACTCCTGAACCAATTGCAGTTTCGAACATAGGAAATAAATTGTTTTCATTGGTCAATTTAAGTCTTGGCAATGCCAAGCCACGAGTAGAATTGGCTTTATCGGAAATCTCCTCTGTCTCCTTCAGATCAAGTAATGCGCCTTTATTTGCTTTAGTGTTTGAACCGATAGTTACTTGTGCAAAAGAAAATAATGGGTTTCCGCAAATAATAATTAAACCTAGAATTATTATATAGAATATTTTATTCATATATCTTCGCTTTGTAGCTCTTAGTAAACAATGTTTTCTCATATAGAGTTCAGTCTCCTAAGTAATTATATTTATCAAATTATACCTTTTTTACAGACTAACATGCCTAAAGAGTATCCTTAATGTTTGATAAAAAGAATCTGTGAAGATCTTTTACCAAAATCTAAAAATATAATTACTGTGAAATTTTAAGTTTGTTGGGCAATTAAAATATTTGTAGATTGCTCGCTCTGATACAAAGATATATTTTTTGGATTAAAATAAAAATATCTACACCTTTATTAAGTATTTAGAATCATCTTTTAACATGATCTCATTCAAACAATAAGAATCTTATATAATTAACAAAAAATATTGAGTGGTAAATAAAAAAAAGCATCTACAAATTTTCATTGTAAATGCTTTTTGTGACCACGGCAGGATTCAAACCTGCAACCTTCTGATCCGTAGTCAGATGCTCTATTCAGTTGAGCTACGTAGCCATTGCTTAATTGCGATGCAAAGGTAAAATAGTTTTGTATATTCTCCAAATCTGAACAGTGATTTTTCGAAAAAAAATCACCGAATCCGAGTCAGCACTTGATATTCAGTTCAATAAGAACGTTCCTGATTTGCTCGTATGTGGTGATGCGCGTCGGCACAAGCGGTAGACGCAGTTTATTTTCTATGTAACCCATCATATTGAGCATGCATTTTACACCTGCAGGGTTGCCATCGACAAATAAAAGGTTGAAAAGTTCATTGAAACTATGATGAATAGTTAATGCACTGCGATAATCCCCCTCGAGCGCCAAACGTGTCATTCTGCTAAATTCTTTCGGGAAAGCATTTCCTATAACAGATATTACCCCTATCGCGCCAAGCGTAATGAGTGGGAACGTGACGCCGTCATCTCCCGAGATAACATGGAAATGTTCCGGTTTGCGCTTGATGATATCATCCATCTGGGCCATATTACCGGATGCTTCTTTGATAGCTATAATATTGGGAAAATCGTTGGCAATGCGCAACGTAGTATCGGCTGTCATATTCACTCCTGTGCGTCCCGGCACATTATATGATATGATTGGTAGTGATGAAGCCTCTGCTATCGCTTTATAGTGCTGATAAATGCCCTCTTGAGACGGCTTATTATAGTAAGGCACAACGGACAGAATGCCGTCGATACCTGTAAAATCGTTCTTCTTTAGTTTCTCAACGATGGCACGTGTATTGTTACCACCTTCGCCCAGAATGATAGGAATCTGACCGTTCACACGGCTGACTACCGTTTCCACAATCTTTTTCTTCTCATCTTCGGTCAGTGTAGGTGTTTCGGCTGTAGTTCCCAGCACAACGAGATAATCGGTACCGTTTTGCAGTTGGTAATCAATAAGTCGGAGAAGTGCGTCATAGTCCACACTTTCATCTTCCTTAAAAGGAGTTATCAAAGCAACTCCCATTCCTCTGAGATTTATTCCAGACATAAAAATGATTCAAGATAGACTGTCTGTCCATTTCGAAAAGACGGCCTGTATTTTAATTTGTGCAAAATTACGAATTAATTTAATCCTCACCGTATATTGTTCAGGTAAAATTTAATCTGATTATACGTTTCCGGTAAATTTGCATTTTCTTCTTTCAGGATAATAAGATCGTAAACTTTAAAATCCAACTCTCTGATACCGATGCAGAATTCAGCGGTATTGTTAGCCAGCAGATATAATAAAGTCTTGTTGTTTTCTGTTGTCAAATCGAGCAATGTATCATAAGACAACTGCTTGAATTCTTTCACGATACGCGACGAGAGGCCAAACCAACGTGAAATATCCTTCTGCATGATGATATTCACTTCCTGAGGAAATATCGTATTGCCTGTATCTTTCATCAATGGCTGTACGGTCCACAGCGTGACCTCTTTTCCTTTTACTTTCAGATCTTCAACTATCTGCTTGATTTCATTATAATCATTATAATTGAAGAGAATCAGTATCTTTTTCATATTCCCCATATTATGGAAAACATGTTCACGCTTATTTTCCTTAAGCGCCGAGCTTATCTTTTTTTTGACTTTAAAACCAAACATATTACAAAATATATAAGAAAATAAATATCGTTTATTTTGTGGTGTAGTTCGTTCTATATTTATATTCCCCCGCCTAAGCAGGGGAATAGTATAACAATAGACTTTACAAAACAGTTTGAATTAAAGTCTTTAGGGTATATTATAATTTTCTCGCCCCGTCTTTAATGATCACATCATATACTTTAGGCTTGATCTTGAACTTCTGCTCGTAGCTTTCTGTAGCGCGTTTGATAAAGCCGTCGTGTAATTCATTCTTTACGAGGTTGATAGTACAGCCGCCGAAACCGCCACCCATTACACGTGAGCCTGTAACGCCGCATTCGCGTGCGATATCGTTCAGGAAGTCGAGTTCAGGACAACTTACTTCATATTTGCGGCTCAGGCCGATATGAGTTTCATACATTTTCTTACCCACAGTTTCATAATCTCCTTTTTCGAGAGCTTCGCAGGCATCCAGCAAGCGCTGTATTTCTTCTATAACGAATTCGGCACGGATATAATCTTCTGCGCTTACTTCGTTAGCCACTTCACGCAACATATCCAGATTAGCATCGCGTAGCAATTCCACTTCAGGATGATGTTTTTTGATAGCGGCAGCTACTGCTTCGCAAGACTGACGACGCTTGTTATAAGCCGAAGAAGCCAATTCGTGAGCCACACATGTATTAACAAGTACCAAGCGATATCCTTCCGGATTGAATGGTACATACTGATATTCTAAAGAACGGCAATCAAGGCGTATCAAAGAGCCTTCTTTGCCAAAGCATGACGCAAACTGGTCCATTATTCCGCACATAACTCCTACATAGTTATGCTCTGTGGCCTGTCCTATCAAAGCCAGTTCGAAGCGGTCGAAACCTAAATTATACATATCATTGATAGCAAAACCGAAACAGCTTTCAAGTGCAGCAGAAGATGACATACCGGCACCGAGAGGCACATCACCTGCGAACACGGTATCGAAGCCTTTTACGGTAGCACCTTTCTTTATCATTTCGCGGCAAACGCCATAAATATATTTTGCCCAAGATTTGGACGGAAGATCATTTTCTCCCAAACCGAATTCGGCAGATTCTTCAAGATCGAGTGCATATGCTCTTACTTTATCTGTTCCGTTGGGCTTGATTGTACAATACATAGCTTTGTCGATTGCGCCGGGCAAAACGAAACCGCCGTTGTAGTCAGTATGTTCTCCGATAAGGTTTACGCGTCCGGGTGATGTGTATGTAACGCCATCAGCACCGTAAAGAGATGTGAATTTTTCTTGAATTGCTTTCAATTCCATGGTTGTTATTATTTAGGTTTATAAAAAATGAGTTAATGTTTTATTTTATCATTTCGAGAAATGCATCCTCGTTAATTATGGTAATTCCCAATTTTTCTGCTTTTTCCAGTTTCGCGGGCCCCATATTATCTCCTGCCAGCACATAATTTGTTTTGGCAGATATTGAGCCGCTGTTCTTTCCGCCGTTTTGTTCTATCATGGCTTTATATTCGTCACGCGAGTGTTTTTCAAACGTACCGCTGATAACTATTGACAATCCGGTTAATTTATCTGTCCTTTTAGAAATAATATCTTCACTAAGTTCAAATTGTATGCCAAATTCTTTCAGTCTGTTTATGACCGTAAGATTATTCTCATCATTGAAATATTTGACGATACTTTCCGCTATTCTGTCACCGATTTCATCTACCTGTATAAGGTCTTCTACACTTGCAACCATCAATTTATCAATACTTGTAAATGCCATTGACAGTTTTTTCGCAACAGTCTCTCCTACATAACGGATACCGAGGGCAAAAAGTACTCGCGGATAAGGAACATTTTTCGAATTGAGAATACTATCCGTCAAATTTTTTGCACTCTTTTCTGCCCAGCGCTCCATTCTGGATACATCCTGCCAGCGCAATGTATAAAGATCGGCTATATTCCTGACCATATTTGCATTATAGAGATGTTCCACAGTTTCGGGACCACATGATATATTCATAGCCTTGCGTGTACAAAAATGCTCTATCCGCCCTTTTATCTGGGGCGGGCAGGCCACTTCATTCGGACAGTAATATACGGCTTCACCTTCATCTTTTACTAAGTGTGTGCCGCATTCCGGACATATTTGTGTAAAGATAACCTTTTCGTCGAAAATACCACGCTTTGCTACATCAACACCTGTAATTTTGGGTATGATCTCCCCACCCTTTTCTACATATACCTGATCGTTGATATGCAGATCGAGTTGGTTTATATAATCTTCGTTGTACAATGATGCGCGTTTAACGGTAGTTCCCGAAAGCTTTACAGGTTTGAGGTTTGCCACCGGAGTGACAGCCCCTGTCCTACCCACCTGATATGAAACGGATTCGAGTGTTGTAACTGCTTTTTCCGCTTGAAATTTAAAGGCGATAGCCCAGCGCGGAAACTTGGAAGTATACCCCAGATTTCGTTGCTGTGTGAGTGAATTTACTTTTAGTACGATGCCGTCTGTAGCTACAGGCAGGTTTTTACGCTCGATATCCCATTTATGTATGAAAGCAAAAATATCATCCAATGTTCTGCATTTTTCCATTGCACCGGATATCTTAAAGCCCCACTCTTTTGCTTTCATCAGGTTTTCATAATGCCCGTCGGTCGGCAGATTTTCACCTAACATATAATATAGATAAGAATCGAGTTTTCGCGAAGCTACAATTTTAGGGTCTTGCTGCTTCAATGTTCCCGAACCCGCATTTCGGGGATTGGCAAAAAGCGCTTCTTCCTGTTCGGCGCGTTCTTTATTCAGTTCGTCGAAGACAGACCACGGCATCAATATTTCACCGCGTATCTCGAATTCGGCAGGATAATCATTCCCTCTTAGCTTTAAAGGTATACTGCGTATCGTGCGTACATTGGCCGTCACATCATCACCCTGCACTCCGTCGCCGCGGGTTATTGCCTGAGTGAGTTCGCCGTCAATATATGTGAGGGATATGGAAGTACCGTCGTATTTAAGTTCGCATACGATTTCAAAATCATCGTTCAAACCTTTCTGTACACGGTTATAAAAATCAGTAACTTCACTTTCGGTATAGGTATTACCCAACGATAGCATCGGATATTTGTGAACGACCTGCTTAAATGATTTATTTATATCGCTTCCCACACGCTGTGTAGGCGAATTCGGATTGAAATATTCAGGATAGCGGGTTTCCAGATCAGACAGTTTCTTTAGCTTTTTATCAAATTCAAAATCGGAAATCGTAGGGGTTGAAAGTACGTAATAGTCATAATTATGTTTGTTCAATTCTTCCCGTAGAGCATCAATCTGTTGTTTTATCTGGTCCATTCTTAATGTTAAAAGTGTGAATACAAATATAATAAGAAATAGGTTTAAGAAGTAAAAAATTAGCTATTTTTCAGATTTGGAATATATCTGAAAACCTCTATGGATAATAAGTGGCATAGTATAAAAGACTTATACTTTCTCTATCTCTCATATTTTCTTTTTCGATATACAAAAATACTACCCATAACTATTCCCATAAAGAGAATAGGTAATGCGGTATTCATAAGGGCATATTTATCTCTTTCTTCAAAAGCCTTCTTTTTATTCAATATATATAGACGTTGTTGCTTTGTTCGTAGTTTCATCAGCCCATCGTCATCAGTCAGCCAGTTCACCGCATTAACGATAAAATCGGGGTTGCCGAATTGCTGCTGCGATACCTTATCATAGCCCATTGGTAAAACCATGGTATCCTGCCCTTTTCCCTGCAGCTGGTTGCTGATAATATCGGACGATGACACGAAGATCATTTTCGTATTTTTGCTTTGGATAATTGTTTTATAGCCTTCCGACTGAATACTATCCGGTATCGTCCTGTTTACGAACACCGATGTAAAATTGCCTTCGAGGCTTACTGCTGTTGGTATAAACTGCTGATTGAAATAATCAGGTATATTCTGGATACGTTCTACATCGAAATCGATTACTTCCGGCACTTGGAGTAGATGCGTATTCTGTGAGCTTGTAAGCAAAACACTTTTTTTTGTAGTATTCGAATTGTTTAGAATATCTATAGAACTGGCAAATCCACCTTTCACATCCCTTATATTTTTTGTTACCGGATTATCGGCCGACGGGATAAACAAAGGCTGGAAAAAGCTCGGCAATACAGTTCCAGTCTGTGTTTTTTCATCTGTAATCAGATAGACGGAAATACATTGCCTGTCTTGTATAAGGTCAGGATTGATACGTACTCCATATGTAAATAGCATGTCATCCAGATTGAGATCGTTCTTCATACTTGCCGATCGTCCGGTTGTCGCTAAATCCTGATGCGAATAGTAAACGCCGTCGATGAGCCATAATACTTTACCACCACGCATAATATACTGGTCGATAATATACTTTTCCGCCTCACTGTACTTCTGCAAAGGCCCCGCAATAATAATAGCAGCAAAATCATCTAATATGCCTAATTCAGTTCCTATTTCACCACGGTTGACCGAGTAATATTTCGAAAGTAACCTTTCGGCATCGTAAACATAGCTTCTCGGCAATTCGTCATGCCCTTCTATAAATGCTATAGTTTTTACCGTATCCTGATTAAGCAGGCGTATCGCATCTATAAATTCAAATTCAAGACTTTCAACAGAAGCGTTCAGATTTTCTTCTGCCGTATTGCCTGCAACATTTTTCAATAGAGAAACAACCAAGGTATCGCTTCCGTTGGTTACTTGCGCATAAGGGAAAATCATTTTCCGGCTGGCCTTTCCTTCCCTATCTACTTCATTGAGCATAATGCTGTGCATGCCTTTATTGGAAAAAGATTCACGGATATCTTCTATAGAAGCTCCTTGTTGATACGGATTTTTAAAGTTTATATTAATGTTCCCATGAGCTACACTGTTGAAGTCAGCCAATAAATTATTTGTAGCATTTCTTAAATGCTGGAAGCCATAGTTAAGATCACCGTCTAAATAGACTTCGATGTATAATTCTTTTTCTTTATTTATATCATTCAGTATCTTTCTTGAAAAATCGCTTAAAGTATAGCGTTTATCAGAAGTAAAGTCGATTCTGAGATTCGGTAGAAATAGAAAAATAACATTCAGAATCAATATTGTTACTATAAAACATAGCGTCATTGTTTTCTTTTTCAGGCTCAGAATAATAATTGATGCAGATATAAATACTAACAGATAATTGACAACCGTAAATATCTCCGACAATCCGATTACACCGCGCTGCATTGATTTATAATGCTGTAACAGCCCTATTAAAGAAACAGCTATCTGTACTTTTCCCGAAAGAAACAAACCTGCTGCCAAATCGAAACCGTAAAAAGAAAACAGACACAGAAATACAGAGATAATAAGGGCTACTATTTGATTCTTGGTAATGGCGGAGCCGAATAAACCTATAGATATAAATACATTAATAATTAATATCAATGAAATATAGGAGGCTGTTATGGCAGCTAAATCGACATTTCCTATAGGATTCGATAATTGCTGCAATGAACAAACGTAAATGACCGTAGGCAGAAGAGTAATCAGTATAAAAATCAAAATGGCTACATATTTACTAAAATATACAGCCGGTATATTTACAGGCCTTGATCTTAAGATATCGAAAGTTTTATTTTTCTTTTCTTCGGCGAACAACCGCATCGTCAATGCAGGGATAAGTACGGCAAAAACAGGTGCTGCAAGGCTGAAAAACCTTTCCAGATCGGCATATCCGCCATCTATAATATTGTACCTGCCATCGAAGAACCATAGCATCATTCCCATGATGAGATAGAAAGCCAATGCAAAAAAAGCACCTGCCGCAGAACAAAAAACCGACTTAAGTTCTTTCAATACTAAAGCTTTCATATATCTTTGTAAGAGTTGATTACAATTTTTATGACAAAACGCGCAATAAAGATAGTTATTTTATTTGTTCTTCTGATTACTATTCTTCTTGGTGGATGGCATATGTACAAAAGGCTGGAGGGTAACAAACGCTCCTTCGATACAAATATATATGAATATGTTTCACCCGAAGCTTTAGAAGTGATAAATATAAACAGAGCATTCAATCTGGAAAAATTTTATGCGTATGACTGCTCTTTTTCTCCTTTGACTGATGCCCTAGGGCAGAATGTTTCATATCCTCTGGTATTGTCTAAATATAATGACGGTTATAGATTGCTTGTTACTAAAGTGACTTATGAACAGGAGCAAAAAATCAGATCCCATATTGAAAATAACATCGCCCTGCCATTTCCTCCACGTATAATTAAATATGAAGACTGCAATATTTACATTTATACTGTAGCGAATGATAAATTTCTTGTGTGCACATATTATAAGGGGTTATTTGCTATCAGTGATCATTACAAGATAGTTGAAAATATAATTGATACTAATCCCGAAGATTCATTTTTCGCCAAAGAAGAGGATAAAGAATTTATTGAAAAAGTACGGGACAGCTCTCCGGTTAGTATTTACTTGAAACTGTATAAAGAAATTTTGGCTCTGGACTACAGCATACATAACGATACTATAAAAACAGAAGGCTATCTGCTGAACAGGAATAACAAAGACACTATTAAGGACCTTAAAACCATACCATATATGATACATTCATCAGACAGTATATGTGTAGAAAGCTATGAAATATCGACAGAAACCAAACCTGCAACCGTTAAAATTTTATTAAACAAAATATATTAAGTTTGTGTTCTAAATGTGAACATAGTATAAACAACTAAAATATATAAAAAATTATGGCGGTTTTAAAAGAACTTAAAGATTTCATGATGCGCGGCAACGTGGTCGATTTGGCTGTCGGTGTCATTGTCGGTGGAGCATTCGGTAAGATTGTATCATCCTTGGTAAGCGATATTATAATGCCTCCTATAGGAGTACTTCTGGGTGGTGTGGATTTCAGCGACCTTAAATTTGTAATAAAAGGTGCGGTCGGTGATACTGCTGCTGTAAGTATCAATTACGGTACTTTTATACAAACAGTTATTGATTTTGTAATCATATCTACTGCTATTTTCTTTGCAATAAAAGGCATGAATGCATTGCATTCCAAAAAACAAGCAGAACCTGCAGCACCTCCTGCACCGAGTAAGGAAGAAGTATTACTAACTGAAATTAGGGATTTACTGAAAGAACAAAATACGAAACAATAAATAATTATAATAGTAAATACTGACACACAATACAAACAGACTACTATGTTGAAGAGAATACTTATTTTATCATTAATAGCATATGTGCTATCTTTTTTCGGTTGCGGTAGTGTTCCCGTTACCGGACGCAAACAATTAAATCTGGTGTCGAACAACGAAGTGCTGGCGCTCAGCCTTCAGCAATACGGTGATTTTATAAAATCTGCTCCTATTTCTACCGATCAGGTAAATACCGCTATGGTAAGAAAGGTAGGGCAAAATATAGCCAATGCAGTAGTTACCTATTTGCAGAACAATGGTTATGCAGATCAGGTAAAAGATTACAGTTGGGAATTCAATCTGGTGAAAAGCGATGAAGTAAATGCATTTTGTATGCCGGGAGGTAAGATTGTAGTGTATGAAGGCATATTGCCTTATACACAGAACCAAACCGGACTGGCAGTAGTAATGGGTCATGAAGTTGCCCACGCTGTAGCCAAACACGCCAACGAACGTATGAGCAACCAGATAGCCGCCGAGTATGGCACTTCCGCATTGGGAAAGGTACTCGATGGGAAATCTGTTGCTGTACAAAAAGCAGGTGCCGTAGCAATAGGCTTGGGAGCGCAGTATGGCATTCTTTTACCATATTCTCGTAAGCAGGAGCTTGAAGCAGACCAATTGGGATTGATATTCATGGCTATGGCCGGATACGATCCTTCGGCAGCAGCAGCTTTCTGGCAACGTATGTCCCAGAAAGGCGCTGGTACTCCCGAATTTATGAGTACGCACCCTTCTGATGAAACACGCATCAAGCAGATTCAAAAAGATTTGCCTGAGGCTCTGAAATATTATAAGGGAACTCCGGCAACGCCCAAGACAAACTCAGCTAAAACATCTGAAAAGTGGAGTTTTTAAAAGAAATAAAATAAATATGATAAAGGTTCGGATTAACTTCGAACCTTTTTTATTTTCCTAAGATTTTATCTATTGTCTTTATTATGTCTTCAATATCCGATTTGTTGGTATCTATAGCAACACTTCCTTCATTATAAGGCTGGTATTTTATAATATCGGTTATCGAAAACAGGCCGACGACAGGAGTCTGTGCAGCACTCGCCAGATGCATCATTCCACTGTCGGCTCCGATAAATACTTTTGTATTATTAATGAAAGCAGTAATCTCCCGCAGGTCTTTACTATAGTATGCCGGTGCTTTAAAATCTATTTGTGATACATTTTCTACAGGCAGTACTTCGAGAATATTATATTCTTTGCCATATTCTTTACAGAATCTGTCATATACCGGCAACCACCATTCCTTCGAATAACATTTGGCTCCGGTAGCAAATGTGTATATAGCAATTGTTTCTTTATTCTTATCAGTCAGACTATCCAGTATTTCTTTTCCTTTGGCAATTTCAGAATCGCTTAATTTTATATTTAATGTCGGTATAGGTTTATCGATATCTATATTTTCAAAGCCTGATTTTATAAGATAATTGCGAAAATTATATACAGGGAATTTGGCTTTATGTTCGTAATCGTCATATTTCGCCTGTAGTTCTTCATCAATGTCATTGAAAAATTTAAACCTGCCATTTGCAAACTGAGTAGACAATCTCCCCGAAGAAGAATTCTTATCCATGTTCAGCACCATATCGTAGCTGTATTTCTTCAGGGAAAACCACACTTTTATATATTTCAATAGTTCCTTGAATGGCTTTTTAGGCAATCTGATTATCCTGTTTACATTTTTATAGTTTTCGAAAAGTATAGGAGCTATCTGCCCTCTTACAAACAAATCGATTTCGCATTCGGGAAAAACATCAATAATTTCCTGTACTAAAGGAGTTATAAGCAATTGGTTCCCCAAACGGCTGTTAGGTCTCGATACCAACACTTTTTTTATATTGGTATTTGTAAGATCATTATTACTGGAACCTGACACAATACGCCCTATATTACGTGTAAGACCACGCATTATAGCCCTGCGTTTATCATTTATATATATCTTAAAACTCATGCTCCCCTCTCTTCAAAAATGATTGAAACAAATATATGGATTCTCAATCAAAAATAAATAATAACATCTTAATTAATCTATCAATATTTTAAGTTGACCAAATTGTTAATTTTTAAGATTTAATAAACATTTATCTAAAATGAGATGTTCTTTAAGTCAAAAGAATGAGAGAATTCTTTTTTAGAAGAGATAACAAATTATGTAAACAAACCTTGCGGTATGAAATATTTTAAATCATTATTATTAATGTCAACATTGCTGTTACTTTCAGCTTGTAGCAGTGTACCTCTTACCGGGCGCAAACAATTGTCATTGGTATCCAATCAGGAAGTTATGACATTAAGCCTGCAGCAGTACGACGAATTTATGAAGGATGCAAAACTCTCTACTGATGCTGCCAATACAGCTCTGGTAGTTAAAGTTGGAAGAAATATAGCGAATGCAGTAGAAACTTACTTAAAAAATAATGGTAAGGGTGATTTGATTGCCAGCTATTCTTGGGAATTCCATCTGGTGAAAAGCCCTGAAGTAAATGCATTCTGTATGCCCGGAGGAAAGATTGTAGTATATGAAGGTATTTTACCATATACACGCGACGAAACGGGGCTTGCAGTTGTTTTGGGACATGAAGTATCGCATGCTGTTGCACGACATGCAAATGAAAGGATGAGCCAACAACTCGCCTCACAGTTAGGCGGTGTGGCACTGGGTGTGGCTATGAGTAACCAAAAACAAGAAACTCAGGAAATGGCAATGGCAGTATATGGTCTTGGATCACAAGTGGGAATATTATTACCATACTCACGTAAACAAGAATCAGAAGCCGATCATCTGGGATTGATATTCATGGCTATGGCGGGATACGACCCTCGCGAAGCTCCGGTTTTCTGGGAAAGAATGGCACAACAGGGAGGAAAGACTCCGGAACTTTTAAGTACCCACCCTTCCGATCAGACTCGCGAAAGAGATTTGCAGAAAGAATTGCCGGAAGCATTGAAATATTATAAAGGTCATGGACAAGTGAATACAAATTCACCTAAAACATCCACTAAATGGTCTTTCTAAAAAGAAAATAAAAGTAGCACCACATACTTGTTTTAAAGGGCGTCGGAGATTCCGGCGCCTTACCTTTTACTTTTGAAGTCTTCAATAACTCTCAGTAAGCGGTCGAGCGAACTTATATCATAGCGTAAGTCGAAGCGTATATGATTAAAATCGAGTTTGTTCACTACACGTATAGTAGCATTGTATTTCTTCGTATACGATTTACCCACTAAGCGGTATATATTATCGAGGTCTTTGGCCGGATGCACCCTCGACTGGGCATCGATAGCATACGGGTCGAATCCTAACCGTTCTTTAATAAAACGACCTTTCAGGCGTTTATCTATTTTCTTCAAATGGTTGGTTTCGGCTAGGAACCACGCCTCTATTTCGTGTACGGCAATAATAATATCGAAATACTTTGTACTGTCTTTAAGATGATTTGGGAGAAAACGCAGGCCTTTTTCCAGCTTTTCCAGATCATCGAGCGGTATAGGATAAAGATCGCGCAGGCCGATAATCATTTCGTAATCGTTTTTGCGCAGAGTTTCTATATTATCCAGTATTTCAGATTTCACCCTGTTATCGGAACCGCAATCGAAAATAAGTACTTCATATTTCGGATTTTTTGAGAATGCAGAATTCCTCACAATTTCCACTTTAGGTATATTCACCCCACCGCGAAACTGCTTCTGAATAATATTTACGTACTGTGTTCCAAGGATTTCCCTTATTAAGCGATTCACGAAAATCTGCTCGGTCTGTCCTTCAACAAAAAAAGCGATTCGTTTCATCCCTCATTTTCCTCGTCTATAACACCAAATCCTTTTTTATAAAAGTCTGTGGATAAGAAATCAAAATTGTTTAGTCCTGTATATTTGAAATCATCGAAAGTTTCTTTCGAATTGGTATAATCATAGAATATCGATTTAGTGCTTTCCCTGTCTATTATCGACCAGTAACGAAGCGATATCTGATTCATGACATTCCTGTCGTTGGATGTCATAAAAAATTGCATATTGGATTTGTTGACTTTACGTATCACCTGATCCATCATCTTTTTGGAAGCATCGAAATCCAATCCTTCGCCCATATCATCTACAAGCAGGCAGAAAGACAGATCGCTCATACGGGCAAAACCGAGCATAATAAGTAAGGATAAGGCCCTGAACATGCCCTGCGACATTTCGCGCTGGGAGACCACATATTCCCCCTCCTCTTCGATATACAAGCCATATCCGTTAGCAGTTTCTTCAATGTCTATATCGGAAATATCATATCCGAGTTCGTGCATTCCGGCTTTAATTTCCGAGATGAATGTGTCGCCAAAGAGCTTTCGTCCTCTGTAGAAAGTATAAATCAGAACATCGGGATCGTCGGGATCCTGTCCTTTTTCAACCTGTGTATAATCCTTAACCAATCGTTTCTTTTCCGCCTGATTGGCAAAAAGGTAATTTTTAAGGGATTCGCCCCATGTGACAAAGTTTTCAAAATAGGGCTTGTTATCTGCATCGCATAATGCTATCGCAATCTGCCCGTCGGCCAGTGTAAAATCTACATTTTCGCCTTCAGCATTGAGAAGTATCTTTTTATTTCTGTTTAATAGAACCTTATTATTTAGCGTCAGTATTTCCTCTGTGACAATTCTGTTTTTAAACGACAGTTTGTAATTATATCTGTTATTCTTGGTATCGGTAAATACCATATCGAATATTTCGGACGGGCTTATGGCGTGTTTAAGGTCTTTCTTGCCTGAAAGCAATTCTGCTATTTCGCGTATCACATTCAATGTACGGCTTTTACCTGATGCGTTTTTACCTACGAGCAAATTTATGTTTCCGAAATAGGCATAGTTTTTCTTACTGCCTACTATGCTCCATTCGCGCGGCTCGCCTACATAACGTGTATATTTTAGTGCACTTAGTATCATGTATGCAAATGTTTAGTATATGATTTTAGTGTGCTTACTCTTTCCTAATTCAAATATACATCTTTTTCAGTAACAGAAGAACTTTTTATCAGGGATTGGATAATGCCTGTACATATTTATATAAAAAAATCGAATCAGTATTTCAAATTAATTATAAAATTCTTTTTCGACTTCACTACGCTCCGTCTAAATGTTCATTTTGGCATTGTCCAAAACGAACCAAAAAGCTAGTGCTTCGTTCCTCGGCGACCCACAGACGGTTTGCCGGCTGAAAGTGACAAATGGGCTAACGCCCTGTCCCTTCTACGCCATCTGCACCGTGTGGGTTCCCCGCCTGCGGAACTAATGCACAAGGGCTGACGCACGACCAGACCTTATCTGGCTTATGAGAGAATAACATTTAACTACTGATTAGTATATAAAACAAAGGCACGGGAAAAATCCCATGCCTTTAAATGATATTGTTTAAGCAGATTATTTGCCTTGTTCCAGTTTAAGCGTTACAGTCGACTGATCACAAACTTCAGTTGGCCCGAAGTATTGGATAGGACCCGGATAAACGAATTTTGTACCCAGCGCCCATGCTTCGCGGTTTGCCGCAAAATATTTAAACGGCGCACCGTCAAGCTCAACAAGTGCTTTGCGGATAACAGGTTTCATTTCACCGTGACGACGCTCCATGTTCATCATCATTGTTACAGGTACACCACCAGCAACCCATTCGTTTGCAGGAGCAGTTGTATTGCGAACTGAAGACATATAGCCTGTTTTTCCTGCACCGATAAGAGCAGCAGCTGTATATCCCAGCGAATAGCAATAGTCGGCATCGTAGTTAGACGGTGCAGCACAACGTCCTTCGTATCCGAAGAAGTGTACCAACGCCGAGAATTTACCTTTATATTCACCTGCGGCTTTCATTTCGGCAAGCTTGTTGCCTACCATTTCAGCCAGAAGTTTTTCTGTTTCGATAAGTGATACCTGTACATTGCCATGTGGGTCGCGATCGAGTGTCAACTGGCGTGCAACTCCGTCAGGCAGGCTGGTAAATACTTTTGCATTATCTGCAGACAGGTTATTTTTGATATATGCCAATTGTTCATCTTTAGGAACTGCATTAAATTCTTCCTGATGATGAGCAAGGAAATCATTTAGTTCCGAAATAAGAGCTTTCATGGCCGGAATAAATTCGATAAGCCCTTCAGGGATAAGTACTGTACCGAAGTTGTTACCGTCAGCAGCACGTCTTGCAACGGCTTTTGCGATATTGGTAACTATATCGTCGAGTGAAAGTTTTTTTGCTTCCACTTCTTCCGAAATGATACAGATATTAGGTTGCACCTGCAAAGCACACTCCAAGGCAATATGAGAAGCAGAACGTCCCATAAGTTTGATGAAGTGCCAGTATTTGCGAGCCGAGTTACAGTCGCGCTGTATATTTCCGATAACTTCAGAATATACTTTACATGCTGTGTCGAAACCGAATGAGGTTTCAATCATTTCGTTCTTAAGGTCACCGTCGATTGTTTTAGGACAACCGATTACCTGTACTCCTGCATCGATAGCTTTATAATATTCTGCCAGTACGCACGCATTTGTATTGGAATCATCACCGCCGATGATAACAAGCGCTTTGATGTTTAGTTTTTTCAGGATTTCAAGACCTTTGTCGAACTGTTCTTTAGTTTCCAGTTTTGTACGTCCCGAACCTATAATGTCGAAACCTCCGGTGTTGCGATATTCGTCGATGATATCTCCGGTTAACTCTTTATAATCGTGGTCTACCAATCCGCCCGGTCCCATAAGGAATCCGTAAAGACGGCTGCCGCTATTCAGGTTTTTGATTCCGTCGAAAAGTCCTGCAATCACATTGTGTCCACCCGGGGCTTGTCCACCCGAAAGAATAACACCAACATTTATAGCCGGATAGTCAACTTTTTCAGAAGTTTCTACAAACTTCAGAGTCGGCATTCCATATGTGTTAGGAAACAATTTTTTTACTTCTTCCTGATCGGCTACCGATTGAGTCGCAGCTCCTTCTTCTATTTTCACGGAACCATATAATGCTTTCGGCATTTTAGGTTTGTAAGTAGCTCTCGCTATCTGTAAAGCGCTTTTTACCATTGTTTGTTGATTTTATACAGTTAAATTTATTCAGTTCTTTTAAGGCTCGCAAATTTCGTTATTTTTTTTCAAATATGAAAGGATTTCGAATGCTTATGTAAGGTGTTTTTATACAATTAGCAGTCTTTTTTTGTTTTAATTTTCCTTTGTGTCGGTATTCATTTGTTTTTCTTCATTTTTTGCATCTTTCTTAAATTTTAAAATATCATTATGAAAGAAAATATATTGAATTTAACATTTTAAAAACATATAAAATCACTATATTAACCATATTTAACTTGATCATTGTGTTATTTTGATATATTTCCTCTTGTTTTCATTAAAAACAATTTACCTTTGTGAAACTAAATTAATTTAAGTCATGAAAACAAAAATTTTAATCTCGTTATTAGCTGTACTATTCTTTTCTGCAAATATTTTTGCAAGTACTCCCGAAACAATTACCTTAAGTAATGAAGAAAAGACAGAAGAAGGTAGTTTGAAAGAAGTAACTCTTTGCGATAAAGACACGAATGCTCCTATCAGTAAGACGGTTTATCGTTTCGATACGGACGACCGTATACTTGAAAAAGCAACCTATGAGTGGACTCTCGACAAGGGCTGGGTAGGTATTCAGAAATATGAATACACATACAACGAAGAGAATCTTCCGGTTCCAAGCGTTGTAAAATGGGATAAGAAAAATAATGACTGGGCAAAAAAGGCCAAATAATAATGATAATAATTTAATAAATTACCAAGCAGCTAAGGTGAATTATAAAAAGCCTTCCTCTAAAAAAGGAAGGCTTATCTTTTTTATGATGCTTATGCCCTTGATTATAATCGCTTATAATTTTTTTTCGAATAAAGTGTAACTATTCTTTTTTATTTGCGTAATATATTACAGAAAGCGCTTCAAAATATATAGTAAGGAATAATAATATTAAAAAAGATTGTAATTATGAAAGCAAATGTTTTGATTTCCCTCATAATATTTCTCATTATGTCAACGGGGCTGTATTCCCAGAATAAAAGGCAGGAAGTAAAGATAACCAAAGATGAAGCGGGTTATACAACCAAAGAATCTGTTGTCCCTAATAAATCCAAAACTGTTTATCTTTATACCCCTGACGGCACTAATATAGAGAGGACATCATATAATTGGGATAAGCAACGATTTAGTTGGGTGCCCTCACAAAAGTACAATTATGAATATACGGCAGATGGCAAAACATCGAATATAATTGTAACCAAATGGGTTCCGGAAAAGAAAAAATGGGCCGAAAGATCAGAATATATTACATATGTGCATACAGATGAAGGCACTACAGTGAAACGCAGCGAAATAGACAACAATGATAATGTAGTACTGACTCAAAATAAAAGCTCTAAATAATATAAAGATTGTACTTCAACAAAAAGCTTCATTGTCGGTTTGCGATAATGGAGCTTTTTATAATTCTTTATAAAATATGTTTAATTTAATAAACAAATGTTGTGCTAAAATGATAATACATATGATTTTATTATAGAAAATTTCTATCTTTGTGCACATTTTTCAACCAATAAGACATGAAAACAAAACTGTTATTAGCCCAAATTGCCCTTATCTCTCTTATTATGAGTTCATGTATAAAAGATGAGCCTTTAGGAAAAGAAACGGATATTGTTTCTTTCACGATAGACGGGGAAAATTTTGTTTCGAGTGAAGTATCGAATGAAACTGTCACCGTGAGTGTTACTGAGGATACCGATCTAACGAAGATTATTCCAAGAATAGAATTATCAGAAGGAGCCAGCGTATCTCCCGAATCCGGGACTGTACAGGATTTTTCAGCAGGACCCGTTCACTATGTAGTAACATCCGAAGACAGAAAATATGATAAGCGATATACTGTATCCATTATAAAGCCGTCATCAATGCCACTCACTTTCGATTTCGAGGATTGGGAGCAGAGCAGTCAGGGCTTCTACAATATGATGGTAAAGAACAGCAACGGTAGACTGGTGAAGATGTGGGATTCCGGTAATCCGGGGATTGCATTTGTAAATGCCGGTAAAGATTTTGCTACTATTCCTACAAGCGATTTTAATGATGTATACAGCGGAAAATACGCCGCAAAACTACAAACTCTGAAAGGAAATGTAAGTATGGGCGATTTGAAAATTCCGATTTTCAGCGGCTCATTATTCTTTGGTAGTTTTAATTTGCTAAGTGGTATAAAAGAACCTCTGAAATGTTTGAGGCTCGGACAATCGTTTTCAAAATCGGCTGGTAAACCGGTAATGTTTACAGGTTACTATAAATATAAAGTAGGTAAACCATACATTTATTTGAATGAAAACAAGGAGGAAGTAAGTACTGAAGATATTACCGATCAGCTTTCTATTTATTCTGTACTGTTCGAAACTACCGATCAGGTTAAATACCTAAATGGTATCACTATCATGGATTCTCCGAATATAGTTGCCAGAGCTGACTGGAGACCTGAAACAGCAAGTATAACGGATTCCCCTGCCGAAGGAGGAAAAGGCTTTATCAAATTTGAGATACCTTTTAAATATAAAGAAGGAGTTAAACTCGATTTTGAAAATAAAGAATATAAACTTGTCATCATGTTCGCATCCAGCAAGGACGGCAATGAATATAAAGGCTCACTCGGCAGTACCCTGATTGTGGATGAAGTGGAAATTGTTTGTGAAGATATTGAATAACCTTATAATGAAACAGATGAAAAATAAAATCATAATAATATTACTTGCGTTAATTACATTTAGCACGAATATCTTAGCAGACGACGGAGATGATAAGAAAGGACTTGACTGGTATCTAAATCTAGGCCTGAATATGGGTGGCTCGATGCCTGTCCCTTTGCCGCGCGAAGTTAGGAAAATAGAGAGTTACAACCCTAAGATAAACCCACATATCGGTATTTCTACAGTATATAATCTGAACAGGAAATGGGGAGTAGGCACAGAACTCTCATTAGGTATCAAAGGGATGCGCGTAAAAGACCGAGTAAAATACATGCAGACTAAAGTTTTGGTTTCTGAAAAAGGAAATCCGAATAAAAGCGAAGTCGACGGATATTTTACAGGTAAAAACACCACGAATGTCAATCTGCAATATCTTTCTCTATCGTTATATGGTATCTATAATATAGGATCGAGATGGGAAGTCAAGGGTGGTGTATATGCTGCAAGTATACTGAAATCGAAATTCGAAGGTAACGTTTCGGACGGTTACCTTAGAGATAAAACGCCTAACGGGCCGATAGTCGTTATTGAAGCCGATAACCCTGCTACATTCGATTTCGAAGATAATATGCGTGATTTCGATGCCGGATTTGTTGTAGGCGGAAGATATAAAATAAATGAACGTATAGGCGTAATGGTCAATATGAATCTGGGATTAACCGATATTTTCTACAGGGATCAGAACCCTATCAATTTCAAAATGCAGAATATCTACGGTACATTTGGCGTAACATATAAGCTTAAATAAGAATTAATTAATCAGATAATAAAAGATGGTGCAGATATGTACCATCTTTTTTTTGTTTATAGTATATTCTCATTGGTTGTCATTATATATTGTCTTACCTTTGCGGTTCATAAAACTAATATAAACTATGGCTAAAATTTCTACGGTTCTTTTCGATTTCGATGGTGTGATTACTAATACAGAACCTCTCTACGATACCTTTTTTGACGGAATAGGTGAGAAATATAACCTTGGATATAAAAGCTTTGCAGCTATGGTGAAGGGTGTTACCATGCCTAATATTGTGGAGAAATACTTGAGTCACCTTTCAGCAAATGATTTAGAGTCGATAATCAACGAAACGGAAGAATTCGAAAAGCAAATGGACTTTCCACCTATCGCGGGAGCTCTCGAATTTATAGATTACCTGAAAAAGAATAATTACAAGATAGGCTTAGTTACAAGTTCGCAGGACTTTAAAATGAAAATAGCTTTGGATGAATTGAATCTCACAGGTGTTTTCGATACGGAAGTAACAGCCGACCGCATAACACAAGGCAAACCGGATCCGATGTGCTATCTCCTTGCTGCCAAAGACCTGAATGTATCGCCGGACGAATGTATTGTATTTGAAGATTCTTTTTTCGGCATTCAGTCCGGTCTCGATGCAGGTATGAAAGTAGTCGGATTATCCACTACAAATTCCGATGCCGATTTAAGAAAAATGGTTAATGATGTCATCCCTGATTTCTCGGATATGCAGAGAGTACTAAAGTTGCTTGCATAAGCCCATTCAGTCCTTTATATAAGAAATTATTAAAATCCAGTTCGAAATTTGTTGTAAAGCTATCTTTGCACAGATTCGACTGGATTTCTTCTATACTCCAAAAACGACCGTCGTCTAACTCTTCGGGATTTAGAATAAAATCACCGTCATATATAGTGTAAAAACAATAGCTGAGTTCCCTTTCCGTATCCGTTTCTATTACATATTTTGTAACGAAACAAAGTTCTATTACAGATAATCCCAGTTCTTCCAATGCCTCGCGTATAGCTGCTTGTTCGGGTGTTTCATTCAAATCGATATGGCCTGCAACAGAGGAATCCCACCTATTCGGCTGCACATCTTTTGTAGCAGAACGTTTTTGCAGGAACAATTCCCCATCACTGTTATATATATGTAAGTGTATGACCGGATGTAGCAATTTGGAACCGTTATGGCAGACACTTCTTGACGCCTGCCCTATTACATTGCCTGTTTCGTCGACAAGCGGGAATATTTCTTCCTGCATCTTTTTTACTTTTCTTGTTATTATCGGTTTATTATGCAAAGATAACTTACAGGATGACCTTGAAAATAAGCAGAATCATAAAAAATCTATATATAGCATTTTTTTATAACGGATAGACGGTTAATCTTAATTTTATTTCTAACTTTGCACCTCAGATATTCACATACAAATTGATTGGGTATTTGAAATGACAAAAAAGAAAAAGATACAACAAATATATAATTATAGACCTGAAGGAACGGATATACCAGTATCACGTTCCTTTTTTTTATCTTTTAAAAACAGTTATTACTCACATTATATTTCGAACAAAAAATGTATTCAGACAAAGCAGTTCAATTAATTCTTGACGACGGAACGGTTTTCGAAGGAAAATCTTTCGGCTCTGAAAAAGCAAATGCCGGAGAAGTAGTATTCAACACGGCAATGGTAGGTTACCCCGAGAGCCTTACAGATCCTTCTTATCTGGGACAGATACTTGTAGTTACTTTTCCTCTTGTAGGAAACTACGGAGTTCCTGATAATACATTCACAAATGGAATTTCCGACTTTTACGAATCGGAAAAGATTCAGGTTAACGGGCTTATCATCTCTGATTATTCTCACGAATACTCGCATTGGAATGCCAAAAAAAGTCTCGGTGACTGGCTTAAGGAAAACGATGTGCCCGGTATCTACGGTATCGATACTCGCGAACTGACGAAAATACTTCGCGAAAAAGGTTCGATGAAAGGTAAAATAGTCTTCAATGATGCAGATGAAATAGACTTTTACGACCCGAATATTGAAAATCAGGTAGCTATTGCTAGCTGCAAAGAAGTAATAACTTATGGCAATGGTGAAAAGAAAGTAGTACTAATCGACTGCGGAGTAAAACATAACATCATCCGCTGCCTGCTAAAAAGGAATGTGACACTGATTCGGGTACCTTGGGATTATGATTTCAACCAACTGGAATGGGACGGACTCTTTATCTCCAACGGTCCGGGAAGTCCCGATTTTTGTGAGGAAACTGTAAAGAATATTCAGAAAGCAATGGAAGGCGACAAACCTATCTGCGGGATCTGCATGGGTAACCAGTTACTGTCAAAAGCCGGAGGGGCAACAATATATAAGCTGAAATACGGACACCGTAGCCACAACCAACCCGTAAAGTTGGTAGACTCGGAAAAATGCTTTGTAACCTCTCAAAATCACGGATTTGCGGTAGCTAATTCATCTTTGGGAGAAGACTGGGAACCATTGTTCATCAATCTCAATGACGGAACCAACGAAGGCATCAGGCACAAAACCAAACCGTTCTTCTCAGCTCAGTTTCACCCTGAAGCGGCGAGCGGGCCGACAGATACCTCTTTCTTGTTCGATATGTTTGTAGAAAAACTATAATAATTAGCAAATGAATAGATTTTTCATATTAATATTTAACTTGTAACTCGTAACTTGTAACTAAAATATGGATATAGATGTAAAAAAAGTATTAGTCCTTGGTTCGGGAGCGCTTAAAATTGGAGAAGCCGGAGAATTTGATTACTCGGGTTCACAGGCGCTGAAAGCCCTGAAAGAAGAAGGCATTGAAACAGTCCTTATCAATCCTAATATTGCAACGGTGCAAACCTCGGAAGGCAGTGCCGACAAAATATACTTCCTGCCGATTACTCCATACTTTGTAGAAAAGGTTATCCAGAAGGAGAAACCGGAAGGTATACTACTCGCATTTGGAGGACAGACTGCTCTTAATTGCGGAGTACAGCTTTACGAAGGAGGAATCCTAGAAAAATACAATGTCCGTGTTCTTGGAACTCCCGTACAAGCTATCATGGATACCGAAGACCGCGACCTCTTTGTAAAGAAACTGGACCAGATAGATGTCAAGACTATCAAAAGCCATGCGGTAGGCTCTATTGAAGAGGCTGTAAGCGCTGCTGAAGAACTCGGATATCCTATTATAGTACGTGCAGCATATGCACTCGGCGGGCTGGGCTCGGGATTCTGCGACAATGAGCAGGAACTGCGTATACTTGCAGAAAAGGCACTCGCCTACTCTACCCAGCTTCTTGTGGAGAAATCGCTGAAAGGCTGGAAAGAAGTAGAATACGAGGTCGTACGCGACAAATACGATAACTGTATTACAGTGTGTAATATGGAAAACTTCGACCCACTTGGAATACATACCGGGGAAAGTATCGTTGTTGCACCGTCACAGACATTGACAAATTCAGAATATCATAAATTGCGTGAACTCTCTATCCGCATTGTAAAGCATATAGGAATTGTAGGAGAATGTAACGTACAATACGCTTTCGATCCCGAGTCGGAAGATTACCGTGTAATCGAGGTGAATGCCCGTCTGAGCCGTTCTTCGGCACTCGCATCTAAAGCAACAGGATATCCGTTGGCATTCGTAGCTGCTAAACTCGGACTCGGATACGGATTATTCGAACTGAAAAACTCGGTAACAAAATCCACATGCGCTTTTTTTGAACCTGCTCTCGACTATGTAGTAGTAAAAATACCCCGTTGGGATTTGGGTAAATTTCACGGAGTATCGAAAGAAATCGGT
Organism: Prevotella sp. 10(H); assembly: GCF_000711235.1. GTDB lineage: Bacteria > Bacteroidota > Bacteroidia > Bacteroidales > Dysgonomonadaceae > Dysgonomonas. The sequence continues at coordinate 64,077 of NZ_JOMI01000001.1, read as the reverse complement.
TCGAGCATGAAATCTGTAGGTGAAATCATGGCAATCGGTCGTACCTTCGAAGAAGCTATACAAAAAGGGCTTCGCATGATAAATATAGGCATGCACGGATTTGCAGCGAACAAACCGTTAGAGATAGACAATCTGGACGATGCGCTTAAAAATCCTACAGATAAACGTATCTTCTGCATCGAAGAAGCACTGAAAAGAGACTATACCATAGAACAGATACACGACCTGACTAAAATAGACCTTTGGTTCCTGCAGAAACTGCAATATATCTTCAAATGCTCGAAAGAATTGGAGAAATACGATGATGTGCAGTCTCTCCCACTCGACTTGCTTCGCTCGGCTAAGCAGATCGGCTTCTCCGATTTCCAGATAGCAAAAATTGTCTGCAAAGAACCAAGTCTTGTAGAAACCATATCATACGATGTACGCCGCATCCGTAAAGAAAACGGTATCGTACCGTGTGTGAAACAGATAGATACCCTTGCCGCAGAATATCCGGCACAAACCAATTATCTGTACATCACCTACAACGGAAAGGCAAACGATGTAAAATATCTCGGCGACCGTAAATCAGTAATAGTACTCGGCTCGGGCGCATATCGCATCGGCTCGTCGGTAGAATTCGACTGGTGTTCGGTTAATGCCCTGCAAACCATACGCAAAGAGGGTTATCGCTCGGTTATGATAAACTATAATCCCGAAACGGTGTCGACCGACTACGATATGTGCGACCGCCTCTACTTCGATGAACTGACATACGAGCGCGTGATGGACATCATCGAACTGGAAAATCCGCATGGGGTTATCCTCTCTGTAGGCGGACAGATACCGAATAATCTAGCTTTGAGGCTTGATGCAGCAAAAGTCAACATTTTAGGTACAACAGCCAAGAGCATCGATAATGCCGAAGACCGCCACAAGTTCTCTAGCATGCTCGACCGCATCGGTGTAGACCAGCCACGCTGGAAAGAGTTAACATCGCTGGACGATATTAAAGGCTTTGTCAACGAAGTCGGTTATCCGGTACTGATACGCCCGTCCTATGTACTCTCAGGAGCTGCGATGAATGTCTGCTCGAATGATCAGGAGTTGGAAAACTTCCTCGGGCTGGCTGCCGAAGTTTCCAAAAAACATCCGGTAGTAGTCAGCGAATTTGTTGAAAATGCCAAGGAAGTGGAAATAGACGCCGTTGCTGACAAAGGTGAGATAGTAATGTACGCTATTTCGGAACATGTCGAGTTTGCCGGAGTACACTCGGGCGACGCCACGATACAATTCCCTGCTCAGCGCCTGTATATAGAAACTGTGCGCCGGATAAAGAAAGTAGCGCGCAAAATAGCACAGGAATTGCAAATATCAGGGCCTTTCAATATCCAGTTCCTTGCCAAAGATAATGATATAAGGGTTATCGAATGTAACCTGCGGGCATCACGCTCATTCCCGTTTGTATCTAAGGTATTGAAGATAAACTTCATCGACCTTGCCACTCAGGTAATGCTCGGCAAACATGTAGAAAAACCGAGTAAGAACGACTTCGACCTTGACTATGTAGGAATCAAGGCCTCGCAGTTCTCATTCTCCCGCCTGCAAAAAGCCGACCCTGTACTGGGTGTGGATATGGCTTCAACAGGAGAAGTCGGCTGTATAGGCGATAACTTCTACGATGCCATGCTAAAGTCGATGCTTTCGGTAGGTTACCGCGTGCCTAAGAAAACAGTATTGTTCTCTACAGGGCCTGCAAAATCGAAAGTAGAACTGTTACAGGCTGCGCGTCTGCTACACCAGAAAGGATACGAACTTTATGCTACAGGCGGTTCGCAGAAATTCCTTGTAGAAAACGGTGTGCCTGCCACACAGGTATTCTGGCCGAATGAAGACCAAAAGCCGAGTGCTTTGGAAATGATACAGAACAAGAAGATAGACCTTGTAGTAAATATCCCTAAGAACTTTACGACAAGCGAGCTTGATAACGGATATAAAATCCGCCGTGCGGCTATCGACTATAACGTACCATTGCTGACAAATTCGCGCTTAGCATCGGCTTTTATCCAAGCATTCTGCAAGATGAATGTGGATGAAATAGAGATCAAGGCTTGGAACGAATACGAGTAAATAGTATAACTGAATATGGAAAGCTGTCCGGTATACATCGGGCAGCTTTTCTTTTTAAATGTATTGCCAAACAGTTAGATTCTGATTATAAATTGTTTGAAGACAGGAAATAATCCATAAATTTGTTAACTGAACCAAATAGCTGAACAATGGCAAAAAAATATTTCCTGTTATTATTTCTTCTCATATCAGCCTATGCCTTTCCACAAAAAGTAAAGATAGCAGGAATAGTCACCGATAAAGAAAACAGACCTATAGAACATGTTTCTGTTTCTCAGCCTAATACAACGAACGGTACTTTAACGAATCGATACGGCTTTTACGAACTAGAAGTTATGCCGGATGATTCCGTTAAGGTAGTTTTCTCGCTTATCGGATATCAAAAACACCAGTATATTATTCCCGGTTTGGCCAAAGACTACAACCTCAGCATTACAATGCAACCGGCAGATAATACGCTGGCTCCCGTCACTGTAGAGGGTGAAAGGATGATAACCGTTGTAATAGGCCGCATCGATTATATTGCAACAAAACGCCCGTCCAATCCATGGAACAGCATCGAATCGCTCCTTGCCACAATGGGGGGCGTCAGTTCTACTAATGAATTGAGTTCGCAATATTCGGTGCGGGGAGGTAATTTTGATGAGAATATAGTATATGTAAACGGTGTGGAAATATACCGTCCTATGCTTGTCCGTTCGGCACAACAGGAAGGATTGAGTTTTATCAATCCTAATATGGTGAAGACAGTATCCTTTTCTGCCGGAAGTTTCAGTGCTGAATACGATGATAAGATGTCGTCTGTACTCGATATTACCTATAAACGTCCCGAACGTTTTGAAGGGGTTTTTTCAGCCGGACTACTCGGCGGAGAGGTCTATGTCGGTAATTCTACCGAACGCTTTTCGCAGATAACAAGCGTACGATATAAGACTTTACGCTCTCTACTTAGTACAGGCGATACAAAAGCCGATTATGACCCGTCTTTCCTCGATTTTCAGACATATATTACATATAAACTCTCATCCCGCTGGGAAGCCAGTTTCTTAGGAAATTACTCGTATAATAAATATGAATTCACACCGAAAACGCGTGAGACTTCATTCGGTACGTTAGCAAATGCACGCACATTTAAAGTGCATTTCAATGGCTGGGAAAATGATAAATTTCTCACCTATCAGGGGGCATTCACGTTAAAAGGGAAAGTAACGGACAATCTCAATCTGGGACTTACCGCTTCCGCATTTTCATCCGATGAACAGGAACGCTACGATATAGAAGGGCGCTATCTTCTTGAAGAAACGAACTTTACAGGAGAAAATGAAAGTATAGGTTCACCATTGGGTATCGGTACATATATGGAGCATGCACGGAATAAGTTGAAATCCGATGTATACACATTTTCCCATTTCGGAGATTTGAAAATAGACAAAAATTTACTGAAGTGGGGATTCAGTTTTCGCAAAGAAAAAGTAGAAGATAAAATAAAAGAATGGGAAATGCGCGACTCGGCCGGATATTCTCTACCCAGTACGGGTACGGATGTAAACCTGTTCTCTAATTTAAGATCAGATAACCGCCTCAACCCTTCCCGTATTTCGGGATTCATACAAGACACATATACACTCAATACGGATAAGGGCCTCTTTGTGCTGAATGCGGGCTTACGCGGAAGTTACTGGACATATAACGAAGAATTTATAATCAGTTCGCGTGGAGCATTGGCATTCGTTCCTGCAGGACTCGATAATCTTTCTTTACGCATTGCAGGCGGCCTTTACTATCAGGCTCCTTTCTATAAGGAACTGCAAAGGATTGTAAAGGATGTAAACGGCAATAACGTTATAGAGCCGAATAAAGACATCAAGTCGCAAAAATCGGTACAAATAGTCCTTGGAGCTGATTATTACTTCGGACGTGATGACGAAAGAGGTATCCCTCCTTTCAAACTATCAGGTGAAATATATTATAAAAAACTGTCTGACCTTATTCCTTATACGGTCAATAATGTAAAAATAAGATATACAGGCGAGAATTCGTCAAAAGGATATTCTATGGGAGCCGACGTGAAGCTTTACGGGGAATTTATACCGGGAGCGGATAGTTGGATAAGTTTATCCGTAATGAAAACCCAACAGGATATAGACGGGGTGAAAGTGCCGTTGCCTACCGACCAGCGCTTCAATCTGGCTTTGTTTTATCAAGATTACTTTCCGGGATATGAACGGTTGAAAATGAGCCTGCGCGGTTTATGGTCGCAAGGTCTTCCGGTATCTGCTCCATACAAAGGATATGAAACGGGTTATTTCAGAACTCCGAATTATAAACGTATAGATATCGGCTTTTCATGGCTGGTACTCGGAGAAGATTTTGCCATACGCAACACCAATTCATTTTGCAGGGCATTTAAGAATATATGGCTGAGTCTGGATGCCTTTAATATCTTCGATATGCAGAATACAAATACATATTACTGGATAACTGACGTTCATAATCAGCATTATGCAGTGCCGAATTATCTTACAGGCAGGCAAATGAATGTGAGGCTGCTGGCAGAGTTTTAGATTATTCTAATTCAATAGAGCACTCTTTAACGATAGTGATGTCTCCGTTTGTTACTTTCGTTTGCTGAACGCTGGAAATAATCACGCCTGCATTGTGTATTTCGGATAATGTAATAACCTTATTTTCAAATTCCATATTACGTAATGAATTTTCATCGATAGGATTACCGGTAGCCGCCGATATTTTCTTCAGATACCCTATGGTAGCCGCAGCTAATTCTTCTTTCGATATAGTCTGAACCGCTGTTACTAAATAAGTTTCGTCGGAATAAATTTCTTCTAAGAGATAAGTTGTTTCTGCAGTAAAAGGCTCGGCGCCAAAAACATTCGGGATTGCAGTTTCCGTTTCGATAAGTTCATCTACCTTGTATTTCATGCCATAAAACATATGGTATTGTATAATTTCTTTCACCCCTACCGTTTCAATATCTGTATCTTTATTCTGGGTCATCGTATCAGCAGCCTTTTCCAAAAATTTTCTGATCTCGTCCCAGTTCATTACCTCGTCAAATTCGCCCATTTCATTTGTCTTATATACGATTTTCAGGCCTTTATTGATATTGTCTTTATAAAGCCATTCTATTGTATATGAATTGGCCGTAGAATCAAGAACGGTAATATCTACGTTATAAATAAGGGAATCGCAGGAAATCAACTGTGCATTTTTATATTGAGTCCGTTTATTGATAATCTGATATTCATATACATCCCCTTTGTCCCAGTAAGCAACGGTTTGAACCGTAGAATCATTAAGGTTTATTTGTGCTGATAGAGAGATGCAAAAAGAGAAGAGAAAGGACAGAGTTAAGATCTTTTTCATTTAATACAATTTTACACCAAAAATAGGCAAAAAATCCGGCGAACTGCTAATGTGTCTTTATAGATTATATTTTTAACATCTTTAATAATTAAATCATCAGTATATACCGCTAAATATATACCTTTGCTATCATTATAAAAAATAATAAAAACGATGAATAACTTCACATTTGCCAATCCGGTTAAAATTATTTTCGGAAAAGGCACTATTAAGGAAATCTCAAAGGAAATACCGCAGGGAAGCAAAGTCCTGATGACTTACGGCGGCGGCAGTATCAAAAAGAACGGTGTGTACGATCAGGCTGTGAAAGCTCTCGAAGGTATTGAATGGTACGAATTTTCAGGTATAGAGCCGAATCCGCATTACGAAACTTGTATAAAAGCCGTAGAATTTATCAAAGAAAAGGGTATTACATTTATCCTTTCTGTAGGTGGAGGCTCAGTACTGGATGCCACTAAATTTATTGCGGCTGCTGCTTGCTTCGAAGACGGTGACCCATGGCAGATTCTTTCGAAAGGCAGTGAAATAAAAAATGCAATGCCTTTTGCCGATATAATCACATTGCCGGCTACAGGCTCGGAAATGAATAACGGGGCGGTAATCACCCGCGTATCTACAGAAGAAAAGCTTTCTTTCGCTTCGCCGAAGACGTTCCCATTATTCTCGGTGCTAGACCCTACCGTTACATTCAGTTTGCCGCCGCGTCAGGTGGGCAACGGTGTAGTAGATGCATTCGTGCATGTGATGGAACAGTACCTGACATATAATGAAGGGGATTCGCTCATACAGGATAATATGGCCGAAGCTATCCTTAAAACACTGGTAGAAGAAGGCCCTAAAGCACTTAGCGATCCTGAAAATTACGATGTCCGTGCCAACCTTATGTGGGCATCTACATGGGCTTTAAATGGCTGGATTAACTGCGGTGTGCCGGAAGACTGGGCCACGCATATGATAGGTCATGAAATCACAGCATTTTACGGGCTCGACCATGCGCAGACACTTGCTGTTGTCTTGCCGGGAGTAATGACTGTGTTGAAGGAACAGAAATCTAAAAAGATAACGCGCCTAGGCCGTGAAGTATTCGGCATAAAAGATGATAATACAATCGAAAGGACAATTAAGGCTGTCGAAGGTTTCTTTGAAAGCATGGGTGTTAAAACACACCTGAAAGATTATAATCTGGGAGAAGAAGTAGTAGAAAAAGTTTCTAACCGCCTTGCAGAACGTGGCTGGAAACTTGGCGAGTGCCACAATATTACACCGGATGTAGTTAAAGAAATACTGACACTGAGGAAGTAAGCACAATTTTTAACATAAAGAGGAAAGGGTGAAGATTCGAAATTTTCGCTCTTTTTTATTAATTTTGCACCTCACAAAGAAAAAAATCATAACATTGAAATTATCAGCTCTTCAGGAGGTTTTCGAATCTCACAAGAATATACCGGCTATTGCCGACACCTTATCGCGACACAGGAATATTTATGCAAAAGGTTTGCTAGGTTCTTCTGCGGCCATGTTTGCGGCTGCATTATATCACAAAACGGACAAGTGCTTTCTCTATGTACTGAACGATTTGGAAAGCGCAGGCTACTTCTATCACGATCTCGGGCAGATTCTGGATACGGATAATGTGCTGTTTTTCCCGTCTGCTTATAAAAGGGCATTGAAGTACGGACAAATAGATGCTGCCAATGAGATTCTCCGTACAGAGGTTATGGGAAAATTGCAGGCCGATAAAAAACATCTTATTGTTGTAACTTATCCCGAAGCACTTGCTGAAAAAGTGGTAGCCAAGAGTATTTTGGAAAAGAACACAATCCATATCAAAGCGGATGAAGAGATAGACCGCAATTTCGTATCAGAAATGCTGGACAGTTTTGGTTTCGAATATGTGGACTATGTATATGAGCCGGGGCAATATGCAATTCGTGGGAGTATTCTCGATGTCTTTTCTTTTTCGTATGAGTTCCCTTACCGTATTGACTTTTTCGGTGACGAGGTAAGTACAATTCGCACCTTCGATATAGAAACACAGTTATCTAAAGAGAAACTGCAACAAATACAGATTATCCCCGATATGCAGAAATCCGACCTCGACAGGGATTCGCTTCTGAAAATGATACCAAAAGAAAGTATCATAGGATTCAGGGATTTTGCATGGGCAGCAGAAAAAGTAGAGGCTGTATATAATGACTCCGGCATACTGGATAATCCGGAGTATGAAAAAGATATTCAGAATAAGTTGACTAACAGGGATGAATATACAAGGCTTATATCCGAATTCCGCCATATCCACTTCGGAGCGCGGGCTTATGATGTGCCCGATGCGACATTCGAATTTCACACCAACATGCAGCAACCGTTTCACAAGAATTTCGACCTGATAAGTGAAACATTCCATAAATATATCGACAACGGATTCAAAATCTATATCTTAAGCGATAGCGAGAAACAGCACAAACGCCTGCAATCGATATTCGAAGACCGCGGCGATAATATAAGTTTCACACCCGTAGAAAGAACCTTATCGGAAGGATTCAGCGATGATACTCTGAAAATATGTTGTTTTACCGATCATCAGCTTTTCGACCGTTACCATAAATACAATCTGAAATCGGACCGTGTACGTTCGGGTAAATTTGCTTTATCTCTGAAAGAACTGCAACAGTTCCAGATCGGTGACTATATCGTACATATCGATCATGGTGTAGGGCAATTCGGCGGTCTTGTCCGCTCGGATATGAACGGTAAGATGCAGGAACTGATAAAGCTAATTTACCTCAATAACGACACGATTTTCGTATCGCTTCATGCACTTCATAAGATATCGAAATACAGGGGAAAAGAAGGCGAACCGCCTCGTATCAACAAACTGGGAACCGGAGCGTGGAACAATATAAAGGAAAAGACAAAGAGCAAGGTAAAAGATATTGCCCGCGATCTTATCCAGTTGTATGCAAAACGCCGTCAGGAAGAAGGCTTCAAGTTTTCTCCCGATTCGTTTCTGCAAAACGAATTGGAAGCCTCTTTTATATATGAGGATACACCCGATCAGGTAAAGGCTACCGCCGATGTGAAGCATGACATGGAAAACGTGAAGCCAATGGATCGCCTGATATGCGGCGATGTAGGTTTCGGCAAAACAGAAGTAGCCATACGCGCGGCTTTCAAGGCTGTAACGGACAATAAACAGGTAGCTGTGCTTGTACCTACTACGGTACTGGCATATCAGCATTATCAGACATTCAAAGATCGTCTGAAAGACTTCCCCTGCCGTGTGGAATATATCAGTCGCGCACGCAGTACGAATCAGATAAAGCAAACCCTCAACGATGTAAAAGAGGGCAAAGTAGATATTCTTATCGGCACACACCGCATTGTAAGCAAGGACGTACAATTTAAAGACCTCGGACTACTGATAATAGACGAAGAGCAAAAATTCGGCGTGGCTGTAAAGGAAAAGCTGAAACAAATGAAATCGAACGTGGACACGCTAACGATGACAGCTACCCCGATTCCGCGTACGTTACAGTTCTCGCTGATGGGTGCGCGCGACCTTTCGGCTATCACTACTCCGCCGCCAAACCGTTACCCAATACAGACCGAAGTACATACATTCGACCCGCAGATCATACGCGAAGCTATCGAGTTTGAGATGAGCCGAAACGGGCAGATATTCTTCATCAATAATCGTATAAAAAACATATACGAACTCGAAGACATCATTCGTCGCGAGGTTCCCGATGCACGTATCGCTGTCGGGCATGGGCAAATGGACCCTGCAAAACTGGAATCGATAATTATCGACTTTGTAAATCACGAATACGATGTACTTATCGCCACCTCTATCATCGAATCGGGAATTGATATACCGAATGCAAATACAATCATTGTAAACAATGCACAAAACTTCGGACTAAGCGACCTACACCAGCTTCGCGGGCGTGTAGGGCGAAGTAATAAGAAGGCTTTTGCTTACCTCCTCGCTCCTCCCCTGCACACATTGACTCCCGAAGCAAGACGGCGTCTGCAGGCTATCGAAAATTTTTCCGAATTGGGGCATGGATTTCATATTGCCATGCAGGATTTAGACATACGCGGTGCGGGCAACCTGCTCGGAGCAGAGCAGAGCGGATTCATTGCCGACCTCGGTTATGAAGTATATCAGAAGATTTTGACCGAAGCTGTAAATGAACTTAAGAATGATGAATTTGCCGACCTGTATCATGAAACGGAGGGTGACGAAAAAATTGCCGGAGACAACTTCGTGGACGATGTACAGATAGAAAGCGACCTCGAACTGCTTTTCCCTGCAACATACATTCCCAACGATTCGGAACGTATTACTCTTTACCGTGAACTGGACAATATGGAACGGGAAGCCGATGTACAGAACTTCATTCTCAGACTAGAAGACCGTTTCGGTAAGATACCCCATGAAGGGCACGAGTTGATTATGGTTGTTCGTCTAAGAATATTAGCAAAAACACTCGGTATAGAAAAAGTAGTACTTAAGGGTGGACGTATGAGCCTGTTCCTTGTCTCCAATCCCGAATCTCCTTATTATCAATCGAAAGCATTCGATAAATTGCTGGATTATATACAGAAATATCCACGCAGTTGCGAACTGAAAGAACGTAACGGAAAACGTTCGGTAAGCATTCAGCATATTCCGAATGTGGAAACGGCCTGTATGGCTCTAATGGAGATTATCGGGGAATAAATAGAAAATTATATCAAATTAAAATAAGCGCATAACTCCTTTTATTATCAAAAGGAGTTATGTATTTTTATCCCCGAAAGACGGAATTACCTGCCCAAAATGAATAATTTCCCTCTTTTATCTATCAGAACTGTAATACCTTGCACTCAAATAATACCATATATGATTAAAGACACACAACGAATCGATGTTGCCGATGTACTACGGGGCTTCGCCATTATGGGAATTTTTCTGTTGCACAGTATAGAGCATTTCAATTTTTATTCTTATCCCGAAGTTGATAATCCATGGCTTCAATTCACCGATAAATCGATATGGGATTCCATGTTCTTTCTTTTCGGGGGAAAGGCCTACGGTATCTTCGCATTATTGTTCGGATTCAGCTTTTTTATTCAGGACAACAACCAACTGCAAAAAGGGAATGATTTCAGACTGCGCTTCCTTTGGCGCCTGTTCCTGCTCTTTATATGGGGAAATATAAATGCCATGTTCTTTACGGGAGAAATACTTGTACTTTATTCCATTGCAGGCATCGTACTGATTTTTGTTGCCCGCCTGAAAATAAAAACAATCCTTATTATTGCAACCATACTGATGCTGCAGCCAATGGAATGGGGCAAACTTATATATGCCCTTATAAATCCGGAATACATACCGGACAGGCCTATGGCGGGGTATTTTTTCAAAGAAGCTTTTAAAGTACAAAATGAAGGCACCTTCCTCGAAATGGCTAAGACAAATCTATGGGATGGACAATTGGCGAGCCTTACATGGGCATGGGAAAACGCCCGCTTCTTCCAGACACCTGCTCTGTTTATGATAGGCATGGTGATAGGAAAGGCCGGAATGCTTCTGCATAACGAGAAGAACATCCGTTTCTGGAACAGAGCGCTGATAATAGGTATTATATGTTTCTTCCCGTTGAGCGGACTGGTGAGTATGTTGCCGGATTTTATAGAAAATAAAGCCATTCTTACACCATTGCGGTTGATAATACGGTCATTGGCAAACATGGGCTTTATGACTTTCCTTGTTTCGCTTGTCATTCTTATCTATTACCATACCGTAAGAGGCCATAAATGGCTGAGTAAGTTACGCCCATACGGAAAAATGACACTGACGAACTATATTATGCAATCTATCATCGGTTCTTTTATCTTCTATAATTGGGGCTTGGCTATGCATAACAAGTTGGGGATAACATATTCTTTTCTTTTAGGCATTGTATTGTTTATCCTGCAATATTTCTTCTGCTACTGGTGGATGAAAAACCACAGGCACGGGCCGTTGGAATATATCTGGAGAAAGATGACCTGGATCGGTGCAAAGAAGAAGTAAATATAAAGGAAGATGACAAATTTTCATTTTCCTTTTTCTATTATTTACTACAAACCATACACAAAACAACTACATTTTATCAGCCTGAAAAGCTTATACTTCGACTAAAATAACCCTTTTGTCGATTATCATTGTTTTGCCGTTATCACTCTCATAATTTTGAAATAAAAAAATTATGAAGAAAGGATTATTAGCAGCAATATTCATTTTTTGGTGTACAACACTGGCAGCTCAGCCTCCGATAGGTGGCGGCAATGGCGGAAGACGTCCGGGTGGACACGGTGGCGGTCGTCCTCCTATGCAAAGAGCGGGTCAAGGGCAAGGACAAAGTGCAAATGGATTTATGATAATGGGTCTGTCTGATATTCCCGAACTAACACTGGAACAGCGCGAAAAGTTAAGCAAGGAAATCACCAACGAACGTAAAGATGCATCGAAATTGATACAGCAAAAACGGGAACTACAGATAGATGGTGAGAATCCGGGTATGGCCGAAAAGGAAAGGCAGAAACTCTTTGAGAAGGTGGCTAAAATCGATGAAAAAATAAAGAAGAATGAGGAGAAGTATGATAAAAAATACCGTTCCATATTATCCGATGAACAATATAACATCTTCGCGGTTAATAAGAAAAACATAGAATTCAGAGGACAGGGCCGACAAGGAGCACGACCGCCGAGAGGAAGAATGCCGCAGCCCCCTGCACAAAGACCGGATGACGGCAAGGGCCGCACTGATGCGCCGGATGAAGATTTGTTTTAATAACTTCACAAATCAGGCTTATATGAACACTTATAGTAAATTAAGATTGTTGGGTTTATTGATGGCTGGTGTCCTGATGCCGGCCATCGTTTTTCTTCTGAAGAACCCATGTTGAAAAAATATTGTTTTGCCTTTTATTATTTGTACAACTGCTTATATTATCTGGGGGGTGCACCTCTGATAAAGAAAGTGGGTGTTTAAGATACTAAAATATGATTTATATATTACGATTTTGACGTATATAATTTATCTATACAGTATTAGTGGATAATTCTCTGTTTTTCTTGACAGTGGATAGTATACAGTTGACAGCTTTTGGATTTATTCATTGTCAATTATCAACTGTCTATTAAGAATTGTTACGTTTGTTACTTTTTAACAGAATACAGTTAATTAATGTAAATGTAAGAAAAGTGTTTCGTTATACTTAAAATGACAAAATAAAAAAGGTAAAAGGTATCTACTAATAACGAATAGCTGAAAAACGTTACTTTTGTTACTTTTTAACAATATATAGTTAACAAATACTAAATATTAATTATAAGTTTGAGTGAGATAATGATTAGGACAGATATGAAAAACTTCATAAAGATTTTTCCCCACATAATTATCTGGGCTATCGTGCTTATAGTCCCTATATACCTGATATCGCGCGAGGGTACGTTCGATTATAAGCCTTATTATAATTATGTTATACGAATGGGAATATTCGCTATATTGTTTTATGCCAATTATTCATATCTGATAAGAAAATATCTTTTCAACAGAAAATTTACACTATATATAATTATAAACATAATGCTTATCGCAGTTCTTGTAGTTTTTCAGGCCCTGCTTTCGGAATATATGAAACCTGCACCCGAAGCTATGAAAATTGTGCAACAGGGTATTCAAGACCGGCCGCGTCACTATGGTAAGCCTCCGATGGTGATGCGTGTGATATTTGATTATGTATCCATAATCTTTGTTATCGGGCTTGCTGTAGCTATAAAAACAACTATACGCTGGTACCGCGACTCTATCAATTTAGAAAAAGCTAAAAGCGTACAACTGGAAGCGGATCTGCGCAATCTGAGGAGTCAGTTGAATCCTCATTTCCTGTTCAATACGTTGAATAATATATATTCGCTGATAGCAATAGACCAAAGTAGGGCGCAGGACGCTGTACACAGGCTTAGTAAGCTGTTGCGATATGTAATGTACGACAATGATGTACTATTTGTTCCATTGGATAAAGAACTGGAATTTACGCGTAATTATATCGATCTGATGAAACTTAGGCTTAGTCCGGAAGTGAAGCTGAACGTGCTTATAGAGAATAAAGGAAGCCATGATATGATCGCTTCACTGATGTTTATCACCCTGATTGAAAACGCATTCAAACACGGCATCAATAACGGAAGCGAGAGTTTTATAGATATCAGTATCTTGGTCGATCCCGGTATAGGAGTTTTATGTACAGTTGAAAACAGCCTTGTGGAAAAAGAACAGAATATGGAAGAAAAGAATTCCGGTATCGGCCTTGCCAATCTGTCTAAAAGACTTGCACTCCTGTATCCTCATAAACATGAATTTATAGCTGAGAAACGTACTGATAGCTTCTTTACGCTGTTAAGAATTGATTTTCGAAAAGAAATTACTGAATCATGATACTCAAATGTGTGATTATAGATGATGAGCCTTTGGCTGTAGACTTGTTAAAGACGTATGTTGGCAAGACACCTTTTCTGTCTTTAGCAGGTACTTTCAGCAATGCATTGGCTGCTATAGATATACTGAGAAACGAGAAAATAGACTTACTGTTTCTCGATATAAATATGCCACATATTACAGGGCTGGAATTTTCAAAGACCATCCCTCCCACTACCAAGATTATCTTCACTACTGCTTACGATCAGTATGCTGTGGAAGGTTTCCGGCTGAATGCGCTGGACTATTTACTGAAGCCTATAAATTATGCCGAATTTCTACAGGCAGCTAATAAGGCTTTGGAATGGTTCAGACTGATATCTTCGCAACCGACAGAGAATACGCAGGAAATCTCTTCGAGTATTTTCATAAAGTCGGGATACAGGATGGAAAAGATTGACTTCGACAACATACTATATATAGAAAATCAGAAGGATTATGTAAAGTTTCATCTCGAAAACCAGAAAGAGCCTGTCAGTTCGCTGATGAGTATGCAGTCGCTGGAAGAGAAGCTTCCGGTAAAGCAGTTTATGCGGGTGCACCGTTCTTTCATTGTCAATCTGGATAAGATAAAGACGATAGAAAGAAACTGCATTGTTTTCGGCAAGGAGTATATTCCTGTATCAGAATCATATAAGGCCAAGTTTATGGAGTTTCTGAATAAACACTTCTTCTAACGGTAGATATTTTCTCATAAAAAAGGCATTTATTTATTTTGCAATTAGAAAAAAGTACATATCTTTGCAACGCTTTTGAGGAAAAGCACAGTGTATGCAAGACACTGGAGAGATGGCAGAGTGGTCGATTGCGGCGGTCTTGAAAACCGTTGAACTGCGAGGTTCCGGGGGTTCGAATCCCTCTCTCTCCGCCAAAAAATTACATAAGTCGCTAATTACTAGCGGCTTATGTGCGTTTTTAGGGTTGCGATTAATCGAAGTGCAACCAGAATGCAACTGGAGATATTTTTAATCTTAGCCGGCTATAAGCCAGCTAAAAAAAAAATGGACATCAGGCAAATTCAGAAAAAACTACTTATAAAGGGATTGGAAAGTTTACCACTCGTAAACTATGAACCTGCTTCATTAAAAGAGTGGCCTACCGGATGGCAGATTGAATACCGCATATTAAATCCGGACTCAGGACTATTAGAAAAGAAAAGACTTAGATTCGAGAAAATTCGTAAACGTATCGGCAACGATGTGAGGGCACGCAGATATGCAAAATTATACTGCGATGTGATTAATGAAAAGCTTGACTCAGGATGGAATCCATACGAAGAAGGAAAGAATGCCAAAGCTTTTCATAAGTTAACCGATGCTCTGGATGCATTCCTGAAAGTTAAGGAAAAAGACGAAAAAAACGGGATACTAAGTGATGACTCAATGCGTACCTACAGATCGCAAATAAAGCTATTCAAAGATTGGCTTATCAATGAAAAACTGAATAGTATATATGTTAGTTACTTTGATGTAAACCATGCGAATAAATATTTAGATTATGTTTACGAAGAAAAAGATGTCAGCCCAAGAACACTGAATAATTATCTTAACTTTCTTCGCGGTGTGTGGATCTGGTTTAAATCGAAAGGTTATTGTAAAGAGAATCATTTCGAAAAAATTAAACCAAAAATAACAATGAAGAAACAAAGAATACTTATTACTCCTGAAAGAAGTAAAGAAGCCCTGAATTATTTTAGAGAACGTTTACCAAATATGGAAATCGTTTGCGGTTTGATTTATAATTCTTTTATGCGACCAAAAGAGATATGCCTCACACAGATTAAAGATATTAAGATAGCTATGAATGCGCTTTACTTGGATCAAACGAAAGCAAAAAATAATGTTGCAAGATGGTGTCTTCTACCGCCGCATTTAATAAAGATGATCATTGACTTAGGTATCGATAGATATCCGGAAGACTATTATCTTTTTTCATCGGGTTTAATGCCCGGGAAAAAACCTCTTAACGCCAGAAAGCTAGATAAATATTGGGACAAAATGAGAGAGGCAACCGATATGCCAAAGGAAATGAAACTATATTCATACCGTGATACCGGTATAACAGACCTTAAAAGTCAGGGATATCCGAATTTATTTATTGCTACAATAACAGGCCATTTAAATTCGGATGAAATTGAAACATATACACATGCTCCGGATCCTACAGCTGTAAAATTCATCATGGAGAAATCTGTCATCTTATAAATAATGCAGGAACGATGCCCTATCACTACAATGATAAAAATCCGTTGGTACACCTATAATTTATCTACTCAAAATGAAATACTAAGAATTGAAATATGAAATTATCAGGTTCTCCAAATCGCCCCATATCACACGGGCTATCTCATAATGACCGGCATCGTTTGGATGTAATGCATCTGGCATTAGTCGGGAATATGTTAATGGGGCAATACCGCATTTTTTGTAAGTGTCTAAAGTGGAAAAAACGGTAAAAATGACCCCTTAAAAACGGCGGAAAATGATCCCTTGAAGTTATGCCGTTCAAACAGTAAAAAGTTGTTCTCGGGATTGGGGTCTAAAAGAAGAAGATTTAAGCCCGAGTTAAACTTAATATTTATCGGTCTACCCAGGTAATGGGTCCACAGATTTTACAAAAATAGGTATAAGTCCCAACATCTCTATATTCGGACCCACATAATTTATCAGCGATACATATTTTCATTTTTAGTTTTCCTTTTTCTGATTGATTCTCCAAATAACTCTACCCTCAGGGAATGATGTACTAATCGGTCGAGTACGGCATCGGCAACTGTTTTCTCACCAATAACGTCATACCAACCTTTAACAGGGACCTGCGAAGTAATAATAGTAGATCTCTTTTGATGCCTGTCTTCTATTATATCCATCAGTATTCCCCTTGCCTGAGAGTCGAAAGCCTGCATACCGAAGTCATCCAGTATAAGCAGGTCCATCCTCTCGATACGTTTAAAGTCGTTTATAACAGAGCCTTTGACCTTTGCAATCTTCAGTTGGCTCATCAGTTTTGCAGTACTGGCATATAATACCTTATATCCATCCTGGCATGCTTTATTACCCAATGCGGTAGCCAGATAGCTCTTACCTGTTCCTGTGGGTCCGGTTATGAACAGGTCTTTACTTTCTGCGACAAACTCCAGGGCAGCTAACCGCTCAACCTGATTACGGTCCAGTCCCCGCTCAAAGGTGTAATCAATCTCTTCTATCGAAGCATTGTAACGGAATGAAGCAGCTTTAACCGCCCTTTCAATAGCCCTGTTTCGGCGGTTGTCGAACTCACTGGCCACCAGGTGTCCTATAAACTGATCCTGGGTCATTTGTTCTTTCAATGTATTTTCCAGTGATGTCTTGAAGGCGTCGTGCATACCAAAAAGGCGCATCTGACGCATTTTGTCTAATGTTTGATTGTTCATTGTTTTATTTATTAAAGGTTATTTATAATAGTCTTTCCCCCTGATATTTTCATGCTCCGGGATGTCTGCCGTTTCTTCGGGAACCTCAATAAGTTCAGACTGGGTTTTAAGTATATCCTGTATCTCAAGGAAACTATACCTGCCATAGCTGTCGGCAAGACGGCATGCGGCAGCCAGCCTGAGAGGACCTACCTTACGGGCTAAAGACAGGATGCCCGAACAGCTTTTATTAGCCTGGTCAACATAGCGCTTCTTCTCCAATACCTTACGGATGTAAAACTCGACATCTTCATTTATCTCGGCAGCCTGTTTAATAAAGGTCTCAGGTGACCATTCCAGGATAGCCTTATGCTTTGGAGACAAATGTTCAGGATTGGTTGTATGTTTAAACTCAAGGCGGTTACGGGTATGGCAAGCCACACAGGTATAGCCGTCAAATATCTCCACATCACTTGTCGTATAGGATATCTTCAGCTTTTTACCGATATAGATATAAGGGACGCTATAATAGTGGATATCTTCACGCAGACGGACATAGCCGTCTTTACCTACTGTTGCCATAATGTGCTTTTTTATCTGATAACGTATCGGATTTAGCGGACCCAATACATCGCGCTCAATCTCCTCAAAATAACTCCTGCGGGAGTAATTACGACGACTTAAAAGCTGGTAGTTATGTATCTCAAGGGCTGACCGTATAGCCGCATTCAATGACTTTAAGTCCGGACAACGCAGATGTTCTATCCGGGTAAAGATATCTTTGTATGTTAATTTTACAGCATTCTCTACTACTGATTTATCTTTAGGTTTACGCACACGGGCTGGTAGAACGGTTACGGCATAATGCTCGGCAAAACGCTCAAACTCTTCATTGAGTACCGATTCGTAACGTCCGGCTTTTGTCACGGCTGCTTTCAGGTTGTCGGGAACCATTGCCTGAGGGACCCCACCGTAATAATAAAAAGCGTTTTCACAGGCTGATATAAAATCTTCCTTTGTCTGGCTGGAAACCGCTTCTACATAAGTTAACAGGCTGCAGCCCAATATAGCTACGAAGACTTCTACCTGACGGGGAGATTCCCCATGAGGATATATCCATAATTTATCTCCTGTATAGTCGATAAACATTTTATCCCCGGCTTTATGCTCCATCCGCATCGAAGGGTTGGTAATCATCCGGTAACGCTGGATAGCCAATCGGAACTGAGTAAGTCCATAGCCATCAGGATGGTTCTGTCGATATTTATCCCATTGCTGGAGGGTAGTGGCTCCTTTACGTCCAAGTTCTTTGCAGATATCGGGCATTAAACCTTCCAATTCTTCCAGGCGGGGATTAGGTTGAAGCATACAAGCCGGTACACAAAACAGGTCGTGAAGCTCGGCATCACTTTTGCCATGAAACTCTTCGTAGGTCATTTTCAAAGAGTTCCACTTTTGAACGTATTTTTTTACTGTATTACGTGAGGTGCGAGCCATCGCTGCGATGGTCTTTAAACCCGTTTGCTCCTCATACAAACGGATAATGGTTCTAAGTTTGTTCATCTTAATTGGTATGTTCGGCATAATCTTCTGATTTTGGTCGCCGGTCAAGCTAACAAAATCTTACACTTTTAATACCATCTTTGAACAACTTTTTAACAATTACCCTTGCCGGGGTCAGTTTGAAACGTTTTTAGGGGATCACTTTCATCCGTTTTCAAGGGGTCAGTTTCGACCGTTTTTTAATGGCCATTTTCCGCCGTTTTTAAGGGGTCGTTTTTACCGTTTTTTCCACCTACCTCCGTATTACTGTTATTTTCATCAAGATTTACTCTTTCCAAATCGTAATTGGAAGCTTCTGCTCCATTTGTAGATACGATAGAAGCTACAGAAGTAAGGAATATGCCTTGTAGTGCTTTTTTGAACCGCGATTTCATAGTTTAAACTTTATTATATTGACAGAAAACAAATACCACACTTCACAAAGATAATATTAACATTTGAAAATTATACTTATATTTGAATTAAAGTTCTCCCAAAGTGATTAAATGCCAAACTGGATGAACCCGCTGATACTTAGCTTGATATGTACTAGTTGTCCGAAGCTGTCCTAATCCGAAAAGTGCAAAATCTTATAATTTCCGTTGTATTTCCGTTACCAAATCATTACCTGTTTTGGACGACGCAAGATACCGCTTTCTTTTCCAAAGATCAAAATAGTTATTTTCAAGTATTTTCAGCACATCCGATAGTTAATACAGAATTTTACCCTCAATCCTATAGTATGCAAGATACCCGCGTTCGTGGTAATCCTGTAAAGTACTTAATCCCAATCCCAATGTTTTGCAGACCTCCTTGTTAGTAAGAAACGTTTCTCCGAGTAATGTCGGTTACCGCAATTTCTTATAAGTGAAAATCTTATTGCTGCCTATCCGTATAGCAGAAAACAGTTCATTCATTACCGGTGAACGTGAATCTAAAACCTCATTTATATCCATTATCTATACTTTTTCAACGATTCTACACGGTTCTTTTCAAGGAACTCTTTCACATCTTCCGGTTTGTAAAAACATTTATGTCCAATCTGTGAATATGGGATTAATCCTTTATCTCGGAATGTTTGAAGTGTGCGTTTGCTGACATTTAGAATTTGACAAACTGCTTGATTGTCTAAACAGTCATTGGTTGGCTCTTTATATAGAGAGTCAATTTGTGCAAGTAAATCGGTAATACACATTTTGAGTCGTTCAAAAGTTTTTCCTTCTATCATTTTTATTTCCATATTTCTCCTTTCTTGATTTGAAAATGCAAAGGAAAGAGATATAAGTCAGGAAAATAAGTGAAAAATAGTTTGTGGTATAAGTTGGCAGTGTAAAGGTATATCTATGTTTTAAAAAGACAAATAGCTTCAATGACAGATTTGGAAATATTTATTTTCTTATTATTCTCTAATAAAAGAAGTATATAAAATTGCCATTGCAAACGATATCCACATAATCACCCTATTAATGTCGATAAAATAAATATTTTCAAATTTTCAATAATTTACTCTTCTTTTTTTCGGTATTCCTTTGGTGATACACCAAACTCTTTAGAAAACTCTTTATAAAAGTACGAACGACTTGCAAATCCTGATTTGAACATTATCTCGGATACCGTAAGCTGGGTTGTTTTCAATAACCGCGAGGCATATTCTAACCTGATGTACCTGATGTATTCACTAGGTGTTTTACCGACTATCTTCTTCATCTTGTCATACAAAGATGCTTTGCTTACACCTGTAGTTTCAGCAATGAGCGTAGGACTTAGTGATTCGTTATCGACATTATCTTCAATAAATCTGACAATATTTTGCAGGAATGTATTTTCCTCTTGATGCATCTGTATACCCTCTTTAATCATCATTTCCGAACGGCTCGAATTGAAGTACTTTTTCAGGGTAAAATGTTTGTTGATAATATTTTCTACGGCAGCCAGAACGTGCCGTGGCTGGAAAGGTTTATTAATGTACAAGTCGGCACCGTGGCGGAACGCACTGATGTGGTCATCGATGCTGTTTTTAGCTGAAATGCTGATAATATGAATATGGGCCGTATGCAAGTTTCCTTTTAGATGATCTATGAAACCAATGCCATCCAGTTCGGGCATGATAATGTCGCAGATCACTATATCGGGTACATCTTTGTTAAGTATTTCAATACCATCTTTACCATTCTCCGCTGTAATCACACGGTAATAAGGTTCCAGAATATCTTTCAATAATTCACGTATTCCTCGTTCGTCTTCTACAATAAGTACGGTAATATCTTTACGCGTTAAGATGTTTTCCGGATTAATACTCAATGCCATCGATACAGGGTCTTCGGATCCATTACCCTCTACAATAATTGGCTTTAATACGACACTGAACTCTACATATTCGTCTATGCGACTATCAACTTTAATTTCCCCACCAAGCAATTCTACTAAGCTTTTTGTGAGATTTAATCCGATGCCTATGCTTCCTGAATGTTTCAACCTGCTTTCTTCGAAAATACTGAAACGATCGAATATATCTCTTTTATGTTTATCAGTCAGTCCCTTTCCTGAATTCCGGATTCGGAAATTCAATTGCTTAGTAGTTTCATTCAAATAAATAAATATCTGTATATAACCATTAAGAGGTGTATATTTAAATGCATTCGATATGAGGTTGAATATTATCTTTTCCAGAGAGCTGCGGTCGGTGACAAAAGAGATGTTTTCTTCCATGTGTATATGGAAATCTATTTTATTTTCGGCTGCTATTTCAGCATAATTATCCGAGATGTAATTCATGAGTTGTTCAATATTGATGCTTTCTGCACGAAGAGTCGAGAAACCCGATTCGGCTTTCCTGAATTCCATCAATTCATTGATGAGCTTCTGCATCCTGTCAGCATTATTCTTGATAACTTTTATATACTTTTTGGATAGGTTGTCAAGATTCGCTTTCTCCAAGAGGTGGCTGGCAGGGCCATATATCAGTGTCAGCGGTGTAAAAAACTCATGGGCTATATTGGTAAAGAAGTTCAGTTTAGATTCGTGCATCCGTTCCTGATTCTCTTTCTCAATCCGGTCTAGTAATACTTGACGGTTTCTTTTTAATCGGTTACGGATTACGAAGATGATAACATAAGTCGTACCAACCAATAATACCATATATATGACGTATGCCCATACACTGTGCCACCATGGATGATCCGCTTGAATATTTAACGAATAAATGTCATCGCTCCATACACGATCACCATTAGTACATTTCACATCGAGTATATATTGACCCGGGGGAAGACGGGTAAGAAGTACATTCGGATTATTTCCGTTTGCTACCCATTCGTCGGCATAACCGGAAATACGATAAGCATACTCACAATTTTCATTGTTTATAAAATCTCCAGACAGGAAAGTGAGTGTAGCAAATGGTTCATTGTAAGATAGATGTAAAGTGTTGTTTTTAATGCGTTCGTATACGTTCTGTGAAACATTATTTATTCGTAACTGATTCAGGTGCAAGGGAGGTATATAATCGCGTAAATGAATTTCGTCGTTCCTAAAATAACTGAAACCACCTACGCCGCCGAAATACAGGATATTATCGCTGTCGGAATAAAATGAACCGTCGGAAAATTCATCGTTATGAAGACCATTCAGGGAAGTGTAGTTTATAATGTTCCCCGACTTCGTATTTAAAAAACATATGCCGTGATTGGTGCTCGTCCATAGATTTTCATCTTTATCTTCCAATATACCGTGAATGGTATTATTCACAAATTCCTGCCTGTCTGCATAATTTGTTACCGGATATTCGGGAACGGTTAAATCTATGCTGTTCAATCCATATCCTGTTCCTATCCACAATTTGTCGTTTTTTCCCTTTTTGATACAAAGTATATCTTCACTCGAGAGATTCCGGTTCAATTCTTCAAGTTTATCGAAATGTTCTGCCAGTACATTCAGTTTAAATAAGCCGTTTTTGCGCGTAGATATCCATATTTCGTTATCGTCTTTGCCTTTTACTAAGGAATAAATCGAAGTATTGTTCAATGAACCCTCGTAATAGCAGTGAATGTTATTAGCCTTGTACACACCATTCTCTCTTTTTAGTTCTATCTTTAATAAACCGTAATTTACAGCACCCAACCATAATAAAGAATCATTGTGAGTAAAGAGTATAGAATATACCGATCTAAACTTCAAAGTGCTATCGGGTATTTCCAGATATTGCACTTTGTTGTTCCGGGCTTGGATAATAGCCAACCCCAAACCATCGGTACCTACAAAGAAGTCACCGTATTTATTTTTTCGGATGGTATACACATCATTTGAATTCAGCCCGGTACCCGTAGTTAGAAAGTCTTGTAGTACCTTTCTTTTTTTGTCCAGTATCTTGATGCCTTCTCCTTTAGTTCCCACCAACAAATGATCATCGTCCGATTCGCAGAAGCACCGTACATGATGTTCAGTAAATACTTTATTGAACGGAGAAGAATACTTGTAAACTTTCAATACACCTTTTCCGTCGGTACCTATCCAAAGAATCCCCTGCGAGCCTACATGAATAGAAAAGACCGGAATATCTGCTGAAATATCGTTTAGGGGGATTAGCTTGTTTTTTTCGAAATCATACATGGCGCACCCACCAGAGGAATAGTTCATAAATAACAGTTCGTTCCGGTATGAAATCTTCGCAATGGTTTTATGAGGCGATTCTATCCGTTGTTTGTTACGGTCGTCCTTGTCCATAACTTCGAGATAAGAGCCGCAATTGATAATAAGTTTATTGCCCGATAGCAATAAGTCTAATACATTTTCTCCCTCATACAAAAGTGTCTCCTCAGTTATTCGTGGAATATGGTTTTCATAGACTATCCGCCCCTTCATAACTATCTTGTTATTCAATAACGTGTATATATTATCCTCTTTATCAATATGTATATTGTTGATATTCAGGTTTTTCTCACGTTTAACTTCAATGAATTCCTGTCGGGTTTCATCGAAGTAATACCAATGCTTATTTATACAACATACAATTGTCGAGTTAGCGGTTACAGCCATTAATATGTTCGAATTTCTTTCGAAAAAACGATCGAAAGTCTGAGTCTTCCGGCACCATCGGTTCAAACCTCCATCAGTGGTTATCCAGACATTCATGTTATCTTGTTCCACAATGCTTCGGATGATATTATGGCTGATTGATTTGCTGTCTTTGTGGTACCGATATGTTTTCACTTCCCGACCATCGTAAGCATTCAGACCATCCCAAGTACCAATCCACAGAATATGATGAGAATCTTCCATAAGGCAGTTGATGGAACTGTTAGAAAGGCCGTCGATATTCGAAATTTGTTCGACAACATATTGTGATTTAGCAGCTGGTATATAACACAATAATAAAGCAAATATAAAGCGTATGCTTCTCATCAGTCCGTGTAGAATGTGGTTAACTAATAGGAACGCAAGTTAGCAAAAAAAAGCTATACATAAAAGAAAAAACGCACTGCAAGCGGATTGTGGACATTTTTTGGAACATAGAGGACATTTCCCGGCAGAACTTAAAATAGCTTTGTGCATCGTTAATTAAAAAACTTAAATGTAATAAGCATGAACAAACTAAGGTTAATCATTTCTATGTCTTTTGCAGTAGCACTTCTGGTTGGATGCTCTGCGAGTAAGGAACCCGGAAGTTCAGAAACTTCTCAGGATAATAAAGTCTGGGTATTAGGCGAATTTAAACGACCACCTAATGTAAACCCTGTTATCTCACCAAGAACAAATACCGAATTTTTCTGTCCTATGCGTCAAAAAATGATGAAATGGGAAGAAAGCGATACGTTCAACCCCGCATCTACCGTTAAGGACGGCAAGATTGTTGTTCTATACCGCGCTGAAGATAATTCAGCACAGGGTATTGGAAGTAGAACTTCCCGTATCGGTTATGCCGAAAGTGCCGACGGTATTACTATGAGCCGCCGTACAGAACCTGTACTCTTCCCGGCCCAAGATGAAAATAAAGAACTCGAATGGCCCGGTGGATGTGAAGATCCGCGTGTAACCATGACTGAAGATGGATTGTATGTTATGCTCTATACGGCTTGGAACCATCATAGAGCCCGATTAGCTATAGCGACCTCACGCGACCTCATTAATTGGGAGAAACACGGTTTGGCATTCGGCAAGGCATACGATGGACGTTTTAAAAATATGAGCTGTAAATCGGCATCTATGGTTACCCGTATAAAAGATGGCAAGCTTGTAATTGAAAAGATTCAAGGCCAGTATTTTATGTATTGGGGTGAGAATGCTGTATGTGCCGCAGTATCTGATAATCTAATTGACTGGACTCCCGTTCTGGATGAGAACAACGAACTCAAAAAAATGGCAACCCCCCGGGACGGATTTTTCGACAGCCTTTTAACCGAATGTGGTCCTCCTGCTCTGATGACTGATGATGGCATAGTTTTACTTTACAACGGCAAGAATGGACGGCACGATGGAAATGGAGACCCTAATTATCCTGCCGGAGCTTATTGTGCAGGACAATTTCTTTTCGACAAGAATGATCCTTATAAAGTACTCGACCGTTTGGATAAGCCATTTTTTTATCCACAAGCTCCTTTCGAAAAAAGCGGGCAGTATGTAGACGGAACCGTGTTCCTTGAAGGTCTTTCTTACCTTAACGGAAAACTATATTTATACTATGGGTGTGCAGATTCGCAATTAGCTGTTGCGATATGCGATTATAAACGTTAACAATTAATCTATTAAACATGAAACAACACTTGAAAACTATTCTGGTGGTATTCATTTGTTTTGTCGGCTGGGCAGGAATAAGCCCGACTTACGGAGCAGACGCCAGAGAAACAGACCAGCTATCAACCGAAATCAAAGTAAACGGTGTGGTAGTCGACGAAAAAGGAGATCCGATAATTGGAGCTTCCGTTAAAGTTAAAGCTGCTGCTACTATAGGTACTATCACGGACTTGGATGGTAACTTTACCCTCACCGTTCCAGCAAATGCCATACTTGAAATCTCATATATAGGATACAAACCCCTAGAACAGGCAGTGAATGGCATGACATACATGAAAATTGTATTACAGGAAAATACAGAATTACTGGACGAAATAGTCGTAGTAGGCTATGGTGTACAGAAAAAGGCATCTGTAACCGGATCCGTATCTGCCATTAAATCCGATGAGTTGATGACAGTAAAAGCACCTAATGTATCTAATATGCTAGCCGGACGTCTTCCGGGATTGCGCGCGGTACAGCGTTCGGGTAGCCCGGGTGACGATGGAGCATCGGTAGATATCCGTGGATATGGAAGTATGCTAGTCATTGTCGATGGTATCGAACGGGATTACTCTCAACTCGACCCTAACGACATAGAATCAATTTCCATACTGAAAGATGCTGCCGCTGCGGTATATGGTTTCAAAGGATCTAACGGAGTATTGTTGGTTACGACTAAAAAGGGAACAGAATCTAAAGCAAAAATTAACTATAACGGATATTTCGGGTTTCAGCAAGTAACCCGCTATCCTGATGCAATGAATGCTTACGAATACGCCTCGGCATATAACGAAGCTATTTATAATACCAACCAGTGGAACGGTGTAGCAGCATTTACACCCGAACAATTGGAAGCCTTCCGTAATGGCTCTGTAGGTACTGATTGGTGGGACTCAACGATGAGAAATTCTGCTCCGCAAACGGCTCATAACCTGAGTGTAACCGGTGGAACGGAAAAAACAAAATACTACCTGTCACTAGGTTACATGGACCAGGAAGGTATATTGAAATCTACCGACTGGAACTATAACCGATATAATGTACGCTCCAATATTAGCACAGAGGTTGTCAAAGGTCTGACTGTAGACTTCCAACTGAGCGGTCGCTACGACAAACGTACTAATCCCAACAATGCATGGAACTTGTTTGGTATGACACAGATGGTAAACCCAACCTACCCAATATATGCTAACAATAATCCTGACTATTGGCATGCAGACAATCCGGTACAAATGTCGTATGCCAGCGAAGTCGGATACGAAGACCGCTTACGTCGCGAATTTAACGGCTCGGTAGGCGTAACATGGAAGATACCTTACGTTAAAGGTTTAATTGCAAAAGCATTAGTTGCTTACGACTACCGTAATGTTGAAGAGAAAAGTTGGAAAAAAGAAGCTTACGGATATACTTACGATGCTTCAACAGAGCAGTATGACCGAAAAATAATTAACTCCATGTCTCACCTTACGTCGAAAATGGAAAATTACTATAAACCTACTCAGCAATATTCTATAAACTACAACCATATGTTTGCCGATAAGCACGATGTTGGCGGTATGCTGCTTTGGGAAATGTATCACGACCGCAAAACTTGGGTACAGGGATACAAACAATATACTATTGGCCTGATTGAAGATCTGGATTATGGTGACAAGGAAAACCAAACTTCCGGAGGTAGTTCTGTTGAAACAGCGCACCAGGGATTAGTAGGGCGGTTCAACTACGCATACTCCGGCAAATATTTGGTAGAGTTCAATTTTAGGTATGATGGTTCCTATAAATTTCGTGCAGGCGACCGATGGGGGTTCTTCCCCGGAGTATCCGTAGGTTGGAGACTCTCTGAAGAAGCTTTCATGAAGAACTTGCTTCCTGATCTTGATAATCTCAAAATTCGTGCATCCTATGCCAAAGTGGGTGACGAAGGAGATTTTAATGCCTATCAATATTTAGACGGATACCAGTATGAAGGGCACTACGTGTTAGGTTCCGATGGTCTTACACTCGGACTTCGCAACCGTGGTATGGCAAACCCGTGGCTTACATGGTACGAGTCAAAAATCAAAAACATTGGCTTCGAAGCCTCTTGGAAAAGGGGACTCCTGTCTGTTGAGTTCGATTATTTCCAGCGTAATCGCTCCGGGCTTCCGGCAACCCGTGCAGGTAGTTTACCAACCACATTCGGACAACCCATGCCACAGGAAAATCTCAACTCAGATAAAAATAGAGGGTTCGAGATCGTGCTGGGTCATATGAATAAAATCGGAGATTTCAGATACCAGGTATCAGGAAACTTCTCCCTTACCCGTATTCTGAACGATTATATAGAGCGCGAAGCTTCCACTAATATGTACGACAACTGGCGCAATAATAGCAATGGTCGTTATAAAGACATCCGCTGGGGTAGAAAAGTTATCGGACAGTTCCAGTCTTATGAGGAAATACTAAATTCGCCAGTACAGGACGGTAATGGAAATAAATCTCTTCTTCCGGGTGACTTGAAATTTCAGGACTGGAATAACGACGGTGTTATCGATGGAAACGATGAACAACCTATCGGGCATGGCAGTGCACCCAGTATGTATTATGGTCTTAACCTTTCGGGTGAGTATAAAGGATTTGATCTTACTCTATTCTTTCAAGGTGCTGCCGGACACGATATTTTCATAAGTGGCGACGTGCTCGACCCCTTCATTCAACAAGGGTTAGGTAACGGATTTGCCATACAAACCGATCGCTGGCACCGTGAAGACCCTACCGATCCTTACAGCAAATGGATTCCGGGCGAAATGCCCGCTGTGCGTCCTGCCGGATTAAGTGATAACCGTTCTAACAATTCCTGGTCGTTACACAAGGCTAATTTCCTGAGATTAAAAACACTTGAGTTCGGCTATTCGCTCCCCTCCACATTGTTAAGTAAGTGCGGTTTGGAACAAGTGCGGCTATATGTAAATTGCAACAACCTTCTTACATTCACCAATAGAGATGGTCTAATGAAATACACCGATCCGGAGAGTGACAATAGTCTACTGAGATACTATCCTCAGATGAAGACATTTAATTTCGGGTTAAACATAACTTTTTAAAATCAAATTTATGAAAATACGAAACTATAAAAAAATATTATGTTTCTGCATCCTGTCTTCCATATTCTGCGGATGTAGCGACTACCTCGACCGGGAGAGTACCAGCGGCACTATCACGCCTGATTTGGTGTGGCAAAACCCCAAAGCAATCGATGCCGTACTTGTGAATCTGTATGATGGACTTCGTCTCGACGAATTTAATGACTGGTATATTACCGACTGGCGGCTTATGAATCCTACAACACTTTCGGACGAGGCGCAGGGCTCGTATCAGAAAGACCCGATGTTTGACAATGCCGGCGGAACTTATACATATGATGATTATTTAGCCGAAGACAAATTTTACGACAGATATAATCACATACGCCGCACCAACGAATTCCTGGCACAGCTTACCCAAACAACTGCTCTAAACGAGAAAGAAAAGGAATTACTCAATGCCGAAGCGCGATTTATAAGGGCATTGCATTATTTCGGATCGGTAAAACGCTACGGTGGTGTACCCTTAATTATTGAGCCTCAAGTCTACGTTCCCGGTGATATAAGTTCGTTACAAGTTCCGAGAAACAAGGAGGTAGAAGTGTACAATTTTATAATCGACGAATGCAAAGCTATTGCAAAAGTATTGGAACCTACACGAAATAATTCCGGAAAATACCGTGCTACCAAAGGTGCAGCCCTGGCTCTATGTTCGCGTGCCGCCCTGTATGCAGGTTCTATCGCCACATACGGTAAGGTACAACTCGACGGAGTTGTAGGTATTCCGGCTTCCGAAGCACCTAGATTGTTTACCGAATGCTACAATGCATCTAAGGAACTATTGGGAATGGGAGAATACCATTTGTATGAAAAAAATATCGACAAGGCTCGTAATTTCTACGAAATGTTTACTAAAGGTAATGGAGATAACGGAGAATACATTTTCCAGAAGCAATACAATGCAGCCGGCGGAAAAGGTCATGACTGGGA
This sequence comes from Prevotella sp. 10(H), assembly GCF_000711235.1. Classification (GTDB taxonomy): domain Bacteria; phylum Bacteroidota; class Bacteroidia; order Bacteroidales; family Dysgonomonadaceae; genus Dysgonomonas. The sequence continues at coordinate 34,312 of NZ_JOMI01000001.1, read as the reverse complement.
TAAACGCAACGCCCCTTTCTCATACCGGGGAAACGGCTGGGGTAGCGGTATGGCTCCTACGCTCGAAATAGTTGAAGCATTCGAATATACTGATGGTACAGAAGGTAAACTCCGCATATATGAAGCTGACGGAGTAACTCCGCGCCGCTTTGACGATGTACTCGATCTATTTGCAGACAAGGATCCACGTTTATTTGCATCAGTTTATCTTCCCGGCTCACCTTGTCAGGACACCCGTATCGAGTGGAAAAGAGGAATAATTGGCCCTGACGGAACCAAATACCAGGCCTATAACCAACCAAGCGGAGACAACACCGTAGAAATTAACGGGGTAAAATATAATGCATCGGGCAAAGACGGCGGTGCTGATGTGGGTGACCCTTCTAAAACCGGTTTTTACCAAAAGAAATTCTTCGATGAAACTCTTACCGATATGGAAATGGGGAAATCGGAAACTCCTTGGGTCGTATTCCGCCTTGGGGAAATATATCTTAATCTTGCAGAAGCATGCATGGAACTCGGTGGCAAAGATGGCGAAGCATTGTCGGCGGTAAATGAAATACGTGGAAGAGCCGGCATTAAGAAACTTGATGTCATTACTCTGGAAAAAGTGCGTCATGAACGTCGCATAGAACTTGCTTTCGAAAAACACCGTTACTGGGACATGAAACGTTGGCGCATTGCCCACCTTGATGTTACACAAGGCGGACTAACAAACTTCCGTGGCAGCGCCCTTTATCCGTGGTATAACCTAAGTGATGGCAAATATACGTTCGAAATAGGCACCAATCCGCCTAAGCAGAAACGTATATTCCTCGAAAAAAACTATTACGTGCGTTTGTATGGTAACGATATAAGTACCAATCCGTTGTTGGTACAAAATCCCGGATTCGAAAACTAATAATATTTAATGAAAGAAAGTATGAAAAAAATAATATATCTTATCATGCTGGTTGTCATATGTATATCGTGCGACAACGACATAGATAATTATGATGCGCCCAACGGAGGCATCCGGGGCACAGTTTACGATGCACAAACCAACAAACCGATACCACTTCCTGTAGCCGGCAGTTCAGGTATAATGGTTAATTTGTACGAACTCAATACAAATGCTACCAAATCTATCGACTTCCGTGCCAAGCAAGACGGTACTTTCGAAAACAGCCGGGTTTTTAACGGCGAATACCGTGTAGTAGTGAACGGTCCATTTACCGATAAATGCGAAAGTAACGTAACGATTAAAGGACAAACTCAACTTGATCTTACCGCTACTCCTTATGCGCGGATAGGCATACAGGCTACGGTAGATGCCAGTAATCAATTATCGGTAACCTATACGGCAACGCCGTCTGCCCCATCATATACTATTAATGAAATATCTGTTATGTGGAACTTTGCCAAGGGTGTAGATGCCAATAGTTCGAACTACGCTTCAAGAACCGCTCAAACTGAGGCTAACGGAACATGTATATTCGATTTGCCCAACGATAATGCTTTTAAGGAAAACATCCATAAAATCAAAGCTAATCAAAACCGGATATATGTAAGAGTTGCCGCCCACACCAGTAATGGAGTAAACTATAGTGAGATAGTAGAACTTACTGTAAACTAAATAGTTTTAAAAAATAGTTGTCTAAAAAGTTTCTTCTCTTGCAGTCCAAAGGTGGAGGAGAACTTTTTAGACATTCTTTTCAATATAAAATTCGATAAATAACAAAATATGATATGATTAAAAAAATAATTCTTTGTTTGTGTTTGTCTATGTTGATATTAGTAGAGACTTTCTCCCAAACATATATCCCATTTAAAGAAGGTGATCGTTGGTGTGCCATAGGTAATAGTATTACCCACCAAGGTAAATACCTTGAGATGATATATCTTTATTACATTACCCGTTTCCCCACGCAGCAATTTAAATTATTAAATTGTGGTGCGGGAGGAGATACAACTACCGGTACGCTAACCCGTCGTATGGATGGAGATATTTTGGTACATCAACCTACAATATCTACCATAATGCTTGGCATGAATGATATCTGGTGGGAAAACAGCGGACTTTTTACTAAGGAAAATTATAGTCGTGATCTCGAAGGAATTATAAATCGACTGGAAGAAAATGGTAGTCGGGTTATTCTCATTACACCTTCTCCCTACGATTATTCTGTGAAAAGTACAGAACGGGTAGATCCTAAAAGACTGGGGTTGGAACGACTGGCAAGTCAGGTTATCGACTTGGGGAGAAAACGGAATTTACCTGTAGTTGATTTCTATAATCCAATGCATCAGATTACACTGGAGCAGCAAACTATTGATTCGACATTTACTTTGCTTACTAAAGACCGCGTTCATACTACTCCTTTGGCTGATTTCCTGATGGGATATATCTTTATAAAATCCACAAATGGCACTCCTTTCGTTTCAAAAACAAAGATTGATGCGAAGTCTTTCTCGGTTAGGGAACAAAATAATTGCTCGGTTAGTAATCTCTCATTCAAAGATGGAACTATTAGCTTTTCATTGTTAGAATACGCCTTGCCTTATCCCAAAGTGGCTATTCCGGAGGAAGCTTCACTATTTATGGATTTTGAGAATGAATTAAATCAGGAAATACTTCAAATAGACGGACTAACGCCGGGCAAATATACCCTTTCTATAAATAGTATCGCTATTGCGGATTATGAAGCGGCTGAGTTTGCAAAAGGGCTTAATTTAGCTACCATAGCTGATACACCCCAAAATAAACAGGCTGCTTTACTTGCAGAAACCATAGCAGAATATACTTCTATAGTGGGAAACATTCGATACATTGCTATGAAAGAGTATGGTGAGCTCAAAAAACGGTATGAAATTGACGATGTTTCTACTCCAAAAGCAGATATACTGGAACAATTTCAAGGAAATACAGATAGTTTTAACGAGTATTTTAATCTAAAATCAAAGGAAAGCTTCTGGATGAAAAAGGCAGATGAATTAGATAAAATGCTTTGGGAAAATAATAAACCCCAGGATAATTATTATACAATCAAGAAGGTTAAATAATAATTTTTAATGTATTCATACTTCATTTTTACAATCTGATGAAATGAAGTATGAATGATTAAAAAGATCCTAAAAAGTACTCGGTGATAAGATTGGAGATAAATTGATGAAATTTATCAGGAAAACCGTAAAACTGAATTCCAGAAAATAGCCAAGCATGGTATTATCCACCGTTTGGATTGTGAAAATTTTGCATCCGATGTGGATACCGCCTGTTTCATTGCATATTACACTTCACGATGCAACATGCGTAGTAAATTCACTATCTACGGTCAACAAAGAGCATTCGATGAAATAAGCGAACTATTATACAAACGCTGCCTGGATAACCATCCACTAACTGATGGGCAATATCACATGTATATCCTGCTATCGAAGTATTAAACAATCCCACCGATGAGCAGAAGGGAATCTTACTTGTTGCAGGAAATCTGGAATACAAGTGATATAAACCTTAAAAACATGGTCGTAAAAAAAGGGAATGATTCGACTACCTGGAACGATACAGCCGGCGCATGGAATAAATCTAGGGATAACTGGATGAATCTGATTTATGCTATGGGTATGGATGACCTTTTAGATACACTTTGTTTCGGTAAAGTATTACGCTTAATGGCAGGAGATGTAGTCTACTGGCATATTAGTAGTGGGGGTAAACTCGATCCCAATACCGATGACTGGAACAATTTACCGCTGCCCTGGAATGTTTTTGAAGGGAAAGCCATTTGCAATCGGAAAATAATTTCGGATATTTGCTATAAAGTTGAACTAAATCCTGAAAAATCAGGATGGATAGCACCGCGTGAACATAAGGTTGTCCCTTTCAGGCCAACGCCAGAGCTTGTACCAGGATATAATAAATAAAATAACCAACCTAAGGCAGGATCATACTATAGTATAATCCTGATTTATTATTATACAGGTGAGAAATACATCGACAAACGGTGAAATATACCGCCATTTTTGATAAACGATACCGAAAATCCGGAATATAAACTTAATCTTTGGATCATATTATTACACGGTTCCACCGTTACATGGTATTATGGATAAACGGTAATAACGATGATCCGTTTCTCCGGTGAACTATATCATACGAAAACCATAATTCTGATTTTAATGAATAATTAAATGGATTGCACGACTATTAATTTTCATTTAATAAATTATGGATAAGAAGACTATTTTTATTGCTTTCGGCAATCAGAAAGGCGGAGTCGGAAAATCGGCCCTGACCACTATTTATGCCAGTTACCTTCACTATGAATTGATGAAGAACGTGATAGTTATCGATTGTGACTATCCCCAACATTCCATTGTTAATATGCGTGAGTCCGATATTGAAACCATGGGTAGAAACAGTCAACTACAGGCACTGCTTGAAAAAAGATTTGATCTGACAGGACGGAAAGCCTATAAGATCATTAAAGCAAGTCCTGAGACGGCATTAGAAACTGTGATCAATCAGCTCGACAAGAATAAAGTGCCTGTCGATGTGGTATTATTCGACCTGCCCGGCACCGTAAACAGTCAGGGAGTATTGAACGTGATTATCAACCTGGACTTTATTTTCATTCCCATCATTGCAGACAGAAGGGCATTGAACAGCAGCCTGTCTTTTGCCATGACACTCAATAAAAACATACAGGACACGACATTGGCCTGTAGCCTGAAAGGCGCATATTTTTTCTGGAACAAAGTCGATAAGCGGGAAAATACCGAACTATATGAAATCTTTACAGAGTTGGCGAAAGATATGAAATTGCCGATATTAAAAACACAGATACCCGACACTAAAAAATACAACAAGGAGTTATCCGTAACCCGTACCGATATATTCCGGTCGACTTTATTCCCTCCTGATAAACGTTTGCTACGCAATAGCAATCTTGAGAAGCTGGTTACAGAAATCAATAAGATGATCGGACTATGAATAAAAGAAAAATAGTGCAGGTTGATGAGGACAAACTCAAAAGAATGATTGCAGGTGAAGATGAAACGGAGACAGGAAGTAGTGAAAAGCCTTACGAAATTGTTCCTTCGAAGAAAGATGTAGAGAAAGAATCCATTCCGCAATCAAATCCAGTTTCAGGAAATGTAAAGAAGAAAAAGCAAAAGACAGATTATTGCGAACTGTTTCTTAAGTTAAACAAGCCCATCTTGAAAAGGGCGACAACAATACAATTGTCCGAGGATAATTACAGGAAAGTCGGTAAGCTGTTGATGTTAACACCCGGCGTGTCGATTGCCATGTTTATGAATAATATCCTTGATTTTCATTTTACGGAATATGGAGATGATATAGATGAGGTTATCGATCAAAGCATCCTGAAACTTAAAAGCAACGAATGAAATGAAAATAGTTATCTATATATTTCTGGCAAGCTTGATCGAATGCGTTACGTGGTGCAACAAAATCGTTGTATTAGCAATTAAATATTTATCCTATTTGATTAATTCATTTAATAGGATACTGCGTAAAAGCCAACGCCCGTTATTCGCTTTAAGCATCAGGGAACAAAGGAAGATTTTAAAAAGAGAACCATTAAAGAAAGAAGATAATTTACCTGAACAACTCAACTCGGCTCATCCGGTCGTTGGAAATACAAAGACTGTTCTTATTTTCAGGTTGCCTGAACTGAATGAGGCTGTTCCTTTTGAAACGGTAGAGGTACCATTGGAAGAACCGCAGGAACCGGTAGAAATGCCATTTCCCGAATCGGATGAATTCGAAGAGGAAAGAGAAACCCTTCCATCTGAAGAGCTTCGAAAAGAAATGGAGGAAGCGTTATTTGACGGGTATGAAAATGATTTACCTGATGATGATACAAGCGGTATATCCGTTCAGGAAATGGAGCAGGCTTATAAAGTCCTGCATAATAAAATACCGGCAGAATCAGTGAATAGCGATATTGTAGCAAATGTTCTTTATACCCTGAATGGAACGGATATGTTCAAGATGTTTATCAATACCGAGGAGAGCGATATAATGGCTAAATCGATTATGGATGGTTATATAAAGAAATATAAAGTGGATATTACAAAGGTGGATACAAAAGAGTTTAATATGGATATGTATTTAGAGTAAAGATCATCCAGGTTTTTTATTCGAAACTCCAAATAGGAATACATATTTATAAGATAAATCGGGATTATACCGTCTATTCAGACAGAAGCCGTAAAAATTAATAATTACCCTATAAATAATTACAAAAGAAGTATCTTAACAATTGAGATACTTCTTTTATAATTAACAGAATCGGGAATTATACCTATTTATTCTTTACCCAATACCAATATTTTTTTCTTCTTCTCTTGGTTTCTTTCAACTTTTGATAATCTTCTTCAGGAGATGTGATTCTCTGCTTATCATCTGAAACAAGTTCAACCTTTTGTTGATTATCTGTTTCGTTTAGTTGTCCATCTGTAATTTTCATAATAAACCTCCTTTTTATTTAGTTTTTATTCGATAGATTCCGCCTTCGAAAAATCCAAAATCTCTCATTTAATACATTTTGTTCTAATAATTAAGCCATAGTGCGTTTTTCTGTTTCTTATTTATCCTTTTTAAGTAAATCATTTATCGATTTAATTTTAAAGGCATAACTGATCCTGAAAATACCATATGTCATAAAAGCTATTGAAACCAGCATCACAACAAATAACCCATTAAGTACAGGACTTAACATATAAAAAATAGAGAATAGTATTCCCAGGATAGAAAGAGCCAGTAACCATCCCCAGCCTTTTACCCCCTGTTGCTGAAGTTCACAGGACAAACCAATCGAAAGAATTGATCGGAACAATATCCAAAAACCCACAAAATATACCAGCATGGTGGTTACTACCGGTAAAGGCATGCAAACGAGCAGTACTCCCAATACAATATCAATTATGCCTCCAGTTAAGGCCCACCCCCAGTTATTGGATGTTTTCCTGTTCGAGACAGCATATATAATATCAATTATACCACTGATAAAAAACATTGTAATAAAGAAAACGGTAAGGGCAACCAGTGTTGTATCGGGTGTAACCAATGATACAACTCCCATAATAAGAGCCAATATGCCTATTAATAACGACATCCACCAGTATTTAGGCTTCTCTCTGTACAAAAATGTTGTTTTCATAATCTTTTAGTTTTAGTATTTTTTACTTGATTATTTCTTATAACGAAGATCATGATTTAAATAAAAACATCCGTGTCCTTCCTTATAACGAAAATGTCCTGAATCATCGATTATGACTTAAAAGGGAAAAATCAGAGGAATGAATATAATCATAACTACTCCCATTATTATTTGCAAAGGAAGTCCCACTTTAACATAATCTTTAAAAGTGTAATTTCCTGCATTCATCACCAACGCATTAGGAGGGGTTGAGAATGGCGAAGCAAAACACATAGATGCCGCTACGGCTACAGCCAGCAGGAACGGGTACGGGCTTACATTCATAACCAGAGCCGTCTTCATAGCTATTGGCGCAAACAGTACGGCAGTTGCCGTATTACTAATAAACAAGGAAAGTATCGAAGTAAAACAATAAATCGCCGCCAGCATTACAGATGGCCCCATCGAACCGAACCCTTGCGATAATGCTTCGGAAATATATGTCGTAATACCTGTTTTTTCAAAGGCCGTTGCCATAGGTAGCATAGCTGCAATAAGGACGATACTGTTCCAGTTGATACTATCATACGCTTCTTCCATATTCCTCAGGCATCCTGTAATAACCATCAGAACAGCCGCTATCAATACAACTGTTACAGCCGGCAGCAGATTAAATGTCATGGCAAATACCATTGCTATCAGTATCGATGCTGCAAGCGGAGCTTTTTTATTAAAACTGACTTTTGATGCTTCCTTTTCCGGTTGACCAATAATAACAAAATCCCGTTGGTTATTCGACAATGAGATAATATCTTCCCATTTGCCGGATAGGAGCAATACATCGCCTGTTTGCATTTTTTTATCTTTCACGTCTTTGGCCGGGCCACTCACCGAGCTTTTAATACTCGCCACAATAACATGGTACTTCTCCCTGAAACGGCTATCTGTAACTGTGCGGTTTTCCAGATATGAATCAGGAAGTATAACAGCTTCTATCAATCCATATTCTTCCGAACCGGATTCTTTTTCCTTTTGGCTGATATCAGAAAGGATGAGACTAGAATGTTCTACAAAGAGTTTTATATTATCAATACTTCCATAACAATAAAGTATATCGTCTTTGGCTATCCGAGAATCCGGCCTGGCAATCTCCTGTTCGTCTTTTTTTAAAATAAACCCGGACTTTCCTTTATGGATTATTTTCCCGACAACAATTCCATAATTTGATGTTAGTTGTAATTCATCAAGAGATTTTCCTATGATTTCTGTTTTACCGGGTACAATAATTTTCCACAGGTTATTGTTCAAATCATATTCTTCTATGAGTTCTGATAACGATTTACTTTGTACCGACCGGTCATTCCCGTTTTTATTTGCTTTGAGCAACCTGCTGGAAAAAAACAGGATAATTATCCCTACTATTACAGCTATACATCCTATCGGGGCAAAAGAGAAAAATCCTAACGGCTCAAATCCGTTATTTACCAATGTGTCCTGTATTATCATATTCGGAGGAGTACTGATCAACGTGAAAATACCCATCGCACTGGCAAAAGCCATCGGCATCAGATAGCGGCGTATATTAAGCTTAGAAGATGCAGCTATACTAATCAGGATAGGCATCATAATAGCAACTGTACCTGTATTGCTGACAAACGCGCCGATAAATGCCGTAACCAGCATAACCAGAACGAAAAGAAGGTTTTCATTCCCTCCCGCCAATTTAAGTATCTTGCTGCCTATCAGTTTGGCCAGGCCTGTACGGGAGATAGCACCTCCTATGACAAACAATCCTGCCATCATTAATACAATAGAACTGGAAAATCCGGCAAGGGCTTCGCCTGTAGTAAGGATACCGAAAAGCAAGAGGGCTAAGAGTGAACATAAGGCGACCAGATCGGAACGGATTTTTCCCCGAACAAAGAATATTATTGTTACGACCAATATGATCAATGTCGTATTAAAACCTGAAAATATTATATCCCAATTCATTTTATTACAAAGATTAAAATGTGTAATTAAAAAAGCCGTGCCGGAATGAAATACATTGCCTGACACGGCTAACAAATAAATAGTATAGAAAAGCTATTTCATTTCTTATTCAATATTGCCATGAATTCATCTCCCGTTATTGTTTCCTTCTGGAGAAGATAATCCGTGAGTTCATGTATTTTATCCAGGTTATCCCTGATAATCTGAGATGCCTTTTCATGCGCGTCTTTTATCATCTTGAGTACTTCCCTGTCTATGGCTGCCGATATTTCAGGCGAGCAGGTCAATGTACTATCGCCACCCAGGTAAGCATTATTCACCGTTTCCAAAGCCATCATATCGAATTCTTCACTCATCCCGTAGCGGGTAACCATTGCCCGCGCCATTTTGGTAGCCTGTTCAATATCATTGGATGCTCCGGTTGTAACCGTATTGCAGATTATTTCTTCGGCTGCACGTCCTCCGGTCAGAGTAGCGATCCTGTTCAGCAGTTCTTCCCTGCTCATCAGGTTCTGATCCCCTGAATCCACTTGCATGGTATAGCCTAATGCGCCGGAGGTTCGTGGTATAATGGTTATCTTATGCACAGGAGCGGTATTTTTCTGTTTGGCGGCAACAATGGCATGTCCTATTTCGTGATAAGCAATGATCTTTTTTTCTTCATCAGAAATAACCTTCCCTTTCTTCTGTGCTCCGGCTATCACCACCTCTACACTTTCTTCCAGATCGACAGTAGTTACACTATCTTTACCTAGCCTTACAGCCCTTAATGCTGCTTCGTTAACTATGTTCGCTAACTCAGCTCCCGATGCACCGGAAGTAGCACGTGCCACAAGGTCGAGATTGATATTTTCATGTTTAACTTTTTTCAGATGTACGTTTAGTATAGCTTTCCGTCCTTCAAGGTCGGGCAATTCCATCTGTATGCGCCTGTCGAAACGTCCCGGGCGTAATAAAGCGCTATCAAGACTTTCCGGGCGGTTAGTAGCTGCCAGTATAACAACGCCCGTTTGTCCATTAAATCCGTCCATTTCTGTCAATAGTTGATTGAGTGTTTGTTCACGTTCATCATTACCTCCCATACGGCTGTCTCGTTTTTTACCGATGGTATCTATCTCATCTATAAAGATGATACAAGGCGCCTTTTCCTTTGCTTGTTTAAAGAGGTCACGTACTTTAGCGGCGCCTACACCAACAAACATTTGTACAAACTCAGAACCCGATATAGCAAAAAACGGTACTTTCGCTTCTCCTGCAACAGCGCGTGCTATCAAAGTCTTACCTGTTCCCGGAGGACCTACCAACAAGGCTCCTTTTGGCAGGTTTGCACCGATTGATGCATATCTCTGCGGATTATGAAGGAAGTCCACAATTTCGTTCAGGGATTCTTTTGCCTCATCTTGTCCGGCAACGTCAGCGAATGTTGTTTTTATTTCCGATTCGGCATATATCTTGGCATTACTCTTTCCGAATGACATAACGTTTTCACCTCCTCCCATACGTCCCTGAATCATTTTTGAGCCTGAACGGAATATCCAGAAGAATATCAATCCCGGAAGTACCCACATTAACAAGAAACTGATAATCGGTGAGTTTTGCCTGGGAATGGTCTTGGTGAACTCAATCTTACCATTTTCATTCGGGCTTTCAGAAGCAAGTAATCTGTTTACCAAATCAGGATCATCTACCGCACCTGTCTGATAAGTTTGCTCTTCATTACTGTCATTCAAAGCAGAATAATAGATCTTCCCCTCATCCATCTTTACCTGCTTGACTTTCCCTTTGTCAACTTTTTCGATAAATGTACCATAATCGGTATCGGTTATTTTTTTCTCCGACAAGCCCGGTACAACTAATGAATTGATCAGCATCAATACAACGAGCACAATTATAAAATTGTAATAAGAAGGCATTGGCGTATTGCCATTCTGAGCCGGTTCATTTTGTTTATTCTTCTTTTCTTGCTTTTCCATAATTCGTTTAATTTTATTTATTTGTTTAGTACAAAAGTGCTGTTTTAAATCTGCCCGTATGTAACTGATTTGACAATAGAAATGTCCTGAATAACGAATTTTGAAAATAAAGTTGTATCATTGTGTACAGATTGGCTTCATAAACACTAAAAGATAAGATATGCAGAAGGAGCATAAAACATTATCATTGAAAAGAGTAGCAGACGAAACAGGAAATGCGCTTTTGAAAAATTATATTATTTCCGACAGCAGTAAATTTCCCGATTATATAGGGTTGGAAGAAGCATTCCTTTTTGACGGTCTTATATTGGGAGTATGTATCAAAGGAAACGGAATGCTGAAAGTCAACCATCGTCAATATGGAGTAAAAGCTAATACAATTACCTGCATATTTCCAAAGAATTTATGCACAATGTTAAAAGTATCGGATGACTTCCTGTTCGAACTGATGTTTTTTTCTCAGGATTATATCGTTTCTTTTCCCCTGCGTATGGATAAGGATATTTTGGTTAATATGAATGAGAATCCGGTTACTGAAGTGAGTAAAGAAGCCATCTATAATATTCTTGAACTTCATTCTATCATTATAAAGCAGCATCATGAAGACCTTGCATTTAAGGAAGATATAATCAAATCCCTGATTATGGCCCTCATGCTTGAGATTGGTTCTTATTATAAGATTGAAATGGATAGAGGGATCCTCAGGCAATCATCCAGGGAAGACGATGTTGCCAAAAAGTTTTTTTTGTTGCTGATGGAACATTTCCGCGCGGAAAAGAAACTGGCTTTCTATGCTGATAAATTATGCCTGACTCCAAACTACCTGTCATCCATTATAAAAAAAGTGAGCGGAAATTCATTTCAGGAATGGATACAGATAGCGCTGATAACCGAAATTAAGAAGCAGCTAAAAACAACGGATTTATCGATCCTCCAGATATCTGAAGATCTGAACTTTGCCAATCCTTCTTTTTTCGGACGATTCTTCAAACAATATACAGGAATGACCCCGTTGAAATACAGGAACTCCTAATCAATTGGTAATTCAAGTGATTTTAGTAACGGATTGTCTTTTATTTTAGACAAGGGTTCCACTGTTATGACCCCGCTATGCTCAATGGCTTTTTTTATTACTTCGTCAGACCCTGTCATATACACCTTTTCAACTCTTTTGCCCAAAAGCCATGTTATCAGGTAGCTGAAATTATATATCAATAATAATTGTTGTCCGACAGCAACAACTAAGTAATCATCAACATCAAACAATAGTATAGTCTTTAGCCCGTCATTCAATTCTTTATAATTTATGTTATCCAAAAAAATGGCTATGCGCATATTGGTTATTCAATTAGGTTTCAGGATACGAAGACATATAAAGCAGGTATATAGAACATGTATCCTTCTTGCAGGTAAATATAGCAAGAGATGGGGAAATGAAAATGACAGTATAGATAACAAAAATGTCCTGAATGACGAATCTTTATCATTTATGAAAATCTAATTGAACAGGGAAGTTATCACCATTTTGTGATCTCGATAAACTAATGGCTGATCTCAACTTTCTTGAGTAATATAAAAAGATAGCCTGTGATGTTAACTTCACGGGCTTTATTTATTTTAAATAAAAAGTTATAAAATTGTTAATAATCTATTAATTAACAGGAATACATATATCCACAATCCAGGGGGAGTTAGCATCCTGAGTATCGCCTACACAACTGATATAAATTTCATAATGGTCTCTCATGTCGCATCCATAGCCTTTTTCGCCAAGTAAAACATATACCTTTTGCCAGGCTTCGCCATATTCTGCCATAGTTACTTCTACCTGCATCATAAAATACTTGCCTCCGGTGATGGTATAGCGTTTCATTCCTTCTCCCGGTTCAGTGCCTGCCAAGTCTTCCAGACAAGCCTCCGAACGGAGTTTATCTGTCGGAGTATCCATCGGATTATCGTGATAGATACCCGCCATTTTAGGCATAGCCGCCCAAAGGTTGTTCTCACCTGCCCATGCCGCAAGTTTCTCAAATGCGCTTCCAATAGCGGAATAATCACCTACATGTGAGATTGCAATTGTATTTATCGGTTCAAGATTTTTTATCTCTGTACTATTTATTTTCATAGGTCTAAATTCTTAATTATTTGTTTTATGATACTTTTTATTTCAATAGGCTTAACCACTGTTGTTGTGTCGGCATTTGCCAATACCCACCTCGCTAGACCTTCAAGAGAATAAGCCATATATGTTTGTTCAATCTGCCCGTTTTCAAGTTCTTTTTCTTCTACTAAACCCATGTAATGGCATCTGTCGGCAAAGTTTTTGGACACCTCTTTACTCGTATGCAAAATTACTTCATGAAGGCAGTTGGGATCATCTACTTCTATAAGAGATTCCAATGGAGGATGAACTTTAGTATGCTTACTATCTGTAATTTTTATATTCTCTATACGGTCTAGCCTGAACATCCGGTATTCTTCCCTTAAATGACACCAGGCGGCAAGATACCAACGGGGATGCGAATAACTGATACCGACAGCTTCCAATAACCGATTGCTTTTATTTTCTCCTGCATTTGTATAGTTAATCTCTACGATTAATTTATCATTAATGCTGCTTAGTATTACCTGCATCAGATTGGGTAAACTTTCTTTGGTATTCCTGCTTTTATATACAGCAATGGTATCTTCCATATCGTGAAGGTATTTTTTATCCACTGCCCGTAATGCAGCACGGATTTTATCCATTCCCTGACGAAAATAATTGCTGTTCTGGGTATCGGTCAGTTGCTCGATAATCTTTTCGGCTGTAAGAAAAGCCATCGCTTCCTCTTTGGTAAACATAAGCGAAGGCAGCCTGTAACCTTCAACCAGTGAATAACCTATTCCCGAATTACCACATATGGGCACTCCTGCTTCCGACAGGGTACTCATATCGCGATAAATCGTCCGGAGACTTACCCCGAAACGTTTTGCCATCTCAGAGGCTTTGACAATCGGTCGCGACTGTAATTGTACTAATAATGCCGATATACGGTCAATTCGGTTTAAGTCTTTATCCACTGTGCAATTTTATTCAATAATCAATGCCCAAAGTACGCCAAATTTATCCAGAATTTCTGCATATAACTTAGCATAACCCGGCTGGCAAAGTTCGCATTTTATTTGTCCGCCGACAGATAATTTTGCATAAATGTCTTTAAGCTGCTCCTCTGTATCGCAAAATACCGTTATTGTAAGACCTGAACCGAAATCGGTTTTTGTACCGGGCATCGTATCTGCCATACTGATTGTGCAGCCATTAAAATCCAGATTGGAATGGATTATCTTATCCTTGTAACCCGCGGGGCTTTCCATTTCCTGATATTCTCCATAGCGACATATCTCTCCAATTGTTCCGTTAAATACTCCGGCATAAAAGTTCAATGCTTCTTCTGCATTGCCATTAAAGGCTAAATAAGGTTTAATTTTCATGTTTATATTTTTTTTAATTAACTACACTGCAAATGTATCAGGTGGGAATGACAACAGTATGTCAGCAAGTTTTTTAATACCTTATTTTTTTAAGGTATCATTAAGAAAACACCCTACCGTAATTCCTGAAAGTGAAACATTATGACATATAAAGCAATACGCCGACAGGTTTGGAATTCAGCTATTTAGTTCCAATATATTTGATATCGCAATTCATTTAGTTATTCATTTTAAAATGTAAAAGCGATGCAAAAATTATTTTTTCTTTCCACATTTCTCTTAGCTGCAACCGCCATGTATGCCCAAGGCAACGGCCAGGCCGGTATTACCGAAGCCACCAATATGGTAACCTCTTATTTCGATCCCGGCACCAAACTTATTTATGCCATTGGCGCGGTTGTCGGCCTGATCGGCGGAGTCAAAGTCTACGGAAAATTCTCTTCCGGAGATCCCGATACCTCCAAGACTGCAGCTTCCTGGTTCGGAGCGTGCATCTTCCTTATCGTTGCTGCGACAATCCTGAGATCATTCTTTTTGTAAATGTCCCTTTTGTTTCCCCAATGGGGAAAGCCCGAGAGTACAAAAAAATCGATTTAGAACTAAAGATTTAGAAAATGGAATATTCAATCAACAAAGGCATTGGGCGCAATAGCGAGTTCAAGGGTCTCAAAGCGCAATACCTTTTCATATTCGCAGGAGGATTACTGGCTGTATTTATACTTTTTGTAATCATGTATATGGCAGGGGTCAGTCAGTGGATTTGTATCGGATTCGGGATTATTACCGGCGGAGGGCTTGTCTGGGGTACTTTCTTCCTGAACGGTAAATACGGTGAATACGGATTACTAAAACTGATGGCGTTGGCGAACCATCCCCGCTATATCATTAACCGACGGAAGATAAACCATCTTTTCAAACGAATCGTCAGGACAACAATACAAATGGACAATAACAGCTGACGCGATGAGGAATATTTTAAAAGCAGCAACATTAGAGAGTAAGTTTCCGCTGTTATCCGTAGAGCATGGTATTATTATCAGCAAGGATGCGGATATCACACTTTGTTACCAGGTGGAACTTCCCGAACTCTATACAGTCACATCCGCAGAATATGAAGCAATCCACGGTTCATGGCTTAAAGCCATCAAAGTATTACCGAATTATTCCATCGTACATAAGCAGGACTGGTTTATACAGGAAAATTATAAACCCCAGGTACGCTCTGCCGACATGAGTTTCCTTGACCGCAGTTTCCAGCTTCACTTCAATGAGCGGCCATACCTGAATCATACCAGTTATCTGTTCCTTACCAAGACAACGAAAGAACGGGCACGTCAGCAAAGCAATTTCAATGCACTGACCAGAGGCTTTATCATACCTAAAGAAATGCAGGATAAGGAAACGGCGCTCCGGTTTATGGAGAGCTGTGACCAATTCGAGCGGATCATTAATGATAGCGGATTTATCAGCCTCAAAAAAATGACTACCGATGATATCACCGGATTGGAAGAACAAGCAGGTATTATCGAAAAATATTTCTCCCTGTCTCAGGAAGACACGACCTGCCTGAAGGATATTGACCTGAACCCGGCTGAGATGCGTATCGGCGATAAGCGGCTGGTGTTGCATACCCTGTCCGATTCGGAAGATCTTCCCACTAAGGTCAATACTGACACCCGGTATGAGAAGTTATCCACCGACAGGAGCGATTGTAGGTTGTCCTTTGCCGCACCTGTGGGCGTATTATTAAGTTGTAACCATATTTACAACCAGTTCATTTTTATTGACGACCACACAGAAAACCTCAGTCAGTTTGAGAAACAGGCGCGCAATATGCATTCCCTGTCGAGGTATAGCCGCAGCAATCAGATTAACCGCGAATGGATCGAGCATTACCTGAACGAAGCCCATAGCTTCGGTCTTATCTCCGTGCGCTGCCATTGCAATGTAATAGCATGGAGCGAAGATTCGGAAGAACTGAAACGTATCAAAAACGATGTCGGCTCGCAACTGGCATTGATGGAATGCAAGCCGCGCCACAATATCATCGATGTGCCTACCCTGTATTGGGCGGCCATTCCCGGAAACGAAGGAGACTTTCCGAATGAGGAAAGTTTTTACACCTTTATCGAGCAGGCTGTATGCCTGTTTGTGGAAGAAACCAATTACAGGAATTCTCCGTCGCCTTTCGGCATCAAGATGGTTGACAGGCTGACCGGAAAACCAATTCATGTGGATATTTCCGACCTGCCGATGAAGAAGGGTATAATCACCAACCGTAACAAGTTCATCTTAGGGCCTTCCGGTTCGGGAAAATCTTTTTTTACGAACCATATGGTCAGGCAGTATTGGGAACAGGGTACGCATGTACTGTTAGTCGATACGGGAAACTCTTATCAGGGACTCTGCGAACTGATAAACCGCAAGACCAAAGGAGAGGATGGAATCTATTTTACGTATACCGAAGAAAACCCGATTTCGTTTAATCCATTTTTTACGGATGACGGCATTTTCGATATTGAGAAGAAAGAGTCTATCAAGACACTGATATTAACCCTCTGGAAAAGGGATGACGAGCCGCCGACACGCGCTGAAGAAGTAGCCCTGTCCAATGCCGTCAACCAGTATCTTGAGAAGATAAAGACGGATAAATCGGTTATTCCCTGTTTCAATACTTTCTATGAATTTGTGTATGACGAATACCGGCAGGTTCTCGAGAAGAAGAATACGCGCGAGAAGGATTTCGATGTTCATAATTTCCTGAATGTATTGGAGCCATACTATCTGGGAGGTGAGTATGATTTCCTCTTGAACTCGGATAAGCAGCTGGATCTACTGTCAAAACGCTTTATTGTTTTCGAGATAGACGCCATTAAAGACCATAAAATCCTGTTTCCGATAGTCACGATTATCATTATGGAATCATTCATCAATAAAATGAGAAGATTAAGGGGAATCCGCAAGATGATATTAATTGAAGAAGCCTGGAAAGCAATCGCCAAAGAGGGGATGGCAGAGTACATTAAGTATTTGTATAAGACTGTCCGTAAATATTTTGGCGAGGCAATCACGGTCACACAGGAGGTCGAAGATCTGTTAAGCTCGGAGATAGTCAAAGAGTCCATAATCAACAACTCCGATTGTAAAATCCTGCTCGACCAACGTAAATACATGAACAAATTCGATTCCATACAGGAATTACTGGGACTGACCGATAAAGAAAAGTCACAGATACTGTCCATCAATATGGCCAATAATCCGAACAGGAAATACAAAGAAGTGTGGATCGGACTTGGCGGAGTGCAATCGGCGGTCTATGCCACCGAAGTTTCGATGGAAGAATATCTGGCATATACGACCGAAGAGACTGAGAAGATGGAAGTATTCCAGCTGGCTGAAAAGCTGGACGGCAATATAGAACTGGCCATCAAAAGGCTCGCAAATAATAAACGAAATAATTAATTAAAAACATAGAAGATTATGAATTACAGATTTAACAAGGCAGAACTGGAAAATATGGCTTTCCTACTCCAGACTTTATGTAAGGGTATTTTAAACCTGTACGCTACGGAAGACCGCAGGCACGATATGATTGACGATCTGGACACCATGTGCGGTGAATGGGAAAGTATAACATCCAATACCCGGTTTGTCATCTACAGGGAGAATGATATATATAAATTGCTCTTTATTAAAAAGCGGGGTTTATTCAGAAGGCTGACCATGGAAACCTATACGATCCATCAGGATTCAGGCTGGCCTTACTTCAATACAGGCACAATTTTTATTGAGCCGCAACATCTGGTTTATCATCCCGAACCCGATACGATTATGCTTCATTCAAATGAAACCTATAAACGCATCGCACACCATAAAAACGTAGAAACCGAAATTATAAAAGAAGACGGCGCCCATAACACTCCGACAGAATAAAACAGTAATAATCAAATAAATAAACGAATGAAAAAGATCATATCGATATATGCTCTAATGACCTTCCTGTGTCTTTGCTCGTCCCATTTATACGGCCAGTTTTATTCATTGGGAACCAATATCCCTGCATTGGGAACTACCACACTGAATATCGAGGCCAGTATGACACTGAATAGGAAATGGTCGCTGCATCTTCCAGTCTATTACAATCCATTTGTATTCAAGGATAATAAGAAATTCCAGCATATTGCCGCTATGCCGGGGGTACGTTACTGGTTGCTTGAATCCTATGTACATGCATTTGGGGGAGTGAATGCTATCGGAACGAAATATCATTTCACATGGAAAGACTACCGTTATGAGGGTACTGCCTTCGGAGCCGGAATCAGCTTAGGTTATGCCTGGCTGCTTTCTCCTCGCTGGAATCTGGAAGTGGAAGGAGGCGTAGGATTAGTATACGCTGATTATAACAAATACCCGTGCGAAAAGTGCGGCAAAAAAGTAAGTGATGAAAACAAATGGTATGCCGTACCCAATAAGGTCGCCGTCTCCCTTATCTATCTCTTTTAATCAGTCAACAGTCAACAGTTATCAGAAAATAAACGATATGAGAAAAAAGAGAATACAGATAGTATTATTCACCGTAATAGCCCTTGTCCTTTTATCGTCTTGCGCCGTCAGGCGTCCTGACAGCAACGCCCGTATTGGAGTGTCGCTGCCTGTACAACCGGAACAACAGACGGAAAAAAAGAATGAAGATGATCTCCCTTCGGTAGTCGAGATGAAGGACAGATACGGTAATAAGACCATCTACGCCCAGACAGAACTAGATAAGGAAGGAAACAGGCAGGTTTCCGTACATCTTTCCGAAGTGACGATTACCGCCAAGCTTAAAAGCATACCCGAACGGTTCGGAAAAGTAGACGTGGATTTTATGGTACATATTCCCGAAAACCTGATCCATGAAGACTGGCAGGTAAATCTGACGCCTCATCTTATCAAAAAGGAGACGGAGAGTGATTTTGACGATCTGATCCTTACCGGAAGAGAATTCGATAAAGTACGGCAGGAAGGTTACCGCAGGTATGAAAAGTACATGAGCCGGATAATTCCCGACAGTCTTTATAATGACCATTTTGTAAAGACCGGTGCCTTTAACAGGTATATCTCAGGTTATTTAAAATCCGAACTCGACAGGATATACAGAGATTCTATGGAATATGTAGGTTTTAGCAATTATACCCGAAAGCTGCAAGTCCGTTACGATCTTTTCAATAACAAAATAGATAAAAATAAAACAACCCTCAGGAAAAGGCTAAGTTATTCGAAGATAAGGCAGCGCTATGAATATTTCGAAAGAGATACCACCTATCTAGCCTCGGTCTATCATAACTGGTTCAGGTTTATATCATCAACATTTCCCCAATTCTATATGTTGCGTGAGTTATCTGCATCCACTATGATAAAGAAATACCGCGACGACAGATTTCAGGGTGAATATATAAATGATTACCAACCGTTCACCGCTGCGGACTCGGCTTTTATTATCAAACGCTTTCTGAAGAACGACAAGATAGAGAAAAACCGGTTATTGAAAGATAATATGGATATCGCCTTCAGGAGCATGGTTCGCTTTCCTAAAAATGAGACGGCAAAATTGGATTCCGTCATATTTAATGCAGGCAAAGTCGTGTACTACTACCATCAGGAATTAAATACCGATGAGGATAGTAACCGGATGCAGCTGTATGTCGACGGGACAATAATGACAAAAGACGGTAGGGAATACCTGTTACCGCCTTCCGATACACTCAGTTATACAGTCTCTTCAATGATACATTTCATTGATCACACACCACGGTATAAGCGAAAGATCATTGAGCGCAAAGCGACCTCTTCACTAAGGGCAAATATCACTTTTAAGGCCGGAAGATCGGAACTGGATATTTCGCTCGGCTTAAACCAGAGTGAAACAGATAAGGTACATCAGATGATCGTTGAACTGACAGAAACCGGTGAGTTTGCGATGGACAGTATTTCGATAAAGGCAGGATGTTCTCCGGAAGGCAGTTACCGTTCCAATTTATTGCTGGCAAAAAAGAGGGGAGAATCTATCAGGGTCTATCTGTTCGGTGAGTTATCGGAAATATATGGAATTGAAAAAATGCTACCGGTCTATCCTTACGGTGAGGACTGGGACGGATTGGTCAGATTGATACAGGAAACCGAAGGAATTGATCAAAAGCAATCGATCCTTGAAAACATTTCATCGGTCGGTGACCCTGATAACCGCGAGCAGACGATAAAGCAGAAATACCCGGAAAGTTACAGGATTATACGTAACGAGCTCTATCCAAAGCTCAGGGCAGTCGATTTTACTTTCCATATGCACCGCAGAGGGATGCTAAAAGATACGATCCATACCACCGAGCCGGATACATACTACGCTAAAGGCATAGAACTGATGATGAAGCGAAAATATGGTGAAGCTTTGCAAATCCTGAATGAATATGCTGATTTCAATACGGCGATTTGCATGATGAGCCTCGGCTATGATAAAGCGGCTTATCATATATTGGAGAATGAGCCCGAGAGTGCGGATGGGGAATATCTGATGGCAGTACTGGCCTCACGAACAGGTCAGGAAGAAGAAGCTGTAAAGCGCTATCTCAGGTCAGTTGAACTGGATGCTACCAAACGCTGGCGGGGTACGCTCGATCCCGAAATAAACAAACTTATAAAAGCTCACGGGCTTAATAACGAAGACTATCATTAAACTCTCAAGAAATGAAAAAGATAAAACTAATTACTGTATTCATCAGTATGATATTGGCATCATGCAGCCTCGTTGATTTTTCGGAAGATTGTGTATATGACGGAAATCTGGATATCCGTCTGAACTGGAATTACCTGCTCGAAGGAGATAAGCAGCCGGGAGAGATTAATTTGCAGCTCTATACCCAACCTGTCAATAGCTATTTGATATCCGGTGATACGATTCTCAAGCAAATTCCGGAAGGCAGGATGACACTGCTTGCGTTTAACATAGCCGAAGGTGTCAGTTATAATCTGGATGAAGCAGAATCCGCAACCATTACCCTGCCTGTAAACATACAGGGGAACAATCAGTACATAGGACAAGCGCCTGTTATATATGTGGATAAAAAAGAGGTAACGATAATTGCAGGACAAACTACTGCGTGCGAAATAATACCCATTTCCTGCATTCAGCAGGTAGTAATCGATTTTACAATACCCGATAACGGCGTGGCGCAGGAAGTCGATAATATTTCTGGTAATCTAACAGGAGTGCAGTCCGGCTATTCATTTTCAAATGGAAAGGCAATACCTCCAGTACTATTCTGCAAGTGAATTCCAAAAAGCAAAAAGCCGGCCTTTTCCGCAGCTCAAATGTAGTTTTCGGCATGAATCCAGATAAGGATACACCGGAAGCAACTGAAAATATCCTTGAAGTTGACCTTAGACTGTCGGATGGCACTAGTCACCATGCTCTAATAGACCTGACAAGACAATTCGAGGGATTTGAATCTCCGATAATACATATTACACTGGAAATACGTCTCGGACTGTTGGGTATGGAGGCGGAAGTTACAGGCTGGGAAACCGGAGAAGAAGGTAAAATTGAAATTTAATAAAGGGAGGTGGCTCCCCAATAATAACCAAATTAAAATTAAACAAAATGAAAAAGATTCTTTTTATGGCGGCTATGTCCGCGATGTTGTTCTCATTTTCGGGTTGCAATAATGAAGATGAACCTCAGCGTATTTCGGAAAAGACTGCTGATTTGCATGTAGAAACTGAAATTTCAGGCATGCCGGAAACTTATGCTCCGCTCAGTACATTCCCGGATGGAGCTAAACTGGGACTATTCGTCACTCCGGGTGCAATCGGACAAAACTATCCTATCGGGCCTTACAATAATGCATTGGCGGAATTTAAATCAGGTAAATGGGTGCTAACTCCACAGGTAAAACTATCCGATACACCGGCTATTATTTACGCCTATTTTCCATACACCACTTCAATTACGAATGCGGCTTCTGTGCCTATATATACTTCTAACCAGGTCGATTATATGTTCGGAACGAATGCTGAAGGGCAAGAATCGGTTGACAGGAGTAATCCCAATGTTCGCCTGCGTATGAAGCATGCGCTGTCATTGTTGCAATTCAAGGTAAAGAAGATGAATTATCCGGGTGAAGGAAAACTAACACGTGTTGAAGTTTTGAATGCCCAAAGTAAATATGAAATTGTAAGTTACGGTCTTCTGAATATCGGATCGGGGGAGATTGCTTACCAGGGACAACATAATCCGGCATTTGTGGAAAATGCTAATGGTCTGGTTACACTTACCGAAGAAATGCCTACAAAAGAGGAAAACTTTGTGAACCTAATGATTTTACCGGTATCCAAAACTTCCGCCAACGGTTCGGTATACCTGAAATTTATTATTGACGGTTCGACTTACTATTACTATATACCGGTCAATACTACTTTCAAGCAAGGTACAAAGAATACTTTCAATGTGACGCTGAATGGAACCGAACTAACCATCGATGATATTGTCATTACAGATTGGCTCACAGGACCCGAAAACTCTCTGAATCTTTATTAATTATAGTTGAACACTTGTAATACGGGGAGTGAAAACTGTTTCTACTTCCCGTATTATTCCTAAACCAAATAAGCAGGCATTATGAGATTTAATATACTAGTCATACTTTCATTATTCACCTTGTTATATGGTTGTGATAGGGATGAGGAATCCGGAGGTTTTAGCGGTCCGGAGGTGCGGCAGATAAGATTCACATTAGGTGCTGAAACCTATGCCACAGATACCCGTTTCGAAGAAGGTGACCTGATTGGCATTTATGCAGTAAAAAAAGGTTCTAGCCTCAAAGCCAAAGATAATTATGCAGATAACAAAAAGTACCGTTTTGACGGACAGGGCCTTTCCCCTTTTTCTGAAGAAGATAAAATACTGTATATGCAGGAAGATAAGCTGGATTTTTATGCCTATTACCCTTTTCTGGAGAATATTGACGATGCGACGAACCTTCATTTTATTGTACCGGAAGAACAGGATGATAATATTACGTTGAGTGATTTGTTATGGGCTGTAAATACTTCCGCCATTATGGACAAACTGATTCCTCTTAATTTTACTCATAAACTGGCTTTAGTGGAAGTAAAATTCAACTCTGTATCCGGTAAAAAACCTGCCTCTGCACAATTTTACGGTAAAACTCCGGCTGTATCCCTGAATCTCCAAACGGGGGAATTAAAAGAGAAAAATTCCTCCAGGCAGTTGAATAAAATGTTTCTGGATCAAACAATAGGTAACTCTTTTATATACCGTTATATCGCACCACAACAGGAAATAAACAGAGGCGACACGCTATTTGTATTTCATGTGGACGGAAATACCCGGACTTTTAAGGCAGGAGAAGATCTTGTCCTTAAACCGGGTGTGAAAAACCAGTTTGAATGTGCCCTGCAATACAGGATAGGTGTCGAAGCCCATGGAGAAGGAAATGTATATGGTGGTGGAATATACGGGCATGGAGAGCAGGTAACTGTTCACGGGAGGGTATACCCGGATTGGTATCTGGTCGGATGGTTTTAAGACGGCACATTAGTATCCGATCAGCTGGAATACACATTCGAGGCGACAAAAGACAGACATCTGATTGTTAAATATGCACCGTTACACCACGGAATTATTACAGTATACAATACCGGAGGCGGAACTATTGAAGGACCCGGTAAATATTCCGTGGGAAGTATCTGTACACTTAAAGCAACCGAATATGCCGATTATAAGTTTGAGGGATGGTATGAATATGGTTCACTTGTATCCACATCGAAAATTTATTCATTCACTGTAGAGAATGACCGTCATTTTGAGGCAAGGTTTACCGCAAAGTATGGCATCGTCCATTTTGGTATACAAGGACAGGGTTTCATTCGGAATTATCTTGAAAACGATTCAGGGTGGTCAGTTGTAAATATCATGTATGGTACGACAATCTTTTTAGAAGCGGTACCAAAATCGGGGTGGAAATTTGTAAGGTGGCAGGGAAGTTCCGGTTCTACGAGTGGAAGTATATATCATACGGTACTAAGTGAATCCTTACACTTCGAAGCAATATTTGAACCTGTCTGACATTTCATTCTTATACAGCAAATCAATTATCAATTTACTTAAACAATAGGCAATATGAAAACGAGATTATTCATGTTGTGGGGACTTGTTTTATTCTTCACAACGCAATTAAACGCACAATGGACAGTCGTCGATCCGTCCAATCTGGCACAAGGTATTGTAAATACGACGCGGAATGTAGTGCAGACATCGACGACCGCGACAAACATGATAAAAAGTTTCGAGGAAACAGTAAAAATTTACAAGCTGGGAAAGGAGTATTATGACAAGCTCAGGTCCGTTCACAACCTTGTAAAAGATGCACGAAAAGTACAGAGAACCATTCTGATGGTTGGCGAAATATCAGATATCTATGTCGTTAATTTCCAGAAAATGATGTCCGATCCTAATTACAGTATCGAAGAACTGAATGCGATAGCCACAGGTTATGCAAAATTGCTGGAAGAGAGCAGCGGTGTCCTGAATGAACTCAAGGACGTTGTGAATGTGACGACACTCTCCATGACCGATAAAGAGCGTATGGATATTGTGGACCGTTCATACAATTCCATATTGAACTACAAAAACCTTGTGGTGTATTTTACCAATAAAAATATCGGGGTATCCTATCTGCGGGCAAAAAAGACCGGAGAGACGGCACGTGTTACAGCCCTTTATGGGAATCCTTCGGACAGGTACTGGTAGAATCAATTAGCAAATAAGCAAATTCGGAGATTAGCCAATTGCTCTATAGAAGGGCTTTTCATTTTCGAATATGCAAATTGTCACATTTTCAAATTAAAACTATGGATTTCGATCAATTTCACCAAACCCTACGGATGCTCTATGACCAGATGATGCCCTTATGCAGCAATATGATCGGTATAGCCAAAGGTATTGCCGGCCTGGGAGCTTTGTTCTACGTAGCCTACCGTGTATGGCAAAGTCTGGCAAGGGCAGAGCCGATAGATGTATATCCGCTATTGAGACCTTTTGTTATCGGTGCATGCATTATGTTCTTTCCAACCCTTGTACTGGGTACCATAAACAGTATTATGAGTCCGGTAGTACAGGGAACCAACCAGATGATGCAGTCCGAAACATTTGATATGAAAAAGTTTGCCGAGCAAAAAGATAAACTGGAGTATGAGATAAAAAAAGAAATCCGGAGACAGCCTATCTTGTGGACGACGACATCTTTGAAGCTGAGCTTAAAAAGCTGGGAGTAACCGATGTAGGTGAAAAGGCTGGTTTATATATAGACCGTGCGGCTTATAAACTGAAGAAATGGTTTCAGGAACTTTTCCGGAATTTCCTGCAACTGGTCTTTCAGGCAGCTGCCCTTGTAATAGACGTTATCCGGACATTCTTCCTGATTGTCCTTGCCATACTCGGCCCTCTGGCTTTTGCCATTTCAGTATGGGATGGTTTCGGCTCTACTATAACCCAATGGATATCCCGCTATATAACCGTTTATTTATGGCTTCCGGTATCCGATCTGTTCAGCTCCATTCTAGCACGTCTCCAATCACTGATGCTACAGGCAGATATAGACCGTATGACAGCGGACCCGAACTATTCGATGGACTCTTCTGATGCCATTTATATCATTTTTCTGATAATCGGAATTGTAGGATATTTCACGATACCGACTGTTGCCGGATGGATAATCCAGGCCGAAGGAATGGGTAATTACGGGAAAAGCGTGAACACAGCAGCAGTTAAGGCCGGTTCTGTTGCCGCAGGAGCAGCCGGCGCTGCCTCAGGCAACATCGGTGGACGGCTTATGGGGCGGTGATAAGCCGAAGGATTATCAATATGCAAATTATTCAATGTGCCAATTTGCCAATATTTTCAAGCTTCCGGATTTCAGTAATAACAATTTCATCATCGGCATATTGGCATATTAACTCATTAACAAATTAGAATTATGGAATTCAAATCATTAACCAATATAGAAACCAGCTTTAAGCAACTGCGGATATTCAGCATTGCCTTTCTGGTATTATGCACAGTCATTACCTCTTTGTCGGTATTCTGGGCGTATAACTTTGCTGAAAAGCAACGGCAGAAAATCTATGTTCTCGATGAAGGGAAGTCACTGATGCTTGCCTTGTCACAGGACCTGTCACAAAACAGGCCGGTTGAAGCCCGTGAGCATGTAAAGCGATTCCATGAACTGTTTTTCACGCTCTCTCCTGATAAAAGCGCTATTGAGAGTAATATCCAGCGAGCTTTGGTACTATCAGACAAAAGCGCATTTAATTATTACAGGGACCTGGCTGAAAAGGGCTTTTACAACCGGGTCATTTCCGGTAATATTAATCAGAATCTGGTGATTGACAGTATATCCTGCAATTTCGATGTATATCCTTACCGTGTAGCAACCTTTGCCCGTCAGATGATTATCCGGGAAAGTAACGTCACCGAACGCAGCCTCATAACATCCTGCCGCCTTTTGAACTCGGTGCGGTCTGATAATAATCCCCATGGTTTTACAATTGAAGCTTTCGAGATTAAAGAGAATAAAGATTTAAGAGTGCTGGACAGATAAAATACATGCAAAAATGAAGAAAAAGATAAACGACCTGTCAATCTCGTTAAGGGACAAAATTCAGGATAAACTTCGGTATCTGTGCGCCTTATTATCTCCCGACACCCGCCTATTCATTATCGTACTGTTATTACTGGCAGGCACTATATTGAATTTTTACTTTATGTTTTCAACAATAAACAACTGGGGTAAATCCGGTAAAGCTGATGATAAGGAGATAAAACAGATAAAAGTTCCTGAAATACTGAAAAAGGAACATGTAGATAACTCAAATACTTATGAATATGAAGAAAAATAAATTAAAACGGATAAATATTCGTGTATTCAGCCCTGTATCCACTTTAATGGTTTTACTGATATGTTTTCTTATACTTTTTACATGCTGCGGTAAAAATAAACCGGAAACGAAACTGGAAATAGAAGATATTTATTATAATCCCTATGTTCCTAAAAGTAAATTCGACAGTGTAAAGGCTGCACAAACGGTTTTGGCACAATTATCAGACAAAGATAGCATTCAGTTATTAACCGAAAAAACAGACGAATATGAGTACGACAGGTAACTCCGGCAAAAAACAACAATTGAAGAAATATGCTGTTTTTGCCATGATGTTCCTTGCTTTTGCAGGATGCATGTGGCTGATATTTGCACCATCCGAATCAGAAAAGGAAAAACAGAAAGAAGGCATTGGATTTAATGCGGATATTCCCGATCCTAAAAAGGATGAGATTATTGCAGATAAACGGGATGCTTATGAACAGGAACAGCTGGATCAAAAGCAAAAGGACAGGATGCGCTCACTGGATGCTTTTATGATGGATACGGACGGTAAGGAGTCAGATATAATGGAAAATCAACAGGTGGAACGTGAAGCTGCTCAGTCTTCTAAACAGCAAAGCAAACGAAATGCCATTCAGACTTCACAAACCGCTTACAGCGATATAAACAGGACATTGGGTAATTTCTACGAAAACCCTAAAGAAGACCCGGAGAAGGAAGAAATGAAAAAGAGGCTGGAAGACCTGGAGGCTAAACTGGACGAAAAGGAAAACAGGAAAACCCAGATGGATGAACAACTTGCCCTTATGGAAAAATCATATCAGATGGCAGCGAAATATATGCCGCAGGGGCAGGCAGAAGGCTATCCTTATCCCCCCGGACAAGGATTGTCGGCTGAAGAGATGAAAAACAAAATTGTAAAGTCTTCGGTTGCAAATAAGAAGCCGAAAGCAACTCCTGTTCATCATCTGTTGGAAACGGTAGTCTCTTCTTTATCCCAACGTTTGAGTGATGAAGAGTTGATGGAACGCTATGACCGGGAACGTAATTACGGTTTTAACTCCATGGATAAACAATCAGCCGGGAATAATAAGAATACAATCTCCGCATGTATCCATGATGAGCAGAAGGTTACAGACGGACAGATTTTGCGGATGCGTCTTTCCGAACCCCTGATAGCTGGGGATACTTTTATCCCGGTAAATACCATGCTGACGGGCCATGCAAAAATACAGGGAGAGAGGCTCGAAGTATTGATTAATACGATTGAACATGAAGGCAAGATTATCCATGTGGAGCTGACAGTCTATGATTCGGACGGACAGAAAGGCATTCATATACCCGGATCGATGGAACTTAGCGCAGCCAAAGAAATAGCAGCCAACATGGGCAGTAACCTGGGCTCAACGATCAATATTTCACAGCAAAGTGCAGGACAGCAGTTGTTAAGTGATGCGGGCAGAGGGCTTATACAAGGAACGTCCCAGTATCTTGGAAAAAAATTCCGGACGGTAACAGTAATCCTTAAAGCCGGATATAAACTGATGTTATTACCTAAATAGGATTAAGTTAATAAGCCAAAACGCATATGTCTTAATTCAAAATCATTTAAATGAATAATAAAAATTAAAGTATGAAAACAATAAAATATTTAACCGTATTAATCTTTTCTCTCCTGTTGCATGTATCGTATGGACATTCACAGGAAATAATAACTGAGGTGAATGTTCCCCAAGAGGAAGAAGATAAAAAGGAACAGCCTTCAGTGGGTGACCTATATCAGGGACTGACCCGCAAAATTATGTTTGACAGGATGATACCGCCATATGGCATCGAAGTAACTTTTGATAAGACCACTACACTTATTTTTCCATCCTCTATCAAGGATGTTGATCTCGGTTCTTCAAATATCGTAGCGGCACGAGCGCAGAGTTCGGATAATGTACTCAGGGTAAAAGCGGCTCTAAGGGGCTTTGAAAAAGAAACCAATATGTCCGTCATCACGGAAGAAGGAAGTTTTTATACCTTCAATATACGGTATTCGGATGAACCGGTGAAGCTCAATATCGAGATGAAGGATTTTATGCATAATGGTGAAGCGGTGAACCGCCCCAATAATTCGATGGAGATCTACCTGAAAGACCTAGGCAGCGAATCCCCGAAAGTTGTGCACCTGATTATGCGCTCCATTTATCACGGTGATAAACGTATTATAAAGCATATCGGCAGTAAGCGCTTCGGTATTCAGTACCTGTTAAAAGGCATTTACACCCATAACAACCTCCTTTACCTGCATACCCAGATTAAGAATGAATCAAATGTATCTTTTGATATAGATTTTGTACGCTTTAAAATTGTCGACAAAAAGCTTACCAAACGCACCGCTATTCAGGAAACGATTATTGTACCACTCCGGGCATTTAACTATGTGACTGAAGTGCACGGAAATTCTACCGGGCAAACAGTCTTCACAATAGAGAAAATTACTATACCCGACGATAAGAAACTTATTGTGGAATTATACGAAAAGCAGGGAGGGCGTAATCAAAGTTTTACCATTGAGAATGCCGACCTGATCAGGGCTGAAAGGATTAATGAACTCAAAGTAAAATAGAGGTCTCAGACCCTCTTGTTAAACATAAATTACGAAAAATATATGGACAGAATAATATTAATAATAACACTGGCATTTACCTTAAGCTTACTCATTACTGAAAAAACTTTGGCTCAGCGTTACCTGCCCGGGCAAAAGGGAATACAACTGACCGCTTCTGCAGTGGATGGCTTTAAACTGACAAGCGGTGACGGTCAGGCGTTCGCATTAGGTATAGGCGTAGCTACTTATAATAAAAGCGGTAACAGGTGGATATATGGCATCGAATACCTTCAAAAACAATACGGATACAGTAACCAGTATATACCCGTTTCACAGTTCACAGGTGAAATAGGATATTATAAAAAATTCCTCTCGGATTATTCTAAAACTATTTTCGTTTCTATAGGAGCATCTTTAATGTCGGGATATGAAACGGTCAACTGGGGAAAGAAAGAGCTGTATGACGGGGCTGTACTTACAAATAAAGATAAATTCCTTTACGGTGGGGCTATCGGTCTTGAGATAGAAACTTTCCTTACGGACAGGATGATACTTCTTATCCATTGCAGGGAAAGAATACTACCGACTTCAACAATTGGTAAATTCCATTTTCAGGCTGGAGCAGGAATAAAATTCATTATTAACTGATTAATAAAAAAACAATGAAAAAATTTGCATCATACCTTATTTACACACTATTGCTTGCGGCAATAGCATGTGCCTGTAGTGACGATATTGACGTTCAGCAGTCTTATGAATTCAAGGTTACTAACCTTCCTGTCCCGAAAAAACTAAAATACGGACAGACTGCCGAGATCCGTTGCCAACTGGATAAAAGCGGTGATTATGATAAGGCTAAGTATTATATTCGTTATTTTCAACCGGAAGGAAAAGGTATATTGTCTATGGATGATGGAACGATCTTCGAACCTAATGACAGCTACGAATTGAAAAAAGAAACATTCCGGTTATATTATACCTCTATGTCAGAAGAAAGACAAACGATAGATATTGTCTTTTACGACAATTTCGGTAAAGAGTTTCCACTATCCTTCAATTTTAATAACGACACTTCAGAGGAGGGTAGAGGATCATGAATGTATGGATGTATGTTATTGCAATATATCAAATGGTTTCCTGGATATATATTATTATTAGTATTAAATGTGCGAAGACGGATATTGAATTGTGGGGAGATGAATTAGAATAGGCCATCTGTATATATTCTGTCTGAAAATTTCAATAATACCAAGTTGTGAAATTTACGGGTTTATACTATTTATTCATTTTTTTGATAATAAATCTCACAGTATCGAAATGCTTATCTAGTGATAATAAAAATTCTTATATATCCACCTTCCTAATATTCATGGATATATAAAATAAATAAAAATGATAAATCCAACTTGTGAATCAATACGGATATAGCTTCTGATATTTACAATTCAGAATTCTATTATAAAATTTCATATATAAAAACTAAGATTTATGGATGATAGCTTTACTAAATTGAACGAGATCAAGGACTATATAACCGGACGGTTTGACAAAATTGATAACAAATTGGATAAGATGATTAGAAATAAGTCTATCCTTGATGGTGATGAACTTATAGATAATCAGGATTTATGCTATTTACTAGGAGTAACAAAAAGAACGGTGCAAAGATACCGTCAATTGAAACTAATACCTTTTTATAAAATAGATAAGAAGGTCTATTACAGGAAATCAGATGTTATGGAATTTTTTCAGAAGCATAACACTCGGAAGAAAGATCCGACTGATGATTAAATAGAATGCATAATCAATTAATTAAACATTATCAAAGTGCCTGTTGTGAAACAGGCACTTTGTTTATAATAGGTCTTTTAAGAATTGAGGTTTTGACCGGTTTCATATCTAATCAAAATTGGTCTTACTTAGAAAAATCCCTTGTATATCCGTAATACCATGTTTCTTTAACTTGTATACCATATCGGTAAATGATCCTCCTGTCGTATATACATCATCAATAAGAAAAACGGATTTGCGGTGTAGCTTTTTATTATCCAATTTAATATGATGTAGTGAAACCAATGATTTAGGAATAATTTCAATTTTTTCCTCCACAACTTCAACTGTATCATAACCATTCTTTATACCGGTATACCAAGATAAAAGCTGACAGAAACGGGAAAATCTTTTTGTATGGGTTTCAATTGTTGATGCTGCGATAGGTATTATCAGATGGTTTGATTTCGATTCTTTATCAAACTGTAGATTTATGGCATTGCCAAGTATACGTGCAGCCTGATGGTCCGCAATTCCATTTTTCATATTAAAAATGAGATTTCGGGCTCTCTTGTCCAGGTCGGTTCTTTCGTGTTTGGAATTTTTGGTGTAGTAATCATAAATATAATAGCATTTATATCCGTCTTTCTCGAAGTGTCTGAAAGGCATGTTATGTGGGTAATATTCGTCTCTTTCAAGACTTTGCCAGTTATTTCTCAATATATGTTCCAGATCTATACTTCGTCTTTCACTTTTGCATTGCCAGAAACAGGCGTCAAACCATTGGGTAGCATAGTAGCCCTCTCCTGTTATTATTCCTGACTCATCTATCCTGTTATCGGTCAGTAACCAACCGAACTGTTTTGCGAGCTTTAAAAATCCTTTATTACTAGAACAATAATAACCGAATCGACCGTCTTCAAAAAAAGTCATGACAAGCTCCGTCCGGGGACCAATGGAATCAATTAACCGATTTATCACAGCAAAAGCACTGTTTTCGGCTGTACTTACCATAATTGATCCCAAACGTATATTTTGCAACATGCTATTTTAATTATCCAATTACTATTAAGTCAAATGATTATTGTGAACTTCTGAAGATATTATTTCTATGCCATAATAAATTTTCCATTTTCGGGTGGAATTTTTCATTGGATGGCAAATTGATTTCCTTCCGGTCAAATTGTATAATAGAGTGTGTACTCTTTTTGTCTTCTTTAAATATATTTGATACAACAATTTTATAGTTTTCATCTATTGAAATTAATCCACGGTCAAACGCCCTGTGAAGATTGGGGCAAAGAGCCAACCCGTTTCCAATGGTATCGTCATGAGTCTGGGAAAAAGGAATAATATGGCAAGCATCAATCATTGATATATTGTACCATGTATTAATCTTTAAACCGGATATACAACATGTATTATCATATATTAAAGGAATCTGCTTCTTGAAAACATAGTTTCGCAGGAATATTTCTTCTTCAAATGTTACTATATTCTCCTTCTGCTTAATATTTTCAATCTTCTTCATGTATTGGATTGCAGAGTCGTGGAGTATCTCATCCGCAATAGAATCCAGATAAGCCATATTACTTGCAGTGTAATGATGAATAGTAGGAAAATATTTATCGATCAGGATAGTTCTTAATATTTGTCTATTATCAGGCTGAAACAATAATTGCATTAATTGATCATCCATCAATGCATAGTCAACAACTGTGTTCAGCAGGTTGAACGATTTTATCGAATTGCTTTTATCTAATTTTAAATCGCAACCTGGTTTTAAAATGAGGTTCCAAAATGGTTCTCCCGACATATGATAAAATGGCATGGAGAAATTCATTATATGTTTGGATTTCACCCATATTTGCCAGTTACTTTTAAAATATGCAATAAGTTCAGGAGTAATGTAAATTCTATTATCTAAAATATATCCCTTTTCAATGCAATCCAATATACTCAATAATAAAATCGGTTTATGAGGGGCACCTCCATTATTGGGAGCTCTCCTTAAGTGAGTAAAGCATAGGATATAGTAATCAAGGTTTTTCATTTAAATTATAAATTTCCTAATATTTTAATTATTCAATAATTTATATCAGTCATATTGCAAATATAGTGAATATTAAGATGTTTAAGGATGAATGATTTCAAAAGATGATAAAGTTCTACATTCGAATTTAACATCTAACAAACATTAATTTTAACTATCTTTGATCTTTATGAAAATGAATAAATAGTATTTAAATAATCTTTGATTGATGGCTAACACCAAAAGACTTACACCAGCTACTGAAACAATAAAGATGTTATTGTTACGTTCCGGGAATCAATGTGCATTTCCTGGCTGTAATCATGTAATTTTTAATGATAATGACAAACTTGTTTCAGAATGCTGCCATATTGAGGCTGCCCTGCCTGGA